>CAIONS010000029.1 GCA_903859715.1 uncultured Opitutia bacterium
CGAGTTCTCTAAGCTCGGCGAAAGACCATACGTAATGGGTTTCACCAAGACGTACGCCAAGTATCTTGGTCTCTGTGAAAAGAATGTTTCTGAAATGGTCAGAAGAACGAACACTAAGTATGAAGCTCCTAAACTTCAAATGTATATACCGGTCAGATAGAATTCTGACTAAGTTTATCGAGCCATAGCGTAGATACACTCCATATTACGCCACACTTCCACTTGATCGCCTTTGTACGATAAGAAATTCGCTCTTCGAAACGCGGCGTAATCTCCAAAACAGCTGGTTTTGATAACAGCTGCTTCTTGGTTGGTGTTACGAAAGATGCGTATTTCGTAGCTCTTCATATCTAAATCACACTTATCTTCAGCGGCGCTATAGCGGTCTTAGATGAAGGATTTATATCGCTAGCTTGAATCCTTTGATTTATGTGGTCCTAGGAAGCTCTCACCCACTGCGATCTACTTGGCTTCATCAACTTCAGACCAGCTACGAAAAAGCCCCAACGGGGTTAGCCGTCAGGGCTTTGAATTTCTTAGCTACAGGCTAGATCGCTTACTTCACAGCGAACGACGAACGGTCCTTGCCAGCCTTCTCGGCTTCCACGATCCACAGTGGGGCACGTCCACGACCCGTCCACTTGTTCCCCTCAGCGTCCTTAAACTTCACCGGGGCTTTCTTACCCTTGAGCTTGCTGACCCGCTTGGACTTCTTGGCGCCCTTAGCGGGACGACCAGCCTTGCCTGAGAAGGCGTGCTTGAGGTCAGCAAGGGTCAGCTTGTGTTTTTTGATCAGGGCTACGGCTTTGTCGACACCAGGCTTCACCTTGGTCTCGAGGGCTACAGCCTTCTTCTGAAGTTCAGCGATACGAGCCTGGATGGTTTTGAGTGAGATACTACGGGGCATATGAAGCGCATTTCCTCGGTTGATGTGATGGGGGGAGTGTACATCCTGGGCGGCTTGGTTGGGAGGGTAGGGTTTCTTATAAGAAAAACCGTTCGAAATTGGACACTGTTCATTTTGGAAACTGAACACTGTTCATTTTAGAAATTGAACAGAAACCCTCGAAAACAGCCACCTAGATCTAGGCCATATCTCAATGAAATCAGACACTTAGCGAGAGTCTAAAATATACGGATCATAAACGGAATTATTTAGAGTGCGTTTAACGCCATAGAATATGGATCTGGATATAGCCCCGTCACTTGCCAAGGTTAGGGTCGACGGTTCGAATCCGTTCGCCCGCTCCAGGTTTATTAAGGAAAATCAAATGGTTAAAGGCGGCTCCAGGGTCGCCTTTTTGCTTCCCTGGCCTAGGCGCGATTGGCGGGGAAGCGTCGGGGAAGCAGCAGAAAGCGTGGAACCGGGCAGTTTCGGTGGTATCCGGCATAGTCGAGTGGACATTCGGCGTAGCCCCCAGTGCGCGGTGGGCCGCACCGGCAGCTGCCGCTCGGTAGATTGAGGTTCTGATTTCTTGCGTCACTGAGATCATCGCCTTCGCGTGCCCTCTAGGCTCTTCTGGCTCCGCACGAAACACAAGATAGCCCAGACACCGTTTGATGCAAATGATAGCTACGCAAACCGCTCGGCTTTTCCCGTAATCGCGTGGAGACGGTTGCTCTTAGTCTCTTCTTGTTACTCGCCGCTGTTATAAGCGGCGCGCTGGCTCGCATGTCGCCGGTGCCGCTTCTTCTGGTACAGGTCGTCCTGGGCGCGGTCATCGCGTCCATCGCTTGTTTCGGTGTTCCTTTGTGACGGCGCAAAAGCAGCCCGTCTAGAACACCAATCCGAAGGACGTAGCCAGCGATACCACGGAACAATCCATAGCTGCGGCGCTCATCGCGTAGTGTTTCTGCGGAAGCTTGATTTCGCTGGGCTGGGGTCTTCCGTCTGGGGAACGCGCCGGCTTGGTTCCGTAGGAATGAAACGTGATACCGGGTTCGGCTACACATAGCGCCCTTCGAGCGCCTTCGAGTCTCTTGGATCGCACCCGCCTGCGCGTTCGGTTGCCGGACGGCATTCTCCAGCAATACAAACTTTGGGCAGGCGAAATGCCAATCCTGTCAGCGCGCAGGAGCGTTCGCAGGCAAGTCCTCATTGAGTTGGCGCTGCTGGAAGGGGTCCATCGCCTTGCTGGCGGAGAGAGGGTCTTGCCGAACCGCTACGTGATGCGCAGCTACTCGCTGCTGCTCAATTCCCAGGTCTTGCGTCAGGTTCACTTGGCGGCCGGAACTCACGGCTACAAGTGTGGTGCGCTCATTAGCGCTGTTCTAGCCAGCTACTTGGAACGCAACGCGCCCGGTTATCATGCCGCGCTTAAACGCGAACCGAATCTGAGATTGGTCAGGGGCGCGCGCTTTGGTGCGTGAAGATGTCCATTCCGCCACAAGCGCTGCTGGCATAAACGGCACTTGGGTTGCGACCGCGCTAACAAACGGGTGTTCGTCTTCCCGGAACGGCTTTCCATGCCTTTGGATATGAGGCATCGGCACTCCCATTTGCTTCTCGGTTATTGGGTGGGTTTGCATAAAGGGCCGCTGCCGCCACATGAGGACGAGATGGACGCGGAGATAATACGGGCGCTGCTGCCGGCCATCTGTCTGGCGGAAACGCAACCTGATGGACTGCCATCGTATCGTCTCGTCGGCCGGCAGCTCTCAAAACGTATAGGAAAAGATGTAATCGGTGCGCCGCTCTCCGGCTTCTGGGGCGCCGCTGACTTTGCCGAAATTCAGGCCCATTTTCTCGAGAGCGCACGCTCCCATCGCCCGTTTTTCTATACCTCGGTCGGCCGGGACGAAGTGGGTGGCTGGCATTTGTTCGAGACGCTATGGGCACCTATCCAGATGGAAGACCCGCAAATCGGTTGCTTTGTCGGGGTGAGTGAACCGCTGCATGAAAGCGCGGCTCCGCCTGTGCGTATGATCGGGCACGAGGCTCTGAAAGGCATCTGGCTGGTGAACGAGCGGCGTAGCTCGGCGGTTGCGGCGGCGAAGTCGTCAAATCAGTCCTTGTCGCACCTGCGACTCGTGGTGTCGTGAAGGCTAGGCGCCGTTCGCCGATCGGATGCAGAAACGGCCCCGCCAATACGCGACGGGGCCGTTTCTTGGTCACGGGGCGAGGGTTTGGGGCCAGCGTGACCATTCTTGGGCGCACCGACCTTAGCCAGTAAGGTGAACGGTGACCCCTATGCTGAGGTATCGTCCATTACGCCTTCAGCGTGATAGGCACCCGCAGCCTTAGGGCAGGATGTAACCAACGCCGATCCCGCCGCTCCACGAGCCCTGGGAGTTGTAGCTGGCACCGGCTTTGAACATCACCTGATCGTTGTCCATGAAGTGCGAAATGCCGGCGGCGATGGCCGTCTCGCCATTGGACGTTCCGAAAGACATGCCCATCATCGAGCGGCCGGGATAGGGCGACTGCGGGAGGTTGGCCAAGGCAGCGGCGCCCGCCGCGACGCCCCAGGTCTGGCGCGAAGCCTTGTCGAAGTGCTGCAGGGTGAAGGCATTGGCTTGGTCCAGGGCATTTTGGAACTGCTGCGGGCTGTTGTCGACCACCGTCGTGGGGTTGGTTATGGAGATCGTGGTCTCGTTGCTGAGCGTGTTCACGGAGCTGGCGGTTGCACTCGTGCGTTTGCGGTTCGTCTCGCTGGTCGTGTCGGTGTTGCCGGCATCGCCGCCGCTTTCGTCCGAGGTCTCGCTCATCGCGGAAAAGCCGGGTTGCCTCAGGCGACAACCGGGCTGATCGGGTTGCGGGATGATACTTCGGGATAATTGCGTCCCGACTCGTCATCTGAATCTCTGACCGGCATGGGGAGAGTATTTGGACAGGCTATCGCACTCATGGCGGCGCTATTGGTTGGCGGGTGTACGTCCGTGATAGCGGATGGGGCCGGCCGTGCGGCGAACACGGCATCGCTCGACGGGAGATTAGAATGTGTGCCTTACGCGCGGCTACATTCGGGCGTGGTGATCTATGGGGACGCCTACACCTGGTGGACGCAGGCGGCGGGGCGCTATCCGCGGAAGGCGCTGCCCTCGGCTGGAGCAGTCATGGTACTCTTCGATTATGCGGGCCCCGAGCGCGGCCATCTTGCTGTGGTACGGCGCCTCGTCTCCCCGCGGGAGATTCGTGTCGATCACGCCAACTGGCTCGATGACGGCGCGATCTATGTGAACGACCCTGTGGTCGATGTCAGCGCGGACAATGATTGGAGTCTGGTACGGGTGTGGAACATCCAGCGCGGCGCCTGGGGCGGGCGGGCCTATCCGGTGCAAGGCTTCATCGGTCCGGCGTCCGGTGCTGGCGTCGCACGCATGAAGACGAACGAACCACCCGACTCGTGAGAAGTGGCTCATAGATTATCCGTTGGTATCGCTGCACGATACCTACAGGGTACATTTCATATCCCAATGCATAGTCGCGCTTCTAGTTCGCGTTCTTCATAAGTCTCACCTGCTCTAGCTGGGCGGATTGCGGGACCTATCAAGGCGATAGCTATGGAGCAGGGCTACCATTGAAATCTAATCGGACGTTTGTAAGTGGCTGCGGGTACGTTGCGGCGACGCTTCTTTGCGGCTCGGCGTTCGCGCTTTTTTGCGCTAACGCATTCGCGCAGGTGGCAAGCAGTGCGCTCACCGGTGGTCAGCTCAACCAGCAAATTCAAGCGATGCCGCCGAGCGTGCAACAGCCGTCTCGCGATCAAGCCGTTCCAAGTGTTCTCGACGAAGGCGTGAGGCATCTTACCGGCGGGCCCGGCGGGCGTGTCCAAGTCCATGCAATCCTATTCAGTGGCAATTCCGCGATTTCGAGTGCCGAACTCGCGAACGCCCTTCCGAGCTTCAAGGCCGACGGTTCAAGCATCGAGGACCTGAATGCCATCGCCGACGCGGTGACGAGCTATTATCGCGGCAAGGGCTAAGCGAGATAATCCTCGACGCTTAACGCGCCCTTTCGTGCCTTCGCCGCAAGAGGGTGCCGTTCCCATATAAGGCCCATAAACTTTTCGCGGAAAAGCTCCTGTCCGCAGAAATTGCCACCCGATGACGAGGTATTCCAGAGCGCGCCGTCGAGATCGCCCGCTTCCAGTGCCCTCAGGGGGTGCTCGCAGATTGGCGTGATCTCGAGCTTTACGTGCGGGGCGTCAAGATGGACGGCACGAATGAGCCGCGGTGCGACCGTCATAATCGCGTAGTCGCTCGCGCCGATGCGAAATTCGCGGCGGCTCGTTTCCTGGTCAAAAGGAGGGCTGTGAAAAAGGCCGCCTACCGAATCCAGGATTGCCTGGATTGGCGCCATAAGCGTCCGGCCACGCACCGTGGGTACAAGCCCCTCGCGGCTTCGTACGAAAAGCGGGTCATCAAAGGCCTTCCGAAGACGGCCAAGCGCATGGCTCACGGCTGGCTGGCTGAGCGCGAGTCGCTGAGCGGCAAGCGTGACCGACCGAGTTTGCGCGACGGCCGCGAACACGGTGAGGAGATTAAGGTCCAGGCGATTCAGGTCATTCATATCCTGCATGTTTATTATAATTCCAATTCATTTGATTTATGCTACTTTGTCTAACACGGTTGTCACATATGGCTGGGTAGGCAATTTTGCCCTCCCCGCGACTGCATACGCGATCGCCAATGGCGAAGGCGCGTCGCGGGTGGCGTTACTGTCCGGAGGTGGAACGTAGGACGTTGTCCTAAAGTACTACACAGGTCGAATATCGAAATTATACCAACGGATCATCGGCATATCTCTAAGAAATGTTACTTGGCGTACACATTTGAATTAGGCTTAAGCGTCCTAAACCTTCGTATAGGACGGCCTTGAATGGGGGTTTTATGTGGTCCGGCGGGCATGACGGAAAGGCGGGCACAGTGACGCCGATGACGACTGCCATCCTGTCGTCTGCCATCGCGCACGAGCTGCGTCAGCCCCTTGCAGCGATATCGTCCGACGCGGGCGCGGCTTTGCGGTGGCTCAGCCAAGATCCACCGAATATCGAGGAAGCTACCAGGACGCTTCGGCGCATTCAGGAGACCAGCCTGCGGTCGGACGCGGTGATTTCGGCCATTCGCGCGATGCAGCGGCATGATCCGGCGCTTGATGACCTGCTCGATGTGAACTGGCAGATCAAGGAAGCGGTCAAGGCCATCGAGGCAAATCTTTCCCAACACCAGATCGCGCTCCGTCTGCGCCTGGAGCCATCCTTGCCTCACGTGCGCGGGCGCGCGATTCCTCTCCAGCAAGTCGTCATCAATCTGCTAATGAACGCGGCGCAGGCCGTTGAACGCAGGCAGACCGGCGGGCCCGGCTGGATTCAAGTCGAGAGCGGCTATGCGGGTGGCAATACCGTTGCCATCACCGTGCGCGATTCGGGCTCAGGCATCGCGCCGGAAATCCTTCCGCGCATATTCGACCCCTACTTTACGACACGCGCGGACGGCGTGGGCTTGGGCTTGGCTCTTTGTCGTCTAATCGTCGAACAGCACGGCGGAAAGATAGAGGCAGCTAACAGCGCGGGGGCGGGCGCCGAAATTCGGTTGCTATTGCCGTTTCTCATGCCCGTGACGCGGCAAAGTAGCTACCTCGCTGCATAGCCGGTGCTGTGAGCGACACCCGGGCTAGGCCTACCACCTCCGAAGCAACGACCTTCGGACAGCTTCCGCGCGCGCGGGAGCTGTTATGTACGGGCACGTCACATGCGCTGCCAAAACCCTTTTCAAATCGATCCTAAAGGATAATTTAACTAGCGTGAAAAACTGCTAAAACGGAATTGGCACCATCCGTCAGTGTACGTCTATTCGACGTTTTGGTGCGCTATTTGCCGTTGGAATTAGTCGAAACTACCAATCCGATATGCCATCGTTTCGTAGAGTAACCATCAAGGAGTCGCCGTTGAGTAGGACATCGCGTTGCTTTGGTGCGCGTCGCTTCAATGAAGCAGCCCACCCGCCCGCTCACAGGACATTGGTATGCAGGATGAGTTTCAAAAGAGTGCGCAGACGGCCGAACGGGGTGGGCCGATTCAGAGACGGGCTAGGGGCGAAGATCAATGACGATAGCGGCGACGAATACGATTTTCCTTGTTGACGATGATCATGTGGTGCGCGAGTCCGTGCAGAATCTTCTGCGCTCCGTCGGCCACATCGTGGAGGGATTTCCCTCCGTAGAGGATTGCCTTGAACGCTTGCAGATGGAATCACCGGCCGTCCTGGTGCTCGATGTGCGGCTGCCGGGTGTTAGCGGATTGGAGTTCCAACGGCGGCTGCGCTCCGCCGACGACCGAATCCCCGTGATTTTCGTCTCCGGGTATGGCGATATCCCGATCACTGTCCAAGCGATGAAGGACGGGGCGTTGGATTTTCTAACCAAACCTTTCCGCGACCAAGCCTTCCTCGATGCGGTACAGCAGGCGCTAGAGGTATCCGAGGTCTATCGCGTGGAAATGCGAGGATTGGCCCAGGTCCAGGGCGCGTACGAGTCCCTGAGCCAGCGCGAGCGCCAGATCATGGGACTCGTCATCCAGGGAAAGATCAACAAGCAGATCGGCGCATCTATCGGGATTAGCGAGGTCACGGTCAAAGTCCACCGCGCGCATATGATGCGAAAAATGAACGCGTGTAACCTTGCCGACCTCGTTCGGATGGGCGACCGCCTCGGCCTGCCATCGCCAGGCCCGTTCGGCTAGACGGCCCTTACCGACGCCTCTATCTATACCTTCGGGTATAAATTAGATGCTTTGGTATGAAGAATCGAATTCGGCGCCTGCGGGCGCAGAAAGAACTATCGCTCGCGGACGTCGCAGCCGCAGTCGGGACAAGCCGGTCCCAGATCCACAAGCTTGAAAGCGGCCAGCGGCGGCTCACCATAGAATGGATGCAGCGGATAGCGGCGGCGCTGGATGTGGAGGTCGCCGACCTCCTGCCGAGGGGGCGACGGTCAGCCGGTCCTGCCGAACGTGAACTCTTGGTGATTTTCGCGGGGTTGCCTCGTTCCAAGCAGAAGCAGGTCCTCGCGGTCGGTCGCAGGCTGTTGAAGATGTCCCAGCCCAGCCCCACGAAGGTGTCCAGGCGGGCCATCTAAGGCGTCGGGCTCTGCCTGCAAACCCGCACGCATAGGAATTTGCAGTCGCCGGCTTGCCAGAGAAGACGTGGCGGGCACGGCGCGAAAAATCCATTCTTTGTAAGCCGGGGAATCAGCGTGTCATTGGCCCAATTGGAGACCTCGCGCGGGTAGACGATGTAGATCGCGATGATAATGCCCAGCGAACCGCGCAGCACGAAGCTCAGCATGCCAGCGCCCCAAATGTCGCCTGGCGGGGTATCATACGGACACTGCCCAAAGATTGGGCCGCCGGGTCTGGCGCCCGCTTAGGAACATCACGAGCTGGACGACGATATCGCGCTCATCTTCCCCGAGCTCGGCGATCGCCTTGGCAATGCCGGCGTAAGGCAATCGCCCGTTCACAGGCGTCCCCCACAGGTGGAATACTCCTTCATCAAAAAAGCTTCCCGGATGAACGTTCAGGCTCTCTCCCAGAAGTGCAAGATCATCGACGGTCGGGCTCGAAATAGCGTTTTCGATCTCCCATATCGTGCGCTCGCCATACCCTAACGGTCCGCCGAGGGCGGCGCGCGTGAGTTGCGGAATGCCGTCGACGACACCGCGAGCGGCTTCGCGGGCTTGATGGATGCGCCATCCGATCTTGCGACGCCAGCGTACGCGCTCGCCTTGCGTCGGTTGGGAGGGCGGAAGTATCGGGGCGCCTCGATCGCCAGAAAGATTTGCCATATCATCCTCACTGTATCCGCAATGGGTACAGCGCGAATGGTGTATGCATCCTTTACGATGAGGCCGTCACGCGACGAATGCGCGATCACGGTGCAAAAAAAATCGCAGCGCGCGATACGAACGTTCCAACTTCGATCCCGTCGTCGAAATTGAATATACCGGAGTATAGTTGCGATGTACGAGCGTGTGGATCTTTGCTCGTGCGCATCATGCGATGCAAAAGGACGCTACGCCTCCTTGGCCTCGTATGCGCGAACCGGAATGCCTTGCTTGCGCGCCTTGTCGAGCAGGTTGGCTGAGATGCCCGAGCCGGGAAAGCCGATGACGCCGATCGGCAGCGCAGCGAGAAGTTGATCGTTGCGCTTGAACGGGGCGGCCTTCGCGTGTTGGGCCCAGTTCGGCCGAAACACGACCTGGGGGACATTGCGCGTCTCCGCCCAGCGGGCTGCGATGCGTTCGGCGCCTGTCGGCGTACCACCATGGAGCAGGACCATCTCAGAGTGTTTGGCGCGGACCTTGTCGAGAACGTCCCAGATTTGCCGATGATCGTTGAAGTTCGGACCACCGGTGAAGGCGATACGCGCGCCTGCCGGAAACATAACGTCGGTCTCAGCACGGCGGCGCGCGGCGACGAAATCCCGGCTTTCGATCATTGCGGCGGTCAACGCGCGGCGGTTGACCACGGATCCCGACTGGGGGCGCCAAGCTGACCCGGTGAGCTGTTCGTAGCGTTGGGCGGCCGCGTCGCGCATGAACTCCATACTGTCCCGTCGGTCGAGGAGCAGCGCGCCCTGGAGAAGCAGAGATTCGAGTTCAACGGAGCGAATTTCCGAGCCGTCCTGGAGCTTCTGGCTGCTTTTCTGTGCATCCTCGTTGATTTCGAGGGCGCGCTGGACGCGGTCGATGGCGCGGTGAAAAACATTGACGAGAGACCAGAGAAGATCGGCGAGGTCGGGCTCAAGGCGAGAGTCCGCAAGGGTGCTGTGTAGGCCATCGAAAATTTCGGCGATCGCGCCTTCCAGCTCTTCCGGCTCGGGTGCGGGTCGGTCGTCGACTTCACCGAGGCCAGGTCGGTAGCCGAAGAGCTGTAAATCGGCGAGAATACGCTCAGTGGCCGAGGAGGCATGGTCGGGTTCATAGTCATCGTCGAGACTGTTGGACATGGGAAGGCTCCGCTGCTTGAGACCGCGCACCACGCGCGGCCTTCTGCGGCGATCACACGGCGGCCAGGCCGGCCCGCACCCGAGCCGCTTTCTGCCGGGCCGAAGCGCAGCGGAGGACGGCGGGCTGCGGATTTCTTGTTTCGCGAGGAATGCCGGCACAGCCGGCAGGGGAAGAAAACGCAAAGCCCGCCGTTGCGGACGCCGGACGGGCTGCCGTCCGATCGCCCTCTAAAGAAGGCCGCTGGGCGCGGCACTCTCCAGTGGAGTCAATGGACAAGGATCGCGATGACGCAGAACCGGCCGCCTAAGGCAGGGCGTCTACTAGACGTGATACATGCCGGGGATCGAGCTGGGCTGTCAGGTCGGCCCGCACCGCGGTGAGCCCGAATTGCTGGAGGTCGTCGTTCAAGTCCTTACGACGCGTCACCAGTGTCCGGGCTTCAAAGCCGGCGGCGCGAGCTCGTTCGGTCAAGGTCGATGCGGCATTGCTGCCAGCGCCATCGGTTTCCCGCAAGATATAGAGGAAGCGCAAAGAAGCCGGAAAGCGCAGGGCGGCGAGGTGAGCCGCCGAAAGCGCGGCCGCGGCGGGTAGCATAGGCAAGGCGCGCCGTAGCGATAGGACAGTTTCCAGGCCTTCGCCGGCGGCGAGGATATCGGACACCGCGCCAAAGCGGACAGCGTTGCCAAGGAGAAGTCCGATTGCCCTGCGCGGCGTGTCGATCAAGGCCTTGCCGCCACCGGCTGGATCAAGCCAGGTCCTGTGGATGCCGGTGAGCCCGCCATTAAGGTCTGTGACAGGGGAAAGGAGTGCCGGCCGCGATTGGCGCAAGCCGCTGTCCGGTTGGTAATAGCAGCGCGGGTGGAAGCGCAGCGTCGCGATGTCAGCCAAGTCGAAAAGTGCACGGCTCCGCAGATAGGATTCCGCGACCGTGCCCAACACCGGCTTGGCCATGGCAAAGAGACGTCGCGCGGAGCGAATCCTGGATGCGTCAGTGCCGTCGGGCGTGCGGGCAGTTACAGAGGGGCTATGGTCCTTGGGCGCAGTTTGCGGCGCAGGCAGTGCGAGGAAGGCTCGCGCTTCATCCAAAACGTCACGCAGATGCGCCAGTCCTCGGCATTGGGCGATCAAATCGAGCAGATCGCCGTGGGCGCCGGTCGCCGCATCCGTCCATTTCCCGGCGGCGCCTATTCCCGTAGCGGGTCCTGTGAGCCGGACGAAGAGACTGCGTCCGGGCGTATTCGCGATGTCGCCCACGACCCAATAACTCCCGCTCCGCCTGCCGCGCGAAAGATACTGTCGACAGACGGCTTCGGCGTTCTCGGCAAGGCGGCGCGCGATTTCACTCGCGATCCCGCTAGGCATCCTGAGACGTCGCTCTGGGCTGAAGCGAGAGTGCAGGGTGACCTTCCAACAATTTGGTGAGAATATCGAGGCCCTGTCGCGTCGTGGGGATGAACAAACGCAGCTTCCAGGAGATGATTTCCGAAATAATGCCCATCGCTTTCAGCCGATCGACAAGACCTTCGCTGAAGCCGAGCAATTCGACGCGGTAATCGGACATTACGCGTACGCGCTTGACGTGCAAACCGTCTTGGAGCGCGAGACTGACGCGTCCTTCAAGGATATCGGGCCACGCGCCTGCAGCGTCGATCGCTTTCACCGGGGACGCTGCTTCATTCCCGACCCATCCCAGAGAGACAAGGCGTCCGATAACGCGTTCGCCAGAATCCGTTTGGAGGCGATAAACCCGACAATGCTCATTCGGAAGCCGCTTCCAGATCGGGAGCAGCAATCCCGTAACGATATGCATGTCTGGCCTGCCGGATATTTTGTACCAGCGTGAGTGAGACTACTGCATAGCAGGCGTTCCATCCAGATGGGGCGGCTGGGGTACAAAAGTCTGCGGCGCGGGTGGTCGATATCC
>CAIONS010000030.1 GCA_903859715.1 uncultured Opitutia bacterium
CGATGCTCTTCCCTCCGTCCACCTCCCGCAGGAGGCGGACTTTGTCTTCGGTATTGTAGCGTTTTCCTTTCATGGTCTGGGTCCTTTTTAGGGGCCCAGACCGACTCTTCAAGCGGCCCGAATAAGCGGGATCACGTCACCCAGGCGTGTCGGCATCATGCCCGAAGCCTTTGGTCCGGCCGAAAAAGGGCAAGCCCGCGGCCGCGAAGCGGCCAGCCGGGCAAATGTGGAACTCAGGAAATCAGGAATCGATCCGTTGAGTTCTGATCAAGGACCGATTGATCTGGTTCGGGGATTGTCCCTGATTTCCTGAGTTCCACATCGAATCCCTCATTCCCTCGTCAGCGTGATCTTCACCGCCGCGGCACAGTCGCGTGCGCGGGCCTTGGCCTCGTCGAGATTCTCACCGGTCGCCACCGCGACCGCCAGCCGTCGGTGGCCGCGGCATTCCGGTTTGCCGAAGAGCCGCAAGTGCGTCTCGGGCACGGCGAGCGCGGCCTCGAGACCGCTGAAGACTGGCACGCCGTCGCCCTGGCCCAGCAGCGCGACACTGAACGCCGGCCGCAACAACCGGATCGGCGGCACGGGCAGGCCGAGGATCGCGCGCGCGTGCAGCGCGAACTCCGACCATTGCTGGCTGCCGATGGTCACGAGGCCGGTGTCGTGCGGCCGCGGGCTGACTTCGCTGAAAATGACTTCCTCACCGCGCACAAAGCACTCCACACCGAAGAGTCCCCAGCCTCCGAGCGAACTCACCACCGTTTTCGCCACCCGCTGCGCCTCGGCCCAGGTCTTTTCCGACATCGGGCATGGCTGCCAGCTTTCGCGATAATCGCCGTCGATCTGGACGTGGCCGATCGGCGGGCAGCATTGCACGCCGTTGGCCGCCGAAACCGTGAGCACGGTGATTTCGTAGTCGAAGCGAATGAAGCCCTCGACGATGCAGCGACCCGAGCCGGCCCGCGCTCCTTCCTGCGAATAGCGCCACGCCACCGGCAGATCGGCCGCGGTCTTCACGACACTCTGGCCGTGGCCGCTGGACGACATGAGGGGCTTGAGCACGCAGGGGAAACCGAGCGCGTTCGCCGCGGCCAATGCCTCGGCCTCGGTGGCAACAAAGCGGTAGGGCGACGTGGGCAGGCCCAGTTGCTCGGCGGCGAGCCGGCGGATGCCCTCGCGGTTCATGGTGAGCTGGGCGGCGCGGGCCGTGGGTACGACGCGCTGACCGGCCTGTTCCAGTTCGACGAGCACATCGGTCGCGATGGCCTCGATCTCCGGGACAATAATATCCGGTTTCTCGCGGGCAATGACGCGGCGCAGAGCCAGCGCATCGAGCATCGGAAATACATAACTCCGGTGCGCAACCTGCATGGCGGGGGCGTTCTGGTAGCGGTCGCAGGCGATGACCTCGCAACCGAGCCGCTGGAGCTCGATGGCGACCTCCTTGCCCAGTTCACCGGAGCCAAGCAGCATAACACGCGTGGCGCCCGCCGTGAGGGGTGTACCGAGAGTTCCGAGGGTAAGCATGCGTCCGATGTTCACACCCAGCCCCCGCTTGGCAAACGGGTTTTGCAAAGCACCAACGTCCCTGAAGGGGTCAGCCCCTAACCTTTGTGGTCGGACGGTCCGTGCCCGCACATTCCTGGCACGTATCAACCGCGGGAACGGCCACGCCGGTAACAATCCGCCGCATGGTCGTTCACGATGCCGACCGCTTGCATCCACGCATAGACGATCACGGGGCCGACGAACTTGAACCCGCGCTTTTTCAGGGCGGCGGAGATTTCCTCGGAGAGGGGCGTTTTTGACGGAAGCGTGGCCGATTTCTTCCAGGTATTCTGGATCGGTTTTCCGCCTGCCATGGTCCAAACCCACGTGGAGAAATCCTCGCCGGCCGCTTCCATCGCCAGATAGGCGCGGGCGTTGCCGATCGTCGCCTCGATCTTCGCCCGCGAACGGACGATCCCGGCATCCTTCATCAGGCGGTTCACATCCGCCGCAGTGAACTTCGCCACGACCTTCGGCTTGAAGCCCTTGAAGGCCCGGCGAAACGCGTCACGCTTTCGCAGGATGATGATCCACGCGAGCCCGGCTTGAAAACCGTCGAGCACGAGCTTTTCCCACAGGGCGCGGCTGTCGCGCTCGGGCACGCCCCACTCCTCATCGTGGTAGGCACTCATCAACGGGTCATGATCCGCCCAGGCGCAGCGATGGAGGGTTTTCGTCTTCATGATGATTTTGGACAGACGCGCTTACGCCAACAACAGCTTCTCCGCCTCTTCCACCGTGTCGCAGGTGATGATATGGACCTGCCCCCGGTAATGGATCAGCGAGAGGATATTGAGCCCAATGTCCTTGCTTGGGTCGGGAATCACCCGGATCACCGTGCCAACGCCCTGCACCCGGCAGAAATCCATGATGGTCGAGAGGAACGGCACGCAGTCGATGTCCATGGCGTCCAATCCACTCAGGTCGACCAGCACGGTGAATCCGGCGCGAAGCTGCGGGAGGAGGGTGGTGATCTGCGCGACGCAGTCAGGCATATGCGCCGCCGTGACTTTCCCGGAATACTGCAGGCGCGAGACATTGCGCGCGGCATCGATGGCGATTTCGAACGTGGGCTTTAATTTCACAGATAGGGGCTTCCGGGAATGGTCGTGCTTCGCCAAGCTCAACCGGGCCCCGTCATCCGTCAACCGTGCGACCACAAATTTCGCCCATTTCAGGAAACCGACAGAAGGAGACTGGAGACAGGGTTCGGATCAGGCGAACATCGAACGCTCAACTTCGAACGTCCAACGTCGAAGTTCGCATGACCTTTGCTACTCTCCGGATCTCGACGTTGGATGTTCAGCGTTGAATGTTGAACGTTCGGCTTGATCCGGCATCCAACCCAGCCTCGTTACCTTGTCTGCTACGGGCTGCGGATCGGATCAATGCCAGCCCTGCACGAGGAAGAAAACCCCGGCGACTCCGAACGCCAGGCTCACGAACCAAAACGCCCGCCGGTTCGTCAGCGCGGAGATCGCGCCGATGGCGATGGCGATTTGGAACAGCGTGACACCCCGCGCGAAAATGACGTGCCGGCGAAGGTGCTCCTCGGCGGCGTGCTCCTTTTCCTTGGCCTCGGCGGAAATTTCCTCCTGGTCCTTTCTGTAGCCCGCGAGCTTCTCATGGTCCTTGGCGGAAGCCGGCTTGCCCTCGGCCTCGAGCAGCTCGAGCTTCGATTCCAGGACCGCGGCCTTGATGCCCTTGGCCTGGTAATAGGACCATTTGTCCGAGCTCTGGATCTGCTCGACCATCGCCTCATTGGCGTGATGACCGGCCATCAGCGAGCAGACGGCCGCCAGCCCCGCCAGCAGCGCCGAACTCAGGGCGACGCCCATCGTCCAGCTCGCCTTCGCATGCGCCGCGTGGTGATTGATTTCCTCGTTGAGGTGTTCGGTGGGGACTTCGGGTTCTTCCATTCGGGCACTAGGAAGCGGCGGACCGGCGGATGGCCAAGCGAAAAATCTTCGGGCCGGTACGAACTCCGGCAATTAACCGTAGGGCGGGTCTCTGACCCGCCTTCAACGCGCAAGATGGCGGGTCAAAGACCCGCCCTACCTTCGATATTGCATGCGTGTCCGCGCGGGTTCCCAACCTTCAATTTCCCGATGGGGCCTTTGACGCGTAATGCGGGATCAGCTGCTTAAGATGACCCTGGACGATGGCCGCAACCGTGTCGGCCGGGACGATCCCTTTGTGGAGCTCGAAGATTGCGACCAGCAGCGCGAGCTCGATGTCCACTTTCTTCGGACTCGTCGCCTTCATCTCCGCGAGCAGCTCAAGGGCTTTTTTTTCGGCTTTCTTGTAGTCGTGGAAGTTCTGTTCGGTCGGCGTCGCCATGCGTCAAGGGGCTCCGCAATGGCCGCAGTCGTCAAGCGCGTAGCAGCCGACGTGAGGAGGCTGGGTCGGATGTCGGACGAGGCTGAACGGCCAACATTCAACGCTGAACATCCAACGTCGAAGGCCGGAGAGGATCGAAGGTCGCGCCTCAAACTTCGATGTTGAACGTTCAAAGTCGAACGTTCGATGTTCGGTTGAATCGTCGCTTGCCGGACAGCCTCCTCATGTTGCCTGCTACGAACGCGCGGGCATTTCCAGCGGGATGATCGCATGCCGGCGCAACTCGACGCCGCGGAGAAACGTGACAATCGCCCGTTCGCCGACCCGGTCGCCCGTGAGCAGCTTGTGCAGGACATCGACAGCCGGCGTCCGCGCGTCATCCAGCGCCAGCACGATGTCACCTTCAAGCAGGCCGGCACGGGTCGCGGGACTGTTCGGCTCCAAGCCGGCGACGAGCACGCCGGTCTCCTGGGTGAGATGGTGGTAGCGCGCGACCTTGCGGATGAGTGGAACGTTCTGGCCGGCGACGCCGATGAAACTGCGGCGGATGCGGCCATCCTTGATGAGCCAGGCCACAACCCAGCGGGCGGTGTTGCTCGCGATGGCGAAGCAGATGCCCTGCGCCGGCCGGATGATGGCAGTGTTCACCCCGATGACCTCGCCTCGCGTGTTGACGAGCGGACCGCCGGAGTTGCCGGGGTTGAGCGCGGCATCGGTCTGGATGACGTTGTCGATCAGCCGCCCGGAGGCGCCGCGGAGCGAACGCCCCAGCCCGCTGACGATACCGGCTGTGACCGTTTGCTGGAAGCCCATCGGCGAGCCGATCGCGATGGCAATCTGGCCGGGCCGCACCGCACCACTGTCGGCCAGTGTCAGGTGCGCGAGTTCATCGGCGCTCACGCGAAGCACGGCCAGATCCGTGTCCGGGTCATCGCCGATCAGGTCGGCGGCGAGCTTGCGGCCATCGGCGAGGAAGACCGTCAGTTCGCGCGCGCCATGGACGACATGGCTGTTGGTGAGCAAGTAGCCATCAGGCGAAATGAAGAAGCCCGAGCCGGATCCGCCGGGAGCGTCGTTGCCGCGGACCTCGATATGAACCACGGCGGGGTGCGCGGCGGCGACGGCACCGGAGACCGCGTGGGAGTAGGCGTCGATAAGGGATTCGTCCGTCGTCGCGGCCGGGGCATGCGAGAGAAATGAAACCATGATCCCACGAAGAAGTGGAAGAAATCCCGTTTCGCAAACGGCGCACCCTCCTCCGCCCAACTCCACCCATGCTCCTGTCGCCCGTATTCCAATCTGTTTGTCACCCAATAGGTGACAAACGGCTGGGGCCGGATCACGCCCTCGGGCAGCCCGCGCGACGGCGACGGAGCGAGCGGAACCCGAGGAGCGCAAGGCCCGCGCCCAGCAGTGCGTAGGTGCTGGGTTCGGGGACCGCGATGAAGTTGAGTGTCGCGCCGGACGAGAGGTAATTGACCGTAAACTGGTAATTGTTGGCGCCGTAGTTGGCGTAGAAGGTGGAACCCGAGCTGGGCAACCCGGCGAACGTTCCGGCGAAGGTGTTCGAACCCGAGGTGATCGTCATAATGTTGTAGGTCGTGCCGAGCGTGGGGTTGCTGAGCAGCGTCAGGCTGAGGGTCACGAGGCCGGAGCCGATATTGACGTTGGCCGTCGGACTCTGGAACAGCACGCGGTCCGAAGTGGCGCCGCTGACCTCGATGTCGAGCACCGCGGTATTGGTGACCGCGAATGTGCCGTTGTAGAACGTAAGGTTGCCAATGCCGCTGTTGCCGGGAGCGATCGTGCCGCCGGCGAACGCCACATTGCCTTGAATCGTGCCCGCACCGGTGATCGTGCCGCCGGTGTTGTTCAGGGTGTAGTAGGAGTAAAGGGTTCCGCCCTGGACATTGAGCGCGCCCGTGTTGGTGAAGGTCGGTACGTAAAGGTAGCCGGTCCCGGCCGTCTGCGTGATCGTGCCCTGATTCAGCAACGAGGAGCCGCTGTTGCCGTTGAGATAAACGTCGCCGGTCAGCGTCGTGGTGCTGCCGAGCGTGAGGGCGTTGTTCGTACCCAGGCTGATTTCAGCGTAATTCCCCGCCGTAGTGCCGGAGGTGATGGTCTTGCCGGTCAGGGTTCCGTTCTGGTTCCAGTACAGGGTGGAGTAATTCCCCAAGTTGAGATTGTTGCCGGAGAAGGTCGTACCGGGAGAGCCCGTGAGCGTCAGGTAAGCACTGGCCGGCAGGGTGAGATCGCCGGTGTAGGTAACGTTGTTCAAGGTGCCGCCATAGTTGCTGAAAGTCAGCGCGCTTGCGGCGATCATGCCGTTGTTGATCGTGCCGCCGTAAAGCTCGTAGCTTCCGCCCGTCGGCGCCGACAGGGTCGTGCCCGTGTTGTCGAACGTGCCGTTCAGCAGTGCCTGGCCGCCACCCGACAGAATCACGTTGCCAAGATTCGAAACCAGATTGCTCGAGCCTTCGAATTCCAGGATGCCACTGTTCTGCGCGTTCAGCGTGCCCAGATTGGAGATGTTCTCGAGGTGCACAATGGCGTTGCTGCCGTTGGCCGTGATGCTGCCGCCGCTCTCATTCGTCACGCCGGCATTGTAATAGTACCCGAGGGTCACGCCCGCGTTCGCGGCCGCCGTGATCGTGCCGTAATTGTTGAGTATCGGGGCGTACACCGTGCCATTACCCGAAGTCTGCGTGATTGTGCCATTGTTGGTGATCGTCGTTCCGCCGTACCCGTACAAATAAACATCGCCCGTCAGCGCCGTCCCGGTGCCCAGTGTCAGCGAGTAACCCGTGCCGACATAGATCGGGGCATAATAGCCGGCCGTTACCCCCGAAGTGATCGTCTTGCCTGTCAGCGTCCCGTTTTGGTTCCAGTACAGCGTTGCATAGTCACCCAGTGCCAGCGTCGTGCCGGGGAAAAAAGTGCCGGCGGTCAGCGTCAGGTTGGCGCTGGACCCAAGGCTGATGTTTCCCGACAGCGTGTCGTTCGACAGCGTCACGCTCGTGCTCGCCGGCAGCGTCAGCAGGCTGTCCAGTAGTGTGGCCCCGGCAATCGTGCCGCCATAATTGGTGAACGTCAGCGCGCCCGCGGCGATCGTACCGTTGTTGATCGTCCCGCCATAGAGTCCATACGTTCCTCCGGTCGGCGCTGTCAGCGTCGTCCCCGTATTGTCGAACGTGCCGTTCAGCAGCGCCTGGCCACCGCTGGTCAGGATCACCGTGCCCAGGTTGGAGATCAGGTTGGTGCTGCCTGTGAATTCCAAGATGCCGCTGTTCGTCGCGGTCAGCGTGCCCAGGTTGACGATGTTGTTCATCGCCACGGTCGTACCGCTGCCGTTCGCCGTGATCGTGCCGATGGCTTCGTTCGTGAAACCAGTATTGTAGTAATAGCCGACGTTCAGGGAACTGTTCGCCGTGATGATGTGATAGTTATTGAAGACCGGCGCATAGAGGTAGCCCGTGCCCGAGTTCTGTGTGATCGTCCCGTAATTGTTGATCGTCGAGCCGGTAGTCCCCGCCAGATATACGTCGCCGGTCAGCGTCGTGTTGAGGTCCAGGGTCAGCGCGTCGTTGTAGCCGACTTGGAGGTAGCCGTAGATCCCGGAGGTGGATCCCGACGTAATCGTGTTCCCCGTCAGGGTCCCGATCTGGTTCCAGTTCAGCGTCGAGTAATTGCCCAGGTTCACATTCGCCCCGGCCGGAATGGCGGTGTTGCTGCTCAGAGTGTTGTTCAGCGTCAGCGTGGAGGAGTTACCGAGGTTGATGTCTCCTGTCACCGTGTCGCTCGATAGCGTCACGCTCGTGCTCGCCGGTAATGTCACCGGAGCTTGGAGCGTCGCGCCGGCAATCGTTCCGCCGTAATTGGTGAACGTCAGCGCGCCCGCGGCGATCGTGCCGTTGTTGATCGTCCCGCCGTACAGCTCGTAGGTGCCCCCTGTCGGGGCCGTCAGCGTCGTGCCCGTGTTGTCGAATATACCCTGCAGCAGCGCCCGGCCGCCGCTCGACAGGACCACGTTCCCAAGGTTGGAGACCAGGTTGCTGCCGCCCTCAAACTCCAAAATACCGCTACTCGTCGCGTTCAATTGCCCTTGGTTCAGCAAATTTACGAGCTGCACCGTCGCTCCATTCGCCGTGATCACGCCCGTGCTGCCGTTCGTCGTGCCCGTGTAATAATAGTAATACCCAATCGTCAGGTTGGTGCCGGAGGTCGCACTGATCGTTCCGTTGTTCGTAAACGTCGGTGAGGAAATATAGCCATAACTCGTGCCCCCATTCTGCGTGATGGTGCCGTTGTTGATGATCGTCGAGCCGGTGGTGCCCGATAGGTTCAGGTAGCCGGTCAGCAAGGACGCAGAGTCGAGCGTGAGCGAATAGCCCGAACCGACATTGAAGTAGGCATAAGCCGTGGATCCGGACGCAATCGTCGTGCCTGCCAGCGTGCCGTTTTGATTCCAGTTCAGCGTCGCGTAGTTCCCCAGCGTGAGGTTGGTCGTGGCTTGAAAAGTGTAGCCCGAGGTGAATGTCGCTGTCGTGCTGGCATTGATGATGTAGCTGCCAGAATTACTGCCCGGAGTACTGTAGGTCCCCGACAGCACGGTCTGGCCCTTAACCCATGTGCCGGCCAGTGCGACGGCCACGAACAGAACCAGCTTCAAATGACGACAGATATGTACAGTGGCTGGGGTAGTCATGCCGATTAACGCGGACTCATCTCAAACACATATTGCAAGTCGTTGGAAGTAATAAAATGGAGGAAATGCCCTATCCGATGAGCCAACCGTGCTATTTCGCCCGATTGCGCGGGTGAAACTTCGTGTGCTGTTCGAGCAGGCGCTTCGACTCGACCGCGGTGTAGATCTGCGTCGTCGAGATGCTCGCATGCCCCAGCATTTCCTGGATCGCACGCAGGTCGGCGCCGCCACTGAGCAGATGCGTGGCAAACGAATGCCGCAGGCCGTGTGGCTTCACGTTCTTCGTGATCCCGGCGCGCTGCGCGTTCTTCTTCACAATCATCCAGAGCGCCACGCGGGAGAGCGCGGTCCCGCGCGGATTCAGAAACAACTGGCTGCCGGTCTTCGGTTTCACGAGCTGAGGCCGCCCGGAAAGCAGATAAGTCGCCACGGCATCGGCCGCCCGGCCGCCGATGGGCACGACCCGCTCCTTCGAGCCCTTGCCAAAAACGCGGAGAAACCCCTGCTCAAGGTTCACTTGCTGCAGGGTCAACCCCGCCAGTTCCGACACGCGCAGGCCGCTCGAGTAAAACAACTCCAGCAGCGCCCGATCACGCAGCGCCCGGGCATCACCGCCGGTCGGGGCGGCCAGCAGCCGGCCGATTTCCTCCGGCGTGAGCGTGCCGGGAATGCGCCGCGTCAGTTTCGGCCCGGACAACAGGTCGGTGAAATCGTCGGCGCGGATTTTCTCGCGGACGAGGAAGCGGGCGAGCCCACGCAGCGCCGTGAGCTTGCGCGCCAAGCTGGCCGGCGCACAGACGCGGCCGTTTAACGAATGGATCCACTCCGCCGCCTGCGCGCGGGTCAGTCCGCGCCAGTCGGCGGCGCCGCGCTTCGCGAGGAATGCCGCGGCCTGATCGAGATCGCTACGATAGGCCGAGAGCGTGTTCCTGGACAGCGCGCGCTCCAGCCCGAGGAAGGCGAGAAACGCCTCGATGTCGTTCGCAAATGCGGGAGCGGCCTGGCTGTGATCAACCCGCATGGCGTGAAAAGGGACGGTAACCGGCGCTGCCGGGGGCGGCGCTCAGAAGCGGCGACGTGGCGGCGGCGGACGGTAGCCGTTGTTCTGTTCCTTGACGCGGAACGTGATGCGCGCCTTCTCCAGATCGTAGGGGCTCATCTCCATCTTCACGGTGTCGCCCGCGGCGATCTTGATGAAATTCTTCCGCAGCTTGCCCGAGATGTGCGCCAGCACGACATGGCCGTTGGCGAGCTGCACCTTGAACATGGTGCCCGGCAGCACGGTTACGACCTTGCCCTCCACTTCGATCGAATTGCTATCAGCCATGGTGGGGAGTGTCGGACGTGGTTTGGGTCATAGGTGGGTCAGCGGTATAAAAGCCCCTTGTAAGGCGGAAACGCCCCGCGTAAGCAAGGCTTTCCCTCGGTCCACCCGACCCACCGCGACCCTATGGCCGATCCTCTCCCGCCGCCCTGTCCGTTCGAGAAGCGCTTCCCGTCGCAGCT
Organism: uncultured Opitutia bacterium; assembly: GCA_903859715.1. Lineage (GTDB taxonomy): Bacteria > Verrucomicrobiota > Verrucomicrobiia > Opitutales > Opitutaceae > Opi-474. The sequence goes on from CAIONS010000030.1 coordinate 10,100, forward strand.
CGTGCGCGACGATGCCTTCTTCATGAGCCTGGCCTTCAACCAGGCCATCGACGCGTGGCGGCAGGACGAGGTCCCGATCGGTGCGGTGATTGAATTGGGCGGCGAGATCATCGCCGCCGCGCACAACACGGTCGAGGGCGCGCATGACCCGACCGCGCATGCCGAGATGCTCGCGCTCACCCAGGCCGCCGCGAAGCTCGGCAACTGGCGGCTCGAGGGCGCCACGCTCTACGTCACGAAGGAGCCCTGCCCGATGTGCTCCGGCGCCACGCTCATGTCGCGGCTCAAGCGCGTGTGCTATGCGGTGCCCGACCCGAAGATGGGCTGCCTCGGCGGTGCGACCAACCTCAACGACCTTCCGCGCGTGAACCACCATGTCGAGCTGACCGCCGGAGGCGTGCTCGAGCATGAGTGCCGGGAATTGTTGCAGGCGTTTTTTAAACTGAAGCGGAAGGAGGAATGAAAGGTGCGCAGGCATCCTGCCTGCTCCGAGACTTGGTCTGAGGTAGGGCGGGACCGCTGGGACCGCCGTCATGTCCGATTGCGTTATGGGTCGATCACGGACGATGCATCGGCGGGCCCAGCGGTCCCGCCCTACCTTTCGGAGCAGGCAGGACGCCTGCGCTCCAACATACCCGCGAACCCGACGCACATCCCCGGTCCATGAACCGGCAAATCCTCCTCAGCAGTTGACGGCGCCGGCGAGTCGCGGCACGTTCGCGAGGTTTCCCTCCAACCCGAAAAACGAAATAACATCATGGCCTACACTCTTCCCGCCCTCCCCTACGCCGTCGACGCCCTCGTGCCGCACATCGATGCGAAGACGATGGAAATCCACCACGGCAAGCACCACCAGGCGTACATCACGAACGCCAACAATCTCCTCAAGGATCACGCGGCCCTCGCCGCCCTCGACGTCAATGTCCTCATCGCCGACCTGAGCCAGGTTCCCGAGGCGATCCGCGGCGGCGTGCGCAACAACGCCGGCGGCCACTCGAACCACTCGTTCTTCTGGACCATCCTCGGTCCCGGCAAGGGCGGCGCGCCCAAGGGCCAGCTGGCTGATGCCATCACCGCGACGTTCGGCGGCTTCGACAAGTTCAAGGAAGAGTTCGCCAAGGCCGGCGCGACGCGCTTCGGCTCCGGCTGGGCCTGGCTCTACGTCACCGCCGACAAGAAACTCGCCGTGGGCTCCACCGCCAACCAGGACAGCCCGCTGATGGGCAAGGCCGGCGCCGGCATCGAGGGCAAGCCCGTCATCGGCCTCGATGTCTGGGAGCACGCCTACTATCTCAACTACCAGAACCGCCGTCCCGATTACATCACGGCCTTCTGGAACGTCGCCAACTGGGACGCCGCCGAGGCCAACTTCGCCGCTGCGACGAAGTAAACCCGCCGCGAAATTATTTCACCCGACCAAAAGCCGCGCCCGAAATGGCGTGGCTTTTTTGTCTTATTCTCACGTCATCCTGAGCGAAGCCGAAGGATCTCTGTCATTTCTCACGATATGTCCGTGTTTGATTCGGACACTTGGGCGTCGTCGTGGGAGTAGCTATGGCCGGAGGCGGACTTGAGAGAAATAATCACAGAGATCCTTCGGCTTCGCTCAGGATGACGACACTTGAGGGAAGGCCCGAAGCGGGCCTGGCTCACGGCGTCCACACGCTAGCCTGCATCGCGGGGCCAAAGCTCCGCGGGCTGATGGGCGTGCTCTTCCCCGTCTCAGTGTCGAGGATGCAGAGCACACTCGTGTTGCGATCGCGCGCGGTGTAAACCACATGGCGGCCGTCGGCGAGCCAGCTGGCCTCGATGCCGTCAAATGGCGCCTTGGAAACAATCTCCGCCGTACCCTTGGAAAAGTCGTACACCGCGATCTGGTAGGCGGAGCTGGGGCGGACCGTGCAGACAATCTTGTTCGGGTCAGTCCGGCTCCAATCCGGCTCCGCTGTAAACCTAAAGCCCGTCACGAGCCGCGAGGGTGTGCCGCCACCCGCCGACATCACATAGAGCTGCGGGCCGGGTTCCATTGCAAACACGAGCCGTGAGCCGTCCGGCGACCAGCACGGGGAGGCCTTGGTGGAGTCCGAGCGCGTCTTGCGCGAAACCTGCCGCCCTTGGGCGCTGCTGATATAGATCTCGGGGTTGCCTTCGCCGCTGAGCACCATCGCCACCTGGCCGCCACTCGGGCTGTAGCGGGCGCCGCCATTCGTGCCCTTGAAGCTCACGAACGACGTACGCTGGTAGCTGTTGAGGTCGATCTGGAAAATATCCGGGAAGCCCGACTTGAAGAAACTCGTGTAGAGCAGCCTGCCGCCATCCGGCGACCAGCGGGGAAACAGGGCGATCGCGTTGTCATGGGTAACCTGCGTCACCCGGTGGAAAAAGAGGTCGCTGGTGTAGACCTCGCGGCGGCCGCCACCTCCGCCAATGAAGGCAATCTTCGCGGTGAAAAATCCCTTCAACCCGAGGCCGTTCGTCTTCACGACCGCGATGTCGGCGGCGCGCAGGAGGGCGTCCATGCCGTTCCGGCCCGTCGCGACATCCGAGGAAAACGGCGTGCCGGCGGAGCCCTTCGTGATGTCCACGCGCACTTGCGTCGGGGTCACGAGCGAAAAACGGATATCGTAGGCAAACCCGCTGGCGGTGAGCCGGTAGCGGCCGTGCACGTTGAAGGCGCGGACCGCGAGGTCGTTCAGCTCGGGCGTGTTGGCGGAGACGCGGACCGGGATGGTCTTGTTTTCAGCGGTGACGGTGACCTCGCCGATGTTGCGCTGGGCCAGGGCGGGTGCGGCGGCGACGGCGAGGAGGAGAAAAAGACGCAGGAGTTTTTGCATGGGAAAGTGTGGCTTAAAGATGAGCGGGTCCGGGCATTTCTATTTACACCCCGACCGCGCATAACAACTTTATTTCCCTTCCGTCTGACATTTTCTCCACGCGTGACGCCCGACGATATCAAAGAGCAGCTCAAGCAAGTGAAGTATCCCGGCTTCAGCCGTGACATCGTTTCGTTCGGGCTGGTGCGCAGCGCGGCGCTCGTCGACGGCACGGCCAAGGTCTCGCTCACGCTCACGACCAGCGACCCGAAGATCCCGCTGTTCCTGAAGACCGAGGTCGACAAATGCCTGCGCGCGATCCCCGGCGTGAAGGAGACCATCATCGACATCGCGGTCTCGCCCGTGAAGACCCCGACCGCGGGTGGCGGCAATCTCGGCGGCAACGCCGGCGCCCCCAAGGGCATCAAACACTCCGTCGCCATCGCCTCGGGCAAGGGCGGCGTCGGCAAGAGCACCTTTGCCGTCAATCTCGCCTGCGCCCTCGCCCAGATCGGCATCGCCGCGGGCCGCCCCGGCCGCATCGGCCTGATGGATTGCGACATCTATGGCCCAAGCGTGCCGTTGATGATGGGCCTGCAAGGCCGCCCCGAGGTCGACGGCGAGTGGCTCGTGCCGATGGAGCGCCACGGCGTGAAGGTGATGAGCATGGGCTTCCTCGTGGACGACAACACGCCCGTCGTCTGGCGCGGCCCCATGATCATGAAAACGATCCAGCAGTTCGTCCAAAACGTGAAGTGGGGCGAACTCGACGTGCTGCTCGTGGACCTCCCGCCGGGCACCGGCGATGCGCAACTTTCGCTCGTGCAGACTCTCCCGCTCGACGGTGCGATCCTCGTCACCACGCCCCAGCCGGCCGCAACCAACGTCGCGCGGAAGGGCGGCCTGATGTTCCAGAAGGTCAACGTGCCGCTGATCGGCGTCGCGGAGAACATGAGCTGGTTCATCGACCCGGCCGGCCAGAAACACACGCTGTTCGGGTCGGGCGGCGGTATCCTGACGGCGGAAAAACTCGGCACTACCCTCCTCGGCCAGGTGCCGCTGATCGCCGCCATCCGCGAGGGCGGCGATGCGGGCCTGCCCATCGTCGTCAGCACGCCGGAAAGCCCCGCGGCCGAGACCTTTCGGACCATTGCGCGGACGCTGCTCGACCGGCTGGCCCGGCCGGGGCCGCCCCGCGTGTGACAATTGGGAAAATTGCAGGCATTGACACTCATCGCCGCCTCGCTCTCATCTTCCCCCGCCTCGCTCAGCTGCATGACTTCCTCTGCCCAAGAACCCGCGACCACTCGCGAATTCGTCAAACAATCCAGCCTCTACCAGGAATTCCTGGCTGAGCGGGAGGAAATCTTGAAGCACAAGTGGCTTGAGTCCGAGCGGCTCGGCTACGACATCGGTTTCGAACGCGCCCTGCTGGACTGGATCCGCAAGCATCGCGAAAGCTGGCGCGCCGCGCGCCGCCAGCAGGTGGCCTCCGGCGCAACGCCGGTCCCCGCCGACGCCGTCAAGAAAACGACCGCGGCATGAAACGGGCCCTCCTCTGGGCCCCGTTCGTCATCCTGACCGGCTGTCATCTCGCCTCGCACTGGGTCCATGACAGTCGCGTCCTCGGGAATGTGTGGATCGCCGCCTTGATCGGCTGCCTCCTGTGCGTGCCCGTCATCTCCCGCTCCAAACTGTGGCTGAGCTATGTGGCCCTCTTTTTCCCGTTTGTCATGCTCGCCCTGCACATCGCGCTGGACTGGGGTTCGCTGAGCATCGGGCTGAACTGAGCTGGAGACGCGGCGTCCGTCGGCCGGTTCAACCCATCCGGGCATAAAAAAGCCGGGCGCAGGGCCCGGCTTTGGAAAATGACGCGGAAAACGCGACGGAGGCTTACTTGATCTCCTTGTGCAGCGTGTGGCGCTTGAGGAAGGGGTTGTACTTCTTCTTCTCGATGCGCTCGGTGACGGTCTTCTTGTTCCGCTTCGTGAGATAGCGGGAGACGGGTTTGCCCTCTTTCTTGGCCTCGGTGCATTCCAGGGTGACGGTTTCGTTCATGGTTTTTAAATGGTTGAGGGGTCAGGACACAGGGCCGGCCGGGCCGGCGCAACCTCAAAGTTGGCCGTTACCGCCGCTTCTCCGTCAACGGCAGCATCACGCCGCGGCGGAACATCGTCACCTGCCCCGTGCTCGATGACACCACGATGGCGATGCAATTGGCGGCCACGCTGATCGCCGCCGCCGCCGCATGCCGGCTGCCGAGCCCGCTGGGCAGCGCATGGTCGCTGTCCGTCGCCTGGATCAGGCTGCCGGCCGACTCTACCACGCCATCTCCGCGGATCACAAACGCCCCGTCGATGGAGGAAAACTCCTTCACGGTTTCATCCATGAAGGGGTTGAGGATGTTGCGGTCCTCCTCCTTGTAACCGTAAAACGGGTTCAGCACGAGCGGCTTGGTGTAGGTCTCGACCTTCTCGATGTCGCCCACGACGAACAGGCATCCGACCGGCCGGCCTTCGCGACCCTCGACCGCCAGCTCGGTGGCGACGGCGATAACGCGCTCCAGCACCTCGGGCTTCACGTCTTCCGGCAGCAGGTCGGCCGTCTGACCCGTGAGCAGCGTCTGAAACTCCCGCTCCACGTCCACCACGACCAGCGTGTCGAACTGGTTGCTCCCCGTCATACCGCCGACACAGCAGATGCGGTCGGTGAACGCGATGACCCCGCGGGTCAGCGCCACCAGCATCGCGCTGCGCAACTGGGCCAGCCGTTGGGTGGAAAACGAGCGCACTTGGATCGTCTCGGCGAACGCATTCTGGTCCTCGCTCGGCTCGATGGGATTGCGCGTGACGAGGATGGTCTTGAGCTTCGAGCGCACGGTGCCGGACTCGATGCCGCCGATGAACGTGTCGCCAAAAATCATGATCGCCCCGCAATCCGCGCCACGCGCCACGCGCTCCGCCTCGCGGAACATCAGCCGGTTGACGCGGTTCTGCTGAGTCTGCACCGGGCGGATGCCGCCGAAGCCGCCGATGAGCCGCTCGTGCAGCGCATCGAGATCAGGGGCGTTGACCAGCTTGTCGACCAGCTCGGGCTCCTTCACCTGCCGCGCGATCGATGCCAGCACCTGCAGGTAGTCGCGGGCGTTTTCCCCTGCGATGAGCATGACGATAAGGTGTACCCGCTCGTCGCCCGCCGCGCCGTCATGGCGGATGCCGATGCGGCTGCGGCCGATGGCGAGCACATAGCGGCGGCGCATCTTGACGCGGACGTGCGGCAGCGCGACGCCGAGGCCGAGGTAGGTGGTCATCGTGCCCTCGCGGGCGAGGAGGCCCCTCAGCAGCGACTCCGGCTTCAGGTCCGGGAAGCGCTCGACCGAGACCGCGAGCAGTTCCTGCAGCGCACCCTCGAGGTCGAGACTCCGCAGGTCGATGATGCGGCCGCGGGCGATGATTTTATCGAGCCGCATGGTACGCTAGAGTCGAAAGTCGAGAGTCCAGAGTCGAAAGCCAGTCCATAAAAACCGAGCCGATTCCGTCGGGCTTCTCGACGCTCGACAATCGGCCTTCGGCACCATGGTCATTTCTCCCAATCGAGCGCGCCTTTCTTGATTTCGTAAATCAAGCCCAGCACGAGGACGCCGATGAAGAACATGATCGGACCGAGGATCGGGATGTGGTTCGCGAGAAACTCGCGGTAGATGAACGTCCACGGCACGAGGATGACGATCTCCAGGTCGAACAGCATGAACAGGAGCGCGGTGAGAAAAAACTTCACCGAGAACCGCGTGTGGATGAGCTCCTCGGCGGGCACGCCACACTCGTAGGCCGAGTCCTTGATCTTGCTGTGCTTGCTGCGCTGGCCGAACAGGTGGCTGGCACCGATGATCACCGCGGTGATGCCCGCGGCCAGCACGGCCTGGATCAGGAAGGGAAGATACGCGGCGGAAATCATGTCAGGCTAGAATTGGGCGCAGCGGCGCGATGCTGACAAGCGGTTTTATTGCACCACCGGGATGAATTTCGCGGACGAGATATGGGTCGAGCCCACACCGAGTGTCTCGGCGAATTCCAGGGTGCGGATTTCCTCCGAGATCGGATCGAAGCCGGACTGCTTGCGCAGGCCGTTGATGCGGCTGCGCATCAGCGAATCCAGCAGCACGGGATCCGTGCTCAGCCACAGCAGCGGTTCCGAGGCCGAGTACAGCGAATTGAAGTACGGGCCGCCGATGAACTGGTAGTGCTCGAGGCTCACAATCGTGAACACCCACGTTTGCAGCAATTCGGGGATGGCGCTCATCTCGGCGACGGCCGCCGGGGCGTTCGCGGGCGAGCGGAAGAACCGGCCGGTGTTGGAGGCGTTCCACAGCGTGGCGTTCACCAGCGCGCCGTTCACACCCAGCATCGGGTGGTCGGTGTAGACCGGCAGGTTGATCCAGAAGTCGGAGTCGAGGAACAGCGGCGTGGCGAGGAAGCTCTTGCGGTCCTCATCCTTCGTCGAGTTGTTCGGGTAGTCTTTCGTCTGCTGCTCGGCCATGATCGGGTCGAAACGCTGCGGCAGCGGGCTTTCATAGAACCAGCCGGAATCGTAGAACTTGCCCGATTCGAGCACGTAGACCGGATGGCCCTTGAAGGGCGTCTCCCCGGTCACCAGCGACGGCAGGTAGCCGGTCATGCGCAGCCGGAGCTGGTTCAGCCCGACGAGGAAAATATTCTTCTGCTCAAATCCCCGGCGCTCCAGCGCGGTGATCACCGCCTTCACCAGCGGCACGGGCGTGGCCATGCCGGGGCCGGAATCCGTGTAGATCTTCAGGCCGACCTTCTTTTTGAGCCCGGGCACGAGTCGTTTTCCGGTCGCAGCCTCAAAGCGCGAGATCAACGCCTCCACGTCCTTCGCATAGGTCTCGTCGTCAAAGGCCGTCAGCTGGGCCTGCCAGACCGGGTCGTTCGGCGGCGTCCGCGGCACGGCGGTTTCGGTCGCACGGACGGCCAGCGGCGCGAGGGCGGCGGCGAGAAAAAGCGGGAAAAGGGAAAGGCGCATAGGGATGAGTGAGTCGCCCAAAAACCGGCAATGTTTCCTCGGCGAGCCGCGAAACTTGACAGTCTCTCCCGTGGGTTGAAAGTGCATTCTTTTCGCGCCACCGTCGACGCTCCGCCCATGCCCGCCATCAAGCCCACCTGCGTCCGCGACCTGAAGTTGCGCATCAACCTCGCCGATGTGGTCTCGCGCGTCGTGACATTGAAGAAGGCCGGCGCCGGCCGGCTGAAGGGCCTGTGTCCCTTTCACAACGAAAAGACCCCGTCCTTCAACGTCGATGCGGACAAGGGCTTCTACAAGTGCTTCGGCTGCGGCAAGGCGGGCGACCTCATCACTTTTGTGCGGGAAACGGAGCAGCTGGGTTTTACCGAGGCCGTCGAGGCGCTCGGCCAGCGCTTCAACATCGTCATCGAGTATGAGGAGGGTTCCGGCGGACCGAGCCGCGAGGAACGTTCGTTGCGGCAGGAGATTTTCGAGATCCACGAACTCGCCGCGGAGCATTTCCACCAGGCGTTCAAGGGCGCCTCGCCCGCCGGCGACTTCATGCGCACGTACTGGGTGGAGAAGCGCCGCTTCACCCTGGAGCTGGCCGATGAATTCAAGATCGGTGTCGCCGCGGCCGTCGACGAGGGGCTCGGCGCGCTGCTGCTGAAGCGGAAGTTTTCCGAGGAGGCGATCCGCCAGTGCGGCCTGTTCTTCGTCCGCGACGGCGCGATGCTTTCGCTCGGTTCGCTGAAGCCGCGGTTCCGCGGCCGGCTGATGGTTCCCATCCGCGATCACCAGGGACGCGTCGTCGCGTTCACCGCACGGCAGACGGACCTGACACCCGAGGATGATCCGGCGCGCGAGGCCAAGTACGTCAACTCGCCCGAGACTCCCATTTTCACGAAGGGCAACCTGCTCTTCAACCTCGACCGCGCCCGGACCCACGTCGGCGAAGGCCGGCCGTTCGTGATGGTTGAGGGCCAGCTCGACGCGCTGCGCTGCTGGAGTGTCGGCCTCAAGTCCGCCATCGCGCCCCAGGGCACGTCGATCACCGAGCCGCAGCTCGTGCTGCTGCGCCGCTATCACACGCAGGTCGAGTGCTTCCTCGACGGCGACAGCGCCGGCCAGAAGGCCGCGCTGCGGTTCCTGCCGATGGCGCTGAAAGCCGGCCTCGAGGTTAAGTTCCTCATGCTCGCGAAAGGCGACGACCCCGACTCGCTCTTCCGCGAACGCGGTCTTGCGGCTTACGAGGAGGTACGCCGCGGCGGACTCTCCGCCATGGCGTTCGCCTGCCACACCGCGCTCCCGGATCCCGCGGCCGCCTCGGCCGAATTCAAATCCCGCGCCGCCCAATCCGTGCTCGAGCTGGTCGCCTCCGCCGAGGGCGAGGTTTCCCGCTCCGAGTTCCTCGCCGAGGCTGCCGGCCATCTCCGCCTCGCGCCCGCCGCGCTGCAGCGCGATTTCCAGACCTTCATCGCCCGCCAAAGCCGCCAGGCCGCCGGCCGGCCCGCCGGCAACCCGGCCGCCACCCCGCCCCAACCGCCCACCAACACCGGCCAGAGTTCGGAACACCACCTGCTCCTCCTCTGCCTGCATTTCGAGTCGCTCGGCCGGCCCCTCAGCTCCGCCCTGCCCCATGAGTGGATCGACACCTCCCACCCGGCGGGTATCCTCCTCAACCGGTTCCTCGGCGAGTTCGAGCACGACACCTGGCCGGGGCGCGACCACCTCGACAGTCTGCTCGAAACCCCTGAGCAAAAGACGCTTGTCGCCTCCCTCCTGTTTGACACCCCCGCGATCGACGATCCGGTCAAGGTCGCCAATGAAGGCCTCCGCCAGCTGCGCGCCCGCGCCCTCGAGCCGCGCCTCCGGCAAATAGAACTTGCTTTAGCCAATCACGGTGCGGACAGTAATTCTGACCCAATTTCACTCTTAAAAGAACGCTCAGAAATCCAACGCCAGCTCCGCCAGCCACTCCAGTTGCCCGTGGCGGTTTAGCCCTTATAGTAGAGACCACTTCCTTTTCTATGCCTCGCAAAGCCAAGTCCGCATCCGCCGATACCCATTCCGAAGCCGTCGAGGCCGTCATTGCCAAGAACCTGCAGACCCCCGCCGTCGAAGGCGCCGCCGGTGAAATTCCCGCAGGCGGCATCAATGACAAGATCCGCCACCTGATCCGCCTCTCCAAGGAGCAGGGCTATCTCACGTTCGACGACATCAACGAGGCGCTGCCCGAGTCCGTCGAGAACCAGGAGGAGATCGATAACGTCCTTTCCATCCTGCAGAACCTCGAGATCGAGATCCTCGAGCCCGACCAGGTCGACGATTACAAGCAGCGCATGGAAGAGGCCGAGGAGGAGGAGAGCCGCTCCTCGCAGCACGACATCCTCGATGACCCGGTCCGCATGTACCTCAAGCAGATGGGCCAGGTCCCGCTGCTGACCCGCGAGCAGGAAGTCGAGATTTCCAAGCGCATCGAGAATGCCGAGCTCAAGGCCCAGACCGCCCTCTTCGAGGCCTCCGCCGTCGGCGCCTACATCGGCACACTCGGCGCCAAGCTCCTCAACCGCGAGGAGCGTTTTGACCGCGTCGTCATCGACAAGAAAATCGACAGCCGCGAGGCCTACTTCAAGGGCCTGCCCAAGCTCGTCGAGAACACGCAGAAGTCCGAGAAGGCCGTCGCCGAATCGTGGCAGGAATACCTCAAGGCCAAGTCCGACAACGAGCGGAAGAAGGTCCTGACGAAGCACAAGAAGCGCGAGAACGTCCTGCGCGCCAATTTCAGCAAGTTCTTCTTCAAGCTGAAGGTGTACGAGGAGTACCTCGAGCAGCTCCGCCCCACCCTCGAGGAAATCGAGACCCTGCAGGCCCAGCTCGAGCGCGCGAAGCACCCGAAGACGAAGAAGGATGCCGCCCTTGATGTCCGCGCCCTCAATCACCGCCTGAAGCAGATCGAGGCCGGCCAGCGCATCGCGCCGACTCCCCTCCTTGCCGTCGTCGCGCAGACCCGCGTCCATGTCCGCGAGGCGCACCAGGCCAAGACCGAGATGGTCGAGGCCAATCTCCGCCTCGTCATCTCCATTGCGAAGAAGTACACCAACCGCGGCCTCTCTTTCCTCGACCTGATCCAGGAGGGCAACATGGGCCTGATGAAGGCCGTCGAGAAGTTCGAGTACCGCCGCGGCTACAAGTTCTCCACCTACGCCACGTGGTGGATCCGCCAGGCCATCACCCGCTCCATCGCCGACCAGGCCCGCACCATCCGCATCCCGGTGCACATGATCGAGACCCTCAACAAGGTCATGCAGGTGCAGAAGCAGCTCCTCCAGGAATTCGGCCACGAGCCCACGCCCGAGGAGGTCGCCGACGAGATGAACCTGCCCGTCGAGCGCGTGCAGCAGATCATGAAGATGGCGCAGCAGCCCATCTCGCTCCAGTCGCCCGTCGGTGACGGCGATGACACCAGCTTCGGCGATTTCATCGAGGACAAGTCCGCCGAGAACCCGTATGACATGACGGCGTTCTCGCTCCTCCGCGAAAAGATCATCGACGTCCTCGACTCGCTCACCGAGCGCGAGCGCCGCGTGCTCTCGCTCCGCTTCGGCCTCGTCGACGGCTACAGCCGCACGCTCGAGGAGGTCGGCAAGCAGTTCAAGGTCACCCGCGAGCGCATCCGCCAGATCGAGGCCAAGGCGCTCCGCAAGATGCGCCACCCGACGCGCATCCGCCAGCTGCACGGTTTCTTCGACGCCGAGCAGATCGACAACGCGCAGAACCTCATGAAGGTCGCCGCCACCAGCGGCATGCCGCGTCCGCTGATCCCCGGCCTGCCGCCGATGGTCCCCGCCGGATTCCCGCTCCCGACCAAGCCCTGAAGGCAGGTCGAGGGTCGATTGCCGGGGAACGATTTCTGATCCGGTTGAACGCCGGCCAGAGCCAGCACGTTGGCCTTGATTCCAAATCGTCTCTCGATCCTCGTCCCTCGACTCTCCGCTCAGCGCGCTTTCCCGCTTTACAGTCGGTGACACCGGCATAGCTTGCGCATCATGGCTACTTTACCCGCTTACTTCGCCGCGTTTGGCATCGGTGGGAGCGAACTCGTCCTCATCCTCCTGATCCTGTTGCTGCTGTTCGGCGGTTCCAAACTGCCGTCCCTCGCCAAGGGTCTTGGCCAGTCGATCAAGGAATTCAAGAAGGCCAGCAAGGACGAGCCCGAGGAAGAGAAGGTCGCCGAGGTCAAGAAGACGACCGATTCATCCAAGACCAACGGCTCGAACTGAGCCCGTCCGTTTTCATCGTTCCCGAGCGCGCCCTTCCCGGCGCGCTTTTTTTATTCCGCCGGATGACCGGTATCCATCAGCCAGATCCGGAAAGCCTCGATCTGCGCGGGCGTGCCGAGCGCGAGCACCTCGTCGCCGGCCTGCAGCCGCTCATCCGCGCTCGGGTTCAACACGCGCATGCCGCGGTGATTCACGCCGGCGATCTGGACGCCGTGCGTGCGTGCGAGGGCTAGCTCGGCGAGGGTCCGGCCCGACGCCGGGCCGTGGGGCGGGATCTTGATCGATTCCATCAGCACTTCCTCGAACAGCGAGTCCGAGGCGCCCGACACCGCCCCGAGGAACGCCTTCCCCGCCCGCACCTGCTCCGTCGTGCCCATCAGCAGCACGCGGTCGCGCGGGTACAGCACGGCATCCGGCGGCGGCAGCGGGATCATGTAGCCCTGCCGCTCGATGCCGACCACCGAGCAGCCAAATTTCGCGCGCAGGTCCAGCTCCGCAATCTTCCGGCCCTGCGCGTCCGCCAGGTCCGGCAGCATGCAGTCGATCATGTGCAGCTTCCAGTCCCCGTGCGGCTGCAGCCACGGCGCGGAGGTTGACGTCATCTTGCCCTCGGCCGAGGTGATCACGGTCTTCAGCTCAACCTCCAGCTGGCTGTGCCAGAAGACCAGCTTGCGCCAGAGCAGGCCCAGCGCCGCCATCGCAATGAGCGCGCTGCCCAGCAGCAACCACCGCGCGCTTCCTTCCGCCGGCATCAGCGCAAACAGCCAGAAGAAAATCGCCGCCCCGGCCAGCGCCTTGATCACGGTTTCCACGATCGGCGCGAGCCGCGCCGCCCGCGGGTTGCCCGTGGTCGACACCTGCGCATACATCAGCGCCAGCGCCGAGCAGTTCCGCCAGATCGCCACCAGCGGCGCCAGCACGACCAGGCAGAGCGCGATCCAGAAGAGCACCTGCAGCCCGTGCGGAAACATCCAGTCCCGGCCGAGCCAGCGCTCGGCGGCGATGAACATCTGCCCGGAAAACACCAGCAGGCCGCTCACCAGCAGCACTTCCACCCCGATCTGCACAAAGCGCTTCCGGCTGAGTTGCCAGAGCCGGTTGCGCCGCGCATGGGCCTGCAGCTGATCCAGCCACTCGCGGTAAAAGCGCAGCGCGTCCTCCAGCCAGCGCGGCTGTCGCGCCAGCAGCGCGTCGGCGATCGGCGCCGACCGCCGCATCAGCACCGGTGCGACCAGCGTGGTGAGGAGCGACACGCCGACCGCGAGCGGGTAAAAATTCGCCGGCACGACCGCCGCACTCACGCCCAGCTGCGCAATGATGAAGGAAAACTCGCCGATCGGCGTGACCGCCATGCCCGTGCGCAAGGCCTCGCGCGGCGAGGTGCCGATCAGGGCCAGCGCCATCGTGCTCGCCCCGAAGCGCGCCACCAATGTGAAGACCGCGACCCCCACGATCAGGCCGGCCGACCCGACCAGCGCGTGCAGGTCGATCTGCATGCCGATCGCCACGAAGAAAACCGCGCTGAAGACGTCCCGCATCCCCTCGAACGTCCGCTCGACCTGGTGCCGGTGCGGTGTCTCCGCCACGATGGTGCCGAGCAAAAACGCCCCCAGCGCCAGCGAATAGCCCGCATGCTGCGCCACCACGGCCAGCCCGAAGAGCAGCGCCGCGATCCCGAGCGTCTGTAATTCCTCGTCGGCCGAAATGCTCATGCGCCGCAGCAGCCAGGGCACGAGCAGCAGCCCGCCCACGCCCGCCAGCGCGACAAACGCCCCGAGCGTACCCAGTGTCTCACCCAGCGACGAAGCGTGGCCGCCGGTCGCCCCGCCGAGTTGCACCAGCGAGTTGAGCAGCGTCAGCATCACGACGGCGACCACGTCCTCCAGCACCGAAACGCCCATCGCCAGCTGGCCGGAACGCTCATGGTTCTCCCCGGTTTCCTGCAGGATCTTGCTGATGATCGCCGACGACGACACCATCAGCATCCCAGCCAGAAACAGGCTTTCGGTCGCCCCGAGCCCCAGTGCCGCGCCCAGCAGCCGCGTGAGATAATACATCACCAGCGCCCCACCGAAGGTCGCCAGCATGAGTGACAAGCCCAGCCGACGCAGCTTGCGCACGCTCAGCCGCAGCCCGATGGAAAACATCAGGAACACGAGGCCCACCTGCGCCAGTGTCTCGATCCGGTTCACATCCGACACCAGCGAGAACGGCGGCGTATAGGGGCCGACCACCATGCCCGCGGCCAGGAAACCCACCACCACCGAAAGCCCCAGGCGCTGGCAAATCCAGCCGACCACCCCCGCCACCACGAGGATCACCGCCAGGTCCTGAATGAATTGAATGCCGTGCATGATCGGAGTCGCCGGCCCTCGGCGAGCAGAGGGCAGAAGTCAGAGGTCAGATGTCGGCACTGGCAAGCCGGGCTGTGGGCGACGCCCGACTTTCATGGACGAGCATCCAGCTCCGCTTGCCGGCCCATTCTTGCCCTGATCTGACTTCTGAACTCTGACTTCTGATCTCTGGTTTTTGGCATCTGCCATCTTGCAGCGTTGACACCCCGGGCGCCCGCCGATTCGTTTCCGTCGGCGGAAACAGCCCCACCTCGCAATCATGGCCAACTTCCTCGGTTACTTCTCCAACGACATCGGCATCGACCTCGGCACCGCTAACACGCTCGTTTACGTCAAGGACAAGGGCATCGTTCTCCGCGAGCCGTCCGTCGTCGCTCTCGACACCGTCAGCCGCAAGGTCCGCGCCGTCGGCGACGAGGCCAAGCGCATGCTGGGCCGCACGCCCGGCAACATCACCGCCATCCGCCCGATGAAGGACGGCGTCATCGCCGACTTCGATGTCACCGAGGCGATGCTCCGCTATTTCATCCGCAAGGTCAGCAGCGGCTCCTTCCGCGCCCCACCCCGCGTCGTCATCGCCATTCCCTCCGGCATCACCGAGGTGGAAAAACGCGCGGTCAAGGACTCCGCCCTCCACGCCGGCGCCCGCGACGTCATCACCATTCCCGAGCCCATGGCCGCCGCCATCGGCGTCGGTCTCCCGATCGACGAGCCCGCCGCCAACATGATCGTCGACATCGGCGGTGGCACCACCGAGATCGCGATCATTTCGCTCAACGGCATCGTCTTCTCGAAGTCGATCCGTGTCGCCGGTGACGAGCTCGACGCCGCCATCATCAATTACATGAAGCGCGCCTATAATCTCCTCATCGGTGAGCGCACCGCGGAAGAGATCAAGATGCGCGTCGGTTCCGCTTACCCCCTCGACGAGGAGCTCACGATGGAGGTCAAGGGCCGCGATTCCGTCGCCGGCCTGCCCAAGACGATTCACATCACCTCGCAGGAGATCCGCGAGGCCCTTGCCGACACCATCGCCGCCATTGTGGACGCTGTCCGCGTGACGCTCGAACGCTGCCCGCCCGAGCTTTCCGCCGATCTGGTTGACCGTGGCTTCGTGATGGCCGGCGGCGGCGCGCTGATCCGCGGCATCGACCGCCTGCTGAGCGAGAAGACCGGCCTGCCGGTGACGATCGCCGACGACCCGCTCTCCGCCGTCGCCAACGGCACGGGCGCCGTCCTCAACGACCTCGCCTGGCTGATGCAGAACGTCTGAGGGCGCGATGCGCCCAAGTGGGAAGTAACAAGGGACAAGTAACAGGAATTGCCGGCCACCGCCTGCCTCTTGCCACTTGACCCTTGATCCTTGTTACTTAGCCGCACGTGCCTTCCAAACGCCTTGATCAAGCCCGCCCGTTCCTGACGCTCATCGTCGTCGTGGCCGCATGGCTGATTATCCCGGTCGTGGTGAAGACGTTCACCCGCGCCGGGTTTTTCGAATTGCAGGCCCCGCTGAATGTCGCCGCCTCCTACGCCCGCGACCTGCAGGAATACTGGTCGCTGCGCCTCCACACCAATGACGAGCTCATCGAGGCCAGCCGCGACCTCTCGCGCCTCAACGCCCAGTACGAGGTCGCCGCGCAGCAGAACGCCGGGCTGCAGGCCGAGATCGAGCGGCTTCAGGAGCTCCTGAAACTACCCGCCTATGCCGAGTATCACTCCGAGCATGCCCGCGTCGTGCGCCGGGATTTCTCCGGCTGGTGGCAGCGCATCGTCATCCGGAAGGGCAGGAACTACGGCATCCCCGTCGGCGCCCCCGTCATCTTCAGCGGCGGCGTCGTCGGCCACGTGACCGAGGTCTATGCCTACACCTCCGTCGTCGAGCTCATCAGCAATCCCGGCGTCCGGCTCGCCGGCGTCGTCGAGGGCGAAACGCAGCCGATCAGCTACCAGGGCGGCATCAATCCCACCTTCGGCAACCCCCGGGGCGTGATTGAATTCGTGCCGCTGAATGTCTTCGCCAACGCGTCCGCACCCAAGCGGCTGGTCACCTCCGGCCTCGGCGGCGTCTACCCGCCCGGCCTCACCATCGGCACCGTCGTCAAGGTCGAGCCCAGCACCGACGGCCTCTTCAAGACCGGCGAGGTGGAGCTGGATCCCCGCCTCAGTTCCCTCACCGAGGTCACCGTGCTGGTGCCGCTGAATCCGGAATGAAGTATGTGACGTGTGTCATGTGACCTGTGACCAGCCCATGATTTCCGTCTAAATCTCCGCCTGCTCGTCACAGGTCACACGCCGCACGTCACACTCTCAAATGCTCCGCCCCTTCGTCACCTTTCTCACCCTGCTTGTGCTCTGGGTGCTGGTCGCGCAGGTGAATCATCTCCTCGCGGAAACCCAGGTGTATCTTTTTATCGGCGGCCTGTTCGTGGCCTATGCGGCGCTCGCACTGCCGCTGCGCGACGGCCTCGCCGCGGTCCTGCTCGGCGGCCTGCTCTTTGATTCCGGCGCGCCCGTCCCGTTCGGCACGCACGCCCTCCTCTTTGCCGCCGTCCATGCCATCGTGTTCAACATCCGCGACCGCCTCCCGCGCGATGAAACCGTCGCCCGCGTCATCGTCGCGCTGCTCGCCAACCTCGGCCTGTTCCTCGCGCTTTCCTTCGCGCTGATCGGCCGCGGACCCGCGCCGGGCACCGCGTGGCCGCGGCTGATCATCGATCTGGCCTGCTCCCAGGTTTTCCTCGCGCTCCTCGCCCCGTGGTTTTTCGCCCTGCAGTCGCGTGCCCTCGTGCTGACCGGGGCCGAGCGCGACAACCTCGCCTGAGCTCCGGCCATGGCCACCACGGATACCAACCTCGCCGACCGTTCCGGCAGCCTGCTCGAGACGCACAAGAGCTATCAGCCGCGCGTCATCTTTTTCTATTTCGTCATCTTCATCCTGCTGGCGACGCTCGTGATTGGCCTCGCCCACGAGCAGCTCTTCAACAGCGCGCGCCACCTCGATTCGGAGCGCATGCAGAACCAGCGCCGGATCCTCCTGCCCGGCCCGCGCGGCAACATCTATGACCGCGAGGGCCGCCTGCTCGTCGGCAACCGCCCGCGCTTCGCCGTCGTGCTCTACCTCGACGAGCTGAAATCCGAGTTCATCAACGAGGCCCGCATCATCCGCCGCAATTATTCCGACGCCGGCGACAAGGACCTGCCCACCCGCGACCAGTTCAACCAGATCGCCCGCGTCAGCGTCGCCCAGCGCTACCTCGACCAGGTGAACGACATCCTCCACCGGGCCTCCACCGTCGACCGCGTGGATCTCAAGAAGCACTTCGACCGCCAGCTGCTTCTGCCGTACACGCTCATCGACGACCTCGAGCCCGCGGACTACGCGCGGCTCGTCGAGCGGCTCCCGGTGAAGTCGCCCCTCCAGCTCTACGCTTCCAGCACGCGCTTCTACCCGTACGGTTCCGCCGCCTCGCACACCCTCGGCTACGTCGGGGTCGAGACCGACCTCAATGTCGAGGATTTCCCCGGCGAAGACCTCAAGACGTTCAAGATGAAGGGCACCATCGGCCGCGATGGCCTCGAGAAGGTCTTCGACACCCGCCTGCAGGGCGAGGCCGGCGGCACGATCTTCCGCGTCAGCCCCGCCGGCTACAAAATCAACCCGCCCCTCGAAAAACGCCTGCCGGTCCAGGGCAAAAACCTCGTCACGTCCCTGGATATCGACCTGCAGCAGGTCGCCGAGGAAGCCATCGGCGAGCAGACGGGCGCCGCCGTGGCCATCGACGTAAAAACCGGCGAGGTGCTCGTCCTCGCCAGCAAGCCCGACTACAACCTCTCCGACTTCTCGCCCCGGCTCACGCAGGCGGCCGGTGCGGACATCGAGGCCCGCCAAGCCTGGGCCAATCGCGCCATCAGCGGCGCCTATCCGCCGGGCTCCACGTTCAAGATCATCACGTCCATCGCCGCGCTCCGCAGCGGTGCCATCAACCCCGACGACCCCATCGTCGACTGCGAGGGCACGCTGCGTAAATATAACCACAACTTCGTCTGCGAAAACGGCCTCGTCCATCACGGCGAGATTCTTTTGCGCGAAGCCATCGCCCAGAGCTGCGACATTTATTTCTACACCGCGGCCTGGCTGACATCCGTCGAAAAGCTCGCCGCCGAGGCCAAGCGTTTTCACCTCGACGAGAAAACCGGCATCGAGCTGCCCAACGAAACCTCCCGGATGGTCGTGCCCGATCCTGAGTGGAAAATGCGCACCCGGGATGAGAGCTGGGTCCCCGGCGACACCGCCCACATGGGCATCGGCCAGGGCGATGTCCTTGTCACGCCGCTGCAAATGGCCTGTTTCGTCGCGTCGCTCGCACGGGGCGAGACCGTCACGCATCCCACGCTGCTCCATCAGGCCGATCGTGCCGCGCAGCACAGTGAACCCATCGGCCTCAAGCCCGAACAGATGCAGGCGATCCTTGACGGCATGGAAGGCTGCGTGACCCATGGCACCGCCAAGAGCATTTCTTTACCCGCCCTCAAGCTTCCGGGAGGAATCCGGATCGCCGGCAAAACCGGCACCGCGCAGGTACCCGGCCGGAAGAACGTCGCCTGGTTCATCTGTTTCGCTCCGTTGGAGAAACCGGAAATCGCGATTGCCGTGGCCGTCGAGGGCGACACCCCCGGCGAAAGCTATGGTGGTGGCCTCTATGCCGCACCCGTTGCGAATTCCGTGCTCAAAAAATACTTCGACAAGCAGGCCCACCCGTCCGCGTTCGTGCAGCCGCTCAAGCCGGAGTAAAGCGCTGCGAGTTTGATGTCCTGGGTAGGGCGGGTCTTTGACCCGCCTTCACGATCCCCGGAGGCGGGTCGAAGACACCGCCCTACTTCCGGGCGCCTGCACGCCGGCGCAGTTCGCGCACTGCCTGCCGGGCCCGCCGGAACACCGCCTCCGGTTCCGGCCACGTCGCCGGCGCCCCAAACCGCAGGCGCTGGAGTTCCTCCATCACGGCCAAAGTATCCGGTGTCCGGTATCCAAAATCCGCAATCCGGCGCAGCCAGACTCCCGCCTCCCGCCGCACCGGGTCGTCCTTCGCGCCCCGGCGGCGCGTTCCGGCTCCGAAAATCCCCAACCGAAAATTCCGCCACGCCCAGCCCGCCCCCGCCAACCCAGCCGCCAGCGCCAGCAACTTCGCCACGCGCCGCACATCCCACGGCCCGGCCAGCCAGGCCTTGATTCGCTCCACCGCAGCGGTCAGCAGCGCGCGCAGCTGCCGGCCGGAATTCTCCGTCGCTTCCTTCATCGCCTTCAGCGTCTCGACTTGCGAGCGCTGGTCAAAATTCACGATCCGCCGGTACCAGAACACCCGCAGGCTGTCGAAGCGCGCCGACCAGCTCCGGTCCGTCCGCCGCGCCAGCGTCGCCTCGCCCTTGGCCCCGTGCGGTTGCGTGCCACCCGCTCCCAGCGTGGGATCCGCCCGCAGCCACGCCCCCGTCGCCCGGTCAAATATCTCGCACCATGCGTGTGCGTCGGAATTCCGCAGCGTGAAGTTACCCGAGTAGGCGTTCCAAGTTCCGCCCTTGAAGCCCGTGACGACCCGCGCCGGAAATCCAGCCGCCCGCGCCAGCAGCACAAATGAGCCGGCGAACAGCTCGCAGTGGCCGCCTTCCTCCGAACTCATCCAGCGCACCAGCGGATCACCTGGTCCGTCCGGAATCCGCGGCGACAGCGAATACGGATGACGGCCCAGCCATACATCCACCCGCCGCGCGAATTCTCCGGTCGTCAGCTCCGCGCCCCCGGTGATCTCCTTCACGCGCTGTTCCAGCAGCGCGCGGTCCGCCGCACCTACACCCAACCGCAGCATCAGCAGCGTGTCTGACTTTGGGGTGGATTTTTTATGCTCCTTCAGACTCTTCGCAAACGCCGCATCCGGCAGCGTGCCGCCCGTGCTCAAGCCCTCGACGCGATAGGCCGTCATCGTCGCCGGCTCCTCGCGCAACGCCACGAGGCCCAGCTCCTCGCCAAAGCGGAAATTTTGGGTCTCCCGGAAGCGCAGCTGCTCGAATGAGCCGAGCAGCGGCAGATAGCGGCTGATGCCCGACTCCAGGTAAAACGTCCAGTACACCGGCTCGCCCAGCACCGGCCGCAGCGCCCCGCGCAACGCCGTCTCCGTGCGCTCGGGAGTAAACGCCGCGCGTCGCAGCGTCGGCGACAGCCGGAACGTCCCGTCGCGATACTCATCGAGCACCAGCATCCGCCAGTAGGGATTGGCCGGGATCTGCGTGCGGTCCGTCACATCGACACTCGCGGCCACGCTGGTGTCCTGCTGAATGTCCGTCACGTCGCCAAATTTGATCGTCTCATTGAATCCCGACCGCGCCTTCTTGGACACAAACCGCTCGAGGAACAGGCTGTTCTCCAGCTGAAACCGCGGAATCGCCAAAAACAGTAGCGCCGACACCACCACGACGCCGGCAAAGAGCGCGGCGCCCAACGCCACCACCCGCCAGTCCGTCACTTCGCGCACGCGCACCCACAGCCGCCGCCAGCGGGTGTGCATCGCCCATGAGGGCGTCCCGTTCGCCACCTTCTTCCCCGCTCCTTTCTCCGCCGACTCGACGAGCGTGATTACCAGCAGGAAACCCAGCGCGCAGGCCGTAAACACCAGGATCTGCGCCGCAAACACGAGCGACACCGTCAGCACGCCCGCCACCACGATCAGGAACAGCCCGAGCACGATTACCTGCAGGTCATCGCGCTTCTGCCGGTAGCTCACGCCGCGGTAGAGCAGCAGCAGGATGTCCAGCCGCACGACCGCCGGCAGCACCTCGCCCGTCACCCAGAGATCGCCGATGAAAAAAGCCACCACCGCGGGGAACACCAGCCGGTGCGTCCACGCCGGCACCCGCGCCGGCCAGTCCGGCCGCACCAGGGTCGCGCTCACCGCCACCGTCGTCAGGCCCATGAGGGTCCACGCGTCGAATTCCAGGTAGAACACGGTCCACACCGACAGCAGCACGAGCACGCCGCCGAGCAGCCACTTGAGCTGGTGCAGCTCGTCGAGGTTAAGCTGTGGCCGTTTTCTCTCCATCGGCATAAGCCGCCACCCCGCGCGCGCCATCCGGCACGAAGGTCAGCATGTTTTTTCGTTTGATTGCCATCCCTGTGGGCGGGGTGCCCTCACCCCGCATCGACCCTTCGCGAGGTGAGGATACCCCGCCTAAATTCTCCCCCCGCGGCTGCACCGCCGCCAGCCGGTCAAGAAACAGTTCCAAGTCGCGCACCCGCCGGATCGGCATCGGCGCCTCGTCATCGATCGCCGCGGCCACCAGCTGCCCTTCACGGAACAGGTCCTCCGCCAGCGTCGCACAAAAACTCACCAGCAGCTCAAACTGCTCCGGCCGCGGCCAGACCGACGCATCCGTGCGCAGCCAGAGTGAATAGCCCTCCGCGCTCTCCGCCGCCAGCTGCCGCACCAGCAACTGCCGCGACCGCGCGCTCGCCTTCCAGTGGATCAGCCGGTGCGAGTCGCCCGTCGCATAGCGCCGCAGCGCCTGCAGGTCGCCGGCGCTCCCCGCGCGCGCCGTGCGCTCGCCGCCCGCCGTGCGCCGGGCCGCCGCGGTCCCCTGACGCCGGTACTCGACCGGCGCGGGCCAGACCGTGACTTCCTCCACCAGTTCGGCACTCAGCGTCTTGCGCAGGAACCCGAAGGGAAACAGCGAACCGATCCCGGCCAGCTCTACGCGCAGCCGCCCGCGCCGCACCGGCTGAAACCGCCACTCCAGCCGCGTCACCCCGCGCGGGTCGAGCCGCTCCCGCAAAAACAACTGCCCGCGCGCCTCCTCCTTCGCCGCCTTCGCCAGCATTTCCCGGAGGTCCAGGCCTTTCCCCGTGATCGTCGATTCCGCCACCGCCGGCGGCCCCTGGTCCACCGCCCGCGCCACAAGGTCAAACCACAGGCCGTAGGTCGGCAGGAACGGCTTGCGGTTCCGCAGCCCGAGCCCGACCACCGCCTCGTGCCCGGCGCGCAGCGGCGGCGCCAGCTCCAGCCGCCACGCCACCCCGCGGAAATTGAGCCACGACAGCACGCCGCTCAGGATCAGGCACGCCAGCAGCAGCGAGAGCGTGATGAAGAGAATGTTGTTCGCCGAATTGTACGCCGCCGAGCCAATGCCCAGGGCGAGCGCAATCAGCAGCGTGCCCGAGACCGTCGGCACGATCCGCTGCCCGCGCTGCGGATAAACCATCGCCCACAGCAGCGCGTTCCAAGTGAACCGCCGGCGACGCCCCGACGCCGCAGAAACATCCCACTCATCACTGGTGGTCACATCAGCCATGCATTTCTCTCCAGCCAATCAGCTTGATACTTGCCCCTTGTCACTTGGCACTTCCTCTCCCCGTTCATGCCGGCGGAGGCAACGCCGCCAGAATCCGTTTCAGGGCGCTCATGATCGCGCGTCGCTCCTCCAGCGCATCGCTGGTCTGGCGCACCAGCACCAGGCGGTGGGCCAGGATCGGCATGACCAGTTCCGTCACGTCGTCCGGCAGCACAAAATCACGTCCGTGCAACAGCGCCCGCGCCTGGGCCGCCGTCCGCAGCGCGAGGCCGCCGCGCACGCTCACCCCGGTCTTGAACTCCGCCTCGGTGCGCGTCGCGGTCACGATGCGCAGGATGTAGTCGAGCACGCTGTCCTCCACGAACACCTGCGCGGCCAGCGCCTGGAATCCCAGCACCTCCGCCCGCGTGACGACCGGGTTCACCGCAATCGCATCGTAGCTGGTGCGCGCAATCCGCAAGATCTCGAGCTCATCCGCCGGCTGCGGATAACCCATCTGCAACCGCATGAGAAACCGGTCCATCTGGCTCTCCGGCAGCGGAAACGTCCCCTCGTAGTCCACCGGGTTCTGCGTCGCGAACACCATGAACGGCGCGCCCACCGCGTGCGCCACGCCATCCACGGTCACCCGCGCGCGGTCCATCACCTCCAGCAGCGCCGACTGCGTCTTCGGCGTGGCGCGGTTGATCTCGTCCGCCAGCACCACGCTCGCGAACACCGGGCCCTGCTTGAACACAAATTCCTTCTCCGTCTCGTCGTAGATCGCGACGCCCGTCACATCGCCCGGCAGGAGGTCGCTGGTGAACTGGATGCGCGAGAACGTGCAGTCCATCGAGCGCGCCAGCGCGTAAGCGAGCGTCGTCTTGCCGACACCCGGCAGGTCTTCGATGAGGAGATGACCGCCGGCGACGAGGCAGACCAGCACCTGCTCGATGACCTCATCCTTGCCCTTGATGAAGGTCTGCATGCTCCCGCGGAGCCGGTCCAGCGCCTGTTTCGTCTCGGTGACCTGGGCCGCCTGAAGGAAATCGCTCATGGCTCGCGAAGATGCGCAGGAGCGGCGCGGCGTCAACCAAGGCCGATCGCGGAAGCGCGGAGGAGCGGAAACGCGGAGAAGACCGCTGGTTTGTCATTCTGAGCACAGCGAAGAATCCAGAGCGACTCGGTTAGCAGTATCCAACTGGATTCTTCGCTGCGCTCAGAATGACAAGATGTGGTCTTGGATTGCCTCCGCGTTTCCGCTCCTCCGCGCTTCCGCGATCCGTCTGAAACCCTATTTCTTACTCCGCCGCGGCCCGTATTTTTCCGCCAGGTCCCCGGCGGCATCGTAGATGATCTTCCCGTCTTTGACGAACGGCACGGCCATCGCCCACTCCTTGATCTCGTCGCCACCAATCGGGGCCGCGGCATACTGCGGCAGATAGATCCGGCGCATGCGGTTGGTCAGGTTGGCGCCGCTGCGGTGCAACGTATAGCTCGTGAAGGCCGCGATGCTGCCCGCCGGCACGATCACCGGATCGCCCGGGTCGTCCCCCTGGTAGCCCACCAGGTCGTGGGTGCCGGGCTCCTGGATGTGGTCGATGATCCGACCGGCCGTGCCGCCGCGCGAATGCGGCAGGATGTACGCCGTACCGTTGGCCTCGCTGACATCGTCCAACGTGCACCAGCAGGTCAGGTACGGGGGATGCGCCACCTCAGGATGACTCCGCTTTAGGTAGCCGCTGTCCTGGTGCCAGCTGAACTTCATCCCCTGCTCCGCGTTTTTCACGACCCATTGTTCGTTGAACAGATACACTTCCGGTCCCAGCACCGACTGGGCGATCTCGGCCATCAACGGACTGAAGATGAAATCCCGCATCCGGCTGCTCAGACGGTAGTAGTTGCTGATGAAATAGCGTTTGCCGCGATGGTTGATGTCTTCGACCTCGACTCCCTTGGCATCCATCATCGAATCCTTGTAACCCAGAAAGTAGGAGCACTCCTCCCGCAGCATCGTGAGCATGTCCGGCGGGATGACCCCCGGCAGGATCATGTAGCCTTCACGTTGATAGAGTTCGCGCTGGGCTGGGGTAACAACAGGCATATGGGATGGGGTTGGGACGAAAGCCAGTTGGAGCAAAGCCGACACGTCAACTCCACGAGTCACCGTGTAGAGCAGGCACCCGCACCCGCCTTTCAACCAAGCACGAGATCGCGGAAGCGCGGAGGAGCGGAAACGCAGAAGCCAGCCAGAATGACAAGACCACGGTCTTCTCCGCGCTTCCGCCTTTCCGCGTTTCCGCGATAAACTCTCTACCGCGTTTCCAGCACCTTGATCAGCGCCGAGAAATCCTCCTCGGCCATCCCGCGCGCCTCCGCGGTCTTGAGCGCCTCGCGCACGGCGTCGAGCACCGGGAACCCGGCCCCCGCCGCCGTGCCGGTCGCCAGGCGCAGGTCCTTGTGCATGTGTTTCACCGAAAACTGCGGCGAGAAATCCCGGGCCTTCAACTTCGGCTCCTTCAGTTTCGTGAGCCCGGAGTAGCCCGCGTTCTTGCCCATCGCCTCGAAAAACACGTCGTCGGTCACACCCGCGCGCCGCGCCAGCGTCAGCGCCTCGCTCAGCCCCTGCATCTGCGCCGCGAGGTTGAGGTTCATCGCCAGCTTCAACGTGCACGCCTGCTCGTTGGTGCCGATGACGAAGCGGTGCGCGGACACCAGTGACAGCAGCGGCTCCAGCTCCGCGATCAGTCCACGGTCGCCGCCGAGATAATAAATCGTCTGCCGCTGCTCCGCCGCCGGCTTGCTCCCGGTGAACGGCGCCGCGAGAAACCGCGCGCCGCGCGCCACCACGAGCGCCGCGAACTTCGCGCTGCTCGCCGCATCGATCGTGCTCGATTGCACCACCACCTTGCCCGGGCCCAGCACCGGCAGGATCCGTATCAGCACGCTCTCCACCGCCGACGGATCGGCGACGACGATCTGCACGACATCCGCCGCGGTCACGACGGCCTCAGGCGTCGGCAGCCAACCCGGGAAGTCCGGCTGCGCCGTGCGATTCCACGTCCCGGCCAGCACGCCCGCCGCGTGATAATGCCGCGCCCACACGCCACCGATGATCCCCAGACCGATTACGCCGATTTTCATGATTAAGTTTCACCACGAAGCGCACGAAGTTCACGAAGGCAAACCCTCGCTGATAATACCGGGCCAAACCGCCGATCCCGGAGGTTGGCCACTAAGAGGCACGAAAATTATCCAAGGTTCTCGCCCTAATCTCCATTGCGCCTATAGGCGCAATGGAGACTCTTTCGCAGCCCTGATCCCCTTGCGCCTTTTTGTGGCCATCAATCCGATGGATCGAGTCCGGCACCTTCGTGCCCTTCGTGCGCTTGGTAGTAAAAATCCGAAGGCCTGATTCCTGATTTCCTGAGTTCCACATGAACTCACCAGCTCCGGAACAGCAATTGCTGCTCCAGCGTGTAGCGCGCCAGCGTTTCCGGTCGGATATTCTGCGGCTCGTCCATCGTGCCGATGTTCTGCGACTTCATCCAATACGGCCCGTAGCCGATGTGCAGCGTCTTGCGCGTCCGGCCCGAGCGGATCGATTTGCCGCCGTGTCGCAGGTGCTCGGTGAACAGGATCGCGTCGCCCGCCTTGACCGGCAGTCCGATCATGCCCGGCTCCGCGTCGGAATCGTTCGTGCCATAAGGTGTCGGGAAATTGCCCTTGTGCGTCGCCGGCACGACGCAAAACGGACCGTCCTCCGCCTCCACGTCGCGCACAAAATACACCATGCGCACCATCATGCAGTCGATGCCGTTGCCGTTGAAACCGTAGCGGTACTTCGCCGCGATCGGCCCGCCCATGTGCGCGGTGGTCTGGTTGCTGGGATAGCGGATGCGGATCTCGGAATTGTTGATCGTCGGCCGGTCCTGCACGATCGCGCGGATGAGCGCCATCGTCGGCGCATGCTCGACGAGCAGGTCAAACGCCGGGTCCGCGTTGAAAAAATCCTCGATGATCAGCGTCTTGCCCGGCTCGCGCTCGCCCGAGGCCAGGTAGCCTTTCTCCGGGCTCACATGATACTCCGGCCCCCAGACGCTCTTCTTCAGCGGCGCCTGCTTCACGCGCGTCGCCGCATGCTCTTCCAACCCATCCATCGCGGTCGCCAGCTTGGTGCACTCCGCCGCGTTCAGGATGCCGGGCAGCACGAGATAGCCCAGCCGGTCGAATTCGTATTTTTGAATGTCAGTCATGGGGGGATTTTGCTCAGCCCAGGATCTCCAGCATCCGCGTAAACAACCGGTTCACCTTCGCCTGGTTGTCCTTCACGAGATCCTTGAACTTCGCAAAGTCGATCTCCGTGCCTTCGAGCCCGTTCGCATAGTTGTCGATCAGCGCGAGGCTGTTGTACCGCAGCCCCGCCTCCGTGCAGAGGTCGGCCTCGTGCGCCGCCGTCATGCCGATGACATCGCCCCACGACTGCACGATCCGGATTTCCGCCTTCGTCTCGAACCGCGGCCCGCGCATCTGCACATAGACCTTGCCCGGATGGATCGTGAATTCCGGCGCGAGCTTTTCGAGCAGCAGCGGGATGAGGTTGTTCGCGATCCCCGGCGCACCGCCCTTCAGCTCGGTGTCGTAGAACGTCGCCGGCCCCTGCTGCAGGCCCACATAGTCGCTGCACGAGACAAATGTGCCGGGCGGCAGCTCCTTCTTCAGCGAGCCCACCGAGTTGAGCGACACCACATCCTGGAATCCGAGGTCCGCCAGCGCGCGGATGTTGGCGCGGTAGTTGATCGAGTGCGGCGGCAGCGGAAACGCGTAGCCGTGCCGGTTGATCAGCGCCATGTCGCCCTTCGCCTTGTACGTGACCGGCCCGTGCGCCGTCTGGATGGTCTTCACCTCCCACGCCGAAAACAGCGTGGAGTTGACGATGCTGGTGCCACTGATGAAGGCGACTTTCATGCCGGTACTCACACCCCCCGGCCGCCCGGTCACAACATGAAAAACCATAGACAATCGTCCGTACTCGCGCTCTGTTTGTCCCGCCCTTCAACCTCAATCCCTTTAACCACGGATTTCACGGCTGCCCCGGATTGAGATCGGAATCGTCGATGTTCGTGACCCGGCTTCTTTCGTTCGTGGCTTTTTTGGATCCGTGTGATTCGCGAAATCCGCGGTCGCGAATTTCCCCAGGCTTTCCCCACCCCAAGCCCCAATCCGCCCTCAAATGATTCCCCCTACCCTGACCTCCCCCAACAAGCTCACCGTTCCGAAGGAAGAAACCTACTTCACCTTTGCCGTCATCGTCTCGGTCATCGCCTGGGCCGCCCTGGCTATCACGATCGTCGGTTTGTTCTACGCGCTCCTCATCGCGTTTTTCATCTGGATGGGCAACGGCCTCCTCGCCGCGCACCTCCGTTCCGAAGCCGTTCAGGTCAACGAGCAACAGTTGCCCCGGCTGTATGCCGCCTACCGTGAGGTCTGCGCAAAATTCAATCTCGATGAGCCGCCCGATCTTTATGTCGTGCAAGCCGGGG
Source organism: uncultured Opitutia bacterium (assembly GCA_903859715.1). Classification (GTDB taxonomy): domain Bacteria; phylum Verrucomicrobiota; class Verrucomicrobiia; order Opitutales; family Opitutaceae; genus Opi-474. The sequence continues at coordinate 38,422 of CAIONS010000030.1, forward strand.
GCGCGCTCAATGCCTTTGCCGCCCGGCACGCGGGCCGCAGCTTTGTCGTCGTCTTTTCGGACTTCGTCGACGCCCTCGGGACCGACAGCGCCGAGATGAAGTTCATCCTCGGCCATGAGATCGGCCACCTGCGCAGCCGGCACATTCTGAAACAGATCCTGCTCGCCCCCGGTTTGATCACGCCCCTGCTCGGGCCGGCCTACCGTCGTTCTTGGGAAACCTCCTGTGACCGTTATGGTGCGTTTGCCGCGCAGGACATCAACGCCTCGACGCGCGCCATGATGGTGCTTTCCGGCGGCAAGGATCACGCCAAGGAGCTCCAAGCCGGGCCTTTCGCCGACCAGCACTACCACGAGCGCGGCTTCTTTGTTTCGTTGCATGAGCTGTCGTCGACCTATCCGACCTTGAGCAAACGCGTCACGGACCTGCTTGCCTTGGAAACAGGAATTCCCGCCGAGCGCCCGCCCCGCAATCCGTTCGCCTACTTGTTTGCCTCCTTCGTCCCCGGCGGCAATACCGGCGCTCCGGCCAATGCACTGATCTTTGTCGTGATCATCGGTCTGCTGGCAGCCATGGCCATCCCCGCGTTTCAAAAAGTGCGCGAAGCCTCGCAGCTCAAGGTCTGCCTCAACAACGAACGCATGCTCTCGGCGGCCTTCGATCAGGCCGTGCTGGAGAACGGCAAGCCCCCGACCTCCGTGGCCGAGCTGGTGGGCCCAGGCAAATACATCAAGCAAATGCCGGTATGCCTGAATGGCGGCACTTATGTGATTCCGCGTGGTGCGACGTCCGGCGAGGAAATCTTCTGCACGGTACACGGCACGATGGAAAACATTCAGCGCAAGTTTAACCCCACCGCCGTCCGCCACTGATCCGATCCCCGGCTTCGCGCCCTTCGCCTGCGTCTTCCAATCGAAAATTCAAAATCGAAATTCCAAAATCTGCCATGCCCCTGATCGACAAACCTCTCTCCGAACTCAAAACGTACGCCGGCCGGAATCCCCGCCCGGCGGACTACGACGCCTATTGGGCCGCCGCGCTCAAGGAGCTCGACGCCACCGATCCCAAGCCGGAGCTCGTCCCGACGAAGGAGATCACCCCGCGCCACAGCGAGGCATTCGACCTATGGTTCACCGGCGTGGGCGGCGCGCGCGTGTACGCCAAGTACGTCCGCCCGAAAAAATCCTCCGGCAAGAATCCCGCCGTGCTCCAGTTCCACGGGTACACCGGCAACAGCGGTGATTTCTCCGGCCGCCTCGCGTGGTCCGGCGAAGGCTTCTGCGTCGCCGCCATGGACTGCCGCGGCCAGGGCGGCCGCTCCGAGGACGCCGGCGCTGTGAAGGGCACGACGTACCGAGGCCAGATCATCCGCGGTCTCGACGACCCTGATCCGCGCAAGCTGCTTTACCGGCAGATCTTTCTCGATACCGCGCAACTCGCCCGCGTGCTGATGAGTTTCCCCGAGGTCGACGCCGCGCGCGTCGGCGCAATGGGCGGGTCCCAAGGCGGCGCGCTCACCCTCGCCTGCGCCGCGCTCGAGCCGCGCATCAAACGCGCCGCGCCGGTCTTCCCGTTTCTCTGCGACTACCAACGCGTCTGGGAAATGGATCAGGCCAAGGATGCCTACGACGAGCTGCGCACGTGGTTCCGCCAGTTCGACCCGCTGCATGCCCGCGAGCAGGAAATCTTCACGAAGCTCGGCTATATCGACTGCCAGCACCTCGCGCCACGGATCAAGGCCGAAGTCCTGATGTTCACCGGCCTGATGGATTCAGTTTGTCCGCCGAGCACGCAGTACGCCGCCTACAACAAGATCACGTCCAAGAAGGATGTCGTCCTCTACCCCGACTACGGCCACGAAGGCCTCCCCGGCGAAAGCGACCGGACATTTAATTTTATGCTGGGGCTTTGAGGCACTCCAGTAGTCCAAGAGTCGAATATCTTTCACCGGATAACATGATTCCGGCTATTCTTCGGTTTCGTCCGTTCGAAAAGCGCCACGCCCTGGAGATGCTATCTTGGCGTTATGCTCCGCCGTACGACATGTACAATGCAGCCGAGCCTACAGCCGAAGCGGCCGTCCACGCTCTACTGCGACCCGAATTTCATTACACGGCTGTATTTGACGAGCGGGATGAAATGATAGCGTTTCGTTGTTTTGGTCCCGACGCACAGGTATCAGGCGGCGACTACACGGCGCAAGCGTTGGACCTAGGAGGAGGCTTGCGTCCCAATTTAACCGGGAAAGGAATCGGCCGATACGTCATCGCTGCTGCGATGAATTATGCCATCGCTCAATTCCACCCACACTTTTTTCGCGTCACTGTGGCCAGCTTCAACCACCGCGCGAAAAAAGTGTGTGTGAAGCTTGGCTATAAAGTGCTCAGCGAATTCATCCGTCCGTCCGACGGACTGAAATTTGAAATCATGACCCAAACAGCGCAAAAATCTGCGCTTACCATTCCGATAGAGTAGTTCGAAATGATCGGCTGATTTAATTGTGATTGAACGGACGAGCGCCCGCACCCACCAACCCATGCGGGCACGGGACGTGCCCGCCCACCCTTTCCTTCGCCGCTTCGCGCCTTTGCGATTCAACCTCTCCCCGCTCCACCTTTTCCCGACTCACTTTATGGAATCATCCCCCAATCTCCGCACCATGGCTGAGTATTACATTCGCGGTCTGACCGAGGGTTTCATCACCGCCGCGCAAGTCATTGCCTGGGCCGATGAGGTCATCGTCGCCGCGCCCAAGACCGAGGACTGGATGCTCGACATCTCGACCGCCGGTCCCGACGACCGCATGGGCGTCCTGCATCACCTTCACGCCGTCCAAGGCGAGGTCGATGCCGCCGCCCTGCAGCGCCTGCTGGAGAAAAAGTAATCCCGCAGGCCCGGCTCAACCCGCCGGGTAGCAGCCGAGGTAACGAGGCTGGGATTGATTCGCCGTTGCCACCCCCGGCCTCATCCGCCAGCCTGAGCGGGTCATGGACCCCACTGAACGCGAGCTGCGTGACATGCTGGCGGATAACCGGCTGGTTCGCTGGCCGACCGAGCCGCAGTGGAATGCGATCTGGCTCGCCGCCAATGCCAAGGGCCACACCGGAGGAGTCTCGGCCGCCGTGCATCAAGTGGACCCCGGGCTGCTCAATCCCGAATGGGTCGAGATGATGGGTGTGGACCCGGCGGATGCCAAGATGCTGTGGGCCGAGATCTGCGTCCGGAACTCGGTCTCCCCTTTTGTGGAGGTGAATACGCCCTTCACTGACCGGCAGAAAGCCGAGGCCGCCTTCCAGCAGGACTACCAGGAACTCACCGCCCAAGGCTGGAAGGTCATCAGCAACGGCCCCGACGGCCTGGAACTCCAGGCGCCCCGCAAACTCCTGACCGGCTGGCTCTCCAAGCCCGAGACCCGGTTCCTGCAGCGGCCGCCCCCGTAACCCCGCGTGTCCCGCACACTCGGTTCTCATCCGTGCGCCTTCGTGTCTGTTCGTGGTTCACTTCCCCACTCCGGTTTCCCCGGCTTTTTTCTGAATTCCCGGGATTGCAGGGAACTCCCGCGCCGGCAAACTGACCTCATCATTCCCATGCCACGCCCCCTGCGCCTTTCCCTCCTGACGGTGTTGCTTGCCCTCGGCCTCGCTTCCTCCGGCCACGCTCAATCCACCTCCGCGCCCACGACCCGACCGGCGGCCGGGACCACCGTGTTCACCGATCCCACCAAGACCACGGGCACCCCCGATGCACCCGTCCCGGCAGAGCCCGCCAAACCGCCGCACGAACGCGTCATGTCGGATGAGGTCGCGGCCACGCTGGCCGTCGGCATGCCCAAGTACAATCCGCCCAAGCCCGTCGTGAAGAAGCCCGACGACGAGCCCCGCGAGGAGGACAAGCCGAAGAACGGCATCGTGCGCCTCGAAAAGTACATCGTGCGCGAGAAGCGGCCGGCCATTTTCAAGGATGCCGACATCACCACCGCGGCCGGCAAGGCCGATCTCGCGCTGAAGCGCAACGCCGGCCTGCACGCCGGCAACGCGCTTGGGCTGAACGACCCCATCGCCCTCCAGATGTACCGGGAGCAGGAGCGGCTCGACAACATGGCCGAGCTCACCGACGAGGCCCGGTCGGCCAAACGCTCGGGTGACGCCGCCGCCGCCGATTACATCATGAAGCAGAGCCAGCAGACCTATCTGCGGGATGGCAATTTCGGCTCGCTCAACGAACTCGGCCCGAAATGACCGGGGCGGTTGAAACGCGAAGGCGCGAAGGCCGGAACGAAGACTGAATTAGGGCGGCAGGGCTTTCTTCCGATCGGACTTTGCCCCTTCGCGCCTTTGCGTTTAAAAAATACCAGCCTCGCCACCTCGGCTGCTACTATTCGGATCCGGCCTTGGCCAGCAGCGCCCGCGTGATCGCCTCGCGCTCCGCCTCGAGCGTGACGCTCGCCGCCGGCACTTTCCGGCCCGCCCGCGCATACCAGTAGCCGGCATTCGCATCGTCGCCTTCCACGCGGTGCAGGTAGGCGTGCACCCATGCACCGTCGCGGCTCCCGTCATCCTGCACGCCGGCATGCGCGCGGTCCCACCCACCTGAATCAGCTTTCCCGGCCGCATGCCAGAGCGCCTGCAGCGCGGGACTCATACCTGCGGGCGGGACGGGAGCGGCCAGAAATTCCTCAAATGACATTTGCCCACCCTGCACGGAGGCTGTCTAGTTTCAACTGCGTCCGCACCCCGCCTTCATGCCCAGCACCGAACTCGTCATCCTTCGTGAATTGCTCGCCCGCGAACCCGGCTTCATGTCGGGCGCGGCGCTCGCCGCGAAGCTGGACATCAGCCGCGTGGCGGTCTGGCAGCACATGGAGAAGCTGCGGTCCCAGGGCTTTGAATTCGAGGTCGCGCGCGCGCGCGGCTACCGCCTCGTCCGCCGCCCGTCTGCCCTGCACGCCCTGTTTATTGCCGCACACCTCAAGGGCCGCGCGCGCGATTTTCCCATCACGGTGCTCGACGAAGTCGACAGCACCAACGACGAGGCCGCGCGCCAGCTGGCCGGCGGCCGCGCCGCGCCCTTCGTCATCCTCGCCCGCCGCCAGACCCGCGGCCGCGGCCGGCTCGGCCGCGCCTGGCACAGCGAGGCCAATGGCAATCTCTACGCCAGCTTCGCCTTCCGCCCGCAGCTCGCCCCCGCCCGCATGCCGACCTTCACACTCTGGATGGGCGTCAACGTCTGCGAGCTGATCGCGAACTTCTGCCGCAACGCCCCGGGCATCAAGTGGCCCAACGACCTCCTCTTCGACGGACGCAAGGCCGGCGGCATGCTCACCGAGGCGCGCATTGACGCCGACCAGATCCGCGACCTCGTCTTCGGCCTCGGGCTCAACCTCAACAGCCCCGCCGGCGCCTGGCCCGCCGACCTCGCCCGCCGCGCCATCTCGCTCGCCGAGCAGACCGCCGGCCCCATCGATCCCAATCGCTTCACTGCAGCGCTCATCGGCCGCGTGCTCCTCGCCTACACCCAGTTCGTCGACGGCGACCACCATAAGACGTTCGCCGACCTGTGGAACCGCCACGATGTCCTTCGCGGCCAACCGGTCACGGTCCTGCAGGGGACCAAGCGCTTCGCCGGCATTGCCGCGGGCGTGGACGACGCCGGCTCGCTCCTCGTCCGCCCCATCGGCGGTGGCCGGCCCCAGCGGTTCCATGCTGGCGACGTCACCCTCGAAAAAGACGCATGAAAACCGCGCCCCGCCGCGAAACATTCCTGTTTATTCGTGTCCATCGCTGATTCACCCTCTTCCCTGATGCCCGATACGCCTGCCATTGAAGTCACCCACCTGGTCAAAGCCTACGCGGGCATCACGGCGGTCAACGACATCAACTTCCGGGTCGCCCGCGGCGAAATCCTCGGGTTTCTCGGCCCCAACGGCGCCGGCAAGTCCACCACGATGCGCATCCTCACGGGCTACCTGCCTGCGACCTCGGGCAGCGTCCACATCTGCGGCATCCCGGTCGCCTCTCAGCCCGACGAGGTCAAACGCCAGATCGGCTACATGCCGGAAAACAATCCGCTCCCCGAGGACATGCGCGTCTCGGAGTACCTGTATTTCCGCGGCCGGCTGAAGGAAATCACCCGCCGCAAGCTCGGCCCGCGCATCGACGAGGTCCTCGAGCTCTGCGACCTCAAGCGCGTCCGCCACAAGATCATCGGCCAGCTCTCCAAGGGTTACCGCCAGCGCGTCGGCATCGCCGAGGCCATCCTTGCCGAGCCGCCCGTCATCATCATGGACGAGCCCACCATCGGCCTCGACCCGCACCAGATCCTCATTGTGCGCGACCTCATCGCCAGCCTCCGCGGCCGCATGACCGTCATCATCTCCTCGCACATCCTCCCCGAGATCGAGGTGACGTGCGACCGCGTGCTCATCATCAACCAGGGCCGCGTCGTCGCGCAGGGCACGCCCGCCGACCTCCGCCGCGAGGTCCTCGGCAAGTCCACCTACCAGGTCGAGCTGGCCGGCGACCCCGGCACGCTGCCGCCTGTGCTCGCCGCGGTCGAACCCACGCTGCAGGTCACTGCGCAAGGCGAGCCCGATGCCGAAGGTTTCCGCCGGCTCACCCTCAGCACTGAGCGCGACGCCGAGCTGGGCGAGCCGCTGTTGCGCTCTCTCTCGGCCCCGCCCTACCGGCTCCGCTCCCTCAGCCGCGCCCACCCGACGCTCGAGGACGTATTTCTCGCCGCCACCCGCCGCAGCTGGGACGTGAAGTCCTCCGACCTCCGCAAGAAATGAAGACCTCCCTTTTTTGTCATTGCGAGGAGACCGCTCGGGGCTGCGCGAATCAACTATCCGGTTTCCGGTTTCCGGTTTCCGCAATCGTATGAAGCATTTCTTCACCCTCCTCAGCCACGAGATCCGGATGCTGCTCGTCAGCGCGAGCACCTACATCGCGGCGATGCTCTTTCTCGCGTTCATGGGCTTCGTCTTCACCAGCATCCTCGAGAACTACAGCAAGGTCGCGCAGGAAGTTTCGCCCGCGCAGACCTTCTTCCAGTTTTTCTGGTTCCCGGTGCTCTTCATGGTGCCGATGCTCACCATGAAGTGCCTCGCCGAGGAACGCCGCCTCGGCACCATCGAGACCCTGCTCACCACGCCCGTGACCACGACCGAGGTCGTCCTCGCGAAATACGGTGCGGCCTATTTTCTCTATCTCGCGCTCTGGTGCTCGACCGGCGTCTTCTTCTACATCCTGAGCAAGTTCTCCGGCGACACCCGCTTCCTCGACGCCGGCCCGCTGATCGGCGGCTATCTGTTCATCGCGGTCTCCGGCCTGCTGTTCATCGCCCTCGGGGTTTTCGCCAGCTCGCTTTCCCGCAACCAGGCCGTCGCCGCCATCCTCTGCGCCACCATGATCTTCGGGCTCATCTTCGGCCTGAGCTGGCTCGCCGGTTCCAGCGCGCTCAACCGCGAAGTCCTCCAGCCCGTCCGCGACGCCGTGGATTACGCCCAGGTGATCACCCACCGCGACGACTTCACGCGCGGCATCGTGGACACCCGCCAGCTGCTGTTCTACCTGAGCGGCACCGTCCTCGCCATCATCTTCAGCATCCTCAGCGTCGAGGCGAAGCTGCTGCACTCCTGAGGGGAAGTAACAAGTGACAGGTACCCAGTAACAAGAAATTCGCCCCATAAAATGTCCCACCCGTCTCATCTTCCCTGGCCGTTGAAACTTGGTCTTTCTGCCCTGGCTCTTGGCACTTGTTACTTGGGACTTGTTACTTCGTAACCCATGTCCCCCTTCGACAGCTTCCGCACCGCCCGCTGGATCCGCACGTTCAACCTCGTGCTGCAGGCGGTCCTGTTCCTCACGCTGTTCGGCGGGCTGAACTACCTCGCGCGCAACCATCCCTCGCGCTACGATCTGACCGCCCGGCACCGCTACTCGCTTTCGCCCGAGACCACAGCCTACCTGGGCAACCTGTCGCAGCCCACCCGCGTGGTCGTGACGATCACCCCGGACTCCGACAACCCCGGGAACCTGCAGGCCTACCGTGACGTCAGCGGCCTGCTCCGCGAGTACGCCTACGCCAGCGAGAGCAACCCGAACGGCCGCATCACCGTGGAGTACCTCGATGTCTACAAGAACCGCCACAAGGCCGAGGAATACGGGATCGAGTCGCCGGAGATCGTCGTGGTGATCTGCGGCGAGAAGCGCCGCGCCCTGACCATCGACGACCTGTACAGCGTGAAGGACAAGCAGCGCGAGGCCTTCCAGGGCGAGCAGGCGCTGACGGCCGCCCTCCTCGAGGTCTCCAGCCAGGGCCGTAAGAAAATCTATTTCCTCACCGGTCACGGCGAACTCAACCCCGAGGATGTCGATCCCGTCCGCGGACTCTCCTACCTCAAGGACCAGCTGCACGCGCGCAACTTCGACGTCGACCGTCTCGACCTCGCGACCGTGGGCAAGATCCCCGCCGATGCCGCCCTGATCGTCGCCGTCTCCCCAGAGGTCGGTTACACCGCCGCCGAGCAGGAAATGCTCCGCCAATATCTCGGCGCCGGCGCCGGCCGCTTCCTCGCCCTGCTCGCGCCCGCCCAGCCGCACGGCCTGGCGAACCTGCTGCTCGACTGGGGCATTCTCATCGACGATGACGTCATCTATGATCCGGGCGCCGGCTACATGACCGAGGAAGGCGACCTGATCCTGAAGATTTTCCAACCCCATCCCATCACGCAGGCGCTCATCGACCGTCAGATGCCGCTGCGCATCGGGCAGGCCCGCAGCGTGCGGCCCGATCCCGGCCGCAAGCTCGGCGGCGGCCTGACCGTCACCACGCTCGCCGTCACCTCCAAGGACGCCTGGGGCGAGGTCAGCTACCGCCTGCACAACGCGCCGGAATACAATGCGGGCTACGACATCAAGAACGACCGGCCCGGCCTCGAGCCGCCCGATCATCTCGGCGTCGTCATCGCCTCCGAACGGGTCTCGGCGCGCGCCGGACTCGACTTCAGTGTGCGCGGCGGCCGCATTGTCGTCTTCGGCACCGGCGACCTGATCGCCAACAACCGCATCGCCCTGCCCGGCAACCTCGACATTTTCCTCAGCGCGGTGAACTGGGCCGTCGACCGCGACACCCAGTTCAACATTCCCGTGCGCCCGATCGAGCGCTTCCAGCTCTCCCTCAGTGCCAGCGAACTGTCCCGTCTCCGCAGCGTCCTGCTGCTCGGCCTGCCCGGCGCCGTCCTGCTGCTCGGCCTCATCGTCTACTGGACGCGGCGGCGGTAGCGCCGGCGCCTTATGCCATGATTGTCATTCTGAACGCAGTGAAGAATCCACTTGGATAGCATCGAAGCGCGCCGCGAGGTCTCACTGGATTCTTCGCTGCGCTCAGAATGACAGCCTCTTTCAACTTTACTCTTTCAACTTTCAACCCACCCGGAACATGCGCACCAAAGTCACGCTCGTCCTCCTTTTCCTGAACGTCGCCCTGTTCTTCTTCATCTTCCAGTTCGAGCGCCGCTGGCGCACCGAGGAAGGCTGGAAGGAGGCGCGCCGCCGCGTCCTCGGCGCCGAGGCGGCCGACATCCGCGCGCTCGAAATCACCGGCGGCACCCACGTCCTCGCCCTCGAGAAGCGCGGCGACACCTGGTTCGTCACCTCGCCCCTGGAATGGCCCGCCAATCCCAACGCCGTCAACCGCATCCTCACCGAGCTCCAGTTTCTCGAGCATGAGACCAGCTTCAACGTCGCCGATCTCGCCAAGAGCGGCCTGACCCTTGCCAACTACGGCCTCGATCAGCCGCGGCTCACCATCACCATCACCTCCGGCGATCCCGCCAGCCCGTCGCTCGCCACCAATCCCACCCGCGTCACGCGCCTCCGGATCGGTGACCTGACCAAGGACGGGCTCCGTCTCTATCTCCTCTCGCCTGACGGCGAGCGCATCCATGTCGTCAGCCAGAGCCTCGCCCGCAGCCTCGGGCTCACGGTCGATGACCTCCGCTCCGATGCGCTCTTCACCATCCCCGTCTTCGAGGCCGTCTCGCTCAACCTCCAGACCGCCGCGCCCGCCAGTCTCCGCATCCGCCTGCACCGCGCCGGCAGCCGCTGGTCGTTCGAGACGCCGATCGTCGCCCGCGCCAGCAAGAACGCCGCCGAGCTCGCCATCAACGGCCTGAACGCCCTCCGCGTGGATACCTTCATCACCGCCAACCCGCCCGCCACACTGCCCGCCGACAAGCCCTCCCTGAGCATCAGCCTCGAGGGCAACAACCGCCGCGAAACTCTCTTCCTTGGCGATCAGGTCGCCGCCGCCGGACCGGCGAAGAAATCCGACGCCCCGGCGTACTATGCCCAGCTCAAGGACAGCAGCGCGCTGCGCAGCGCGTTTTTCACCGTCCGGATTCCCGCCGCCTTGATGGACACCCTGCGCACCGCGCAGGTCTCGCTGCGCGAAAAACGCGTGCTCGATTTTGATGCCGCCACGGTCAGCGCGATTACCCTCATCGCTCCCTATCAGCCCGATCTCACGCTGCAGCGACTGGAAACCGGCGCCGCGTCCACCGACAGCCCCGCGTGGCAGATCATCCGCCGGGGCGAGGCCGCTGCCGGGCCGCAAACCCAGCCGGCCGACCGCGCCACCGTGCAGCGGCTGCTCGATCAACTCGCCCAGCTCACGGCGGTCGATCCGGATGCCTTCAAGAGCGATGCGCCCACCGCGGCCGACCTGGAGGCGTGGGGTTTCAACCGCCCCGAACGCGAAGTCTCGCTCACGGTCGCCGGCAGCCCGGTGCCCGTTTCCCTGCAGCTGGGCACGGACGCGAAGCACAATGTCTATGCCCGCCTCGGTCCCACCGCCAACCCGGGTTCGTCCATCTACTCCGTCGACGCCGCCATCCTGCGCGAGTTGTCCGTGGCGCCGCGCGCCTGGCGCGAACGCCTCCTGGGCGAACTGCCCGCTGGCGCGCATCTCACCGCGCTCAAGCTGACCGATCTCAGCACCGGCAAGGTCGTGTTCGACACGACCCTCAATGAAGCCGGCCAGCCGCCCGCCGGCGTGGCGAACGCGCCCGCCCTCGCCACCGTCGCGGCCCAATTGCGCAGCCTCCGCGCCCGGGAGTTCATCCTCGACCAGTTCGCCGACAAGGTGACCGTCGCCGGTGAGGAGCGCCCGTGGCACTACCGGCTTGAGGCCACCGTCACCCTCGTCGGCGGCGCCGGCGAACAGACCCGTGTGACCACGCTGTTCCTCACCGGCCGCGTCGGCGGCGATCTGCAGCTCGCCGGCTCGCCCGTGAAGGAATACAACGCCGTGTTCTCCATCGAGCAGCCGCTGCTCGATGCGCTGTGGACGCTCACCGAGGGCCCACGCGACCCCGGCCCGCCGCCGCCCGCCGCCGACACAAAGCCCTGATCCCGCCCGCCTGGTCCTGATGAAACCCTGGCTGAAATACTGCTGGCAGGGCACGCGCCTTTGCGGCGCGTGCGTGCTGGGGCTTGTCCGGTGGACGCTGTGGCTCGCCCTCTGCCTGCTGCTCGCGTTCCAGATCTGGGTCGCCTCGTCGCAGGAACTCGCCGTGCCCGGCTTTGTGCTGCGGATGTTCGAGGCCCGCCTCGCCGTCTCTCACGTGCAGGTGAAATTCGGCCACGCCCGGTTCGATCCCTCGGGCCGCATCCTGATCGATGATCTGCGGCTCTCGCTCCCGGCCTTCGCCGAGCCCATCGCCGTGACCCACGCCGCCTACATCGAGTTTGACCCGTGGCTGCTGCTCGCCGGCAAATTCGAGCCGCACAGCCTGCATTTGTCCGGCACCAGCTTCGCCGTGCCCGCGATGCTCTCCCGCAGCGGCCGGTCCGAGGATGTGCTCCGCGACCTCGACGCCACGTTTCACCTGGAGAAGGACGAACTCGTCATCGAGCACCTGACCGCGCGGATCGCCGGGATCGCCGTGGCGGCCCAGGGCGCGATCCACCTGACGCCGCAGCTCGGCGCGGCCCGCGTCGAGCCGCTGCCGATCCCCGATTATCTCGCCGAGCATTACCCCGATCTTTGCCGCCAGCTTATCCGCGTGGTCGATCGGCTCACCGCACTCGATCAGCCCGAGCTGCGGCTCGATCTGATTCCCTCCAACACCCGCGGAGCCATCGCGACCGTCACCATTTCCGCCCGCGGCTTCAAGCTCACCGAGCCCTACCCGGTCCAGGCCAGCGGCCTCCGGCTCACGACCCGTTTTCCCCTGCAGGGCGCGGCCCCCGTCATGGCGCCGCTCAACCTGACCGTGGACGACCTGCAACTCGCCGGGGATATCTCGTTCCATGCGGTGCATGCGCGGCTGCGCGGCCCGCTCCAGCCCGAGCAATATACCTACGAGCCGCGTGAGATGCTCCTGCGCGCTGACCGGGTTTCCGCCCGGGGATTCGTCCTTACTCAACTGTCGGCCCGGATCACTTCCCGGGGATTCGTCTTCACCCAGCCCGCGTCCGGCACGCTGCCGCGGTTGCAGGGCGAACTCGTCGCCGACTGCGCCGGCCAGCCGCTGGCGATCCGCGGCCAGGCTGACCTCGCGCAAAAAACCGCCACCTTCCGCCTCGACGGCGCACTGTCCCCCGCGTTGCTCAACCCGATCGGCGCCGCGATCCATCACGATGTGCGGCCGTACATCGGGTTCGGCGCGCCCGTGCAGTTGGGAATCAACGTGACCTTTGCGCCCGGCTGGCAGTTCACGCGGCTGACCGGCCGCGTGCACGCGAGCCAGGTCGACGCCTACCACGTGCCGATTGACGAAGGCGGCGGCGAGATCGAGTTCGATGGCCGCCACTTCATCGCCCGCCATGCCTTCGCGCGGCTCGGCGAGAATGCGGCTCGCGGCAGTTTCGAGCAGGATTTCTCGAATCTCCAGTTCCGCTTTCTGCTCGAGGGCCGGCTGCGGCCGCTCGAGATCTCGGGCTGGTTTGGCAAATGGTGGCCGGCCTTCTTCGACGACTTCGCCTTTCCCGCCGTGCCGCCCGAGGCGAGCGTGGACGTGTCCGGCCAGTGGAAACAGGGCCGGCTCTCGACGGTGTTTGTCTACGCGGACAGCACCGCGCCCGTCATTCACCAGGTGAAATTCGACCACATGCGGACGCTGCTCTTCATCCGGCCGAACTTCTTCGATGACCTGGAGCTCTTTGCCACGATCGGTTCCGGTTCCGCCCGCGGCACGTTCACCCGGGAGATCGACGCGGGCAGCTATGCACTGGTCGGCATGAGCCTGGATTTTGACTCTACTCTCGGCCTGGATGTCCCCGGAAAGATTTTCGGGCCCGCCGTGGTGGATCAATTGGCGGCCTTCCAGTTCGACAATCCGCCGGTGGTAAAACTCCAGGCCCACTTCGACGGACCGGCCTCACCCACGGGCGTGCATCAGACGATGCAGATCGAGGCCCAGTCCAATGGCGGCTTCGCCTTCCATGGCTTTCCGTTGAGCAACCTGTCCTTCCGGGCCGGCCTGCGCGACGATGAGCTCACGCTCGACAACGTTAAGGTCAATTTCGCCGGCGGCATAGTGAGCGGCAAAGCCCGCGTCTGGGGCCAGGACGCGGAACGCCGCCTGGGTTTCGACTATTCGCTGCGCGACGGCAGCCTCGGGCAGGCGGTGCGCGTGCTGGAGGAATTTGCCGCCCACCAGAAGGGACTGCCGCCGCCCGCCCCGGGTAAGTTTGTCCAGGACAAGGCCGGCGTGAAGGTCGAGCTCGCCGTGTCCGCCGAGGGCCGCTACGCCGATCCTTACAGCTTCAAGGGCGAGGGCCACGCGGCGCTGGAGGGCGCGGCCTTGGGCGAAGTCCACCTGCTCGGCCTGCTGTCAGAGCTGCTGCCCTTCACTTCCCTGCGGTTCACCTCCGCCGTGGCCAATTTCAAGGTCGAGGGCCCCCGGCTCGTGTTCTCCGAGGTCAGTGCGACCGGCGCCAACTCCGCCATCGACGCCCACGGCAGTTACGCCCTCGACCAGCGCACGCTCGACTTCAAGGCCCGCGTGAATCCTTTCCGCGAAAGCAAATTCCTGCCCACGATCGTCATCGGCGCCGTGCTCACGCCCTTCGCCAGCGTGCTCGAGGTCAAGCTCACCGGCACCCTCGACAAGCCGGCCTGGAGCTTCGTGAACGGCCCGACCAATTTCCTGCGCAACCTGGCCCGCCCCGCCGCAACCCCCGCCGGTTCGACCGAGGTGCCCGACAAGCAGTCCGATTATCTGCACCGCTGAGGGTTTGTCCTACAGTGAAGCGCATCCCGGAGAAATTGTAGGGCGGGGTCGCTGACCCCGTCTTGGTTTCGAGAATATATTCCCGCAGATCACACAGATAAGGTCAGTCGCGTGGAGGGGCTTTTGACGTGATGCGCTTACCTTGGCTCGGTAGGCCTGCAAGAACATCGCCTGACGCGGTAAATGTGAAAGCTACATCAACGGACCACGCGATTTTCTCGCCCTCGCGCATCACAGACACTTCGCGTCCATCGTCACCTTTCACCACTTCAGCATATTGGAGCCTTGCAGGTAAAAAACGCCATTGCATCACTGCCTTTTCCACTGCTTCGCGGAAACCAGAACCATACGAATTAGGTGTAGAAAAGACCGCTAAGCTCGGCTGAATTCCCGAGACCAGACCGGTACTATCTATGTCTACTCGTACGCCAATCGTTACCGTGCCTTTTGGGGAGTCTATTGCGCTCTTTGGGTAAGTCGGCGTCGCCAACGGCAGGAGAGGCTCCGGGGGAATCGCGTACTCGGCGCCGCCGCTAGACTCTTTCGAGGGCTTTGGCTGGTTCGCGTCTAGCTGAGCTGGCGTCACAAAACTGAACGAGGACGCACCGCTTGGGGTAGGGACCGTTGCGTGGTGACATGCGCTCGAACTGAGTAAGCCAAGCAATAGGAGGTTTTTCGTAACGCACGATGGACGTACTCGCAAATTCGCTTTTCTGGTAGGACTCATGCGCTGCCTAGATTGGCACGGTGTCCGTCGTCTCCGCTGGGGTGTCAACGTAATTGGCATACAAAACAGCGGTCTTGTCGTTCCATTATGACGGACCTGTTTCAGATGCTATGACGGACAAGTTTGCGAAGGGTTGGCGGGGTCAGCGACCCCGCCCTACATCG
>CAIONS010000031.1 GCA_903859715.1 uncultured Opitutia bacterium
CGAGCAGCTCGCCGAGGAGGGCAAGATCTACGGCCAGAAAATTGATGCCCTCGAACTCTGGAAGAAGATGCTCTCGATGCTCTTCGAAACCGGTCACCCGTGGATCACCTTCAAGGATGCCTGCAATATCCGCTCCCCGCAGGATCACGTCGGCGTCATCCACTCCTCCAATCTCTGCACGGAGATCACACTCAACACTTCCAACGAAGAGACCGCCGTTTGCAACCTTGGCTCGGTTCTGCTCGACTCCCACCTGAAGCCCGATGGCTCCCTCGACCACGACAAGCTCCGTGCGACCATTCGCATGGCTGTCCGTGCGCTCGACAACGTCATCGACATCAACTTCTACCCGACCGCCGCCGCCAAGACCTCCAACAGCCGCCACCGTCCGATCGGTCTCGGCGTCATGGGCCTGGCGCACGCCCTCTATCTCCGCGGTCACGCCTTTGCCTCTTCCGAGGCCGTTGAGTTTAACGACGAGGCCATGGAAGCCATCGCCTACTACGCCTACGAGGCCTCCTCCGATCTCGCGGGCGAGCGCGGCACCTATTCTTCCTACAAGGGTTCCAAGTGGGATCGCGGCCTCCTTCCGCAGGACACCATCGACCTGCTCGAGCAGGAGCGCGGCGTTCCCGTCGAAGTACCCCGCGGCGGCAAGATGGATTGGACCCCCGTCCGCGCGAAGATCGCGAAGCAGGGCATGCGCAACAGCAACGTCCTCGCCATTGCTCCCACCGCGACGATCTCGAACATCACGGCGACCTCGCCCTGCATCGAGCCCACGTACAAGAACCTCTTCGTCAAATCCAACCTCTCCGGCGAGTTCATCGTCCTGAATCCCTTCCTCGTGAAGGACCTCAAGGCCCGCGGCCTCTGGAACCAGGAGATGATCGACAACCTCAAGTACTTCGACGGCGAGTTGAAGGACATCCCCAATGTTCCCGCCGACCTGAAGGCGAAGTACCTCACGGCCTTCGACATCGACCACAAGTGGATCATTGACGCCGCCGCGCGCCGGCAGAAGTGGATCGACCAGTCGCAGTCGGTGAATCTCTGGATCAAGACTCCCGACCTGAAGACCCTCTCGCACATGTACCGGGCGGCGTGGCACACCGGCCTGAAGACGACGTATTATCTCCGCAGCCTCGGCGCCTCCAATATCGAGAAGGCGACGGTCTCCGTGAAGAAGGAAGTCCGCGGCGCCGTGAAGGAAGGCCAGGACGGCGGCCAAAACTCCGGTGACACCGGCGGCACGCACAGCCTCGAGCAGGTCAAGGCCGATGCCGTGACCGCCGCGGGCAAGAAAACCTACACCGCCGAGGAAAAGACCGCCTGCAGCATCGAAGCCATGCGCAACGGCGGCGAATGCGAAGCCTGCCAGTAACCCGCGGCTGATCGCCCCGGTCAGCTTTCAAAGCCCGCCTTTCCGGCGGGCTTTTTTTGGCTATCCCCGCGAAGGCTCGGCCATTTCCAGCCGTGCCTTTGCCGCCAGCGCCTTGAGGTGACCGTCATTCGCCATGCACTGCTCGAGATGGACCATGCGCTGGGGGCTGGCCCCCGCGCGGCTGCTCAACACGCTCGCGCTCTTCTTCCTGGTGCATCTCGCCTTTGTACGCTGGCCGCGGCTCTTTGTCTGGCCGCCGCTGGCCTTGCTTGGGCGTCACTCTCTCGCGGTTTTCTCGGCCCACGTGGCGACGGCCTATGTGCTCTTTGCCTTCCCGCAGTATGTGTCCTCGACCCTCGCCCAGGCTTGGCTCGGGACCGCGATTATGCTCGCCGTATTGTTCGGGGTCGCGTTGCTGAGCGAACCGAAGCAGGTGAAGTGGACCCCAAAAGTTGGACAGGACGGATCGTTAATCCAAACTCAGAACAACGATCCCAATGTCAAAGAAACGACGTCTGCACAGTCCCGATCTGAAAGCCAAAGTTGGTCTTGAAGCCCTGAAGGGCATCGAGCC
>CAIONS010000032.1 GCA_903859715.1 uncultured Opitutia bacterium
CGAGGATGTAGTGGGCGCAGTTGACCAGCAGACAGCGCAGCTGGCGGTTGCCGGCCTTGGTGATCGGCAGCTGCTTGTCGGTGTTGCCGGACTGGTCACGGCGCGGCACGAGGCCGAGATAGGACCCGACGTCGCGGGTATTCACCTCAACTCAGTTGAGCTTTGCACGGTTGCGGCCATGGGCATGAGTAGGGATGCTAACCCTCTGTGAATCAATATTCGAGTTGGCTGGGTTGAGCTTTAGCCGGGTTGATTTATCCGGCTAAAGCTCAACTCGTTTTCCAGCTAAGCCGAGGCGCGGAGGCAGACGTCCGCCTTAGGCTGGCAAACCGATCACGCCGGGAGCTTGGGCGTTTCTGCGAGCGCGGAGTCGAGGGCGGCGAGCAGCGTGGCGATGGTGGCGTCGGTTTCGTCGCCCATGTTCGAGATGCGGAAGGCTTTTCCCTTCAACTTGCCGTAGCCGCCGTCGATCACGAGGTGGTGCTTGGCCTTGAGGATCTTGTTCAGCGCGCTCAGATCGTAGCCGAGATTGTTGTTGAAGCAATTCAGCGTCACTGAGCCGTAGCCTTCCTTCGGGAAGAGCGTGAAGCCTTTCGCGAGGGCCCAGTCGCGGACGGTCTTGTTCAGCCGGGCATGGCGGGCGTAGCGGGCCTCGATGCCCTCGGCGCGAATGTCCTCAACCTTCGACTGCAGCGCGTAGATCAGCGGGATGACCGGTGTGCTGGGCGTCATGCCGTTCTCGTGGTTCTTCTGGAACTCGATGAAATCGAAATAGTACCCGCGGTCCTTCGTGGCAGCGGCGCGTTCGAGGGCGCGCTTCGAGACGGAGAAAATCGCCAGACCGGGCGGCAGGGCGAGGGCCTTCTGCGAGCCGGTGATCATGACATCGATGCCGAGTTCGTCCTTCTTGATCGGCAGGGCGCTGAAGGAGCTGATCGTGTCGATGATGCTGATGACGTCGGGGAACTCGCGGATGACCGCCATGAGCGCGGGCAGGTCGCTCATGCAGCCGCAGGACGTCTCGTTGTGGATGAGGGTGAGGGCGTCGTACTGGCCGGTCGCGAGTTCACGGCGGAGCGCGGCGGGATCGATGGGCTGGCCCCAGGCGACCTGGAGTGCACTCGCGGCCTTGCCGCAGCGCTGGGCGACGTCGAGCCACTTGTCGGAGAACGCGCCGTTCATGCAGCAGAGCACCTTCTTTTGAACGACGTTGCGGAGAGAGCTCTCCATCACGCCCCACGCGCTGCTGGTCGAGAGGAAGACGGGATCCTTCGTGAAGAAGAGCGCCTGCAGGTCGGGCTGCATCGACTGGTAGAGCGCGACGAAGTCCGGGCTGCGATGCCCGATCATGGGCTGCGTCATGGCGCGGAGGGTTTTCTCCGAGACGGCGATGGGACCGGGAATGAAAAGTTTGTAGCTCATGGCGAAGGCGAGGGGTCGAAAACAGTTTGCGCGGCGGGCGGCGTCAACCTTCATTCCCGTCAACGCATGTCGCAATCCTGGCTGCAGAAGAAACTCAACGCCCTCGAGCTCTACACGATTGACGTGATCCTGGGGCGGCGCGCGGGCACGGGCGCGGCGATTTACGGCGCTTTCCTGCAGGTGCTGTCGTGGCTGTTCAGCATCGTGGCGCAGACGCGGCTGTGGCTCTACCAGCACCGGATCCTGCACGACCAGCCGCTCGGCTGTCTCGTGGTGGTGGTCGGCAACCTGACAGTGGGCGGCACAGGCAAGACGCCGGTGGTGGAAAAATTTGCCCGCGCGCTCCGCGACCGCGGGCGCAAGGTCGCGATCCTCAGCCGCGGCTACAAGAGCAAGGCGCCGCCCTTTTGGAAAAAATGGTGGTTCGCCCTGACCCACACTCAGGAACCGCCGCCGCGCATCGTGAGCGACGGCGAGCGGGTGCTGCTCGATAGCGAGGAGGCGGGCGACGAGCCGTACATGCTCGCGCGCAATCTGCCCGGCGTGATCGTGCTGGTGGACAAGAACCGCGTGAAAGCCGGGGCCTATGCGATCAAGCGGTTTGGCTGCGACACACTCGTGCTCGACGACGGTTTCCAGTACCTGCCGCTGAAGGGCCGGCTCAACCTGCTGCTGGTGGACAAGACCAACCCCTTTGGCAACGGCCACCTGCTGCCGCGCGGCATCCTGCGCGAACCGATCAAGCACCTGAAGCGGGCGAGCTATATTTTTCTCACGAAGTCGAACGGACAGCGCGATCCGGAGCTCGAGGCGCTCATCACGAAGTACAATCCGACGGCGGATATCATCGAGTGCGCGCACCGGCCGCAGTACCTGCAGCGCTTCGGGTTTGCGCCGGAATCGCCGGGCGCGCGGGAGCCGCTGTCGTTTCTGAAGGGGCGCCGGGTTGCGGCCTTCAGCGGCATCGCGACGCCAGAGAGTTTCGAGAAATTTCTGCGCGACTTGGGCGCGCTGCTGGTGGCGCGCGAACGCTATCTCGATCACTACCGCTATACGGACGAGGATGTGGATGGGCTGTTTGAACTGGCCCGGCGCGAAGGAGCGGACTGTCTCGTGACCACGGAAAAGGATGCCGTCCGCCTGCCGGAGAACCGGGTGTTTCCGCTGCCGCTGTTTTACCTGCGGCTGGAGATCGACATCATCCACGGCGCGGCGGATTTCGACGAGGCGGTGGGGCGGATTTGTTTTCCGCAGAGTGGAGCGCGGGCGGGCACGCTTTGAATTTCGGATGGCGGATACCGGAAACCGGATAGGCGGAGGCTCGGAGGGCCGGGGAATCTTTTAGCTCTTCTTTCTATGACCGTCATCCTGAGCGAAGCCGAAGGATCGCTGTGAACCTTCAGGCGGATTCTGCGGTTGATTCGGACATTTTCGCATCGTTGCGGGAGTGTCTGTGCTGGAGCTCAGGCGGACGGGAGCAATCACAGAGATCTTTCGGCTTCGCTCAGGATGACGGGGTAGGGGATCGGGACTTTGTGATCATGGTGGATTTGAATGAACTGCCACAGCTCGATCCGTCCGAACTATCCGGTTTTCGGTATCCGCAATCCGCAATCAAACGCCGGGCTTGCGCGCGGCGTGCGGTCTCGGGTTAGCTCAGGGCATGATTATCGATCCCCGCATCACGAAACTGGCTGAAGGACTCACTGGGTTTTCCACCGACCTGAAGAAAGGCGAACGCGTCCTGATCGACGCGTTTGACGTCCCGGAGTCCATTGTCATCGCACTCATCCGCGCGGCCCGGAAGCTCGGCGCTCATCCCTACGTGCAGATTCACCGGGCCCGGGTGACGCGGGAGCTTTCGATCGGGGCCGAGGAGGCCCAGTTCGCGCCGCATGCCGAGGTCGAACTGGCCCGGATGCAGAAGATGGACGCCTACATCGCGCTCCGTGGTTCCGATAATATCTTCGAGGGCTCGGACATCCCGGCGGAGCGCGTGCAGCTGGTGAGCCGGCTGATGAAACCGGTGATTGACCATCGGGTCGGCAAGACGAAATGGGTGGTCCTGCGCTGGCCGACGTCGGCGATGGCGCAGCAGGCGGGCATGAGCACGGAGGCGTTCGAGGAATTTTACCTGAAGGTCTGCACGCTGGACTATCGCCGGCTCACGCCGGGCATGGCGGCGCTCAAGAAGCTGATGGATGCCACGGACCGCGTGCACCTCAAGGGTCCGGGCACGGACCTGCGGTTCTCGATCAAAGGGATTGGCTCCCAACCGTGCGGCGGGCTTCGCAACATTCCCGATGGTGAGGTTTTCTCCTGCCCGGTGAAGGACAGTGTCGAGGGCGTGGTGCAGTACAATGCGCCGACCGTTTATCTCGGCTCTTCGTTCGACAACATCCGCCTCGTGTTCAAGCAGGGCCGGATCGTCGAGGCGACCTCGAGCAACACGAAGCGCCTGAATGAAATTCTCAACAGCGATGCGGGGGCGCGCTACATCGGCGAGTTCGCGATCGGGTTCAATCCGTACATCCTCGAGCCGATGCGCGACATTCTGTTCGACGAGAAGATCGCGGGCTCCTTCCACTTCACGCCCGGCCAGGCCTATGAGGGCGTGGGCAACGGCAACAAATCGCAGGTCCACTGGGACATGGTGTGCATCCAGCGCCCGGAATACGGCGGCGGCGAAATCTGGTTCGACGGGAAGCTCATCCGGAAGGACGGGCTCTTTGTGCCGAAGTCGCTGCACAAACTGAACCCGGAGTATCTGCTGGCGGCCGGGTGAACCACGAATGGACACGAAGGGACACGAATTTTCGGGCGCCGAAGGGTTGGCCGCAAAGAGGCGCAAAAAAGCGCAAAGCAGAGTTGATCGGAATTGAGGCCAATAATTCCCGGTTCGGATTAGTGTGAATTCGTGTTCATTCGTGATTAAAAATGCCTTTAGCGATTCGTGATTTTATCCAGGCCCTGCCGAAGACAGAGACTCATCTCCATGTCGAGGGGGCGTTGCCGTATGAGCTGCTGAGAGCTTGGGATCCGGCGCGCTACGAGGCGAATCCGCCGTTTCGGCGTGCGGAGTATCGGTACGAGACGTTTCCCGACTTCGAGCGGATCCTCCTCGATAACGCGCTACCTTGGTTCACCACGGCCGAGCGCTATTACGAGGCGACCAAGGTCATGTTCGCAAAGCAGGTGGCGCAGAACATCCGTTACGTGGAGACGAGCTTCCACCTGCCGGTCACGAAATTCATCCACGTGCCCGGGCCGGAGATCATCGCCGCGATCCGCGCCGCCGTGCCGTCGGGCCTCGAGGTGCGGATCTTTGCCGGGATGCTGCGCAGCGACATCGCGGGCGATCTGCGGCCGACCATTGACCAGCTGCACACGTGGAAGGATCTCGCGGGCGTGGATCTGCACGGCTTCGAGCAGATGCCCACCGAGCGAGATACGGCGGTGGTCTGGGCGCGGTTGCGAGAGGCCGGAAAGGTTACCAAGTGCCATGCGGGCGAATTCGATGGACCGGCCCGCGTGCGCGAAGCGATTGAGCAGCTCGGGGTCACGCGCATCCAGCATGGCGTTCGCTCCATCGAGGATCCGGCGGTGGTGCGGCTCGCGGCAGAGCGCGGCGTGACCTTTGACGTCTGCCCGATCAGCAATGTGCGGCTCAAGGTGGTCGGCTCCATTGCCGAACATCCCATCCGCCGGCTGATGCAGGCCGGGATCCGCTGCACGGTAAGCACGGACGATCCCCTGTGCTTCGCGAACGCCCTGAATGACGAATATACCGCGCTGGCCGGCGAATTGAATTTCACCCGCGCCGAGCTGGCCCAGGTCGCGCGCAACGGCTGGGAAGTGGCATCCGTGGCGCCCGCGCTGAAGCAGGTGGCCCTCGCGGAAATTGCGCGTGCCCTAATTTAGGCGTCATCCCTTCGGTAAACTCAGGGCAGGCTCTGAGCGAAGCCGAAGGATCTCTGTTGTTATTTCCATCGGTCCGCTTTCAGCCACCGACACTCCCGAAACACTGCTTAAGTGTCCGAACCAAGCGCGGAATCATCGGGGAAGATTACAGCGATCCTTCGGCTTCGCTCAGGATGACGGATAAGAAGGAATGCTAGGTTGTGACTGTAAGTCGAAATCGCCGAGCTGGCCAAGCGGTGAAGGGCTCAGTAGGGGTGTTGGCATCGTGAGCATGCTTTATACTCTTCCCGACGGCATCCGCCAGTTGCGCGCCGACAAGGCCCTGGCCCTGTCGCATCCCGAGCACAGCCGGGTGGCGTTCCATCGTGCGTTTGATGCGGGGCTGGTCCTGCTGCGCGGCAAGGCGATCAGCCGGGATGCGTCGGTGACGGGCGGCGATACGCTGGAGTTTTCCTTCCCTGACACGAAGCCGGCCGAGCTGAAGGCGGTGGACATTCCGCTCGAGGTGATTTTCGAGGACAAGCACCTGCTCGCGGTGAACAAGACGTCCGGCATGATCGTGCATCCGGGCGCGGGCACCGGCGAGGACACGCTGGTCCATGCGCTGCTGGCGCACTGTGCGGGCAGCCTGAGCGGGATCGGGGGCGTCGAGCGGCCCGGCATCGTGCACCGGCTGGATCGCGAGACGTCGGGCATCATTCTGGTCGCGAAAAGCGACGCCGCGCATCGCGGCTTGTCGGAGCAATTTTCCGAGCGGGCGCTACAGAAGGAATACCTGGCGCTGGTGGCGGGCGCACCGGCGCTGATGAGCGGCTCGATCCGGAAGGCCATCGGGCGCAACACGACCCACCGGCACAAGATGGCCGTCGTCGAGGCGGAGGAAGGCGGGAAGGATGCCCACACCGACTGGGAAATCGTCGAGCGCTTTGGCCAGATCGCGACGCTCATCCGCTGCACGATTCACACGGGGCGCACGCATCAGATCCGGGTGCATATGAAATCGCTCGGGCACATCGTGATGGGCGATGCAGTTTACGGCTGGAAGCCCGACACGCGCCTGAAGCACCAGCCGGAGCGGGTCATGCTGCATGCGGAGCATCTCATTTTTCAGCATCCGGTCACGGGCAAGACGCTCGACCTGCGGGCGCCGATGCCGGCGGACATGGAAGCGATGCTGGCGCAGTTGCGGAAACTGACGGTGGCGTCGGCGAAAGCGCGGCGGCTGAAGGAAACGCCCGTGAAGCCACGGAAGAAGCCGGCGCCGCCGGCGTTTCATCCGCATGAGTCGCGGAAGTGAGGGAGAGAACCACCGGACGGCTCATCCGGAGGATTCGCCCTACAGTGTTTCCAGTGCCTCGGCGGCGAGGCCGTAGCGGAGGTTGTAGAGTGAGTGACGGTAGGCGGTGAATCCGCCGGTTTCGGCCACGGTGATCAGCGTCGTCAGGGCGGCGGGCATCACATCGGCGCGGGCGGGCGGCAGGCCGGCGATTGATCGGCGTTCGGCGAGCGGCAGCGGTCCCAGCCAGGCCAAGAGCTCATGGAGCTGCGCGAGGGTTACTTGTGGTTCGCTGGCTTCCAAGGTCAGGCCGCTGCGCGCGGCGAGGATGGCACGCGCGACGGTGACCGTGCCGCCGGTGCCAATGGCGGCAGTACCCGGCGGCAAAGCGAAACCGAAGTTGGATTGGGCGAGAAGATCCTGGGTGTGCTGACGGATCGCGCGCTGCGCCTCGCTGGAAAAGGGGGCCGTGGGATCGGTGACAAATTTCTCCGTGAGCCGCACGCAGCCCAGTTGGAGGCTGACCGCCTGCTGGATTTTGCGATCGCGAAAGGCGAGGCACTCAAGGCTGCCGCCGCCGAGGTCGAACATGTAGAAATCGCGCAGTTCCGCCAGGGCAGGGTCACAGGTCAGCCCGCGGCCGATGAGATTGGCTTCTTCGTCACCGCTGAGAATCCGGATGGCGTGGCCGGTCGCGCGGCTCACCCGGTCGCGGAATTCAGTGCCATTCTGCGCATCGCGCACGGCGCTGGTGGCCACGAGTACCGTGGCTGCAGGGGAAAAGGGCGCGGCTTCCGCGAGCAGCGCGCGAATGGCGTCGAGGCCGGCGGCCATGCCGGGTTCGCTGAGGCGCGGCACGGCCTGGCTGATTCCGGCGCTGATCCGGGCATCGAGGGTGCGGGTCTTGAGGATGGTGAGCCCCCCGGTGGGCGCACGCGCAGCGACAAGCACCTTGATCGAGTTGCTCCCGATATCGATGACTGCGACCGCTGGCTGGGAGATGGACGGGTTCATTCGTAGGAAACGCGGTGACCGAGTTTGAGAAGCGGACCCTCGAACCAGCGCCATGAAATTCCCGCGGCGGCAAGCGTTATGAAGAAGGCGAGGACCGTCACTGCGCCAGCCTGCCAACTCACGTGCAACGGCGGCAAATTAAAGCAGAGCCAGTGCAACACATACCAGATCGGGGTGTGGAAAAGGTAGATGAAGTAGGACGTGATACCGACTGCTGCCAGCGGCCGCCATGTGAGCATTTCTGTGGCCTTGGCGCTGGGGAACAGGATCACGCCAAGCACGGCCGCGGCGAACCAGGCCGACAGCAGGCTGTAGCCCCAGCTGAGCATGGGCGGCGAATCGGCTCCTGAGTGCTGCAACGTGAGCACGACGAAGACAATCGCACCGCCTGCGACCGCCGCGGTCAGCCATCGGCCGTGGCGCTGAATCGCAGACTTCATCGCCGCATCGCGGACCAGGCATGCGCAGAGCACGCCCCACATGAGTCCATCGGCCCGCGTCAGCAGCAGGAACATCGCGGCGAATGCGTTGTGGGCGTTGTACAGTGCGTTTAGCCGGAGCAACGGGGATAGCAGGATAACGATCACGCAGGACACCATGACCTGGCGCAGGGAAAGGCCGCGGATGATGAAGGGCATCACGAGGTAGAATTGCTCCTCGACGGCGAGCGACCAGGTGGCGCCAAGCCAATAGGGTCCGATGTCCCGCATCCACGTCATGGCGATATTCTGCACGAAGACAAAATAGCTCCACGTCGGCACGGCGCTGACAAAATAGGCGCCATGGTTGGTGGTGCTGAGGCCGGGAATTTGCCGGCCGATCAGGAAGGAGGCCAGCAGCAGCAGATAGAGCGGGATGATCCGGTAAAACCGGCGGGCATAGAAGGCGGGCAGCAACCGCGGCGAAGCGTGGTGATCCAGCAGTGCGCCCCCGATCAGGAATCCGGACAGGACAAAGAAGAGGTCGACGCCGGTATAACCCAGGCCTGCCGCGCCCCGGAGGAAATCGTTGATGGCCGAACCTTCGGGTGTCGGTACGCTCGCGTAGTAGTGGCAGCCGACCACGAGGAGGATCGCGATCCCGCGCAGCCCATCGAGGGCAGCAATGCGGGAGGGCACCAGCAGGCTCATAAGGTGAAATCCACCGGAGCGATGAGCAGCACGAATTCGCCCTTGAGGCTGGTCTTGGCGAGCCGAGCCTGGACGTCGGCCGCCGGTCCGACGAGGAACGTCTCGTGCAGCTTGGTCACTTCCTTGGCGACGCAGAGGACGCGGGCCGGGCCGAGGGTGGCGACGATTTCATCGACGGCCTTGTCGATCCGATGGCAGCTCTCGTAGAGGGCGATGGTGTAGGCGAAGTCCCGGTGCTTTTCGTAGAACGCGATGCGCGCCGCACTTTTCGGCGGGAGAAACCCGACATAGAGAAAGCCGTTGGTCGGCAGGCCGGCGGCGCTGAGCACGGCGGTGAGGGCGCTCGGGCCGGGCACGGGAACGACCGGCAGGCCGCGCCGGCGGCAGGCGCGCACCAGACGGAAACCGGGGTCGCTGAGCGCCGGGGTACCGGCATCGCTGACGACGGCGACGGATTTACCGGCGGCGATCTGCGTGGCGAGAGACTCGGCCATTTCGGTCTCGTTGTGCTCGTGGTAGGCGACGAGGTCCTTGCGCAGGCCGAAGCGCGTGAGCATGGCGCCGGTGGTGCGCGTATCCTCGCAGGCGATGAGATCGACCGCGGCGAGGATGGCCCGGGCCCGCTCAGTCAGGTCGGCCAGGTTGCCGATGGGCGTGGCCACGACGTAGAGATGACCGGGGAGCGGAGTCAGCGAGGCGTTGGTGGGGTGGGGCTCGGTCATAAAAAAATCCGGCCAGCGGCCGGATTTGGTGGGGACATGCTGTGGGCTGGCTTAGTGGCCAGGGCCATTGGCGCCCATGCCGGGGATCTGGCCTTCCCAGTCCGCGGGCCGGCTCCACGGCATCGAGCTGTCCTTTTCGGTTTTGGAGGTGCAGCCGCCGAGCATCGCACCGAGCGCGAGGAGAATCAGGGCGAATACGGGCTTCTTGAGCGAGTTCATGTGATTGGTTTATAGGGGTGAATGGATTTTGTGCAAGACGCCAAGCGGAATCGGTGAGAACCGGCGCGGCCGGGATCGGTTCCGGGGAAGATTGAGGGTAGGGCGGGTCTTCGACCCGCCATCTTGGACTCATTTCGCGAGTGCGGACTCGATGAACGGGTAGGCGAGAGCGGGTCAAAGACCCGCCCTACCTCACGCCTTGAACAGATACCGCGACTGGTGCCAGGGCGTGCGGGCGCGCTTTTTGACGCCGCTGGGTTTGTTCGCGGCGAGGTGCTCCAGGATCTTGAAGACGAGTTCCGTCTGCTCGGTGACACCCAGCTGGCTGGCGAGCTCCTCGACGGTGAAGGGTTTGCCCGGCGAGGCCTTGAGGGCAGTGGCGAGCTTGAGCTTGAGGGCGATGACGCCGCCGGCGGCCTTCTTGCCCGCCTCGACGCCGGGCTGGTGGTAGGCGTTGATGCCGATGAGCGAGGCGTAAAAGCCGACCACGCGCTCGTAGAGGGCAATCAGCAGGCCGATCGAGCGCGGGGAAACGTCGGGGAGAGTGATCGTGACCGAGTGACGGTCCTTCTCACTGAGGGCATCCCGCGTGCCGAGGTAGAAGCCCTGCAGGTAGTCGCCGGCGGTGATGCCGGGGTCGACCTCGACGGACGTCTTCGCATCGTGGTCCTTGAGTACCTCGATGAAGGTAACGAAGAAATTGTTCACGCCATCGCGGAGCTGCTGGACGTAGGCGTGCTGGTCGGTGGAGCCCTTGTTGCCGTAAACAGCGATGCCTTGATGAACGACGTTGCCCTTCAGGTCGTGCTCCTTGCCGAGCGATTCCATGACGAGCTGCTGCAGGTAACGGGAAAACAGCAGCAGCCGGTCCTTGTAGGGGAGCACGACCATGTCCTTGGCGCCGCGGCCATCGGTGGCGAAGTACCACATCAAGGCGAGCAGGGCGGCGGGATTTTGCGCGGTCGTGCGGTTGCGCGTGACGACGTCCATGGCCGCGGCGCCATCGAGCATCGCCTGGATGTCGAGACCCTGCAGCGCGGCCGGTAGCAGGCCGACGGCGCACAATTCTGAGGTGCGGCCGCCCACCCAGTCCCACATCGGGAAACGGGCAAGCCAGCCCTCGCTGATCGCAGTGGCATCGAGCTTGGAGCCGGCGCCGGTAACGGCGACGAAGTGACTGGCGTGGGCGAGACCGGCGGCCTTGAAGGCGGCGATGGCGGCGAGCTGGCCGTTGCGGGTTTCCGCCGTGCCGCCGGATTTGGAAATGACCACGACAATCGTCTTGGCGAGCTGGCCGCGCAGCCCGGCGAGCACATAGTCGATGCCGTCGGGATCGGTGTTGTCGAAGAAGGAGACGGCGAGCTTGTCCTTGCGCGGGTGTCCCAGTGCGTGGCTGACAAACTGCGGACCGAGCGCGGAGCCGCCGATGCCGATCACGAGCAGGTGCTTGAATTTGCCCTTGGGGCCGGCGAGCGCGCCAGAGTGAACCTTGGCGGCGAATTCCTTGATCGCGGCGAGCGTGGAGGAGATTTCAGCCGACAGCTCGGGTGTGGGCGCGAGCTGCGGGGCGCGGAGCCAGTAGTGGCCGACCATGCGCTTCTCGTCGGGATTCGCAATGGCGCCCTTCTCCAAGGCGTCCATCGCGGCGAACGCCTGCTGGATGGCCGGTTCCTTGGCGGCGAGGAAGCCGTCGGGAAACGGAATGCGGCTGATGTCGAGCGCGACGTCGAGGTCGGGGTTCTGGTAGAAGTGGGATTTGAAGCGGGACCAGTTCATGGGAGATGGATCAGGGTAAGTCGGAGTGCAGAATGGCAAAAAGTTTCATATCGAAGAAACGATCATCGCGCCGGTGTGATTGGCGCAGGAGACCCTCGTACTTAAGGCCGATCTTCGCAAGCACCCGTGCGGATGCTTCATTTCCGACCATGCAGGTGCCTTCAATCCGGCGCAGCTACATCGAGCCCAACGCGTGCCGCAGTACCGCGGTGGCGGCCTCGGTGGCGATTCCCTGGCCCCAGCATGAGCGAGCGAGATTAAAGGCCAGTTCGGCTTCTCCGTGGTAGGAATTGAAACTGTGCAGGAACACCGTGCCGATCACCCGGGGATCGGATTGCCGGCGGATGGCCCAGGCGAAAAATTTCGGACCTTGGAGCCAGGCGACGAATCCACGGCTATGCTCGATCGTTTGATGGCGGGGCCAAAAGACATAACGGGTCACTTCCTCGTCCGAGCCGAAGGCAAAAATATCCTCGGCGTCGCCTGCCTGCAATGACCGCAAGGACAGGCGCGCGGTGGTCAATTCCGGCGCTGTTCCCTGGAAGTCGTCCGCCACGTCAGAGATATTTGTCGGTGACGGCGCCCTCCGAGGCGCTGGTGACGAGTTTGGCGTACTTGGCGAGGACGCCGCGGGTTTCGCGCGGGGGGCGCGGCTTGAAGGCCTTCAGGCGCGCGGCGTAGTCGGCGTCGGGGATCAGCAGGCTGATGGTATTTTTCACCGCGTCGATTTCGATGATGTCGCCGGTTTTCACGATGCCGATGGGGCCGCCCTTTGCGGCTTCAGGAGTGATGTGGCCGACGTCAAAGCCGTGGCTGCCACCGGAGAAGCGGCCGTCGGTAATGAGGGCGACGTCCTTGATGAGCCCGCGGCCGGCGCAGGCGCTGGTGGGCGAAAGCATTTCGCGCATGCCGGGGCCGCCGACGGGGCCTTCGTTGCGGATGACGACCACGTCACCCTTCACCACGTCGCCGCGGAGGATGGCCTTGAGGGCGTCTTCCTCGCCTTCGTACACCTTGGCGGTGCCCTTGAAGTAGAGGCCTTCTTTGCCGGTGATTTTGCCGACGGCGCCGTCGGGGGCGAGATTGCCGCGGAGGACGCGGAGATGGGTTTCCTTTTTGATCGGCTGGTCCCACGGATGGATGATGTCCTGCTCGGTGGGATAGGCGCCGTAGGGCTTCACGTCCTTGAGCGACTCGGCCATGGTCTCGCCGGAGACGGTGAGGCATTCGCCGTGAAGGAGGCCGCGGTCGAGGAGGAGCTTCATCATCGGGCGGATGCCGCCGATGCGGATGAGGTGGCTCATGCCGTATTTGCCGAAGGGCTTCACGTCGGCGAGGAGCGGGATCTTTTCGCCGATGGTCTTGAAATCCTCGAGCGTGAGCGGGACTTCCGCGGAGTGGGCGATGGCGAGGAGGTGGAGGATGAGGTTGGTCGAACCGCCGAGGGCGAGGCAGACCATGATGGCGTTCTCGAAGGCGTGGCGCGTGAGGATGTCGCGGGGGGTTATGCCTTTCTTCAGCATGGCCATGACGGCGGCACCGGCGCGGACACAGTCGTCGCGCTTCTCCTGGCCGACGGCGAGCTGGGCGCTGCTGTTGGGCAGGCTCATGCCGAGGGCCTCGATGGCGCTGGCCAGCGTGTTGGCGGTGTACATGCCGCCGCAGGAGCCGGGGCCGGGAATGGCGCCATCCTCGATCTCCTTCAGGCCGGCGTCGGAGAGCTCGCCCTTGGCGTGCTTGCCGATGGCCTCGAAGACGGAGACGACGTCGAGGGGACGCTTGTGGTCGCAATCGCTGGCAGCGAAACCCGGGAGAATCGTGCCGCCGTAGACGAAGACGGCAGGGCGGTTGAGGCGGGCGATGGCGATCATCGCGCCTGGCATGTTCTTGTCGCAGCCACCGATGGCGACGAGACCATCGAAGCCCTCGGCGGCGACGGCAGTCTCGATGGAATCCGCAATGACCTCGCGCGAGACGAGGCTGTAGCGCATACCCAACGTGCCCATGCTGATGCCGTCGGTGACGGTGATGGTGTTGAAATAGATGGGCTTGCCACCGGCGGCGGCGATGCCTTTGCGGGCGTGTTCACTGAGTTCGCCGAGATGGACGTTGCAGGGCGTCATGTCGCTGGGGGCGGAGGCTACGGCGATCTGGGGCTTCTTGAAATCCTCGTCGGTAAAGCCGACGGCGCGCAGCATGGAGCGGGCGGCGGCGCGATCATGGCCGTCGACGACGATGGAGGAGAATTTGCGCGTGGAGTCAGGAGAGGAGCTCATGGTGGGCCGGCAGCGAACCAAACGGCATGGGTGCGGGCAAGCCGCATGTCGGGGCGGTGGTCCGCTAATTTCAGGTAAGCCGCAGTTGATCCATGAGTGGCCACGAAAAGGCACAAGGGCTCTGGGGCTGCGAAGGAGCCTCCATTGCGCCTATAGGCGCGCGGGAGATTCGAGCCGGAGTCACGGACATTTTGCGCCTCTTTGTGGCCAACCTTCCGGATGGTTGGTTTGAGCGGTGTCTTGGCATCGTAGCCAAGGCGTGAGTATGCCGTGTGTTTCGGGATTGCTTCGCCTCCGGCGCGCCGCATTCACTCAGGGCAACTTTACCGCATGGCCTTCAACCTGAAAAAGGTGCTCAAAGCACTGCTCCTCTCCTCCAGCCAGCCGCTCGCCATCAAGGACATTCAGGCCGCCTTCACGCGGTTTCATGAGCAAGGCTCGCTGCTCCTGACGGCGGACAACGAGACGGTTGCCGCGGTGGTGCCCGGCGAGGAACCGAAGATGGCGGAACCGGCGGTTGATGCGAACGAGCCGGCCGAGGTGATCGCCGAGGCCCCGGAAGATGCCGAACTTTACCACGATGTGCCATCGCTGGTGACGGCGACTCAGATCCGCGAAGTCATTGATGAGATCGCGGCCGAGCTGCGTGCCGCGGATGACGGCCTGCTGCTGATCGAGGGCTCGAACGGCTACCGGCTGGTCACGCATCCGCGCTTTGCCCGCTGGGTGCGCATCCTGCGCGCGGAACCGCCGCCGTTGAAGCTCAGCCAGTCATCCGTCGAGACGCTCGCGATCGTGGCTTACCGCCAGCCGGTCACCCGCGGGGAAATTGAGACCATCCGCGGCGTTTCGGCCGAGGCGGGCGTCAACAAATTGCTCGAGCGCGAACTCATCTACGTGGTGGGCCGCGCCGACCTGCCAGGCCGGCCGATCCAGTATGGCACGACGGATAAATTCCTGGAGTTTGTCGGTGTGAAATCTCTCGACGAACTGCCGGCGTCGGACGTGCTGTCCACGCGCCAGATCGACGAATGGCTGACCAATGCGATGAATCCCTCCAAGCTCGGCGACACCGACATGGGCCTCTCCGACGAGCAATTGCCGCTCGAGAGCGCGGCCGCACCGTCCGGTGACAGCCCGGCCCAGACCTGACATGGACCTCGGCCCGATTCGCGAAAAGATCGACCAGCTCGACCGTCAACTGGTCGATGTGCTGAACCAGCGCCTGAAGCTCGCCGCCGAGATCGGCAAGCTGAAGCGCAGCCAGGGCGGCCAGATTTACGTCGCGGAACGCGAGGAAGCGGTGCTGCGGAAGGTTTCAACCCAGAACGAGGGACCGATCAAGCACGAGGCATTGCGGGCGATCTACCGCGAGATCATGTCGGCGGCCATCGCGCTGGAGAAGCCGCTGCTGATTGCCTATCTCGGACCGGAGGCGACCAACACGCACATGGCGGCGATGAAGAAGTTCGGCGCGAGCGTGGATTATCATGCGATGGCCAACATCGGGGACATTTTCACGGCGGTGGAGAAGGGTGAGGCCGACTATGCGGTCATCCCGATCGAGAATTCCACCGAGGGCTCGGTGCGCGATGCGCTCGACCTGTTTGTGGAGTCGGACCTGAAGGTCGTGGCCCAGATCTACCTCGAGATCACGCATTCCCTGATCTCGGCCTCGCTGCTGGAGAAGATCGAGCGCGTCTACTCGAAGGACCAGGCCCTGGCCCAGTGCCGGAACTGGCTGCAGCGGCATCTGCCGCATGCGCAGCTGATCGAGGCGCCGAGCACGGCGCGCGCCGTGCAAATCGCCAAGGAGGAGCCGGGATCCGCGGCCGTCGCGAGCGAGCTGGCGGCGGCGACGTATGGCGTGCCGATCGTGGTGAAGAACATCCAGGACAAGGCGGACAACACCACGCGCTTCTTTGTCCTCGGCAAGAAGCCGTCCGGCGCGGTCGGCGGCGGTAAGGATGTCACCAGCTTCGCGATCTCCCTCGGGGATGCGGCGGCCTCGCATTCGGGCTCGCTGCTCAAGATGCTCATGCCGCTGGCGGAGCGAGGCATCAATCTCTCGAAGATCGAGTCGCGTCCGAGCAAGAAGCGCCCGTGGGACTACTATTTCTTCATCGATGTGTCGGGTCATTACGATGACCCGTCAATGAAGGAGGCGCTCGCGGAGCTGCAGAAATTCTGCCCGTTCGTGAAGTGGCTGGGCAGCTATCCGGCGGCGAGCTGAGGCGGGACAAGACGGTTGCCCGCGAATGGCGCGAATCAGCGCGAATTAAAGACCGCTAAATGCCATGACGGATGTTGGCCGGGTACTTTCGCCCAGCATTCGCGGCGATTCGCATGATTCGCGGGCGCTGATTTGAATAAGGCCCGCGGTACTTTCACTTCGAGGTGGCGGTCGCGGGTTTATCGGCGAACAGCACCGGGTGATCGCGATAGGCCAGGAAATAGATCGCCACGGCCCCAAGGAAGAGGAGGGCGAAAGCGAGGGCGGCATACATCAGACAGCCGCGACGGGCGGCGCTTTGCATGCTGGCGGCATCGGCCTGGTATTCGGGGAAATCCGGAAGCGGCGCGGCCGGGACGACGCGCGGGGCGACAGGAACAGCCGGCGCGACGACGGCGGGAGGAGCCACAGCGGCAGACGCAGCAGCGGGCGGAGCGGACGCCTCGGGTGCGGAAGAGCTGAGCGCGGCGATCTCCCGGTCGAACCAGGCGAGCTGCTCCTGGACGAGCGCACGCTGCTGGCGGAGGACTTCGAGACGATCGGGCATGGGAGAAGTGGAGATCCGCCTTGGGTGCGAGGTTAACCCGGTCGAGGCTGGACAAACAAAAACGCAGCCCGGTTTGGGCTGCGTTTGAAAGCTAAATAAATGGCTGAGACGGGCTCAGGCCGTGACCGCGGCCGGGACGACGGCGACCTTGCGGTGGGCCTTGTCGTACTTGACCGTGCCGTCGGTGAGCGCGAAGAGCGTCCAATCGCGGCCGATGCCGACGTTTTTGCCGGCGTGCAGCTTGCTGCCGCGCTGCCGGACGATGATGGTGCCAGCGAGGACGGTCTGACCGCCGAAGATTTTAACGCCGAGCCGCTGGGAGCGACTGTCGCGGCCGTTGCTGGATGTTCCCTGACCTTTCTTGTGCGCCATGGCGGGTATTCTCCTTAAGCTGTGATGGATTCGATCTTGATGACGGAAAGCTCCTGGCGATGGCCGCGTTTACGCTCCATGCCCTTGCGCTTTTTCTTCTTAAAAACGATGACCTTGTCGCCACGCTTGTTCTCGAGGATCTTGGCGGAGACGGAGGCGCCGGCCAGCAGCGGGGTGCCGACCCGGAAGGACTCGCCTTCGCCGGTGGCGAGAACGTCCTTAATCTCCACGGTGGCACCGGCTTCCGTGTTCGGATAGCGGTTGACGATCAGAATGTCGCCCTCGGTGACAGTGAACTGCTGCCCTTGGGTTTTGATAGTGGCTTTCATAAAATAAAACCGCGGATAAAGCGGTTTTGCCACGGGTAACGCAAGGATTAATTTACCCGAAACTGCTGCCGCGGGCGTTATTTGGGCGGCACGGACTGGGCGGGATCGGCGGCGGGCTTGTCTTGTTGCAGGGCGCTATCCCGCAGGATGCGGATCGATTGAAAGTCGGTCACGAGGTAGCCGCCCACTTTGTAGGCATTTCGCTCCTGTTCGAGCGCAAGTCTTTGCGCCTCCGCTTCCAATTCCTGCTGGTGGAGGAGAGCTTCGCGACGGGCGGTCTCGCGATCCGCCAAGGCGCGTTTTTCGTCGAGATCGTGCAATTTCTGGAGGGCGGCGAGGCGAGCGGATTCGGCCGCGGCGGCGTCACGCTGGCGGTCGGCGGCGAGGCGGGAGGCCTCGAGATTGCCGGCATCGCGCTCGGCGGTGAGCCGGGCGGTTTCCGCGGCGAGGCGATCCACTTCAGCTTGGGCGGCGGCCAGCGCGGCCTGGGCGGCGGTTTGCTCCTCGCGCAGACGTTCCTGGCGGGCGATCTCTTCCCTCGCGCGGGCTTCCGCCATCTGGCGGGCCTCGAGGATGGCGGCCATGCGGCGGGCGAGCTCGGCTTCGTGTTCCTTGATCAAGGACAGCTGGGCCGCGGCGCGCTGCTGGGCGAGCTCACGATCGGCTGTAAGCTTGTAGGCGCGGTAGCCGAAGAAGAGCCCGGCTGCGACGACCAGGGCGATGAGAGTGATGATGATTTTTCGGTTCATGGGAGGAGCACAGGCATCGACCGCGGCGGGCGTGAAATGTTCGCCGTCACGGTCGGTCAAAATAGCGGTCCTGCGCCGGGCCGCAAGGCCGGTCAGGGCTCGGGAAACTCCGCAATCCCGGGATCGGCGGCATTGGCGGCAGCGTAGGGCAGGGCCCGGGCCACGGAGGCGGCCAGTGAAAGGCCCCGGCGGTAACAGGCATCGAGCACGCAGGCGAAAAGCACATCGCCTGAACCGGTGGCCGAAACCTCGGTTACGGCGGGTGGCTGAAGAGAGGCCGGCTCGCCGCCTTGGTCGCAGAACCACACCGGTCCGCCGCCATCGGTCACAATCCAGCGCAGGGCGGCCCAGCGTTGGGCGGCGGTTTTGAGCAACGTGGAGGTGGAGATCGTCGCCGGTTGATCCGCGAAGAGGGTGCGCAGCTCCGTGGCGTTGATTTTCACCAGGGCAAGCGGCTGGCTGACGAGCCAGGCGAGCGGCGGGCCATAGCTGTCGGCGGCGAGCACGCCGCGTTGCTGCCAGCGGGTGAGTGAATCGCGGAGTGGCTCAAAATCGGGTGACGCCCAGCCGGGAATGCTGCCGCAGATCGCGAGGATTTGTCCGGCAGGCTGGGCGTCGAGCAGATCGGCGCAGGCGCGTACGGCAGTGGCATCGTGCGGCGCATCGAGTCCCATGAACGTGGTCTCGGGCTGATGGCCGCTCCGGACGACCACGCCGATGCGCGTGGCGTAGCGCGAGGGGAAAGCCTGATGGGCGAAGCTTTGCCGGCGGAGCCAAGCGTCGCACTCGGCTCCGGTGGTGCCGCCGGTGAAACACAGCGCCGTCGTCGGGGCGCCGAGCCGGTGCAGCATCTTTGAGACATTGATGCCCTTGCCTCCGACCTGAAACGATTCACGCGTCGCCCGCTGGGTTTTCCCGGCGGACCAGTCCGTGAATTCCAGCGTGCGCTCGCAGAGCAGATTGCCAGTGAGAGTGAAAATATGCGGCGGGGGGCTCATCGGGCGGAAGAGCTCTAACCCAGCAGGGCCGGCCGAATGGGGCAAGCGGGCAAGTGCGGGCGAAACTCAATTCGCCTTGGGCGGTCCTGCGGCTCCACCGCCAGGGGCGCGGATGAAGACCTGGTTCACGAGGAAACTGAGGCCGAACAGCGAGGCGACGGTGCGGACATTGCGCATGGCGCCCACTACTTCCGTCAGGCCGGCGGAGTTGGGTTCGCGCACCCGATGCAACAGCAGGCAGCAAAGTGTGATCAGGATCGCGCTGACAAAGAACGCCCCATGGTAGACGGCCATGGGCGCAAATCCGTGCGCGATGGCTGCGGTGATGAGATAGCCGCCCGTGATCGGCCCGAAGGCGGCGGCGAGCGAGGACAGGGAAACAAACAGCGCCATGCCCATCGTACGGGCGCCGGGCGGGGTGAGTTTCAACAGGAGGCCGAACAGGCCGATGCCGTAGCCGGCGACGAAGAAACCACCGGTCGGCATGATCAGGTAGAGCAGCCAGAGATTATGCGTCGTCGACCAGCCCATGAGGACCGTGGAGAGCTGCCAGAGGATCACGGAGACGATCATCACCGGCACGTTGCCATGGCGATCGATCAACCGGCCCCACGTGGGGAAAGTCAGGGCGGCACCCATGACGCCTAGCAGGATCAGCAGGTTCGTGTAGGCGGCACTCAGATGAAGCTCGCCGTACATGAAGACGGGAACGAAGGGGCCGACCAAATTGGTGGCAAAGCCCATGACGGACGCAAAAACGATGAAGCGCACGAGGGCGACGTCGCGCCAGACCACGCCGACCTGTTCACGCCAGGGCGGCTCGGGGGCGGGAGCCTGCGTGCTCGTCGAATCCTGCATCCGTTGCTGGGCCAGGACGGAGACGATGCGGACGAGGATCGCTCCGGCAAACAGCAGTTGGTACGCGAGGAGGCTGCCGTTCAACCAGGCCAGCAGTCCCGACACGCCCAGCATGAAAACGAATTGGGAGAGGTAGAGCAGCCGGTTGCGAAACCCGAAATATTTTCCGCGGAGACGGACAGGGATGCACTCCTGCATCCAGGCATTCCACGCGACGCCATTGATCGCACCGGAAAGGGCGACAACGGAAAACACGGTGAAGAAGACCGTCAAGGTGCGCGTATTTTCACCGGGAGCGAGGAACGGCAGCGCCACAAGCAGCGCGACCCAGCCGGCGAAATGCAGCCAGGCGCTGACGATGGTCATGGAGCGGGCATGGAGCCGTTGCGCGAGCAAAGGAGTGAGCAGGACCTGCAGGAAATTGAACCAGTAAGGCAGCGACGTAATGAAGCCGTAGGTTCGCGTGGAAAAGGCGAACAAGGTGGTGAGCAGCGCCGCCAGGACGAAATTGCCCGGTTGGCTCAGCACCACGAGCGGCATGGCCGCGACGCCATCCAGGAGACCCAGCCGGAGATTGCGCCGGAGCGGCGTGATTTTTTCGGCGTGGGCCGGAGTTGCGTGCACTGGGCTGCAGGCTAAAACAGCGGGCACCTCCAAAGTCATGCCTCAAATTGTACCGATCGCGTCATGGCGCCGCCGCGCCGCGCTCAGCCATGCCCGGAGCCTCCTCGGCAAGTATCTGCTGCGGACAGGCCACGCGCCGCGCATGATCACCGAAGTTGAGGCCTATAATGGCGAGAAGGATCTGGCCAGCCATGCACGGGTCGGCCGGACGGGTCGCACCGAGGTCATGTACGGTCCGGGCGGCGTCTGGTATGTCTACCTGTGCTATGGCGTGCACGAGATGCTGAACCTCGTGGTGGGCCCACCGGACTGGCCCGCGGCGGTGCTGATTCGCGGCCTGGAGGGGTGCAGCGGACCCGGGCGGCTGACGCGCCTGCTCGACATCGACCGGCGGCTCAATGGCGCGGCTGTTTCCCGAGCCAGCGGACTATGGATTGAGGATCACGGAATCCACGTGCCGCGCTCAATGATCCGGAGCGGTCCCCGCGTGGGCGTAGATTATGCCGGACCGATCTGGGCCAATAAGCCGTGGCGATTCAGTTTTGATCCGGCAGCGCTGCGGCGACGGCCTGCTGAACTTCGGCCAGGGAAATTGACGCGAGGTCGGCGTCGCGTTGCAGGACGCGCATCGTCGGAGTCGGCGGAGCCCAGATGAGTGGATCCGTCGGGCCGAAAAGCAGCACGCCCGGAACCCCGGTCGCAGCGGCGAGATGACTTATACCGGAATCGTGCCCGATAAAAAGCCGGCAGCGCGCCAGCTCATCGGCCAGCGTATTCATGGGCAGGTTTCGCAGGTGAGCGCCGATCCCGGTCAGGAGATCCGGGGGCTCGGTCTCGCCAGAAATCACGAGCAATTCCGCGTGATGCTCTTCCTCCAGCCAGTGAGCCAGGGTGAGCCAGCGATCCACCGGCCAGTTTTTCCGCGTCGAGCCGCTGCCCGGATGCAGCGCAATGCGTCGCGCTTCCGGTTGCGGAATACACAGGGTATGCAGCCAAGCGACCGGACTCAGCCCGAGCTGACGCAGGGGTTCGCAGAAATGCCGAGCTGCGGGCGCGCTTCGCGGCAGTGCTTCGGCGGTCAGGAAATTCTGTCCGGCACGCAGCGGAAACCGCCGGGCCAGTTCCTGCGCCGGGTCGGGCCAGAAATTAAGGATGAGATCAAAGTCGCCGAGCCATTGCGCCAGCGCCGGCGGCAGAGGTGCGTCGCCGTACAGGGCCGCCCAGCGGGCCTCATGCTGGGAGTGCGCCGCGTCGATCAACCGGGACGGCAGCGCGAGTGAAGCGGCGGTGAGGTTGCCGACCAGCTCGATGCTGGCCTCGGGCCAGCGCTGGCGCAGCAGGGCGAGCGCGGGTAGCGTGACAATAAAATCGCCGAGCGCGCCGCCTCTAAGGACCAGGATTCGCATTCGCCGGCGGCGGAGGAGGCACGTAGCGCGTGAGCGTGGAGACGCCGACCCCGAACTTGAATTCGACCTCAAACTTTACCGGCAGGTGCAGGTCGTCCTGTGAGATCCAGACCCCGACGTTCGACCCGCGCTTGAAAATGCCTTTCGGGGCCGTCTTTTCCATATGGGGCTCGAGCACGAGGGCATCAAATTCGCCCATGGGCGTGCGGACTTTTTCATACCGCAACGCATGGAAAGTCAGCTCATAGGGTTCCTCCTCAAACATCACCAGCACATCGCGCTGGTCCCCGGGCTTCAGGGTCCAGGTACGCGTCTGCACCAGGCAGGTGATGAGGTCGATCGGGTCGCCCGCCGGCAGTGTGACCACCTGGTTTTTCTCCGGGTGGACCAAGTCCCGGAAGTCGGCTGCACCCGTGCCGTAGTCGACCGCGAGCATGGTGTCGGTCGGTTTTTTCCCCGCCGCGCTGCGCTCCGTGTGCACGATCATGCGGCCGGTGTGGTTGCTGAAGACCGACTCGGCCTGGGCATCGAAGGGAAAAAGACCCCGCAGGAATCCCCGCGTCGACGTGGTGGTCACGACCACGGTGCACGGCTGCTGGTCATTCCGTTCCGTGCGGGCGGTGATCTTGATTTCGCCGGCACTGGGAAAGACGCCCCAGCTCACGCGATAGTCCAGCTCTTCCCCGGGGCTCAGTGCGATGGGCGTGGCCGCGCGGACGGACGGCAAGCCGAGAAGACTGAGCAGGAGAAGATAACGCATGGAATGGGAGAGGAACCTCAGCCGGACAGCTTGAACTCAAGCTGGTTGCCTTGGCCAATAGCAAGCGCGTCCCAACCGCGGGAGCGCAGAGTCTGCGCGAATTCGCGGGTAAACCCATGCACCGTGAGTACACGCTTGGGCTGCACACGTTCCACAAATGTGATGAGATCGTCGAATCCCGCGTGATCGGACAGCGGGAAGGCGGTGTCGCAGCGGAGACGGTACGTGGCGCCGGAATCGAGCGCCCAGCCGGTGATGGCCGCGGTGCGGCGGGCCGGAATCCGGTCGAGCAGGCCCTGGGAATGCGGCGGACAGATCACGATGTGCCCGGCGACTTCGTTGACATCGAAATCCCGGTAAGGCGGAAAACTGACCCCCACCTGTTCGCAGATCCGCGTAAGCCGCAGCGTCTCGGAATGCAGCATCACCGGGAGATTCGCGGGCGCGAGGGCGCGGAGGACTTCCTGGCTTTTGCCGAGACTGTAGCAGAGCAGGACGGGAGTGATCCCATCGGCGATCGCGCGCTGGCAAAACTCAATGATCCGGGCGATGGTCTCGGACTCCGGCGGGAAGACATACCGCGGGAGTCCGAACGTTGTTTCCATGATCAGGACATCGGCATGCGGAGTGGTACAGGGCTCGGCGGCGAGCCCGGGGCGGAGCTTGAAGTCGCCGGTGTAAAGCAGGGAGCCGTGTTCCTCATGTTCGAGGAGGATCTGGCTGGAGCCGACGATATGGCCGGCGGGATGAAGCGTGGCGGTGGTACCGAAATCGAGGGCCTGCGCGCGACCAAAGGGCGGGGTGAGCTCGGCGCGCCGGCCGGGCAGGCGGGCGTGCAGCAAACGCGCCGTGGCCGGGGTGCAGAGCACTTCCTTGTGCCGGGCGATGTGATCGCCGTGGGCGTGGGAGACGAAGGCGCGCTCTGCGCGGGCCTGGGCGTCGAGCCACCAGCCGATCTGTGGCAGCCAGATGCCCTTGCGGTGATGAATCTCCCACGCCATGCGCAAAGCGGCGCCGGCTCAGGCGGGGACGTTGAAATA
Source organism: uncultured Opitutia bacterium (assembly GCA_903859715.1). Lineage (GTDB taxonomy): Bacteria > Verrucomicrobiota > Verrucomicrobiia > Opitutales > Opitutaceae > Opi-474. The sequence continues at coordinate 23,673 of CAIONS010000032.1, forward strand.
TTTCCGCTTCGCGAGGCGCCAGGCTGTCACGAAGAAGGCGGTCAGCGGGATCGCGAGCAGCATGCCGAGCACGCCGTTGAAGGCCGTGCCCCAGAAAAAGATCGCGACGATAATGGTGATCGGGTGGAGCCCGGTGCGGTCGCCCATGATCTTCGGCGTGAGAACCCAGCCCTCGATGGCCTGCACAAAAATCTTTACGAGCAGGACCAGCCCGACCAGCCGCCAGCCGCCCTCGGGTTGGAGAAACGCGAGCGGGAGCGTGACGGCGAGTCCGACGATGGTGCCGAGGTAGGGCACGATGTTGAAGACCCCGACGATGAGGCCGATGATCAGGCCGAACTTCAGGCCGATGAGTGTAAACCCGGCGGCCAGCAGCACGCCCATGATCAGGCCGATGAGCAGCTGGCCGCGAAAAAAGGATTCCACGATGGCGACGAACTCCCGCAGGAGAAACACGATGTCCGCCCGGACGCCGGTGCTGAGGAAGGGCAGGTTGTGACCGATCTTCTGGATGGAGCCGCCGCGGGCCAGGAGAAAGAAAAACAGGTAGACCGGTACGATCGCCACATGCGTGCCAAAGGTGAAGAGCCCGAGAATCCCGCCGCCGGCCGCCCGCAGCGAGGGAAAGGCATGGGACAGCATGGTCTTGAGTTCATTGACCAGTCCCTCGGCAATCTCGTGCACGGTGGGGTTGACGAGCCCGCGCTGGATCAAGGCGATCCACTGCGGGTAATGTTGCTCAACATAGCCGGTGCCGTTGGCCCACAGGGACGGGGCGTAGGCGACAAAATCGAGGAGCTGGTCGATCGCCGGAGGCAGCACGACGATCAGGGCCGACGTCGCCAGCAGCAGGAAAATGCCGTAGAGCAGCACCACGGCGGCGGGCCGGCGCAGCCGCAGGCGCTTTTCCAGGACGGTCACCACGGGCCGGAGAATCAGCGCCAGCACCCCGGCCGCGGCCAGCGGCCAGAGCACGCCCGAGAAAAAGCCCACGAGCCGGCTTAGCACGATGAACGCCAGCATGATGGCGGCGACCGCTGCGCCCACGGACAGTAGCAGCAGCGTGCCGCCGATCACCCGGCGCTGGGTAGCGGAAAAAAAGGAGGGCGCGTTTTCGTCCGACATGGACGCGACCCTCGGGGAAAGCAGGGCCAAGGCCAAGGAAAACCCTCCGCTGAATTATCCTGATGACTGCCCGCGAATCACGCCAATCACCGCGAATTTCGGGTTGATTCGCGTCATTCGCGGACAATTGCTTAGACCGGTTCAATCGGGCTGATTGGATGGCGGAAGCACCAGCGGGCCATGGCCGGCAGCAGTACGATGGCTCCGAGCATGTTGACCAGAAACATGAACGTGAGCAGCAGACCCATGTCGGCTTGGAATTTCAGGTCGGAGAAAATCCACGTGCTCACACCGATGGCGAGGGTGAGCCCGGTGAAGACGATGGCGGTGCCGGTGTCCTTCAGGGCGGCGAACATTGTCGCCTCAAAATCCTGTCCGGCTTTCAGAGCGCCGTGCAGCTGCGCGAAAAGGTAGATGCCGTAGTCGACGCCGATACCGACGCCGAGGGCGACCACGGGCAGGGTGGAGGTCTTGAGGCCGATGCCGAGGACGACCATCAGGGCGTAAGCGAGCCAGCTCACGATGGCGAGCGGCACCACGATGCAGAGGGTGGCGCGCACGCTGCGAAACGTGACCAGGCAGAGTCCGATGACCGCGCCGAACACCCAGAGAACGATGGGAGTCTGGGCCGCCTGCACGACCTCATTGGTGGCGGCCATGACGCCGGCATTGCCGCTCGCGAGGACGAACCGGGCCTTGGGCGAAGGATGATCCGCGGCGAAGGCCTTCACGGCGTCGGTCACGGCGCGGAGTGTCCCGGCTTTGTGATCGGCGAGAAAAATGATCACGGGCATCACGCTGGCATCGGCGTTGAGCAGACCGGTCGAAGTCTCAATGGGTGAAACGGCCTGGGCGAGCGCCTGCGGGTTGCGCGGGAGAATGCGCCACTTCAATGAGCCCTCGCTGTAGCCTGAGTTCACCAGCTTGGCCATCGAGGTCAGTGAGATCACCGACTGTACGCCGGGCACGGCACGGATGCGGCCCTCGAACTGGTCCATCAAGGTGACGACATCGTAGTCGACGCAGCCGTTGGGCACTGTCTCGACCATCACTGAAAGCATGTCGGCCCCAATGCTGAACCTGGAAGTGATCACGCGGGTATCCTGATTGTAGCGCGAACTCTGCCGCAGCTCGGGCACGCCGGCCTGGGTGTCGCCGATGCGAACCTGCTCCGCCTTCCAGTAACCCCACGCTCCGAGGGCAAACCAGATCACGATGATGACCAGGGAGGGCACAGGCTTCATCCCGCGGGCCAGACGGGCCCAGAACCGGTCCGTTCGGGCCCGGCGGGAGGCGACCCATTCGCCATAGGATGCCGGCAGGTGCAGATAGGACAGCAGGATCGGCAGGAGAAGAAAATTGGTGATCACGATCACGCTGACCCCGAGGCTGGCGATGATGGCCAGTTCCTGAATGACCGGGATCTTAATCACCAGCATCGTGAGAAAACCGACCGTGTCAGTGAGCAGCGCGACGACGCCCGGCACGATCAACTGCATGAAGGCATGCTTCGCGGCCGTCGGGCCGTCGTGGCCCTGAAATATCTCGTTGCGGAACAGGCTGATTTTCTGAACGCCGTGGCTGACGCCAATGGCGAAGACGAGGAACGGCACAAGGATGGAAAAGGGATCGATGCCGTAGCCGAGCGCGGTCAGGGCCCCGAGCTGCCAGATGACCGCGACCAGCGAGCAGACAATGGGTGAGGCGGCGAGTTTCCACCGGCCGGCATACTGCCAGACGAGCAGGGCTGTGATGAAAATGGACACGCCGAACAGGAAGAGCACGCCGCGGGCACCGTTGCTGATGTCGCCGATGACCTTGGCGAAACCGATGATGTGGACGGAAATGGCCCCGGCACTTTCCCGCTCGACGCGCTGGCGATGGCTTCAAGTCCGTCGGCGACGCGGAGATAATCGATCTTCCGTCCGGTGCGCGGGTCAACCTCGAGCAGCTGGGCGCTGACGATGGCGCCCGTGAAATCCGTTGCGACCAGCTGGCCGAGTTTGCCGGACTTGATGATGTTTTCGCGGACCTTGGCAAAGTGGGCGGGCGTGGCCGTGAAATCCGCCGGGATGACGTTGCCGCCTGCAAAGCCATCCTCGACGACCTCGATGTAGCGCACATTCGGGGTGAAGAGCGACTGCACTTGGGAGCGGTCAACGGCAGGGAGGAACGTGACCTCGTCCGTGACCTTCCGGAGTTGGGCGAAAAAATCCGGTGTAAAGATATCGCCCTGCCGGGCCATCAGCGCGACAAGGACGCGATTGGCGCCGCCGAACTCGCCCTGGTATTTCACAAACGTCCGGATGTAAGGATGGCCGAGCGGCAGGGATTTGTTGAAACTCGCATCGACGTGCAGCCGCAGGGCAAACCCGCCCATGACCACGGTGAAAGCGGCAAAGACCGCGACCAAGGGCAGGCGGAACCGGAAAATCCAAGTGGCGAATTTTTCGAGCATGCGCGGTCAGGGCTTGGGCAGGATCACCGCGCCGGCTTCGCCCAGGGTTAAGAGGGAGCCATCGGGGAGCGGAAGCAGTTCGGCTACAGCGGAGGTGAAAGCCACCGGCCACGGCGCGACTGACCGCCCTTCTTCACGGCTGACCAACCAAGACCGAGCCTGGCCGGTGAAGATCAAGGCGCCGCCCGGGGGTCGCACCGCGGTGGCGATGAGCCCGGACAGTTCGTTGGGCACGGTGATCCATGAGGCGCCGTTATCCGTGGAGCGATAGATCCGGCCGCGCAATCCATAGGCCAGCAGCGTCCGGGCATCGAGCGGAAGGATGCCGTAGAACGAGCCCTCATAGGGCGAACGGATGCGCTCCCAGCGGACGCCCTGGTCTGTTGAGCGCAGGAGGGTGCCGTGTTCGCCGGCGAGGTAGAGGGTTCCGGTTGGGCCGCGCGAGATGCGGTTGAGGTGAAAATCGTCGTTGCTGATTTTCCCGCGGACCCAGGTCCGGCCACCATCAGCCGAGCTGACATATAAGCCGTAGGCGCCGACGGCGATGACATGCCGCGCATCGAGCGCGATCACATCGAGGAAGGAATCCTGCAGATTTTCGCCCTGCCACTGTTTCCGCCAAATGAGACCGCCGTCGTCCGTGGCCAGAATCAGGGCGTCATGCCCGACCGCCCAGCCCTTCAGAGTGCCCGGGGCAAAGCCCACTCCGGTCAGGGTGGCGGAGGCAGACACGGTGGCGGGCAGCCAGGTTTGTCCCGAGTTGGTGGAGCGGAGAATAGTGCCGCGCTCACCGACCACGACGATTGCCGAACCGGCGAGGGCGCCGTCCAGCAACAGCATGGTGGGGGCGATCTCAGTGGCCTGGGCCGCAAGGGCACCCAGTATGGCGAGCGCGAAGGCGTGGAGGAGGGATTTGGCCAGACGCAAAGAGGCCAGTGTGCGAATGGCGTCCCTCAAAAAAGCTCCTAGTATTCGCGTCTTGGCGCCTTGGAGATTGATTCGGTGCCGAGGTTCAAGCCCAGCCTCGTTACCTCGGCTGCTACTGGCCCGGCTGTTACTGTGCGGCATCTCGTCAGCGGATGCCATCGCGGCGCAACGAATCGGGACTGTAGTCGGCCGGGGTCCGCTTGAGGCCGAAGTCGTACATCTTGCCCTCGTTATCGAGCCCGATGACGAGGTACCGGCCGTTTTGCAGATCGGTATGGACCTCAAGCGTGCTCCAGAAGGTGAGCGCATCGTAGTAATTGATGCAGTGGGCCTCGGACACACGCCAGATTTCGCCGCGGGAATCGTACTGATCGGCTGCGAGGATCTGCCAGCTGTCCTCGTCGACGTAGAAAGTACGGCGTGAGTAGAGATGCGAAGTGCCGGGCTTGAGCGTCGCATCGACGACCCAGACGCGGTGCAGTTCGTAGCGGGCGAGATCCTGGTTAATGTGCAGCGGCTTGAGGATGTCGTCATACTTCACCTTGTCGCTGTGCAGGTGGTAGGAATTGTAAGGAACGATGATCTCCTTCTTGCCGACGAGGTTCCAGTTGTAGCGGTCGGGAGCGCCATTGAACATGTCGAACTGGTCGCTGGTGCGCTGGCCGTCGGCGGCGGTGCCGGGATTGTCGTAGGCCACGTTCGGGGCGCGGGTGACACGGCGACGGCCTGGATTGTAGACCCAGGCCCGGCGCGGCTCCTTGACCTGGTCCATGGTCTCATGGGCGAGGAGAATGGTCCCGGCGAGGCGGGCCGGAGCAACGACGGCCTGCTTGAAGTAGATCAGGATGTTGTTGAGGTCGGCCTCCGTCATGTCCTCGCGGCAGTAGTTGAAGAGAAACTCGTCCTCGAATTCGACAAGCGTATAGCTGCCGTTGCGCTGGGGCGCAGCCTGGCCGATGTGACGCGAAGCGGCAATGCCACGGTAACGCGTGAGGTGATTCCAGACGACCTCGAGCCCTCTGGCCGGAATGGGAAAGGGGATGCCGACCACGGAACCCGTAACGCCATTGCCGCCCTCCGTGAGCCGGGCCGTGGTGGCGTGCTGCTTCGTGGCGTCGTAGATCCGCTGCGGGTTGGAGGCGCTGCGGTGCGACGGGTAGACCATCAGCTTGTAGTCGGGGTAGGCCTTGAGAAGCGCGATGTGCCCGGCGGTGAGCTTATCCTGATACTGGGAGAGATTCGCAGCCGTGATGGTGTAGAGCGGCTGGTCGCCGGCGTAGGGATCAGGATGGTGATCGCCGACCTTGTAGCCGGCGGGTGGCGTGGTGATGCCGCCGTCCCAAGCGGGGATGGCGCCGTCGGCACTGCCGGCCTTCTCCGCGCCCAACGGGGTGAGGTCGGCGCCCAGGCGGGCGGCCTGGGATTCACTGATGGCGGCATGCAACCCGGCGGCCGCAAAGGTGAAGAGGGTGGAAAGAATGATTTTTTTCATGGCGGGGTATTTCCGATGACGGTTAGAAAGAGTACTTCACCGTGGTCGAGACGTAGTCGCGATCACTGAGCAGATTGTAGGCGCCGGCCCCGAAGAAATTCACGTAGCGGACCTCGAAGGACCAGGCGTTCTGGAAGGTAAACTCGGCGGCGAGGTTGATGCTCTTGCGGCCGGCGATGAAATTGCCGAGGGGCAATGGAGTGTTGCCGGTCACGTCGTGTGAAAAGGCAAGCGACGGCGAAACGTTCACACCGGCGAACACGTTGTTGTAGTCGAGCTTGGCCAGCACCTGGTAGCCCCAGGAGAAGGGGTCGGCGAAGGCGCTGGCGGGAGTCGCGGGCAAGCCGCCGAAGCCGGTGTTGGTCATCGCGGTGGCGCTGCCGCTGGTGAAGGTGCCGGAGCCGTCGTAGCGGAGCACGTTTTTGTCGGGAAGATTGGCCCAGATGCCGCCGACCTCGCCGACCAGCGTGAGTTGCTGGGAGCCGAGAATCGGGCCGAAGACCTTGGTGAACGTCGTCTGGGCCGTCACGACGCGGTGGCGGCGGTAGCCCGGGATGACCGTGTTCAGCTGGCCGTAATAATTGCCGATCTGATTGTTGGCGCCGAAGACCGGGTTGAGCGAGGAGAGCGTGGCGAACAGGAGTTCAACGTCGTCGACCTGCAGCGGCACGTTGCTCTTCAGGGACATCTCGCCCTGCCAGGTGATGCCGGACTGGCCGAGGGAGGTGTTGAAGCTCGCGCCGACCATCTAGATCGCCTCGGGGTATTCGTCGAAATACCGGCCGGCGGCCGCGGCGGTGAGCAGGCCGATTTTGCCGGCGCCGGCCGCGATGCTCTGGGCGGCGGGGTAAAACGGCTGAAGGCTCGGCGGCAACGCCGCTGCCGGCACGCCGGTGAGGGCGGCGCCAATCAGCGTGTTGAGCGCCGAGGGGATGCCGGCGGGAGGATAGCCGTTGGCGATCATCACCGGGACGAGGTTGGTGGTGGCGAGGCTGGTGGCGGTTGCGACGACGAGGGATGAATCGATCGGAGCCGTCGGGGTGATGGCGCTGATCACCGGGGAACGGCTGTGGTACCGCGCGAAATAGAAGCCGAACTCCGTGTCGTTCAGGCCGGGCGCGAGGACGCGGAGCGAGGCGCCGAATTGGTCGTAGTTGTTGCCGGTGTGATCGGCGGCGCGCGGAATCGCGCCGAGCGTGCCGTTGTCCGGCAGCGTGCCGAACCCGAGATAGACGTTCCGGCCGCCGGGGCTGGCAAAATCGTTGGTCGAGAAATACGTGCCGGCGGGCTCGAGTTCGTTGGGCCGGAACTCCAGCAGCCAGAAGGGCTCGAAGGTGATGTTCTTGGTCAGGCCGATGGAGACCTTGAGCATGTTGACCGGCAGGAACGCCTCCTTCAACTCGGCGCCGGGTGCGCGCAGCTTGGAGAGGTCAATGGGATTGATGACGTTGACGCCGTTCGGAATGAACGTGCTTTCGCCGAGGCTGAGCACCTGGCGGCCGAAGCGGATATCCAGCGGCAGGTCGTTGACGGCCTCGAACTTTCCGACGACGTACAGGTCGAGCAATTCCGCGCCATTCGTCACGCGTTCCTTTGCCAGACTGGAGAGTGGGGTGCGCAGGGTGTTGTCGGCTTCCAGGTCGCTGAAATAATAGCCGCGGGCGAAGAACCCGTAATCGTGGTACTTGAGCTCGAGGTCATGCGAGCCCTTGAAGAGCTCGGAGACCCAGCCCTTGCCGTAGTTGAGGTCGCCGTCGTCGGCATTGACCGAGTTTTGCTGGCCCGCGACACCGTGAAAGGAGTTGGTCGTGCCGTAGAATTCCGGGCTGGGATTGCTCAGGCGGTACAAGCCACCGAACGAAAACGTGCTGTCGAAGCTGCCGGTGAGGTCGCCGTCGGCGAATTGGAAGGCGCGGCTGGAAGGCGCCAGCAGCAGACAGCCAAGGCCGACGGCCAAGGTGCAGCGAATCCGGCGCGATGAGACACGTGGGAACGTCATATCTTTCATGGGGTATCCTGGTCGCAAAGGATTCCACGTGGAATCTCGCTGCGAGGGGGGTTGGGGTGGTTGAGGCGGAAGGCCGCCTAGGGGTTGTTTCTGCGGGCAACAAACGAAGTCGCCTGTGCCAGTTCAAGAACCAATTCGGCCAGCGGAACCCGGAATCGACGCTTATCGCTTTGACCTCGTTGAAATATGCGTAACGTGCGCGTTCGACCCATGCAGGCTGCCACCCACATCCACATCAAAGGCGCGCGAGAGCACAACCTGAAGAACCTCGAGTTGCGCATCCCGCGGGGCAGGCTGGTGGTCATCACGGGCCCGAGCGGTTCGGGCAAGTCCTCGCTCGCCTTTGATACGATCTATGCCGAGGGCTACCGGAAATACATGGAGTCGCTCTCGACCCAGGCGCGGCAGGTGCTCGAACAGCTCCGGCGTCCCGATGTGGATTTCATCCACGGACTGTCGCCGGTGCTGGCGATCGAGCAGCGCACAGGTGCGGGCGGCCCGCGCAGCACGATCGCGACGGCGACGGAAATCGCCGACTATGCGCAGCTGCTCTGGGCCATCAGTGGCGAGCAGCGCTGTCCCAAGGATGGCGGCCGGGTCATCCAGCGTTCGCTCGACGACAATGTGCAGCGGATCCTCACCGAGTGTGCGGGTGAACGCGTGCTGCTGCTCGCGGCGTTCATGCGGGCCAAGCCGAGCGTGCTGCGCGACGAGCTGCCCCGGTTGCGCCAGCGCGGGTTTCAGCGGGTGCGGATCGACGGGGAAATCAAGAGCCTGGACGAACCCAAGCTGATCCCGGCCGCGGCGGGCACCAAGGAAATGATCGTGGAGATCGTGGTCGACCGCCTGGTGGCGACTGCCGACCAGCGGTCGCGGCTGGCCGACTCGCTCGAGCTGGCCTTCCGGGAAGGCAAAGACCGGGTCGTGGTGCTCGCGCAGAAAAACGCCGAGTCGCCCTGGCGGGAGCTGGCCCTGAGCCAGTCGTTGTCCTGCGAGGTGTGCGGGGATATTTTCGAAAAGCTCACGCCGCGGCATTTCTCCTTCAGCAATCGCGAGGGCGCGTGCCCGACCTGCGACGGGCTCGGGCGGAAGCTGCGGTTTGTGCCCGAGTTGATCGTGGCCGACCCGGAGAAATCCGTGCGCGAGGGCGCACTCAAGCCGTGGCGCATTGGCGGAAAAAATCTCATCATCAAGCACAACGCGCTGCTGAAGCAGCTGGCCGAGCAACTGCCGTTTGATGCAGATGTGCCGTGGAAAGAACTCCCCGAGGCGACGCGGCATACGATCCTGTATGGAGCGGGGGAGCGGCTCTTCGCGTTCAAGCTGCGGCGGATGCGCGAGGCGAAGTCCATGCCATTCGCGGGGGTCATCGCTGACCTGGAGGACAGTTTCCGGCATACGGACAGCGAGGGATTCCAGGCGCGGCTGACGACCTTCATGGTCGCGGGCGAATGCCCGGAGTGTCACGGCACGCGGCTGAATGCCCGGAGCGGCGCGGTGCTGCTCGGTGGCAAGACGTTCCCGCAGTTTATGGAGCTGGATATTGCCGAAGCCCACGCGTTCGCGCGGGAACTCGTCGCGGAGCACGCGGCCAATGAAGCGGTGCGCGATGTCGTGACCGGAATCGACCAGCGGCTCTTTTTCCTGCTGGAGACGGGCCTGGGCTACCTGACGCTCGACCGCGATTATGCCACGCTGTCGGGCGGCGAAGCCCAGCGCGTGCGGCTGGCCACCCAGCTCGGCATGGGTCTCATGGGCGTCATCTACGTCCTCGATGAGCCGAGCATCGGCCTGCATCCGCACGACAATCAGAAACTCCTCGATACCCTCGTCGCGCTGCGGGATCGCGGCAACACCGTGCTCGTGGTCGAACACGACGAGGACACGATGCGTCTGGCTGACGAGCTGATCGAACTCGGACCCGAGGCGGGCGTGGAAGGCGGGCAGCTGCTGTTTCAGGGTACGCCGGAGCAGTGCATGCAGCTGTCGGCGAAAGTGTCGCGCACCGGACCATACCTCGCGCGCAAGCTTGGCGTCGTGAAGGACGCGACGACGAAGGCGCCCGATGGGGCGTGGCTCACGGTGCGCGAGGCGCGGGCGAACAATCTCCGGGGTATCGATGCGAAATTTCCCATCGGGCTCCTGACCTGTGTCACGGGCGTCAGCGGCTCGGGCAAGAGCACGCTGGTCAACGATGTCTTGGCCGCGGCGGCCGCGCGCAAGCTGAACGGCGCCAAGACCGTGCCCGGCAAGCACCGGCACATCGAGAACCTGGATTTCTTCGAGAAGCTCGTGCAGGTGGACCAGGAGCCCATCGGGCGCAGCCCGCGGTCGAATCCCGCCACCTACGTCGATCTGCTTACGCTCCTGCGCGACCTGTATGCCTCGGTGCCGCTGGCGAAGGTGCGCGGCTACAAGGCGAGCCGGTTCTCCTTCAATGTCCGCGGCGGACGCTGCGAACGCTGCCAGGGCGACGGTGCCATCAAGCTCGACATGCAGTTCATGGCGGATGCGTACGCGCCGTGCCCGAGCTGCGAGGGAAAACGCTACAACCGCGAGACGCTCGAGATCCTGTTTCATGGGAAGTCCATCGCGGACGTCCTCGCCATGACGGTGCGCGAGGCGATTGCGCTGTTTCGGAACCTGCCGCGGGTGATGGACAAACTCGCCACGCTCGACGCGGTCGGGCTGGGCTATCTCACGCTGGGACAGTCCGCGACGACGCTCTCGGGGGGCGAGGCGCAGCGGCTCAAGCTCTCGCTGGAGCTGAGCAAGCGCGCGCAGGGCAGCACGCTCTACATCCTAGACGAGCCGACCACGGGCCTGCACTGGGTGGACATCCAGAAGCTGATGGACCTGCTGTTCAAACTGCGCGACCAGGGCCACACCGTGATCGTGATCGAGCACAACCTCGACGTGATCAACATCGCGGACTGGATCATCGACCTCGGGCCGGGCGGCGGCCGGCATGGCGGGGAGCTGCTCTGCGCCGGTCCGCGCGGCACGATCGAGGCCTGCGAGCGTTCGCTGACGGGCGCGGCGCTGAAAAAGTGGGCGGAGGGCGCCAAACCATCCCGGACATGACGCTGCCGCTGATCGTCCATCTCGATGCCGACGCGTTCTTCGTGTCGTGCGAGCTGGCGCTCAAGCCGGAGTTACGCGGAACCAAGTGCGCAGTGGGCGGACGGGAGCGAGGCATCATTTCGTCGGCGAGCTATGAGGCGCGGGCCTGTGGCGTTTATACGCCGATGCCGACGACGCGGGCCATGAAGGTCTGTCCGGACCTGATCCTGCTGCCGCACACCTCGGGACTCTACGGAAAGATGTCCCGGCAAATGTTCGATCTCTGCGAAACCCTCACACCGCTCGTACAGCGCAACTCCATCGACGAGGGTTATCTCGACCTGCAGCCCTGTGGTTTCACGACGACGGCTGAAATCGAGACGCGGATGAAAGCGCTGCAGCTGCGGATCTGGCAGGAACTCCAGGTGCCGACCTCCTTCGGGATCGCGACCAACAAACTCGTGGCGCAGATCGCGTCAAAGCTGAGGAAACCTCGCGGGTTCGTCGTCGTGCCGCCCGGGACGGAGACGGAGTTCCTGGCGCCGCTGCCGGTCGGCAAGTTGCCGGGCGTCGGAACGAAGACGGAGGCCGAACTGCTGACCCGGCATGGGATCAAGCTCGTGCGGGACCTGACGGCGAAAAACGAGAGCGAGCTGCAGGCCATCTTCGGTTCGGGTTGGCGGGAAATGCGGGCGATGGCGATGGGGCAGGACGACCGGCCGCTGGAGCTGGAGCGCGATGACGCAAAAAGCTATTCGCAGCAGGAAACCTTTGCGCACGACATCGCGGATTTTTCGGAAATCGAGCGCGTGGCCAAGCGGATGGTGGACGAGTTGCTGCCGAAGATCCGCGAGGACAAGAAGCGCGTGCGTACCATGACGGTGAAGATCCGCTATCCGGATTTCACGCAAGAGTCGCACGGCCGCAGCTTGGAGACGGCGACGGACCTCGAGGCGCCGTTTTATCCGCTGGTCGCACCGCTGTTGAAAGCCGCATGGAAAAAGCGCCGGCCGCTGCGACTGGTGAGCGTGCGCTTCTCCAGCGTGGAGGAAGGCGCAGGGCAGCTGGAGATGTTTGCGCAGACCGATGAGAAGCGCCGCCGGCTGGCCGGAGTACTGGACAAGCTCAATAACCGGGGCCGCAGCGGCGTGGTTCAGCACGGGCACCAGCTCGGCGGGAAGGAGTGATCGAGACTTTTAAAGTGCGACGACGCCAAGCGCACTAAGACGAACCCAACCGAGGCGAATAGGCTTGGTGCGATGGCTAAATTCCCCTGCATTGGCCGCACACATGGCTTCGCCTGAAATCACCGCCCGCAGTGCCGCCGCCCAGCGGGCCGTTCTCGCGCAGACGGAATTGTTTCACCGCGAATTCGGGCGCGCCAAGAGCGAATGGAAGTCCGACGGCACGCGGGTGACAGCGGTGGACATCGCGATCTCGGAAGGAATCATACGTGAGCTGCTCGCGCAGTTTCCTGATGACGATGCCTTCAGCGAGGAGCTGACGCAGGCAGACAAACCGATCCCGCTGATAAAGCGGTTTGCGTGGATTCTCGATCCGATCGACGGCACGAACAATTACGCGCTGGGCATCGCGAATTGCGCGATCTCGCTCGGCCTGCTGGAGCATGGGCTGCCGGTCTATGGTGTGGTCTATGATTTGGCGCGCAGGCGGCTGGTCCATGGCGGGCCCGGGCTGGGGCTGTTTGACGGGGATCGCGCGGCGCAGGTGAGCGCGGCACTGCCGACTGCGCAGTCGGTGGTCGGGTTTCACAGTCCCTACGACAAGCGTTCCGCGCCGCACGCGCAGGCGCTGGTGGAGAATTTCAAGATCCGCGGGCTCGGCAGCAGCACGCTGCACCTCGCCTATGTCGCGATCGGCATTCTCGACGGCACGGTGGACCACAACGTGAAGATCTGGGACATCGCGGCCGCCGTGCCGCTTTGCCTCGCGGGTGGGGGACAGGTCGAGTTTCTCAACGGCGAGCAATTCCCGCTTCGCCAGTTCGACCTGAACATGAAGCGGATCATGTACGTCGCTGGCAATGCGGCGATGTGCGCGAAGCTGCGGAGCGTGCTGAAGATGTAGGGCGGGGTCGCTGACCCCGCCGAGCTTGCGCAGACGGCTCATCCGGAGGATTCGCCCGGCCTTCCCAAAACGGCGGGGTCGGCGGCCCCGCCCTACAGCAGGATACCGAGCTTAAACCTGATACGTCTGCAGCGGCACCGGGTCGATGACCTTGATCTTCGGGGCGTTCAGTGCGAGCTGCTCGGCGAACCAGGCGCGGGCCGGCGGATCGCCATGGGTAAGGACGATGCAACGGGCCTCGGTCTGGATCGCGAACTCGAGCAGTTCCTCGCGGTCAGCGTGGCCGCTGAGCTCGAAGCGTTCGACGCGGGCCTTGACCTTGGCTTTCACGTGCGCGGTCTCGAAAATGAACGTGTCACCGGTCTTGGCGAGCAGCAGCTTGCCGCCGGGAGTGGCAGGATCGCAGTAGCCGACGAACCCGATGGTGTTGCGGGCGTGGCTGACGAGGCCGGAGGCGAGGGTGTAGCTCGGCGTCCGCTCCACCAGCATGCCGGAGCTGATGATGTAGAGGGCGTTTTGCTGCGGATCCTCGCCGGGCGTGAGCTTGCGGGGCGTCGGCTTGATCTTGAGATCCTTGATGATGCCGCGGTTGAAATTCACGTGCCGTGTCTTGCGGCTGATCTCATCGAAATAGTCGGCGAGGTCCATGCCGAGGCCGGAGGCGAAGATGGGGCACTCGACCAGGCGGCCAAATTTCCGGGCATCATGGATGACCGAGAGAATTTCCTGCATGCGGCCGAGGGCGAACACGGGAATGAGGAAGGAACCGCCGCGCTTGATCGTGTCGTTGATGCTCTCGATCAGCCGGGCGATCTCGTTGACGCGCTCCTTGCCGAGCGGGCGCTCGGTCGTGCCGCGCGTAGTCTCCATCACCAGGGTATCGAAATGGCCCGAGGGAAATTTCGCACCGGGCAGGGTGCGCTGGTTTTCGAAGAGAACGTCGCCGGTGAAGAACACCTGGCGGTGCTTGTGGTGGATCTCGACCGCGGCGGCCCCGGCGACGTGGCCGGCGGGATGAAAGATGACCTCGATCTCGTCCTTGGTGCCGCGGATTTTCTTGGCGTGACCGAAGGGCAGGCCATGCATGCGCTTGGCACAGCGGTCGATGTCGTCGTGCGTGAAGAGTGGGTAGTCGGGGATGTCGTTCTCCTCCTTCTGGCGCATCATCACATTGGCCGAATTATGGAGCATGCGCTCGATGAGCATCCGGCTGGACGTCGTCATGATCACGGGGGTGTCCGGGTGCTCGCGCATCACGGCCGGCAGGCTGCCGATGTGGTCAAGATGGCAGTGCGTGATGATGATCAGGTCGAGCTTCTCATTGCGAATCAGCGCGAAATCAGGGGTGGCCGCCCGGCCCGTCTTTTTGGGGTGGAGACCGCAGTCAATCAGCACGCGGACGTCGCCGAACTGGACAAAATTGGAGTTGGCGCCGATGCCGCCGTCACGGTTCAAATCAATGAGCTTCATTTATGTAACCTGACACTCAGAAGGAGAAAACGCCCGAGAACGAGGTTGTTTTTCTCAGACGAGCGGAATCGCCATGGTGAAGGCGGGCAGCAGCACATGCACGCGGCGCCCCTGCTCATCAACGCCATGGAACGAACCGCGCGCGGTGGCATCGCAGCCGGTCACATGGTAGCTGTTGTAGGAAAACTGCTCGCCGGGTGCGAGCCGCGGGGTTTCGCCGACGATTTTATCGCCCTCGATGACCAGCTGGCTGCCATCGGCGTGCTCCACGACCCATTTGCGGCCGAGGAGCGTGACGGTGTGGTCGGAGCCGTTCTTGATCGTGATGAAATAAACGAAGGCGTGCGGCTGGTCGGCGGGCAGGCTGGCGCCGCCATCATGATAATGGAGCTTATCCAGGCGGGCCGTGAGGCCGGGCAGTTCGCAGGAGCAGGACACAGCGCATAAGAGAGTCGGGAAGGGAGGATGAGCAAGAGGCTTTCGGACTTGCCGCCAATTTGGACGGCCGCACACACTGCCCATCCCTCATGGCAAAACTCGCCCTTCTCTCCGTCAGTGACAAACACGGCCTGGCCGAATTCGCCACGGTCCTGGTCAAGGAGCACGGGTACATGCTGCTTTCCACGGGTGGCACCGCCAAGCTGCTTGCCGAGAAAGGTCTCCCCGTCACCGAGGTGAGCCAGCACACCGGATTTCCCGAGATGATGGAGGGCCGCGTGAAAACGCTGCACCCCAAGATCCATGGCGGACTTCTGGCCCGGCGCGACAAGCCCGAGCATCTGGCGCAGGCGGCGGAGGCGGGCATTGCACTCATCGACCTGGTGGTGGTGAACCTTTATCCCTTCGAGGAAACCGTCGCAAAGCCGAATGTCTCATTTGAGCTCGCGATTGAGAACATCGACATCGGTGGCCCGTCGATGCTGCGCAGTGCGGCCAAGAATCACGAGAGCGTGACGGTGGTCTGCGATCCGGGCGACTATCCGGCGGTGCTGGCGGCGATGGCGGATCCGGCCGCGCTGCATACGCTGCGGCGCAAACTGGCGTTGAAGGTATTTCAGCGGACGGGGAGCTATGACACTGCGATCTCGAAATACCTCGAAGCGCAAGCGGCCGAGCCGGATCTGGCGGCGCTATCCGGATTTCCCGAAGGCCTTACACTCAGCTACAAAAAGGCGCAGCGGCTCCGCTATGGCGAGAATCCCCACCAGCAGGCGGCGCTGTACGGGACGTTTCACGAGCACTACCAGCAGCTACAGGGCAAGGAACTCAGCTATAACAACATTTTGGACATCACGTCGGCGACCTATCTCATCGGCGAATTTGAACGGCCGACGGTCGCAATCCTGAAGCACACGAATCCCTGCGGCGTCGCGAGTGCCGATACGCTGGAGGCGGCGTGGGAAATGGCCTTTGCGACGGACCGGCAGGCTCCCTTTGGCGGGATCATCGTCGTGAACCGCACGCTGGAAGCAGCCTTGGCGAAGACCATCGCGGAGATTTTCACCGAGGTGATCATCGCTCCGCGTTTCAGCGACGAGGCGCTGGCGATCTTTGCGAAGAAGAAAAACCTCCGGCTGATGATTGCCAAGGAAGGCATGGGGGCGGACTCTCTGCGTGAAATCCGATCGGTCGTGGGCGGTGTCCTGGTGCAGGACCGCGACAAGACGCTGGGCAAGGTCGCGGACTTCAAGGTCGTCACGAAGCGGGCGCCGACACCGGAAGAGTGGGCGGGCATGATGTTCGGCTGGATCGTGGGCAAGCACGTGAAGTCGAACTCCATCGTCTATTGCCGTGGCGAACGGACGCTCGGCGTCGGCGCCGGGCAGATGGCGCGGGTGGACAGCTCGCGCATCGCGGTCTGGAAAGCGGGCGAGGCCGGGCTTGACCTGAAGGGCTCGGTCGTGGCGAGCGAGGCGTTGTTTCCCTTTGCCGACGGACTCATTGCGGCGGCGGACGCGGGTGCGACGGCGGCGATCCAGCCCGGCGGATCGGTGCGCGATGAGGAAGTCATCAAGGCGGCCGACGAACGCGGGATGGCGATGGTGTTTACCGGCATCCGCCATTTCAAACATTGAGCCGGGGATAACGGGAACATGTTCCGCTGGCGCCGGACCTCAGGGGAGGCCAAGCCTGACCTGCCGGCACACTTGCCTCGTGGGTGTTATTGCCCGTTAACCTGACGTCCCATGTTTCAGACCCTGCTGGACTACTTCCAAGGATCGCCCCTTTCCCTCTGGGGACCGTTCGGCCTGCTGCTGCTGTGCGGGCTGGGGCTGCCGGTTCCCGAGGATGTCGTGCTGATCCTGGCCGGGGCCTTGGGCGAAATGGACGGCCGCTCCTGGATGCGGGTGAGCCTTTACATGTACGTCGGTGTGGTGGGCGGTGACTCGATGATTTTCTTTGCCGGCCGGCATCTCGGGACACGCATGCTGGCCTCAAGCTGGCTGCAGCGGATCCTGCCGCCCAAGAAACAGATCAAGGTCGAAGGCCTGATGGAACGTTATGGATCGATGGCGCTGCTGATCGGCCGCTTCCTGCCCGGACTGCGGGCGCCAATTTTCTTCACGGCCGGTTCGATGAAAGTATCCTACCTGAAGTTCGTGTTATTCGACGGCTTTGCGGCGCTGATCAGTGTCCCGATCTTCGTTTGGCTCGGCCACTGGCTGTGGGCCCGGTTCCAGGACGACCTCGAGGAACTGAACGAAGCGCTCGCCCGCACCCAGTCCTACTCACTGTGGTTTGCCGTCCTGCTCGCGGTGTTGACCGTCGTCTGGCTCTGGACCCGGCGGACGCGCAAGACCGCCTGATCGCGCCCGCTTCGGTCCGGCCGTATCGGAAATCCGGTGTTTTTTTGCGGTTGGCGTGACCGGCGGTTTTCCGCCAACGTGAAGGGATGTTCGATCCTGTTGAAAAACTGAAGGAATTCATCCGCTTCCCGAGCGTCTCAGCCGACTCCAAGTTCAAGGACGGCATGCGCGGCGCCCAGGAATTCGTATCCGGTCTGCTCGGTTCGATGGGCTTTGCCGTCGAAGTCGTGAAGACCGACCTGCATCCCATCATTCTCGCGCACCGGGGCGGCGACGCTTCGTGGCCGCATGTCATCATCTACGGGCACTACGACGTGCAGCCGGCGGATCCGCTCAACCTCTGGCAGTCGCCGGCGTTCGAGCCGACCATCCGGGGCAACCGGATCTACGGGCGTGGCGCCGCGGATAACAAGGGCCCGCTGATGACGCACCTGACCGCGGTCGGGCAGCTGCTGGAACAGAACCCAAACCTGCCGCTGCGGATCACGTTCCTCATCGAGGGCGAGGAAGAGATGGGCAGCCCCAGCTTTCTGCCATTCCTCGAGCGCTATAAGGACACGCTGAAGAAGGCGGATTTGGTTTTCCTGTCGGATACGGGCATACCCAATGAGAAACAGATGGTCATCACGGCCGGCCTGCGCGGATTGGTGACCTTCGAGATCGAGGCGGTCGGGCCGAAGAGCGACCTGCATTCCGGTCTGCACGGCGGGGTATTGCTGAATCCGATCCAGGCGCTGGTGGATCTCTGCGCGACGCTTCACACGCCCGATGGAAAAGTGAACATCCCGGGCTATTACGATGACGTGCTGGACGTCGAGCCATGGGAGCGCGAGGAGCTGAAGAAACTGGGCGGCAACGAGGCGGACTATCTGAAGTTCCTCGGCATCGAGGCCTTTCACACGCCGCCGGGCCTCACGCCGTTCGAGGCGGTGCGGTTTTTCCCGACGCTGGAGTTCAATGGTTTTGGCGGCGGCTACCAGGGCGAGGGCAGCAAGACCGTCATCCCCAGCCGCGCCTTCGTGAAGATCAGCTGCCGGCTCGTGGCCAACCAGAACCCGGCGAAAATCAAGGCGCTGGTTTACAGGACGATCGAGTCGCGCGCGCCGAAAGGAGTGAAGCTGAAGATCGTGGACGGCCACACGGGCCTGCCGTACGTCGTGGTGCCGCCGGGACGGGCCAATACGCCGAAGGACCAATCGCCCGTACTTGCGCGGGCGTTTCGCGCCACGGATGCCGCCGTGACGGAAATCTGGGGCAAGGCACCGCTGTATCTGCGCGAGGGTGGAAGTGTGCCGATCATCGGCGAGATCAAGCGCGTGCTCGGACTCGATTCCGTGATGATGGGCCTGTTCCTGCCGGAGGACAACCTGCACGCGCCGAACGAAAGCTTTAACCTCGATGTCATGAAAAAAGGCATCGAGACCTCGCGGCGAATCCTTTCGGCGATCGCGAAGAAATGAGCGGATTGTAGGGCAATAAAAAAGCCCCGGTTTTCACCGGGGCTTTTTTGCGGAGAAGAGGAGACGGATTACTTCTTCAGAACGATGATCTCCGCGCGGCGGTCCTTCGCCATCGTGGCATCATCAGCATTCTTGGAAGCCTCGAGGCTGCCCTTGGAGTTGGCCTCGACCTTGTCGGCGGCGATGCCGAGTGAGATGAGATACTTCTTCGCGGCGGTGGCGCGACGGTCACCGAGGCTCAGATTGTACTCGTCGGTCCCGCGCCAGTCGGAGTGACCCTCGAAGAGGATGCGATACTGCGGGTTCTTGGCCAGATAGTCCTTGGCGGCCTGGATCTTGGCGCGTTCGGCGGGCTTGAGATTGGACTCGTTGAAGTCGAAATAAACCGGGGCGAGGAGGCCTTTGATCATGTCGTCCGTCTCGATGACGTTCGGATCGCGCTGGGTCAGGCCAGCCGCGTTGGGATCAAGCGCCGGGTTGACCTGCTCGGGCGTGATATTGCCGCCACCGGTGGGCCCGAGGACCGTGGAGCCCGGGTCCGGACGGACCGGCTTTTTGGCGCAGCCCGCGAGAACAAACACGGCGCTGACGATGACGAGGCAAAGTTTCTTCGAGACGTTATTCATGGAGGTGGTCAAGGTGGTCGGCGGAAAATCTATTGGGCAACCTGATTGCCGCGGCAAGGCTTTACTGCGCTTTCTTCTGCTCGATCAGGCCGACCTCAAGGGCATAGCGGGTCAGGCTGGCGACGTCGTGCAGGTTCAGTTTGCGCATGAGGTTCGTCCGGTGGTTGTCCACCGTCTTGATGCTGATGCCGAGCTTGGCGGCGATCTCCCGGGTGCTGTGGCTCTCGGCGACCAATTGGAGAATCTCCCGCTCGCGGTCGGTGAGGAAATCGGAGGCGCTGCTGGCGTCGGGGTTGGCCACGACATCACGGAGCAGGGCGGCGACGGCCGGGCCGAAATACGTGCCGCCATTGGCGACAGTCTCGAGGCCTTTCTTGAATTCGAGGAGTCCGGCGGTCTTCTCGACAAAGCCATGGGCGCCGGCCTCCAGCATCTCGCGGACGAGCACGGGGTTTTCGTGGCCGGAAAAGATCAGGACCCGCATGCTGGGCAGCTTCTTGGCGATCCGGCGGAGGATATCGACCCCGTTCAGGCCGGGCAGCTTGGCATCCAGGACCAGCAGTTCGGGCTTGGTTTCGAGGCAGAGCGCCACGGCATTCTGGCCGTCGCCGCTTTCCCCCACCAACTGGTAGTTGGGATCGAGTCGGAGGATCTCCACCAGCATCTCCCGGATAGCAGTTTGGTCTTCAACAATGATAAGACGCTTCATGAGGCTCGGACGCAGTTAGTGCTAAGGGAGTTGATGGATCGTAAAAGTGGTGGGCCGGCTGGGATTCGAACCCAGAACCAATTGCTTAAAAGGCAACTGCTCTACCATTGAGCTACCAGCCCCCGGGCAAA
>CAIONS010000033.1 GCA_903859715.1 uncultured Opitutia bacterium
ACCAGCGTCAGTCGTATCAACATCAACCAATCGCCCAGACCGACTCTAGGGATGGACCGAAAAGAGGGATCCACTCACATGCCTTTATCCGGGCCGTCCTGATCATCGATATCAGTCTCCTGGTTTTCAATCTGCTGCCGATTTATCCGCTCGATGGCGGACAGATCCTGCGGTCGCTGCTGTGGTATCCGCTTGGCAAGGCGCGCAGCCTGATGGCGGCCACGCTCATCGGCTTTGTGGGCGGCCTAGGGCTCATCGGCGTGGCGCTGTGGTTCACGTCGCTTTGGATCGGGATTATTTCGCTTTTCCTGCTGTCCAACTGCTGGCGCAGTTTCCAGCTGGCCCGGGCGTTGCGCCGGGCGGAGCAGCTGCCGCGCCGGCCGGAGTTTGCCTGTCCGGTCTGCCGGGCTTCGCCGCCCATCGGGAGTTACTGGCGGTGCCGGCAATGCGGGCAGACCTTTGACATGTTCGCGACCGCGGCGGTTTGTCCGCATTGCAGTGCAACCCACGAGACCACGACCTGTCCGGACTGCGGCAATGCGAGGCCGCTCCACGCCTGGGACGTCAACCTGCACGAAGTTTGACGCGGACGCCCGGCGATGACTGCGACGTCTCACGTTCCCGTGCGCGAGGTGCACTGCGCCGATGCGATCCCTTGGATGCAGGCGCGCGGGCGGATCGCCGGTGCCTGTGCTGTGACATCGCTGCCCGACGTATCCGAGCTGGGCCGCGCCTTGCCGGTATGGCGGACATGGTTTCTTGAGGCTGTGCGGCTGGTCATTGAGGCCGTCCCGGACGAAAGCGCCGCGCTCTTTTTCCAGTCGGACATCAAACGCGACGGCCGGTGGATCGACAAAGGGGCGCTGGTGGTCCGCTCCGCCGAGGATGCGGGTGCGCATGTGCTGTTCCACAAGATCGTCTGCCGCCGTCCGCCGGGAATGCTGACGCTGGGCCGGCCGGGCTACACCCACCTGATCGGAGTCTCACGGGCGATGAAGTGTCCGGACGTGCTGTCCATCCCCGATATCATCACCGATCCGGGCCGCCAGCCGTGGGTGCGGGCGATGGGCGTGCGGGCGGCGGGTCACGCGGTGCGTTTCGCACGCGATCACGTGGCGGCCAGGACTGTGTTTGATCCGTTCTGCGGCGTGGGCACGGTGCTCGCCGCGGCGAATGCCCTCGGCCTTGATGCCTTGGGCGTCGAGCAGTCGAGGAAACGCTGCGAGCAGGCGCGCGAGCTGACACTGACACCGGGCGAGCTATAGGGCCGGCTTGTTTTGACGGGTTGCAGGTTTCGGGCGGACTCCTATTTTGGGCGGATGAGATTATCCCTCCTGTTCGTGTGTTTCTCCCTGATGGCCGGTGTGACGCTGGCCGCGGATCCGGCGCCGGAATTTATCACCACGGCTTCCGGCCTCAAATATGCCGTGACCAAGCATGGCACCGGCGCGCAGCCGCATGCCGGGCAGGTTGTGATTGCCCAATACACCGGCGCGCTGCTGGACGGCACGGTGTTCGACACCTCCCGCGGCAAGGACGGGCCCTTTGCCTTCACGCTGGGAAAAAAGGAGGTCATCAAGGGCTGGGATGAAGGCTTTGCCCTGCTGCATGTCGGGGACCAAGCCACGCTGATCATCCCGGCCGCGCTGGCCTATGGTGACAAGACGGCCGGCTCGATCCCGCCGGGATCGACCCTGAAATTTGACGTCGAACTTGTCGCGCTCAAGGATCACGCCCTGGCGGATGCCCTTCGCGAGGCGGTCAGTGCCGGCGGTCTCGAAGCCGCGAAGAAGCGTTATGCCGAACTAAAGGCCATCCAGTTTGGCGATTTTTACGCGAGTGAGAGCCAGCTCAATGGGCTCGGCTATCATTATCTCCAGAAAAACCAGCTGCCGGAGGCGCTGGCCATTTTCCAGTGGAATGTGGAGCAGTTTCCAAACTCGGGCAATGTGTACGACAGCATCGGCGAGGCTTACATCGCGGTGGGTGATCGCGCTCTGGCCATCCAGAACTACACCAAGTCCATCGCGCTTGATCCCACGAACAAGAATGCGGTGAAAATGCTGGCGGCGCTGAAGGCCACGCCGGATGCGCCGGGTGCATTGAAAGGAATGCAGGCGAAGATGCAGCTGGAGGATGAGTTCGACGCCACCGACGAGGCGCAGTCGGCCGGCAAGCCGGTCAATCTCCCGGCGCTTCGCACAAAACTGGATGCCTTTCTGAAAAGCTACCCTGACTCTGAAGCCGGCGCGGGGTTGGTCCGTGATTATTTCTACCTGGTTGAGACCGCGAGCCTGCCGCTGGCGGTCATCGAATGGCGGGCGTTTGCCACGAGCCCAAACCCCAAGATCCGGGAATTGGCCGAGACGAAGCTCAAGCTGACGGACCTGATGGAGCATCCGATGGAGCTGACCTACACGGCGGTGGACGGCCGGGTGGTGGACCTCGCGAAATGGCGCGGCAAGGTGGTGCTGATCGATTTCTGGGCGACGTGGTGCGGCCCGTGCCTGGAGGAGCTGCCGAATGTGAAGCTGGTCTACCAGCGGTATCACGACCAGGGCTTCGAAATCGCCGGCGTCTCGTTTGACCAGGCCCACGATGCAGCGCATCCAGCGAAGCGCCAGAAGTCGGCGCAGGAGCTCCAAGTATTTACGGCCGCCAAGGACATGCCGTGGCCGCAATATTACGACGGCCTGTACTGGAAGAACGTCCTGGGAAAAAAATACGCGATCCAGGCCATTCCCGCGATGTTCCTTCTCGATAAGACGGGCCGGTTGGTGTCGACGAACGCGCGCGGGCCCAAGCTGGAGCAGGAAGTGATGCGGTTGCTGCGGGAGAAGTGAACAAAGGCCGGAACCCGCGAATCACACGAATCGGCGCGAATTTTCCGATCATCTGAAGGTGGGCGGGCACGTCCCGTGCCCGCTTTTGCCCCGTTACCCACCCGCAAGCCTGTCCGAACAGTCACCCACCAACCGGCCCAATGCAGGCACGGGACGTTGCCTGCCTGCCGTTCGGAAGGCATACCTTGGTCTTCCAAATTCGTGCCGATTCGCGTGATTCGCGGGCGGTGCTTGATTGGGTCCCGTTCAGCCCGGAGAGACCCGCGCGGTGAGCATGGAACAATAGGCGCTGCGATAGGCCCAGGCCAGATAGAGCTCCAAGCCCAGAAACACGGCAGCCATCGGCAGGCCTGAGTGCTCAAGGAAGGCGTGAAACAGGAGGCTGTTGAGGATGAAGGGCGCGAACAGCGCCAGGGCCAGCGGCACGAAGCGGTTCGACACGAGCAGCACACCGACGATCAGGAGCGTCGTTCCGATCAGCTGCATCATATAGCCGCTTTTCATCAGGGCGCCGGCAAACGCCATGGCGCCCTCGGGCATGGCCATCTTGGGTTGCGGGATGAAATTGAAAAACAGGTTGAGCCCGAAGACGAGCAACGGGAGACCGAGGACGTAGCGGGCGATGGCGGGAATGACGCGGTTGGCGGATTTTCCGGAGGAGGGCGGGGTAGTGTTTTCCATGATGGGTGGGGTTAAACGCCGTCAGATATGCAGCCGGATGAGTGAGAACGCGAGTCCAGCCTTCAGCGGGGCATCGTGGGCAGGTGCTCCGCGAGCCGGGCCATGGTTTGCTTCGCGCCCTCGATGGCGCCGAATTCCCGGACAATGCGGTCACGCATTTCGGCCGACGGAAAGACGTGACGCACGGTCAGCTTGGTCTGGCCAGGGCCTGCGTCCTCAAAGGTCCAGGTCGACACAAAGCTCACGCCCGGCCCGTCCTCGCGTCTGCCGCCGTGGGAGTAGACGATGCGCTCGTGCGGTACGATCTCTTGGAACACGCTCCGATTCGGGTAATTCACGCCGTCGGGTCCGCGCATCGTATGTTCCCAAACGCCGCCGACGCGGAAATCCATCTGTTTGATCGTGGTGGAGAAACCATGCGGTCCCCACCATTGGACGACGTGCTGCGGATCGGTCATCGCCTGCCACACGAGTTCCCGCGGTGCGGCCAGGACCCGCGAGACCACAATCTCGCGGTCCGTCCCGTGCTCCACGAGCTCGGCCAGTCGTTCCAGGCTCTGCGTCATGCCCGCGCGGTAGCCGTTGGTATACTTGTCGGCCCCTTCCGTCGTGCGCAGGATGCGCGAACGGATCGTGACGGTGGTGACGTCCTTTTGTTCGGTGAACATGACGGTGTGCTGAAATTCAAACATCAATGCACCATTCGCATCCAGCGCACCGCAGGTCATGACCAGTTTCTCCGGCGCCGAAACCTCGAGAAACTGCCCGCCCATGGGATACTCGGTGCCGTCCGGCCCGCGCATCACATCGTAGATCTTTCCGCCCGCCCGGGCGTCCCACTGGTAGACCGGGTTGGTGAATCCTTTCGGTCCCCACCACCGGGCGAGATGCGCCGGTTCCGTCCAGGCGCGGAAGACGAGTTCGCGCGGTGCGGCAAAGTCCCGGGTGATGACGATTTCCTGGTCGGGGGAGGGGTTATTTTTTGCGGGCATGGCCCTTGGTCTTGGAGGTTGGTTTCTTGGCCTGAAGTTCCTGCAGGTAGGCGTCCAGCCGGTCGAGGCGCTCCTCCCAGTGCTGGCGGTAGTGCTCCAGCCAATCCACGGCTTCCTTCATCGGCTCGGCCTTGAGCTGGCAAGGGCGCACCTGCGCTTCGCGGCTGCGTGTGATCAACCCGCAGCGCTCCAGCACACGGAGGTGTTTCGAGATCGCCGGCAGACTCATGTCATGCGGCTCGGCCAGCTCGGTGACGGAGGTTTGCCCGGACGTCAGCCGCGCCAGGATCGCCCGCCGCGTGGGATCGGCGAGGGCGGAAAAAGTAAGGCTGAGTTGATCGATGACCATCGGGAGGCTTTGCTTTATATTTAACCAAATGGTTAATTAAAATCGACGCGTCAAGCCCTTTCCATTTCCACATCATTTTGCCGTCTTCAGCGACCTTGCCGAAGTACCGGGGTCAGGCCCCCTTGGCGGTGTAATCGGTGTCGCGGGTTTCGCGGCCCAGCGCGAGGGCGACCAGGGTCAGCAGCGCCGCGCCGCTGAGATACCAGCCCACCGCCCGCAGTCCGTGATACGTGGCCAGCCACGTGGCAATGGAGGGCGCCAGCGACGCGCCGAAAATTCCGGCAAGGTTGAAACACAGCGACGAACCCGTGTAGCGCACTGCCGGGGGAAATAATTCGGAGAGCAGCGTGCCAAGCGGACCGTAAGTCAGGCCCATCAGCGTGAGGCCGATGATCATGGTCAGCAGCACGCCGGTCAGCCCGGCGTTGAACAGCGGCCCGAAGCCCACCCCGAACAGGACGATCGCGGCCGAAACCAGCATCAGCACGGGCCGCCGGCCATGGCGATCGGCCAGTACGGCGGAGAGCGGAATCGTCAGCGCGAAAAACAGAACGCCTATCAGCTGGTAGACGAGGAATTGCCCGCGGGTGTAGCCCAGTTGGTTGGTCCCCCAGCTCAGGCAGAACACCGTCACCAGATAAAACAGCACGAACGTGGCGAGGGCCATCACGGTTCCGAGGACGACGGCCTTGGCGTGATGGCGCACCACCGTCAGGATCGGAACCGCCACGCGGGTGTGCCGATCCAGCGTCTGCTGGAACACCGGGGTCTCCGTGATTTTCAGGCGCACATACAGGCCGACGAGCACCAGCACGCTGCTCGCGAGAAACGGAATCCGCCAGCCGAAGCGAAGGAACTGCGCATCCGTCAGCGTGGCCGACAGCAGCAGGAAGATGCCGCCCGACGCGAGGAAGCCCAGCGGTGCGCCGAGCTGCGGAAACATCCCGTACCATGCGCGCCGGCCGGCCGGCGCGTTTTCCGTGGCGAGCAGCACCGCGCCGCCCCATTCGCCGCCGAGCCCGAGGCCCTGGCCAAAACGGCAGCAGGCCAGCAGCACCGGCGCGAGCATGCCGATCGAGGCATAGGTCGGCAGGAGCCCGATCAGCACCGTGGAGAGGCCCATCGTGAGCAGCGCGGCCACGAGAGTGGCCTTGCGCCCGATGCGGTCGCCGAAGTGGCCGAACACCACCGAGCCGATGGGGCGGGCGAAAAATGCAAGGGCGAAGGTCGCCAGGGATTGCAGGGTGGCGGCGGCCGGATCCGACTTGGGAAAAAATTGCTGGGGAAAAACCAGGACCGCGGCGGTCGCGAAAATATAGAAATCGAAAAACTCGATCGTGGTCCCGGCGAGGCTGGCGAGCAGCACGCGGCGGGGGGAATTGGTGGACGAGACAGTTCCGGTTCGGGGCGGGCTCATGCGGACAGCGGGGTGGGTGAAGCGCGCCCGGTTATGCCGGCCGCCTCTCGCGCGTCAACGGCGCTGTCCGCCACCTCGACGCCCGGCGCGACCTCTTTGGCGTGAAGCCCGGTGACCAGCCCTACGTCGCTCCGGCCGGCCGCGTCCGGATCTGCTCCCGGTACGGAGTCATGCAGTTGACGATGAATTCACCGGCGAAAGGCGCGGGATTGAAAGGTGGAGCGTGTTGCCCTCAACGCGCTGAGCAGTTCTGCCCGAGTTTAGTCGTGGACGGAGATCTAACAACGCGTTCCACCCTCAACTGCACCATGCCGGCTAAGGCCGGCTTGCCCGCTGGCGAAATCGGCATCGACGGCGCGCGGTCTGCGCCGCAGCGTGGAGGCATGAACGCTTTCCTCGGGTTTCACGTTGCGCTGAGCCTGGTGGGGATTGGCACGGGCTTTGTGGCGGTGTTCGGGCTCGTCCGCTCGAAATTATGCGCGGGCTGGACGGCGGTTTTTCTGGCGACGACGCTGGCCACGAGCCTGACGGGATTCTTTTTTCCGTTCCATGGGTTCACCCCGGCGATCGGGTTGGGCCTCATTTCCACGCTCGTGCTGGCGGTGACCTGTTACGCGCTCTACGGCCGGAAACTGGCCGGCGCGTGGCGCGGGATCTACGCGGTCGGCGCCGTGCTCGCACAGTACCTGAATTTCTTCGTGCTCATCGCGCAGTCGTTCATGAAAATTCCCGCGCTGCATGCGCTGGCGCCGACCGGAAAGGAACCGCCGTTCGCCCTGGCTCAGGGTGTGGCGCTGCTGTTTTTCATCGGGCTCGGATGGCTCGCGACGAAACGGTTTCACCCCGGCGCCGCGCCAGCATGAAACCCCGGGCACTAAGCTGGCTGGCATTGGGTCTCTGCATTGGCCTCCTGGCCAAGGCTGCCGGCGAGGCGCCGGCCCGGGTCGACGACCCCGGCCACCTGTTGCCATCCGGCGAGGCGGGAAAGATTGCAGCCCGGTTGGAAGATTTCGAGCGCGGCAGCGGGATCCGGGTGCTCGTGCAGTTTCATGCGAAATCCCCGCCGGAGGCAGAAGACAAGGTGCCCGGGGCCTACATGTCGGCGTTGGCCGGGCAACTGGGCACGCGGCCGCACGGCGTGCTGGTCGTCTACTTTGCCGACGATCCCGACTGGCGGGTCTGGATCGGTGACGAACTCACGTCGCGCTTCGCGGGAAAACCCGGCACGGTTCGCGAACTGACCGCGAGCGGTGCAATTCACGCGGTGAAGGAAGTGATGCTCGACTCGGCCCACGCCAAAGCCGAAGCCGCTTTTTCTGCCCTCCAAAAATCCGCGCCGGTGACAGTTCCGCCAACGCCCGCCCAGCATCTGCAGCTCCAGACGGAGGCGTTGCTGGATGCCCTGCTGGCGAAGTTCAGCGGGAAGTAGAGTATGTCTCCAAGCCCCCGATTCCGTGTTTGTCATTCTGAGCGTAGCGAAGAATCCAATGAGATTTCGCTGCGGACTTCGATCACGTCCAACTGGATGTCGAACCAGCCCCGAGCGGCTAGACTTCACTTCGTTCAGAATGACTATCGGGTTTGAAGACACACCCTAAGGTATCGAATCAAGGCGCCAGCGCCGGGACCGGCCGGTGTGCCTTGCTGCCGGGCCAGAAGGCGAGGTCGTTCGTCAGCACATAAATCGTCATGGCCAGCATGATGAAGAATGAGGCCACCCAGAAAAACGGGCTGTGATGCATCCGCTTCCAAGCGGGACCGTGGGGCGGGTGTTCGGCGATGTGCGCGCCGCCGTGTTGCTGGAATTTGGGGTTGTCCATGAACGAACACGGACAGCG
Source organism: uncultured Opitutia bacterium (assembly GCA_903859715.1). Taxonomy (GTDB): domain Bacteria; phylum Verrucomicrobiota; class Verrucomicrobiia; order Opitutales; family Opitutaceae; genus Opi-474. Next base: position 8,121 of record CAIONS010000033.1, read on the forward strand.
GAGATCCGCGGAGGTCACCGACTATTTTCCGGGGACGGGCGCATGGATCTCTATCCGCGGAGAGATTCGAAGCGGGTAGGGCTAGACCCCATATCGCCGTGCCGCGATTCCGGCTATCTTTGCGGCATGCCCCTCCTTAACGTAGTTCTCACTCTGATCATCGTCGGTGTCGTCCTCTGGCTGATCAACACCTACATCCCCATGCAGGGGACGATCAAAAAGATCCTCAACGTCGTCGTCGTGATCGTGGTCATCCTCTGGCTGCTCTACGGCTTTGGCGTCATCAATCACTCCGGCGACATTCACATGCCGGTGGTGAAGTAAGCGCGCGGCGTGGCTGTTACCGTCCATCATAGCATGGGCGGTCAGGATCATCGGGCCTGCGCCTTGGCCTGCTTGCCGGCATCTCAAACCCACGGCCCGCCTGCGGAGCTCATGGCGATTTCCGTCTTTCGCGCGAACCAAGGGAAAGAAGCGCGTTCCAATCCCAGATCCCCTGTTGCCAGGGTGCCCTGACTTTCCTCTTATCGACCCAGCGGGCCCACGGGCTCGCGTATTGTCGCAGATGAATACGGAAGATTCGAACGTGCAGTGTCCGCTTTGCGGCCAATCCCATCGGGCTCCTTTCCTCAAACCAGGACAGCGGGCCCTGTGCATCCGGTGTGGCACGACGGTGGCGGAGCGCGGCCGTCTGGGTCCGGATGCCGCGCTCGCCTTTGCCCTGACCGCGCTGGTGCTGGCGATTCCGTCATTCCTCCTGCCCTTCGTCACGCTGACGAAATTTGGCAACGAACGGACTGTCCTCCTGTCGGGCGGAGTCGAAGGGCTCTGGTTGCATGGATTCGGTCCCTTGGCCGTTTTGGTGCTGGTCTGCGGTATTTTGGCGCCGCTGGGATTGCTGGCCCTGCTGGTCGCGGTGCTGTGGACAGACACCTCGGAGAACCCCGGCGAGTTGAATGCCACGCTCCGCCGTTGGGCCCACGGTGTGGAACACTGGGCCATGCCCGAGGTGCAGATCCTGGGGGTCATGGTCGCGTTTTTCAAACTGGGCGCGGTCGTCGAGGTAGCGGTGGGTCCGGGACTCTGGTGCTACGGGGCGGCCTCGCTGTTCACCTTGCTGGCCTGGCGCCGGTTCAACCTGCAGACGCGGCACGAGCGGGCGCGCTCCATGCTGACTGTCGCATCATCATGATACCGCTTCGTCTCCAGTCGCGTTCCTCCCTGGCCCAAGCGGCGGCGCTGGCGATTTCTGCGATCATCATGATGGTCCCGGCCTATGCCCTGCCGGTCATGCATCTGGGCATCGCGGGCCAGACCACCTCGGACACGACGATCCTGTCGGGCATCCTCCAGCTCTGGCGGGAAGGTTTGGGCGGCCTGGCTGCGATCGTGTTCACGGCCAGTTTTTTGGTGCCGGTGCTGAAGCTGGCCGGCCTGGCCTGCCTGCTGGCGGCGGCGTGGCGCAAGCCCGGAACCCATTCGCACCTTCTCACCCGGGTCTATGGCGCGGTCGATTTCATCGGCCGCTGGTCGATGCTGGATGTTTTTCTCGTCGCCTTCCTTTCGGGCGCGGTGCGGTTTGGAAAACTGGCGTCGGTGCAGCCGCGCCCCGGCATCCTGGCGTTTGGCGCGGTGGTGGTGCTGACGATGCTCGCGACCCACCGGTTTGATCCGCGCTTCCTTTGGGCGGATTCGCCCCCGCCGGCTTCGGGGCGGGATGACGCCGCGATTCAAATGGCCACAACTCCGCCGACCCTTCCCTGACCAGATCATTTCCGATCCCAACCACCATGACTGCACCTGCGCCCAAACTGTCCCGGTTTCCGAAGATTTCACTCATCTGGGTTGTTCCGGTGGTGGCGCTGGGGGTCGCCCTCTGGATGCTCGCCCGCGAATGGCGCAACCATGGCACCGAGATCACGATCGAATTCGCGGACGGTTCCGGCCTCGAGCCAGGCCAGACCACGCTCCAATACAAGGGAGTCGCGATCGGCGAGGTGAAGAAGGTGGGCCTGGCGGAAGACCTCGGCGGCGTGGTGGTCCGCGTGCAACTCGCGCGGAATGCGACGGCCATCGCCCGCGAGGGCGCGCAGTTCTGGATTGTGCAGCCGGAGATCGGCTTTGCCGGGGTCAGCGGGCTCGATACGCTGCTGACCGGCTCCCATCTTGAAGTGCGGCTGGGCGCTGGAAAGGCCGGAGGACGGCCGGGCCTTCCTGCTCAAGACGGACCGGCTGGGCGGATTGCAGGTGCGCGCGCCGGTTTTCTATCGCGACATCAAGGTCGGAGAAGTCGAGGCGGCCCGGCTGGCCGACGATGCCACGGGTGTCGTGGTCCGGATCCGCGTGCAACGCCCGTACATCGATCTCGTCCGGGCGAACACCCGCTTCTGGAATGCCGGCGGTGCAGCGCTCCAGTTCAGCCTGTTTGGCGGGAGTGCGCAGAAGAAGTCCCTGCAGTCGATCATCACGGGCGCGATTGGATTCGCGACGCCCGAGGAACCGGCCGCGACCGCGGCGGACGGCACGCAGTTTCCACTCTACAAGGACGCGGAGGACGAGTGGCTCAAATGGCATCCGGCCATTCCGATCCAGGCCCCGGATACGACGCCCGAGAAACCGGCCCAATCCAAAGTCGTGCCGCGATTGCTGGGAGGCTGAGGTTGGCCAAATACACGGCAAAACTTTTCAGGCCTGATTCCTTATCCGCAGTCTGGCGCGGGTCATGCGTTCCCGGAGACCGCCTTCCTTCATGAAATCCTGCTCCAGCCGGCGGATTTGCTGGTCGAGGAGATAGTTGGCCTGATGGATGAGGCAGAGAGCGATATTGGCCACGACGTTGGCGGGCCGGGTTTCCACATACGACCGGTAAGTCTCATAGGTCACGTGGGACCCATGGCCGATCTTGCGGACAAAGAGCGCTTCCTTGGAGTCCTTGGGCCAGAGAGGGAAATTTCTAACACGGAGGAAATCGCGGTAATCGGCGAGCAATTCCTCCAAGCTCGCACGCGCGACATTGGTGAGCTTGACTTCCATTTCCTTGGAGGTCCCGGAAGCCTTGCTCCCTTCTAGGATGTTTTGTTTCCCGGAGCGCGCGGCCTGCACCATCTGGTCAATGGTGCGGTCACCTTTGCTCAGGAACTGATGGCAAAACCGGAAAGTAAGATCATAGATTACCTCGGCTTTTTGATAGGAAAGCAGCGCCTGATAATTCCCGTGAGTGGGGATAAAACCCGGGGAGGCCATGGTTCGTAGGTCATATGGGACCTATAGGGCCGATTTGAACTCTATTCCGTCGGCGGAACTAATTTACCCAAGCCCGGGCGTTGCGAAAGAGCTGCATCCACGGCGAATCCTCACCCCAGGTCTTCGGCGCCCAGCTCATGCAAGCCGACCGGAACACGCGCTCGGGGTGCGGCATCATGATGGTGACGCGACCGGTGGTGGTGGTGAGCGCGGTCATGCCCAGCGGAGAACCATTGGGATTGAGGGGATACTGCTCGGTGACGCGGTGGTGGTTGTCCACGAAGCGCGCGGCGACCAGGCCGGAATTGCTGCAGGCCTGCAGCGCGGTGGCGTCGGCAAACTCTGCGTAGCCCTCGCCGTGCGCGGTGGCGATGGGGATGACGGAGCCCTCCATGCCGGCGAAGAAGATGCTGGGAGTTTTTTCGATCTTCACGGAAACGAACCGGCCTTCGTAGCGCTCGCTCTGGTTCTGCACGAAGCGGGGCCAGTGGCCGGCGCCGGGGATGATCGACTTCAGGTTGCTCATCATCTGGCAGCCGTTGCACACGCCGAGAGAGAACGTGTCCTCGCGCACGAAGAAGGCCTGAAACTCGGCGCGCGCGCGCGCGTTGAACAGCGCGCTCTTGGCCCAGCCTTCGCCGGCGCCGAGGACATCGCCATAGCTGAAGCCGCCGCAGGCGGCGAGGCCGCGGAAATCACGCAGGGATACACGGCCGCTAAGGATGTCGGTCATGTGGACGTCGATGGCCTTGAAGCCCGCGCGGGTGAACGCGGCGGCCATCTCGACTTCGCCGTTCACGCCTTGTTCGCGCAAGATTGCCACGCGTGGCATTGCGCGGGAGTGAAGTGTGACATGTGACGTGTGACGGGACTCCGGGCTGGCTGTGACTGTTGTGCTGGTCACATGCCCCACGTCACTCGTCACTCCGCCAGAGTTGCCGTACTCGAACGTGATGAGAGGCGTGATGCCCGGATCGGCCGGATCCAGCCTCAGCTTGTGTTCCAAATCGGCACAGGCGGGGTTGTCGCGGAGGGCGGAGATGCGGTGCGTCACATCGGACCAGAGGGCGCGGAGGGTCGTGAGGCTCTCGTTCAAAACCTCCTGGCCGGCGCGCCGGATGCGCAGGGCATAGTGGGAGTTGAGCGTGCCGATGCGCGTCGTGCAGGTCTTGAACCCGTGTTGCCGCAGCGTGAGCGAGACGTCGTCGAGATCCGCTTCGCGCACCTGGATGACGGCGCCGAGTTCCTCGCTGAAGAGCGCGGAGAACAGGTTGTGCCCGGCGGGGATTTCGAGGTCGACGCCCACGTGGCCGGCGAAGGCCATTTCCACGACGGTGGCGAGCAGGCCGCCATCGGAGCGGTCGTGATAGGCGAGGAGTTTCTTTTCCCGGCCGAGCTGCTGGATGACGTTCCAGAAATTCTTCAGGTCGGTGGCGTTGTCCACGTCGGGCGGCTCCGCGCCGGTCTGCGCGACGACCTGCGCCAGAATCGAACCGCCCAGCCGGTTCTGGCCGCGGCCGAGGTCGATTAACAGGAGAACGGTCTCGCCAATCGATTCGGATGCCTGATCTTTAACCGCTAAGGACGCCAAGCTCGCGAAGGTTTCGGAAGTTTCGGACTTCGCGCTCTTCGCGTCCTTTGCGGTGAAATCCTCATCGTAGTGCAGCTGAGGAGTCAGGCTTAACCGGATGTCGGCGACGGGGGCGAACGCGGAGATGATGAGCGAGATGGGGGCGGTGATGCGCTTGCTTTCCCCTGAGTCCACGTCCTTCCACGCGGTGCTCATGCTCATGGAGTCCTTGCCGACCGGGATGGTGATGCCGAGGGCAGGGCAGAGTTCCATACCGACCGCCTGCACGGCGGCGTAGAGATCGGCGCCGTCGCCGGGAATCGCGGGCGCAGCCATCCAGTTGGCGGAGAGGTTGACCTTGCCGATGTCGCCGATCTGCGCGGCGGCGAGATTGGTGAGGGCCTCGCCGACGGCGAGACGGGCGGAGGCGGCCGCGGAGTTGATGGCGACGGGCGTGCGCTCGCCCATGGCCATGGCCTCGCCGGTGGTGGCATCGAAGGCCGCGGCGGTGACGGCGCAGTCCGCGACCGGGACCTGCCAGGGGCCGACCATCTGGTCGCGGACGATGAGACCGCCGAGCGTGCGATCACCGATGGAAATCAGGAACGTCTTGTCGGCCACGGCCGGGTGCGAAAGCACGCGGCGGACGGCGTCTTTCAAATCGAGAGCCGAAAGGTCGAGGGCCGCGAGCGGGCGGGTCAGCGTGGAATCCGTCCGATGCATGCGGGGCGGTTTGCCGAGCAGGACCTCGAGGGGCAGGTCGATGGGGGTGTTCGCAAAATGGGAGTCCTCAAGGACGAGCTGCTTTTTCTCGGTGGCTTCGCCGACGACGGCGAAAGGGCAGCGCTCGCGCTCGCAGAGTTTTTTGAACACGTCGAGTTGAGCAGCCGGCACGGCGAGGACGTAGCGCTCCTGGGATTCGTTGCACCAGATTTCGAGTGGGCTCATGCCCGGCTCGTCGTTGGGAACGGCGCGGAGCTGAAAGCGGCCGCCGCGACCGGCGTCATTCACGAGTTCGGGGAGGGCATTGGAGATGCCGCCGGCACCGACGTCATGGATGAAGGAAATGGGATTCTCGTCGCCGAGGGCCCAGCAGCGGTCGATGACCTCCTGGCAGCGGCGTTCCATCTCGGCGTTGTCGCGCTGGACGCTGGCGAAATCGAGATCCTCCTGGCCGGACCCGCTGGCCATGGAGCTGGCCGCGCCGCCGCCGAGGCCGATCAGCATGGCGGGCCCGCCGAGGATGATGAGCTGGTCGCCGGGGTTGATGACGCCCTTTTTGACGTGGCCGTCGCGGATGTTGCCGAGTCCGCCGGCGAGCATGATCGGCTTATGGTAGCCGCGGAGCTCGGTGGCGGACTTGGAACCCGGAATTTTTTCACGCGGAGGCGCGGAGAGCGCGGAGTTTCCCGAAGCTGAGGGTTTGGGATTCGAGCCCGCTGCGTTCTTTGCGTTCTCTGCGTGAGACAATCCGGGTGCTGCGGCCGGGACTTCCTGCTCATACGTCCGGAAGTATCCGTTGATGTTTGGCCGGCCGAATTCGTTGTTGAAGGCGGCGGCGCCGAGCGGTCCCTCGATCATGATGTCGAGGGCGGAGACGATGCGGCCGGGTTTGCCGTGGTCCTGTTCCCAAGGTTGGAGGGCGCCGGGCAGCCGGAGGTGGGAGACCGTAAAGCCGCTGAGGCCGGCCTTGGGTTTGGCGCCGCGGCCGGTGGCGCCCTCGTCGCGAATCTCGCCGCCGGAGCCGGTGGCGGCGCCGGGGAACGGCGAAATGGCGGTCGGGTGGTTGTGCGTCTCGACCTTGCAGAGGAGGTGAATCTCCTCGTCGTGCGCCGCGTATTCGCCGGTCTTCGGGTCTACAAAGAAACGTCCGCCGCGGGTGCCGGTGAGAACCGCGGAGTTGTCCTTGTAGGCGGAGAGGATCCCGTCGCTGTGCAGCTGGTAGGTGTTCCTGATCATCTGGAACAGCGACAGGTCCTGCTTCTTGCCGTCGATGTCCCAGGTGGCGTTGAAGATCTTGTGGCGGCAATGCTCGGAGTTGGCCTGGGCGAACATCATCAGCTCGATGTCGTTCGGATCGCGCTGGAGCGTCGTGAAAGCCCGGACTAGGTAATCGATCTCATCGTCGGCGAGCGCGAGACCGAGGGAAGTGTTGGCGGCGACAAGGGCGGCGCGGCCCTGCGCGAGCACGGGCACGCTGGTCATCGGGCGGGGCGACTCATGGCGGAAGAGCGCCGCGAGCGAATCGAAGTCACCGAAAATCACCTGGGTCATCCGGTCGTGGAGTTTCGCGGTCAGCGAGCGCAGCTGCGCGTCGCTGAGCCAAGTAGCAGCCGAGGTGACGAGGCTGGCTTGGGCGGTTGGGGTTTGCCCCAGCCTCCTTACGTCGGCTGCTACGAGGTCGTCTGTCGCGAAGTCGACGGAATACGCGATCACCCGCTCGATCCGCTTCACCTGGGTCAAGCCGCAGAGGCGGGCGATGTCGGTGGCCTTGGAGGACCACGGGGAGATGGTGCCGGGGCGGGGGGCGACGACCTGGAGCAAACCCGTGGGCGTGGTGGCGGCGCGATTGGGCCCGTAGGTGAGAAGTTGGTCGAGGATGGTGCGCTCGGCGGATGTCAGGTCGGAATCCAGCTCAACGACATGGACGAACTCGGCACTGACGGTCCGGGCCGGGAGCCCGGCGGCGATGAGGTCCTGAAGAAGCTTCTGGAGTCGAAAGGGAGACAGGGCAGAGGAGCCGCGGAGGATCAACATGGTTGAGGGAGCGGATGCTTCCGAACATCCCCGCCGCGGTCAAGGGGGCTGGGTGTGTGCCATTAAATTTTCTTCTCCGAAGGTCAGAAGGTGGGCAGGCACGTCCCGTGCCGGCATGGGCGGACGGCGCCATTCTGTTAAAAGCATTAAACGGAGTGACTCGCGAGCGGTGCTCCAAAAATGCGGGCACAGGGACGCGCCCGCCCACCTGTCGGACAATTTGAAGGCAGACTCTAAAATCGTATCTTTTTTTGCGCTTTCGCCGGGATGCGGCTAGAAAGCCGTTGACCATTCCCCACGCCTCACCGAAATCACCCGTCTTCCCTCATCACGTGCGGATCCAGACCCACCCAACACCTGCTGCCAGCCTTCCCGGCGAGACCAACCGGAAGACAAATGCGGTGTGGGTCGGCAAAAAAACGGGGCGGACGCCATGAGCGACCGGATCACCCATGAATGCGGCATCGCCCTCGTGCGGCTGCTGAAGCCGCTGTCCTATTATCAGGAGAAATACGGCTCGCCGCTGTGGGGCTTCACCAAGCTTTTCCTGCTGATGGAAAAGCAGCACAACCGCGGGCAGGACGGCGCGGGCGTGGCCTGCGTGAAACTCGACATGCCGGCGGGTGAGGCGTTCATGTTCCGCGAGCGCAGCGTCAAATCGAACCCGCTCGACCGCATCTTCAAGCTGCTGCTCACCCAATACAACGAGAAGGTCGCGGCCGGCACCATCCACCCCGAGTTTTCCGACACGGTGAAGAAGTCCTTCGACTTCGGCGGCGAGCTTTTCCTCGGGCATCTCCGCTACGGCACCAGCGGCGGCTACAACCTCTCGTCGTGCCATCCGTTCTTCCGCCGCAGCCCGTGGCCGACCCGCAACCTGGCGCTCTGCGGCAATTTCAACCTGACCAACACCGCCGAGCTCAACCACTCGCTGACGGACATGGGCCAGCACCCGATCTACGCGACCGACACGCAGGCGGTGCTGGAGAAAATCGGCTTCTTCCTCGATGAGGAGCACGAGGAGATTTACCGCCAGCTGCGCTCGCAGGGCCTGCCCGGCGCCGAGATTTCGCAGCGCATCAGCGAGGACCTGGACCTCACCCGTGTGCTTGCCCGGGCCGCCAACAAGTGGGACGGCGGTTACACCATCGCCGGGTTGATCGGCAACGGCGACGCCTTCGTGGCGCGCGATCCCTCGGGCATCCGGCCCTGCTTCTGGTTTCAGAACGACGAGGTCATCGCCTTCGCGTCCGAGCGGGCGCCGCTCATGACGGTGTTCGACCTCGCCGTCGAGCAGGTGAAGGAGGTCGAGCCCGGCCATGTCGTCGTCATCAAGAAAAATGGCGCGGTCTCGGCGAAGGCCTTCACCCCGCCGCTGCCGCGCGCCTCGTGCTCGTTTGAACGCATCTATTTCTCGCGGGGCAACGACCTGGATATTTACCGCGAACGGCAGGCGCTCGGCGGCGGGCTGGCGGACCAGGTGATCAAGTCCATCGGCCACGACTGGGCGAGGACGGTGTTTGGGTTCATTCCGAACACCGCCGAGGTCGCCTACTACGGGCTGATGTCGGCGCTGCGCACGCGCCGTCGCGACGAGGTGAAGGCGGCGATCCTCGAGGCGCAGGCCGCGGGGAAGCTCACCGAGCCGTTACTGGACGAACTCATCCTGCGTAACTGGCCGCGCGGCGAGAAGGTCGTGAGCAAAGATATCAAGATCCGCACGTTCATCGGCCAGGAGACCATGCGCAACCAGCTCGCGAGCCACATCTACGACATCACCTACGGCTCGGTGCAGCCCGGGGACAACCTCGTGTGCGTGGATGACTCGATCGTGCGCGGCACCACGCTGCGCAAATCGATCCTCCGCATCCTGGCGCGGCTCAACCCGCGGAAGATCATCATTGTCTCGACCGCGCCGCAGATCCGCTATCCCGACTGCTATGGCATCGACATGTCGGAGGTCGGCAAATTCATCGCGTTCGAGGCCGCCGTCGAACTGCTGAAGGAGCGCGGGCAGTCGGCGCTGCTGGCGGAAGTCTATGCGCTCTGCCGCGACGAGGTGGCGCGTGGCGGCACGGTCAACCATGTGCGGAAAATCTACGAGCCCTTCACGCCCGAGGAATTGTCCCGGAAGATTGTCGAGCGCGTGCGGCCGAAGGGCATCGAATGGCAGGGTGAGATCGAGATCATCTTCCAGACCATTGAGAACCTGCATGCCGCCGTCCCGGCGCACACGGGCGACTGGTATTTCACGGGCAAGTATCCCACGCCCGGCGGCTATCGCGTGGTGAACCAGGCCTTCGTGAATTATTACGAGAAGGCCGAGGGCCGGAGTTATTGATCGCGGAAGCGCGGAGGCCCGGAATATGAATTCATGAATTCCGCGCTTCCGCTCTTCTGCGTTTCCGCGATCTAGCATGTCACTCAGCTACGAATCCTCCGGCGTTAACTACGACCAGCTCGACGCGTTCAAGCGGGCGTGCCAGCGCGCGGCGAAGACGACGGCGGGGCTGCTCACGGACCATGGCTACGCGGAGCCCGCGAGCACGCGCGGGGAGAGTGCCTACCTGATGGAAGCGGCGGACCATTACCTCGCGCATGTCGAGGAAGGGCTCGGCACCAAGAACCTGGTGGCTGACGCGGTGTACGCCGCGACCCGGAAGAATTTCTACCGCGAGATCGCCATCGATACGGTCGCGACGATCGTCAACGACCTCGCGACCTGCGGTGCGTTGCCGATCTCGGTGGCGATGCACGCGGCCGTGGGCGAGTCGGCGTGGTTTGCCGATGCGAAACGCATGGAGGCGCTGGTGGAGGGGTGGGCCGAAGGCTGCCGTCAGGCCGGCGCGGTCTGGGGTGGCGGCGAGACGCCCACGCTGCGCGGGATCGTGAACGCCGCGACCATCGTGCTGGCTGGCTCGGCGATCGGGAAGATTTCGCCGAAGAGCCTGCGCATCACGGGTGACGTCAAGGACGGCGATAGCATCATTTTCCTGGCAAGCTCGGGCGTGCAGACGAACGGGCTGAGCCTCTGCCGGCTGATCGCGGAAAAACTCCCGCAGGGTTACCAGACGCCGATCGCGCATGGCGACGCCCGCACTTATGGCGAGGCGCTGCTGGCACCGTCGGTGATCTACGTGGCCTTTGTGCGCGAGTGTCAGCGGCGCGGCTTGAAGCTCAACTACGCCGCGCACGTGACGGGTCATGGCTGGCGCAAGCTGATGCGGCTGGAGGAGCCGTTCGTTTATGAAATCACGGCGCCGCGGCCCGCGCCGGCGCTGTTTCAGTTCCTGGAGGAGGCGGGTCCGATTTCGCGGCGCGAGATGTACGCGACCTTCAACCAGGGCATCGGCTTCGCGGCGTACGTGGATCCGAAGTCGGCCGAGGCGGTTCTCGCGGCCGCGAAAGCGGCCGGTTACGATGCGTGGCTGGCGGGCAGCGTGAAAAAGGAAGGCGCCCGCAAGGGGGTGGTGGTGCCGGAATTCGGGCTGACGTTCGAGGGGGATACGCTGCAGGTGCGTTGAGGGGTGGGTTCGGTGTGGGCCCAGCCTCCTGACGTCGGCTGCTACTGGGCGGCAAAGTTTAGTAGCAGCCGACGTAAGGAGGCTGTCAGGGCGTCGCGATTTTCCCAATCCCGCCGCGCCCCATCGCGGCAGCGTAGATTCGCCAGAATTTTCCCCAATAGTCCGGTTGGAGTGGATACAGGTCTACATACCCGGGAACGATGCAGCCCGTGTAGTCCCATGCGCTGCGATCAGCGGCGAGCCCGGCTCTTACCGGATTCTCCGCGATATAAGTGCAGGTTGCTGAGAAGGTGTTCCTCTTCCGCTCTTGCTCGCGCAGCACATGATCGTGGGCTTGGTGCTGAAAGCGATTTGGCTCCAGCAGCGGGATGAGACGTTGACGCAGGAAGGAACTGGCCCGTCGCTGATTCGAAGTCGGGCTCACGCCCATCCAGACAAGATGCAGATGGTCGGGCATGAGGGTATAAATCGGGCAAAGGAGTTGCTCGCGGATCGCGGCGTGCAGAACAATCTCCCGGAAGGCCTGATGGAATGTTGGGTTTAGCCAACCGGTGCGGCGATCTTCGATGGTATGAGTCCAGAAGATCACGGCGGTGCTTTGGTAAAACTCCGGCGCCACGCGAGGCAGATAACCTTTAGGCTCGTGGCGGGATAGGGGCATGCGCGTGCGCCCCAGCCTCGTTACCTCGGCTGCTACTAGCCAAGCTTGGATTCCGCCAGTCAGTAGCAGCCGACGTGAGGAGGCTGGGCAGAGTTCCCGGCGGGTTTCACCCGCCGTAGCACTCCAAGTATTTCAGCCCGGTGCTCGTGTTGAAGAGCACGGTGGTTTCGTCGGGCCGGATCGTGCCGGCGGCGAGGAGGGCCTTCAGGGCGGCGTAGCAGGCGGCGCCTTCCGGGGCGGGAAAGACGCCCTCGGCGGCGCCCACTTCCTTCGTGCAGGCGATCATCTCGGTGTCGCTGATCGCGATGGCGCCGCCACCGGATTTTCGCAGCGCGTCGAGCATGATGAAGTCACCGATGGCCTTCGGCACGCGCAGGCCCGAAGCGCGGGTGTGCGCGCCGGTGTGCTCGGCGGCGAATTTATCGCCGGCCTGGAAGGCGCGGACGATCGGCTGGCAGCCCTCGGCCTGCACCGTGAACATCCGCGGACGTTTGCTCCCGATCCAGCCGAGTTGCTTCATCTCATCGAAGGCCTTCCACATGCCGATGAGGCCGGTGCCACCGCCGGTGGGATAAAGAACGACATCGGGCAGCGTCCAGTTGAGCTGCTCGGCGAGTTCGTAGCCGAGGGTCTTCTTGCCCTCGACGCGGTAGGGCTCTTTCAGGGTCGAGACATCGAACCAGCCCTCGGCGGCCTTGCGTTTCGCCACCTCCGCGCCGCAGTCGGTGATAAGGCCGTCGATGAGCGTGACGTGCGCGCCCATCTGCTCGCACTCGATGATATTGGCGCGGGGCGTGTCGCGCGGCATGAAGATGTGCGCCTCCATCCCGGCGCGGGCCGCGTAGGCGGCGAGCGCGCCGGCGGCGTTGCCGGCGGAGGGGACGGCGAGCTTCTTCAGGCCGAACTGCTTCGCCATGGAAACGGCAGTGGCCATGCCGCGGGCCTTGAAGCTGGCGGTGGGATTCTGCGCCTCGTCCTTGATGAAGAGCTGCTTCATGCCGTGCTTCGCGCCAAGTCGCGGCGCCGGCAGCAGCGGGGTGCAACCCTCGCCGAGCGTGACAATATCGGCGTCGGACTTCACCGGCAGCACCTCGCGGTAGCGCCAGAGGGATTTCACGCGGGCGCGAAGCGACTCCTTGGTCAGGGTGCGCGCAGCGGCGGCGAGATCGTAACGGGCAAAGAGCGGCTTGCCGCAGGCGGTGCAGAGATTCTGGGGGACGGTGGCGGCGTGTTCGAGACCGCAGGCGGTGCAAGCGAGATGGGTGAGATGCACGGCCAAAAACCTAAGTGCGGCCGGCGCGGAAAACACGCCCAGAATGCGATGCGACTCCGGCGCAATTTTTTAATCCCGAAAGGCACAACGATCTCACGGGATGGCCACAAAAAGGCACAAGGGCGCAGGGGCTGAGAAAAGACTTCATTGCGCCTATAGGCGCGCGGGCGATTCGATTCGAAGCCTTGGAATTGAGTGGATCCCTCTTTTCGGTCCATCCCTAGAGTCGGTCTGGGCGATTGGTTGATGTTGATACGACTGACGCTGGTTGTCCATCCCTGGCGGAGGGAAGGCCCGGCTCGGCGGGCCTGACCGGCGCCAGGGATGGAAG
>CAIONS010000034.1 GCA_903859715.1 uncultured Opitutia bacterium
CTACATTCTGAAAAGAAGACTGCGGGAAATTATTTGCCGAGGCTCTTGCGCAGGTCGGCGAGCTGGTTGGCGCTGCCGAGGAGGACGTTGCGGCTGGCGATGAACTTCGCGTACTCCTCGATGAAGATCTTGCCGGCCGGGCGGAAATCGAAGTCGCCGGGGTTGTCGCGGAAATACTCGCGGTGCACGCGGGTCCAGACGAGGCGGCCGTCGGTGTCGATGTTGACCTTGGTCACGCCCCGTTTGGCGGCCGGGAGATATTCGTCGACATTCACGCCCATCGAACCGGCGATCTTGCCGCCGGCGGCGTTGATGCGCGCGACCTCGTCCTGCGGGACGGAGGACGAGCCGTGCATGACGAGCGGGAAGCCGGGGAGGAGGGCCTTGATCTTCTCGAGGACGTCGAAGTGGAGGGACTGCTTGCCCTTGAACTTGAAGGCGCCGTGCGAGGTGCCGATGGCGCAGGCGAGGGAATCGCAGCCGGTCTTGGCCACGAAATCCTTGGCCTCGTCGGGATTGGTGAGCATCGCGTGGCCCTCGTCCACCTTGATGTCCTCCTCCACGCCGCCGAGCATGCCGAGCTCGGCCTCGACGGAGATGCCCTTGGCGTGGGCCTTGTCCACGACCCGCTTGGTGATCGCGACATTCTCGTCGAAGGACTCGTGCGAGGCGTCGATCATCACGGAGCTGAAGAAGCCGGAGTCGATGCACTCGTAGCAGGTCTGCTCGTCACCGTGGTCGAGGTGGACGGCGAAGATGGCGTCGGGGAAAATCTCGGCCGCCGAGCGGATGATGGCCTCGAGCATCCGCTTGTCGGTGTATTTGCGCGCGCCCTTGGAAATCTGGATGATGAACGGCGCCTGGGAGGAGATGCAGCCCTTGAAGAGGCCCATCGCCTGCTCGGCGTTGTTGATATTGTAGGCGCCAACGGCATACTTGCCGTAGGCGTGTTTGAAGAGCTGCGCGGTGGTGACGATCATGGCGGAGGGATTAACGACTCCCCGCGACTATCCGAAGGTCAAAACAGCGCGACAAGCGTTTTCGCTGTCATCAGCCGCGCGGAGGCGTGGGCGTGGTGACCGGCGTGGCGGCCCGGTTTTGCCCGCCGCCGAACTGCGCGCGCATGGCGGCGTTGATCTGGGCCTGGGCCTGCTGGGTCTGCTGCAACTGCTGGAGCGCCTGCACCTGGGCGGGCGCGAGCACGGATGACGCCTGCGTGATCGCGGCGTCCGTGATTTGGCTGCCACCGCCGCCCCCTCCGCCACCAAAGCCAACCCCGAGACTCGCGGCGACTTCGGCTCGCGTGATGGCCGCCGTCGAGGCGGGCGGACTGGTGCTGGCGAGCAGTTGCACCATCTGCTCGGTCTGGGCGTCGGTCAGCGGAGTGTTGGTGTAGCTCAGCGATTGTGCCAGCTGGCTCACGACATTGCGCTGCGGGAGGGTCTGCTGATATTGCTGATACTGCGCGAAGGCGGCGTCACCGAGGGTCGCCTGAATGTTGGCATCGACCTGGGCCTGGGCGTCGGCGATGAGGGCGCGAAACTGAGCGGGATCGGACTGCGGACTTACGCCCTGGGACCGGGCCGCGGCCATCACATCGGCGATGGCGCTGCCTTTCTCCACCAGCAGATCCTTGAATTTGGCGAGCTGTTCCGGGCTGAGGTTAAGATTCTTGAAGAGCGCGGCATAGCGGCTGTCGAGTGCGCCGCGCTGCTGGATGGCCATGAGCTTCTGGATCTCGGGCTTTTCCATCAGGGCCATGAAGTTCGCCGCCATGTTTCCGCGACCGGCGCGGCGACCCTGGCCGGGTCCATTGGGACCATTGCCGTCGGCATCCAGATCCCGTCCGCCATTCTGATTCTTGAGCGCGGCCAGGGCGGCCTCGAGCTCATGCTGGCGTTTCTGCGCCGCCCACAGGCGCTTCTGCCAGTCGGCGCGATCATCGTTGGACAGCGCGGCCGCGCGGAGTTTCACCAGTTCCTGGTATTGCTGCCACGCCAGAACGCCGCCGGCCAGCGTTGTGAGCGCGAAAAAGAGGATGAGGTAGTTTTTCAGGGATTTCACGGTGTCTCCATGACGCGTTGCGCCGCTTGAGGTTACCCGCTGGACAACGTCCGGGACTCAGCGCGGTGGAAACTCAAAATCCGCCTTGGTCCGCGTCTTTGACAGGACCAGGAAGGCGTTAAAGGGCATGTTCCGCTTCGAGACGAAGCCCTCGATGAGATTGGTCCGGCCGTTTTCGAGCAGGTTGTGCAGTTCACCCGGGGGAATCTCCTTCTGGCAGATATGGCGCTTCATCGTGAAGACGATGCGGTTATCCTGGTCGGGACGGCGCACATAATAGCTGTCGCCGGCCTGGAGCACCTCGCCCTTGAAGGCCTTGCTTTCCTCGAGGACGATGGCCGACGAGAGATCCGGCGGGGCCTTGCTCTTGCGGGCGATGGGCTTGCCGTCCTTGTCGAGTTTCGGGGCGCGCGGCGGGAACTCCCAGGAAAACTTGGCGCCTTCGCGCTTCAGAAAGGCATCGAACGGCCGGCCTTTCTTGGAGATGAAGCCCTTGATCAGCTCGGTCTTGCCCTCGCTGACGAGTTGGATGGCGTACTCCCGGGTGATGGGTTTCTGGCACATCAGGCGGCCGATGCGGAAGGTCTGCTTCCACACGTCGCCTTCCTTTTCGCGGAGCACATGGCTGGAGCCCACTTCGCAGAGGCCGGCGCCGGTCTTCGGGTCGGTCCAGTAGGGCTCGACCGTGCCGAGGTCGACCTTGTCGCCAAAGTCATACTCGGCCTTCCATTTGCCCTTCTCCTCGTCCTTCACGAGGCGGAGCAGGGCGGAGAAGCGGTTGCGGGTCTTGGCGGAGATGAAGCCGTCGAGCGGGCCGACGGAGCGGTTCACGACGAGGTCGCGCACCTCGGACTCCTCCATTTTCCGGCCGCCGATGACCTTGTAGACCATGAACTCGCCGTCCTGGGATTTGTAGCCGCGCAGCGTTTCCCGCAGCGGCTTGCCGTCGGTGGGCGAGAGGATCTCGGTGACGCGGGCGACGGAATCGTCCTCCTCAAAGTTTTTCACGCGCTCGATGATGCCCTTCGTCTGCTCGATGACCTCGTCCATGAACTGCGAGCGGGGGAATTTGTTGTGCTCCATCTGGCGGAGCTTGAACTCCCACTCGCCGGTCATGGCGGGCAGGGTGAGGGCGTCGGCCTTCACGGCAGAGAGAAATTGGAGCAGCTGCTCGGCCTTGGCAGTCGGCATCAGATCGCGCTGCGCGCGATCCATGTATTTCTGGTTGATGAGGCCGTCGATGGTGTCGGCGCGCGTGGCCGGCGTGCCCAGGCCGCGCTCCTTCATGGCCTCGGCGAACTCCTCGTCCTCGATCAGCTTGCCGGCGCCTTCCATTGCGGAAAGCAGCGTGGCTTCCGTGTAGCGTGGGGGCGGACGGGTGGATTCCTCGTGGAGCTTGGTCTCGGTGGTCTTGGCCTTCGGCGGTGAGCCGTCGGGCGCGGTCAAGGCGGGAAGCGCCTTCGAGTCGGCGGAGTCATCGTCCACCGTGGCCTTGCCATAGACGGCGAGCCAGCCGGGGGCGGTGAGGACCTTGCCCTCGGTCTTGAAATCATGGCCGGCGATCGTGCTCGTCCGGGTGGTGACATCGAACTCCGCGGCGGGATAGAACGCGGCGACGAAACGCCGGGCGATCATGTCATAGACCTTGGCCTCCATCTCATCGAGACCTCGGACCTCGGTGGTGGTCGGGATGATGGCGAAGTGATCGGAGATCTGCGCATTATTAAAGATGCGCTTGTTGGGCCGCAGCCAGCCCTCGCTGAGGACCTTTTGGGCATGCGTGCCGAGATCGCCGGGGAGATTGGTGAGCGCTTCGCGGCAGGTCGGGATGTAATCCTCGGGCAGGGCGCGGGAATCGGTACGGGGATAGGTGATCGCCTTGTGCTTTTCGTAGAGGGACTGCGCGATCTGCAGCGTGCGGCGGGCAGGCAGGCCGAAGCGGTTGTTGGCCTCGCGCTGCAGGGTGGTCAGATCGTAGAGGCGGGGCGCGGCCTGGGTGCTGCCTTTTTTCTCGTCGTTGACTGCGGCGGCGGGGTGGCCTTGGGAGGCGGCGAGGACGGCCTCGGCGCGGGCTTTCTCCCAGATGCGGTCGATGCGGTCGTGGTCGTCGTTCTCGGCGCGCTTGAAATTGGGGCGCTGGTAGACACCCTCATAGCTGCCCTTGGCGACCTCAAACGTGGCGGTGACGCGCCAGAAGGTACGGGGCTTGAAATTGCGGATTTCCAGCTCGCGGGCGTAGACGATCGCGAGGGTGGGCGTCTGCACGCGGCCGACGGAGGCGACGTTGCCGGCGCGGGAGCCGAACATGCGCTTGGTGAGGGCGCGGGTGCCGTTGATGCCGATGAGCCAGTCGCTCTCGCTGCGGCAGCGGGCGGCGTCGGCGAGGCCAGCCATCTTGGCGCCGTCACGGAGATTCTTGAACGCCTCCTGGATGCCGCCGGTGGTCATCGTCTGCATCCAGGCGCGCTTCACGGGCAGCTTGGATTTCGTGAGCTGGTAGAGATAGGCGAAGATGAGCTCGCCCTCGCGGCCGGCGTCGCAGGCGTTGATGACCTCGTTGATGTCCTTGCGGGCGAGAAGCTTTTTCAGGGCGCCGTAGCGCTCCTTGGAGGCCTCGATGGGCTTGAGGCCGAATTTTTCCGGGATGATGGGCAGCATCTCGAGCCGCCAGAAGCCGTATTTCTTCTTGTCGATGTCCTCGGGCATCTCGAGTTCCACGAGGTGGCCGAGGGCGTAGGAGATGACGTATTCGTCGTTCTCGTAATGGTCACCCTTCTTGGGAATTTTGCCGAGGGCCTTGGCGAGATCGGCCGCGACGGACGGCTTCTCAGCGATGATGAGTGACTTCATGAGGTCGCGAGGCGTTAGGCCCCGCGCGCGCCGATTTCAAGGATTAGTTTTTCGGCGAGATGCAAAGCGCGGGAGAAAAGCCCCGCGAACGAGAGCCGGATTCTGATGGCGAAGGCTTAAAAGAATCCGCGGAGGAACGCCGCCGCTTCATCCGATAGGCCGACGATCTTGTTCGTGGCCTGACGATAGAATTTGAAATTGAGCTCGGTCTCCGGGCGGCCGTCGTTCCAGTCGGAAAAAGGCTTGAGCTCGCTCCGTCCCAGGCGTCGCTTTGCGAGCGCGGTTCGCCGGACGGTGATGCTCACGCGAGGCGTTTGCCGGGCGACCCCGCGTTTCTTTGCGATCGGTGCGGCGGAGGTGACGACACCGCTTGCGATGAGACCCGGGCCGCCTTCGTTCTCGCTCGCGAAGACGAAGACCGTGTCGCCCTTGGCGATATGCTTGCCCCCATACATGGTCTTCTGCGCGCTGAACTCGAACGTCGCCGCACGTGGGTTCCGCACTTCGGCTTTAATCGCGAAGATCACGGTCGTACTACCCTTTGGTTCAGGCCCTTTCTCACGCTGTTCATCGTTTACTCAGGAACCCGGACCTACTTCAAGCGCCGCGACCGCTTCACTTCTGTCGCACTTCAAACCTGAAACTATTCATTTTTCTTCTCGAAGGTCGACACGTGAGTGGGATTCGGCATGAACTCTCCGACAATCTTTCCACTCGCATCGACTTTCCACGCACCCACGATGGCTTCCTTCGGAACTGCTTCTCCTGGCAGGAAATCTCCCTTGATCCGATAGACCCAGCCATTCGGATGACGCTTCGCTTCTTCAACTTCTCCGGCTACTGGTTGCATACGGAATCTTTGCCTAACGTTCAAGATGAGCCACTCGGGCCGAAGGCCCGAGTTGGCTCTGGCGGCTTCCATGAGAAGGCGTGTCGAGGATTGTTTCTGTAAAGGTTCACCTTTTTTGGCGGTCGGTGGCGGGCCCTAAGGCTTCCCGGAGGGTCAGGCTTCCATACGCACTCGAGGTGGCGGCGTCAATCGGGGCCGCGCGGTGC
>CAIONS010000035.1 GCA_903859715.1 uncultured Opitutia bacterium
CCAACTGCATTTTCGTCCACTGCAACGGCCTCGCCCTCGAGAGCGTTGACGGCGCCATCATAGAGGACGTGACGATCAGCAACATCTCGATGCAGTACATCTCGAACCCGCCCATCTTCATCCGCCTCGGCGCACGCATGCGCGGACCGCAGGGGGTCGCCATCGGCGCGATCCGCCGCGTCAACATCAGCAACGTCGTCGTGGCCTACGCCGCCTCCCGCGCGGCCTCGATCATCAGCGGCATTCCCGGCCACCCGGTCGAGGACGTCAACCTCAGCAACATCCGCATCCTCTACAAGGGCGGCGACGGCGTGATCGCGCCCCAGAAGGCGGGCGCCGCGCGCGGTGGTAACCGCCGCGCCGACGGTCGCGGCACCGGCCTGCCGCCCGCCCCGCCGGATGCCTTCGGCATCATGGAGAACGAGGACGGCTACCCCGAGCCCACCATGTTCGGCACGCTCCCCGCCTACGGCCTTTATGTGCGGCACGCGCGCCGGGTGACCGTGGACCAGGTTGAACTGAGCGTGATCGCCGACGACGCCCGCCCGCCCATCATGCTCTACGACGTGGCCGGCGTGACCTTCCGGAATACCCGGGTGCAGGCCGCCGCCGGCGTCCCGGCTTTCAAGCTCAACCAGGTGTCCGATTTCTCCACGGAACGCTTCGCCGGCGTGCCCGACCAGCAGCGCGAGCGGGTGGACGACGACTCCATCGCCGGCAAAGGCCTGCCGCTCCCGGGCTCGACCTACACCGCCGCCGCGCCCGCGGAGAATGTGCCCGAAAGCGCCAACACCCCGATCCCCCGCGGCACCCCCGGCCCCGGCGGCCCGCCGGCCGCGACGCCTCCGGCCGCAGCCGTGCCCAAGCCCTGAACGCAGGCGCCCGACGGAAACGCGACCTCCCGGTTGTGTTCCACCGGGCCCCGCCATGCCGGGGTGCACTATCCTCGTCCACCGGCGGGTTGGCCATGCAACGGGAGTGGGCCCGGCCAAGGCCTGCCCTTTTGACTTGGATTCCCTCGCGAAAAATCATGAGTCTCCGCCTAGCCTGAAGCCGCAGATCGCGTCTCACGAACCCACCCAGGCCATCTTCACCGCAAGGAATTCCCCATGCCGAAATACTGGATGATTTCAGACCGTACCGTGCTGGCCGATGGCTTCGGGGGCGACCGGGGCGGGTTGTCCTACTGGACCAGCGACGGCGGACCACTGGATGTTTTCGCGAGTTGGAAACCGGCGACCCACGACGATTTCAAGCAGGCGCTGATCGCCGCGGCCGACAATTTTCCCATCCTGCCGCAGGCGGCCAACGAGGACCAGCAGCACGTCACCTTCATGGTGCATGGTTACAACGTCGGATGGCAGGATGCCGCCAAACGCTACCAGCAGTTATGCGCCAACCTTTTCAGCGGCGCGGAGGGACTGGGGCTCTGCATCAGTTTTGACTGGCCATCACTGGGCAGCGTGCTCGGGTATCTACCTGACCGGAGCCATGCCAGGGAATGCGCCGACGATCTGGCGACCGTGCTTTACGAACTTTACGGCTGGCTGCTGGGAAAACAGCAGTTCGCGTCCGACCCGGCCAAGGCCTGCCGCGCAAAACTATCCATCGTGGCCCACAGCATGGGAAATTATCTCCTGCAAAAGGCCATGGCCAGCGCCTGGGCCCGGGCGAACCAACCCTTGCTCGCGAGCCTGATCAACCAGCTGGTGATGATCGCCGCGGATGTGGACAACGACCTTTTTGAACCCGCCTCAAACGATGCCGCCGACGGGAATGCGGTGGCGAATCTCTGTTATCGGGTGACCGCGCTTTATTCCGGCCGGGACGCGGTCCTGGGCGCCTCCGCCGGCCTGAAGCATTTCGGCACCCGCAGACTGGGCCGAAGCGGGTTGGCGGTGGAGCCGCCCACGGACAAGGACAATGTGTGGGACGTGGATTGCTCGGGCTTTTTTCCCCCGGCCATCGCAGGCATGCAAATCCACAGCGCCTATTTTGATCAGCCGGAAGTCATTTCGCTTCTGGGGAAAATCCTTACCGGAATTGACCGGTCGGTCCTGGAGGCAACGGGCGCGACCAAGGGGGCGCTGTGGCCGGTGGCCTCGAATGGCCAGTAAGCCTGCGCGGAGGGTCGCTGCCCATCGAACCGACAGCGCCTTCCGGGGGGGCGCGGGGTTTTGACCCACGTTCACGCTTCCGGCGCGAATTGCGGGTGTGCTTCGAAGCGTTGCTCGAACGCGGCCTTTTGCGATTCGTCGAGCCCGGGCGGATATTTCGAGCCGCTGCGGCGCCAGCGGGCGAGCCACTCCGCGCCGAGGAGGCGGGGTGAACCGGGGCTGTCGTCCTTGGGATCGAGCCGGGTGAAGGCCACCGTGGTGGTCGCCTTGGGCCCGGTGCCG
>CAIONS010000036.1 GCA_903859715.1 uncultured Opitutia bacterium
AACCGGAGAAAGACCTTTCGATGCGATCGACGGCAGCAATTAGAACGTGGCCACTTCCCATCGCGAGGTCGCAGGCTCGAAAATCGAAGAAGGCGAGTCCTGCCTCCACTTCATCGAGTGCGTCCAATCTGGCGCAGTGTTCAAGAAGTGCTGGCTCAAGGGCTGAATCAAGGAGGGCGGATACCGCGAATTCCTTCGTGAAATAGGATCCACTCGCTTTTCGAGCGCCTGATTTGTTGTGCAGGTAGAATTCACCTGCGCTGACGGCTACTTCGTCCCTTGGTTTGGAGGGGACGTAGTGCTCTTCTTTGTCGAGCGAGAGATTTGTTTCTGCAACTGATAGCGCGCTCTCAAGCAATCCCTCGTACACCGTGCCGAACTCTCGAACAGATAGTGAACGGAAATCTACGGGACCCAACTGATGGGACTCGGAATCTTCGATCAGGAGAAGATGTTCAATTGCTGGACCGAAGTTGGCATCAGTGAGTACCAGTTTGGAGAGATAGTAACCTGCAGGGGAAATGGATCGGTCATCGCTAAACAATCCACCGTTGTACTGTGGAACTCCAAGCAGTTCGTTGCCCGTGCTGACCGCATTGAACAGAGTCGATATCCTATCCCATAGGTAGCGTCCCGATCCATAGCGTTCAGAGTCGCTCAACTTTGCTTGAAGTTCCGAAGCCAGACGCTTTAACGAAGCTCCTCGGTATCGCTCGTCCACCTTGTAGGGCAGGAGGTCCTTATCCTCTGCGTAGGCAATGAACAGTAGGCGGAAAAGAACCGTCACCGCCATTTGGTAGGTCTCTGCAAGCTTATCGACCGTCTTGTTGTTACCGGGACGGGCATCCGCGATCGCCGTGGCTAAAAGTGGCATCACTTTGCCGTAGATCCGCTCTCGAAGGTTTATCGCGAGTGCACCAGCGAACCTTCCAGACTCACTGAGGAGTTCCTGAAGTGAACCAGCTGGCATGAGTGCATCTGCGCTAAATGCCAACCAGAGCAGACCGGCTTGGGCGGGAGGGAGTAGCCGCACGTCGATCTCAAGGAAAGTCTCAGTGCGGCTTCGCCTTCCCACGCCCGTATTCATCGCGGTCGGGTAGAGGCGGATAACGCTGTCTTGGACCAAAAGGACGTAGTCCACGTTCTCTTTATCCGCTTCGGCAAAGGCGTACGATACGGGGCTTAAGTTGCCGAGTCTTTGAGTACCTGCGTCGGGCGTTTCGTCGCGCTGGAGGAGGACTGCGACAGCAATCTTGCGCTCTTTTGAACGCACCAACTGAACGTGTTTGTGCGTTGTTGCCGTAAAACCTAGCGCCCTGATCAAGTCGGTGCCAGTTTTGCCGAGTACCCTCTCGCCTTGCAAACATGCGGCGGCGTAATCAGGTCTCACCTGAATGCCGTTTTCCACCATGTGGGTGGTGAGTAGCCCACTGTTCCTTGTGCCTGGATGTGCCGTATCCAATGATTCCAGAGCACGTGAACAAAAACGTATGGCGGTATGACGGTCGGGTAGATCGACAGCATGCTCCGTGAGAGCATTGCACTGTGATTCGGATATGCCTCGAATCACCGGAGGGCTTTCACCGTCGACCCCACAGAGGTCGAACGAGCCGTCTGATCGGGATGAAACGATCAGTACGGGTGAAGCTCGACCACCTCTACGGGCTTTCCAGACCTCAACGAGCTGATTCGCTGCGAGACCTTTGCATTTCACCACCTCAAGGGCGTTGGATCCTTGTCCTAAAAAGAGTTCAGCGCCGATCGAGGCGAACGGGGCTGGCAGAATGATTGGGCGTGCTAGCATGTGGAAGGCATGCCCGCCAGCGCAGTCGTGCTCAACCACGAAGAGTATGCGGAAATGTAGGCTCTACACGCCTTGTCTCATTCGTTCTTGGCGCCAGTCATAAGCAAGTGAGCGCGCATTTGCTCGATAGCACCGCATCAAGTATTCTTGCCCTCAACGACGGCTCTTACTCTTCGTCGAGTACCTCGAACTCGAATTGTTCGCCTTTTGAATTCAGCAGGTAGCAAGAGTCGACGTCGGTGCCTGCGTTCTCCTTCAGTTCGAATGGCATACCGTCGTACGTTAGCTCGAATGTCTCGACGACATGGGAGTCGAGACCGAGACACTTATCAAAGCTTACGGTCATGCTCAGTTTCTTGGGGTCAAAGCATTCGTGGATTCTTATAAAACGCCAAGAGTCATTGGATAGCTTATCCATAATTGCTGCATATTGATCCGGCGGTGGCATTGATTGTCGGTCTTGTTTCAGCGCCTCCGCCTTGGCTTTCTTATAAAGCTTGAGCAGCAACGCATCGGAGCGAGGGACCTTCTTTCCGTCGATTTCAAGTTGAAGGGGTCCATCGCGTGTGGCGCCGCTGACTTCGGCAGAGCCGTCCAACTCCTCGTATTTCTCGTAGGACATACCGTTTTTGGCGCACTCTTTGAATTCGGCTTTCGTGAGCCTCAAAATGCAGACCTCTGTCTCAGAGCTTAAAAGGGTGAGCTCGAACTCGTTGGCTTGTGATTTAGTTTTGGGTTTCATTTTATTAAGATTTGGTACTCGAGAAGCTGATCACCAGCTCGATTTAAATTCAAATATGGCGATCAATCCCGAATCTTAGTCGCCGTCTTTCGCCGCAGGTACTACGATCAAGGACACACTTGCGCCGCTGTTTAGCTGCTTTCTAAGCGATTGCTGCACCTTGAAGAGGTTGTCTCTGGTCACGGGCTCAATGACCTCAAACTGAGTGTGATCCTTGATTCTCTTGTTCAGGTCATTGCGGGTCACTTTTCTGGATGTAATAGGGTTATTCATGTTTTAATAGGAGCTTTCCCAGCTCTGGATGCTTGCGGGTGCTAGTTGCCTGATGGCGTGACCTTGTTTGCTGACCTCTGGTGCTTGTAAGACCTGATGTACTTTTGACTCTTCGAGTAGGTAATAGGTCACGAGCCTCACGAGTTCAGACGTCATGAAGGATTGGTTTCTCCTACAAGTTTGCTGGAACTGATCCTTGAGTTGCTTGGGTATTCTAAAGTTCATGAGGAAGAGGTTATTTTGGTGATTCATAAGCATTTTAGTTGGTGATAATTTATTGATGAGTTACTTGGACGTGTGAGAGGAATGTGTGCTCAGAGGATGACTGTGTGATTCGGTAGAGGATTTCTTTCCGAGGTGATCAGGATACACACTGTGGTTGGATTCACTCAGCATCTGCCTTGGTCTGGTGGACTCAGGATTCACTCTGTTCAGTACTGTTCAGCATTAGGGTACGGTGAATTATTAAAGGACCTCTGCAGAAGAGATCCAATGAACCAGGAGTCGGTAACAGGGGCATATGCCCGTCAGTTCCAGTGATAATTCTCCCAATCAATGCCATCGCTGGCTGTCTTAAATTTAGTGATGTAATGGGTCCAACCCTGATCGATTTGTTGATCAATATGAGATTGGACGTACCCGAACTGAGTCTTGGACCATAGGGCTTCAACCAACCGAGAGAAGGTGGTTGGATTCTCCGGATAAGGGTTCTGAAGGATCAGGTGATAGTGAAGTCGGTGGCTTAAGGATCGTTCCAAGGAGGGGATGACGTTCAGTTTCTTGCCGAATCGTCTGAACCGTTTCCCATAGACCTCGGAATTGAGAAGGTTAAGGAAGTGACGAAGGTTCTGAGAGGCTCGGATATCATCCAGATATACTCCTGAGGTGTTTTGTTTCAGTGTTAAGGATACGCCGAAGCAATTGGTCAGGGGTACCTCTGAAAGGTATTCTTGAATGGCTTTCTTGAGCTCTGATGAGGGGGCGGAGTGACACATAAATCAGACGTATTTATACGTCCGGGTGTCTCCATCTCCTCGTATCTGACCGAAATAATGGTCCCTAAACTAGGGTCATCTTTGCCTCAGCCAATAGGTGATTTCTGACCCCTTATAGGTGCATTTTCGCCGTCTTTGTTCTCTGCGGCGTATTTTCGACAAAGTCGCTCCAACGAGTTTGGCATAGTACTCCTTACCCTGAGGGGTTTTGTACCCGCGCTTGTTCAAATATGCCGCTATTTCCCCTCCGGTGCACCGTTTCTCGGCAAGCTGCAGCATGATATCATGCCTCTTCTGATTACGGTCAGGGACTTGGTTTAACCCAAGATGTTCGGTTTCTATCTCTAGCGAAAACTCCTCGGAAAGATCCTCAACAGTATGTGTTATAGGAAATTTACTCCACCGTGACGGATTTGGCGAGGTTGCGCGGCTTGTCCACATCGCAGCCGCGTTCCAGGGCGATATAATAGCTGAGCAGCTGGACCGGAATCGAAGCGATGATGGGCAGCACTGCCTCATGACATTCGGGCATCAGGATCACGTCATCGGCCAGGCCCGGAGGCAGCTCGGCGCCGGCGGTGGCGATGGCGATGATCGGGCCCTTCCGTGCCTTGATCTCCTGCATGGAGGAAACGATCTTGCTGAAAATTTCGCCCTTGGGCGCGAAGAAGACGCTGGGGCATTTCTCGCTGATGAGCGCGATCGGCCCGTGCTTCATCTCCGCGGCGGGATAACCCTCGGCGTGGAGGTAGGAGATTTCCTTCAGCTTGAGCGCACCTTCCAGCGCGAGCGGGAAGAGCGATAACCGCCCAAGAAACAGCATGTCGTGATAATGGGCGTAGCGCTTGGCGATGGCCTTGATGCGCGGGGCCTGCTTGAGCATCTGGCGCACAAGATCGGGTGCGCCCTTGAGTGCGTTCACATATTCGACGCCGTCGCTGAAACTCATGTCGCGCATCCGGGCGACGTAGAGAGCGATCATGGCACCGATGAGCAGCTGGGAAGTGAAGGCCTTGGTCGAGGCCACTCCGACCTCGGGCCCCGCATGCTGGTAAATGCCGCCGTCGGCCTCGCGGGCGATGCTGGAGCCGACCACGTTGTTGACGGCCATGACACGGTAGCCCTTGCGCTTGGCCTCGCGCAGGGCGGCGAGGGTGTCGATGGTCTCGCCGGACTGGCTCATGACGAAGAACAGCGTCCGGGGATCGAGCGGCGAATTGCGGTACCGGAACTCCGAGGCGTAATCGACCTCGACGGGGACGCGGGCAAAACGCTCGATGAGATGCTCGGTTACCAGGCAGGCGTGCCACGCGGTGCCGCAGGCGCAGAACATGAAGCGCTCCATCTCGCGGAATTCCCCGGCGGAGATGTTGAGGCCGCCGAACTGGGCGGTGCTGCCGTCGGCGGAGAAGCGGCCGCGCATGGCATTTTCGAGCGCGGCGGGCTGCTCGAAGATCTCCTTTTCCATGAAGTGGGCGTGCGAACCCAGTTCGGAGTCGGCAATGGACCACGTGATCCGGTCGACGACGGGGGAGACGTCAGCCTGATCAAGGGTCGAAAGGGAGAAACCCTTCGGGGTCAGATGGGCGAGTTCGCCGTCCTTGAGATAGACGACATTCTGGGTCCGGCTGACGAGCGCCGAGGCGTCCGACGCGAGGATGTATTCGCCGTCGCCCACGCCGAGGATGAGCGGCGAGGCCTTGCGTGCGCCGACGATTTCCCCGGGAAAATCGGTGCAGAGTACGGCGATCCCATAGGTGCCCTCGACGTGGCGGAGCGTCTTGCGCACGCTTTCGAGAAAGCGGTTGCGGCCCTTGGCGCGCGCCGGCTCCTTGGCATAATGATAGGCGATGAGGTTGCAGAGCACCTCGGTGTCGGTCTCGGACTGGAAGGCGAATCCCTTGCCCGCGAGGAAGGTTTTCATCTGGGCGTAGTTCTCAATCACGCCGTTGTGGATGAGGGCGAACTTGCCGTCGCTGCTGACATGCGGGTGGGCATTGGCATCGGTCACGCCGCCGTGGGTGGCCCAGCGCGTATGGCCGATGCCCGTGGTGGCGGTGAAACGGTGCTTGGCCGCCACCTTGGCGAGGTTCTCGACCCGGCCGGCCTTCTTGGCGACATCGAGACGGCGGCCCTGCTGGACGCAGACACCCGCGGAGTCGTAGCCACGGTATTCCAGCCGTTTCAGGCCCTCGAGGATGATCGAGACCGCGTTCTGCTTACCGACGTAGCCGACAATGCCGCACATGATGGAAAGTGATGATTTTGACTGGCGAAAATACCGTCACGCGCAAACGTGGAGCAAGGTTTAAGGACATCACCCCATATTATCCACCCATGACTACACAAAAACGCGTGCTGGCTGTCATCATGGGAGGCGGACGTGGCACCCGACTGCATCCGCTCACGGCTGAGCGGTGCAAGCCGGCGGTGCCGCTCGCGGGCAAATACCGGCTGGTCGACATCCCGATCAGCAACTGCCTCAACTCCGACATCAACCGTATCTTTCTGCTCACGCAGTTCCAGACGGCGTCGCTGCACCGCCACGTGCAGGGTACCTATCACTTCGATCCCTTTGGCGGCGGATTTGTGGACGTCATGTCGGCGGAGCAGACGGAAAAGGGCTCCGACTGGTACCAGGGCACGGCCGATGCGGTGCGACGGAATCTGATGCATTTCCGGGCCTTCCCGCACGATCTCGTGCTGATCCTTTCCGGCGACCAGCTCTACCGGATGGATTACCGGAAGATCATCGATCAGCACCTCGCAACCGGCGCGGATGTGACGATCGCGGCGATTCCCTTCCCCGTTTCCAAGGTGGCCGGCCTCGGCCTCATGCAGGTCCACGATAATCTTTCCATCGAGCGTTTCGTCGAAAAGCCGAAGGATCCCGCGGTCATCGACAGCCTGACGCTCAGCCCGTTTCTCGAGTCGCGACTGCAGACCAAATCCAAGGAAAAGCACTGCCTCGCCTCGATGGGCATCTACGTCTTCAACCGGGCGGCACTGGCCGATGCGCTCGACAACACGATGACAGACTTCGGCAAGGAGATCATCCCGGGAATGCTCGGGAAAAAGAATCTCTTCGCCCACATTTTCGAGGGTTATTGGGAGGACATCGGCACGGTGCGGGCGTTTTACGAGGCGAATCTGGCACTCGCGCAGCCGTTGCCGCCGTTCAATTTCTTCGATCCTACCGCGCCGGTCTATACGCAGGACCGTTATCTGCCGGCGTCGAAACTCAACAAGTGCGCGATCGACCACGTCGTCATCGGCGATGGCTCGATCCTGACGAATTCCTCCATCAAGCACAGCGTGCTCGGCATCCGCTCCTTCATTGGCGAGGACTCGGTCCTGGAGGACACGGTGCTCATGGGCGCGGATTATTACGAAACCGACGACCAGCTGGCGGCGAATCTGAAACTGGGCCGGCCGCATCTCGGCGTGGGAAAGAATTGCCGCGTGAAGGGTGCCATCATCGACAAGAACGCCCGGATTGGCGACGGCTGTGTGCTCATGGCCGAGGGCAAGGCCGACGGCACCTATGCGGATGGCGCGGTCGTGGTCCGCGATGGCGTGCTCGTTGTGCCGAAAGGCGCCACACTGCCACCGGGTACGGTGGTCTGAGGCAGTCTCTGTCCCAGCCTCCTTACGTCGACTGCTACGAGGGTTGCGTGAGCGGCGGGGATTTTCGCAGGATCAGCACCAAGCCGGCGGCCACGAGAAAGAGGGAGTAGAAGGTGCCGCGGCTGAGGCCGAGGATGAGCGAGACATCGGCATCAGGCTCGCGGAAGACCTCGCCGACGGCGCGCGCGACCGCATAGGCGACAAGGAACTCGCCGCTCAGGCGGCCGGGATGCCGTTGCACGTCGTCACTCCGCCAGAACCGCCATTGCATGAAGAGCAGCAGCAGCGCGCCCTCGAGGCCGGCCTCGTAGAGTTGCGAAGGGTGACGCGGCACAAGCGGCTCGGGGCTGGCGGGGAAAATGACCGCCCACGCGACGGCGGCGGGTTTGCCCCAGAGCTCGCCGTTGATGAAGTTGGCGATGCGCACCAGCAGCAGCCCGGGCGGGGCGACCGACGTGATGAGGTCGGCGAGGTGGAGAAAGCGGATTTTCTCCGTCCGGCTGAACCACGCCAGCGCGATGGCCACGCCGAGCATTCCGCCGTGGCTGGCCATGCCGCCTTCCCAGACGCGGAAAAAACTGAGCGGGTCGTGCAGGAGCTGGTCGGGATGGTAGAGCAGGAAGGAGCCGAGCCGTCCCCCGAGCATCACGCCGATCACCAAGGCGAGCATCAGATCGGAGATTTTGGCCGGCGGCAGCAGTGATCGGCCGGCGCGCGCATAGCGCGTGAGCAGCCACGCGGCGGAGAGAAAGCCCAGCAGATAACCCAGCCCGTAGTAACGGATGCCGAAGTTACCCCAGTGCGGTCCGAGAAACGGACTGAGATCATGCACCCAGTACGCGAGCGGCAGGGCGGGAAGGGAAAGAGCGTTCATGCCTTGGCCGAGAAGGGCGTGGTGCTCGAGCCGTCGGCCTTGCGGCTGCGGACGGCCTTTTGCTGCTTGGCCCGGGCGAGTTCGCGCATGTCCACGGCGACGTCGTCTTTCTCGAAGATCTCGCGACCGAGCAGTTGCTCCATGACATCCTCCATGGTGACGACGCCGGCGGTGGAGCCGAATTCGTCGACCACCACCAGCAGCTGCTGGTGGGTCTTGAGAAAGACCTGGAGGGCATTCGCCACGGTCACGGTCTGCGGAATAAAATGAATCTCGTGCAAGACCGACTCGACGAGCGCGAGGTCCTGGTCGTTGGCCTTGGTCTTCAACAGGTCGCGGCGCCGGGCGAGGCCGACGATATCGTCAAGATTCCGGCCGAAGACCGGCATGCGGCCGAAGGGCAGGTTGGGGAACTCGCGAAAGACCTCACCGACCGTGGCGGTCTTCTTGAGCGCGGTCACGACCGTGCGCGGGGTCATGATCTCGCTGACCCGGATGTCATCCAGGGCCAGGGCGTTGGTGATGATGCTCGATTCGCTTTTGCTCAGGGTGCCCTGTTCCGCACCGCGCTCCGCGAGGAGGATGATTTCCTCGTCGGAAGCGTGGGTATCGTGCTTGGCCGGGATGAAGGGCCGTACGATCAGATTGCAGATATAGGTCACCGGCAGCAGCAGGCGGCGCATCCACCACAGCGGATAGACCACATGCGGCTGCAGGGTCTTGTGGTAGGCGACGCCGAGGCTTTTGGGCAGCACTTCGGAGAAGATGAGGATCGTCAGGGTGAGGACGGCGGTGAGGATGCCGAGCTGGGTGTCATTGAGCAGATGGGCGGCGAGTCCGCCGACCAGCAGGGAGCCGAGCGTATTGGCGATCGTGTTGAGGGTCAGGATGGCCGAAATCGTCTGGTCGAGGCTGTGCTTGATCATTTCCAGCAGTTCCCCGCGCCGCGGATGCCGGCGTTTCAGGGCCTGGATATCAGCCGGGGTGGTGCTCAGCACGATTGCCTCGAACAACGAGCAGATGAACGAAAGCCCCACGGTCAGGACGATGGCAGTGACGAGCCAGTGCATGACCCCAGTTTATGCAGTGCGTGCGCGTTGCGAATATAAACTGCAAGCGGTCACGCTGGCCAAAACAACCTTGCCGCCGTCTGGCGGGGGGCGCGTAGTCTCACGGCATGAGCGAACTCAAGCGCACGCCCCTCCGTGATTTTCACGCCGCCCACGGCGGCCGGCTGGTGGACTTCGCGGGCTGGGAGATGCCGGTGCAGTACAAGAGCATCCTCGACGAGCACAAGGCGGTGCGCCGCGCCGCCGGATTGTTCGACGTCAGCCACATGGGCGAAGTGGATGTGCGGGGCCCGGACGCGGGAAGATTCCTGAATTACCTGGTGACGAACGATGTCCCGAAACTCTTTCCCGGCCGCGTGCTCTACTCGCCGATGTGCTATCCCAACGGCGGCGTAGTGGACGACCTGCTGGTCTACATGCGCGGGCCCGAGGATTATTTTCTCTGCATCAATGCCGGCAACATCGACAAGGACCTCGCGTGGATCCGCGAGCAGGCGGCGAAGTTTGCCGTGACGATCACGGACCGCTGCGCCGACTACGCGCTGCTGGCGGTGCAGGGGCCGCGCGCCGCGGCCATCGTGCAGTCGCTCACCGGGGCGAAGCTTGAGCTGGTGAAGTACTATCACTTCGTCGAGGGCACGGTCGCGGGCGTCCCGTGCATCATCAGCCGCACCGGCTATACCGGAGAGGATGGCTTTGAACTTTATCATGCCGCGGCCGAGGCGCCGAAACTCGCCGAAGCGATTCTCTCCGCTGGGGCTCCGCTCGGGCTCGAGCTCGCAGGGCTCGGTGCGCGTGACAGTCTCCGTCTCGAGGCGGGCTATCCGCTCTACGGCCATGAGATCACGCAGGATATTTCGCCCCTGACGGCCGGCTTGGGCTGGACCGTGAAGCTCGAAAAGGGCGCCGACTTCATCGGCCGGGCGGCGCTCGTTGCCGAGAAGCAGGGCGGGGCGAGCCAGAAGATCGTCTTTTTCAAGACCGGTGACCGGCGCATTGTGCGGGCCGACACTCCCGTGCTCGGCCCGGATGGCAGCGTGGTGGGGAAGGTTGTTTCGGGCACGCTTTCACCGCTGCTGAACGAGGCGATCGGTTCGGCGCTTGTGACGACCGCCGCGGCGGTGTTGCCGCTCGCCGTGGACATCCGCGGCACGAAACTTAATTTGCAACTGGCCAAGCCTCCCTTCGTCGAGCTAAAGAAATCCTGAATCCCATGAGCAACATTCCCAGCGACCTGCGCTACGCCAAATCCCACGAGTGGCTGAAACCCGAGGGCGATGGGACGGTCACGATCGGCATCACGGACTACGCACAAAACTCCCTCGGCGACATCACGTTCGTGCAGCTGCCCAAGGTCGGCGCCGTGCTCAAGGGGGGCGAGACGTTTGGCGTGATCGAGTCCGTGAAGGCGGCTTCCGACGTGTATGCCCCGGTTGCGGGCACCGTCGTGGCGGTCAATGCGGCGCTCGATCATGCGCCGGAGACGCTCAACAGTTCCCCTTACGAAGGCGGCTGGCTGATGAAAGTTAAGCCCGCGAATCCGGCGGATGCCGCCCAGTTGTTGGATGCGGCGGCCTATGGCGCTGTGATCGCCTGACGGGGATGCTGGAAAATTTGTCCACGGGCCATAGTGGCGGACAAGAGCCTGATCCAGGCCGGCCTGATGACAGGATTATAACGGACGCTGCCGGGATTGGCGTTTGCGGCGGAGAAAAATTTCCATTTCGCTGACCAGACATGCCTCCGCCTATTTTTCGCCGTCTGATAGTTGGCTCGATGCTTGTCTCCGTACTGCTCGCGGGCTGTACCCGTGATAAGCCTGCGACTGCTGCAACCTCGCGGTCGACATCGTTTGTCCAGCCGGTGGAAGTGTCGCCGGTCAGCCGGCGCGATCTGACCGAAGCCATCAATATCGTCGGTTCGATCGCCGCCAACGAGACCGCCCAGATCCGGGCCGAGATCGCGGGGCAGGTCCGCAAGATCCTGTTCAGCGAGGGTCAGAAAGTGGTGCGGGGCCAGATCCTCGTCAAAATCGATGACTCGGAGCTGGTGGCGCAAGAGGCGGAGGCGTCGGCGAGTTTCCGGCTGGCGGAACTGAATCTCCATCGTATCGAGAACCTGGAGAAAACCAACCTGGTCTCCCAGGCCGATGCGGACACGACGCGTTCCGAGTTTCAATCGAGCAAGGCGGCGCTCGCCCTGCTGCGCACGCGCCTCGCCAAAACCGAACTCCGGGCGCCTTTTGACGGCGTGGCGGGGGCGCGGTCGGTTTCGCTGGGCGACTATGTGACGTCGAGCACGGCGACGAGCTCGATCACGACGATCAACGATCTTTCCCGCCTGAAGATCGAATTTGAGGTGCCCGAACGCTACCTCGACAAGGTGAAGCCCGGTTCGATCTTCAATGTGCAGGCGCGCAGCGAAGGCCTGCCGACGGTCATCGCGGGCGAGGTCTATTTCGTCAGCGCCGTGATCGATCGCACGACGCGCTCCAGCGAGGTCAAGGGCTACCTGACCAATCCGCCGGAGCAGGTCAGGCCGGGCATGTTTGCCAACGTGGAGCTGGTGCTCGCGGTGCATAAAGGCGTCCTCACGGTCCCCGAAGGCGCGATCCTAGCCACATCGCGCGGGACCCTGATCATTGCCGTGGTGGAGAAGAAAGGCGTGGCGACGGCGGACTTTGTCCCCGTCACGATCGGCCTGCGGGCGCGGGGTCTCGTGGAGATCGAACCGGTGGACAAGAAGCGCCTGAAGGAAGGCCAGTCCGTGGTGGCCGCCGGCGTGGGCGCCCTGAGCGTGTACCAAGGGGCGAAAATCGAGCCGCGGCCGGCCCAGCATGACCTGCTGATGGGCAACTAGCCGATGATTCTTTCCGACCTCTCGATCAAGCGTCCGGTCGTCTGCATCGTGGCGTCAGTGTTCGTCGTCTTGGTGGGCCTGCTCATGTTCTGGCGGCTGCCGGTGCGGGAATATCCCAACATTGATACGCCGATTGTCTCCATCAGTGTCGGCTATGCCGGGGCGTCGGCGGAAGTCATGGAATCGAAGGTCGCCGAGCCCCTGGAGAAGGAGATCTCCTCGATCGACGGCATCCGCACGCTGCGCTCCTCTTCGTCCGAGCAATACACCAGCATCACGATCGAGTTCAATGCCGACAAGAACATCGACGAGGCGGCCAATGACGTGCGCGACCGGGTGAGTCGCGCGCGGTCGCAGTTGCCGGTGGACATCACGGAGCCCCAGGTGCGCAAGGCCGACACGGATGCGGCGCCGATCATGACGATCTCGTTCCAATCGAACGGCTATAGCCGGCTAGAACTGACCGAAATGGTGGACCGGCTGGCCGTGCAGCGGATCCAGACGGTTCCCGGGGTGGGCGTCATCACACTGCGCGGGCTGCGCTACGCCATGCGGCTGTGGGTCAATCCCGACCAGCTGGCGGCGTACAATCTGACCGTGAATGACGTATCCAGCGCGCTGCAGCAGCAGAACATCGACCTGCCCAGCGGGCGCATCGAGTCGCTCTCCCGCGAATTCCCCGTGCGGCTTGAAGGCACGCTGAGTTCGCCCCTGGATTTCGAGAATCTCGTCCTCGCCACGCGCGGCGGGTATCAGGTGAAATTTGGCGACATCGGCCGCGTGGAACTGGGCGCGGAGGACTATCGGAACGACGCCTTTGCCAACGGGAAATCGACCGTGAGCGTGCAGGTGCAGCGCCAGTCGCAGTCCAACCTCCTCGACGTCGCCCGGCGAGTGAAGGCGCTCCTGCCGCTGATCCAGCGGGACATGCCGGAGGGTGTCACTGCGCAGGTGAGCTATGATACGAGCGTTTTTGTGGATCGTTCGATTCACGAGGTCTATTGGACCCTGCTGGAGGCCGCGGGCCTGGTGGTGGTGATGATCTTCCTGTTTTTGCGCGACTGGCGAGCGACCTTCATTCCGCTGCTGGCCATCCCGATTTCGATCATCGGCACCTTCGCGATCATGAGCTGGCTCGGGTTCACGCTCAACGTGCTGACGCTGCTCGCACTGGTGCTGGCAGTCGGTCTGGTCGTGGACGACGCCATTGTTGTCCTCGAAAATATTTATCGCCGGATGGAGGAGGGGCAGTCGGTGATCAGTGCCGCCATTTTCGGCTCACGGGAAGTGGCCTTTGCCGTCATCGCCACGACCCTGACACTGGCGGCGGTGTTCGTGCCGGTGGCCTTCCAATCCGGGCAGATTGGGCGCCTGTTTTATGAGTTCGGCCTCACGCTCGCGATTTCCGTGCTGGTCTCCGCCTTCGTGGCGCTGACGCTGACACCGATGTTGTGCTCCCGTCTGCTCAAGATCGAGCGGGTCGACGGCCATCCGAAACACACCCGGTTTTATGAGTGGACCGAGCCCTTTTTTGCCTGGCTCAACCGCACCTATGCGCGATTCCTGAACGGCGCGCTGCGCCACAAAGTTTGGGTGCTCCTGGCGGTGGGTGTGTTCACCGTGACGGGCCTGCTGCTCTACACCAAGCTGCAGCGTGAACTCGTGCCGGTGGAGGACCGCGGCAATTTCATCGCTTACTTTAACTCCCCCGTCGGATCCACGCCAGCGTACAACGTCGCCTATGCACGGGAGATGGAGCAGATGATTCTCTCCATTCCTGAAGTGCAGTTCACCTATGACCGGGCCGGGGAAGGGACCCTTAGCTACGTCTTTGTCACCCTCAGGCCCTGGGAGGAACGCACGCGGACGACCCAGCAAATCGTCGCCGAGTTGCGGACAAAGCTCCGGCAGCAGATCACGGGAGGCCAGGCGACGGCGCTGGTTTCCAGTCCGATCGGTGGCGCCGGCGGCAGTCTGCAAATCATCCTTGAGGGCAGCGATTTCAACAAACTGCAGGACGTGGGGACCAAACTTATCGCCGTCATGCGGGACAGCCCGATCTTCAGCCAGCCGCGACTCGACCCGGCGTTCACCAAGCCGCAGATCGTGCTGAAAATCGACCGGGCCAAGGCGGCGGACATGAGCGTGCCGATTTCCGAGATCGGCGCCTCGCTGGAGACGCTGCTCGGCGGCCGGCGCGTCACGGGCTTTCAACGTGGCAACGAGCAATACGATGTGATCGTGCAGGTGCAGGATACAGACCGGGTGACCCCGGGGGATCTCACCCGGCTTTATGTGAAGTCGCGCACGGGCAATCTGGTGCAGCTGAGCAACCTGTTGAGTTACCGGGAAAGCGTCGTGCCGGAGAGTTACCGCCACTATAACCGGCTGCGTTCGGTCACGGTCTCCACTCAGCTGAATGCCGGCTATACGATGGGCGATGGGGTGGCCTATCTGTCCCGGCAAACCCGAGCGGTCCTTCCGGAAGGCTACAGCTATGCGTGGGACGGGGCGACGCGGGATTACGTCGAGGGCGCCAATGACACGTTCTTCATCTTCGGCCTCGCGCTGCTGTTCACGTTCCTGATCCTGGCGGCCCAGTTCGAATCCTGGATCCATCCGATCACCATTTTCACGGGCGTGGCTCTGGCCGTGGCCGGCGGTCTGCTCGTCCTTTATTGCACGCGGTTCTGGGGACCGGCGCTGACCGACAATCTTTTTTCCCGCTTCGGGCTCATCATGCTGATCGGCTTGGTGGCGAAGAACGGCATCCTGATCGTGGAGTTTGCGAACCAGCTCCAGATGCAGGGCAAGAGCGCCCTGGAGGCGGCCTTTGAATCGGCGACAATTCGCTTCCGCCCGATCCTCATGACGGCGATTGCGACGATCTTGGGTGCCGTGCCGCTGGCGTTTGCGACGGGAGCCGGGGGCGAGACGCGCAATTCGATGGGCATCGTGATTGTCGGCGGTCTCGCGCTCTCCAGCCTCCTCACGCTGTTCGTGGTGCCGATCGTCTACATCCTTTTGGACCAGCTGAGCGTGCGCCTGACGGGAAAATCCAGCGCGCACGGCCTGCTGATGGCGCAGAAGATCACCCGCGAGGTGGCTTCGAAAGGGACGAACTCGGGATTAACGCGGTAACGCGGACAGTAGCAGCCGACGTGAGGAGGCTGGGTTCTGGCACGTTACTAATTCCAGCCTCCTTACGTCGGCTGCTACGCGCTGAGCTTGGGTCACAAAAAATCCCGCGAGGCGGATGAGGCCGTCGCGGGATTTAAAGATAACGGAATGAACCGGGGCTCAGCCCTTGCCGGACTTCCGGGCCTTCTGGCGTTCGCCCTGGTTCAGTATGCGCTTGCGGAGCCGCAGGCTCTTCGGCGTGACCTCGACGAGTTCGTCGATGGCGACGTACTCGATGGCGCGCTCGAGGGACAGTTTCGTCGCCGGCGTGAGGCCGGTGGCGACACCATCACCCTGGGAGCGGAAGTTGGTGAGCTTCTTTTCGCGGACAGCGTTGATCGAGATGTCCTCGTTGCGCGGATTCTCGCCGACGATCATGCCTTCGTAGACACTCTCACCGGGGCTGACGAAGAGCTTGCCGCGCTCCTGGCACATGACGAGGGCGTACGGCGTGGTGACGCCCGCCTCGGTGGCGATGAGCGTGCCGGTCAGGCGCGTGAGGACTTCGCCCGCGAACGGGCCGTATTCCTTGAAGAGATGGCTGAGCACGCCGCGGCCGCTGGTGGCGTTGACGACGTCGATTTCCATGCCGATCAGGCCACGGGTGGTGATAGTCGCCTCGATCATCGTGGTGTGCGGCAGCTTTTCCATGTTGGTCAGCAGGCCCTTGCGATTCGCGAGGTTTTGCATGATCGCCCCAACGCATTCGTCGGGCACTTCGATCCAGACGGTCTCGTACGGCTCCTGGCGGACGCCATCGGTGACCTTCTCGATCACGGTCGGGCGGGAGACGAGGAGCTCGAAACCTTCGCGGCGCATCGTTTCCACGAGGACGGCGACCTGCATGGCGCCGCGCGCCTTGACGTTGAAAATGCCGGCCTTGTCGGTGTCCTCGATGTTGATCGAGACGTTGGTCTTGAGCTCGCGCATCAGGCGCTCGCGCAGCTGGCGGGAGGTGACGAGCTTGCCTTCCTGGCCGACGAGCGGGCCGTCGTTGACGCAGAACTGCATCTCAAGGGTCGGCGGGTCGATCTGGGTGAAGGGGAGGGCGTGGCCGGCTTCGTCGGCGGTGAGGGTGTCACCGATGTCGACATCCTCGAAACCCGAGAGGCCGACAATGTTACCGGCGACAGCCGACTCGGTCTCGCGGGTACCGAGGCCGGTGAACTCGAACACCTTGGTGATCTTGGCCCGGACGCGCTTGCCATCCGCATGGCGGACGACGTGCACGGCATCGCCGACATTGGCGGTGCCGCCGAGGATCTTGCCGACGGCGATACGGCCGACGTAGTCGCTCCAATCGATGTTGGAGACGAGCATGTGGAACGGCTCGCTCGGCTTGGCGAACGGCGGTGGAATGTGGTCGAGCACGGTCTGGAAGAGCGGCGACATGTCCTTCTTCTCCTCGCCGAGGTTCATCATCATGTAGCCGTCGCGGCCGGAGCCATAGACGACGGGGGCATCGAACTGCTCCTCAGTCGCGTTGAGCTCCATGAGGAGTTCGAGGACCTTGTCATACATCTTGGCGGGCTCGGCGTTTTCGCGGTCGATCTTGTTGATGACGATGACGACCTTGAGGCCATGGGCGAGCGCCTTGCGGAGCACGAAACGGGTCTGGGCCTGGGGGCCGTCGTAGGCATCGATGACCAGGAGGACGCCGTCGACCATGCGGAGGGCGCGCTCGACCTCGCCGCCGAAGTCGGCGTGGCCGGGAGTGTCGACGATGTTGATCGTCTTGTCATGCCAGTGCACGGAGGTGTTCTTGGCCTTGATCGTGATGCCCTTTTCCTTCTCGAGGTCCATGGAGTCCATGGCGCGCTCCTCGACCTGCTGGTTGGCGCGATAGACGCCGCCTTCCTTGAGCAATTTGTCGACGAGCGTGGTTTTGCCGTGGTCGACGTGGGCAATAATGGCGATGTTACGGATGTTCTGGTTCATTGCGCGGAGCGTTCTGGTCTTTGGAAAAAAGAAGAAAGTGCGTAGCGGCTCCCGGGAATGCAAGGCCGAAGGCGACGGGCGGTTTGAAACGCAAAGACGCCAAGGCGCAAAGTTCGGGCCGAAGATGGCTAGGGTGGGGTAAATCGCGCTGTTGCCGGATGATCTGAGGTCAGCCTTCGCGCGATCAATTCACTCCAAGACTCAGCCTCCTTACGTCGGCTGCTACTGGCCGAGGAGATTCAACTGGCTGCGCTTGCAGCCAGGAATCCGCGCCCACGGAGCCAGAACAGGCAGTCGCTGGCCCAGGGCGGGGCGGGCTGTTCGGCGGTGCCGAGGCCCAGGCCATGGACGCCTGTTTCATAAAGGCTCAGGGCGAACGGAACTCCCGCCCGGCGCAGGGCCTGCGCGAAGATCAGGGCGTTTTCCACCGGCACGGCATTGTCGGCGACGGTGTGCCAGATGAAGGCGGGCGAGGTGTCGGCTCTGACGTGGAACTCGGCCGACATCAGCTCGATGAGTGCGGCGGTTGGCGACTTGCCGAGCAGGTTCTCCCGCGAGCCCTCGTGTGCATGCGGGGATTTCATCGTGATCACCGGATAGCAGAGGATGCCGAGGTCCGGCCGGCTGCTCTCGCGGTCGATGGGGTCGGCGGACTCCGCGTGGCCCGCGTCGAATTTCGTGATGATCGTCGCGACCAGATGTCCGCCGGCGGACGAGCCCATTACGCCGATGCGCGCCGGATCGAGACCTGATTTCCGCGCGCGATGCCGTACGATGCGCACCGCGCGGGCGGCGTCGTGGAGCATCGCGGGGTGACGGTATTCATGGGCGCCGAGACGGTACTGGAGCACCCAGGCGTCGATGCCTTGGCTCGCGAGCCATTGCGCGTAAACTTCACCCTCATGCGGGGCGAGCATCCCATAGCCGCCGCCGGGAAAAACGATGATGCTGGAGCCGGTGGCCGGCGCGGTCGCCGGAAAATGGGTGAGGGTGGGGCGATCCTGCGGCAGATCGCCGAAGGCGCCGGGCGCGCCGTTGGGCCAGAGGGGAAAGGAGAGCATGGGAATTGCGGAGGGGGGATACCGGAAACCAGATTTCCGGAAGCGATGGAAAGACCTTGGTCGATGGGTGAAAGCGGGCTGTTGGGCAATACGATCCTTGGCGGTTGCGAAAGCGGATCGGTTTTGGCCGCAAAGAGGCACAAGGCTCCTGGGCTTCGGCTCGAATCTCCCGCGCGCCTATGGGCGCAATGGAGACTACTACGCAGACCCAGAGCCCTTGTGCCTCTTTGTGGCCAACCTTTCCGGTCTCCGAAATCCGCCCTCGGAAATCCAAAAAATAAGGCCCCGGGACCTTGCGGTCCCGGGGCCAAATTTGGGGGTGGGCGTTCGCCACTCGCTCTTTCCCGATTGCACACGATTGGGCGCGCTCGCTTTCGCGGGCTGTGTGCTTCCCGACGCCACTCTCCGCGGCATGCGGATGTTTCGGTCTCATGGCGGGACCGTCCTGGCCGTTGCCGGCCGGGATCTTTTGAGTGAGGCCTCTTCGCCCAGTTCGGTCGCTCCCTGCCGGGAGGGGCGCGCCGGACGTGGTGCGGACACGTCTGCAATCTAACTGCGCGTCGGCACCCTTACCACGGGGACGGCGCCAGCTTGTGGCTGGCCGTTGGCCCTGCGTTACGGGTCTGGCCTCTTAACTCTCAGGTTGCGTTCGCTTTTGCAGTGTGGCGGCGTGCTTTTTCACGCTGCCCCATTGAGGAGGTTGACGGGCTTTGCCGGGCCCGCTCACTCCCCGCCGCCGTGTCTCCCTTGCGCGCCCTGCTCGCGTGGGCGAACCGGGCCTTTTGGCGGGGGTTGTCCCGCCGGGAAACGCGACTGCGTTCTGGTCTGCACAGTAGCAACCATAACCCTCTGGGGTAACTGTGTCGGCGCACGGGTCGAAACGGCCCGTGGACCTGACTCGGCTTGGACGCGGTTTCTGATCGCGCCTGGCCGCTCAGCTCCTGATTCGTGATGAACTGACCGGACACGACTCCGGCCAGAGGAGCTGGTGATATCTGCCTGCCATCGCCGCTAACGCGGCATTGGAGGGGACGGCGGCACCAGCTGCCACCGACCTTTCCCCGGTCGCCCGGGATTATCCCAGTCGTGCTTTCGGCGGGTTTTTCAGGCCGCCGCGCTGCGACTGTTCTATCAAGGAACCACACGAACCTGTAACCTCTGCGGCGGAAGTGAAGGCTTTGTTCTCCACAACTTCTTCACAGGCTCGGATGGTGAATAACTTGGGGATAATCTGGTTCACCGGATACTCACAGCCGCGCGGGGCACGGAAGCTCGAAGGAGGAAGCTCGAAATCCGAATGGCCTCGACGGCTTGGGACGCGGATTTTGCCTCAAGGAACCTGATTTAGGCCGATTTCCTACCCGCGTGGCTTGCAACGCGGAGTTGCATC
This sequence comes from uncultured Opitutia bacterium, assembly GCA_903859715.1. Classification (GTDB taxonomy): domain Bacteria; phylum Verrucomicrobiota; class Verrucomicrobiia; order Opitutales; family Opitutaceae; genus Opi-474. The sequence goes on from CAIONS010000036.1 coordinate 19,814, forward strand.
CCGATTTTCGAGCTTCGGATTTCTACCTTCGAATTTTTCATCCCCGGTGTCTTCTCCCCGCGACCTGCCCATCTACGAACTCGAGTCCGCCGTCGTCGCCACCTTGCGCGCCTCGGGCCGGCTCATCGTGCAGGCGCCGACAGGCTCGGGCAAATCGACCCAGATTCCGCAGATGCTGCTACGACATGGCCTGCTTGATGGCAGCAATGGGAAAGGGGAAATCGTGGTCCTCCAGCCCCGGCGGCTGGCGGCCCGGATGCTGGCGAAGCGCGTGGCAGAGGAGGTGGGCACGCCGCTCGGTGGAGTCGTCGGCTACCAGATCCGGCTCGAGTCGCGGGTGAGTGAACAGACGCGCATCCGCTTCGTGACGGAGGGAATCCTCCTCCGCCAGATGTCGTTCGATGCCCAGCTGCGAGGGGTGAGTGCGATTGTCTTCGACGAGTTTCATGAGCGTCATCTCTACGGCGACATCTCGCTCGCCCGAGCCCTGCAGATCCAGCAGTCGACGCGGCCCGACCTGAAATTGATTGTGATGTCCGCGACGCTCGATGCGGGCCTGCTCAAGGCTTATCTCGCGCCCTGTGACGTGCTGGTTTCGCAGGGCCGGAGTTTCCCGGTGCGGATCGAATACCTGCCGAAGACCGTAAACTTCGACCACGAGCCGGTCTGGGATGTCGCCGCCCGGGAGTGCGAGCGCGTGGCGCGCGAGTCAGCGGGTGACATGCTCGTGTTCATGCCGGGCGCCTATGAGATCAGCCGGACAGTGCAGGCGATCCAGGGGCTGCGGGCGTTGCGGGAGTTCGTGACGTTTCCGCTGCATGGCGAACTGCCGCCGGAGCAGCAGGACCGAGCGGTCGCGCGCTATGAGACGCGGAAAATCATTGTGTCGACGAATGTGGCGGAAACCTCGCTGACGATCGATGGGGTCACGACGGTGATTGACTGCGGACTGGCGCGGGTGGCGCGGTTCGATCCGCATCGCGGCATCAACACGCTGCTGATCGAAAAAATTTCGGCCGCGAGCGCCGATCAGCGGGCCGGCCGTGCCGGACGCACGGCACCGGGTGTGTGCGTGCGGCTGTGGACGGAGCGCGAACACGGGCTGCGGGCGCCACAGGAGCTGCCGGAGGTCAAGCGATTGGATTTGTCGGAGGTCGTGCTCACGTTGAAAGCCAGCGGGATCGATGATGTGGCAAATTTTCCTTGGCTGGAAAAGCCCGAGCCGAAGGCGCTGGAGCGGGCGGAACTGCTCTTGGCGGATCTGGGGGCGATTTCAGATCAAGCAGGTGGGCCGGGCGCTCTGCGCCCGGCTTCCGCGGCAGAAACCCAGCAGCCGCGCGCGGAGCGCACGGCCCACCTCAGGATCACGGAAATCGGCCGGAAGATGCTGCGCTTTCCCGTCCATCCGCGGTATGCACGGATGCTGCTGGCGGCGCAGGACCGGGGTTGCGTGCGGACGGTGGCGCTGATGGCGGCGCTGACGCAGGGGCGGAATTTCCTGCTGCGCGGCGTGCCCAAGGACGTCGAGCAGGCGCGTGAGGACACGCTGGGCGAGGAACACGAGAGCGATTTTTTCCTGCTGATGCGCGCCTGGCGTTTTGCGGACAAGGCGAACTACTCGCTGGAGGCCTGCCGCCGGCTGGGCATCCATGCGCAGGGCGCGCGGCAGGTCGGTCCGTTGTTCGAGCAGTTTCTGGCCATTGCGCAAAAAGAAGGCCTCGATGTGAGCGAACGGCGCACGGATGGCGCGGAAGTAAGGAAGTGCGTGCTGGCGGGGTTTTCCGACCAGCTGGCCAAGCGCCTCGATGGCGGCACACTCCGGTGCGAGCTGGTCCACAACCGGCGCGGGGTGCTGGCGCGGGAGAGCGCCATCGGGCAGGCGCCGCTGCTCGTGGCCGCCGAGATCAGCGAGGTCGAGGGCCGCGGGGGCGAGGTCAATGTGCTGCTCTCGCTGGCGACGGCGGTCGAGGAGCCGTGGTTGAAGGAAATTTTCCCGGACGACTATCGCGAGGTTCGCGGCGTGACGTACGACGAGGCGATGAAGCGTGTGGTCTCGCGCCGGGAGCGCCGGTTTCGCGACCTCGTGCTGGAGGCCAAGGCCAGCAGCGACGAGGCGCCGCTCAACGAGGCGGCCGCGTTGCTGACGAAGGAAGTGGTCGCGGGCCGGTTGAAACTGGAAGCCTGGGATGAGGCGGTGGAGCAGTGGATCATCCGGGTGAACCGGCTGGCCGAATGGTTTCCGGAACTGGAGGTCAACGTGCTGACCGAGGCCGACCGCGCGACACTGATCGAGCAGATCTGCTACGGCGAACTCAGCTACCGCGACATCAAGGACAAGCCAGTGATGCCGATCCTGAAGGACTGGCTGACGGCGGAACAGCTGGCGGTGATCGACGACTACCTGCCTGAAAAACTGACGATGGCGAACGGCCGGAAGGCTCGGCTGACCTACGCCAAGGAAGGACCGCCGGTGCTCAGCGCGCGCATCCAGGAACTCTACGGCATCGAGGGCCGGTTCACCCTCGGCCATGGCCGTGTGCCGGTGAAGTTCGAGGTCCTGGCGCCGAATCACCGGCCGATTCAAGTGACGGACGACCTGACTAATTTCTGGCGCGAGCAATACCCCAAGGTAAAGGCTGAGCTTTCGCGTCGCTATCCGCGGCACGAGTGGCGGTAGTGCGACGGAAACCGGGGACAGCGCGTTCCCGTGCAACTACGCGGACATCCTATTTCGTGACCCGGTTATTGGGTCTGGTGTCAGCGCTGCTTTTGGCCAACACTTCCCGCTCATGCAGGCTACCCCATGGGCTTTGGCAGGTCTGGCTCCCCGGCCGGATGTGAACGGGTGATGATGACCAAAGGTGCCCCTCCCATGTCATCCGCGAGGAAATTGAAGGTATCGACGAAAGGGGCGGCCGACCTCAAGGCGGCCCTCGACTCGCATGCCATCGTGACCATCACGGATCCGCAGGGCCGGATCACCTACGCGAATGACAAGTTCTGCTCGCTCTCGAAGTATCTGCGCGAGGAATTGATCGGGCAAGACCATCGCCTGACCAGCTCCGGTCATCATCCGAAGGATTTCATTCGGAATCTTTGGACGACGATTGAACAGGGCAACGTCTGGAAGGGCGAAATCAAGAACCGCGCCAAGGACGGCTCGTTTTACTGGGTGGACACGGTGATCGTCCCGGTGCTCGGTGCGAACGGGAAGCCCCGCCAGTATGTCGCCGTCCGCGCCGATATCACGGAGCTCAAGGAGCGCGAATACGAGTTCGCGCGGCTCTCGCGGCTGTACAGTGCGCTCAGCCAGATCAACCAGGCCATCGTCTGGGGGGCGCCGACCCGCGACGAGCTGTTCCGGAAAATCTGCCGCATTTTGTGCGAGCACGGCGGCTTTCACATGGCCTGGATCGGATGGAACAACCCGGAGAGTCACCAGCTTGAGCCCGTGGCCGAATGGGGCGATGCGAGCGGTTACCTGAGGAGGATCAGGATTCACACCGATGACCGGCCGGAGGGCCGCGGTCCGACCGGCACGGCCTTTCGCGAGGGCCGGCCCTACATCTGCAACGATCTGCTCAACGACGCGGCCATGCTGCTCTGGCGGGCGGAAGCCGAGCGCAGCGGCTACCGGGCGTCCGCGGTCTTTCCCATCCGGGAGGACGACCAAGTGCGCGGTACGCTCACGGTGTATGCGGACGAGGCAGGATTTTTCCGGGACAAGGAAATTAGCCTGCTGGAGGAAGCCGCCCACGATGTGTCGTTTGCGCTCGGCAATTTTGCACGCGAGGCCGCGCGCCGGCAGGCGGAGCAGACCGTGCGGCAGGAGCGTGATTTTTCCGAGGCGCTGCTGAACAGCCTGCCCGGCGTGTTTTACCTGTACAACCGGGCGGGCCGATTCCTGCGCTGGAACAAAAACTTCGAGCATGTGACCGGCTACACCGCGGCCGAGATCATGACCCTGCATCCGCTCGATTTTTTCCCGGTGGCCGGCAAGCAGCTCATCGCGGCCCGGATCGAGGAGGTCTTCGAGAAGGGCGAGTCCTATGTCGAAGCGGTCTTCCTGACCAAAGGTGGTCAATTGATTCCCTATTGCTTCACCGGCGTCCGGGTGGAGATCGAGGGGCAAACCTGCCTGGTGGGTGTCGGCGTCGACCTCTCCGCGCGCCGGGAGGCCGAGGAGGCGCGCCGCGTCAGCGAGGCGCGCTACCGCACGCTCTTCGATTACGCACCCGACGGCATCATGATCGCCGATCCGAAGAGCTACTACTTGGACGCCAACGACAGCATCTGCCGGATGCTCGGTTATACCCGGGACGAACTGATCGGGTTGCACGCCTCGGATATCGTGGCCCCGGCCGAGCTCACGCACATCGGTGAGGCTTTGCACGTGATCAAAGCGAAGTCCCAGTATCACCGGGAGTGGCAATTCCGGCGGAAGGACGGCTCGGCCTTCCCGGCGGAGGTGATCGCGACCATGATGCCCGATGGCAACCTCCTGGCGATGATCCGTGACATCACGGAGCGCCGTCGTTCGGAGGATGAGTTGCGCACCGCCGGGCAGCAGCTGCACGCGCTGGTCGGCCGCATGAACACGGTCCGCGAGGAGGAGGCGAAGCGCATCGCGCGCGAACTGCACGATGACCTCGGCCAGCATCTCACGGCGCTCAACATGGAGCTGGCTGACTTGGAGCTGAAACTGGCGGACTGCACCGCCCGGCAGCGCGACCAGTTCGCGCGGATGCGCGCCGGCGTGGACCACACGATCGAGGTGGTGCAAAAGATTTCCGGTGAACTCCGGCTCGGGCAGCTCGATGTGCTGGGGCTCACCGCCGCGATCGAGTGGCAGGTACAGGAATTTTCCAAGCGCTCCGCGATTTCCTGCCGCATCGCGCGGTTGGACGAGAGCACGGAATTGAACGATGCCCAGAGCACGGCCCTTTTCCGCATTCTGCAGGAGACGCTGACCAATATCGCCCGCCACGCCGGGGCCACAGAGGTGGAGGTCAGCCTTGAAGCGGGCCCCGACCAGGTGATCCTGCGGGTGCGCGACAACGGGCGCGGCATCACCGCGGCGGAGATCGGCGACCAAAAGGCCATCGGCCTGCTGGGCATGCGCGAGCGCGCGCAGCTGGTGGGCGGCGAGGTGTCCATTACCGGGGCGGCGGGCAAGGGCACGACGGTTTTGGTCCGCATCCCCCGCCACCCGCCGGCCCCGAAGTCCGCATGAGCACCGCGACCCTGAAGGTTTTGATCAGCGATGACCACGAGCTGATTCGGGAAGGACTGAAGCGCATCCTGATTGACGGGAGGGTGGCGGGCCGCGTCGGCGAGGCCACCTGCGCGGCCGACGCGATCGCGGCGGTGCGGAAGGAAAAATGGGATGTCGTCATCCTCGACATCAACCTCGGCGGCCGGAGCGGGATGGAGGTGCTGAAGGAGATCAAGGCGGAGTTTCCCCGGCTGCCCGTGCTGATGCTGAGCACGTATCCCGAGGAACAGTTTGCCCTGCGGGCCATCCGGGCCGGGGCCAGCGGCTATTTGAACAAGAATCTGGCCTCGCGCATCCTTGTCGAAGCGATCCGGCAGGTGATGGCGGGCGGCCAGTATATCAGCCCCAAGGTGGCCGAGCAGCTCATCAACGCCGTGAAACAACCCACGGGACAGCCGCTGCATGAGACGCTGTCCGACCGCGAGGACCAGGTGCTGCGCCTGATCGCCGCCGGGCGCACGGTGGGCGAGATCGCGGGGCAGCTTAATTTGAGTGTCAAAACCGTCAGCACCTACCGCATGATTGTCCTGCGCAAGCTCGGACTGGAAAACAACGCGCAGCTGATGCGGTATGCCCAGGACCACGGGCTGGGCGAGTAGGCGGGCGCCGGCCTAGGACAAACACCGAGAGATGAATTGGCGGTGCGCCGATTCACGGGAGCCGGGAAATGTGCGAGAGTGGGAGGATGGCAGAACGTCTTTCAATCCATGGCACCCGCAAGGTCCTCCTCGTCGAGGACTCGCTACGCATGCAGGAGATCCTCAGCTGGTCCCTGCAAACCACCCCCGGCCTTGAGCTGGCCGCGATGGCCGACACGGCCTTGGCGGCCATGGGGGAATTCGACCGGCGCAACCCGGATGTGGTGATCCTTGACCTTGCCCTGCGCGAGGGCAGCGGGCTGGACGTGTTGCGCGAGATCAAGCGCCGCGCGCCGGCGTGCCGCGTGCTGGTCTTCACCACGCATGACACCGAGCCCTATCGCACCCGCTGCCTGGCGGCCGGGGCGGATCATTTTTTTTCCAAAAACAAGCAGCACCGGGAGCTGATCCAAGTCTTGCAGGCACTCGGGGCCCAGCCGCCGGAGATGCCGCAGCCTGTCGCGCCTGCGCTCAACGCTCAACCGGGGAACACCCATGTCTGAGTCATCCACCTGTTCCTGTCTGCCGGAGGGAGCTCCCCTCGATCACGGCGCACATCTGCTCGAGAGTGAGCAATCCCTGCGGGCCATCTTTGACCAGGCCGCGGTGGGCGTTGCCCAGACGAACCTGAAGACCGGACGTTTCATGCGCGTCAACCAGCGCTACTGCGACATCGTCGGTTATACGCGCCAGGAGATGGAGCGGCTCACGTTTGGCGAGATCACCCATCCGGAGGATGTCGGGCTGGATGTCGAGAACATGGTCCGGTTGCGCAAGGGCGGCATCAACGAATACCAACGGGAGAAACGGTATCTCCGCAAGGATGGCTCGGTGGTCTGGGTCAGCCTCGCCGTGGCGTCCGTCGGGGTGCCGGGTGAAACGCCCGCTTCCGCCATCACCGTCGCGCAGGACATCACGGAGCGCAAAGTCGCCGAGCAGGCGTGGCAGGAGAGCGCCCGGTTCGCGGAGGATATCCTGAACTCGCTCACCGCGCATGTCGCCGTGCTGGATGAGCAGGGCATCATCATCGAGGTCAACGATGCCTGGCGCCGGTTCGGCCGGGAAAATGGCGCGGCGCCCGATGAGAACGATTTTGTCGGCGCAAATTACATGGAGGCCTGTGCCACGGCCGCCCGGGTCGGGGGCGATGGCCTCGCCCGGGAAGCGGCCGACGGCCTGCGCGACCTGCTGGCGGGCAGGCGGGAGAGCTTTGTGCTCGAATATCCCTGCCCGGCCCCGACGCAGCCGCGCTGGTTCAAGCTGCGCGCTTCGCGCCTGACGGGTTCGCGCAAGGGCGCGGTCGTGTCCCACCAGGATATCACCGAACGCAAGCTGGCCGAGGATGGCCAGCGTGACAGCGAAGCCCGTTTCCGCCAGCTGGCCGAGAGCATCGACCAGGTGTTCTGGCTGTTCGACCGCGTGCACCGCCAGTACCTTTATGTGAGCCCCGCCTATGACCGCATCTGGGGTCGGCCGGGTGCCGGACTGCTGGCCAATCCGCAGGAATGGCTGGACGGCATTCATCCCGATGAACGGGACCGCGTCGCCGATCATGCCAGAAAGCAGGCGGCGCGGGGCGAGGCCTACGACCAGACCTACCGGATAATCCGCCCCGACGGAAGCGAGCGCTGGGTGCATGATCGCGGCTTTCCCGTGCGCGATGTACACGGCAGCGTGATCCGGGTGGCGGGCTTGGTGGAGGACATCACCGAGCAGCGCAAACTCGAGGCCCAGTTCCTGCGCTCCCAGCGCATGGAGAGCATCGGCACGCTGGCCGGCGGCATTGCGCACGATCTCAACAACGTGCTGTCACCCATCCTCATGTCGCTCGAGCTCCTGCGCCAGGAGATGCCCTCTGCGCGAAGCCTGCGGCTGCTGGACATGATGGAGACCAGCGCCAAGCGGGGCGCCGGCATGGTCAAACAGGTGCTGACGTTCGCCCGCGGAGTGGATGGCGAGCGGGTGCAGTGCCACCCGAAGCATCTCCTGCAGGACCTTGAACGGATCGTCTTCGACACCTTTCCCCGCACGGTCGAGATCGTAACCGAGGTCGCGGCTGATTGTAATCCCGTGGTGGGCGACGTCACGCAGCTGCAGCAGGTCCTGCTCAACCTCTGCGTCAATTCGCGCGATGCCATGACCGAGGGCGGCCGGCTCACCATCTCCGCGAGCAACCTCAACGTGGACGCGCATTATGCCAGCATGTATCCGAAGGCCCGGCCCGGCCCCCACGTGGTCTTCCAGGTCACCGACACGGGCAGCGGCATCCCGCAGGATATCATCAACAAGATTTTCGACCCCTTCTTCACCACGAAGGCCGTGGGCAAGGGCACGGGTCTCGGTTTGTCCACGGTGCAGGCCATTGTGAAGAGCCACGACGGCTTCGTGCATGTTTACAGCGAGCCCGGCCGCGGCACGACCTTCAAGATCCACCTGCCTTCCGCCGATCACACCGCGGTCAAATCCCAGCCGGCTGCAGCCATTGAGCTGCCGCGGGGCAAGGGTGAACTGGTGCTGATCGTCGATGACGAGGATCCGATCCGCCACGTGACGAAAAACACCTTGGAGGCCTTCGGCTACCGTGTGCTGGTGGCGCAGGATGGCGCCGAGGCGGTCGCGCTCTTTGCCCAGTACCGCGACGACGTGGACCTGGTGCTCACCGACATGATGATGCCAATCCTGGACGGGGCTGCGGCCATCCTCGCGATGCGCCACATCCGGCCCGATGTGCGGATCATCGCCACCAGCGGACTCAGCTCACTGCGCGAACTGGCCAAGGGCATTCCCGACTCGGTGAAGCACCACCTGCCCAAGCCTTACACCGCGGATAAACTGCTGCTGACCGTCTGGCAGGCGCTGCAGGACTAAATCGCCAAGCGGTTTAGTGACTTCAGATTGCAAATTCCCTGCCATGAATGGCGGTGAGAGCAGCTCTTAAGGTGGAACACGTTGTCGCTAACGCGTGGCTTGGCTCCGGCGGATGTTGAGGCAAAGGCAGACTTGCTCAACGCGTTGGGGACAACGCGTTCCACCTCGGAGCGGGCAGGAGGCCTGCGCTACGCCTTCTTCTTCCGCTTACTCTTCGGCTCGATGTTCAGGTAGGTCTTGTTGAGCATCTGGCTCTCGTAGAGCTCGAGGAGGCGGACGCCTTCGCGGGGCTTCACCATGTCCTTGCGCGTGGCGGCGTCGATCTGGGCCTTCATCTTCCGGCAGAGTTCTTCCTGCTGGTATTGCACGCCCTCGATCACGTCGGCGATCCGGCTGCCGGTCAGTGCTTCCTCGATGTAGAAACCGTTGGGCTCGTCAGCCTCGAGGAAGACGTGGACCTCGTTCACGCGGCCGAAGAGGTTGTGCAGGTCGCCCATGATGTCCTGGTAGGCGCCGGTGAGGAACACGCCGAGGTAGTACGGCTTGCTGTTCAGCGGGTGCAGCGTGATGTAGTCCTTCACGTCCTGCAGGTCGATGAACGACGAGATCTTGCCGTCGGAGTCGCAGGTGATGTCGACGAGGATGGCGTTGACGGTGGGCTTCTCGTTGAGCCGGTGGAGCGGGGCGATGGGGAAGAGCTGCTTCAGGGCCCAATGATCGAGGAGCGACTGGAAGACCGAGAAATTGCAGACGTACTGGTCGGCGAGAAGCTTGTCCAGGTCGTGGAGTTCCTCGGGCTGGTAGCCGGTCTTGCGGCCCTCCTTGGCGATCTGCTCGCAGATCTGCCAGAAGATGGACTCGGCGGCGGCGCGGTTCTCGAGGTCGAGGTAGCCGAGGTTGAAAAGGGAGAATGCCTCCTCTTTTTTCTGGAGCGAGTCGTGGAAGCGCTCGAGCCGGCCGAGCTTGGTCTTGTTCTTCAGCATGACCTCGAGGTCGGTGACGACCTTGTGCTTCACCTTGGGCTGGTGCTGGTGGCCGAGGGACTCGCGCTTGTTGATGCGCTCGAAGACCTCGACGACGAGGAGGGAGTGGGGCGCGACGACCGCCCGGCCGGACTCGCTGACAATGTCGGGCACGGGAACGCCGGAGGCGGAGCAGATCTCGCGGATGTTGAAGACCACGTCGCGGGCATACTCCTCAAGCGAGTAGTTCATCGAGCTCTCGAAGTTCGTGCGGGAGCCATCGTAGTCGATGCCGAGGCCGCCGCCGACGTCGAGGTAGCCCATCGGGAAGCCCATCTTGGCGAGCTGGCAGTAGAACCGGGAGGCCTCGATGACGGCGTTCTTGATGGTGATGATGTTCGGCACCTGCGAGCCGATGTGGAAATGGACGAGCTTGAGGCACGCCCCGAGTTTCACGGCCTTGAGCTTTTCGCAGGCGAAGAGGATTTCCGCGGTGTTGAGGCCGAACTTGGCGTTGTCGCCGGTGGACATGGCCCACTTGCCCTCGCCGCGGGTCTGGAGCTTGCAGCGGAAGCCGATCATCGGCTTCACGCCCGTCTCGTGGGAAATGCGGATGATGTCATCGAGCTCGGCGAGCTGCTCGACGACGATGATGATCTTCTTGCCCAGCTTGCGGCCGAGGAGCGCGAGGCGGATGTAGTCGTGGTCCTTGTAGCCGTTGCAGATGATGAGGCGCTGGGAACCCTCATGCATGGCGAGGGCGATCATGAGCTCGGGCTTGGAGCCGGCCTCGAGGCCATAGCTGTAGTCCTTGCCGGCGAGGACGATCTCGTCGACGACTTCGCGGAGCTGGTTGACCTTGATCGGAAAGACGCCGCGGTAGTTGCCCTTGTAGCTCTCCTCCTTGATCGCCTTGATGAAGCACTCGTTGAGCTGGATGACGCGGTGGCGCAGGAGATCCTGGAACCGGATGACCATCGGGGCCTTCAGGCCCATGCCGAGGGCCTCGTCCACCACGTCCATGATCCGGATGCCGCGGCCGTCGGCGCGGGGCTGGACATTCACGAACCCGTCATCATCGACCGCGATATGCCCGGATCCCCAGCGTTTGAACCCATAATGCTCCTCGGATTTGGCGGCGGACCAAGCGGATGCGGATTTGCTTTTCAATGCGGAGGATGGGTGGGGGAGTTATGGCTTGCTATCGCTGGAGGGGAATCCGTTAGGATGCATGTTTTCTTTTTTCAAAACCCTCAACACGCAATGACGAAAATGTCCCTCATGACCGCCGCGCCCGCCCTTTTTGCCCAGCAAGCCACCCCCTCGCCCGCCAGTGCGCTGCCGCAGCTCATGTTTTTCGGCCTCCTTTTCGCCGCGATGTACTTCCTGATGATCGCGCCGCAGCGCAAGAAGCAGAAGGCGCACGAGAAGATGCTCGCGGCGCTTTCGTCCGGTGACGAAATCGTGACGACCGGCGGCATCTACGGCACGATCACCAACGTGAAGGACGACCGCTTTGTCGTGCGCATCGCCGACAACACCAAGATCGAGGTGGGCAAGGGCTTCATCAGCACCGTTGTCACCAAGGTCGACGCCGAGACGAAGTGACCCCCGGCGGCGCCATCCGGCGCGCCGAGCCTGCCTGCATCCCGCTTTTAAACCAAAAATCCAACCATGCTCAGCCGCAACCTCTGGAAGATCGCCCTCAGCCTCCTCATCGTGGCCTGGGCCGTCTCAACCCTGCTACCCCTCAAAGACCAGGACTTCGCCACCTACGCCAAGGCGCACGCCGGCAACAAGTCGGCTGAATTCGACAAGCTCGTTGACGAAGCCTCCGCCATCAAGAAATCCGGCTACGCCCCCAGCGAGTTCGTCGCGCTCCGGCAGATCGGCAAGGACCGCAAGCTCGACCTGACGCAGTACTTCCCCGACATCCAGCTCGAGAGCAAGCTGACCAATGTCGACAAGCGGAACAACATCCTCCTCACCGAGCTGCTCCGCCGTTCCAAGAGCAAGCTCCAGCTCGGCCTCGATCTCAAGGGCGGTGTCTCCTTCACCCTCGAAGTCGACCCCAAGGCGGCCGCCAAGTACTCGGACGACGTCCGCAAGGAAAAGCTCTCCAAGGCGATCGAGATCATCGCCGCCCGCATCAATTCCTTCGGCATCGCCGAGCCCGTCATCCGGCCCATTGGCGAGAACCGCATTGAGGTCCAGCTTCCGGGCGTCAACACCAAGGACAATCCGGACGTGGTGGACAACGTGAAGAAGCCCGCCCGGCTCGATTTCCGCGTGGTGCATCCGACACTGAAGCCCGGCATGGTTCCGGCCGGCGAGGTTCCCCCCGGTTATGAGATCATGACACTCGAACAGGACGGACCGCATGGCGAGGCCTACAGCGAGGATCTCTTCGTCAAGCGCATCCCCGAAATGGGTGGTGAATCGATTTCCGACTCCCGCGTGATTGCCGACATGTACGGCAAGCCCGAGGTCACCCTCAATTTCACCAAGGAAGGCCGCCAGCACTTCGCGAACGTCACGCGTGACATCGCCAATGGCGGCCGCCAGTCCGGCACTCTGGGCCGCCTTGCCATCGTGCTCGACGGCAAGCTTTACTCCGCCCCGACCGTCAAGGACGAGATCGACAGTCCCTCCGCCGAGATCAGCGGCGGTGCGATGACCGAGCGCGAGGCCTTCAACCTCTCGAACGTCCTCAACAATCCCCTCGACCTCCCGCTCATCGTGCGGGAGCAGAAGGAAGTCGGCCCCTCACTCGCCGAGGACGCCATCTCCAGCGGCGTGCGCGCCTCGATCATCGGCACCGCGCTCGTGGCGGCGTTCATGATCACGTTCTATACGACCGGCGGCCTCGTCGCCGTCATCACCCTGGCGGTGAACGTCGTCATCATCTTCGGCGTCATGGCCAGCCTCGGTGCCACCATGACCCTCCCCGGCCTCGCCGGCATCGTGCTCACCATCGGCATGGCGGTCGACGCGAACATCCTGATCTTCGAGCGCATGCGCGAGGAACTTGCGGCCGGCAAGTCGCTCATGATTTCCAACCAGACCGGTTACATGAAGGCGCTGACGACGATTCTGGATGCGCATTTCGTCCAGCTGATCATCTGCGCGATCATGATTCTCCTAGGCACGGGCCCGATCAAGGGCTTCGGCGTGACGCTCGCGATCGGCGTGCTTTCCACGCTGTTCTCCGTGCTGATCACGGCGCATCTGGTGATGGAACTGCTGATTGATTCCCAGTTCCTGAAGAAATTCACGATGCGCCGGATGCTGAAGGACCTGCACATCGACTTTGTGAAGTACGGCAAGCCTGCCTTCATCGGCGGTTGGCTGATCGTGGCGCTCGGTGTCAGCGTGGTGCTCTACAAGGGCGACCGCATCTACGGCATCGATTTTGCCGGCGGCGACCTGATCACCGTCCAGTTCAGCGACCGTCTCGACACCGCCAAGATCCGCCAGGTGGCCGACTCGGCCAAGATCGGCGAGATCAGCCCGCGCTACGTCAGTGCGCTGGGCGGCGGCAAGGAAGTGCTCGAGATCGAGACGGCCGAGGGCAAGTCCGCGGTGCTCATGAGCGCGCTGAAACAGGCCTTCCCGTCGGCCGGGTTGGAGATGGTCGGCGAGAGCCACATCGGCGCCTCCATCGGCAAGGAAATCGAGTGGAACGCCCTCCTCGCGGTCAGCGTTTCCATGCTGACCATCCTCGTTTACATCGCCTTCCGCTTCGAGTTTGGCTTCGGCATCGGCGCGATGGTGTCCTCGTTGCATGACATCCTGATGACCATCGGCATCTTCGTGCTCTTCGGCCACCAGTTCTCTGCCCCCATGGTCGCGGCCATCCTCTGTATCGCGGGCTATTCGATCAACGAGACGGTCGTTGTGTTCGACCGCATCCGTGAAGAGTTGAAGCTCAATCCGACCGGTTCGCTGCGCGTGGTGGTCAATTCCGCCATCAACAAGGTCTTCGCCCGCACCATCATGACGGCGACGACCACGTTCCTCGCGGCGCTGTCGCTGTACCTTTTCGGTGGCGGCGTGCTCCGCGACATCTCGTTCACCTTCCTCGTGGGCATCGTGACCTCCACCTTCTCCGCCATCTTCGTCGCCGCGCAGGTGTTCTACTGGTGGCACAAGGGTGACCGGAAACACGTCGAGGCGCACGCGGATGTCGCCCCGAAGTACGAGTGGACCGGCTCCAGCAAGGCGTCGGAGTAACGGGCTGGAAGCTCGAAGGTTGAAATCCGAAACCGGCCTCCGCTGAATCGGACCCTGTGTTTGGACTTCAGATTTCCCCTTCGGATTTCGGGCTTTGAACTTCTAATTTTCCATGCGCTGGACCTATTCGCCTCTCCCGGCCGCCGAGGTCGAGGCGTTAAGCCAGGACACCGGAGTCAACCCGGTGCTGGCGGAGTTGCTCTTGCGCAACGGCCATCGCGAGCCTGAGGCCACGGCCAAATTCCTCGCGCCGGCGCTGGCCGGCCTGGGTGATCCCTTTCTGCTCCGCAGCCTGGCGGCGGCCGCGACGCGTCTGCGGGCGGCAATTGCCGGCCGCGAGTCCGTCGTGGTGCTCGGCGATTACGATGTGGATGGCGTCAGCAGCACCGCGCTGCTGGTCAGCGTACTGCGGGCCTTCGGGCTGGCACCGCGCTTTGTGGTGCCGCGGCGGTCGGAGGATGGCTACGGGCTGTCGCGCAGTGCGATCGACCGCGCGCTGGAAGGCGGCAAGCCGGCGCTCTTCATCGCGCTCGATTGCGGCACCAATTCCCACGAGGAGGTCGCCTATCTGTGTGCGCAGGGCATCGAGGTCATCGTCATCGACCATCACCGCTCGAAGGAGCAGGCGCTGCGGCAGGGCCTGCTGATCAACCCGCACGTTGACGCCGATGAGACGGATGCGGACGCCGCGTGGCGGAATCTCTGCACGGTGGGGCTGGTGTTCAAACTCGCGCACGGCCTGCTCAAGCAGCTGCGCGCAGAAAACCATCCCGTGGCGCTGGCTTTCAAGCTGCGCGATTACCTCGATCTCGTGGCGCTCGGCACGGTCGCGGATCTCGTGCCGCTGCTGGGTGAGAATCGCATTCTGGCCCGCCACGGCCTGCGTATCCTGCAGGAAAACGCCCGGCCCGGCCTGCGGGCGCTCATGAGCGTGGCGGGAGTGAAACCGGCCAACGGCATCAATCCGGTGGACATCTCTTTCCGGCTCGGGCCGCGCATCAACGCGTCGGGCCGGCTCGCGGACGCGGCGCTGTCGGTGGAGCTGCTGCTCAGCGACGACATCGATTTCTGCGCCGAGACGGCGCAGCAGCTCGACGTGTTCAACCGCGAGCGGCAGGATATCGAACGCAAGATCACCGAGGAGGCCGAGCGGCTGATCGAGACCCAGTATGCGGATTCACCCGGCATCGTGCTGTTCAGCGAGGACTGGCACCCGGGCGTGGTCGGCATCGTGGCAGGACGCGTGTCGCGGAAATACAACCGTCCCTGCGTGGTCCTCGGCAACGAAGGCGAGTTCGCGAAGGGCTCGGGTCGCAGTATCGACGGGCTGAGCTTGGTGGAGATCCTTTCGGTTTGTGGCGGTCCGCTGTCGAGCTGGGGCGGCCATCCGATGGCGGTGGGCATCGCCATCGAGAAGACGCGGCTCGACGCCTTCCGCGCGCACTTTGCCGAGACGGTGCGCTCGCATGCCGGCGGCGACATTGCCCAGCGCGAGCTGCAACTGGCGGCGTGGCTGCAGGCGGAGCAGGTGACGGAGCAGCTCATGACGGAGCTGGAGGCGCTGCATCCGTTTGGCCAGGGCAACCCGGAGCCGGTTTTTGGGGTGAGCGGGGTGGTGTTCCGGCAGAATCCCGAGGTGTTCAAGCTGCAGCATTTCCGGTTTCAATTCGACAATGGCCGCGGCCGTCGGCTGCACGGTGTGGCGTGGAAGATGGCGGATCGCCTGCCGCCGCTGGGCGTGCGGCTGGATCTCGCGGTGCAGATCACATGGAACCACTTTAACGACCGGAAGTTGCTGCAACTGGAGCTGATCGACTGGCGCAAGGCTGAGAGCTAAATTCTCGCTTGCACTTGGGTGCCAATCCCTGCTTTTTCGCACCCTCGCGCGGCCATAGCTCAACTGGATAGAGCGCCAGACTACGAATCTGGAGGTTTGGGGTTCGACTCCCTATGGCCGCACCATTTTTCAGCGCCCGGTTTGCCCAACCGGGCGTTTTTTGTGTCCGACCGGGCCGGCCCAATTCGTTTTACTCGAAGGTCGCAAAGGGCGCAAAGGCTTGATGCTGGGTTCGCATGTCAGGCGTCGCGCCCTTTGCGACCTTCGGGTAAAAAATCCGAGTCTCAGGCCTTGGCCGGCCGGCGGGTTTCCACGTTAGGCAGCAGGCCGGTGAGCAGGCCGATCAAGGGCAGGAAGCCGCAGATGAAGAAGACATACTCGATGCCCATGTGATCGGCCATGACCCCGAGCACCGCGGAGGCGATTCCGCTGATGCCGAAGGCAAAACCAAAGAACAGGCCGGCGACCAAGCCGACTTTTCCCGGGATAAGTTCCTGTCCGTAGACCAGGATGGCGGAGAATGCCGAGGAGAGGATGGCGCCAATAAATACGCTCAGAATTACGGTGGCGGTCAGCCCGACATGCGGGAGCACGAGTGAAAACGGGGCAACGCCCAGGATGGAGAACCAGATGACGTACTTCCGCCCGAACCGATCGCCCAGCGGTCCGCCAAAAAACGTGCCGGCGGCCACGGAAAACATGAAGACAATCAGGCAGAGTTGCGACTGACGGACCGAAAGCTGGAATTTCTCGATCAGGTAAAACGTGTAGTAGTTGGTCAGACTGACCAGGTAGAAGTATTTCGAGAACGTCAGCACGAGAAGGATGACAATCGACACGATCACGGTGCGACGCGGCAAGGTGCCGCTGCCGGCCTGCTGGCGGGCCTTGGCCCGGGCGAGGTGCCCGGCAAGATTGCGCCGATACCAGCCGCCCACCCGGGATAAAATGTAGATGCCGAGGGCTGCGAGCGCGGTGAACCACACAATCGAGGTCTGGCCGTGAGTCACGATGACGAGTGCGGCCACGGGCCCGAGGAAAGATCCCAAGTTGCCTCCGAGCTGGAAGAGAGATTGGGCAAAACCATGCCGGCCGCCCGACGCCATGTGGGCGACCCGTGAGGCCTCAGGATGGAAGATGGACGAACCCAGCCCAACAAACGCAGCAGAAATGAGAATGGTGGGATAGTCGGTCGCGCGGGACAGCAGGACGAGGCCGATCAGAGTGAGCCCCATGCCGACCGCCAAGGAATAAGGCTTGGGCCGACGGTCCGTATAAAACCCCACGATGGGCTGCAAAAGGGAAGCTACGACCTGATAGGTGAGGGTAATCAGGCCGATCTGGGTGAAGGTCAGATGGTAATTCGCTTTCAGCAGCGGATAGATCGCCGGCAGCAACGACTGGATCGTGTCGTTGAGCAGATGGGCGAAGCTGATCGCGAGCAAAACCTTGAGGACGGTTTGCTCAGCTACACTGGGACTCGCGGGGGCAACGGCTTCGGCACTTTCCATGCCTAGCTTGGTAGCTATCCCGGCGCATCACGCAATGTTCGGCTGGCAGGAAGAAGCGGGCCTGTTTGCGGGTGCGCTGCTTCTGATGACTGCGCTACTCCAATCACGGCTCATCCGGAGGATTCGCCCTGCCTTTATCACCGTGCGCCGAGGCGCAAAAAAAAAGCCCGCCGGGAATCGGCGGGCTTTCGGAAACGCTTCAGTGTAGCAGCCGACGTCAGGAGGCTGGCTCGACGTGGCTCGCGGAAACCAGCTTCGTGACCTCAGCTGCTACGGGAGACGGAGCCGATCAGGCTCAGATCGCCTTGGGCAGGTCGACGCCGTTGAACTCCACGGCGTGGGGATGATTGCGTTTCACCTTTTGCAGGTGGTGGCGCTTGGCGAGCATGCGGTCGAGCTTGTCGATGAGCAGGGCCACGGCCTTGTGGCACTCCTCGGCCTCGACCGTGGCGTTGATGTCGGGACCCAGGATGACGATATGGCCCTTGGCCTTGAACCGGGTGCCGACCTCATGCTTGGGGTCGCACTCGAGTTCCACGCGGACGCGCACGATGTGCTCCTCATGACGAAACAATCGCTCGGCTTTTTCCCGGACAAAGATTTTGAGGGACGGAGTCAGTTCGAGATGAATGCCGGAGACGATCAGTTCGTGGTGGTTTTGGCTGTTCATTGTTTCTGCGTGTTGTCTGGGTTTAACCAAGCCAGGACGGGGCATCCGCCCTGGTTAAAAACATCCCGCTCAATTCCATGCCCTCGCCACGTGACGCCTTGCAGACTTTCTCGGCCGTCATCGTGACCGGCGGATCTTCCGGTATTGGAAAATCTTTCATTGAGCTTGGAGCGAAGCTGAATCCGGGTTTGCAGTTTTGCAATCTCTCTAGGCGGGTGCCGGACATAAAAATTTCGGGATTAAGATTGAACCACTTTCCCTGCGATCTGTCGCGCGCGGCGGACATCGAGCGGGTCGTCCCCGAGCTGCTGGCCTTTCTAGCACAAGCAGTGCCAGCGGGCCGGGTCCTGTTGATCAATAACAGCGGATTTGGCTCCTATGGGCGTTTTCCCGAGCCGGACCTCGGACACCAGCTGGAGATGCTGGATGTGAATATCCGGGGTTTGGTCCAGCTGACCGGCCAGCTGTTGCCACTGCTCCAGGCCCGCGGCGGAGCGATCATCAATGTAGCCTCCACGGCGGCGTTTCAGCCCACGGCCTACATGGCGGCCTACGGCGCCTCCAAGGCGTTTGTGCTGCACTGGAGCCTGGCGCTCAACGAGGAGCTGCAGGGTTCAGGGGTGCGGGCGCTGGCGGTCTGCCCGGGACCGACGGCGACGGAGTTTTTCCGCCGGGCGGGCCTGCAGTCGGGCAGCGTGGCGGACTCGCTGAGCATGTCGGTTGAAAGCGTCGTACTGGCATCGTTGCAGGCCCTGGCCGCGGGGCGCAGCCAGGTCGTCACTGGCTGGAAGAACCGGGTGATGGTTTTCTTTTCTTCAAAATTACCCAAGCCGTTCGTCGCGCGGATGGGGGCGCTGGTCCTGGCCCGGTTCCGCTTGAAGCAGGTGCGCCGATGAACGCGGAGACGCCGGCCGGCCCGGAGGATTTCCACGCCAACTCGCTACGGGCGTGCGCCTGGCCCCGTCGGCCGAAACAGGGGCCGGTGCGGATGATAGCACCCGAGGAACTGACCGGTTGGATTGTCCATGAGGATGCCCGGCTGCTGGTTGTGTCGAAGCCCGGAGATGTCGTCTGTCATCCCTCGAAGGCCGGCCCATGGTCCAGCCTCGTCGGCGCGGCGCGCGAATACACCCAGCTGCCGGTGATGCACCTCGTCTTCCGGCTTGATCGCGAAACCAGCGGAATCGTGGTGCTGACGAAGGATGCGAAGATGGCGAGCCGGCTGCAGACCGCCATGCAGGAGCGGAAGGTGGGCAAGGCCTACCAGGCGATTCTCACGGGTGAACTGGCAGGACCGGTGACAGTCGACCAGCCGCTGGGCGACGACACCGGGAGCCCGGTGTTCGTGAAGTCGGCGGTCGTCGCAGGCGGGCAGGCGGCAGTGACCCACTTCAGCCCGGTTGCGACCGGCGGCGGGTTTACACTGGCGCGGGTCGTGACCGAGACCGGGCGCAAGCATCAGATCCGTGCCCACGCCCAATGGCTCGGATACCCGCTGGTGGGCGACAAGATCTATGGCCCGGATGCGCGGCTGTACCTGGAGTTCATCGATTCAGGCTGGACGGATGCGCTGGCGGCCAAGCTGTTGCTGCCACGGCAGGCGCTGCACTGTGCGGAAATCGACCTGCGGCCGGCGGGATTGGAGTATGTGTTCAGAGCGCCGCTGCCGGAGGATATGCGAGGATTCTGTTCGCAGCATGGTCTTGTGATGTAGGGCGGGGTCGCTGACCCCGCCGGATCGAGACTGGAGCGGAAAAGGCGGGATCAGCGATCCCGCCCTACAATGGTTGCGCGCGAGCGCGTAACCTACACGGTCAGCCTGATCGCAGTCTCCAGTGCGGTGCGGTGCGCGGCGATGCGTTGGGCGAGAGGGAAAGCGGACGGCGACTCGATCGTGTACGTGAGCGTGGTGTGGTGGGCACGCAGGTAGATCGATTCGGGCCATCTTTCGCGCAGCAGCGGGTCACTGACCGGGCGCAGGATGCCACCGCGGGATTCACGGCCGTCGATGAACGGGCTGTGGTCGATGGGACACACCGCGGTGACGGCCTCGATCATCGGCTCGGCGAGGGTGGGACGCTGGTCGGGATTGAGTTCGTAGAGATAATAGCCGGTCGATTCCCAATCCTCGTGGACCGACAGGCTGAGCGTGAAATTGGGCTGACGCTGCAGCCAGCGGACGTGGGCCTGGATTTCAGGCGACTGCAGGTCCTTGTAGTCGCGGTTGAGGTCGAGGCCGTCAGCGTTCTCGCGGATGCCGCGGGCGAGTCCGGCGGGATTGAGCAGCGGGCAAAGAAACCAGTTGGCGCGGGTGTCGAAGACCCCGGCCTCGATCATGGCGAGGAGCGTGAGTGGCGGGGCGGGTTCGTCGCCATGGATGCCCGCGGAGAGATAGATGCGCGGACGCGGACCCGGGGTGCGCCTGGTCAGGGCGAAGAGCGGGCAGCCGTCGATTTCGCCGTAGGGCTCCACCCGAAAACCCGCGGCGCGCCCGGCTTGCGCGAAACGTTCGGCGAGGGCGGATGGGTCGAGGGGAGCGGCTTTGACAGCAGACACGGGTTGGTTCTTGCTGGGCGTTTTCCCGAAGCTCAAGCCACAATCTTTTTCCGTCCGCCATGTCCCAAGTCCGTGTCCGTTTCGCCCCGAGTCCGACGGGGTTTTTCCATATCGGCAGCGCCCGCACGGCGCTGTTCAACTGGCTGTACGCCCGCCACACGGGCGGCGTGTTTGTGCTGCGGATCGAGGACACGGACAAGGAGCGCAACAGCGAGCAGTTCCTGAATGTCATCTATGAGAGCCTGAACTGGCTGGGCCTGAACTGGGACGAGGGTCCGAAGATCGGCGGCGCTTTCGGCCCGTATCGCCAGAGCGAGCGTTCGGCGATTTACCGGGAGTATCTCGAGAAACTCAAGGCGGCGGGCCGGACCTACGAGAAGGACGGGGCCACGTGGTTCAAGTTGATCGGGGAACGCTCCGAGGTGTACGACGAGCACCGGAAGAAGACGGTCACCAAGGTCAAGGTGGAGCCGACCGTGATCAACGACCTGATTCGCGGCCGGGTGGAGCGGATCGAGGATGAGGACTTCGTCATCGTGCGGTCCGACGGCAACCCGGTGTTCCATTTCGTGAACGTCGTCGACGACATCGCCATGCAGATCACGCACGTGATCCGCGGCGAGGATCACCTTTCGAACACGAGCAAGCACGTGGAGCTCTTCAAGGCCTTCGGCGCGCCGCTCCCGCAGTTTGCGCACATCCCGCTCATCCTGAAGCAGAATGGCCCGGGCAAGATGTCGAAGCGGGACCAGGGCGCGCTCATCGAGGAATACCAGAAGCGCGGCTACCTGCCGGCGGCGCTGGTGAATTTCCTTTGCCTGCTCGGCTGGAACCCGGGCGACGACCGCGAGAAGATGTCGATCGCGGAGATCATCCGGCTGTTCGACCTGCCGGGGGTCAACCAGAGCAATGCGCGGTTCGACGACAAGAAACTCGCGCACATGAACATGGTTTATTTGCTGGAGCTGCCGGCCGACCAGTTTGTCGAGCTGGCGCGGGCTTACTTTCAAGGCCACGCGGCGGAAACTTTGGCCCTGCAGGCAGATGCCGGCTATTTCCGCGAGGTGATGCTGCTCAGCCAGCCAAAGATCAAAGGTCTGGAAGAACTCCCCGCCTACACGCAGTATCTCTTCAGCGATGACTATGCGACGGACCCCAAGGTGAAGGAAAAGGTGATGGCCAAGGGCGATCCCAAGGCCCGGCTCAACGAACTCATTGCGGCGCTGCCTGGCTTCGATTTCTCCAGTGACGCTGCGATCGAGGAGGCAATCAAGGCGCTGGCCGCACAGCAGGGCCTGGGGTTTGGCGATTATCAATCCGTGGCGCGGCTCGCGGTCTCGGGCACCAATGTCGGGCCGAGTATCACCAGTCTTTTCCGCGTCCTCGGGCGGGAACGGGTGCGGGTACGGCTGGAGCGGTTCCGCGTCTCGGCGGGAGGATAATATTCACGGGAGTGTGATACCCAGAAAATGGTATCGTAAATCTCGAGCCCAAGGTTGACGGACGACGCGTGGCAGGCCGAGAGTCGCGCGACCTTGCGAGCTGGCCCGTTCGACGCGCAAGGCCGCTGAGTCATGCGTCCGACCCGCCCAAAAATCATCGCCCGGCTCGCCGCCTGGTTTTCCGCCGAGGAGAGTTACATCTTCAAGGTGCAGGTGGCGCTGATCGTGGCGATCATCACCCTGCTGAACGTGGGTTTCTACCGTCAGCGCGAGTTGTGGAAAATCGGCGTGCGGCAAAATTTGCAGAGCATCGTGCACGGATGGGACGGTCTGGCGTGGTATGTCTGGGCGGGGGCGGCGCCGGTGATGCTGATCCTGATTCGCCGCTACCCGCTCACAAAGGAAACCCTGCGCCGCAACCTCTGGCGACTCGTGGCCGGAAACCTCGCGATTTATCTGGTCGTGACCAATGCGCGCTACCTGTTCCGCATCCTGCCCAACATCTGGCTGCCGGATTCGGCCGACCTGCCCATTGATTGGGCGACCTACCTGCACACGATCTCCATCCTGCTGCCGATCGACTTCCTGACCTACAGCGGATTTTTCGCGACGTCCTTCGCGATCGATTATTATTTCAAGCACCGGGCGCGGGTGGAGGAGGTGCAGAGCCTGCAATTGGAGTCGGCCCGGCTGCACTCGGAATTGGCGCAGGCGCAGCTCGCGACGTTGCGCGGGCAGCTGCAGCCGCATTTCCTGTTCAACAGTTTCAACGCCATCTCGATGCTGGTGAGCCAGCGGCAGAACGCCTTGGCCGTTGAAACCATCGCGCAGCTGAGCGGGCTCCTCCGGATGGCGATCGACAACATCGACGAGCCGGAATTGTCCCTCGAGCAGGAACTCGAATTTGTGACCTGCTACCTCGAGGTGGAGCGGGTGCGGTTCGGCACCAAGCTGAGGACGGAACTGGTGGTGGAGCCCGGGTCGCTGAATTGCCTCGTGCCCGGCTTGGTGCTGCAGCCGCTGGTGGAGAATGCCATCAAGCATGGCATCTCGCGGCGGGTGGATCCGGGCACCGTGCGGGTGGAAGTGGCCCGGCGCGGGCTGTGGCTCGCGATCTCGGTGATCAATGACGGCCCGGATGCCGCATCGGTGGCCAGGCCCGCGCATTCGACGGGCATCGGGCTGAGCAATACCCGCAGCCGGCTCGGGCACCTGTATGGCAGTGACTATCGGCTGGAAATGGAACGGTTGCCTGATGACCGCATGGCGGTGCGTCTCGAATTGCCCTGGCGCGTTTCCCCGGCCAATCATCCGGCCGCGCAACCCCAACCCGTACTGGCATGAAAAGAATCCGCACCCTGATCGTGGATGACGAGCCGCTGGCCCGCGAGGGCATCGCCACGATGCTCGGGACGGATCACGAGGTGGAAGTCATCGGGACCTGCGCGGATGGCGAGGAGGCGCTGGCCGCGATCCGGAAGCAGCAACCCGATCTGGTCTACCTCGACGTGCAGATGCCCCGACTCAATGGCTTTGAAACCCTTGAGCAGATTCCCGCCGGCCGGTGCCCGGCCGTGATTTTTGTCACGGCCTACGACCACTATGCGGTGCGGGCGTTCGAGACGGCGGCTGTCGGCTACCTCCTGAAGCCGTTTCGCGACGGGCGTTTCCATGAAGCGTTGACCCGGGCCAAGCGGCAGATCCGCTACGCCGAACTGGATGACGTGCAGCGGCAGACGCAGCAGTTGTCCGTCCGGCTGCAGGATCTCGAGGCGAGGCGCCCGGCAGCCCGCAGCACCCCGGCGATCCTCAGCCGCCTCACGTTCAAGGTCGGCGGTGACTATCTGTTCGTCGAGGCCGGGGACATCGTGTGGGTCGAAGCCCAGGGAGAGTTCATCCAGATGTGCGCCGGCGGACAGATTCATCGCGTGCGCGAATCCCTGCAAAGTGTCGAGCAACGGCTCGATTCCGCGAGCTTCGTGCGCATTCACCGCTCATTCATCGTCAACAAGGCGCGGATCAAGCGCATCACGCCGACGCTCTACGGCGATTACACCGTGGTCATGAGTGACGGGGCGAATGTGCGCCTCAGCCGCAGCTATCGCCACGAATTGAAGGCGCTGCTGCCGGAGCATTTTTGCTGAGTACGGGCCAATGCCGTTGGCCCGGATCAGGCCGGAGTGAATGCTGCCTGGGTGAAGCCGGTTTTAGCGGAAGCGCAGCGAGGTAGCGGTGACGGGGGTTCGCAGACTGCCCAGAAACGAGGCGGCCAGCGCGTGGGTCCGCTGCCAGGCCTCGCAACCCGGACTGGTTTCAAACCGGTAGCCGAACGCCGCGATGTCCCGGGCGTAGTACGATGCGACGAGCTCGCGGGTCGCAGTGTCATAGTGCCACGAGTAATGACTGTGAAACCGGCGGTTGCGGCAGGGCAGCTTGACCGGTGGCAGCTGCAAGGCCTCGCACACCACGCCAAAGTCCTCCTGCAGGTGCTCCATCCGGGCGATGAAGTCCAGTTGGGTCCGGCCGTTCACCGTGATCCAGTCGACCTGCGGACTCCACCGGTGCAACCCGGGGCTGACCTCTCCGCCCCAGCTGCCCGGCTCATAGCGGTGCGGATCGGCCAAGGCGGCGCGGACCCAGTCCCGGAAGCTGCGCTGGGCCCCGGTTTCATCGAAGAGGAAAAGCTTGGAGTGGTGCGGCCGGCTTTTTCTCCGCTGATAATTGTAGTCGGAGAAAATCCGTTCCCACGGGTTGCGGACGATGGCGAATTTGAAATAGCCCGCGATCACCTCGGCGGGCTGCTCCCGGGCATAGCGCTGGAGATCCTTGTGGTTCTGCCAGTCGATGCCGAAGACGCGATTCACGCTGTTGCCGGCGGTTTTGGGGATGTGGACGTAGATGCAGCGCAAGGGGTGGTTGATCATCGGTGGATCCCGTGACCGCGGATGGCGCGGGCTTGGGATCCAGCTTGAGACGGATCCGGCTGGCCGCCGGCACCGCGGTCTGCGGCGAAGATTCAGCGGTCCGAAGCCTAATTCCTTCGTCTCGTTGATTCAGCCGGTCAGATCCGGTCCAAAGACCGGGGATGGGGCGTGATTTTCGTGCGCGTTGAGCGCGTAGCCAAATTTTCGGCTGGTAACTTGGCTGGGCTCCCGCCGTCTTTGCCGCGTATGAAAAAGCTTACCATTCTCTCCTTCTTATTCGGCTTCACCGTGACCGGCCTGATGGCCGAGGACTCGCCCACGGTGACGCTTCCCTCCACGGCGCCCGCACCAGCGGTGACTCCGACGGCTCCGACGAGACCGGGGGCGGCCACGCCTGCAGCTCCGGCCGAGCAAACACCTGCGCCCGCCGCCAAGAAAAAGGCCAAGAAGCATCACAAAAAAAAGAAGCCCGCGGATGCGGCGGCTCCGGCCCAGCCGAAGTCCTGAACAGCGGCCCGGTCCTGGATCAGCGAATTAAAGATGCGCCGGGCTTAGTCCCGGCGCATTTTTCCACCTGCTTACTTTCCGCCGGGAGCTTTCGCCCAAGTATCCTTGAGGGGGAGCGTGCGATTGAAGACCGGCTTGGCCGGAGTGGCGTCCCTGGCATCGAGCACGAAATAACCGAGACGCTCGAACTGGAAGTACTGGGCGGGCGCCGCGCCCTTGAGCGCGGGCTCGAGCCTGGCCGTCACGACCTCGAGTGAATGCGGATTCACGTTCTTCAGAAAGTCGTCATCCAGGCCTGGCTCCGGGACGGTGAACAACCGGTCGTAAAGTCGCACTTTGGCCTCGATGCACTCGGTGGCGCTGACCCAGTGGACCGTGCCCTTGACCTTGCGGTCGACATTCGGGCCGCCAGCGCGGGTGGTGAGATCGGCGGTGCAGCGCAGCTCCACGACGGCGCCCGTGGCGTCCTTGATGACCTCATCGCAGGTGATGATGCAGGCATACTTCAGGCGCACCTCGCCGCCGGGCTTGAGGCGGAAATATTTCGGCGGGGGCACCTCGGCGAAATCGTCGGACTCGATGTACACTTCCCGCGTCAGGTGCACGGTCCGGGTTGTGGGCGTCTCGGACTGCGGGTCGTTGGTGGCGGCGCATTCGAGCTTCTCGCCGGCGGGGATGTTGGTGAGCACGAGCTTGACCGGCTTGAGCACGGCCAGCCGGCGCTGGGCGATGGGGTTCAACTCCTCGCGGACGGCGTGCTCGAAGACGGCGATGTCCGTCGTGCTGATGAATTTCGTGACGCCCGCACCGATCGCAAACCGGCGCACCGCGCTGGCGGGCACGCCGCGGCGGCGCAGCGCGCGGATCGTCGGCAGGCGGGGATCGTCCCACCCGGTGACGACGCCGGAGTTGACGAGGCCGATGAGCTTGCGCTTCGAGCCGATCATGTAGGTCGGCCGCAGCTTGGAGAATTCATACTGATGCGGCAGCGGCCGCGGCAGGCCGAGGGCCTCGAGGATCCAGTCGTACAACGGCCGGTGATCCGTGAACTCGAGCGAGCACAGGCTGTGGCTCACGCCTTCGAGATAGTCGCTCAGGCAGTGGGCGGAGTCGTAGAGCGGGTAGATGCACCATTTGTCGCCCGTCTGGTGGTGGGCGGTGTGGCGAATGCGATAGAGCAGGGGATCGCGCAGCCACATGTTGGGCGACGCCATGTCGATTCTGGCGCGCAGGGAACGGGCGGCGTCGGGAAATTCACCGGCGCGCATGCGGGCAAACAGGTCGAGGTTCTCGGCAACGGAGCGCTGGCGGAAGGGGCTGTCCTTGCCCGGACGGTCCGGCGCCCCGCGATAGTCGTCCGTGTCCTTCGGCGACAGGTCGCAGACGTAGGCCCGGCCGCGGCGGATCAATTCGACGGCGTAATCATGAAGCTGGTCAAAATAATGGCTCGCGAAAAACGGCTCAAGCTCGGTCTGGCCGGCATCGGCCGGGACGGAGGCGAGGTAATAATCGGGTTTGCCGTCAACGATCTGGGCCGCGGGGGTGGCGCCCTTCCGCTTGAACCCGAGCTGGTGCTCGGCCCAGCCGGAGATGAGCCATTTCACGTCGTCGATGATCGCATCGACATACTCGATCTCCTCCTTGGCCGGGTTGGTGTCATCCATCCGGAGGTTGCACGTGCCGCCGTTCTCGCGGGCGATGCCAAAGTTGATGCAGATGGCCTTGGCATGGCCGATGTGCAGGTAGCCGTTGGGCTCGGGCGGAAAACGCGTGACGATCTTCGGGTAGCGTTTTTCGGCGACGTGCTGCGCCACGATATCACGGATGAAATCGCTCGGTGCCGGCGCGGTCGGATCGGTGGGCTCAACGGTCATAAAGTGGCAAGTTGCGCGGCGCCCGGACGCGAGGCAACGCCGCAGTTTGGAGTTCCGCGCACCGTCCGCGCCCGTCGGGGGCCGATGGAATTACTTCTTCTTCCGGAACGGCGCCGTGGAAACACCCGTCGGGAGCGCGCCATCCGCGGCCATCTCGCGGAGAAGGCTGCCGAGATACGGGATGAGCTGTTTTTTGCGGCTCACGATGCCTGGCAGATCGAAGATCTCGTCCTGTTCCACGCGGGCGTAGGAGATGCGGCTGATGAGGCCGGCGTCGCCCTTGACCAGGAGCAGGGAATTCTGGGTGTTGATGTCCGTGACGAGCAGGCACGCGAACGCCAGGTGCTCCTCGTCGCGCAGGTTCTGCAGCGCGTCGGACAGCGGCTTCGCATGCTGCCAGAAGTTGCCGAACCCGAGTTCCTCGACTTGGGAGACGGCAAAGCGCACGCCTTCCTCGTCATAGACCTTGAAATCGGAGCGGACGACCTTGGCCGGGGGATTGGCGAGGATGACCGAGCCGGAGCTGAAGATCTCGTCGGCGAGTTTCTTGGGATCGACGCCGGCGATCTTCGCGAGCCAGGCGAGGATGACGCCGTCCTTGGGCGTGGTGGTCGGGCTGTTGAGCAGCAGCGTGTCGGAGATGAGGCCGGACATCATGATGCCGGCGATTTCGGGAGAGGGCGTCAGGCCTTCGCGCCGGAAGAGGTCGGCCACGATGGTGCAGGTCGATCCGACGGGCTCATTGATGAAGAGAATGGGCTGCTGGGTGTTGAGCGAGCCGAGCCGGTGGTGATCGATGATCTCCGTGATGGTGACTTCCTCGGCGCCCGGGACCGCCTGGGTCATCTCGTTGTGGTCCACCAGCACGAGCCGGGTCTGGGCGGGCTTGAGCAGGTCGCTCTTGGTGAGGATGCCCTGCAGCGCGCCGTCCTCGTCGGTGACGAGCAGGGCATGTTGCGAACCGGTGGAAAATTTCCGGCGGACCTCGGCGATGCGCAGGTCGGCGCTGACGGTGGTGAACTTATGGTCGATGACGCGCTCGATGGTCGAGGCGGTGCGGACGACCCACGCGGTGGTGGCGGAATCGTAGGGGCTGATGATGAGGCTGACACCCTTGGCCTTCGCGAGCTCGATGATCTCGGGCTCGACCGCGAGATTGCTGGTGACGACTAGGGCACGGATGCCGAGCTCGATGGAGCGTTGCTGCACATCGCGCCGGTCGCCGACAATGATGATGGACTGGCCGGCGGGAATCTTCTCCCGTTCGGAAATGGTCCAGAAGGACTTGATGTCCATGGTGCCGAGGCGGACGTAGAGCTCTTCGATCTTCCGCTCGCCGACGAGATGGAGCGGCCGGGCGCGGAGCGCGCGGGAGATGTTGGCGAGGGACGTTTTGACCTGCCGCATGAGGCGCGGCTCGTTCACGCGCGGGATGAAGATACCGCCGAGCGCGGCGAGCGAAACGGTGCCGACGATGCCGCGCCGCGCCGCGGTGACGGGGAGCAGGCGGATGTCGTGGCGGTCGATCAGCTCCAGGGCCTCGGCGCAGGTGGAGTTTTCCGTGACCGCGATGACGTTGGCGGCCATGAGGTCGCGCACGCGCGGGCTGACATCACTGAGGTAGACCGGAAGCGGTTGGCGGAAACGCGCGAGAATGGTGTCGATGCGGGCGTTGGAATTGCCGCACCGCGCGGCAACATACCCGGGCTCGCCGTGCTGTTCCTTGAAGGCCGCGTAGGCGATCGCGGAACAGATGGCATCGGCATCGGGATTTTTATGTCCGACGATATACGTGGTGTTGGCGGTCTGGTCGATGGACTCGGGAGCGGTGGGGGCGGGCGTCATGCGGGCCGGAGACGTTGGAGGCCGCAGCGCGCCGGGGAAAGCGGGAAATAAAAAACCCGGCCGAAAAGGGCCGGGTTCGAGGAGGAACCGGGGGTTTTCAAGGCCCGGCCTCGGCCGGGGCGCCGCTGGGGGTGCCAATGCCGCCGCTGGCCGTGGCATAGACTTTGGCCGGACCGGTCAGCGGCAGGGCCTGGAGGACATTGCTCACGAGTTGGCCGGAGCTGTTCGAGATGAATTTCTGCACGACATCGGGGTAGAAAGCGACGTTGCCACCGATGAAGGCTACGTATCCGCCGGTGCTTTTGTAGACTCCCTTGGCGGCATCCCACGTGCCGCTGGTGGTGAGCCCGCGCGTGAAGGCGATGGGAGTCGTCGTCGGGTCGCCCATTTTCAAGCCGCCGACAAACTCCCAGCTCAGCGCAGCGTTGGCCGTGAAGCTCGAATCGAGCGTCGTGCGCGTGGCGTCGGTCTTGGCGATGATGGCGTCGGGATAGGCGCCGTTGAAGAGCGGGTCGTTTTTCGCGAAGTAGAACGAAGGGTCGTTCAACATGCCGTTGCGCGCGAGGATGGCGGGCCAGAGATAGGCGGGCGACGCGGTCGTCAGCACGCCCTGCTGCTGCAGCACGGCCGGGTCGGGGAGGCGGTCGTTGTTATCGGTGGCGTAGATCATGGCGGCCTTCGCGATTTCGCGGAGGTTGTTCGCGTCAACGGTGCGCTGCGCTTTCTCGCGCACGGTGCTGACGGTGGGGATGATGATGGCAGCGAGAATCCCGATGATCGCGATCACGGTCAGGAGCTCGATCAGGGTGAAACCGGCGGAGGAACGAGGGGGGTGGTTGTGCATATGATTTACTAGGGTACACACCGACGTTTCTCCTGCTAAAATTAGGGCACAAGCAGAAACTCCCCGGAGGACTCGACAACCCTTTGCGATCTAACCTAACGTGACCCGTCATGAAAATTTATCTGGATGGAAAGTTCGTCGACGAAGCTGATGCGAAGATCTCCGTGTTCGATCACGGCCTGCTTTACGGCGACGGCGTCTTCGAGGGCATCCGGCTCTACGGCGGAAATATTTTCCGCCTGGAGGAGCACCTGGAGCGGCTTGAGTATTCGGCCAAGGCCATCCTCCTGAAAATGCCGCTGACGCGGAAGGAGCTGAGCGACGTGACCTGCGAAACCTGCCGGCAGAACGGCCTGACCGATGCCTACATCCGCCTCGTGGTCACGCGCGGCGTGGGCGACCTCGGCCTCGCGCCATGGCTGTGTCCGAAGCCGTCGATCTTCGTCATCGCGAGCAAGATTTCCCTCTATCCGAAGGAGCACTACGACAACGGCCTCGCCATTGTCACCGTGCCGACGCGCCGCATCAACCCGGCTGCGCTGCCGCCGACGATCAAGTCGCTGAACTACCTCAACAACATCCTCGGCAAGATCGAGGCGAAGCAGTTTGGGGCGCTGGAGGCGATCATGCTCAACGACCAGGGCTACATCGCGGAATGCACGGCGGACAACGTCTTCATCGTCCACAAGGGCGAGCTCATCACGCCGGCCTCCTCCCAGGGCGCCCTGAAAGGCATCACCCGCTCGGCGATCTTCTCGATCGCGCAGGAGCTCGGCGTGCCGATCCGTGAGGCGGACATGACACGCTATGACGTGTGGATCGCCGACGAGTGTTTCCTCACCGGTTCCGGCGCTGAAGTGATTCCCGTGGTGAAACTTGACGGCCGCGAAATTGGCACCGGCAAGCCCGGCCCGATCACGCAGCGCGTGCTCGCCGCTTTCCGCCGCCGGGTGCTCGTCGAGGGCACGCGGATCTGAGCCGGGTTAGAGCAGCGACATTTTTCAGGGAATTCGCGCGGGCGCTTGCCAGTCTGCACGTCTGTGGCATGGTGCGTGCAGTAACTTTAACCACTTTTCATGGCCAACCCGCTCAAATGCGACCTCTGCTCCAAGCCCGCCACGGTGCACCTCACCCAGATCGTGAACAACAAGGTGCACAAGGTGGACCTGTGCGAGGAATGCGCGCAGGCGAAGGGCGTGACGGACCCGAGCGGTTTCTCGCTGGCTGACCTGCTGCTGAAGGCATCGCTCAATCCGGAGCCCGCGGCCAGCGGGATGAAGTGCGAGCAATGCGGCTTCACGCAGGCTGACTTTAAGAAGCACGGCCGCTTTGGCTGCCCGGCGTGCTTCGACACCTTCAGCTCGATCATCGAGCCGATGCTGGACACCATGCACAAGGGTACCACGCACACCGGCAAGGTGCCGCAGAAGGCTTTGGCCCGCAAAACCCTTTCCGACCGGCTGAACAAGCTCGAGCTCGACCTCACGGAGGCGATCAAGTCCGAGCGCTACGAAGACGCCGCCCGCACCCGCGATGAAATCAACCAAGTCAAACACTCCTTCGGGCAAAAACCGCCGCGTTGAGCCCATGACGATCGCGTCGCTCATCGACACGCCGTCGGAGCTGACCGATGCCGCGAGCAGCAAGACCGCCATCGTCCTGATGACGCGGGTGCGCCTCGCGCGCAACCTGGCGGGCAACGCCTTTCCCGGCTGGGCGAAACCCACGCAGCGCGAGGATGTGCTCGCCGCCTGCCGCGACGCCGTGGCCGCGACCGCGCCCATGAAGCGCAGCCTCAGCATCAACGTCGACGAACTCAGCGACCTGGAGAAGCAGATCCTCGTCGAGCGCCATCTCATCAGCCGTGAACTCAGCGGCGCGAAGGCCGGGGCCGGTGTCGTCATCAGCAAGGACCAGACTTTTTCGGTGATGATCAACGAGGAGGACCACCTCCGCATCCAGGTCCTGCGCTCGGGCTTCCAGCTGAAGAAGACCTGGGCCGCGATCAACGAGCTCGATTCCGCGCTCGAGGACCGGCTCGATTACGCCTTCTCGCCCACGCTCGGCTACCTGACCGCGTGCCCGACCAACCTCGGCACCGGCATGCGCGCCTCGGCGATGATGCATCTGCCGGCGCTCGTGATCGGCAATCAGATGGAGAAGGTTGTCCGCGCGGTGAACCAGCTCGGCATGGTTGTCCGCGGCTTGTTCGGCGAGGGTTCCGATGCGAGCGGCAGCATTTTCCAGATTTCCAACCAGACGACGCTCGGTGAGGCCGAGGAAGCGATCATCAAGCGCCTGGGCAGCGTGTTGAACTCGATCATCGAGCACGAACTGAACGCCCGGCAGAAACTGATCGAGGCCGACGCAAACAAGCTCTTCGACAAGATCGGCCGCGCCTACGGCATCCTGCAGAACGGCCATCTGCTCAGCTCCAGTGAGGCGATGAACCTCCTCTCGCTCATCCGCCTCGGTGTGGACCTCGGCGTGTTTCCCGATGCGCACCGCTGCGTGATCGACCGCCTCTTCATCGAGGCCCAGCCCGGCCATCTCCAGCACGCGCAGCACGGCGAGTTCGAGCCGGGCCAGCGCGACTTGCTGCGCGCCGGCCGGCTGCGGGCGGAGTTTGCAAATTTCGCCAAACCCAACTTTACTCTGTCTTCAGACGGACCGAATTAATCCCCCTATACTCTAATACACTACGCCTATGTCCCAGGAGCCGATGAATAACTTCACGCCCCGTGCCCAGCAGGTTCTCGCGCTGGCCCGCAAGGAAGCTGACCGCTTCCACCACAATTATGTGGGCACGGAGCATATTCTCCTGGGCTTGATCAAGCTCGGGCAGGGCGTCGCCGTGAGCGTGCTCCAGAAGATGGGGCTCGATCTTGAGACGGTGCGCGCCGCCGTGGAGAAGCAGGTCGGCACCGGTCAGGAGACGAAGACGCAGGGCAGCATTCCGTACACGCCGCGCGTGAAGAAGGTCCTCGCGCTCGCCGGCAAGGAGGCGAAGACGCTCAATCACTCTTACGTCGGCACGGAGCACATTCTCCTCGGCCTCCTCCGCGAGGGCGAGGGTGTCGCGGCCCGCGTGTTGAAGTCGCTCGACATCGACATCGAGCGCACCCGCAACGAGATCCTCCGGGAGCTCGATCCGCAGTTTTCCGCCGGTGAGCAGGGTGGGGGCGAGGAAGCCGCCGCCGGCAATCCGTCGCGTTCCGCGGCGCAGCCCGAGGACAAGAAGGAGGTCAAGACGCCCGCGCTCAAGGCCTTTGGCCGCGATCTCACCGAGCTCGCCCGCAAGAGCGAGATGGACCCCGTCATCGGCCGGAAGAACGAGATCCGCCGCGTCATCCAGATTCTCTGCCGCCGCACCAAGAACAACCCCGTCCTCATCGGTGAGGCCGGCGTGGGCAAGACTGCCATCGTCGAGGGCCTCGCGCAGGAGATCGCCTCCGGCAACGTGCCGGAGATCCTCGCCGACAAGAAGGTCATCACCCTCGATCTCGCCCTCATGGTCGCCGGCACCAAGTACCGCGGCCAGTTCGAGGAGCGCATCAAGGCCGTGATGGACGAGATCAAGCGCGCCCGGAACATCATTCTCTTCATTGACGAGCTTCACACCATCGTCGGCGCCGGCGCCGCCGAGGGCGCGATGGACGCCTCGAACATCTTCAAGCCAGCGCTTTCCCGCGGCGAGCTGCAGTGCGTCGGTGCGACGACCCTCAACGAGTACCGCAAGTACATCGAGAAGGACTCCGCCCTCGACCGCCGCTTCCAGTCCGTGAAGGTCGAGGCCCCGTCCGTCGACGACACCATTCTCATCCTGAAGGGCATCCGCTCAAAGTATGAGGATCACCACAAGGCCACTTTCAGCGACAAGTCCCTCGAGGCGGCCGTAAAGCTGTCCGACCGCTATATCACCGGCCGTTTCCTGCCCGACAAGGCCATCGACGTCATGGACGAGGCCGGTTCGCGCGCCCGCATCGGCGCCCTCAGCCGCCCGCCCGAGGTCGAGAACATGACCAAGGAGATCGAGGCCGTCTGCGCTCAGAAGGAAAAGGCGATCGCCGAGCAGCATTTCGAGGAAGCCGCCAAGTTCCGCGACCAGGAGAAGCAGCTCCGCGCGAAGCAGGAGCAGGTCACGGAGGACTGGAAGAAGGCCCGCGAGGAAAAGCGCGTCGCCATCGACGAGAACCTGATGATGCAGGTCGTCGCCGATTGGACCGGCATTCCGCTCAACCGCATGGAGAAGAAGGAAAGCGAGAAGCTCCTCTCCATGGAGTCCGAGCTGCAGAAGGCCGTCATCGGCCAGGATATCGCCTGCAGCGCGGTCGCCCGCGCCCTCCGCCGCTCCCGCGCCGATCTCAAGGATCCGCGCCGCCCGATCGGCTCGTTCATGTTCGTCGGCCCCACCGGCGTCGGCAAGACCATGCTCGCGAAGCAGCTCGCCGCGCAGATGTTCGGCAACCAGGACGCGATCATCCAGATCGACATGTCCGAATACATGGAGAAGTTCGCCGTCTCCCGTCTCGTCGGCTCGCCTCCGGGCTACGTCGGCTACGATGAGGGCGGCCAGCTGACCGAGGCCGTGCGGCGCAAGCCGTATGCCGTCGTCCTCTTCGACGAGGTCGAGAAGGCGCACCCGGACGTCATCCAGATTCTGCTGCAGATCCTCGAGGACGGCCGCCTGACGGATTCCCTCGGGCGCTCCGTGGATTTCCGCAACACGATCATCATCATGACCAGCAACGTCGGTGCGCAGCTCCTGCAGCGCCAGACGTCGATGGGCTTCGCCGCCGCGGCGCTGAACTTCAACGATTCCGAGAAGATGCGCGAGAAGGTGCTCGAGGAAGCCAAGCGCGTCTTCAAGCCCGAGTTCCTGAATCGCATCTCCGACGTCATTTTCTTCCGGCCGCTCGACAAGAACGACCTGACGAAAATCGTCGAGCTCGAGACCGCGGGCTTTGCCAAGCGCATCGCCGACCGGAAAATCTCCCTCACCTTCACGGCCGAGGCCAAGCTGCTGCTCATCGAGAAGGGCTACGACGAGAAGTACGGGGCGCGTCCGCTGCGCCGCGCCGTGGAGCACTACCTCGAGGACCCGCTCGCCGAGGCCATCCTGCGCGGCGACGTCAAGGACGGCGAGCCCTGCACGGTCGATCGCGAGGGCGACAAGCTCATATTCAAACAGAAGACGCCCACAGCCGATACCGGCGTGGCGCCCTAAAACAAACAGCGGCCACCCGCCGCCTCACGAAAACCCCGGTCCCGAATAAAACGGACCGGGGTTTTTATTTTTACGGGCAGGCCGTCGGCTTGTCCGGCCAGGTGGGCGGGCATGTCCCGTGCCCGCATTCCGTGATGGCGTCAGGCCCCCGCTTTCGTGGCGACGGAGAGGAAGGCCGCCAGGGCCGGATCGGTCCGGTGGGACTTGCGCCAGCCGATGACCAGGCGGCTCTCCGGGGCCGGACCCTCCAGCGGACGAAACACGACCTCGGGCGGAAGCTGCTGCGCCTCCGAGGGTGTCATCCAAGTGGCACCGAGCCCGGCGCGCACCAAGCCGATACCGTTGGCGCGCGGCCAGACTTCATCGGCAATCCGCGGAGTCACGCCGGCGCGCGTGAACGCCGCGAGGACGCGGTCATAAAAACCGGAGTTATGCGACCGGGGAAACAGGACAAAGGGCGTGACCGCGAGGTCGCGGAGCCGGAGTTTCGGGCGCCCGGCGAGCGGATGGTTCGCGGGGAGCAAAACACCGTTGCGTTCGCGCAGGAGCAGGCGGGTCTGGAGGCCGGGAGTGGGTGCGTCGGGATGAAAGAACCCGCAGGCGAGTTCGCCAGATTGCAAGGCGGCGAGTTGCGCGGCGGTCGGTGATTCGTTGAGCTCGATCTTCACGGCGGGAAACCGCGCGGTAAACTCACGGAGGATGCCCGGGAGCACGGTCGCCATGGCGAGACCGGTGAAGGCGATGCGCACCTGGCCGGATTGGCCGCTGCCGAGCGCCTGCATTTCCCGGGGGACGGCCGCGAGGCCGCGCAGGTGCGGTTCAATGCGCTCGAGCAGGAGCCGGCCGGCCGGCGTGAGTTCAGCGCCGCGGCGCGTGCGGTTGAGGAGATCGACGCCGAGCGCCTTCTCCAGCTGCGCGAGCGCCCGGCTGAGCGCGGGCTGGGCCACGGCGAGGGTCTCGGCTGCCTTGCGGAAATGGAGCTGGCGCGCCACCTCGCGGAAATACACGAGGTGCCGGAGTTCAAACGGGTACTGATACTCTCGCGGCATCACCGGAAGCCAATTAAGTATTTCCGGGCATGGCAACCTTCTGGTAGCCTGCGGTCGTTCCCATGCCCCAATCCCTTTTTCAAAAAGTCTGGCAGGCTCACAGCGTCGGCCAGCTGGCCAGCGGCCAGACCCAGCTGCTCATCGGTACGCATCTCATCCACGAGGTCACCAGTCCGCAGGCCTTCGGCATGCTGCGCGACCTCGGCCTGAAGGTCGCGATGCCGCACCGCACGTTTGCCACGGTCGACCATATCGTGCCGACCGACCAGCGCAGCGAGCCGTTCAGCGATCCGCTGGCCGATGCGATGATCAAGGAGCTGCGCAAGAACTGCGCCGCGCACGGCATCACTTATTTTGATCTGGCCTCGGGACGGCAGGGCATCGTTCACATGGTCGGTCCGGAACAGGGCATCACCCAGCCGGGCACGACGATCGCCTGTGGCGACTCCCACACGAGCACGCACGGGGCGTTTGGCGCCATCGCGCTCGGCATTGGGACGAGTCAGGTGCGCGATGTGCTGGCCACCCAGACGATCGCACTCGGGCCGCTGAAGGTCCGCCGCATCAACGTCGAGGGCCGGCTGCGCCCGGGAGTTTATGCAAAGGATGTCATCCTCCATATCATCCGCACACTCGGCGTGAATGGCGGCACCGGTTTCGCCTACGAGTACGGCGGTGAGGTCTTCGACCGTTTCTCGATGGAGGAGCGCATGACCGTCTGCAATATGTCCATCGAGGGTGGCGCCCGGGTGGGTTACGTGAACCCCGACGAGACGACGTTTACCTACCTGAAGGGCCGGCCGTATTCCCCGACGGGGGCGGCGTGGGATGAGGCGGTGGTCCGCTGGCGCGCCACGGCGAGTGACGCCGGCTGCCATTACGATGATGTCGTGACCCTTCAGGGCGCAGACATTCCGCCGACGGTCACCTGGGGCATCAACCCGGGGCAGGGGATTGCGATCACGGAGACCATTCCCGATCCGGCCAAGGCCACCGCGGCGGATGAGAAGGCCTCGATCGTTGAGGCGCTGGCATACATGAAGCTGACCGCGGGTGCCCCGATCAAGGGCACGAAGATCGACGTGGCATTTCTCGGCAGCTG
The DNA here is from genome assembly GCA_903859715.1 of uncultured Opitutia bacterium. GTDB lineage: Bacteria > Verrucomicrobiota > Verrucomicrobiia > Opitutales > Opitutaceae > Opi-474. The sequence continues at coordinate 57,178 of CAIONS010000036.1, forward strand.
TACCAACGCACGACTGTCTGACTTCAAGGAAGTCGCGAAATACCTGAAGGGGCATCGGGTCGCCCCGGGCGTGAAGGCCATTGCCGTGCCCGGCTCGCAGATGGTCGGCCGGTTGTGCGCCGAGTTGGGGATCGACCGCGTGTTTCGCGACGCCGGGTTTGAGTGGCGCGAGGCCGGCTGCTCGATGTGCCTTGCGATGAATCCCGACAAGCTGGTCGGCGACCAGCTCTGCGCGAGTTCCTCGAACCGCAACTTCAAGGGCCGGCAGGGCAGCCCGACCGGCCGCACCTTGCTGATGAGCCCGCTCATGGTGGCCGCGGCGGCGGTCGCGGGCGGCGTGGCGGACGCGCGGGAGATTTTCGGCGTGAACAACTGAGGCACGATCATGGCACTCGCAAAAATCACTTCCATCACCGGCCGCGGACTGACCGTCCCGGGCAACGACATCGACACGGACCGCATTATTCCCGCGCGTTTCCTGAAAGCCGTGACCTTTGACGGGCTGGGGGAGGGGCTGTTTTTCGACGCCCGGAAAGCCATCGCGGACGCCGGCCGGATTCATCCGCTCGACGACTCCCGGTTCCACGGGGCGAAGATCCTGCTCAGCGGGGCCAACTTCGGGTGCGGCAGCTCGCGCGAGCATGCGCCGCAGGCGATCCAGAAGTTCGGATTCCGGGCGGTGATCGCGGAAAGCTATGCCGAGATCTTTTTCGGGAATTCGACGACCATGGGGCTGGCTTGTGTCAGTGCGGACCGGGCGGATATCGCCCGGCTGGCGGCGGCCATTGAGGCCGACCCGTACTTGGAGATCACCGTCGATCTCGTGGGTCGGGAAGTCCGGTTTGGCGGTCAACGGATCCCGCTGACCATGCGGGATTCGGCCCGGGATGCCTTGGTGCATGGCCGCTGGGATTCGATCGGTGAGCTGCTGGATGGGCGGGAGGCGGTGGCCGCGACCGCTGCCCGCTTGCCTTATCTAGCTGCCCCGCAAAAATAAACTGAACCTTTTTTGCAGCTTCGGCGTCATACCCACGACTTTTCCTATGTCTTACCTTGCCATGATTGATGTGCTTAACGGCGCGGGCCTCCTGAAATACCCGCTCGCCATTTGCTCCGCTGCGGCGGTGTTTATCATCTGCGAGCGGGCGTACGCCCTGCGGCAGGCCGCGATCATGCCGCATGACCTGGTCGACGCGGTCGTCGCCGGCAAACCGCTGATGGGCGGCAAGCATACCGTGCTCGCGCGCATTGTGGATTTCGCCGCGGAGCATCCCAACGATGACGATGCCGTGAAGGCCTTCGCCCGGCTGGAGATCAACCGCATGGAACGCGGCATTCCGTATCTCGATATTATTTATGCCGCGGCGCCGCTGATCGGCCTGACCGGCACGGTCACCGGCCTGCTGGAGGTGTTCTCCCAGATTGCCCCCGACACCGGCCTGCCGGATCCGGTCACCTTCACCAAGGGCGTCGCCCTGGCGCTTTCGGCCACGGTCATCGGCCTGACGATCGCCATTCCGTCCCTCGTGGGCAGCGGCTACCTGCAGCGCAAGATCGAGAACTACGCGGCGCAGCTCGACGTGATCCTCGAACGGATTCTCAAGCGCGGTCGCTCATGAGCGGGTTTTATCAAAAGCGCCGCAAACGGCCCGAGCTGAACCTCGTGCCGTTGATCGACGTGCTGGTGATGCTGATCTTCTTCGCGTTCGTCACGATGCAGTTCAAGTCGGCCGCGACGCTCAACATCACGCTGCCCAAGGTCGAGACCGCCGGCAAAAACGAGTTTCGCGGCAGCGTGACGATCACGATCAACAAGGACGGCGGCATGACCTACAACGGCCGGTCGGTCTCCGATGACCAGATTCTCACGCTGCTCAGCCAGGTGCACAATGTGGACAAGGACATCCCCGTTCTCATTAAGGCGGACGTGACGACCCAGCTCGGGAAAGTGACCTACGTCTGGGATGCCTGCCGCAAGAACGGCATGATGAAGATCAGCCTGCAGTCGCAGTAGCGCGCCGCAGGGCGCGCAGGTGACAAGTAGCAAGGGACAAGTGGCAAGTGTCCGCGATCCGGGATGGAGCGCGTTGCTTGAGTCCCTACTTGGCACTTGTTACCTGATCCTTGATACTTTCTCGCCATGAAGATTGTCATCACCGGTGCTACGCGTGGACTGGGGCGGGCCCTCGCCGAGGAGTTTATTCGCGGCGGCCATACTGTCATGGGCTGCGGCCGGGGTGGCGAGGCCGTGTTCGACTTGCGAATGACGCACGCCGCGCCCCACGATTTTTCGGTCGTGGATGTGGCGCTCGACAACAAGGTCGCGCTCTGGGCCGCCAAGGTGCTCGAAGCAGGCAGTCCGCCGGATCTCCTCATCAACAACGCTGGCCTGATGAACCGCCTCTCGCCGCTGTGGGAGCAGGATGACCGCGAATTTACCAAGGTGGTGGACGTCAATCTCCGCGGCGTGGCCAACGTCATCCGCCACTTCGTGCCTGCGATGGTTGCAGTCAAGAAGGGCGTGATTGTGAACCTCAGCTCCGGCTGGGGGCGCAGCGTCTCTCCGGATGTGGCGCCCTACTGCGCCACCAAGTTTGCCATCGAGGGACTCACGAAGGCCCTCGCCGTGGAATTGCCGGAAGGGATGGCGGCCGTGCCGCTCAATCCCGGGGTGATCGACACCGACATGCTGCGGCAGGCGTGGGCCGACGGGGCCGCGAGCTATCCGAAAGCCGCGGCGTGGGCCAAGGTCGCCGCGCCATTCATCCTGGGCCTCGGCCAGAAGGACAACGGCCAGTCGCTGAGCGTGGGCGAATTCTGATAAACGCGAAGTCGCGGAGGCGCGAAGGCCGGAGCGAAGCCTGCGTTTCGACCATGGACTCCTCCTTTGCGATCGATCTTAGCACCTTCGCGTCTTTGCGCTTCGATCGGGTTTACTGCGTCCGCTTCAGGTCCACGTAGAGCGCCTCGACCTTGGTCCGGGCCCACGGGGTTTTGCGGAGGAACTTCAGGCTGGATTGAATGCTCGGGTCGAAGTTGAAGCACCGGATGTCAATGCGGCCGCCCAGTTCTTCCCAGCCATAGTGCTCCACGAGCTCGGTGAGGAGTTTCTCCAGCGTAATGCCGTGGAGCGGGTCGTTGGACGGGGCGGGCATGAACCGGTTTAATGGGATTTTCCCGGACGGTTGGCAACCGGTGCTTTCGGCTCGAAAAACGTAACATTGCCGCGGTTGCCAGGTCTGCGCGATGGGCCAAGCCTGCAGCCAGCAAAGTCCGCTCATCCCTTCCCGACCATGAAGACCAAACCAGTTCGGAGTTTGTCCCCGGCCACCGAGGCCAAGCACCGCGAGATCGTCGCAAAGATTTCCGCCGCCCAGAAACGCGTCGAGGCCGCCCGCAAGATCGCCAAGGAGGCCAAGGCTGAGTTCAAGCGTGTCCGCAAGACGCACCGTCAGGCCAGGAAGTCGGCGAAAGAGGCCCGCAAGGAATACAAGGCCCTTAAAAAGATGCTGGTGGCGGCCCATGCAGCCACGGTCCGCGCCAAAACCACCAAGGCGAAGAAACCTGTGCGCGTTCGCCGGACAACTCCCGCGCGTTCGGCTCCGGCTGACTTTCCTCTTCCGACCGCGATCATCGCGGCGGTGCCCATGGACGCTCCGCCGGTGGCTCCGCCTTCGGACGGTACGGCTCAGCCCGAAACTCGCGCAGAGAGTTGAACGGACCGGGCGCAGGCCACCGGAATGGCCGGCCAGTCTGGGCAGCCGGCTAGTCACTTGTAAAAAGAGCGCCGCCGTTTCCGGCCAAGGCAGATTTTCCGATAACCGGATTGAGTCGGCTCACTTAATGCCTCCATTCTGGCCGGATGGAAAGCACCGCCACCCAGGATGTCACGCAGGACTCGACGGGTGACCTTATTCGTCGGCTCGCAGAACTTAACGATATCGGCATCGCGCTGTCGCAGGAAAAGAACATCGACCGCCTGCTTGAGACCATTCTGGTCGCGGCCATGAAGATCACGCATGCGGACGGCGGCACGCTCTACCGCCGTCCGGCCGCCAGCAAGGACACGTTGAATTTCGAGATTGTCCGCACGGATTCGCTCAAGCTTGCCCTGGGCGGCACCACGGGGGCGAAAATCACGTTTGAGCCCATCCAGCTGCGCACCCCCGAGGGTCGGGATAACACATCCATGGTCGCGGCTTACGCGGTGCTGAAAGACCGCACCGTGGCGGTCGTCGACGCCTATCGTGAGGAGGGCTTCGATTTTTCCGGGACCAAGGCCTTTGACCAGCGCACGGGTTACCGTTCCCAGTCATTCCTAACGGTGCCGATGAAGAATCACGAGGGTGACATCATTGGCGTCCTGCAGCTGATCAATGCCAAGGATCGCGTCACTGGGAAGATCGGGGCGTTCAGCGCGACCGACCAGCGCCTGGCCGAGTCCCTGGCCTCGCAGGCGGCCGTGGCGCTCACCAACCGCCTCCTGATCCAGCAGCTCGAGAGCCTGTTCGAGTCCTTCGTGAAGCTCATCAACCAGGCGATCGACGACAAATCGGCCTACACGGGCGGCCATTGCTATCGCGTGCCGGTGCTCACGATGTTGCTGGCTGAAGCCGTGGATCAGTCGCAGGCCGGCCCGCTCGCGGACTGGCATATGACGGACAAGGATCGCTATGAGCTCCGGATCGCGGCCCTGCTGCATGATTGCGGCAAGGTCACCACGCCGGTCCATGTGGTCGACAAGGCCACGAAGCTGCAGACCATCCATGATCGGATCGAGCTGGTCGATGCGCGGTTTGAGATCGTCAAGCGCGACGCCGAGATCAAGGCGCTCCGGTCGGCGGTCGGCGTGACGGACGACGAGGCCGCGAAGATCGACGAGGCTTTCCTGCAGCGGGTGCGCGACATCGAGGCGGACCGCCGGTTTCTGCGCGCGTGCAATGTCGGGGGCGAGACCATGAAGACGACGGACCGGGAGCGGGTGCAGGCGATTTCCAAGAAGTACCGCTGGAAGACCGCGCATGGCGAGGAAGCGGATCTTCTGACGCCGGACGAAATCGAGAACCTGACCATTTACTCCGGCACGCTGACGGGTGCGGAACGCCGCGTCATCAATCATCATATCGAGGTCACGATCAAGATGCTGGAGGCACTGCCCTGGCCCCGCCATCTGCAGCGGGTGCCCGAGTTTGCCGGTGGCCACCACGAGCGGATGGACGGCAAGGGCTACCCGCGCGGACTCACGCGTGACAAGATGTCGGTGCAGGCGAGGATCATGGGCATCGCGGATATCTTCGAGGCCCTGACCGCGCGGGACCGGCCGTACAAACGCGGCAAGACCCTGACCGAGTCGCTCTATATCCTCGGCCTGATGCGGCTGAACGGTCACGTGGATCCGGACCTGTTCGACATCTTCGTCCGGAACCGCGTGTACGAACGGTACGCGAAGGAGTTCATGACCCCCGAGCTGATCGATGAAGTGGATGTGACGCAGATCCCCGGCTACGCGGGCGACTGATGTGCGGATAATCGCGAAGACGCGAAGCGGCGAAGTTCGATCAGAGGAAACGTGTCAGGTTTAAAGTCGCAGGCTTGGCGCAGGTCTTGGCGTCTTCGCCTCTTCGCGCTTAATTCCAAATCGGCCTCGTGTTGATTGGAACCGCGGGTAGGATGGCGGCATGCCCCACGACCCCCATGAGCAGTTTGATCATACCGTCCTCGACCTCATTGAGCACAGCCCGGTAGGAGCGGTACCGCATACCCCGGCCTATCAGGACGCCCTGCAGCGGCTCCATGCGTCGCACCAGGCCTACACGGACGCGAACCACAAGGACGGCCATGTGACCGTGCGGTCGCTGGCCAAACTTCCCTCCTTTTATGCCAGCAATCTCGAGGCGCTGATCGCCGGGCAGATCACCCCTCAAGAGCTGGAGTCCAATGCCAGCATTTATGACCGCTATGTGCAGTCCCTGCCCGAGTCGCGGCGGGCCAAGGCGGAGAGCTACCGGCTCACCGTGATTGGCAAGGCGATCCATCACCGGGCCAAACATGATCACGCGGTGTTTCACGATCCGGTTCATACGCTCTTCCTCGTGCCGGGAGCGGGCCCGCATCCGGGTCTGCCGGGAAACTACCTGCATGGCTCGATGTTTCAGGTGAGCGCGGACGCCACGTCCTGGGCGGTGCACGTGCACGACAACGATGATGGCGCGGCGCTGGCCGATGCGCCCTCGCTGGCCGAGGCGCTGGGCCGGTTGCAGGAGGTGCTGGCCTGCGCGCCGTTTCACCTCAGCGAACTGGCGGCCCTGGGCTTCCGGCTGAACTGAGGGAAAAAGCGGAAGCAGCGTCCGGTCAGCAGATCATGCCGCGCTTGGCCGCGGCCCCATGGCCGATCGGATTTTCGCCCACCCAGCGTTCGTCGACGGGCTCCGAGGCCGGCTGATAACGGGTGTCGGTGGAGAACCGGAAAAAATCGGTCTGATTGTCGAGGCTGGCATGCACGGTTCGCATCCCGAAGATGAGCACGTCGCCCATGCGGTACTCGGTGGTCAGCCAGCGGCCGCCCAAGTGCGCGCGCAGGGACTTGGGATTGTTGGAGAGAACGCCGCCCCATTTCCACGGGATCTCGCCCGACTTGATCCGGGCGGCCTCGGCGCGGTTCTCGCAGTAGGTGTCCACATCGCGGCTGAGATAGTGCTTCAGGCGTTCCGACTGGCGGTGGGAACCTTCCAGCACCATCAGGCCGCCGATCTCGTGTGTAATGTCGCCATAGGGCGTCCAGACGGAGCACAGGCGGGAGCTGCCGCGTCCCATATAGACGGTGTCGCAATGGGGATCGGTGCCGAATCCGCGGCCCATCGTGCGCACCCAGGTGAAGTCAAAATGACGGACGCTCTCGCCGAAGAAACCCGCGAAGAATTCCATCAGTTTCCCGGAGTAAAGCAGCCGCTGCATGGGTGCGTTGCTTCTCGCCAGGGAGTTCATGAAGTCCACGGCCGGCCGTGGGTCCGAGAGGAACGACAGGTCCGCTCCGGCCTGCTTGACGGCATCGATGACGGGATAGGCCGGATCAAGCAGGCCCTTTTGCGCCAGCATGCCGGTGAGCTGCCGGCGGGCCTGGGCGATTTCGTCGCGCGGGAAGAATCCCGGAATGAACAGGTATCCGTCCTCGGCAAAACGCTCGCGCAGCGCCGCGCTGTCGGCCTGCACATCATCGGAGCGGCGCAGTTCGCCAAATGCGTCGTCGGAGACATCCAATTCATGGCCCTTGGCCAGAATCCTGGGGAGAGTCGCATTCATGCTGGGGTGGTGCGGACGGGGTAACTGACGCTGCCTTTTCGATATAGGCTGCGACCCGACGGGCAATGCAATTGTCGGCCGGCTCATGTCGCTGCGACCCAGAGTACGGCACTTAACCCAAGACCAGCTCGACATCGCCCCGACCCGCGGCACCGTCTGGGTGCATGGCGAAAGCGACGGGAAACCAGCGGCGGTCCAGGAAGACCTACCAGGCCCGGGTGCGGGCATTGCGTGAGGATTTGGTGCAGATGCAGGTGCAGCTGAAGGAGTCTCCCTTCAAGGTCCTGCTCATTCTCGCGGGACCGGAAGGCGCCGGGCGCGGCAATCTCCTCAACACGCTCGCCGGCTGGCTTGACCCGCGCGGCGTGGAGACGTTTTCGTTTCACGAGCCGACTGACGAGGAGCGCGAGCGTCCGCTCCAATGGCGCTTCTGGCGCAGCCTGCCGGCGAGCGGGCGGATCGGCCTCTATGCGGGTTCCTGGTACACCGAGACCCTGCGCGAGGAGGCGCGAAGCCAGCGCGCGCTGGACCAGATCGGCCTGGAGGCGGAACGCATCTGTCATTTCGAGAAGCTCCTCGCGGACAGCGGCACACTCATCATCAAGGTGTGGCTGGAAATCTCGAAGGAGGCGCAGGGCCGCCGGCTGCGGGCGTTGCGCGCGGATCCCCTCACGGCCTGGCGCGTGACGGAGGAGGACTGGCGTCATCATCGCATCTACGATCGCCTGGCCCGGACCGCGAAGCTCATCCGCACGCGGACCGACCGTCCCGGGGCGCGCTGGACGATTCTCAAGGCCGAGGATGAGCCCACCCGCGACCTGCGCGTGGGCCAGCTGTTGCTCTCCCGGTTTCACCAGCAGCAAGCCAGGTTCGAGCGCCTTACGGGTTCGGCCAGCCCCGTGGCTCTGCCGCCGGTGAAGCCGCTGCGTGCCTCCGGCCGGCGTCTTTTGCGGGCGTTGCCGCTCGACCAGGAGCTGTCGGCGAAGGATTACGAGGCGGCGCGCGAGAAATGGCTCGGCCGTCTGAACCAGGCGGTGCGGGCCGCGCTGGCGGCGAAGCGCTCGCTGGTGTTTGTCTTCGAAGGCTGGGACGCGGCGGGGAAGGGTGGCGCCATCCGCCGGCTGACCAGCGCGATCGATCCGCGGTTCTACAGCGTGATCCCCGTGGCCAAGCCGACCGACGAGGAGAAGCAGTATCACTACCTCTGGCGCTTCTGGCGGCAGATCCCGCGCGATGGCCGCGTGGCGATCTTTGACCGTTCCTGGTACGGCCGGGTGCTGGTCGAGCGGCTGGAAGGATTTTGCCGTGAGGCGGAATGGAAGCGCGCCTTTGGGGAGATCAACGATTTTGAACAACAGCTCACCGGGCATGGCACCATCGTCCTGAAGTACTGGCTGCACGTCTCGTACAAGGAACAGCTGCGCCGCTTCCGGGAGCGCGAGGTGACGGCCTACAAGCAGCACAAGATCAACGCGGAGGACTGGCGCAACCGCGACAAATGGTCGGCCTACGAGATTGCGGTGGGCGACATGCTCGTGCTCACCGATCGCCGCACCGCGCCCTGGCATCTCGTGCCGGCGAACAACAAGCGATTCGCCCGGCTGGAGATCCTGCGCTCTGCCTGCCGGCAGATCGAGGCGGCGCTTGGCGCGTAGCGCAGCGCGCTCGGCGCCGGAGAACGGAGGAGGGAGAAAGGAGAAAGGAAGAGGCGGATCGCCGAAGGCGCCAAGGGTGCGGAGAGGATCGGACTCACGGCTGAACGCCTGCCGCTTAAAACTTGGCTGAAAGCTCGGCGGCTTTCCTTTCTCCCTTCACCCTTCTCCAACGCGCATCGCGCGTCTCCGCGCTGTTGACGAACGGAAAGACAATGCCCACTTTTACGGCGTCATCTTGCCCGCGAAACCACCCCGGCTGTGCTGGGACTAATCGGAAAAACTTACCCCACCATGAAAGATACCGAAGTCGATATTCCCAAAAAGACTCCCATGGGAGTCATCGTCATTATCATCCTCGCCCTCGCTCTGCTCGCGGCCTGTGCCGCGTGCTTCAATATCATGAAGGACCGGCAGCGCCTGATCGCCGAAAACCAGACCGCATTGGAGCAGGACAAGGCCAGGACGGCTCAGGTGCAGGGCGAACTCGATACCGCCAACAAGCAAATCACGGACCTCCAAAAGCAGCTGTCCGATGCCAAGGTGGCCGCCGTGAAGGTGCAGGCCGATTTTGACGAGACCAAGGGCACGGTTGCCGGTCTGCAAACCCAGTTGGATGCGGCCAAGTCCGCCACTTCCTCGGTGCAGTCCCAATTGGACGAATCCAAGGCGCGTTATACAGAACTGCAGGGTCAACTGGAGGAGCAAAAGAGCTCCCTCGCCAGCCTCGGCACGCAGCTGGATGAAGCCAAAGGCAACGCCGAGGCACTGCAGAAGCAGCTCGATACGGGCAAACTGCGCCTGGCGCGGTACGAAGCCCGGGCCCAGCGCGCGGAAGCTGAGCTCGCTGAGCTGAGAAAGAAGCCCGAGTAAAGCCGGGCCAAGTCTGCGCAACCTCCTGGTTGGCTGGAATGCGGTTAATCAGGAGGCGGCCGTCGGTTTTTTCTGGGCTTTGGGCCTTGGGCGTTTTTCGTGGATAAAAGACGACGCCATGGCCGAGAACATTCCCTATTTCCAAGTCGCACTGAACCTGCCGCACGCCGGTCGCATCGCGCGAAGAATCCTGATTCTCCTGCCGCATGAGGAGACCGAGGCGGATACGCTGCGGAAGACGGCGATGAGCCTCGAGGCTTTGCTCACTCCCTATCTCGATCTGGATGACAATCCGGGCGGCACGCTCGCCCTCCGCGTCCGTGACCAGGCCGCCGTCCTAGGCCGAAAACTGGTGGACCAGATCGAAGCGGAAAAGCTGGGCCACGACCGGCTGGGCCAATGCGTGCGCAATCTCTTCGAGTGCCTGGAACTGGGGCAGGAGGGTGCGGTGATTTCCCTCCGCGCCGGCGAGAACCCCAAGTCCTTCCAGCGGCCGTTCTAGCGCGCTCCGCGCGCTGCACGCAGGAGAACGGAGGAGGGAGAATGGAGGAGGGAAGAAACGGATCGCGGAAAGCGCATAGGAGAAAAGGCTGACTGCTGACAGCTGATCGGCTTCAGCCTACCGCTTATTGCTTCTCGGCCACCTTTATCCTAACCCTACGTCATGAATCTCCCTCTTGCGGCCACGGCGACTGCAGCGCCGGCCACTGTGGAAACGAAGCACTCCCTGATGGAGCGCCTTTCCGAGCAATATTTGGGCTACGATTCGAGCGCCGGAATGCGCATCCTGCTGATCGTGGTGCTGGCGTTGGTCGCGCATGTGGCAGTCATGCTGATCCGGCGCGTGAGTGAATGGCTCATCCTGCGGAGCCACACGAAGCAGAATCCCTTCGGGTTCGTGACGGAAAAGCCGAAGTTCATCACGGTCACGCGACTCATCGTCAGCAGCGTCACCTTTGCGATTTACTTCCTTGCCCTCGGCCTGATCCTGGAGGAATTCGGCGTCAACCTGACGGCGTACCTGGCGAGCGCCTCGATCATCGGTCTGGCGATCAGCTTTGGTTCCCAAGGCCTGATTCAGGACATCGTGATCGGTCTGACGCTGATCTTCTGGGATGCGATGGACGTGGGCGACATGGTCGAAATCGCCGGCACGGCGGTTGTCCTCGGTCGCGTGGAAGAGATCGGCATGCGGTTCACGAAGATCCGGAATGTCTTCAATCAAGAGGTCTTCGTGCCCAATCGCACGATTGCGAACGTCAGCCGGTTTCCCCACGGCGGCGTCGATGCCTACGCCGACATCCAGCTGCCGGTCGGGGCCGACCCGGGGAAAGTCGGCGTGATCGCGGAGAGTGCGGCCCGCGGCATGTGGGCCCAATTCGATGCGATCATCCTGGGCGAACCGGTGGTCGGCCAGCTGGAGACCGTGCCGGGCGGCAGCTGGAGCTTCTTCCGCGTTCACTTCAAAATCTGGCCAGGGCAGGGCAACCTGATCGAAAGCACCTTCCGTCAGCAGGTGACCCGCGCAATGAAGGTGATCGATCCCAACTATTCCGACTGGCAGGTCCCCGTGACCTACCGGGCCACGACGGTCAAAAAGCAGCTGGCGCCGGAGATTTGAGGAGCGGGAGAAATAGGTGAGGCGTTCACCGATGAAGCCTGCCTTGGCGACTTCTGGGCCTCTTTGCGGCTAACAACAGGCTGACTGCTGATTGCTGAAGGCATTTCCGCCTGCTGCCTGCCAAAAGCTCAAAAACTGGCGTAGATTTCCACGTCTTGGAGCGATTCGAAGGCCTGCAGCGAAAGCATGAGGCCCATGATGAAATTGAACAAGATCCTGAGGGCGGTCCGGCCGGCCCGCTGAATGACGAGCGGGGCGCGCGGGGCCGAGGCGGACGGGAAATTGCCATGTTCCTGGCGATATTCCCAATGGATGAAATCAGGAAAACCGCGGCGCAGCCAAGCCCGGCTGATCTGCGCCGGTTTCTTGGCGGCGACCTGATTTCCGAGATCCGTGCAGCGATAGGCCCGGAGATTGGCCTGATAGACCAAACCCAGCTGCCGGAGTTGGTCCAAGCTTTGATCAAAGGCCCGTACCCACGTCCGGCGTGCCGGTTCCAACAAGGTTTGCTCCGACCACGATTCCGTGGGTTCGCAGTGGGCGGCCACGGTCAAAGCGAGGTCCTCATGCGACCAAGCCGGTCCATCCTTCAGGACCTGCAGGATCACAGGCATGAGCAGGTGGGAGGAAGCCGGAGATTTTTGGTTCATCGAGTGAACGGAAACGACCGCCACTCCGGATGAAGGTGCCATCAATTACAATCCCGGCATTGGGCCCCGTTCATTTTGCCCGACGCGCCCTCCTTGGGCCACTCACTGGCACTTGGCGTCTTTCTCTGCCATCAGCTCTCGCTCGGCCAGGAGCCAAAGCTCCTCGGATTGATTTTCGGGCTGCCCATGCTCCAGCCAAAGCTCGTAAGCCCGGGTCGCGATTGCTTCGTGGATCACGGGGCGCGAATTGGGGCTGGGCTGGACATGCCCGTTGTGATGGTGGTTTTTCACGGGAAGAGAATGGATCCGGCTAAACGTTACGTGCGGTGTTCACTTCTTCGAGCTGCTGAATCCGCCGAATAGATAAACGATCAGGCAGATCAACAGAACGAGGCCGATGCCGCCGCCGCCGTAGCCAGGACCGCCGACGTAAAAACCGCCGCCGCCGAACAAGAGGACAAGGATGATGATGAGGAGTAGAGGATTCATCCGTACACTGTACCATGCCACGGCCATCGGTTCCCATGGGGCGTTTAACTACCGGTGAAGGCGGTGAGCGGCAGGCGGGCCTTTAGGCGGTCAGCGCTCGGCAATCAGCGATCAGCCTCTCACTTTTCCACTCGCGCGTGAAGTGCGCTTAGCCGCGTTGCAGCACGGGCGGAACAGGTGCGTGGTCAGTATTTCGCGCCGGATGATTTTGTCCCGGGAAGGCCAGGTAGATCATGAGCAGCCAGAGCACGGTCACGGGCACGATGAGCCGCTACGACAGGCGCTGCGTTCGCGCAATGAGGGCTTCGTCCACCTTCAGCCAGGAACAGTCCACGAGCCAGCGGACTCCCCGCGAATACGATTCCGGTCCGGCCAGCGAGAACCAGCGGTAGTCGTCAGGAATGAAACCCTCCGCCGCCAGTTCACGGATGAAGCACACCTTGCGCTGCTTGGAGAACGTGTCGGCCGTGGCGCGGATCGTGACGTCGCCGTCCGATGCCTCCACCCGCACCAAGGTGTAGTCCAGCTCGATGAAGCAGAACTCGTAGGCGTGGGATTCGGCCGGAATGGATTTCATGGCTTCGGCAATCACAGACCAGCATCGACTTACCGGGTGCCGGACGAAGTGAGGCGGTTGGATCCGGATTGCTGCGCACAGGATAGCGCATTCTGGCCAGCGGCCTAATCAAGCAGCCGCGGGAAAGCATTAAATAAGTGTTAACGCGCGGAGGCGCGCTAAGCTTTGGGCGGTAGGCTATAAGCTGAAAGCTTTCAGCCGTCAGCTGGTCGGCCGTCAGTCCGCTTCTCTTCCTTGCTCCTTTCTCCTGCTACTTGAGCGCCGCGCGCTCAAGTAGCTCCGTGAGCTCCTTGGGCTTGAACCACTCGGGGTTGTGGTTCGCCTCCATCGTGACCGTGGACCAGCCGCGGGCTTTCGCGCGCAGGTAGAATTTGTAGAAGCGGGCTTGCTCGAGTGTCTGGCCGGTGTCGATGGTGAGAAGGTAAGTGACGGGCAGTTTCAGGGCCGCGGGATTTTTATACGACACCGGCTCGCTGAGGGTCTTGGCGGGATGCGGGACATCGTAAGGAATGGGTTTGCCGGGCTTCACCCAACTGGCGGGGATGAAGCCGTCCTTGATTTGGTCCGCACCCGGAACGCTGCCGAAGGCGGTGTTCAGGCTCTCGCCGTCGTTGGGCACGACGGCGTCGACGAAGATGACGCGCCGGATCCGTTCGGGCACGCGGTCCATGACGCCGGTGATGACCATGCCGCCATAGCTGTGGCCAACGAGCACGACATCGTGGAGGTCCTCCCACAAAATGACGTTCACGATATCGGTGATATGCGTGGAGAGCGTGAGGTCGGGACTGGCGAGATGAACGCGTTCGCCGAGCCCGGTGAGCGTCGGGCGATAGACCTTGTTGCCGTCCGCGGTCAGGAGGACGTCGACCTTCTTCCACTGCCACCCGCCGCCCCAGGCGCCGTGGACGATGACGTAGGTGACAGGATGCTGGAAGGCCGGGGCGGCGATAGGCGCCGGAGTGGCCGGGGCCGGCGCGTCGGTGCCATGCGTGAGGGCGACGGGGATGATGAACAACAGCGAGGCAAGGAGACGTTTCATAGGCGGATCGAACCGGACTGTGCGGCAGCGGGGAAAGGCGAGTAAAGCCGGTTGTCAGTCATCAGTCTTTAAGGCCGCGGAGGATTGAACACGGAGGAAGCAGAGAGAAATCCAAGGCATGGGGTAGCGTCTGACCTCGGTGCCCTCTGTGCTCTCCGTGTTCAAAACCAAGACCGGGAGGCCGGCGCACATTCTGCTTTTGGTTGTTCCGGCCTTCTGCTCGGCTCGGGCCTGACGATGGCCGCGCCTACTCCAGCACCGGTGTCCGATTCCTTCAAGTTGCGGTGGGACGTCCTGTTGTTTGTCGCCTTTGTCTTTTCGGCCATGCCGCATGCCACCGGGGTATTTTACCATGAGTGGATCGGCATCGCGCTCGTGGCCGTCGTGGTGACGCACCTCGTGTTCAACTGGAGTTGGATCATCCGGACGACGCGGCAGGTTTTTTCCCGCCTGCCGGCGGAGGTTCGTTTCAATCACATCTGGGACGTGCTGCTGTTCGTCTTGTTTGTGCTGACGATCCTGTCGGGGCTGCTGGTTTCGCAACAGGCTCTGCCCTCAATGGGGATACCATGGGTGCCGAGCCGTTTCTGGATGGTGCTGCATAACATGAGTGCCACAGGGCTCACCGTGATGATCGGCATGCACATCGCGATGCACCTGCGTTGGGTATGGACAAGGCTGAGGCGCAAGCCGGACTCGGCGATGGATGCGGCCAAAGGAGAGGAGCCATGACATATCCGTTTCGGGCTCTGTGCATCTTCATGGCGCTCTTCGCAGTGGCCGCGGTCCTGCTTCAGCTCGAGCGAACACCCTGGGCCGAGCGGGTGCACGTGAACAACCTCGCAGGCCAGCTGGCCCGCCTGAAATACGAACATGCCCATGCGACGGTCAAAGCATCCCCACCGCCGCCCCGTCCACCGCTCAATCTCCTCGGTCGCTATGAGAGAAGCCTGGTCGAGGTCGTGATCGTGGAAATGGGGCTGCCGGGTGCGGCCACGCTGGGGATTCTCGCCATCGCACGTCGGAAACGCCGCCAAGCCGGGCCTCTGCAAAGCGGAGCCTGAGTTGTCCTGACAGGCGCCGACCAAGTGCGTCCGCTTAATCGCCCGAGACGCTCTGGCCGAAGCGTGGAGTAGGGCAGGTCTTTGACCTGCCTTCAGGCTCTGTGGGGCGACAGAGCTGAGGGCGGGTCAAAGACGCCGCCCTACCTATTCACCTCAGGATTTTTTGCGCTTCTTGTGCCTCTTTGCGGCTAAGGTCTGCGTCCCTTTTGACAAATCGCCGGGCCTCATGAGGTTCTGGCCATGCAAATCGGGATCGACAGTTTTGTCGCCACGGCTCCGGACCCTGGGTCCGGCATCCGCCCCAGCGCCTCGGAGCGCCTGCTGAATCTCCTCGAGGAGATCGAGCAGGCCGATCAGGTCGGGGTCGATGTTTTCGGCATCGGCGAACATCACCGGCACGATTTCGCCGACTCCGCTCCCGCGGTCATCCTGGCCGCAGCTGCCGCCCGGACGCGCAAGATCCGGCTGACCAGTGCGGTCACCGTGCTCAGCGCGAGTGACCCTGTGCGCGTTTTCCAGGAGTTTGCCACACTCGACCTGATTTCGCAGGGCCGGGCGGAGATGATTGTGGGGCGCGGGTCCTTCGTGGAGGCCTATCCGCTCTTCGGCCTCGACCTGGAGGACTACGATTCCCTTTTCACCGAGAAACTCGATCTGCTGCTGAAGATCCGGGAGAAGACGGAGGTGCGCTGGTCCGGCCGGCATCGCCCGGCGCTGACGGGGCAGGGGATTTACCCGCGCCCGCTGCAGAACCCGCTGCCCATCTGGCTCGGGGTCGGTGGCACACCCGAGTCGTTTGTGCGCGCCGGCACGCTCGGATTGCCGCTGATGGTGGCGATCATCGGTGGACAACCGCATCGGTTCCGTCCGCTCGTGGATCTCTATCGCGAAGCCGGCCGCCGGGCGGGCCATCCGGCTGCGCAGCTCAAGGTCGGCATCCACGCGCTCGGCTATCTGGCGGATACGACGGAGAAGGCGGCCGAGGAGTTTTTTCCCGGTTATGCGCGGGCGTTCACCGAGATCGGCAAGGAACGCGGCTGGCCGCCGACCACGCGGGCGCAGTTCGATGCGCTGCGCGCACCCAAGGGAGCGCTGCTGGTCGGCGACGCCGAGACAGTCGTGGAAAAGATCCTGACGATGAGCGAGGATCTGGGCGGCATCTCCCGCCTGAGTTTCCAGATGAGCGTGGCCGCGCTGCCACACGCCCGGGCGCTGCATGCCATTGAGCTCATTGGCACGGAGGTTATCCCGCTGCTGCGGAAGAAACTGGGGGCCCGCGCCGCGTAAGCGCACGCAGTGCGCAGGAGAAAGGAGCAGGGAGAATGGAGCAGGGTGGTCGGGAGTAGGGCAGGTCTTTGACCTGCTCTTCAGGCTCTGCAATGCGACTGAGCAGAGGGCGGGTCAAAGACCCGCCCTACTGATTTCGCTCAGTCCTCTGTGTCCTCCCGTGATCTCCGGGTTAAATCCTGCCGAATCGCCCTCACCGCGCGGAGGGCGCGGGGTGCTCCTGACTGCCGAGCCGGGTGTCCAGCTCGGCGAGCTTGAAGCGAACCGAGACGATGTAGGGTTCCTCGGCATCGACCCAGTGACCGTAAGAGGTGGCGACAAACGTGCCGTCGCCGAGCACGTGCAGGCCTGAGTACCCGCAGTCCCAGCCCCAGGTGCTGTGCATCAGCCGCACGCGGTACTGTCCCAGCCGGCCTTGCACGAGATCGTCGTAGGTGCCGACCCAGGCGCACCAGTCCCCATTAGTCGGCGAGGCGCGGTTGGTGTCGCGAAACACCACCACGAGTCGGCCATCGGGGGCGTAGGCCGCGATGTGGCGATCGCCAATGAGCCCGATGCTCATCGGCCGCGGCGCGGTCCAGGTGGCGCCTTCGTTGGGGGAAAAAATCACCTGCGAGAAATGCTTCCGGGAATCCTCGCGCAGCAGGAGCGCCATCTGCTTTCCGTCGGGTGAGCGGACGAACCCTGGCTCGCAGAGCCGCAGCTCTGCAGAGGAGGCGATCGAGTGGGGCGCGCTCCATGTCAGGCCGCCGTCGGCCGAGGCGACCTGGTAGATTTGATAAAGGGGAGGCGTGGCCGGTTTCTTCCGGCCATCGAGGGTGGAGCCGTCGTCGTTAAACCAAGCGAGATAGTGGCCAGGCGCCCCGCGTACGGCGGCGACACTCCCCATGACGACAATGCCGCCCCAGTTCCCGGCGGGCATGAGCGGAGTCCAATGATCGCCGTCGTCCTCGGTCACCGACAGCCGTGCGGGATAAAGTCCCGACCAGACGATCAGGCGTTTCCGTCCCGCGGCGTCGACCACGCGATGAATCGAAGGAGTTTCCAGCGACGTTGCCCAGTTCTCCGGCACGGGCAGGCGGGCCGACCACGTGAGCCCGCCATCCGTGCTGCGTTTGAGGACGAGCGGCCCCTTGCCATGGCCTTTCGGATAAACGCACAGGATCGTGCAGCCATCCTCGAGGAGAACAGTGCTCGGGTGTCCGAGGTACTGCCCGGCCTCGCGGTCAACGACGACCTGCCGGCCGGTGTCCTGCGCCAGGTCCACAAACGGAAACAGTGTCACGGCGTCCGGCGGAGCGAGATACTGCCCCGGACTGCGCGCGCCTGGAACCGCCAACCCGGCTCCCGGAAAGCAAAGACCCAGCGCGGCCAGGACGACAAAGGGGCGTGTCACGCGAGCAGTAGAGCGGACGTACGCATGAGGGTCACGTGTGAACTGCCGCACCGCGCGATGCGCGGTGCGCAGGAGAAAGGGGCAGGGATCGGAAGTAGGGCAGGTCTTTGACCTGCTCTCGGCTCTGTGGAGGGCTAGAGCAAAGAGGGCGGGTCAAAGACACCGCCCTACCTGTAGTGCTCAGGCCTTTTGTGACTTCTTGTGCCTCTTTGGGGCTAAATACTCCGAGGCAAAGGCACAGCCTCGTTACCTCGGCTGCTACTGGAATCCGGCTTGCGGCCTACCGCCTACTGCTTCTCCAACACCTCACACGCATGCACGCAGCCGCCGGCGGTCCAGCCCATCATGTGTGGCATCTTGTACTCGTCGGCGACGTCGATGCCGCCGGTGAGTGCGTTGTATTTTTCCCAGAGCTGGCCGGTGGCGGCGAGGTTGCGCGCGCAGGTCAGGACGTATTTTTCCGCGATGCGTTTGGCGTCGGCCGGATAACCGTGCTGCAGGAGCCCGAGGATGGCCGCGGTCTGCAGCGGGGGCCACGCATTCGGGGCGTCCCACTGGTAGGTGTTGACGGACGTGTTGCTGCCCTCGGCGCAGGTCATGATGCCATGGGCGCGCTCGACCAGCGGCAGGTTGCGCACGAGGGCCGCGGCCTGGGCATCGGAGCAGATGCCCGACCAGAGCGCGAAATACGGCGCGGCGGAGACCACCGTGCCCTGCCGGCCATTCGCCCAGTCATAGTCGAAATAGAAGCCCTTGGCCTCGTTCCAGAGATATTTGTCCACGAGCTGGCGGCGCCGGGTGGCGCGTTTACGCCAGAGAGACTCCTCGCCCGGCAGGCCGAGTTCGCGGGCGAAGTCACCGGCGAGCGTCTCGACCTGGAACAGGATCGCATTCGTGTCGATCGGGTTGAAGTCGGCTGCCTTCTGGTTGAAGCGCGGGTTGAAATCCCACGTCTCGCACTCGGCCATCTTGTGCTTGAGGTAGACGAGCCGGGCGACGGGTTCGCTGGGGATGTCGCGGAGCCGGTGTTTGATGACGTCGTAGAAGTTGGCGAGCGTGACCGGGTCGGCCTGCGTGCCGGAGGTCGCGAGGCCATTGGGCGCGGTGCGCAACGCGATCCAGAAGGCGTATTCCTTGGTGACCGCCGCGTAGGCGCGGGCGAGCCAGGCCTTGTCCTTTGTGTGCTGGTAGATCTCGGCGAAGAGCACCGTGGCCACCGGCACCTGGGAGCGGTTCAGGGCGATCTTGACGGAGATGTTGGGCACCAAGCCGACGCGCTCGATGAGGTAGATGATATTCTCGGCGTTGTTGAGGGCCTGGTCGAAGCGGCCCTGGCGGATCAGCCCGAGGTTGGTGAAGTAGGTGTCCCAGTAGAAGAACAGCCACATCGTCGGATCCGTGGACGGCACGGTATGCGGCCGCGGGAGGGAAATCTCCTTGGCGGTCTCCTCGCGGGAAGAGCGGAAAGTCTTTTCCCAGTTGGCGTCGATGTAGGAACGGGTGGAGGCGATGGCTTCGCTGAGTTTCACGCCGAGCACGGATGACGGAGTCTTCGCGCGTGGCAAACGAGGAATGCGCGCGCAACTGCCCAAGCTGCTCAATGAACTCAATGAGGTTCTCGCCGCATGAGCGATAGAGGCGCAGCTGAACTTCCGGCGGGATGGCGAATCGCCCGCGTCGGCGAGATTCTTAAGATACGAAACGGCTACGCCTTCAAGAGCACGGACTATAAAGAGGTAGGGGTGCCGTTAATCCGACAGTCGGAGCTTCGCAGTGAAGTTGTTGACACTACAGAAGCCAAACGAGTCGATCCAAAGTTTCTCGCTAACCTTTCTGGCTTCGTCGTTCGTGAAGGCGATCTGCTCATAGGAATGTCCGGGTCGCTCGGGAAAATCGCGGAATATCAAGAGAAGCAACCAGCGTTGCAGAATCAGCGCACCGGACTCCTCGTTTTGAAACCCGGATACGACGCCAAATTTGCGAAGCTTGGCTGTATGGTCGTAACGCGACGAACCGCCAACGTGACGAAAACCATTCTCAACCAATGTAACACGGTGTTCGCCATGAGAACATTCGACGAAACAGGAAAAGAGTTTCTGGCAAACTACATCGGCAGGGAATATGCCGCTTCGCTTTCTTCAATTTCAGAACGCCACGCTGTACTGTTCGGCAAGGCGTCGAGTTGCGAAAACCCTATTCTGATTCGCTTGAATGACAGAGAAAAATTTCTGGCAGCTTTCCGCGCTGTAAACACCCCGCCGCCGTCGCCATCACCTGAATTCCAACAAGGTGCAGCAACGTTTGAAGTCGAAGACTTAGATGAAGAAGTTCCCTTCTGAAAAATGACTGCTCCCGCCCTCGTCCAAAAGCTTTGGAATTACTGCAACATCCTGCGGGATGACGGCCTGTCTTACGGCGACTACGTCGAGCAGCTTACGTTTCTCCTCTTCCTCAAGATGGCCGACGAGCAGAGCCGCGCGCCGTTCAACAAGAAGTCGCCAATTCCAAAGGGAAAAGATTGGCCGGTCTTGTTGTCGAAGGATGGCGATGAACTTGAAGTGTTTTATCGTCACACGTTGGAGGCTCTCGGTAAAGAGCCGGGCATGCTTGGCCTGATTTTCCGCAAGGCACAAAACAAGATTCAAAATCCAGCGCTCCTGCGACGACTGATCGTCGATCTTATCGACAAAGAAACGTGGACGATGCTGGACGCCGATGTGAAGGGCGACGCCTAGCGGAATGTGACCCATGGCTGGGGAGGAAGGTCCGGGCTATTTCAGTCGCCGCGATACGACCGAAAGGAAATCAAGCGTGAGGCTCGGTTGTATTTCTTTGCGACTTTTTGCGCCTCTTTGTGGCTAAAAACCTGGGGCAAGGCACAGCCTCCTTACGTCGGCTGCTACTAGGTTCGAGCTGATCGCTGAACCGGCTCAGAAGGTATATTTCTTCCGCAGGGCGTCCAGTTGCTCGGCGGCGGCTTGGGTCGGGGCGTTGATGGACTTCCGCAGCTGGGCTGAATTCGGCGCTTGCTCCAGCTGGTCGGCTGCAATCTTCCAGGAGGCGACCCAGGCGTGGAAGGCTTCCTGGAAATCTTGCGGAGTATGCGAAGCGTCGATGGCTGCGAGCGCGCGCCCGTAGCGTCGGCTCAGCGCGGCCGAGCTTTCGCTGGGGTTGGTCGCGTGGGTGGTTTTAACCATGCCCGTTTGCTGGCTGATCTGAACGAAGACGTCCCGGACGGCGAACCATTGGTGCAGGCGATAGGCGCCGAACCCGAGGCCGATGAGAATCAGCGGCAGGCTCAGAGCCCAGACGTTGCCCCATTTAAATTTGGGACCGGCCGCGGGCTCAGGTGGCAGGCTGGAGTTGTCTGGCTCCGAAGGGAGTGGAGGGGTTTCGCTCATCGGGTTCGGATGGATCGCGGAGACGCGGAAGCGCGGAAGCGCGGAAGAAGGGAGGCAGGGCGCTGGGCTCGATTCTGGATGGATGGGGCCGTGGCTCAAGAACCAACAGCGCCGCAAAAAGAGTCGGTTCAAACCTGATTGGCCACGAAGAGGCACAAACAGGCGCTAAAAATACCGTCAGAATTCAGGCAGGTCCAAATGCTTTCTTGCGCCTTTTTGTGCCTCTTTGCGGCTAAACAATCCGGGGCAAAGGCCCAGCCTCCTTACGTCGGCTACTACTAGCGTCAGAGCTGATCGCTGGCGGCTGATCGCCACCGCGCGCTCGCTCAGCGGGCGGCGGTGTGGACGGGGTCCTGATTCGTCGCGTCGTGCAGGAATGACTCGAAGTCGGTCTTGAACTTCACGCGCGAGGGCTGGTGAACGTAGAGCATGTGGCCGGACTCGTAGTAGGTGAACCGCAGGTTCGCACGCGTGGCGGCGTCGAGGTTCAGGCCGGCGACCAACCGCTCCGCGGCGAAGTAGGGTGTCGCGAGGTCGTAGTAGCTGCAGGTTACCCAGACTTTCAGGTACGGATTCCGGGTCATTGCCTTGCGGAGATCGTCAGCCGTGCTGGGGAAGCCTTCGCTGGCGTCGCCGAAATTCCAGGGCGACACATCGGTCGCGGTCTCATAGGGAATGTCACTGGAGAATTTCAGCTCGCGGCGGACGTAGTCGTTGAAGGCGGCGGTGAGCGGGCCGGTGACAGCCTCGTCGCTGGGATCGTACTCGCCATCGCCCGCGGTGCCGTCGGTGCCGGGCTCGTAGCGGTGGCCGGTGTAGCGGGCGTCGAAGCGGCCGATAATCTTATCCTCGTCCATGAGCAGGTGGGTGAAGAAGAGGAAGTCCGTCACGCGGAGCTTGTGCTGGAGCCAGTAGGCGGCGGACAGGCTGGTGAGGTGGCTGAGCTCGGCGGCGATGCGCTGTTTCTCGCCGGCGGGGAGGGTATCGCCGTGGGCGAGGGCGAGCGTGTAGTCGTTGTCAGCGAAGGCGCGGGCGAGCGCGGCGACCTCGGCGACGCCCTTGGCCTGGAGGTCGGGAGAGAGCTTCTTGTGGTACCAGGCGGTGGTGGCGAAGGTCGGCAGGAAGCCGATGTAGGGCGTGTCGTTCTGCGGGGTGAACTCGATCGACCCGAAGTTCAGCGCGGAGGAGACAAGGACGATGCCATTGAGGTAGAGACCGTAGCGGCTCTGGAGATAATCGGAGAGGCCGGCGGCGCGGGTGGTGCCGTAGCTTTCACCGAGGACGATCTTCGGGGAGAGCCAGCGGGAGTTTTGCGTGGTGTAGAGGCGGATGAAGTCGCCGACGCTGGCGATGTCCTCCTTCAGGCCGTGGTACTGGGCGGGGTTTTCCTTCGGGAGCGTGCGGCTGTAGCCAGTGGAAACGGGATCGATGAAGACGAGGTCGGTGCGGTCGAGCCAGGTGGATTCATTGTCGACGAGCTGGTAGGGCGGCGGCGGGGCCTCGCCGTCGTCGGTGAGCTTGGCCCGGCGGGGAGCGAAGGCGCCCATGTGGAGCCAGATGGAGGCGGAGCCGGGACCGCCGTTGAAGCAGAAGGTGAGCGGGCGGGTGGCGGGGTCGGTCACGTCGTCGAGCGTGTAGGCGACGAAGAAGACCCGGGCCTTGGACTTGAGGCCGTCCTTGTTGCGCTTGTCGTCGTCCTTGGACTTGTCGCTGTCGGCGGGCGGCGGCGTGGCGCCCTTCACGAGGGGTTTGCCCTCTTCCTCCTTGAGGACGATGTAGCCGGTGGTGGCGTGGTATTTGATGACCTTGCCGTTGACGGTGATGGTGTGCGCGGTGACGGAAGGGGCGGGATCCTCGTCGGGCTTGGCGTCGTCCTTGTCGGCCTTGGTGTCGGATTTGATGTCGACCTTGACGTCGGACTTGGTGTCAGCGCGGAGGGGAGCGGCGCAAACTGCGAGGGTGGCCAGCAGGGCGAAAAGGCGGGAGATGGAGGTAGAACGCATTGGGCGATCCTGCTTGGCGGGCGTGATGTGCTCAAGGGGATAGCGATGAGCGGCTATAATTGTGCGACAGGCGGATCGCGGGGCGCGCTTGGCACGCGGGAGCAGGGAAACCTCGGGCGGATCGCGGAGGCGCGGAAGGGTAGGAAACGGGAAAGAGAAGCAGGCCGACGGCTGAACAGCTGATCGTTCTCTGAGTTCTGTCCCTTCTCCTTGCTCCTTTCTCCCTGCTTCAGCGCGCATCCGCGCGCTCACTCATCATCTTCCGATGGCGGGGAGTTGCGGAGCAGGGATTCCTCGTAATCGAGCAGCTGCTGGAGAGGGCGGTGGACCTCGTCGATGATCTGGCCGCTGCGCCAGAGGTCGTCGAGGGCCTCGCGTTCGGCGTGGAGCGCGGCGGAGCGGTAGTGATGGCCGGCACTGCGGCGCCGGCGTGCACTGATGCGGGTTTCGCCCTGGGCGGTGAGCGAGATCAGCCGGCGTTCGTATTCATCGGTCACGGCCGCGAGGGAGGCCTTCATCTCCATCGTCGTGGCGGAGTCCTCCATCGCCTGAAGCGTTTTCAGGCCAGCGTCGACGGCGGTGATGCGCGCGAGGAGTTCTTCCTTGGGGCGTTCCGCATCGCCGCGGATGCCGAGCTTGTGAATGAACCATTCCAAGGTGGTGCCCTGCACGAGGAGGGTCACGGCGATGACGCCGAACGCCAGAAAGATGACGATATCGCGGCCGGGGAACTCCGCTCCATCCGGGAGCAAAAGCGGGATCGAAAGCGCGGCGGCAAGGGTAACGGTGCCGCGCATCCCGGCCCAGCCGACGACAAACGCGCCGGAGAGAGGCGGGCGGGTCTCGGTTTTCCGAATGTATTTGAATAGAAACGGCAGGTAGGTGGCGGGGAACACCCAGGCCAGCCGCGCGATGATGGCGGCCGCGGCGATGGCGGCGGTGAAGCCGGCGAGCTGGAGGTTCGTGTAGGAGCCGCTGACGGCGGCGAGGATCTTGGGGAATTGCAGGCCGAGGAGGGCGAAGGCGATGCCGTTGAGCCAGAAGACGAGTAGATTCCAGACCGCGGCGGCGTTCTGGCGCGTCTCGGCATCCATCCGGACGGGATCGCGCCAGCCGGAATAGAGGCCCGCAGCGACGACGCCAAGCACGCCGGACACGCCCGAATGGTCGGCGGCGAGATATGCCGCGTAGGGTGTCATCAGGGACAGCGTGACCTCGATGAGCACGTCGCTGGCGTGAAGATAGCGGAGGAGATCGCGCAGTTTGCCGATGCCGTAGCCGACGGCCAGGCCGATGAGGAATCCGCCGACCGCGACGATGGAGAAGTCCAGCAGCATGGTATGCAGCGAGAAACCGCCGGCGACGATGGCGAGCAGGGCGAACTTGAAGGCGACGAGGCCGGTGGCGTCGTTCATCAGGCTCTCACCGCTGAGGATGGTGCTCATCCGGGCGGGAACGCGAAGACGCTCGGTGATGGCGCTCACGGCGACGGCGTCGGTGGGGGAAACGACGGCGCCGAGCGCGAACGCCATGGCGAGGGGCAGGCCGGGAATGAGCCAGTGGGCCACGAGTCCGACGGCGAGCGTGGTGAACGCGACGAGCCCGATGGCGAGGAGAAGGATGGGCCGCTTGGCCTTGGCGAATTCCCGGAGCGGCATCAGCCAGCCGTCGGAGAAGAGCAGGGGTGGCAGGAAGCAGAGAAAGAAGAACCCGGGATCGAGCTTGATGTGGGGGAAGGCCGGCACGAGGGCGGCGCCGAATCCGCCGAGGAGATAAGTGATGGGCTGGGGCCAGGGGAGCCAGCGCGCGACCACGCTCAAGGCGGCGATCAGCAGGAGCAGCATCAGGGCGTGTTCGAAGTCGGACATGGGAGCGCGGAGCGCGCAGGAGAAGGGAGCAAGGAGAGGGGAGAAAGGAAAGGCGGATCGCGGAACGTGCTTTGCACGCGGGAGAAGGGAGCAAGGAGAAAGGAAGCCTCAGGCGGATCGCGGAAGCGCGGAAGGGAGGAAGCGCGGAAAAGTCAGCATCCAGGCAGCGAAACTGATCGCTGACGGCTGATGGCGCATAGCCTGGTGCTTGCCACTACAGCCAGAGCTCATGGTAAACGGAGCGTGAAAATGAAAGAGGGAGGTGGCCTTTGGGATGCTCGAATTGGGCGCGACATGGGCTGGGAGGAATTACCGGTGCCGAGTGGTATTCGGTGAACCGGTCGGGCTGCGCGAGGTTAGGAAGAAAGTGCAGATATCCATTTGGCAGCGAGCTACCGGCAGCGCGGGCTGGCGAAGTACCTGATGGGCAATGTGGGTGCCGCGAGCGAGGACCTGTCCAAGGCGATCGAGCTCAAGGCGACCGACGGACTGGCGTTTTTATACCGGGGCCTGGCCCTGGATGCGGAGAGCAATTATGAGGGGGCTGTCGTCGATTTCGCGAAGGCGGCTGAACTGGCTCCGGTCAGCTTCAGCGGCCCCAACGGCACCACGGCCTCCTATGGCACGCTTTACCGCGCGCTCGACCTGAGCCGCATGGGTCGGGCGGGCGAGGAGACATTTGCCTCGGCCACGGCTTGGAAAAGCAAGTGGGCGCAAGCGCTGGCCGCTTTTGTGGGTGGCAAGCTTTCGGAAGCCCAGCTGCTGCAGCAGGCCGGTGCCGACGTCACGGACGACGGCGAAAAGGCCCATGAGAAATCCGAAGCACTCTATTTCGTGGGCCGCATGCACCTCGTGAAGGGGGACAATGCCGGCGCGGCGAAGGCGTTCAACGACTCGTTCCAGAACGAGCCGCCGTCCGCCATCACCTTCCGCCAGGCGCGGAACGAGCTGGATCGCATGCCGCACTAAGAGAGCGGGAGTTTTCAGGCGAATCTTCGCGGGGCCCTGAGCCTTGCCAGCAAGTCGGGCGGACCCAACGGTCCGCCCGACTTTTTATTTGGACGAATGGCTGTGTCCTTGCCGCTGTAGTCTCACTCGCGGAGACGGGAGTCGATCATGAGGGTGACCGGACCGTGGTTGACGAGGGAGACATCCATCATTGCGCCGAAACGGCCGGTGGCCACGGGCCGGCCGAGGGCGGCCTGAGTGAAACGAATGAAGGACTCGTAGAGCGGGATCGCGGCCTCGGGCCGGGCGGCGTCGTTGAACGACGGGCGGGCGCCCTTGCGCGTGCTGGCGATGAGCGTGAACTGGGAGACGACGAGCACGCAGGCGGCGCCTGCGTCGGGAGAAGGGAGAATGGAGAAGGGAGCAGGGAAATCCTTCGCCTTGTTTGCGGCGATATCCTTCACGGCGAGGTTCATCTTGCCATCCGTGTCCTCGAAGATGCGCAGAGCGGTGATCTTGTCGGCGAGCCAGCGGGCGTCGTCGTCGGTGTCGCCCTGTTGGATGCCCAGCAGCACGAGGAGCCCGGGGCCGATCTCGCCGACGATTTCGGCATCCACGGCGACGCGGGCGGAGCGCACTCGTTGAATCACGACTCGCATAACTCGTGGGAGAAGGGAGCAGGGAAAGGCAGATCGCGGAAACGCGGAAGGGCGGAAGCGCGAATCGGAAAAGACCCGGTTTGTGTCCGAACCCTTCTCCCTTCTCCGGCCTGCTCCTGCGATGATCTGAGCGCGGCGCTCAGATCATCGGCACGTGCGGCTCGACTTCCGCCTCGTAGTTCACGCCGGCGAGACCGAAGCCGAAGAGCTTCAGGAATTCGCTGCGGTAACCGGCGATGTCGGTCTGGGCCTCGAGGTTCTCGGTGGTGACGGCGGGCCAGATCTGGCGGACGGCGTCCTGCACCGCGGGGATCATCTCAAGGTCGTCCACGCGGACGCGGCCGGCTTCGTCAAACTTCGCGGTGTTGCCGTTGTACAGCTGCGTGGCGAAGAGGCGCTGCATCTGCTCGATGCAGCCCTCATGGGTGCCGCGCGCCTTCATGATCTTGTAGAGGATGGAAATGTAGAGCGGGACGACCGGGATGGCGGAACTCGACTGGGTGACGAGCGCCTTGTTGACGGAGATGAAGGCCCGGCCGTTGCCGTTGGCCTTGAGCTTCGCATCGATGGCCTTGGCGGCGCGCTCAAGGTCGTCCTTGGCGTGACCGATGGTGCCGTTCTTGTAGATGGCCCACGTGACCTCGGGCCCGATATAGGAATAGGCGACGGATTGGGCGCCGGGGGCGAGAACCTTGGCGTCGGACAGGGCCTGGATCCAGAGCTCCCAGTCCTCGCCGCCCATGACAGCGACCACGTCGGAGATTTCGGCTTCGGTGGCGGGTTCGATGGTGACCTCGCTGACGATGCCCTTGTCGGTGTCGACGGTTTTGTTCGTGTAAGGGGCGCCGATGGGCTTGATGCAGTTCTTGTGGACGACGCCGGTCTTGGGGTGCGTGCGCCGGGGGGAGGCGAGGGAATAGACCACGAGGTCGACCTGACCGAGGTCGGCCTTGATGGCGGCGATGACCTGAGCCTTGATGTCGTCGGAGAAGGCGTCGCCCATGACATTCTTGGCGTAGAGGCCGGCGGCGCGGGCGGCCTGGGTGAAGGCGATGGAATTATACCAGCCGGGCGTGGCCGGGCGTCCCTCCTCGGAAGGACGTTCAAAGAAGACGCCGATGGTGGCGGCGCCGGAGCCGAAAGCCGCGGTTACCCGGGAAGCGAGGCCATAGCCCATGGAGGAACCGATCACCAAGACCTTCTTCGGTCCGGCGATGGGGCCCTTGGACTTGACGTACTTGATCCATTCCTGGACATGAGCGGCGCAACCGTCGGGGTGGGCGGTGACGCAGATAAAGCCGCGAATTTTGGGTTTAATAATCATGCAACCCTGAGGCTCCCCGGGGAAGGATCGCGGGGCAAGTTTCAAGTGCAGTGCGCTTGGTGCGCTGCACTCGGGAGAAGGGAGGAGGGAGAAAGGAGAAGGGACCGGCGGATCGCGGAAACGCGGAAGGGAGGAAACGCGGAGCCCGAAAAGCCCGCTTTGCTTCCGAACCCTTCTCCCTGCTCCTTTCGCCGTTCTCCCCTCGCGTAGCGAGTAACGCGCGGACTACTGGCTGAGCAGCACCATCGGGCCCTGGGCCTTGGGGACGCCGCCTTTGCGCTCGAGGCTGACGGCGAACTTGGCGAGGGACTTGATGGGCTTGTCGGCCTTGAAGGTCACGCGGGCCTCGCCGGTGGCGGGGTCGACGGTGAAGACGCCGCCATCGACAGGAATCGGGTATTGGGGATCGACGAGCCAGAGCTGGTAATCCTTGTCGGCGGCGAGGGCGGGAAGTTTCTCGACGCGGAGGACGCCCTCCTGGCGGGCGGGATTCCAGACCGCGACGGCGAGCGCCTGGGGCGAATTGCCGAGCAGGGAGGCCAGCGTGGAGATCTTGAAGTTGGCGAGGTCGGTGTCGTGGGCAGCCTTGGCCTCGAGCTCGGCGACGCGCTCGCTGTTTTGCGCGAGTTGGAGGTCGCGCGCGGCGATCAGTTTTTGCGCACTGGCGAGCTGCAGGTTGGCATCGTCGGCGTCCTGCTGCGCCCGTTTGAGGTTCTGGTCAACTGCGGCGAGCTGGCCGGTGGCGCTGGAGACCTCGTGCTGGGCGATGAGGCGCTCGGCCTTGAGCTGGTTGCGCGCGCTGCTGAGTTCGAACTCGGCGAGGGTCTGCTGGTCGCGCAGGAGGGCGTTCTCCGAGCGGCTCGCCAGGTAGAGCTGGCCGAGCCAGGCGCAGGAAATGGCAAGGCACGCGGCGGCGGCCCACGGCAACCAAGCGGGCACGGAGAAGGGGACGATCTTGCGCTCGGCGCGCCAGCGGGCCGCGGTGTCGATCTGGTCGAGCAGGCGGGCCTTCAGGGCGGGAGACGGCGAGCCGGGCACGGAGTAGGCGAGCCGGGCGGTGGATTCGGTCAGGTCACGGACAAGGGCCTGCAAGGCGGAGTCGTGGGCGAGCTCGGCCTGGAATGAGGCAAGTTCATCGCCCTCGAGCAGGCCGAGGACGTAGAGCGAGGCGAGTTCTTCGTGGAGCTCGTCAATCATGGCGGCCTCCCAGAATTTCGCGGAGTTTGAGCAGGCCGCGACGGATGCGGGCCTTGACGGTCCCGAGGGGCTCACGGAGCTGCGCGGCGATTTCCTGCTGCGTGAGCCCGCTGAAGAAGGCGAGTTCGACGGCGCGCTGCTGCTCGGGTGGCAGGGCGGCCACGGCGGCGCGGACGGTGCCGGCCTGTTCCTTGAACAGGAGACGGGTGGCGGAATCGGGACCGGCGTCGGAGGGCTGGGTGCCGGCGTCCTCAGCGGTGGTCTGGCTCAGGAGCTCGGCGCGCCGTGTCCGCATGCGGATGCGGTCGATGGCGCGGTTACGCGTGAGGGTGACGGCCCAAGCGAAGGCGGAACCGCGGGTGACCTCGAACGAGGCGGCCTTTTCCCAGAGCGCGAGGAAGACATCCTGCACGATGTCCTCGGCCTCGGACGGGTTGTTCAGGATGCGCAGGGCGGTCGCGTAGAGTGGGCGGGAAAAGCGGTCGTAGAGCTGGGAGAAGGCCTCGCGATCGTCGCGGGCGATGCGGCGCAGAAGCTCGGCGTCCGCCCGGGCGCGTTCCAAGTTGGCCGCGGACGGGTCCAAATTGTCGGCCGTCTTCATGCGGGCAGGGGTGACGCACCGCGCCTGGGACACGGCGAAGTCAGCGGACCAGCATAAAGCGACAGTGGACATTCAAACATCATACGCGTGGCGGAGAGGAGAGGATGCGATGGGGGGAACCTTGTCTATACCGGATTGCGGATACCGGAAACCGGATAGCGAATTCCAAGGAGTGAGGCGCTCACAGACACTTATTTAACGCAGTGGTGCGGCGGGCCCGGGTGAGCCTGAACGCAGCCGCGTGGTGGCTACAAGACGGCCATGCCGATGAGGCCGAGCACGATGACGGCGCCCAGCACGGCGAGGATGCGGCGTTCGACAGCGGTGAGCGGCAGAGGCATGAGGATTAGAGCCCGAGCGGCTGCAGATGCTCGAAGAAGGATTCAATGAACGGCTCGTGTCGGATGTTTTCCCAACTGCGGTTGCTGGACACCCGGACGAAGAGCTGATCGCCCTCGCGGCGGAAGCCGTAGTGCAAGGCGAGTCGCAGGAGTTCGACCGGGGAATTGGGATTTTGATGGGAGATCACGCGGCCGTCGTAGAGGTGCCAGTACCAGACATTCTCCGGGAGCAGGCTGCTTTTGAACGCCCGGTACTCGGCCTCGGCGAGGACGCGGTTGTCCAAGGCGAGCTTCACGCGGGGCGTGGTCACAGCCAGGGCTTCCCAGCCGGCCCCGGGCCAGCAGGCGTCGGGCGTGTGCGAGGCGACAAGACTCACGGACGCCTGCCCGGGCCGCCAATAGGCGATGTAGAGGGTGACGAGTTCGGGTCCGCGTTCCGTTATGCGCGAATACGTGCGCTGGGCGAGGTGATCGGTTTGAAGCGTGTCGCTGAACTGGTAGAGATCGGCGCTGGTCTCAACGTGCCACCCTCCGGCCTTGGCGGGAAGAATGGCGAAAAGATTCGGCCCGGGCAGGTCGTGCCGGGGCGCCGGGCGCGTCGCGGCGAAGAAGAAAAGGCTGAGGGCGACGGTGAGCGTGAGAGCGCCGGCGAGAAGGTAGGGCGCCCGTTGGGGCCCCGCGATCGGCTCGGGGGTTGTGCTGCCATCGGATCGTACCGGGTTGGATTTTCGATCCAGGAAGAGGGCGAGGCCGGCGAGGAGCACGGCGGTGATACCCAGCACGGCGAAGCCGGTGAAATCGTGCCAGACCCCCGCGATGTTGACGCCGGAGTTGGCGAGGAGCGTGAGGGTGAGGGAACGGATGAAATTCATCACCAACGCCAGCGGGGCGGACAGAATGATGATCAGGGCGCGGGGCCAGGGGCGCCGCACGAGCGTGGCGGAGAAAAACAGTCCGGCGAAGATGCAGGACACGAGGCTGCGGACGCCGCTGCACGCCTCTTCGATGCCGACGCTGGTGGTGGCGAGCTCAAGGATATTGCCCTGGCGGACGGCGGCGACGCCGAGCAGGTGCAAGGCACGCAGGGCATTTTCCGAAACCATGAGCTGCAGGCTGAAGGTCAGGCGCGAATACGTGCCGGGCGGGAGCGGCG
The DNA here is from genome assembly GCA_903859715.1 of uncultured Opitutia bacterium. Classification (GTDB taxonomy): domain Bacteria; phylum Verrucomicrobiota; class Verrucomicrobiia; order Opitutales; family Opitutaceae; genus Opi-474. The sequence continues at coordinate 88,623 of CAIONS010000036.1, forward strand.
CAGAGAGGAGCCAGAGTCCAATGGCGACGACGGCGTTCCAATTGCACGGCAGCCAACGAACGGATTCGGAGGACAGCACGATCAACCCGGCGGCGAGGAGCAGCGTGAGCGAGGCGGTAAGCGTGAAGGCAACCAGATCGTGCGACCAACCGAGGGAGGCGGCGTAGAGTCCGCTGGCGGCCAAGGCGAGCAGCCCGGCGGTGAGCAGCGTGATGAGCGCAGCGGTGGTGACGCCGCCGGTGGGAAGGAAACGCGGCGTACCCGCCCGGCTCTCATACAGCAGCACGAGGAAGATCACGGGCATGAAGTAGCCGTGGGACAGGTCGGGGTTGTGCCGCCAGTGCGGCCAGAGAATGAAGACCAGCGTCGCCGTCAGCCCGGCGAGCAGCGCGACGCCCAGCTTCACCACCGGGGTGAGCTTCGCGAAGGGAGTCAGGGGACGGGCGGGACTCATGGGATTGATTTCGACGGGCCGGGGGGCAGGCCGGGATAGCGCTCAATCAGGGCGTAAGTGACCTCGATGGGCAAGGGCAACGCCGGCAGTACGGAAGTAATGCGGCTGGACGTGGACTGGCCGCGGAAGAAGGCCTCGACGGTGGCGTAAAACGGCGGGCTGATGCCGGCTCCTTCACTGATGATCCGGCCGATGGCGTGAAATTTGGCCCAGTCGCCCTGCACGCCTGCGGCGCAGAGGAAGGAGAAGTAGATTCCAGCGCTCTCGGTCGTGAAGGGAATGGGGTCCTGCTGCAGCTTGGCGTAGAGCTGGTCGAGAATCACGGGATCGGGCTGCCGGATGAGCTGGGTCGAGAGGATTTTGACGACGGGCAGGGAGAGTTTTGGACCGAGCAGCTGGTCGACTTGCTGGCGAAAGGGCCGGCTGGCATCCAGCTGGGCATAGGCTGCGAGCTGGAGTGTGATGCGGGTTTCGTCATCCAGTGTTACACCCGCACTGCCCAGCTGGTCGAGGGCGGCGAAGCCATCACCGAGGACGAGCAGCTGGCTGACCTGATAATAAATCCCGTAAGGCGGCAGGCGGCGCCAATCGGTGTGATCCAGCTGGAGTCGGGCCTCGGCGTTCCGTCCGGCGAGCAAAAGCAGCTCCGTTTCGATCAGCGGCCGCCAGACCGTGGCGGCGGGAGCCGGAGAATCGCGCAGGGCGCGCAACACGTCGTCGCGATGGGATTGGCGTGAGGCGAAAATGAGGGCACGCATCCAGACGGAGGCATGCGCGGTATCGTCCAGGATCCGGTCGCGCGCGAGAGACTGGATCGTGGCGAAGTCGCCGCGGGCGAGCAGGGCCCGGAACCATTCCTCGGCGGTGGTCTCGCGCTGGTCGGGATGCTCGCGAAACAGGCGGTCGTACACGCGATTGGAAGGCACGGGCTGGCCGGACTGCAGGGTCTTGGCGAGCGTCAGGCCGGCGGCATAGTTGGAAGGATCGAATTCGTAGGCGTTGGAAAGATAGAGCAGGGCCTCGCCGGTGCGGTTGGCAGCAAAGGCTTTTTTGGCCTTTTCGATGAAGAACCAGCCGCGGGCCTCGCCCACGCGATGCCAGGACGGCGGCCAGGTGACCTGGATGATGTTCACCGGATAGCCGACGACCCGCAGAAAGATGAAAACGCCGATCGCACCGGTTAGATAAACGGCGGCCAGTGAACCGCCGTAATAGGCGAATGCCCGGCGCCAGAAAGGGCGCACGTCGGCCGTATGGGCGGAGCACCGCCAGCCGTCGGGCGTCTCGACGAGCAGCGGGCACACGCGGCGGAAACGGCGGGCCTTGGCCCAATGCACGACAGCATCGCAGTGGGTCTCGAGCGCGCGGCCGGAATCACTGGGACTCTGACACGGGCACCGGGCGCGGCCACGCCGCAGCTGGAACCATGGCTTGCGTGTGTTCCAGTAGAGCAGGCCCCAGGCGAGGCGGAAAAAATCAGCGAACCAGCCAGTCACGGGGTGAAGCTAGGTGGAGAGGTCGGGGCGGCAAACTGAATCCGGCGGGGAACGGGCCATTGAATCGCGAAGAGGCGGAGGCGCGAAGGTCGGAGGAAGGAGCGGACTAAAAATTTTAACCACGGATTGCACGGATCAATCCGGATAATGGTGCCCGGACTTAGAATTCCGGATCCGTAGTTAAAATGGAACGGGCCTTTAAAAAGTGAACTGGCGGCTGGCGGAGAATGAATCCTTGGTCAGTGTTGAGGCGTCACAGTGACGATCCCACCCATGAAACCATCGCTTCGTTTCCTCGCTCTCGCAGCCGCTCTGGCGGTTGCTTTTGTCAGCTCCTCGCACGCCGCGGTCGCCATCGGCCAGCCGGCGCCTGATTTTACGCTCACGGATATTTCCGGCCAGGTGCACAAGCTGTCGGACTATCACGGCAAGACCGTGGTGCTGGAGTGGACGAATCCCGAGTGCCCGTTTGTGCAGAAGCACTATGGCAGCGGCAACATCCCGAACCTGCAGAAGGCGGCGACGGCGGACGGCGTCATCTGGCTCTCGATCAATTCGGGCAGTCATGGAGCCGAGGGGGATTACACCCCGGCGCAAGTCGCGGAGTGGTCGAAGAAGATGGGGGCGGCGCCGACGGCCTATTTCCGTGACCAGGACGGAAAGGTCGGCCGGCTTTACAGCGCCAAGACGACGCCTCACCTGTTCGTCATCACGGCGGACGGCACGCTGGTTTACGACGGGGCGATCGACAGCATCCGCTCGGCGAAAGTCGAGGATATCGCCAAGGCCACGAACTATGTGACGGCCGCGCTGGCTTCGGTGAAAGCGGGCAAGCCGGTGGAGAAGGCCGCGACGCAGCCGTATGGGTGCTCGGTGAAATACTAAAGCGCGTTGTCGATTGCGGATTGTGGATACCGGAAACCGGATAGCTGATTCCAGCGGGGAGCTGATTGATGGAGTCGGGCTTGGAGGCATGTCTCCGGCCAGCCTCCTCACGTCGGCTGCTACTGGATAAGAATGGCCGGTCCGGTTTAACTATCCGGTATCCGCAATCCGGTATCGAGCGATTCTTGCTCCCGGCTCGTTTCTGCTTTCTCGTCGGCGCGTTTCACGTGCCTTCCTTTCCGATCTTCTCCGTCGCCATCCCGGCCTACAATGAGGCGCGGCTGTTGCCCCGCTTGCTGGACAGCATCGCCGTGGCGCGGGCGCGGTATGGCGATGATCCGAACGCCATTGAGGTGATCGTGGGCAACAACGGCTCGACGGACGCGACAGCGGAGATTGCCCGGGCGCGGGGCTGCGTGGTGGTCGAGGTGGAAAAGCGGACGATCGCGGCGGCGCGCAATGGTGCGGCCAGCGCCGCGCGGGGGAAGATCCTGTGCTTCATTGACGCCGATTCCATTTTACATCCAGAGACCTTCAACGAGATCGAGCAGGTGATGAAGCAGGGGCGCTGCGCAGTGGGGGCGTCGGGCGTGTGGATGGAGCGGATGTCGGCGGGCATCGCGGCGACGTGGCTGCTGATGGTGCCGGCGACCCGGATGCTGGGCCTCGACACCGGTGTGGTATTCTGCCGGCGGGAAGATTTTGCGGCGGTCGGTGGCTACCGGGAGCAGCTGATCGTCGCGGAGGACGTGGATTTCATGTGGCGGCTGAAACGGCACGGCCGGAAACAGGGCGCGAAATTCCGGCGGCTGCCGACGGCGCGGGCAATCACGTCGACGCGCAAGTTCGACCGTCACGGGGACTGGCACTATTTCGCGATCATGTTCGGCTTCCCGTTCCGGCTGATCTTCGCCCGCGCCGCGGCACGGAAGCAGGCGTGGGCGTATTGGTATGCCGACCGGTGAGGCGCCCGGCGATTGCGGATGGCGGATACCGGAAACCGGATAGCTGAGTTCGGCGCGGGAAGCGGCTTGAATGGAGGATGGCTTGCTGTGTCAAAGGACCAGCCTCCTTACGTCGGCTGCTACTAGCTATTGGGTATCAGCAATCCGCAATCGACAGGTCAGACTTTCACCAGGAAGAGCTCGGGATGCATCGTGCCTTCGGCGACCTTGTTCACGGTGCCGGTCATGAGGATGGAGTAGTCGTTGCCGATCTCGATGCCGATCTGGCCGCCGGGCATGTGCACGGTGACGCTGCGGTCCACGAGGCCAAGTTTGTGGGCGACGGCGGCGGAGGCGCTGGAGCTGCTGCCGGAGGCGAGGGTGTAGCCGGCGCCGCGCTCCCAGATTTCGATCTGGATGTTGGCGCGGTCGATGACCCGGAGGAACTGGACGTTGGTCTTCCGCGGAAAATTGGGGTGAACCTCGAGGTCGGGACCATAGCGGCGGGCGAGGGCCTCCGAAATTTCCGGGAGGACGATCACGCAGTGCGGATTGCCAATGGTCGCGGCATTGAACGTGAAGTCGCGGTCTTGGATTTTGATCCTCTCGTTGAAGACTTCGCGCGGCGCGCCGGTGACGGGAATCTTGGCGCTGTCGAAGCTCACTTGGCCCATCCCGATGGTGAGTAGTTTGCCGCCGTCCTTGATGACGGTCTTCACGTGTCCGCCGGGCGTTTCGACGGTGAACGTCGGATGCTTGGCGAGGCCTTGGTCCCAGAGAAAGCGGGAGAAAATGCGCAGGCCGTTGCCGGATTTTTCGGCCTCGGAGCCGTCGGGATTGAAGATGCGCAGGCCGAACTCGCTCTGCTTGGACGGGAGCGGGCCCCAGAGGATGCCATCGGAGCCGACGCCGAAGTTACGGTGGCAGATGACCCGGATCTGGTCGACGGTGGGGGCGGGCGTCCAGGCGGGAAAGTCGGCGGGATTCAGGACAATGTAGTCATTGCCGAGAGCGTGGTATTTATAGAAACGCATGGGGTCAGGCGAAGGAACCAAGGAAGAGACGAAGGGACCAGAGTTTTTATCTGGAACTCAGGAACTCTGGAACGAACCCGCGTTGGCTGGCTTTTCCAGAGTTCGTGAGTTCCAGATAAAACCGGATTAGGCGGTCGTCGCTTACTTCGCGGTTCCCGCCGGGGTGTAGCCGAAGAGGACGCGCTTCTTGATCGCGACGGCGACGGAGTCCGGGACCATCTGCTCCCAGGTGACGTCGTTCTCCTTGATACGGCGGAGGACGTCGCGGGAGAAGATGTGGAGGATGGTGGGATCGAAGCCGACGATGCAGTCGATGTAATGGTTCTCGAGCAGGTGATTGTAGAGATTCCGCAGGTGATCGACGACCTGGACGTTCTTGGCGTTGATGAGGACGCCGGCGGCGAATGTGCGGGCCTGGGCGCCGGAGCCCGGCGGCACGTTCGTCTGGCCGGTGGTGAGGTAGTGGTCGTACGCCTCCTGGCGCATGGGGTAAATGTAGAGCCGGACGGAATTCCGGAAGAGGCGGCCGAACGACTCGAGGATGCCGCCTTCGAGGTTCTCGTAGTATTTCTCGTTGAAGATCTCGAGGAGGTTGTTGATGCCCATCGCGACCCCGATCATTTCCTTGGTGTAGCGGCGGAAATAGGAGGTGAGGCGGAAATATTCGGAATAATTAGAGATCAGGACGGTGAAGCCGATGTCCCCAAGGAGATCGACGCGCGAGAGGAAGTCCTGCGGGTCGAGTTCGCCGGCGGCGAGGAGGTTGTTCATGGTGATCTCCATGAGGACGACGACGGACTTGCCCTTGACGAGCGGCTCCTGGACGAACTGCGCCGTGGCGCAGTTGAGCATGTCGACATTGACGTGGGTGACGGGGCGGAAGCTGCCGCGCTCCACGAGGATGGCCTTGTGGTGCAGGACCTCGGACGGCTGGAGGACCTCGCCGTTCTCGCCGAACATGACGGCGTTGGTCAGTCCGAACTGGACGAGATGCAGCGACATCAGGCGGTTGTCGACGCTCGTGAACGCGGGACCGCTGAACCGGAGCATGTCGACCTCGATGCGGTCGGAGCTGAGATTGTCGAGAAGGGATTCGGTGAATTTCTTCGGATCGTCGCGGTAATAGAACGCGCCGTAGATGAGGTTGGTGCCGACGATGCCGAGGGCCTCCTGCTGGAGGACGTTCTCCTTGTCCCACATGCGCACGTGCAGGACGATCTCGCTCGGCGGGCCATTGGGCTCGAGCTGGAAGCGAATACCCATCCAGCCGTGGGCCTCGTTGGTGCCCAGGAAATTCCGGGCGGCCACCGTGTCGGCGAAGACGAAGAACGTGGTGCGATCGCCGCGGGTGGCGGCCAGCCGCTCCAGCAGGAGCTGATACTCGTGGTCGAGCATGAGGCCGAGGCGTTCGCGCGAGACGTAGCGCGGAGCCTTGCCGTAGATGGCGTCGCTGAACGCCATGTCATAAGCGGAGATGGTCTTGGCGACCGTGCCCGAGGCGCCGCCGGCCTGGAAAAAGACGCGGGCGACCTCCTGGCCGGCGCCGATCTCGGCAAACGTGCCGTATTTGGGCTCGTCGAGATTGATCGTGAGCGCCTTCCGGTTCGTCGTAAGCAGGTTCTTTTGTTCGCTCATGATGGAAAAGTTGGAAGGAGAGAGGCGGAACGGCAACCTGTTCCTACATCAACGCAGGTGACGAATAGGCGAAATTAGACGGAGTGAAGCCATCGGACGGCACGGATCGGCGATGATCGGACACCGTTGGGCGCGGCTTTGGGACCGTTCGTCGCGTTTCGACTGGAGAAACGCGTGAAAGCGGCTAGCTTGCGCGCACATATGAAGAATTTCTTCACCTCGATGCTGGGTGCGCTGGTGGCGTTGATCATTTTTACGGTGGGCGGCAGTCTCCTGTTCATCGGCTTCATCGGCGCGATCGCGGCGATGAACAACAAGCAGAAGACGGAAACCGTTGAGCAGGGTTCGTACCTGGTTTTCGATCTGGACGCCAATATCACGGACAGCCCGCCGTTGGTGGACCTGAGCATGTTCACCGGTGGACGCTCGGAGACCCTGCAGCTGCGCGTCGTCACGCGGGCGCTGCGGATGGCGGCCAAGGACAACCGCATCACCGGCGTGCTGCTCAAGGGTGCGCTGACACCGTCCGGCTACGGATCGGGCTTCGCCGCGCTGCGGGAAGTCCGCCTGGCGCTGGCTGATTTCAAGGCCTCGGGGAAGCCGGTGATGGCCTATCTGACCTTTGCCCAGCCGAAGGACTACTATCTCGCCTCGGTGGCCGACGACGTCGTGTTGGACCCTTATGGAATGATCCTGTTGCCCGGCTTGGCGAGTGAACCGGTCTTTTTTGCGGGTGCCTTTGAAAAGTATGGCATTGGCGTGCAGGTCACGCGCGTCGGCAAATACAAGTCCTACGTCGAACCCTATGTGCGCAAAGAGATGAGCCCGGAGAATCGCGAGGAAGTCCAGAAGCTGCTCAACGACATCTGGGGCAGCCTGGTGGGTGACATTGCGAAGAGCCGCGGGATCACCCCGGCGGCGGTGCAGGCGACCGTGGATGCCGAAGGGCTGATCCGTCCCGAGGCGGCCAAGGCGGGCAAGCTGGTTGACCGCATCGCCTACCGCGACGAGATCATCGATGACTTGAAGGCCAAGACCGGCCGGCGCGGCTCCAAGGAGTCCTTCAAGCAGATCTCGCTCGCCAGCTATGCGCGGGCCTCCAGCGACCAGACGGCGTCCGCCTTCAGCGGTCTGGCGATGGGCGGGGGCAATCGCATCGCGCTGGTCTACGCGGAAGGCAGCATTGTGGATGGCGACGGCCAGCCGGGTGAGATCGGCGGCGATAAATTTTCCCGCGAGCTGCGCAGCCTGCGGCAGGACGACTCCATCAAGGCGATCGTGCTGCGCGTGAACAGTCCCGGCGGCAGCGCGTCCGCCTCTGAGGTGATCCAGCGGGAGCTGCGGCTCGCCCGCAAGGTGAAGCCGGTCATCGTGTCGATGGGCAGCTATGCCGCTTCCGGGGGCTACTGGATCTCGACGTATGGCGACCGCATCTTTGCCGAGCCGACCACGATCACGGGATCCATCGGCGTGTTTGGCATGCAGTTCGACGTGAAGAAACTGGCGAACGACTTTGGCGTGACCTTTGACAGCGTGACGACGGGAAAATTTGCCGGCTCGCTTACGATCACGCGGCCGAAGACCGATGAGGAGTTGGCGGTGCTGCAGCGGATGGTGGACTGGATCTATGAGCAGTTCACCGCCAAGGTCGCCGACTCGCGTCACCTGAAGATCGAATTTGTGAGGGAGATTGCGCAGGGCCGCGTGTGGTCCGGAGCCGAAGCCCAGAAGCTTGGGCTGGTCGACGAAATCGGCGGACTGGATGTTGCGATCAAATATGCGGCAGAGAAGGCCGGGCTGGGCACGAGCTACCGGCTGGTGGAATATCCGCGCAAGAAGGAGCTGGCGGAGGCGATCAGCGAGTATCTACAGAAGGTCTCGCCGAATTCACAGGCTCATGCCAACACGGGTTTGGTGGGGCAGATTACGGAGCGCCTGCAGGATGAACTGAAGGTGCTGCAGGCCTTCAATGACCCGCAGGGCGTCTACGCGCGGATGCCGCTGGAGCTCAGCATCCACTAAAGCGCAGCGGCCAACTGGCTGGATCGGGCAAGTCTCGAGCCGCGCAAAACCATTCATGACACATAAATTATCCCGCGACTGTCCGGCGACCGTCATTCCGGCCGGTGACGCGGTCACCCTGCCGGCCGGCTCGGACGTTTTCATTACGCAGACGCTCGGCGGCAATGTCACGGTCCGCACGGACCGCGGGCTGTTTCGCATTGCGGCCGAAAACGCCGGTGCGCTCGCGGGCTATACGCCCAAGGCCGAGGTCGCGGAAGTCGCGGGCGAGTTCAGCGAACCGGCGGTCTGGGCGGCGTTGAAGACGTGTTTCGATCCGGAAATCCCGGTCAACATCGTGGATCTCGGCCTGGTGTACGATTTGTCCGTGGAAAAAACAGCGGGCGGAAACAAGGTGGACGTGAAAATGACCCTGACGGCGCCGGGCTGCGGCATGGGCCCGGTCATTGCGGAGGACGCCCGCCAGAAGATCGCGGCGTTGCCGACGGTTGAAACGGCCAAGGTGCACATTGTCTGGGACCCGATCTGGACGCCGCAGATGATTTCACCCGAAGGCCGCAAGGTGCTGGGGCTGGAGTAGCTCCCCAAGCTTGATCGCGAATTGTGTGACTTGGCATGTACTGTAGGGCGGGGTCGCTGACCCCGCCTGATTGGGGAAAGCGTTGACATCAATATCCGCAACCTGACTCCTTCCGAAAACCTCAGCGCATGTCTCCCCCGCTTGACCCCGTCTCCCAGCCCAGCGCCGGCCGCACGGTTCGATTGCTGAAGGACGGTTATTGGGATCGGACGGAGGTGATCGAGCTGGCGGACGGCTCACGGCGCGTGCGCAAGCGCAACAAGCCAACGGCCACCGGCCCATGGGGCATCGAGTCGCTGCGTCGGGAAATCAAATATCTGACAACCGTGCCGCCGCGTGCCGCCCGCGTGCTGCCGTGCTTGCTCGCCGGTTGGGACCGCGAAACGGACGGCGTTCCCGACATCGGTTACGAAATGCCCTTTTTCCCGCACCACACCGATGCTGGTGAACTCGCGCGGCACCGCGCGCTGAGCCAGGAGGAGATCGACCGGTTTCAGGAGGAACTGGCCGAGGCGGTGCTGCAGCGATTGCACGAGCCGGTGGCGAGGGACGAACCCCTGTCGGTGCATCTGGTGCAGACGATCCGGCAGGCACTGGAGGGACTGCAGGCCGAGCCGGCGCTGGCGCGGCTGATTAACGCGGGCGCGATCGAGTTAAATGGCGTGCCGGCGGTCGGAACGCGGAGCGCCTTGGAAAGAATCATCCGGGAAACGGACGCCTTGGTGGCGCTGGATCGCGCGCCGTCGGTGCGGATTCACGGGGATTTTTTTCTCGAGAACATCCTGTGGCGCCAAACGGCGGACGTGGAAAACGAACCTCGGCTCATCCTGGTGGATCCGGTTTCCGTGGCGGGCGTGAGTGAGGCGCTGCCGTTATTCGACCTGGTCAAGTATGAATCGTATGCGACGGGCGAACTCGTGGCCCTGCGGGCGGAGCGGGTGACGGTGACCGGCATCGGCGGTTGCGACCACCGCTACACCTGGAGCATCCGCTGGGACGATCCGGCCTTGCTGCCTTACCGTGAGTTGAACTGGCATCACCATTTCCGGCGCGCATATACGGCGAGCTACGGCGCGGTGGACCGTCGGCTGTACCGGTTGATCGACGGGTATTTCAGCGCGGCGATGGCACTCAATACCGGCGGAATCCAGCGATCGGCGCGCCTGCTCAAGGCCACGGCGGAGCTCAACGCGGTGCTGGCAGATAAATCAGCTGACCGGGGCTTGGCGGTATAGTTGGCAGTCGCACGGCCTTCGCGCTGGTCAGCGCCGCTTCGCGTCTTTGCGATTCAACTCCGAGGAAGTTCCGAACTCTGCCCTACGCCAAATAGGGGATCGTCAGCGGGCCCTCAGGGAGGATGGCGACCGGAGAATCGCGGCCGATGCGGTCGAGCTCGGCGTCGAGCGCAGCGCGCATATCGCGCACCGGGGTGAGATGCGCGCGACGGACATCGGCGTCGGAGAGTTCGCTGTAGAGCGAAACGCGCGCCTTGAGCAGGACCATGGCGAAATGCTGGGCCTGCCATTGGTCGAGCACAGTGGAGCCTGTCATGATGCGGTCCAGGAGTTCCTGGGCGGAACGCGATTCCTCGATCAGCGTGCGGAAGTTGCCATGGGCGGGAAACCCGTCGTTGCAACGGGCGGCCGTGAGGATGAGGCCGCCCGGCCGGACGATGCGGGCGGCGGCGGCCATGCCCTTGACGGTTTGATAGAGGCTTTGGTCGAGGGGAAAACCGCTGTTCGTCGTGACGACGATGGGAAAGTCGTCGGCACAGGCTGCCATCGCGGTGTCTTTCACGAAGGCACAGCCCGCGCGTTGGGCGGCGAGCGTTTCGCCGCAGAAATAGCGCGTGATCTGCCGGCGGGCGTTGAGCGTGACATTGAGGCAGAAGTCGACGGGCAGCAGTGAACCGCCAGCGCGGATATGGCGCTGGGTGAGGTTGTCCTCGAGTTCACCCCACGTGCAGCTCGGGTCTGCGATGACCGGTGCCGCGTGATAGTGCATGATGGCATCGAGGGCCGCGATGCCGGGAAACACCGCCTTGTAGCCACCCGAGAATCCCGCCATGAAATGCGGCTCGATGAAGCCGAGGATGATGCGCCGGTCGGCCGCGACGTAATCCCGGGCCAGGCGCACATTCGGCGAACAGCCAGGGCAGCAGGCGGTCACTGGGAAGCGGACGGGTACCGTCGGGAATGACGACGGCGACGCGGTCGGTGGCGGCGATCTGCTCGCGCAGGGCGCGCATGCCAAGGGGTGAGCGCACGGCGGCCGTGAAGGCCGCAGCCTCGTCGGGCAGGCCATCGAGGAATTTTGGCGCCAGCAACGTGGCGTTGATGCCAGTGAGATCGAGCTCGAGGCCCGTGGTGCCGTACTGGAGCCGGGCCTTCACGCGGTGATGGTCTCAAGCGAGCAACCGTCGGAGAGGACGGAGGGCGTCTCGCAGTTGGGCCGGGCGATGACGCCGGGATAAGGCTCCGGGGAGAACTCCCGGCCCGACTCGGCGAGGAGATGACGGTCGCACACTTCGAACAACGCGGCCTCGGATTCGGTCCGCCGCATATCGTGGAGAAAAGCACCGGTGGGATCGACGCTCTGGCCGACGAAGTTGAGGTACTTCTTCATCTTGTTCACGTGCATCCGCTCGGGGAGCCCGGGAAACTGGGTCTCGCGATAGAGTCGCCCGATGTACTCGCGAACGTCGGCCAGAGTGGGACGAAAGATGACGGGTGCCGACGCGAACTGCTCGCGACATTGGCGGAAGATCCATGGGTTGCGGATGGCGTGGCGGCCGATCATCACGCCGGCGGCGCGGGTCTCGGCGAGGATGCCGGCGGCGCGGGCGGCGGAGGTGACGTTGCCATTGGCGAGGACGGGGCAGCGGGCTTGGACAACAGCGCGGGCGATGGCGTCGTAGTGGACCTCGCTGCGGTACATTTCCTTCACGGTGCGGCCATGGACGCTGAGGAGGTCGACACGGTGGTGGTTCACCAGCTCGATGATCCGCTCGAAATTGACGGTGTCATCGAAGCCGATGCGCATCTTGACGGTGAAACGGCCGGGCACGGCGGCGCGCAAGGCGCCGAGAATTTCGTCGATTTTGGCGGGTTCGCGAAGCAGGCCGCCGCCGACATTTTTCTTGTACACCTTGGGCGCGGGGCAGCCGAGGTTGAGGTCGATGCCGGCGACCGGGTGCCGGAGCAGCTCGGTGGCGGTGCGCACGAGATGAGTGATATCCTCGCCGATCAGCTGAGCGAAGACCGGCCGGCCGGTGCGGTTTTCGTCGATGGAGCGGAGAATGTGCTTTTCCGGGCGCGACTGGGCGTGCACGCGGAAGAACTCGGTGAAGAAATAATCCGGCGCGCCGTAATGCGAGATGACGCGCATGAAGGCGAGGTCGGTGACATCCTGCATGGGGGCCAGCGCGGTAAGCGGCTGGCCGGGCAGGTGACTGGAAGGCAGGCGGGAAACAGGCTCCACGGTGGAATCAGGCCTCATCCTCGCCGGGCTCGGCCTGCTCGCGGCGGAAGTGCTCCAGGATTTCGGACCGGTCGGACTCGGCGTCATAGACCGGACGGGAAACCAGCAGCGGGCGCTTTTGCTGCAGGGCCAGGACGATGGAATCGCTGGGCCGGGCGTCGATCTCGACGATCTTTTTGCCCAGCTCATTCTCCATGCGGAGAATGATACGGGCGAAAAACGTACCTTCGCGGGCGTCGTTGATGACGATGTGATCGAGCTTGGTGTCGAGCCCCAGCATGATGCTGCCGATCAGGTCGTGCGTGAGCGGTCGCTCCCGTTTCACGCCGTCGAGCGTCATCTGGATGGCATTGCCGACCGAGTGGTCGACATAGATCACGAACGTCTTGGCGTCGTCGCCCAGGAACACGGCGCAGCCGTTGGCGGTGGGCATGACCCCCTTGACGATGACGGCGACGACGTCGTGTTTCATGGGCGAAAGAGTGGGGCGTGACCGGCAAAGCGCAAGCGGGGGAGTCGCGGGGCCATGAGTCGGATGCGGAGCCTTTGCCGACAGGAATCGATGCGGGGTGAGGGCACCCCGCCCACATTGTTTGCGCCGCCGGCCTTATTCGAAACCCAGCAGGCTGATGCTCCAGGTCTTGGCCTGGGCAATCACCGCGGGTCGGTCGAGGATGATGACGCGTCCGGCCTCGAGCGCGGCGGCGGTGAGGCCGGCCTCGCGCATGGTCTCCAGCGTCCGCTGGCCGAAGCAGGGCACATCGAAGCGGTAGTCCTGCCGGGCCTTGACGGTTTTGACGAAAAGGGCGCCGTCGGTCTTGAAGTTGCCGGCGCGGCGGATCATTTCGTCCGTGCCCTCGAAGGCCTCGACCGCGAGGACGGTGCCCTTCCGGACGACACAGCCCTGGCCGATGTCGAGGCGGGCGCAGTCGCGCGCGATGGCGATGCCGTGATCCACGTAGTCCTTTTCAACGGGAAAACTGTGGCCGGTCATGGAGCCGGCTGTGGCGAGATGGGCATCCATGAAGGAACGGGCGTCGAGCAAATGGATACCGAGGGCGGAAATCTCATCGGCGATGGCGCCGAAGATGGTCTCGGCGTTGCGACGCTTGAGCGAGAAGAGGATCTTGGTGGCCTTAAGGTCGGGATGCAGGCCCTTGAACAGGCGGCGCGGCGTGATCTGGCCGGCCATAAGAGCGTAGCCGGCATCGAATTCCTGCAGGGTCTTGAGCATTTTGCCGAGCTGGCCGACAAGCAGCGTGCGCCGGTCGGCTTCGGGAAACGAGGCGATCAGGTCGGGGCGCGTTTCTTCGTCAAAGGCGATGAGCTTCAAAGGGACTCCGGCGCGGCGGACCGCCTCGGCGACGAGGACGGGGTAAATGCCCTGGCCGGCGATGAGCGCGACCGGGCGGGTCGGATCGAAGCCAGCGGGAAGAAACGCGGAAGGCGGGGGCACGGGAACAGAGTAAGGGCTGAAAGCTGAAAGTTGAAAGTTGAAAGACCGAGACGGCGTCCGGACTGGCTTACGAACTTTCAACCTGCAGCTGTCATCTTTCAACCGGCGCGCAGTCGCGCGCCCTCAGCCCTGCGAGCCGTAATATTTCTTGTAGCTCCGGTAGTAGCGGTAGTTCGTGTAATACTCGATGCGGCGGGGCGAGAGGCCGTTGAGCACGACACCGAGCACCTCGTTCTTGCCGTTGCGAAGCGCCTTCATGTAAAGGCGGATGTGTTTCCGGTAACGTACCCAGTGCCGACCAACGGGGGAAATGACGGGAGAGAGGGTTCATGTGAGCTTTGGGATGAGATTACAGAGGACTTTGATTTGCAGTTATGACTAGGGTATAGACCCTAGATTTGCAAGTTGATAGTCGGCCGATCATTCAGCAACAAGATTCAGGATTCGCCCGGGCACGTAAATGACTCTCTTCAAATGCTTACCGTTGAGGTGCGGTGCGACTTGACCGTGCGCCTGGGCGAGTTTGATTGCCTCGGGTTCGGTAAGCCCAACCGGCACTAACTGGTCGCCTCGGTGTTTACCGTTCACTTGGAACACCAGCTTGACGGTGTCGGCGACAAGCTTGGCCGGATCGAACTTCGGCCAAGAGGCTTGGGCGATGGAGTTTTTTCCGCCCAAACGGGCCCAGAGTTCTTCCGCGAAGTGCGGCGCGAATGGTGCGAGCAGTTGCAGGAAAGAGAGAACGGTGGAGCGGCTGACCGTCGGGGCTTTCTGGAGCGCGTTCGCAAAGATCATCATCTGCGAGATCGCCGTGTTGAGGCGGAGCGTCTCGATGTCGTCGCCGACTTTCTTGATGGTCTCATGCAGGAGCTTGATGAGCTCGGGTGAGTCGGAGGATGCGTCGTCGGCGATCTTGGCGTTCACCTCGCCCTCGCGGCCGAGGCATTCGCGCCAGACTTTTTGCAGGAAGCGGTGCACGCCCTCGATGCCGTTGGGGTTCCACGGTTTCATGGCCTCGAGCGGGCCGAGGAACATCAGGTAGAGACGCAGGGTGTCGGTGCCGTGGCTCGCGATGAGCGTGTCGGGGTTGACTACGTTGCCGCGGCTCTTCGACATTTTTTCGCCATCCTCGCCGAGGATGATGCCTTGGTGGAACAGCTTCGTGAACGGCTCGCTCTGCGGCACGACGCCGAGATCGAACAGCACCTTGTGCCAGAAGCGCGCGTAGAGCAGATGCAGCACCGCGTGCTCGGCGCCGCCAACATAAAGATCGGGCACGCCCCAGTAGCGGAGTGCTTCGGGCGAAGCGAGGGCGGTGGCGTTTTTCGGGTCGGTGAAACGCAGGTAGTACCAGCAGGAGCCGGCCCATTGAGGCATGGTGTTGGTTTCGCGGCGGCCGCGTACCCAAGTCTCGCCGGCGGGCTTTGCCTGCGCGGCGGGGACCGCGGCACCCGTCGCGACGTTCAACCAGATTTCGAGCCATGCGGTCTCGTTCGCCAGCGGGCTCTCGCCATTGCCGCTTGGCAGATAGGATTGCACGTCGGGCAGCTCCAGCGGCAGCGCGCCGGCGGGCAGCGGCAGCGCATAATGCGTGACACCGTCGCTGGTGAACGTGACGGGCTTGGCGGGAACATCGCCGGCTCGATGCGCGGTGGCGCGGTGGTAATCGGCCTCGTTCAGCCAGACGATCGGGAAGGGCTCGCCCCAATAGCGCTGCCGTGAGAACAGCCAGTCGCGGAGCTTGAAGTTGACGGTGGCCTTGCCCAGGCCGCGGGCGGCGAGATCGGCGGTGAGGCGCTTTTTGGCCTCCGGCCATTCCAAGCCGGTATAGCCGGCGGAATTGATCAGGCGGCCGTCGCCGACGTAAGGCAGCTTTGCCTCCTGACCAGCCGCGTCGATCACCTGCACAACGGGCAGGGAATATTTCACGGCGAACTCATGATCGCGCTCGTCATGCGCCGGTACGGCCATGATAGCGCCGGTGCCATAGCCCATGAGCACGTAGTCGGCGATCCAGATGGGGACGCGCTCACCGTTGACGGGGTTGATCGCATAGGAACCGCTGAACACGCCGGATTTGTCCTTGGCGAGATCGGTGCGCTCGAGATCACTTTTACCGGAAGTCATTTTCCGGTACAGTGCGACTTCCGCCTGCTGTGCGGTCGTGGTGAGCGCTTCGACCAACGGATGTTCGGGCGCGAGCACCATGTAGGTGCAGCCGAAGAGCGTGTCGGGCCGAGTGGTGAAAATCTTCAGCTGGCCGATGGATTTGTTCTCGAGATCGAAGAGGATCTCGGCGCCCTCGCTGCGGCCGATCCAGGCCTCCTGCATACGCTTGGTCGATTCCGGCCAGTCGACGTCCTTCAGGTCGGCGAGGAGGCGATCGGCATAGGCGGTGATGCGCAGCACCCATTGACGCAAATTGCGTCGCTCGACCGGAAAGCCGCCGACCTCGCTCTTGCCGTCGATCACTTCCTCATTGGCGAGGACAGTGCGGAGTTCCGGACACCACCAGACGGGCCGTTCATCGACATAGGCCAGACCCTTTTTGAAGAGCTGGAGGAAAATCCACTGGGTCCACCGGAAATACTTCGGATCGGTCGTGTCGATTTCCCGATCCCAGTCGTAGGAAAAGCCGAGCGCCTTGATCTGGCGCCGGAAGTTGACGATGTTGTTCTGGGTGTTGGAGGCCGGATGGGTGCCGGTCTTTACCGCATGCTGCTCGGCGGGAAGGCCGAAGGCATCCCAGCCGATCGGATGGAGCACGTTGAAGCCCCGGGCCCGCTTGTAGCGGGCGACAATGTCCGTCGCGGTGTAGCCCTCCGGGTGGCCGATGTGCAGGCCGGCGCCGGAAGGATAGGGAAACATATCGAGCACATAATACTTGGGCTTCGACGTGTTGCTTTCCGTCCGAAACGAATGATTTTCCTCCCAGAAAGATTGCCAGTAGGGCTCAATCTCCAGAAAATTGTACTCTTTGCACTTGGTAGCCATTGCGTGAAATTTAACACAGTGAAGTTTTCAACCTCCCGGTCAATCATGCTCAAGTTCGCCGTCCTCGGCCTCGCATTCGCCGTCTCCGCGCAGGCGGCCATGACCAAGGGATTCAACCAGTTGTTCGACGCCGTGGTGCGCATCGATGTGCGCGAAGTTGCCTTTGAGGATGGCGCGAAACGGTTTTCCGCAAGCATCGGTTCAGGCGTTATTCTCTCGGCGGACGGCCTGATCCTGACCAATGCGCATGTGGCGAGCCCGCGCGCGGTGGAGCTTTCGGTCACGCTGGCGAGCCTGGAGCGCGTCAGTGCGAAGCTGGTGGGTTGGGATCATTGGACCGACCTTGCCGTGCTCCAGCTGGATCAGGCCGAGATCAAGCGCCGCGGACTCAAGTTTACGCATGCCGAGTTCGGGGACAGCAACCGGCTGTTCGTCGGCCAGACAGTCTATGCGGTGGGCACGCCCTTTGGTCTCACCCGCACCGCCACGCGCGGCATCATCTCGAACAACAACCGCTACTTCGAGGACAGCAACGGTGTGAACGGCTATGAGACCGGCGCCTTCAACACCTGGCTGCAGACGGATGCGGCGATCAATCCCGGCAACTCGGGCGGTCCTCTGGTGACGGAGGATGGCAAGGTGATCGGCATTTCATCCCGCGGCTATCTGGGAGCGAATAACCTAGGTTTTGCCATTCCCGCGAGCACGGCGATGCGCGTGGTCCAAGCCTTGGTGCATGACGGGGTCATTACGCGCAGCTATATTGGCATCGTCCCCAGCGCACTGCAGGATCTGGAGAGTTTTTATGCCCTGGCTCTGAACACCGGTGTGCTGGTCGGCAGTGTCGATCCCGGCTCGCCGGCGGCCCGGGTGGGCCTGCGGGCGGGCGATATTCTGCTCGCGATCAACGGCGCGAAAGTGGACGGCCGGTTTCCTGAACAACTGCCGCCCATCCAGAATCTCATCGCCAGCGCGCCCATCGGCTCGCCGATCACACTTACGATCAAGCGCGGTCCGCAAACCAGCGATTACACCGTGGTCACGGAGAAACTCGAGAGCCGGGTCGGGGAGGAGTGGGTGCTGGAAAAATGGGGCCTCAGTGTGCGCAAGGTTTCTCGCACCTTTGCGCGCGTGAACCAGCTCGATGACTCGACCGGCGTGCTGGTCATCGGCGTGCAGCCGGGATTTCCGGCGGACGTGGCGGGACTTTCGCGCGGTGACATCATCACCAAGATCAACCAACAGCCCGTCGCCAGCCTGGAGATGATCAAGGGCATTCACGCGACCTACGTGGCCAAGCCCGAACCCGTGCTCGTCGAGGCCCAGCGCAACCACCAAGTGTCACTCTACGTCTTGAAACCATGAATTACCGCCGTCTTTTCCTTCTTTTCATCCTGACTTGCGCGGCCGGACGCGCCGCCGACCTGCCGACGCTGTGGGCGGAACGGTTGAAATCCGTCGTCGCGGTGGAATTTTATACCGAGACGGAAACGGAACGGCGGCCGACGGTCTCCTACGGGACGGTCATCGACCGCAACGGCACGATCATCCTCCCGTCCATCGCAGTGAATCCGCGGATGACGCCGGACCAGTTGAAGGAGTTCCGGGTTTACCGGCCGGGCAGCTCGACCGGCGTGCCGGCGGTTTACCTCGGGCAGGATGCGCTGACGGGCTGGCATTTTGTGCGGGTGGCCGAATCGATCCGGAGCGAACTGACGCCGATCACCGTGTTCGCCGCCAAACAGGATGTGGAGCCGGCGATGGCAGAGGAAGTCTGGGGCATCGGGCTGCGCAACAAGGACGAGGATTTTACGCCCTACCTGCTCGGTAGCCGTATCGCGCTCGTCCAGTCACTGCCGCAGCGCACGGCCATCGCGCTGCAGGAAGTCGCGGGGCCAGGCCTGCCGGTCTTCAACCGGGCCGGCGAATTCATCGGCCTCGCGTCCAGTTCGTTTGGCCAGAGTTTCGTGCAGTTTTCCCGGATGGATCGCTCGGGCACGCCGGTGATCCTCGTCAATGTCGAGGAGAGCAGTGCGTTTCAGGTGGCGACGGAAGTCCTGCCGTATCTGGGACGGGTCCCGACCAATGTCTTTGGCCGGCCGCTTGCGTGGCTGGGTGCGGATGGACTGCAGCCCGTGGATCCGGAAGTCGCGAAGTTTCTCCACTTGGAAAGTCAATCGGCGGTCGTGGTCAGCGATGTCCTGGAAGACAGTCCGGCGGAAAAGGCCGGCATGAAGGCCCGCGACATCATCCTGGCGATCGATGGCAAGCCGCTGCCGCGGCTCAAGCCCGACCGCGTGGTCGTCGGTTATCTCGACCGCGAAGTGGAGCGGCGCGCGCCGGGCAGCCCGATGACGCTCACCGTCCTGCGCGGTGAACAGAAGCAGGAGCTGACGGTGATGCTCGGCGATGAGCCGCGCCTGATGAGCGAAGCGGCGCGCAAGTATTTTGACCGGATCGGGCTGACCGCGCGGGAATTTGTCTATGGCGATGCCGTCGGCCTGCGCGTCAAGGCGAAGGGCGCGACGGGCGTGATCGCACATTTCGTGAAGCCCAACGGACCGGCGAGTGTGGCCGGCCTGCGCACGGATGACTGGATCAAGGAGATCGACGGCGTGGAAGTAACCACGTTTGCGGCGGCGGCCCAGAAGCTCGGCGAAATCGAGGCCGACCTGCAGCGGGCGGAGTTTGTGATGCTCGTGAGCCGCGGCGGAGAGACGGCGGTGCTGCGGGTGAAATTGAAATAAAACGGCATGTTCACCGGCATTGTCGAGGAGACGGGCACGGTTGCGGCCTTCACGCCCGCGGCGGCCGCGTGGCGGCTGCAGATCAGGGCGCGGGTGGCGCTGGGGGCCATGGCGGTCGGCGACAGCCTCGCGGTGAACGGCTGCTGCCTCACGGTGGCGGAGTTTGATGACGGCAGCGTGAGCTTCGACGTGTTGGAAGAAACGCGGCGGTTGACGAATTTCTCCGACCTGGCGGCCGGTGCGGCCGTGAACCTGGAGCGAAGCCTGCGCTTCGACGGGAAAGTCGGCGGACATTTCGTCACCGGTCACATTGATGGACTCGGCCTCATCGAAGTGCTCGAGTCGCAGGGAAAGGACTATATTCTACGGGTGCGCGCACCGGTCGGCTCGGGTCGCTGGCTCGTGCTGAAAGGCAGCATCGCCATCGATGGCATCTCACTGACGGTCGCGGAAGTGACGGGTGATACGTTCGCGGTGTGGCTAATTCCGCATACGCTGGCGGCGACCACCTTGGGACAAAAGAAGGCCGGAGACCGTGTGAACCTGGAATTCGATCTGCTGGGAAAATATGTGGAAAAACTCCTGGCTGCCCGTCAGGCCTGAGCGGTTGTCATGCACGCCTCCCTTACCGCCCTCACTGCCGAATTGAAACGGCTCAAGGCCAGCGGCGTGAAGACGCTGTCGGTATCGGAGGAAAGCCTGAGGAAGTTGCGCGAAGTGGTCGTGGCACGTTCCAGCCCGCAGTCCGCCACGCCCGCGGCCGTGGCCAAGCCGGAGTCCCCGGTTGCGGCTCCGCCTGCTTATCGGGCGCCGGTGCGGGAATTTGTGGCGAAGCCGGTGGCGCCGGACGCGGCGACGATTCCTGCGCCGGTGGCCTTTACGCTGCCCGAAGGAGACAAAGCTGCGCGTTGGGCGGCGTTGCGCGCGCAGGTGCTCGGCGATCCGGTGTGCCGGGCGCATGTGCGGCCGGGCAAGCAGGTCGTGTTCGGGGTCGGCAGCGTGGACGCAAAGATCATGTTTGTGGGCGAAGCGCCCGGCGCGGAAGAGGAAGTGCAGGGCGAGCCGTTTGTCGGCCCGGCCGGCCAGCTGCTCAACAAAATGATCGGGGCGATGGGCCTGAAGCGGGAGGAGATATACATCGGCAACATCATGAATTGGCGGCCCGAGATGCCGGTGGATGCGCGCGGGATGCAGTTTGGCAACCGTCCCCCGACCGAATCGGAGCTGGCGTACTGCCTGCCTTACCTGAAGGCCCAGATCGAGGTCGTGAATCCCGACCTGCTGGTGGCCCTCGGCTCGACGGCCGCGCAGGGGCTGCTGGGCGTGGGCACGTTCAAGACGCTCGGAGAGGTGCGCGGACAATGGCGGGAGTTCGCGGGAAAACCGCTGATGGTGACCTATCACCCGAGCTATATCCTGCGCAATCAGTCGAACCGCTCCAAACGGATGATCTGGGAAGACCTGCTCAAGGTCATGGAACGCGCGAGCCTGCCGATCACGGACAAGCAGCGCGGATTCTTCCTCGACCGCGCATAAATCGCGGCGGTCCCTGCGGGTTCAGGTCGGGAAGAGCTTTTGGAGCTCCGCCTGTGTCCGGACATATTCGAGCTTCAGGTCCGCGAGCAGCGTCGCGACCTCGGCGAGACCTTCCTTGTGCGAACGCCGCTCCAGTTGCTCGGCCACGCCGCGCAAGGCCGCGGCGCCGAGGTTGGCCGAGCTGCCCTTGATGCTGTGGGCCGCCCGGGAAAACTTAGGCGCGTCACCGGCGGCGAGACTGGCATCGAGCTCGGCGATCCGCTGCGGCGTATCCTCGAAAAAAATGGCGAGGATCTCGTGAATGAACGCGTCGTTGTCGTCCGGGTTGAGGGAACGGAGATTCTCGATGGCCTGCAGGTCAATGACGACGGGGGCGGACATGCGGATGACGGGGTGCGGAAATCAATGGGCCCCGGGTAAAATCGGCAAGGCCACAATCGCGCGATGGGGACGGGGAAGAGTTTCGAAAAGACACGCATCATGAAATAGGCATGTGTTGATATTGAGCTTGCTAGGAGAGGGTGCCCTGCTTTGGTTCTGAACCTTTCCTATGGCTAACAAATTCGTTTTCTCCTCTGAATCCGTCGGTGAAGGGCATCCGGACAAAGTCGCGGACCTGATCTCTGACAGCGTGCTCGACGCCTGCCTTGCGCAGGACCGCTTCAGCCGGGTCGCCTGCGAGACCATGGTGAAGTCCAACATGGTGATCCTCGCCGGCGAGATCACCACGCGGGCGAATCTGAATTATGAAGCCATTGTGCGCGCCGCGATCCGGGAGATCGGCTACGTCAACAAGGATGACGTGTTCCATGCGGACACGGTCTTCATCAACAATTACCTGACCAAGCAGTCGGATGACATCGCGCAGGGCGTCGATGCGAAGAAGGCCAAGGGCAAGAAGACGGCCGAGCAGGGTGCCGGCGACCAGGGCCTGATGTTCGGCTACGCGTGCAACGAGACGCCCGAGCTCATGCCGACGCCGGTGATGTTTGCGCATCGGCTCGGCCGCCTGCTCACCAAGATCCGCAAGTCTGGCAAGGTGGATTGGCTCCGCCCTGATGCGAAGTCGCAGGTGTCGATCCGCTACGAGAACGACAAGCCCGTCGAAGTCGTGAACGTCGTCATTTCCACTCAGCACACCGAGGACGTCGCGCACCGCGAGATCGAGAGCTACCTGATCGACAATGTCATCCGGAAGGTGATCCCGAAGCGGATGCTGACGAAGCGCACCCAGTTCCTGATCAACCCGACCGGCCGTTTCGTGATCGGTGGCCCGCAGGGCGACTCCGGCCTCACTGGCCGCAAGATCATTGTCGACACCTACGGCGGCTGGGGCCGTCACGGCGGTGGCGCGTTCTCGGGCAAGGATCCGTCGAAGGTCGACCGGTCGGCCGCCTACATGTGCCGCTGGGTCGCGAAGAACATTGTCGCGGCCGGACTCGCCGACTTGGCCGAGCTGCAGGTCGCTTATGCGATCGGCCATCCCGAGCCGGTCAGTGTGTACGTCGATACGATGGGCACGGGCCGCGTCGCCGATGAGAAAATCGCGAAGGCCGTCACGAAGGTCTTCGGCTTCAAGCCCGCCCAGATCATCTCCCAACTCAATCTCCTCCGTCCGATTTACCGCCAGACGACCAATTATGGTCACTTCGGCAAAGCCGGTCTGCCGTGGGAACAAACCAACAAAGTCGCCGCCCTCCGGGCTGCGGTGAAGTAATCTCAAAAAATACCATCATGGCTACCATTACCAAAGCGTCCAAATCCAAGGCGCGTGACTATCACGTCAAGGACATCACGCTCGCCGAGTGGGGACGGAAGGAAATCTCCATCGCCGAGCACGAAATGCCCGGCCTGGTGTCCGTCCGCAAAAAATTCGGTCCTGGCAAGCCCCTCAAGGGCGTGCGCATCACCGGCTCGCTGCACATGACGATCCAGACCGCAGTGCTCATCGAGACGCTGAAGGAACTCGGCGCCGACGTGCGCTGGGCCTCGTGCAACATCTTCTCGACCCAGGACCACGCTGCCGCGGCCATCGCGAAGTCCGGCACGCCGGTGTTCGCCTGGAAGGGTGAGACACTCGAGGAATACTGGGACCTCACGCTCAGGGCCATTTCGTTTCCGGGCGGCAAGGGCCCGCAGCTCGTCGTCGACGACGGCGGCGATGTCACGCTTCTTATCCACAAGGGCTGCGAACTCGAGGAGGGCAGTGACTGGGTCAACACCAAGTCCGGCTCGCACGAGGAACAGGTCATCAAGAATGTGCTGAAGCGCGTCCACAAGGAGGACCCGCTGCGCTGGACCACGATCGCGAAGGAATGGCGCGGCGTCTCCGAGGAGACGACCACAGGCGTCCACCGCCTCTACCAGATGCTGGAGAAGGGCAAACTCCGCGTGCCCGCCATCAACGTCAACGACTCGGTCACGAAGTCGAAGTTCGACAATCTTTACGGCTGCCGCGAGTCCCTCGCGGACGGCCTCAAGCGCGCCACCGATGTCATGATCGCCGGCAAGGTCGCCTGCGTGTGCGGCTATGGCGACGTCGGCAAGGGCTCGGCGTTTTCCCTGAAAGGCTTTGGTGCCCGCGTGATTGTGACCGAGATCGACCCCATCAACGCCCTGCAGGCCGCGATGGAGGGCTTCGAGGTCAACACGCTCGAGTCGACGCTCGGCACGGCCGACATCTATGTCACGACGACCGGCAACAAGGACATCATCACGCTGGAGCACATGCGGAAGATGAAGGACCAGGCGATCGTCTGTAACATCGGCCATTTCGACAACGAGATCCAGGTCGACCGGCTGAACACGTCTGATGCCAAGCGCACGAACGTGAAGCCGCAGTACGACCTCTATACGTTCCCGAACGGCACGAACATCTATCTGCTGGCCGAGGGCCGGCTAGTGAACCTCGGCTGCGCGACGGGTCATCCGTCGTTTGTGATGTCGAACAGCTTCACCAACCAGACGCTCGCCCAGCTCGATCTCTGGAAGAACCGCGACACCTACAAGGTAGGCGTATACCGTCTTCCGAAGTACCTCGACGAAGAGGTCGCCCGACTCCACCTGGAGAAGATCGGCGTCAAGCTCACGAAGCTCACCAAGGATCAGGCGGCCTATCTCGGCGTCGCCGTCGAGGGTCCCTACAAGCCGGATCACTACCGGTACTAAAGACTCAAACTGTAGGACGGGGTCGCTGACCCCGCCTGTTTGGGAGACCAGACCGGGAAGCGGGGTCAGCGACCCCGCCCTACAGTTTCCGATCCTCTAAAAACAAACCCCGCGCCAGCAATGGCGCGGGGTTTGTTTTTTAAACTGGCGGAGAGGGGGGGATTCGAACCCCCGGTAGGGATTTAAACCCCTACAACGCTTTAGCAAAGCGCCGCTATCGACCACTCAGCCACCTCTCCAAATCAGGTTGCCGAGGCAAACGCGGCTCGGGGAAAGTGCAAGGCGGATTTCTCCGCGGCACCGGTCAGGTTTCCTCGTCGACGGGGCGGTCGAGTTCCTCGCGGCACTCGGAGATGACGCGCAGCCAGATTTCGCGCAGGTCGAACAGCTTGGGCAGCGCCTCTTCGCGATAGGCCATCACCGCGCGATGCGCGGCGGCTGTGTTGGCGTTGAGGAGGGCGAGCGTGGAGTTGAGCGCGCTCAGGGCCCGCTTGAACAGGCTGATGGCCATGGCGTAGTCGCCAAAATCGAGGGCGTGGATTGCCTGCACCGCCTGTTCCTCGCCGCGGTGGAGCGCGGCCAGCAGGCCCAGGGCGAGCGCGGGCGGGACCTTGGCGGCATCGCCGGCGTTCAGTTCCCACGGGCGCTTCACACTCAGATAAATGGCCTTGGTCGCGATGAAAATGGGGTTCTTGTGCAGCGTGTAGATTTCCGTCTCCTCGCCATCCGATGCCTCGGCGGGGACTTCGTCATCCGTGGATTCACTGACGAGTTCTTCATCGCTCCAATTGCCCTGGCCCCAGCCCATCTGCTCGGCGACGGCGTCGATGCGGGTCGGGCTGTGGCGGAACGCCTCATAGAAGCCGAGGTAGCGGTGAATGCTGTCGTCCTGCTCGCGGAGGTAGCGCTCCCAATCAAATTCGTTCCAGGCGAGGTCGCCGCGATCTTCCCACTCATTCTCAGGACCACTGTCAGGATCAAAGTCGCTCATTGAATAAGCCGAAACTGAGTCCGCGTCGTCGGGAAATGCAAATCTAAATCATGTGATGCCGGGCTGGCTTTGCGGGTTGAAGCGTGCCGCTCCTCGCGCCACGTTGCGCGGCACCGATGGCTGACGTGCATCACGAGACAGTTTACTTCGCCGGCCGCGTGCAGGGCGTGGGTTTTCGCTATACCACGTTGCAGGTGGCGAAGGAGTTCGAGGTCGCGGGCTATGTGTGCAACCTCACCGATGGCCGGGTGCAGATGGAAGTCGAAGGACGCGCTTCCGAGGTGGCTGCCTTCATCGCGGCGGTTGAGGAGCGGATGCACGGGCATGTCCGAAAAACGGAACGATCCGCGCAGGCCCGCCCGCCGCAGCACCGCGGGTTTGAAATCAAATGACCCCGGCGATTGAGCTGCGCGGATTGACGAAGGATTTTGCCGTAGGGCTGCGCGGGGTGCGATTGCGGGCGGTCGATAACCTCAGTCTGCGCATCGAGGCCGGGCAGGTTTACGGACTGCTGGGGCCGAACGGCTCCGGCAAAAGCACCACGATCAAGGTTTTGCTGGGCTTGCTCGCCCCGACGACCGGCACGTGCGCCGTCTTCGGGAATTCCAGCCGGGAAGCCGGGGCGCGGTGCCGCATCGGTTATCTGCCGGAGTCGCCCTATTTTTATCGCTTCCTGACCGGCCGGGAACTCGTGGCGTTTTATGGACGGATTTGCGGGCTGCGCGGTCCCGGCCTGCGTGACCGGGTGCGCGAGGTCATTGCCTGGGTAGGAATGGAGAATTCGGCGGATCGGCGCGTGGAGACTTACTCGAAGGGCATGCTGCAGCGCATCGGGCTGGCGCAGGCGCTCGTGCACGATCCGGAGCTCGTCATCCTCGACGAACCCACGGCGGGCGTGGATCCGGCCGGAGCGGTCGCGATGGCCGGGATGATCCTCCAGCTCAAGGCCGCCGGAAAAACCGTCCTGATCACCTCCCATCTGCTCGGCCAAATCGAGGACGTGTGTGACCGCGTCGCGATTCTCGATCACGGGCGGCTCGTGCTGGAGGGTGGTGTCGGAGAACTCACCCGTGACGATCAGCGAGTGGCGCTGGTCATGAAAGAGCTGCCAGCCGGGGAATTGGCCGAATTGCAGGGCTGGCTCGGGGCACGTGGACGGGTGATTGAGTCCATCGACCGGCCGCGCGCACGATTGGAGCAGGTGTATCTTCAGCGGGTGGGGCGGAGCGACTCTGGGGATGAAAAGGAGCGTTCATGACGTCCGCGCTGTTCTTTGTCCGCCGGCTGAGCCTCATTGCGCACAATACCCTGTGCGAGGCGGTCCGGCAGAAGCTGTTTAATTTTCTGCTGCTGCTGGCGTTCGGACTGGTGCTGGCGGCGCAGTATTTTCGGGAATTCAATTTTGGCGCGCCCGAGCTGAAATTCATCGCCGATCTCGGTATTGGCACGATTGGACTGCTGGGCGCGGTGCTGACCGTGACGGCCACGGCGCAGCTTTTTTTCAGCGAACTGGAAAATCGCACCGTGCTGACGCTGATGGCCAAGCCGGTGGGCTGCGCGGAGTTTGTCCTTGGAAAATTTCTGGGAGCGGCGGCGGTGACCGGCCTGTTCTGCGGGTTGCTCACGCTGCTCTTGGCCGCAGTGCTCTGGTCGAGGGAGACGACGCTCATGCGGGAATATCCCGCGGCATTTGTCCACGGCCACGTCATCAATTACGGCCGGCTGGCCGTCACTGGCGGGCTGCTGTGGCTCAAGCTCACCGTGCTCGGGGCGCTGACGCTGCTGATCGCGAGCTATGCCCGCACGGCACTGTTCGCGATGACGACCGCGGCGTTGGTTTTTCTCGCCGGGCATCTGCAACCATTCGCCCATGAGGCTGCGGTCCGATCCAGCTCAGCCTTTATACGCACCACGGCGGGACTGATGGGACGTATCCTGCCCAATTTTCAGCTCTTCAGCCCGGTGGACGCCGGAAGCGAGTATCTGGCCGGCGTGGCACTTTATGCGCTGAGCTATGTGGCGGCCGTGTGTGCGCTGGCAGTATTCAGTTTCAGCCGCCGTGAAATCTAGGTTGGCCACCTTTCTGGTGATTGTGGTCGGGCTCGCGCTGACGGGATGGGGGCTCCGTGGTGTGGAGTCATCGCTTTGGATGGTAGTCCGAGCGGGTCAGCCGGGCCTGCGCTTGGATTCCAGCGTGGTTTCAGCCGGGCAGGGTGTGCTGCTGGGCGTGCTGGGTGGCGTGCGTTCCGCCGTCGCCGATGGCAGCTGGATTCGAATGTCCTTGGCTTGGGAGGAGCGCGACCTGGCAGCCACCGAGTCCTGGCTGCACCTGGTTGCGGCGGTTGATCCGGAGCCGCTCTATTTCTGGCTGAACGGCGCGCGGATCATGGCCTACGACCTGCCGGAGTGGCGGATCGATGCGGCCGGCGGGCGTGGGCGGGTTCCGATGGGAGTGCAGCAGCGGATCATCCGGGAGCAGGCGCAGCGGGCGCTCGCGCACCTTGATGAGGCGAGGAAATTCCATCCTGCCAGCGCGGCGCTTTGGATCGAGCGGGCGAACATTGAGCTCAACCAGCTCGGCGATTTATCCGCCGCTGCGGCGAGTTATCGCCGGGCATGGGAACAGCCGAACGCGCCATTCTTCGCGGCGCGGTTACATGCCGAGCTGCTGCGGCGGTTGGGAAAGAAACAGGAAGCCTTGGCCTGGCTTGTAACGCTTCATCCGCAATTACCGGCCATCGATGAAGCGGCGGGCGCGGATCTGGTGCTGACCCGGATTCGTGCACTCGAACGCGAGCTGGGGATTTCGGCGGAGCACGCCTATCGGCCGTCATCGGACCAGAGGAGTCTTTGACACGTTTCCTGGATGACTTCATTCATCCGGTTCCGTGATTGAAACTGCATGAATTCTCCGGTGTGGAAGATTTGGATCGCCGCTGCCCGCCCGCGGACGCTCCCCGCGGCGGTCGCTCCGGTACTGGTGGGTTCAGGCCTGGCGTGGCGGGACGGGCATTTTGACGGGCGTGCGGCGGGGCTCTGCCTCGGTTTCGCGCTGCTCGTCCAGATTGGCACCAACTTCGCCAACGACTATTATGATTTCCTCAAGGGCGCCGACACCGCGGCGAGGGTGGGTCCGCGTCGGGCCGTGGCTGCAGGGCTGATTTCGCCCGCCGGGATGCGCCGGGCAATGTGGGCGGTGTTTGCCACGGCGTTTATTTGCGGGCTCGGCCTGATCGCGTGGGGCGGTCCATGGCTGCTGGCGGTGGGAATCACGAGCATCCTGTGCGGCCTCGCTTACACGGGCGGACCCTGGCCGCTGGGTTACCACGGGCTCGGCGATGTGTTTGTCTTTCTCTTCTTCGGATTGGTGGCGGTCTGTGCGACGTACTTCGTCCAGGCTGGCACGCTGGTAGTGGACGCCATCCTTGCGGCGATTCCGATCGGATTGCTCACGGCCAATATTCTCGTCGTGAACAATTATCGGGACGTGGAAACGGACGCCGTGGCGGGCAAGCGCACGCTTGTCGTGCGTTTTGGCCGCGGGTTCGCCCGTGGCCAGTTCAGTGCTTCGCTGGCCGTGGCGGTCGTCATCGCGCCCGTGCTGCTCGCTTGGCGTGACCGGTGCGCGTGGCGGTTGTTGCCGCTCGTGCTGTTGCCCATGGCGTGGGGCCAGGTCCGGCGGTTGCGCGAGCAGACCAATCCGGTTGAACAGATCAGGCTGCTCGGCGACGCGGGGAAGCTGCTCGCGCTTTATGCGCTCACGCTGACGGCCGGGCTGGTGCTGAACTGCGCCCAGGCGTCCTGACGATTTTGAAAGCCCTCAGCCTCGTTACCTCGGCTGCTACGGGCTGACGGAGGATTAAACGTGGGCCAGGACCTTTGCCTTGAGGGCGGCCTTCGGCATCATCCCGACGATTTGCTCGGCGATCTGGCCGCCCTTGAAGAGGAGCATCGTAGGGATGGCGCGAATGCCGTATTCCACTGCGATGGCGTCGTTCTCATCGATGTTGACCTTCGTGATCTTCAACTTGCCGTCGAGCTCCACGGCAAGTTCCTCCAGGATGGGAGCGATGGCCTTGCAGGGCCCGCACCAAGGCGCCCAGAAATCAACCAACACGGGTGTGGTGGCCGACGTGATGGCGGCTTTGAAGGTATCGGTGGTCAGGTTGTCGATTTTGTCGGACATGAGATAGTCGGTTCAGGGACAAAGAGACTCGGAATCGGCCAAGATGCAAACTGCACTGCCGCTTAAGACACTCAACGCGGCGTGGAGCGATGAACAATCTCGGCCAGTTCGACGGATTCGACCTGATGTAGCTGCTTGCCGCGGGTTTTGAGTTCCTCGAAGGTCTTGATGACGGTCTCGGTCATGCGGCCGTGTGTTTCCTCCGAACCACCGAGGATGGCAAACTGCTCGCCGGTGGTGATGCGCTTGTGACCGTCCGCATTGTCCAAACCGAGGCCGATCAGGCCGGCGGCTGGGGCGGAAGGTTTCTTCTTTTTGCTCACGCCGTCACCGTGCTTGGGTTTGCCACGGTTTCAAGTGGGATTTCCGGATCGACGGCGTCGCAGACAATATCGCTGAAAGCCTCGTCCTGCCGCAGGCGCAGCCGCTTCAGGCGGGTCAGCTCCAGCACGGCGAGAAATGTGGCGACGAGCTTGCGCAGCGAGACCTTGCCCGGGAAGAGTTCGGAAAAGAGAAACGACTTTTGCGTGCGGGTGCGCTCCAGCAGGTATTCCATCTGGTCCGCGACCGTCACCTGCTCGTCATGGATTTCGCCGACGACGAGTTTCTCGGCGAGACGGCGCAGCACGATGTTGAAGGCGTTCCAGAGTTCGATGCGGTCGACGTTTTTGAGGGGCCGGTCGAGCGGGTCGCCGGACAGCGCCGACACGTAGCGCTCCATCAGGTCCTGGCGCAACGTGGCAAGTTCGCCCAGCTGGGCGGCGGCCTCCTTGAATTTCTTGTATTGCAGCAGCTGGTGCACGAGCTCCCAGCGGGGATCGAGTTCCTCGTCCTCGGCATTGGGGTCGACGGCGTGCTGGCCCTTGGGCAGGAGCATGCGGCTCTTGATCTCCATCAGGGTGGCCGCCATCACGAAAAATTCGCCGGCCAGATCGAGGTCCAGCTGCTGCATGGCGTGCAGGGCGTCGATGTACTGCCGCGTCACCGACTCGATCGGAATGTCGTAGATATCGAGCTCGTTCTTGCGAATGAGAAAGAGCAGGAGGTCGAGCGGGCCTTCAAAGACCTGCAGCTTGATGCGATAATCGGAGTCGGGAACCACGCTCCGATGCTTGAGGAGGTGCCGGAGGCGGCAAGGGAAAATCAGCGCCGGCGCAACGCGGCGACGAAGAAGCCGTCCGTATCGTGACGGGCGGGCAGGATGGTCAGGCCGGCTGGACCCGCCTCGAAGCCGAAGGTCTGGGCGGGAGGCTCCACGGCAA
Organism: uncultured Opitutia bacterium; assembly: GCA_903859715.1. GTDB lineage: Bacteria > Verrucomicrobiota > Verrucomicrobiia > Opitutales > Opitutaceae > Opi-474. The sequence goes on from CAIONS010000036.1 coordinate 119,493, forward strand.
AGTCGCGATGCGCGGTGAGAAACGCCGTGATGACATCCTCGTTTTCCACGTGGCTCAGGGAACACGTCGCATAGACGAGGCGGCCGCCCGGCTGGACGCACGCGGCGAAGCGGTCGAGCAGGGTGCGCTGCAGCTGCGCGCGGGCCGCCACGATTTCTGCAGTGGTCGTCCACTTCAGATGCGGCGATCGCCGCCAGGTGCCGGAACCGCTGCACGGCGCATCCACGAGCACGCCGGCATAGCGGCCGGCGGCGGGTTGCGCGCTGATGTGGATGTTTTCGAGACCGGCGCGCTCGGCGCGCTCGAGCAATTCGTCCAAGGCGGCCGGCCGGGTGTCATGCGCCTCCACCGAGCCGTCGGGCCCGACCTTTTGACTGAGCTGCAGCGTCTTGCCACCGGCCCCGGCGCAGGCGTCGAGCCAGCGTTCGCCGGGTGCGATGCGGAGGGCTTCCAGCACCATTTGAGAGCCGAGATCCTGCACTTCGATGCGGCCTTCAGCGAAAGCATCGGTCTTGGTGACATCGGCTTCGTCGAGCACCCGCCACGCGGAACCCAGCGCGGGCGCCGGCTGAGTGCGCCAGTCCAGGCCGGCAAACTCGCGGGACACGGCGCCGGGATCCTCCGTTTGCAGCCGCAGCCAAAGCGGCGCCCGGGCAAGTTGAACCTCAAGTTCGCGCGGGGTGAAGATCGCCGCACAGTGGTCGCGGAACCAACCGGGCAGAAGATCCGTGGCGGTCACCTTTAGAAATTCGGCGCGGGTCGCGAGTGAAGGCAGGCCGGGCCAGTCGCCGCAGGTGTCGGCGCGATAAGCGCGAGTGTCGCGGGTTTCCGCCGCCAGCCAGGCCGCGAGCTTGATGGCGCGGGCCGGGTCTGCATCGAGGCAGGGCTCGATCCACGGCAGGTAGCGCAGCGTCGTATAAATGAGCTCGCGATAAAGCCGCCGGTCACGGGAACCAAAGCTGCGCTCACCGCTGAGCATTCGCTGGATGTGTGCCGGCAGCGTGAGCTCCTGATGCCAGCGCGGGCGTAATTTGCCGAGCAGGCGGAGGAAGACCTGCTGCTGGCTGCTGACGACGCTCATCGCGCGGAATCTGGCAAATTGTAGGGCGGGGTCGCTGACCCCGCCGGGCCTTGGCAAAAGGTAGGGCGAATCCTCCGGATGAGCCGTCCGCACGGAAAAGGCGGGTCAGCGACCACGCCCTGCAAAGTATCCTCGAGTTGAAAGTTGCCGCTTTATCGCCGAGAGTCCC
>CAIONS010000037.1 GCA_903859715.1 uncultured Opitutia bacterium
GCACCGCGCGGCCCCGATTGACGCCGCCACCTCGAGTGCGTATGGAAGCCTGACCCTCCGGGAAGCCTTAGGGCCCGCCACCGACCGCCAAAAAAGGTGAACCTTTACAGAAACAATCCTCGACACGCCTTCTCATGGAAGTCGCTACAGCCAACGCGCTTCGCGCGTGGCTGATCTCGAACGTTGGCCTACCTATGACGTTGAGCGGAAAATGAAACGTTCGGCTTCATCTGATTTAGCCCAGTTGACCGCACGCGCCCGGCAGATCCGGAAGCTTTATGCAGAACTGGAAACCCGGCGGAATGGGCGGCCTTGGACGCGCGCCGAGCTTGCGCAGGGTTTCGTCGGCGATGTCGGCGACCTCATGAAACTCGTGATGGCGAAGGAGGGTCTGCGACCGGCCAAGGACCTCGATGCCGCCCTTGCCCATGAACTTGCCGACTGCCTCTGGTGCGTCCTCGTGCTGGCGGACGCCTACGACATCGATCTCGGGTCAGCCTTCGACCGCACCATGGCCGGTCTGGAGCGGAAGCTCACGATCAAGCCCCGGGCCAAGTCGCGCCGTTGAAGGTGGGCGGGCACGTCCCGTGCCCGCATTCGTTGGCTATAGCAGCCATTTCGACACCGCTACTCGCGGGATCACCCTCACCCATGCGGGCCCGGGATCCTTCGGCCTCGCTCAGGACAGGCTGTGCCCGCCCACCCTCCGCAATCCGTCACGGCGCCACGTCGAACCAGAACGGCACGAACGTCTCGTGGCCGGCGAGGTTGACCTGCGCCCAGATCACGTAGGTCCCGGCGCGCGGGATCGTGATCTTGAAATTCAGCACGGGGTGCACCGCGTCCGGCGGCTGCGTCACATCGAGCTCCATCGGGTGGATGTGTGCGAACCCGCTCCGCGCCGCATCGAAGGCCACGAGGTGTGCAAACGCCCCCATCACCAGCTGCATCGGCACGGCGCCCCCTTTTTCGTTGGTGATTGAGAACTTCAGGTCCGCGGTCTGGCCCGCGCGCACCGGCAGCACCGCCGGAGTCAGCGCGAAATCAAAGCCCGCCTGTTCCGCCGTCCATGACTTGGTGAGAAACGATACCGACGGCCCCGCCTCGCCTTTGCCCAGCACGCTCAGCTCCGCGTTCGCATACAGGCTGCGCGCCGTCGCCGCCGGCGTGAAGTCGGCGAACACCCGGTACTCGCCGCCGCGTCGCGGCGTAAACGTGAAGGTCCAGTCGCCCGGCGTCTTCGCCGGCTCCGGATGCACGTGCTGATAATCCTCCAGCGACGGATCGATGATCAGCAGGTGCAGAAGCTTCGTGTTCGAGACGAGCAGGTCTTCCGGCGCGATGGGTTTGCCGCTGGCCGTCCGCAGCGTGAGCGTGGCGTGCACGTCCCGCCCCGCCGCTGGCGGCGCATCCGTCACGAGCGTCATCGTCACCGGCGAGGCGACGGCGACGACCGGGATGAACTGCGGGTTGAGCGGATCGCAGAAATCGATCGGGTTCTTCGCCGTCACCCGGAAATCCATGTGGCTCAGGTTCGTGCCGGTGGGCAGCCAGCGGAACGTGAGGAAAATCCCGGCCGCCACGAGCGTGATGAGCCCGACTTGGCGCCACTGGGTCGGGGTAAGGTCGGTGCGAGCGGGATTCATGGCGGCGGCAGAAGCTCGAAGGTTGAAGTTCGAAAGCCGAATGCAGGTAAAATTCTAAGGTAGAAATCCGAAAGAGTGACCAAACGACTGAAACGGGCCAACTTCGGGTTCTGGATTTCGGGTTTTGGGTTTCGAACTTTGAACTTCGGATTCCTTATTTCGGATTTCGAGTTTCGAGCTTTGAGCTTTTACCGTTTCATCTTCGCCACAAAGTCCGCCGGCTCCCACACGCTGCCGTCGGCGCGGTGGATGATGCGGCCGTTTTCATCGATCAGCAGCGTGCTGAGCGTGTGCTTGAGCAGATTGCCGTCGAACTCCGCGATGATGCCGAACTGCGTGAGCAGGTCCTTGATCGCGCTGTCAGGACCGGTCAGGAACGAGAAGTTCGCGGTGTCGATCCCGCGAACCGCGGCGTACTCCTTCAGGACCGCCGGCGAGTCGTAGGCCGGGTCGAGCGTGATGGAAACGAGCTCGAGGTTCTTCACCCCGGCCTCGCGCGCCAGTTTCTGCGTCGCCATCATCTTCAGCGTCGAGGCCGGACACATCGTGGCGACCGGGCAGCGGGAAAAGATGAAGTTCAGCATGATCTGCTTGCCATGGAACCGCACGCTCTGCACCACGCGGCCTTCCTGGTCGTACAGCGCAAAGTCCGGGATTTTCTCGCCGACCTCGCGGTAGGCGCCGTTGCCACGGATGAGCGTATCCTGACGTAGTGCGCCGGCCTGTGCGGCAATGGTCGCCGCGGCGGATTTATCGTCGGGCCAGATTTTCTCCAAGTGCCAGGCGCCTTTGTCACTCGGAATCACTTCGGCGCGAATACGCTGGCCGGGCTTGGCAGCCGCGGCGTCGGTCGCGGACACGGCAAACTCCATCGTCATCGCCGGCATCAAGCCCTTGATCTCGTCGTGCTGGACGACGAGCACCTTGCGCGCGATATCGGCCGAGATGACTTCGCCGGTCAGCGGATAACGTTTCTCCTCCGGAACCGCGGCCGCAGCCGATGCGTTCGTCCCGCCCGAACGGCTGCAGCCGGCGGCGCTCAGCAGCGCCAGCGCACCCGCAGCCAGGAGGGCATAAGATTTCATGACACTACGGATTCGCCGCCGGATAACATTGTCAAAGGGTTTGCGGACGAAGGCAGAGCCCCTTCTGCTCACAAATCACTCCGCTCATGGCCTCCTCGCCTCCCACGGTCCGCACCTCCCTCCACAAACCCGCCCTCGCGCTCTTCGCGGCGCTGGGCACGGCGTGGGTCTTCGTGCTGGTGATGCTGGGGGCGTTCACCACCAGCATCGGCGCGGGCATGGTGTTTGCCGACTGGCCGTTGTCCAACGGCTCGCTGAACCCCCACGGCTGGCTGACCAATATTGCGATGTTCGCCGAGCATTCGCACCGGCTGAGCGCCGGCCTGATGAGCACGGTCACGATCATTCTCGCGGCGTGGCTGTGGCTGACCGAGGAGCGCGCCTGGCTGCGCAAGCTCGCCCTCTTCGCCGTCGGCCTCGTGCTGGTCCAGGCGCTCGTCGGCGGCCTGCGTGTGCTGCTCGACCATCTTCAGGTGGAAATGGTCGATACGAGCATGGGCCGACTGTTTGCCATGCTCCATGCCGTGCTGGCCCAGTTGTTCATCTGCACGCTCATCGCCATCACGACGGCCTGCTCCAAGGCTTGGATCAATCGAAGCGGCCCGGCGGTCGGCCGCGGCGTGCGCCGGCTCGGCGTGCTGGCGTGCACGCTGCTATTCGTCCAACTCGCGATCGCCGCGGTGATGCGCCACAGCTTCGCCGGCCTGGCGATCCCGACCTTTCCCGCCTCGAATTTCGACGGCAGCCTGCTGCCTGAGGCGTGGAATTTCCGCGTCGGGATTCATTTCGCGCACCGCGTGATGGCCGGCGTGCTGTGCTTCGCGCTGCCGTGGTTTGCGTTCAGCCTGCGCGGCGATCGCGGCGCCTCGCCCGCCATGCGGCTCGGCGCCATCGGGCTCCTCGTGCTGCTGGCCGGGCAGATCTTCCTCGGCGCCCAGATCATCTGGACCTATCGCGCGGCGTACGTGACCACCGGCCATGTGCTGGTCGGCGCACTCACGCTAGCGACCACCTTCTGGCTGACGTGGCTCGCGCACCGGGACGTCGTCGAGGGCAATCCCGTCGCATGAACGCCGAACCCACGGTCGCACCGGCGAAGTTCGGCGACTATCTTGAGCTGACGAAACCGCGCCTGAGCCTGCTGTCCGTGCTGACCGCGCTCGCCGGCTACTATGCGGCGCGACCGGCACCGGACGGCTGGAAACTGGGCGCCATGCTGACCGGCACAATGCTCGCCGCCGGTGGCGTCGCGTCGCTGAACCAGTGGATGGAACGCGACACCGACGCGCGCATGTCGCGCACCGCCGACCGGCCGATCCCGTCGGGCAAGGTGCCGGATGGCTCCGCGTTTGTGCTGGGCATCCTGATGTGCATCGCGGCGCTCTTCCTGTTGTTCGCGAAGGTCAACCCGCTCGCCGCGCTCTTCACGCTGCTGACCATCGTCTCCTATCTCTGCTGGTACACGCCCGCCAAGCGCTGGTCGCGGTGGTCGACCGAAATCGGCGCGCTGGCCGGGGCGTTCCCCCCGCTCATCGGCTGGGCCGGCGGTGAGGGACGCGTGTCGGCACTCGGGTGGATTCTCTTCGGAATCCTGTTCCTCTGGCAGATCCCGCATTTCATGGCCGTCGCGTGGACCTACCGCCGGGATTATTCGGCCGTGGATTTCCCGATGCTGCCAGTGCGCGATGAGTCCGGCGCCTGGGTGGCGGGCTGGTCCTTCGCCAACACGCTGTTCCTGCTCGTCGTGAGCGTGCTGCCCACGGTACTCGGGCTGGCCACGCTTTATTATGCGGTCGCCGCCGTGGCCGGTGGGCTCTGGTTCCTGTGGCGCGCCGCCCTGTTCCTGCGCCCGGCCGGACGCGACGCCGCCGCGCGCAAACTCTTCCTTACGTCCATCGCCTATCTGCCGCTGGTGCTCATCGCCCTCGTGGCCGACCGCCTCATTTCCGCGCCATGACCATCAATGACATCCCCGCGCTCAACGCGACGCTCAACGCCATTGCCACCGTGCTGCTCACGATTGGCTTCGTCCTGATCAAACAGGACAAACGCGAAGCCCATCGCAAGGTGATGTTCACCGCCTGCATCGTCTCGGCCGTTTTTCTCATCGGCTATCTCACGCACAAAACCCTCAAGGGCATTGCCGCGCATAGCACGGGTCAGGCGATTCACACCCAGTTCGGCGGCGAGGGCGCCATCCGCATCGTCTATTATGTGATGCTGATCTCTCACGTGATCCTCGCGATCAGCATCGCCTACCTCGTCCCGCGCACGTTCTCCTTCGCGATCAAGGGCGACTTCGAACGCCACAAAGCCTGGGCGAAATTCACCTTTCCCATCTGGTATTACGTCTCGGTGACGGGCGTGCTGGTCTATTTCTTCCTCTACCAGTGGTGGCCCGCGGCGCACTGAGCGTGGAACTAAAACAGGCGCCCGCGCCGTTGCGCGAAGAGCGGACGCAAAAAAGCCGGGCCGCAGCCCGGCTTACTGATCTGTCGAAGATTGAACCGCTGCTTACTTGACCGTCAGCACGCCTTTCATCCCAACCTGGAAATGGGCCGGGAAGCTGCAGAGAAACGGGTAGTCGCCGGGCGTCGTAGGGGCGGTGAACGTAACTTCGCCGGACTTGCGGGGCCCGAGCAGGTCGATGTGCGCCAGAACCTGGTCCGCCAGTGCCGCCGGGAAGAAATTCGTGGCCTTCGCCGCGCTCGCGGCCTTGTCGAAGGCTTCCACATCGCTGCCGGCCTTCAGGAGGATCCAGTTATGGCCCATGACTTCCATCGGCTGGGTGCCGATATTGGTCAGAATCACTGTGATCTGCTCACCGGGCTTGGCCTCGATGGCCGTGAGGCTGTATTTCATGGTGTCGCCCGCCGTGATTTCGACCGTGCGGGGCCCGGCCGGGGCCGCCGCGGTCGGGGCGGAAGTGTCCTTCTGGCCGCAGCCGGAAGTAACAAGGGCAATCAATGCGGTGGCAATCAGGAGACGGGTTTTCATGGCGAAGGGAGTATCCAGCGCCGGCCCGCCGGATGCAACCGTCAACCGCACAAATGCCGGCCGCCTAATGCCCGACCCCACGGCGGATAATAACTCATGCCAGCAAAAACTTCCGCACCGACGACGCCGGAAATTTAAGAGAGGAATATGGCTTGAAATGGCCGGAGGTTCGCGGACTCTTTTCCGATTGGCATTTTCCCGCCATCCTTTCCTTTTTCCACGACTGTCATCCATGCGTTTGAACTCCCTGCTCTCCACCTCCGCCCGCTGGGGCCGCGCCGCGCTCGCCTTCGGCGGCACCGTGCTTCTCACGGGCTGTGATCTCAATTTCTGGCGGATGGATGGACACCAGTCCACCATCGTGGTCGACGGCCCCGTCGCCGTGTCGCAGCGCGAGCTGTTCTACGTCACCTGCTGGGTGACGCTGGTCATTTTCCTGATCGTCGGCTCCGTCCTCGCCTACGCGACGCTGAAATTCCGTGCGCGCTCCACCGATGAGGAAAACGCCGTGCCGCCGGAGCAGGGCCACGGCAACCCGATGATCGAACTCAGCCTCATCGGCGCCTCGGTCCTCGCCCTCGTCATCATCGCGATCCCCACCCTCAAGGGCATCTGGTACACCCACGATGTCCCCGAGGCCGACAAGGCCAACGCCTACGAGGTCAATGCCGTGGGCCAGCAATGGTGGTTCCGCTTCGAGTATCCCAACGAACAAATCAAGGATGTCGGCCAGCTGGTCACCAGCAACGAGCTCGTGATTCCCGCCGGCCGGCCCGTCCACATCAACCTGCGCTCCCTGGACGTCATCCACGGCTTCTGGATTCCGAAGCTGGCCGGCAAGGTGGACATGATCCCCAACCGCGGCAATTTCCTTTGGGTGCAGGCGGACCAGCCCGGCTATTTCTGGGGCCAGTGCGCCCAGTATTGCGGCGATTCGCACGCCGTCATGCGCTTCCGCGTGATCGCCCTCGGGCCGAAGGAATTCAACGACTGGCTCAACCGCCAGATGGAGCCCGCCCGCTCCGTCAAGGCCCAGCCTGACCTGCCCAAGGTCCAGCTCGCCTCCTACCGCACCGAGTTCAAGCGGAACGAGAAGGGCTGGTCGGACAAATTTGAGCTGAGCCCGCTCGACAGCTGGCGCGCCCAGCAGGAGCCCGATCCGAAGCACGAGGACGTCGCCCTCATCCTCAAGGGTCGCGCGACTTTCCAGGCCAAGACCTGCGTGAACTGCCACACCATCCGTGGCAATGAAGGCATGGGCGTCACCGCGCCGAACCTGACGCACGTCGGCTCCCGCACCACGATCGCCGCCGGCCTGCTGGAAAACAATCCCGAGCAACTCGCCCGCTGGCTCCGTCATCCCGACGAGGTCAAGCCCGGCAACAAGATGTACCATGGCATCGGCGGCATGGCCGGTTACATGAAGAAGGACGACAACGGCCGCGAAGTGCCGAACATCGTCCTCACCGAATCCGATATCAGCGCCCTGGTCGCCTACCTCAGCAGTCTCAAATAATTTTCCTCCATGGACGCCACCGTCAAATCCCACTTCACGACCAAAGAGGAGCACGCTCCCGCCAAGCCCCTCATTTTCTGGCGCCCGACCGCCAAGACCGGCCTCATCAGCTGGCTCACCACCGTCGACCACAAGAAGATCGGCTTCATGTACGGCCTCTTCGCGCTGTTCTTCCTGCTGATCGGCGGCTGCGAAGCCCTGCTGATCCGCCTCCAGCTCATGGTGCCGAACAACACGCTGCTGACCGCGCAGCAGTACAACACGATGTTCACGATGCACGGGACGACGATGATCTTCCTCGCCGTCATGCCGCTCGGCGCCGCGTTCTTCAACATCATCATGCCGCTGCAGATCGGTGCGCGCGACGTCGCCTTTCCCCGGCTAAACGCCTTCTCCCTGTGGACGTTTGTCGCCGGCGCCATCATCCTCAACGTCGGCTGGTTCCTGCCCGACGGAGCGCCCGATGCCGGCTGGGTCGGCTACGCGCCGCTGACCTCGAAGGCTTTCAACCCGACCCACGCGACTGACTTCTGGGTGCTCGGCCTGCAGCTGCTCGGCGTGGCCTCCATCGCCGCCGCGCTGAACTTCATCGTGACCATCATCAACCTGCGCGCGCCCGGCATGACGATGATGCGCCTCCCGGTCTTCACCTGGATGACCCTGGTCACCTCCTTCCTCATCGTCCTCTCCTTCCCCGCGATCACGATCGCGCTGGTCGAGGTCATGATGGACCGCCAGTTCGGCACGAACTTCTTTGAGGTCTCCAACGGCGGCATGCCGATCCTCTGGCAGCATCTCTTCTGGATCTTCGGGCACCCCGAGGTCTACATCCTGATCCTGCCCGCGATGGGCATCATCTCGGAAATCCTGCCGACGTTCTCGCGCAAGCCCCTCTTCGGCTACCCGATCATCGTGTTCTCCGGCGCCGCCATCGGCTTCCTCGGTTTCACCGTCTGGAGCCACCACATGTTCACCACCGGCATGGGCACGGTGGCGACCGCGGCCTTCTCGCTCGCGACAATGGCGATCGCGGTGCCGACCGGCGTGAAGATCTTCAACTGGATCGGCACCCTCTGGGGCGGCCACCTGAAGATGCGCACGCCGATGATGTTCGCCCTCGGCTTCATCTGGATGTTCATGATCGGCGGATTCTCCGGCGTCATGCACGCAGCCGCGCCGGCCGATGCCCAGCAGCACGACAGCTACTTCGTCATCGCCCACTTCCACTACGTCCTGATCGGCGGATCGATCTTCGCGCTGCTCGCCGGCATCCAGTACTGGTTCCCCCTCGTCGTCGGCCGCGTGGTCAGCGACTTCTGGGGCAAGCTCTCCTTCTGGGTCATCTTTGTCGGCTTCAACATCACGTTCTTCCCGATGCATTTCCTCGGCCTGAACGGCATGCCCCGCCGCACGTTCACCTACGACGCCAACATGGGTTGGAACACCGCCAACTACATCGCGACCATCGGCGCCCTCATCCTTGGCACCGGCATCGGGATCTATTTCACGGTCATGATCTACACGTTCTTCAAGGGCCAGAAGGCCTCGCGTGACGAGTGGGACGGCCGCACGCTCGAGTGGTCCCTGCCCAATCCTCCGCCGGAGTATAATTTCCGCGTCATCCCGACGGTCCACGCCCGCGATGCCTTCTGGTACGAGAAGTATCACCAGGAAGAAATCGCCAGGGAGAATGCCGAGCACGCCAAGGAGGACGAGGCCCACGGCGGCATTCACATGCCGTTCTCCTCGATCTATCCGCTGGTGGCCAGCTGCGGCGCCCTGATCGGCGGCTTCGGCGCCGTCTATCACAACCTCATCCTCGCGCTGGTCGGCGGCAGCATCCTGCTCGCCGGAATCTACCTCTGGTCCATGGAAGGCGCCGAGGGCTATCACCTCCACCTTGATGCCGACGGCAACCCGGTCGAGGACACGCACGCCAAGCATTAATCCCTTTTCACATGAGTAGCTCTGCCAGCGCCATCGATCACCATCACGATCACACGACCACGACGGGCATCCCGAACAAGAAACTCCTCATGTGGGCGTTTCTGGCGTCGGACTGCATGTTCTTCGGTTCGCTGATCTCCACGCACCTCATCTACCGGCTGCACCCGCCCCCGGGAAATCCGTCGCCGCGCGACGTGTTCGACATTCCGCTCACGTCCTTCTCGACGTTCATCCTGCTGATGTCGTCGCTGATGATGGCGCTGGCGGTGAACGCCATCCAGAAGGGCAACCTCAAGAGCATGCGCTTCTCGCTGCTCACGACGATTTTCTTCGGGGCCATCTTCCTCGGCTGCCAGGTGTTCGAGTTCACGCACTTCATTTCCGAGAAGCACATGACGATCACCAACAGCATCCTCGGCACGACCTTCTTCACCCTGACCGGCACCCACGGCACCCACGTGGCGATCGGCGTGCTCTGGCTCATCATGATGTATGTGCGGTCGTTCAAGCCCGCTGACACCGGCACGCACCGCTTCTGGTTCTTCCGCAACCTGCTCCACGTCGCTGCCGTCGTCGGCCTGGTGTTGAGCTCCATGTTCACCGTGCTGGCCGTGGTCACGACGCTGGAAACCGGCGGGACCGTCGGCAGCTTCGCCAGCCACAACTTCGCCCTCGTCGCCGCCTTGGTCGTGACGCTCGTCGCAAGCGTGATCCTCGCCCGGCCCCGCGGCCCGGTGCAGTTCAGCGAGGTCAATGCCATCGATGTCGAGTCCATGGGCCTCTACTGGCACTTCGTCGACATCGTCTGGATCGTGATCTTCACCGCCGTCTACCTGCTCGAATACCTCTGATTTCCACCATGAGTGACTCACCCGCCACTTCCGCCGCCGTTCCCGCCCCGCACGCCGAGGAGAGCAAGTTCCAGATCTATGTGCAGATCGCGATGCTCCTCGCCGTCATCACCGGCGTCGAGATCGCCGTCATCGGCCTGCCCTTCGCCAAATGGCTGCTCGTCACGACGCTCGTCATCCTCTCCACCGTGAAGTTCATGTACGTCATCTTCTTCTTCATGCACCTGCGCTGGGACAAGGCGTTCTGCACCATCCTGTTTTTCATCGGCCTCGTGATCGCCGGTGCCACCATGTGGGCGCTGCTCGAGCTGTTCGGCGTGCACGACAGCATCCCGCTGTCCTCGGTCGCCTTGGAAACCGTCCGCCCCTTCGTTCAGCTCGGCTGAACCGGCCTGCAACCTTCCCCTGGTCTTGAACGGCGGCCCTTTGGCCGCCGTTTTTCTTCCCCATGATCGACTGGCGCCACTGGCACAATGAACCCTACCTCGTCGGCGGGCTCGTGCTGCTGGGCTGGCTCTGGGCGATGCTGGCCGGCCCGCTCCGCGCCCGGCTGGCTCCCGGCGCGCCGTTCCCGCGCCGGCAGGCGTGGTACTTTTATGCGTCGCTGGTTTTGTTCTACCTCTCGGTCGGCTCGCCCCTCGACCAGATCGGGGAGCGTTTCCTGTTCAGCGCGCATATGTTCCAACACCAGCTGCTGATGTATCCGGTGCCCGTGCTGTTCCTGTGCGGCCTGCCCGGCTGGATGGTCGACGCGACGCTCGATCGCCCGGGGCTTCGCGGGCCGCTGCGGCTCCTGCTGGGCCCGGTGGGTTGCGCGGCGGTCTCCACCCTGGTCATCAGCATCTGGCACGCACCCTCGCTCTACGAGTGGGCGCTGCAGGACAAGGTCGTGCACGTGTTCGAGCACCTTAATTTCTTTGCCGCCTCATTGCTGTTCTGGTGGCCAATGTTGAGCCCGTCGCGTGCTTTCCCGCCGCTCAGCTATGGCAGCCAGATGCTCTATCTTTTCTGCCTGGAAATCACCATGACGCCGGTGTTCGCGTACGTGACCTTCTCTCCGCAGGTGCTCTACCCCACCTACGAATATGCGCCGCGACTGCTGCGGGATTTCAGCGCCCTCGATGACCAGCTCCTCGCCGGGACGATGATGAAGCTCGTCAGCATGACCGTCTCGCTCATCGCCTTTGGCGTGAGTTTCTTCTGCTGGAGCCGGACACACCGCGATGGCGCGGTGGGCGGAAGCCGCTGATTCCGACTGATCGAAAGGCAGGGCGCGTTATCCCTAACGCGCCGCCTTCGGCTGCCGCGGGACACTCCGGCGGGGCCGGCGTGCCCCGCCCTATAATTCGAGCAATCGTCCGGCGAGCGCCTTCGCTTGGGCGCGGATCTCCGGCACCGCCGTGCATTCCCAAAGCACGCCTTTGAGCGGCGCTCCCAGCGTAAACAGCCATCCCGCGGGACCGCCCTGCACGAGCACTTCCCCGGCCGGCGTCGCATCGATCCCCAAGGCCAGCGGATCATGGTCGATCAGGCCGCGCGCGAGCAGGTTGATCAGCAGCGGATGCTGGTATTTCGAATAGTCACTGCGCGGGCCGGTGCAGTTGATGATCTTCGCCACTTTCACGGTCTGCCACGTAGGGTGGCGCCGGAGCCGGAAACGCGCCTCCACACCGTCGGACAGTTCGGTCATTTTTTCCAGCCGGCCGGCATAGAAATAAAGGCGGCCCGCGGCGCGCAGCGCCTCAATCTTCCCAGCGACCACCGGCGCGAGCCGGTGGCGGTGTCCCTCCCAAAACGGTCGCACATGCCGCATGAAACGTCCCCGCTCCTCCCAGGACAACGCCGCCCATAACGCCGGGGTGCAACCCCGGATCGCATCAAGCACCGGCCGCCAGTCCACGCCAGCCGCCTGAGCGGAGCGCACTTCCGCCCGAATCCGGCGGAATAGCCCAAGAATGGTCGCGGGGGGATTTTCTGCTTCCAAGAACGGCCGGTAGGCGGGCGCGGGCCGATGGACCTGCGGCAGCAACCCGCGGCGCGACAACGCATGCACCGTACCACGGTGACCTGCCGACTGCAGCTCCAGCACGATGTCCACGGCCGTCAGGCCTGCGCCGACAATCAGCACGTCCGACTCCGGCGGAATTCCGGCCAGGGCGCCGGCCCGCCACGGCACGTGCACATAACGTTGCGAGTGATAAATCGGTAAGGGCCGCCGGATCGGGTACTCGCCGGGCAGATTGCCCAGAGCGAGCACAACGCGGTCGGCCGAAAAGGCCCGCCCATCGCCACAGCGCAACCGCACCGCGCCGGTCTCCGTCTCGAGGTCGATGACCTCCCCCTTGATTTCCTCATACCCGACGCCAGGAGCCGCCGCGGTCCGCGCCTCCACCAGCATCGCCCGGAGGTACTCGCCAAAAATCCAGCGCGGCAGGAAATCTCCCGGCTCCACGGCCGCCGGATAGCCGGGGGTTCCGGCCCGGGCCGCCACCCAGCGTTGAAAATGTCCGATGTCGTCCGGCAACGCGCCCATGCGGGCCGCCGGGACATTCAGGCGGTGCTCGTGGTTCTCCGTGCCATAGGCCACGCCACGGCCCACATCCGTCATGCGCTCGAACAGCAGCACGCGCAAGGGACTCCGCGCCTGGCGGAGCAGCTGGACCGCAACGAGAGTGCCGCTGCACCCACCGCCAACGATGGCGATGCTGCGTGGGACGTTAGGTTCGCTCATGGCGTGAAGTTGATGGAGGCGGGGGTTGGAATCGAACCAACTCGTACGGCTTTTGCAGAGCCGGGCCTTCCCACTTGGCGACCCCGCCGCTCAACCTGCGGAAAAGGAAAATAAAAATGCGATGTGACCGGGCGGGGAATCAATGGACAACCCCAGGAGGGTTGCGATCGATTCCAGTGGCCTGGTCAACATCGCATGAGATCCGCCCGGCCTGAAGCACCGGGCGGAATCGCGTGGCTTAGAGAGGAGCCGGCCCGTTGCCGGGCCGGCCAAAGAACGAACGCGCCGCGGGGCGCGGATGGCAAACTGCGCAGCTCAGGTGGCGAGCGCAGCCGGGATGAGGTCTTCCAGCGAATCACTCTCCGGGCTGATGTCGGCGAAGAGCCAGGTCGAGAGATAGCGTTCGCTGCTCGACGGGATGATGACGACGATCTGCTTGCCCTTGTTTTCGGGCCGCTTCGACAGCTGGATGGCCGCCCAAACCGCCGCACCGGACGAGATACCGACCGGAATGCCGTCGAGCTGGTTGACCTGCTTGGAGATCGGGCCGGAATCGGCCTCCTTCACGCGGATGATCTCGTCGTAGATCTTCGTGTTGAGCACCGCGGGCACGAAACCGGCGCCGATACCTTGGAGCTTGTGCGGGCCGGGGGCGCCGCCGGAAAGCACCGGCGAGGCGTCAGGTTCCAGCGCGATGATTTTGACCGAGGGTTTCTTCGCTTTCAGCACCTCGCCCACGCCGGTGATTGTGCCGCCCGTGCCGATGCCGGAGACGACGATGTCCACCTTGCCGTCAGTATCGCGCCAGATTTCCTCAGCGGTCGTCCGGCGGTGAATAGCGGGATTCGACGGGTTGGCGAACTGCTGGAGGATGACACTGTTCGGGATCTTGGACTGCAGTTCCTCGGCCTTCGCGATGGCGCCCTTCATGCCCTTCGGACCTTCCGTGAGCACAAGGCGGGCGCCCAGGATCTTGAGCAGTTTGCGGCGCTCGGTGCTCATCGTCTCGGGCATCGTCAGGATGAGCTTGAGGCCCTTCGCGGCGGCGACGAACGCCAGCGCGATGCCGGTGTTGCCGCTGGTCGGCTCGATCAGAATGGTCTGCGCGTTGATCTTTCCGCTCTTCAGCGCGTCATCAATCATCGCGAACCCGATGCGGTCCTTGACGCTGGAGAGCGGGTTGAAGAACTCGAGCTTGAGCAGGATTTCCGCCTGGGCGCCATGGGCGGCGGCGGTGCGGTTGAGGCGGACGAGCGGCGTGTTGCCGATGGTCTCGGTGATGTCGTTATAGATCTTGGACATGGTGGTTCTGGGTTGAGTTTGAGTTGGGGGAAAATCAGATGGCGTAATCGTCATCAAACGAGTGGCTCTGGCGCAAGCGCAGGCGGACGAGGTCGCCCACGCCCAGCCCGAGGGCCGTGAGCTCGGTGCGGGAAATCTCGGCCTCGACGTTCTCGCGGGTCTGAACGAGCTCGACGGACAGGCGCGCCTGCGGGCCGGCCACATGCACGTACCGGATGACGGCGACCGCCCCGGCCGCGCCGGGCACGTCGGGAGCCAGCTCGATGTCATGTGGCCGCACGTAAACCACGCCGTTGGCGATCAGCGTGGCGGGCCGGCGCTGATGCGCGCCCACCTGTTCCGGCACCTGCCCGCGCAGCACATTCACGTTGCCGAGAAACTGATAAACAAAGGGGGAGGCAGGTTTGTCGTAGACCTCCTGCGGCGTACCCACCTGCTCCACCTTCGCCTGGTTCATGATCACCACCTCGTCCGCGATCTCGAGCGCCTCCTCCTGGTCGTGAGTGACAAACAGCGTGGTGAGCTGGATCTCATCATGGAAGCGCCGCAGCCAGCGGCGCAGTTCCTTGCGCACCTTGGCATCGAGCGCACCAAAGGGCTCATCGAGCAGCAGTACCTTGGGCTCGACGGCGAGAGCCCGGGCGAGCGCGACCCGCTGGCGCTGGCCACCCGAGAGCTGACTTGGATAGCGGGCGTCGAGACCCTCGAGCTGGACGAGCTTGAGCAGGCGGTGCACCCGGTCGGTGATCTCGGTCGCAGGCGGCCGGTCACGCCGCCGGCGCACCTTCAGACCGAAGGCGATGTTTTCGAGCACAGTCATGTGCCGGAACAGCGCGTAATGCTGAAAGACAAAGCCGACCTTGCGTTTTCCCGCGGGCACATGAGTCACATCCTCGCCATGAAACTGAATCTGCCCGCTGCCCGGATCCGCGTGCTCAAGGCCGGCGATGATGCGTAGGAGCGTGGTCTTGCCCGACCCCGACGGGCCGAGGAGTGCCACGAGCTTTCCGCGCGGCACATTCAGGTCCACGCCGTCGAGCGCGGTGAAGGCGCCAAAGGTCTTGCGGATGTTGGAAGCGTGGATGCTCATCGATAAATCAGGCTCGGCGGCTCTGCGCATAGCGCCACTCGACGAAAGCTTTCAGCACCAGTGTGACGATGGCCAGTAACGCCAGCAACGAGGCCACGGCAAAAGCGGCGACGAAGTTGTACTCGTTGTAGAGAATCTCGACGTGCAGCGGCATCGTGTTCGTCTCGCCGCGGATGTGTCCGCTCACGACGGACACCGCGCCAAACTCGCCCATGGCGCGGGCGTTGCACAGGATGACGCCATAAAGCAGACCCCATTTGATGTTGGGCAGCGTCACCCGCCAGAATGTTTGCCAGCCATTCGCTCCGAGCGTGATGGCCGCATACTCCTCGTCGGCGCCCTGTGCCTGCATCAACGGGATGAGTTCGCGCGCCACAAACGGGAACGTCACGAACGTCGTGGCCAGGACAATGCCGGGCACGGCAAAGATGATCTTGATGTCGTGGTCCAGCAGCCACTCGCCGAACCAGCCCTGCAGGCCGAACACGAGGACGTAGATGAGACCGGAAATAACCGGGGAAACGGCAAAGGGCAGGTCGATCAGCGTCGTGAGCAGGCTCTTGCCGCGAAACTGGAACTTCGCGATCAGCCAGGCCGCCGCCACGCCAAAGACGATATTGGACGGCACGGCGATCACGGCGGCCAGCAGGGTCAGCCGGATCGAGGCCAGGGCATCAAGATCGCGGAACGCCGCAAAGTACGCCCCGACCCCGCGGCGCAGCGCCTCGGTAAAAACCGCCGCGAGCGGCAGCACGAGGAAGAAAAGCAGAAACAGCAGCGCCACCGCCGTCAGCGTCCAGCGCACCCAAGCTGGATCGTGCGTGGCGCGCGGCGTCGCCCCGGCCGGAGCCGGATGGACAACCAAGGTACTGGCGATCGTGGAGGCCATGGTCAGATCCGGTGGTAGCGCCGGCTCCATTTCTGGAGCAGATTGATGAGCAGCAGCATGGAAAACGACGCCACGAGCATCACCACCGCGATCGCGGTGGCGCCGCGGTAGTCGTATTGCTCGAGCTTCGTGATGATGAGCAGCGGCGTGATTTCGGTGCGCATCGGCATGTTGCCCGAGATGAAGACCACCGAACCGTATTCCCCGAGGGCCCGCGCGAAGGCGAGCGCGAAGCCGGTCAGCAACGCGGGGAAGAGTTCAGGCAAAATCACGCGTGTGATCGTATCCCAGCGATTCGCCCCGAGGCTCGCGGCGGCCTCCTCGATCTCCGGTTCCAGCTCAAGCAAAACGGGCTGCAGGGTGCGGACCACAAAAGGCAGCCCGATGAAGGTCAGCGCCACGAACACGCCGATTTCCGTGAACGCGACCTTGATGCCATGCGGCTCAAGCCAGCGCCCCACCCAGCCGTTCTTCGAGTAGATGGCGGTGAGCGCGATGCCCGCGACCGCGGTCGGCAGCGCGAACGGCAGATCCACCAGCGCATCCACAATGCGGCGGCCCGGAAACGAATAGCGGACCAGCACCCACGCCACAATGAGGCCGAAGAACATGTTCACCATCCCCGCCGCCAACGAAGCGAGGAAACTCAGCCGGTAGGACGCCAGCACGCGGGGCGAGGCCACCGCCGTGACAAATTCATCCCAGCTCATGCCCGCGGTCTTCAGGAACGCCGCCGAGAGCGGGATCAGCACAATCAGTCCCAGGTAGGCCAGCGTGAAGCCAAGCGACAGCCCGAATCCGGGCAGAACGCGGCGTGGGGTACGGGGTAAGGTGGCGGCAAGACTCACAGGTTGGCTCCTTGGGCGATAAATCCCCGGTACTCTGCCAAGACGGACTGCAGCGCGCAACAGGTTGCTTCGACTTGTTGTGTCATCGGCGCGGACGCCGGCGTTTCAAAAATGATCTCGAAGGGACGCGGCCGCTGGTCCGGCGGAGGCGCCAGGATGCCCGAGTAACAGTCGTCAATAAGTCCCTCCCGGGCTGCAAAGCCGTCGATGATCCCGCGCGGATCGACCGGGAGTACATGCGCGGAGGCACGGAGCGCGGGAGCGAGGAGATTTTCGTTCAGCACCCGGCCCTGCGTGTAGCCGTAGAGCCCGTCGCAGGTATCATCGGTGTGAAGCGCGATGACCCCGTCGAACTGTTGCGTGCGCAGTTCCTCCTCAAGGATCCTGATCTCGGGGAGCTCTGAGTCGCACCAGAACTCGCGGTTCAGGTCGAAACCGGCCCGGTTGTGCCGGGTGCCGTCCTCATAGCCGGTCGGATTGCACAGCGGATAGAGCAGGAGCTCGTAACCGGCGGCGGCCGCTGGCGCATCAACCAGACGCTTGAGCAGGCCTTGCAGCGCGAACGCTCCCGCCGGTTCGTCACCATGCACTAAAGCGAATACGCCCAGCCGGATGGGCGGCATGCCGGTCGCCGGTCCGCGAAAGACAAACCGCGGCAGCTCGTAATGCTCCTCCGCCATCGCGAAGGATCCCGCCCGCGTCGCATTGATCACCGGGCAGGTTTCGGCCAGCACCTGAAACGATTCAACCAGCCGGCCCAGTTTGGACGAGCGAACCGTTTCAGATGAAGCGAGTGTGGCCATGACAAAGAAGCGACCCACCCGCCGTTGGCCGGGTGGGTCGCCATGGGCTATTTTTTCAGGTAGATCTGGTCAAAGATTCCGCCGTCGGCGAAGTGGGTCTTCTGCGCCTTGGTCCAGCCGCCGAACTCGGCGTCGATCGTCACCAACTGGAGCTGCGGAAAGATCTTCGCATACTTGGCGGAGGCCTTGGCCGAGCGCGGCCGGTAATAGTTGCGACCGGCGATATCCTGACCTTCGTCCGAGTAGAGATACTGGAGATAGGCTTTCGCAACGTCGGCGGTGCCTTTCCGGGCGGCCACTTTGTCCACCACCGTCACCGGCGGTTCGGCGAGAATACTGAGCGAGGGCACAACGATCTCAAAGTTGTCGGCGCCGAACTCCTTCAGGACGAGGAAGGCCTCATTTTCCCAGGTGATCGCCACATCGCCAATTTCCCGTTGGGCGAACGTGGTGGTCGAACCACGGGCCCCGGAATCGAGCACCGGCACGTTCTGGTAGAGAGTGGTGACGAAGGCTTTCGCCGCCGCATCGCTGCCCAGCTTGTGTTTGGCGTAGGCCCAGGCCGCGAGGTAGTTCCAGCGCGCGCCACCGGAAGTCTTCGGGTTGGGTGTGATCACACCCACACCCGGTTTCACGAGGTCATCCCAGTCCTTGATCGCCTTCGGGTTCCCTTTGCGGACGAGGAATACGATCGTGCTGGTGTAGGGCGTGGAGTTCTGCGGCAGGCGCTTTTGCCAGTCGGCAGGAATCAGCTTTGCGTTGGCATACAGCGCATCGATGTCCGCCGCGAGGGCCAGCGTGACAACGTCGGCCTGCAGGCCGTCGATCACACTGCGGGCCTGTTTGCCCGAGCCGCCGTGCGACTGTTTGATGACGACGTCATCACCGGTCTTCGCCTTCCAGTAAGAGGAGAAAACCTGGTTGAAATCGGCGTAGAGTTCGCGCGTCGGATCGTAGGAGACATTGAGCAACTCGATGGTTTTGCCGGATACCGTGGCGGCCAGCCCGGCACCCAGCAGGAGAAAAAACGGAATGAATTTCATGAGGTGATGGAGGAGGGTTTTCATGACGAAGGGTCGCGGTTTGCCCGGATCAGAAGCCGACTTGGACCCGTGTCAGGATGGCCCGTTCGTCCGCCCCGATGAGGGTGTTGGTCGTTGATGTCGTACCGCTGGCGCGATCGAAGTTCGTCAGCACGTAATCGAGATCAAAGCGGATCGTTTTGCTGAGATACCAGTTCAGGCCCAGGCCGTAGGCGGTTGCCCCACTGGCACTGGCGGCCGGATCGGACAACAGGGGGAAGGCGTCGCTGTCGATCTTCAAGCGATCCACGCGCGCTGCGATCTCCCAGGCACCCCACCCGCCCGAACCCGGCCTGAATGGAGACAACGGAACGATGCCGTCGTACGAAGCCTTTTCCCCGGTCAGGAAATAACCCACACCGACCTGCCAGGCAGAGTTGCGCACATCGATCTTGCTGGTGCCCACGAGGGCCGTGACCGCCGAGGCGGTGTACTCAGTCTGGAGGGAAAGCGGCCCGACATAATAGTTGGCCTGCGGCGACACCCGCCAGGTCGTCCCGTACGGCGTGACCGTGCTGCGATACGTGAAGAAGGTCTGCTGCGAGTCGGTCTTGTAGCCGCTCGTCAGGCTGCTGCTCTTGTTGTGATCCCCCGCACTGCCGCCAAGACCGAAGCCCAGGCCTTTCAAAAGAGAATCTGCGTCGGCCAGAAAGGGGCGGAAGAAAATCCGGCCCACAAAGTCCTTGCCGTTGTCCGTTGCGACGTTGTTGGCGTAGGCGGCGTCAGCGCTGCCGTTCACCACGCCGGCGGAATAGGTGACCGCACCCTTGGACCATCCGCCTCCCGCCACCACGCCGACATCGCGCGACGGCACGAGGTTGGTCGCCAGCGAGCGTTCGGGGAACAGGAGCACGGCGTCGTTTTGCAGCATCTCCAGGCCGATCGGTGACTTGAACTTGCCAAACTTGAGCTGGAAAGCCGGATCGAAGGCGATGTTGAGGCTGGCATCGTAGATCACCGGCGCATTCGAAACGCCGGTGCCGCCACCGCCGAATTCCGGCACGATCAGGAAACTGTAGATCTTGTCGAAGCCGCCCTCAAAAATCAGGCGGGCCCGCCGCAGCACGAACGTGTCGTTGTTGGGAATGCCGTGGTCGTCCGTGTACCAGCGCGAATCCAGCTGCACGAGGCCGTGCAGCTTGATGAAATTGGCACTGTCGGCCGAGGCGAAGGTGAAGCCCGTGTTGTCGATGGTGATCTTCGGCGCAGACGCCGTCGCGGGAGTGGCCTCGACCGGCGCAGAAGCTGAAATCGGCGCGGCGGCGGATCCGGCCGCGGCCGCTCCCGGCTGACCTTGCGCGACTTTTTGCTCAAGGGCATTCAGCCGCTGCGCGAGCTGCTGCATCTCGGTGCGGATTTGCCGGATCTCATCGAGATCATTGGCGCGGGCCAGCGGCGACGCGCCCAGATAAACGACTGCCAGCGCAGCCAACAGGGCCGGCCAACGGAGGAATGACAGGGTGGGATTCATGACGAATCAGGTGTGGGTCTCTGGTCTCGCAACTGCTCCGATGCCGGGTGAGTCGAGGGTGTTAGGGATTCGGTGGTGGAGCCTCCGGGCGGTGGCCGGTAGGCGGAAAGGGACGCAGCGATGCGGCGGACGTTCAGTCGGGCCGGCCGGACCGATCGGTCGCAGGCAGGCGGGTCTTCTCGGTGCGCTCGATCTGGGTGACGCGACCGTCGTGGACGACGAGCTGGACAACGCCGAACCGGAGGCTCTCGACTTTTTCCCGCACGAGCGCGATCCAGTCAGGGACGGAAGCTTGGACAGTCGTTTGATCAGTAGAGGTCGGCATGACAGTCTGAGGTTAGATGGTGTAGTCGCCCAGGAGCTGGTGCAGCACGCCCTCGGTCTCATCGAGGCGCATGGCACCGGTCCGGCCGGCGAGCTTGCGGGCGTGACGGGGAGAGAGGCGCGCCGACGTAATCGCACCCTCGGCCTCGGGGGAAAAGGGCAGCGGCACGTTGTCGCGGCGGAGCTTGCGCAGCGTGACTTCCACGACGTCCGCGAGCGTGTAGCGGTCGAGAATGCCGGCGATGGCGTTGCGGACATCCAGCATGAGCATCCGCAGGCCGCAGTGCGCCTCGTCGGGGCACGTGCATTTTTCGTAAGCACTCTGGCTGACGCAGCCGATGGGCGCGAGCGGACCGTCGATGAGCCGCACTACCTCTCCGATCGTGATACGCTTGGCAGGCTTGGCCAGGCGGTAGCCGCCAAACTTGCCCCGGGCACTCACGACGAGCCCCGCTTCCTTGAGCGCCTGCATAATTTGCTCCAGGAATTTGATCGGCAGCTGCTCCGTGTCGGCGAGTTCGGCGACCTGAACCAGCGACCGACCGACCTCGGCGGCAATGCCAAGATTGATGAGCGAGCGGAGGGCGTATTCGCCTTTTTTGGAGAGCTTCATTTGACGACTGACTTAATCTACATTGATCTAGTATGAATTAAAGCAATCCCTTATTTCCAGAACCTTAAGCTATGACACAGAACATTGGCGACGGTCAGTTCTTGGAGCCGCGGCTCCAACTGCCGATCAAATCGATAGCCGCAGCCCGTCGTAGGCGAACTTGATTCCGGTCGGCAAACCAACCTCATCCGGCCCGTGGTCGGTCAAATGGGTGAGATGCGTCAGCCAAGTTTGTCCGGCGCCGATGTGTTGCGCGGCCGCGATGGCCTCGGGAATGCTCATGTGCGACGGATGCGGCAGCGGCCGCAACCCATCCAGTACCACGGCCTCGGCTCCACGCGCCAGTGCGATGGCCTCGTCCGTGAGCCGCTTGCAGTCGGTGTAGTAGACAAACCTTTTCCCACTGCTTTTTTCCGTGAAGATCAGGCCGAGCGTGTTTGTGCCGCCATGCGGCAGCAGCGTGGACTGAATCGTGCCCTGAGGAAATTCCAGCAACGCCGGCATGAGCGTGAGTCTGAACGCCGCGTACCCCTTCGCCACTGGCCGGTCCGCGATCGCATAAGGGAAGACCGCCCTCACCCGCTCCATGCCCTCGTCCGTCGAATGAACCGTGATCGCCTGTCCCTCAATCAGGTCACAGAACCGGCGCAGGTCATCCATGCCCGTGATATGGTCGGCGTGGCCGTGCGTCAGGATGAACACGTCGAGCTGACGAACCTGTTCCCGCACGCATTGCAGCCGGAATTCGGGCGCGGCGTCGACCTGCACGTGCAGCTCATCCATCACCACATGAATCGAGGTCCGGGTGCGGCGATTGCGCGGGTCAGCTGAAGTGCATACGGCGCAGTCGCAGCCAATCATCGGCACTCCCTGCGACGTGCCCGTGCCGAGAAAAACAACTTCCATGGTGGTGCAACCACGGAACACGCAGAGTCCGGGGAAGGGAATTTAATTTTCACCGCGAAGAGCGCAAAAGTGCGCAAAGACCCGGCGGCTTCGCCTACCCTCTAAGCCTGTCGCCTATAGCTTTCCCTTGATTGGCCTGACTCCGCTGGCGATCAGCTCCGAAACCATCGTGCGGTTATGCGGCTCGGCAAAGAATGCTGTCAGCGACGAAACCAGACCGGGATTGAGTCCATCCATTCCGGGACGGTTCGGGGAATCGCGCGGTACGCTTGCCGCCGTGAGCGCTTCCAGCCCGTCAAATCTGCGCGCCAAGTCTTTCGCCGCGACCGCCCCAACCCGCGGAATCCCCAAGCCATAAATGAACCGCCACAACTCCGCCTGCTTGCTCCGCTCAATCGCCGCCAGCAGCCGGTCGGCGGATTTTCCCGTGCCCAGGCGCATGGCCGCGAGATCTTCCCGTCGCAAACGGTAAAGGCCCGGGATGCCCTTGATACCGCCGCGTGTGACGAGGGCATCGATCGTGGCCGGCCCAAGTCCCGTGATATTCACGCAGGCGGCCGATGCGAAATGCTGCAGCCGGCGCCGGACTTGCGCCGGACACTCTTCATTAGGGCAGCGCACCGCCGCTTCACCCGCGTCGCCGATGAGCGCAGTCTGGCAGGCGGGGCAGATCGTTGGAAAAACAAACGGCCGGCTGTCCGCCGGGCGCCGCGCCGCATTCACTCCCACAATCGCGGGGATAATCTCCCCTGCCTTTTCCACGTAAGCATAATCACCCACGCGAAGGTCCAGCCGGGCTATTTCCTCCCGATTATGAAGCGAAGCCCGCGAAACGTTCGTTCCGCCAAGCTGCACGGGCGCAAACTCGGCCACGGGAGTAAGCACGCCCGTGCGTCCGATCTGCAGGATAATCGCCTGCAGCCGGGTTTCGACGCGCTCGGGCGAAAACTTGTACGCCATCGCCCAGTGCGGCGCGTGATCGGATGCACCCAGCTCGCGCTGACCGGCGACCGAGTCGAGTTTCACGACCGCCCCGTCCACCGGAAACGCGAGTTTCGGACGGTCGCGATCAAACGCCTGCACCGCCGTCCACATTTCATCCGCGCTTTGCGCCGTCCGGTATTTTTCCACGCCCGGCAGGCCCCATCGGCGCACGCAGCGGTGAAATTCCTGCTGCGATTCCGCCCGCATCGCCGCCGGTTCCCAGGCGCCCCACCCATAGAACACGGCCGAAAGCCCGCGCCCGGCCACTTCCTGCGGATCGAGCTGCTTGATCGTGCCCGCGGCCAGGTTGCGCGGATGGGCGTAGGGCGCTTCGCCCTCGGCCTCGCGTTCGCGATTGATCCGGGCAAACTCGGCTAGCGGCAGATAGATTTCTCCGCGGAGTTCGATGAGGTCTGGAATCGGATTGGGTGAACCGTCGGATGCCGCGCGACGCAGCTCCCGCGGGAATGAGCGGATCGCGAGCACATTGGCCGTGACGTCGTCGCCTTCGCTGCCGTTGCCACGGGTGACGGCCCGGATGAGCGCTCCCTTTTCGTAAGTCACACTGATGGCCACGCCGTCAAACTTGGGCTCAACGACACACGTGACATCCTCATGCCCGGCCTGCCGGACCAGCCGCGCATAAAACGCGCGCAGGTCGGTCTCGGAATAACTCTTCTCCAGGCTGAGCATCCGTTCGCGGTGGCGATAGACCGGGAATTTCCCCGTCCGGTCGTCGCCGACCGCATCGTCGGGCAAAGCCGCCTTCGCCAACGCGGGATATGCCCGCACCAGCTCCGCCAACTCGCGCTTCAGCCGGTCGTAGG
Organism: uncultured Opitutia bacterium; assembly: GCA_903859715.1. Classification (GTDB taxonomy): domain Bacteria; phylum Verrucomicrobiota; class Verrucomicrobiia; order Opitutales; family Opitutaceae; genus Opi-474. The sequence goes on from CAIONS010000037.1 coordinate 23,913, forward strand.
CGGCATCCGTGATTTCAGGCGCGGCCTTCCGATAGTACAGTTCGTCGTGGTGGCTGAGCTCGGCCCGCAGCACTTCCATCCGATTCTGGGCCTGTTCTGAAGTGAGTCCCCGTAGCTCGGCCGAAAATGCCAGGATTAGCAGCAGCGACCCAAGCCACGCGTTTCTCATTCCGCGATCATAGCAGCCGTTCACTCACCGCCTAGCTGGCTGTTGGGACAGGCCGGCACGGAGAATAGTAACAACTCTGTTACTAAGGGCGCCTTTCTCCGGGGTACGCACCGGCAGATGGTTTTGGTGACCCGCCAACCTTTTTTCCTCCTCCCGGTTTTAGCCAAGGCAACCGGTGAATCAATTATCCAGGCCAACTCTGAGGGCGGGGTGAAAGGTGGATCTGCTCAGGGTCACGTCAATCTGCCGTAGAGCTGCCATTGAAGAAGAACCCGAAGCATAAACCCCAGCCGGCCGCCCCGATGGCCGTCAACCGCGCTCCGCCCGGCCGGTTGAAGGCGTTTTGCGCCATGGATGGCGATGCCACCTTTGTTTGGACGCGCTGGCTCATGCTGCGCGCGGTGGGGCTATTGTTCATCGTCATCTTTTGGGGCGTCATTGCGGATAGCCGGGCCTTGCTCGGGCCCGATGGCATCACGCCGGTGACGGAAACCCTCACTTCCCTGCGGCAGCAATTTTCCAATCCGCTCATGGCGTTCCTGGCCGCGCCGGGGCTGTTTTGGTTGAACGCGGGCTGGGGCATGATCGTGCTCCTGCAGTGGCTGGGCATGATGGCGGCCGTGGCCCTGACGTTGAACCTGTGGCCGCGGCTGGCGGCGTTCACCTGTTGGCTGATGTTTCTTTCGTTTACATCGTCGTCGCCGTTTTTTGCGCAGACCCAACCCGATCCACTCATGCTGGAGCTGGCCCTGCTCTGCATCCCGTTTGCCCCGGCAGGAGTGAGGCCGGGGCTGGCGGTGACATCCGGGCCGCGACCGCTGGTGGTGTTTGCGGTGCGCCTCATGTTGCTTCGCCTGATGCTGCAGGCCGGTTTGGCGAAATTCGTTTTCGGCGGAGCGATGTGGCACAATTTCACGGCGATGGACGTGATGTATGAGACCGCGCCGTTTCCCACGATCCTGGGCCACCTGCTACATCCCTGGCCGCACTGGTTTCACGCGATGGAAATCGGGGTCACGATTTTGGCCGAAGGCGTGGCACCCTTCGCGATGGTTTTCGGCGGCCGGCGCGGACGCTGGTTTGCCTTCCTGTTCTGGGCCTTTTTCCAACTGGGCATCCAGTTCACCAACAATTTTGCCTGGCTCAATGTCGGGGCCATCGGGCTCGCGCTCATCCTGCTCGACGACCAGATGCTGGCGGGCGCGGCCCAACGCCTGCGACTGAGCCGACTGGCTGCGGCAATGCGGGGAAAAATGGCGAGGATCGTGCCCGCGCGGCCCAAGCCCTGGGCGCTGTACAGCCTGCGCGTGGCGCTGGGCGTGCAGTTTTTCATGGCCCTGTGCTTTTATGTCGTCTCGCCCGTGCGCATCGCACCCGAGAGAATGCCGGCGGTCATCACGGAACCCATGAAGGCACTCGGGCCGTTTTATGGGGCCAATGCCTACACGCTGTTCGGGAGCCTGCCCCTGGTGCGCTACGAAGTGGAATTTCAGGGCTCCAATGACGGCGGTGAAACCTGGCGCACCTACGAGTTTCGCTATAAGATCCAGCAGCCCGACCGGATGAGCCCGTTCGTGGCGCCGTGGTATCCGCGCTTCGATGCCATCCTCCAGCACGTGCGCGTGGCCCACACGGCGCCCGAACTTTATCTGGCGACAGCCGAACGACTGCTCCAACGCAAACCGGCCGTGATGGAGCTCTTCAGGAACGACCCGTTTCCCGAGCGCTCGGCCACGGTCATCCGCATGGTGGACTATCGCTATCACTACACCGACCGGGCCACTTGGCTCGCGACCGGCCGCTACTGGGACAAAACCGTGATCGGCGACTGGCTGCCGATGATGTATCTCAACGCCCAGGGTGAAATCGTCACTGCACAATGAATAGCATGGGCCGACACTCTTTCCTTCCCGGCCTGTGGCTGACGGCCGTCTGGTTGCTGGCGGGCTGCGGACCCGAACCGGCGGCGCTGAAGATAAAGCTCGATCCGGCGCGCAGTCATTTTTCGCCGGCAATGCCGTTGAGCGGGCAGCCGCTCGTGATCAAGGATCTCGACCTGGCCCTGCAGCCGATCCCGGCCGGAAAGTTTCTCATGGGCAGTCCGGCCGGTGAAGCGGGCCACACGGCACTCGAAAGCCCGCAGACCCAGGTGACGATTTCCAAGTCTTTCTGGCTGGGTCGCACGCCGGTCACCGAGGCGCAATGGCAGGCGGTGATGGGCACGGACCTGACCGGGCAGGTGAAACGATATTTTCCCAACAACGAGCCCGCACGATTGCTCGCCGGCACGCAGGACGATGTGGCGATGTACTATGTAAGTTGGGATGATGCGGTGGCATTCTGCACAAAACTCAACAAACGCGCGCGGGCCGAGGGTTCACTGCCGGCGGGCTATGAATTCACGCTGCCGACCGAGGCCGAGTGGGAATATGCGTGTCGGGCGGGCACGACCACGGCGACCTATGCCGGGCCGATATTCTACGACGGGAGCAATAATGCCCCGATGCTCGATTCCATCGCGTGGTATGCGGGCAACAGCAGCATCGGCTATGAAGGCACGGGTTGGGACACGTCAGGCTGGGCCAACAAGCAATATCCCGGTGGCCAGGCCGGAACGCGGCGGGTGGGACAAAAACAAGCCAACGCCTGGGGACTGCAGGACACGCTGGGCAATGTTTACGAATGGTGCCTCGATTTTTCCAGCCCGGCATTGCCCGGTGGCAGCGTGGTGGATCCAACGGGCCCCGCCGCGGGACTGGATCGCATCATCCGCGGTGGGAGCTGGCACAGCGACGCGGTGTATTGCCGCGCGGCCTGCCGCAAATGGAACGGGCCGAGCAATGGACTGCCCTTTATCGGATTCCGGCTGGCGCTGGCGCCGCGTTGAACCACACGGCGCAAAAAAAAGGCGCCCCGCTCTCGCGGGACGCCTTGGAATTTTTCGGGAGGAAACCCGGGCTTAGTAGTCGCCCATGCCACCCATGCCGCCGCCGCCGCCGGGAGCCGGATGAGCTTCTTTCTTCTCCGGGATCTCAGTGATGATGGCCTCGGTCGTGAGGAGCAGGCCGGCGATCGAAGCCGCGTTCTGCAGCGCGGTGCGGGTGACCTTCGTCGGGTCCACCACGCCGGCCTTCACGAGGTCCTCGTATTCGCCCGTGGCGACGTTGTAACCGTAGCTGCCCTTGCCGTTGAGCACGTTGCCGACGACCACCGCACCCTCGACGCCTGCATTGAAGCAGAGCTGACGGAGCGGATGCTCGATGGCGCGGCGCACGATCTGGGCACCAATGGCCTCGTCACCCTCGAGCTTGAGTCCGTCGATGATCTTCGCGGTGCGGAGCAACGCGACACCACCGCCGGCGACAATCCCCTCTTCCACGGCCGCACGGGTCGCATGGAGGGCGTCTTCGACGCGGGCCTTCTTTTCTTTCATCTCGGCCTCGGTCGCAGCGCCGACATTGATGACGGCGACACCACCGGCGAGCTTGGCGAGGCGCTCCTGGAGCTTCTCGCGGTCGTAATCGGAAGTGGTCTCATCGATCTGGCGACGGATCAGTTTCACGCGGCCCTGGATGTCGGAGGACTTGCCGCCGCCTTCCACGATCGTGGTCTTTTCCTTGTCGACGACGATGCGCTTGGCTTTGCCGAGGTCGCTGATCGTGATGTTTTCGAGCTTCAGGCCGAGATCCTCGGTGATGCAGCGGCCACCGGTGAGGATGGCGATGTCTTCGAGGATGGCCTTGCGGCGGTCACCGAAGCCGGGCGCCTTGACGGCGGCGACATTCAGCGTGCCACGGATCTTGTTCACGACGAGCGCGGCGAGGGCTTCGCCTTCCACTTCCTCGGCAATGATGAGGAGGGGCTTGCCGGTCTTGGCCGTGGTCTGGAGGATCGGGAGGAACTCCTGGAGATTGGAGATCTTCTTCTCGTGGATGAGCACGTAGGCGTCCTCGAGGATGGCCTGCTGGCTCTCCGCGTTGGTCGCGAAGTAGGCGGACAGGTAACCCTTGTCGAACTCCATGCCCTCGACCACGTCGAGCGTGGTCTCGATCGACTTGGACTCTTCCACCGTGATGGTGCCGTCCTTGCCGACCTTGTCCATGGCCTCGGCGATCTTGCCGCCGATCTCGGTGTCCCAGTTGGCGGAAACCGTGGCGACCTGGCGGATTTCCTCGGTGTCATTCACCTTCTTGGAAATCTTGGCGAGTTCGCCGACGGCGGCCGCGACGGCCTTGTCGATGCCGCGCTTGAGATAAACGGGGTTGGCCCCCGCGGTGACGCTCTTGAGGCCCTCGCGGTAGATGCCCTCGGCGAGCACGGTGGCGGTGGTGGTGCCGTCACCGGCGGCGTCGGAGGTCTTGGAAGCGACCTCCTTCACGAGCTGGGCGCCAATGTTCTCATAGGGGTCCGGCAGCTCGACTTCCTTGGCGACGGTCACGCCGTCCTTGGTGACGGTCGGGGAGCCGAATTTCTTGTCGATGACGACATTGCGGCCCTTCGGTCCGAGGGTGACTTTGACGGCCTTGGAGAGGAGCTCCACGCCCTTGAGGATTTTCTGACGAGCGGTCTCGTCGAAGATGATTTGTTTAGCAGCCATGATAAATTCTGGATTGTGGTTTAAATTGAGGGAAGCGGGGTTCAGCCGATCACACCGATGATGTCGTCCTCGCGGACGACGGTGAATTTCTTGTCGCCGAGCTTAACCTCGGTGCCGCCGTATTTGCTGATGAGCACGGTGTCGCCGACCTTCACTTCGAAGGGCGTGATCTTGCCGTTTTCATCCTTCTTGCCGGTGCCGAGGGCGATGACCTTGGCCTCCTGCGGCTTTTCTTTGGCGCTGTCCGGGATGATGATGCCTCCGCGGACCTGCTCTTTTTCCTCGATGTGCTCGACGAGAACACGATCACCGATGGGCTTGATTTTGACGTTAGCCATATATGTGGGTTTGGGTTGAAGGATGGTTTTTGTTTTATGGTTTTCAACAAAGCGCGCCGGCCGCGTGGGACGCAGCAGGCGCGCAAAGGGTGAAAGTTATTTTTTGCCTTTGTCTTCGTCGACGACTTCGAAGTCGGCATCGACCACATCGGCCTTTTTCTCGGGCTTCTTGCCGGCCGGCTGTTCGCCTGCGCCATCACCACTGGGAGCTGCTTCGGCCGCACCGGCCGCCTGAGCGGCCTTCTGGGCCTCGGCGTAGAGCTCGCCACCGAGGGTGGTGAGTTTCTCGACGGCGGCCTTCATGCGCGGACCGTCGTTACTCTCGAGATCTTTCTTCGCGTCGGCAATCGCCGCCTCGATCGTGGACTTCTTGTCGGCCGGGAGCTTGTCGCCCGATTCCTTCAGCGTCTTTTCGATCTGGTAGATGGTGCTGTCGAGCTGGTTCTTGGTCTCGACGGCTTCCTTGCGGTTCTTGTCTTCCTCGGCGTGAAGCTCGGCTTCCTTGGTCATCTTCTCGACCTCGTCCTTGGACAGGCCGGAGGAACCTTGGATGGTGATCTTCTGGTCCTTGCCCGTGCCGAGATCTTTGGCCGAAACGTGGAGAATGCCGTTCGCATCGATGTCAAAGGTGACCTCGATCTGCGGCGCGCCGCGCGGGGCCGGCGGGATGCCGTCGAGCTTGAACGTGCCCAGCGTCTTGTTGTCCTTGGCCATCGAGCGTTCGCCCTGGAGGACGACGATCTCGACGCCCGGCTGGTTGTCGCTGTAGGTCGAGAAAACCTGCGTCTTCTTCGAGGGAATGGTGGTGTTGCGCGGGATCATCGCCGTCGACACGTCGCCGGCGGTCATGATGCCGAGGGTCAGCGGGGTGACGTCGAGAAGCAGCACGTCGCGGACGTCGCCCTTGAGCACGCCGCCCTGGATGGCCGCGCCCACGGCGACGACTTCATCGGGATTCACGCCCTGGTGCGGCGGCTTGCCGCCAAGGTTCTTCGCGATGTCCACGACCTTCGGCATGCGGGTCATGCCACCGACCAGCACGAGCTCGTCGATCTGGGCGGAAGTGAGGCCGGCGTCCTTGAGGCAGCTCTTGAACGGCGCGATGCAACGCTCGAACAGCGAGTCGCAGATCTGCTCCATCTTCGCGCGGCTGAGCTGCACGTTGAGGTGCTTCGGGCCGGAGGCGTCCGCCGTGATGAACGGCAGGTTGATGTCCACGGATTGGGTGGAGGAAAGCGCGATCTTGGCCTTCTCAGCCTCTTCCTTCAGGCGCTGGAGCGCCATCGGGTCTTTGCGGAGATCGATGCCATTGTCCTTCTTGAAAGTTTCGACGAGCCAGCCGATGAGGGCATCGTCCCAGTTGTCACCGCCGAGGTGCGTATCACCATTGGTGGCCTTCACCTCGAAGACGCCGTCGCCGATCTCGAGCACGGACACGTCAAACGTGCCGCCGCCCAAGTCGAACACGGCGATCTTCTCGTCTTTCTTCTTGTCGAGGCCGTAGGCCAGCGAGGCGGCCGTGGGCTCGTTGATGATGCGGAGCACGTCGAGGCCGGCGATCTTGCCGGCGTCCTTCGTGGCTTGGCGCTGCGAGTCGTTGAAATAGGCAGGAACGGTAATGACGGCCTGCGTGACCTTCTCACCGAGGAACGCCTCGGCGTCGGCCTTCAGCTTGCCGAGCACGAACGCCGCGATCTGCTGCGGCGCGAACTGCTCGGTCTTGTCGCCCGACTTGACCTCGATGTAGGCGTCGCCGTTTTTGCCCTCGACGACCTTGAACGGCATGTTCTTGGCCTCGGCGCTGACTTCGGAAAATTTGCGCCCGATCAGGCGCTTGGCCGAGAACACCGTGTTGCTCGGATTTGTGACGGCCTGACGTTTCGCGGCCTGGCCGACGAGACGCTCGCCCGACTTCGTGAACGCGACGACGGACGGCGTGGTGCGGGCGCCTTCAGCGTTGGGGATGACGATCGGCTCGCCACCCTCCATGACGGACATGCAGGAGTTGGTGGTGCCGAGATCGATGCCTAAAATTTTGCTCATAGAGATCATCCACTTAGCAATGCCCATGCCTGCCTTTGCTCGGTTTCTTTAGACGCTAATGGGAAGGCATTTAAAAGATTCCATGACTGATTCGAGCTCTCCAATCGCCACGATAACAGGCCACTTTGGCGCACCATCGCTGCGCATGCCGCCCATGTGGGACAGCGCTGGCACAGTTGAATTCCGGCGAGGACCTCCTACTCTCTCGGTCATGGAGATGGAAATCACGCTGCCGGACGAAGTGCCGGTGATGACGTTGCCCAACATGACGTTCTTTCCGCAAGCTCTCCTCCCACTCCACATCTTTGAACCCCGTTACCGGCACATGCTGCGAGATGTCCTGGCCACCAACCGCCTGTTTGCGGTCACCGGCCTTAATCCCAAGCTCGTTGACCAGCCGGACCAGTTTGAGCCGCCCCATCGCATTGCCAGCATCGGCATCGTCCGGGCCTGCCAGGAAAACGACAACGGCACGTCCAACCTTCTGCTTCAGGGACTTTGCCGGGTGGAGTTCCTGGAAATCCTCACGGACGAGCCCTACCGGCGCGTCCGCATCCGCGCCCTGGCGAGCGAGCCCGTGGCCGACGCCGCTGGAAACATCCGCCTCCGCACCGAGCTCGCGCGGCTGATTGCGTTGAAGCAGAAATTCGGCGCGCCCGTGCCGGCCGAGATGGCGGAGTTTCTTCGGACCGTCGAGGATCCCGAGGTCTTTATCGACCTCGCCGCCTTCAGCCTGTGCGAGAACAGCGTGTTGAAACAGCGGCTCCTCGAGACGCTGAACGTGGGCCGCCGGCTCGAGCTTTTTTCCCGGCAGCTGCGCGCGGACATTGAGGCGATCCGGCTGCGCCAGAAACTCCAGGGCGGCCTCCCCGACGACCGCATCCTGGACAACTAAAATCCCCGCCGCGGCGAACCGGGCGGGGATCGAAATGGAGCCGAGCATCGGATTTGAACCGACGACCCACGCTTTACGAAAGCGTTGCTCTACCAACTGAGCTAGCTCGGCAAAAGGGATCGTTCCCGAGGGAACGAGGGGCGGGATTTACGGGTTGCGAGGGAGCAGTGACAAGCGAAAACACTTCTCACCCCTGAGTCTGCAACTGAAGCACCGTGATCGAATAAGCGGGAAAGGTATGGTCGAAGGTCTGGCTCAAGCCGGTGAGGTTGGTCTCGGTGGGGATGATTTTCTCGGGTTCCGGCAGGGAATTCACGTCGGAGGGCTGGCCGGTCAGCACGGTTTGCTGACCGGCGGAAGCGACTGACTTCGTCCCTGCGATTTCGATTCGGACGGTGCGGGGCACGCCGAGGCTGTTGACGACCTTGAGATAGAGCGCGCCGGTCCGGGTGGCGCGGGTCACGCTGGTGAAAAGGCCCGGAGCCACGTCGGGCGTGGCGGCAACGACCACGTCGCCGCGGTGCGCGTTGAAGACCTTTTGGGCATGGTACGACGGTGAGCCGTAGCTCGTGAGCGCGTCGTAGCCGATCAGGTTGGTCGGCCATTGTGCGGCCTTCGGGTTCACGTTCACCAGCAATGGCGCGTAGGCCTGCATGATGATGAGGTCGGAGTTGCGCTCCATCGCGGTCATCCAGGCCGCGTCGCCCAGTGCCGCGTTCAGGGTCGGCGTGGGCGAGCCTTCCATGGTCGCCCATTCTCCGACAAAGATCTTAGGGCCCTTGCGGTCAGTCCGGTCGTAGTGATGAACGTCCGCATAAAACTCGGCCGCGTGGCGGTAATAGTGATCGTCGAGCACGTCCGGCGTGCGGCTCGTGACCGGATGCGTCGCGATCAATTGCAGCGACGGATAGCGGGCTTTGATCGCATCGTAGAATTGCGCGAAGCGGCCGTCATACTCCCAGCCGTCCTTCCAATCCTCGTTGCCGATCTCGACGTAGGTCAGTCGGAAGGGCGCCGGATGCCCGTCCCGGGCGCGGCGGGCGCCCCAAGTCGTTGTGACGTCACCCGTGACATACTCGATCTCATCGAGCGCGTCCTGCACGTAGGGCTGCAGGTCCGGCCCCGGCTTGATGTACCCGCTCTTGAGCGTAAGGCCCGCAAAGACGCCGAGCACGGGCTCCATGTTCAAGTCCTCGCACCAGTGGAAAAATTCCAACAGCCCCAGCCCGTCGGATGAGCGATAACCCCAGGGACCCATGTGACCGGGACGCGTGCGGAGATCGCCAAGGGTCTTCTTCCAGTCGAAGCGCTCGGACACCGAATCGCCCTCGAGATAGTTGCCGCCCGGAAACCGCAGGAACGCCGGGTGCAGGTCGGCCAGCTTCTGCATCAGGTCGGGACGGTTGCCGTTGGCCCGATCCTTCCATGTCGGAGGGAAGAGCGAAACCAGGCTGAACCAGAAGGTACCGGGCTTGACCGTCGAAATCACGAAACGAGCTTGGGCGGTGGGCTTGAGGCCGGCCGCGGTGATCAAATCGGCCTCATAGCGATGCCATGTGCCGGGCCTGAGCATGATATCGGCCAGGGCGTAAATCGTGGCTCCGTCCGGGCTTTCGATGGACAAGGTCAGCGGCCCTCCGTGATCACCGGAAATCCTAGCGAAGAAAGACGCATGATAAGTAGTCGCGGGCCTGACAGGGATGCCCCAGAAACCGTCGTTGGCGATGCCGGCGCGGCGGCTCTCCGTCGCGTCACGGGTTTCAAGCCGCAGACTCATCAGCAATTCGGGCGTGAAAATATACCCAAGATCCACCGCGAGGCCCGCCGTCGCAGCGCCGGTTGACACGACGGACCAGTGCGGAGGGAGTTGCGAAGGCGGGACCGGTTGCTCCAGAAAAGCCCGATTGGCGACCAGCTCCGCATACAGCCCGCCATCGTACGCATGGTTGATCTCCTCGGTCATGAGACCGGCATGAAGCGGGCTGACCCGGGCGGTTATGTGTCCCACATCAATATGGAGCACAGGCATGGCCGCCGGTTCGGCGGCGCGGGAAAATCCTGTCAAACCACCAGCGAGAACGATCCAGACCAAGGGCCGAACAAGTTTCATGCGGAGAGGTAAGTTGAATTGTTCGCCGGCCAAAGAGTCGGCCGCCCTGTCTAGGGTGCAGCCTCGGGTGCCGCCAATCGGGAGGCGGCGCGGGGAAGGCCGCTCTGGAGGTTGGGCGGAAGATGGCCGACATCCCCCACCGCGAGCACCTTGAACGCGCCGGTGGGCGACACTTGGATGATCGTGAGACTGCAGTTCCCCACCGCCAGCCCAAGCCAGGCCTGCGGATCCACGCCCAGAGCCTTCATCACAAAATAGCGGATGACGTTGCCGTGGCAGACGATGATGTCGCTCTGCTCAGCGCCCTTGGCCGGGACAAACCAAGTCGCGAAGGCTTGGTTGAGCTGGGCCTCGGCCGCATCGAGTTCCGCGGGCGTCGCGCCCTTCATCGCCTCGATACGATGCGTGCGCGGCAGGCATTCGCGCAGCAGCGGTGTGGTCTGCAATTTGAGCTGGGGAAACGATTGGCCGATAACCTGCGCCGTCTGGCGGGCCCGGGTCATGGTGCTCGAAGTCAGCGAAGAAAACTCCACCGGCATGCCGCGAAGCCGGGCCGCAATCAACCTCGCCTGGGAAAACCCGAGCGGGGTCAGCCCGTTGATGACGTCCTCATCGCCCTGTGGCTTCAGGTCGTACTCCCCATGACGAACCAGATAGATCGTCCGCTTAAACGCCGGCGGCTCCGCGGACGCGGCCCGCACGCCGATTGAAACCCAGGCAAGGACCAGGAAAACCGAAACCGCTCTCATCATCGGACAGGGTCGTTTCATGGGTTTGGAGTGAACTCGCAGCCCGGTGTTTTCACCTCGGAACCGAAGTCTTTCAAGGCAGCTTTGCTAAATCAAAACGCAGCCGGTCCGCACGACGTAGGCTCAAAACCGAACGCAACGCCTGAGGAATCCTCCCCAGAGAAATCAAACGCGCACGAAATCCCGCCGCCCGATGTTTCACTTTGCTTCCGGCGAATTCCACCGCTAAACACGAGCCGTTGTCGCGTCTGACCGCAGCGACTTTGCCATGAAGCCCACCCCCAGTTCTGCCCCCGGCTTCACGCTCGTCGAGCTCATGATCGTCGTCACCATCATCAGTTTGCTGGCGGCCATGGCGCTCCCGGCATTCCAGCGGATCCGGCAGTCTTCGCAGGACAAGGCGATCCTTAATAATGCCCGCCAACTCTCGTCTGCGTCGGACCAGTATTTTCTGGAGAGCGGCAACTCCACCGTGGCCATCGATGACATCGTCGGGCCGTCAAACTACGTGAAAGCCCTGAACCTGATCGCGAACGAAACCTACCCGGACAGCTTTACGCAGGGCACGACGATCACGATCAACGGCGTGGCGGGTATCCGTACCATCACCTACGGACCGTGAGACCGCGTCCGCTTCACGGGAGGCAAAGCGCCGTCACTTGAGCCGGATTTTCCCCACCCCGGGCGAAGCCCCGGCCGACCAGAGCCGCAGCCCGAGCTGGTTCAACGTACCAAACGAAAAAGACCTCCCGCTCGAATTGCCCTGGCCGGTAAATCCGCCGGCATCGAACCGCACGGTCTGCGCCAGTTCGCCGGGCGCGACAACTGCCCGGGCACTCCAGGTGTCTCCGGCCTCGATGGTGTCATTCGGGCCGGACGCCGACGCCGTCACTTCACAGCTTCCGCCTTCCGGCATGAGCAACTCCACTTCCAGCGAGCGGACCCCGGCCTTTTCCACCAAGGCACAGCCAGGCGACCGCAGCATGAGATCAAACACCGGCTCACCAGCCACCGGCGCCTTACCCGGCAGCAAACGAAGCCACCTCCGCCCTTCCCTGCCTGCGATGCCAACCTCCAGCCGGCCCGCGATCGGCAGGACTTCCGTTCTCCGCCACCGCCACTGGCTGAACCACGGGCTGATGCCGTACTCCGGAGTGTAAAGCTCACGCGTGAATCTTTCGGGTGGAGAATCAAGCTCCGCGCCAGCGACCACCACCGCCTCGGGAAAACTGCTGAGCACGCTTCCGTCCGGATAATGCGCCAAGGCCAGCACCTCCAGACGCCGGACTCCCCGCCACAGCGGTATGACCACGGCAAAGTCCTCCCTGCCCGTCGCCGCAGTCTCATGCCAGAAGCCTCCCGGCGCGTGCGTGTCAGTGCCATAACTGAAATACACCTCCACCCGCACAGCGCCCGCCGCCATGCCGGTGACCTGCGCCGTTTCACCTGCATCGGTCACAGAAAATCTCGGCGCGGGCGGCAGTGCCGGCGCGTCCTTGAGGTAATGATCCAGCCAGTTCGACGCAGTGAGCAGGGTCTCCGGCCACAGGCCATGATTCTCATTGGGCCCGAGGAAGGTCCTTTTCTCCACCTGCACGTCATCGAACAGTTGCCGGGCCATGGGCAGGCAGCCGGAAAAATCGTTGGTCCCGTTCAGATAAAGCACGGGCCCGAGTTGCCGCGACCCGAAGTGCTCCGGCTGAAAGGCCGCAAACCAGGCCCGCTCGCCGGCCCGCGGTTCCACGGAGAAACCACAGCCAAAAACCGGGATCGCCGCCCGCACGCGCGGATCCTGCGCATTGAGCAGCCAAGTCACGATTCCGCCCCAGCTGATTCCGATCACCCCCAGCCGTTCGCCCTGCACTTCCGGACGGGCCGCGAGCAGGCTGAGTCCGCGCCGCGCCATCTGCACGCCATGAAGGATCCGCGCCCTTTCCAGTGGGACCGTGCGATCATCGATCCGGGGAATCACCGCGGGAAACACCGTCGTGACCTCGGCCGAACGCTCCGCCGTCGGTCCGAACCAGTCAAAGCTCAGCACGGCATAACCGCGCTGCGCAAAATGCCGGACCGTTTCCTCGCTCGCGGTCTGCAGTCCCCCGTGAATATGGAGCAACCCGGGCACAGCCTCCCCCGGCCCGTGCGGCAGACCCAGCACCGCATAGACCCACAGCGGCTCGAGGATGCGCTGCACCTAACGCAGGAGCGGCTGGAGGCGATTCTCGACCACAGTCCGGCGATGATCTACGTGAAGAACCTCGAGGGCCGGTATCTCCTGACCAACCGGCTGTTCAACGAGAAGTACCAGCATGGTGGCGCGAGCATGATCGGCATGATGATCCGGGATCTGGTCCCGCCGGCGGTGGCGGACCTGCGCGAGAGCCATGACCGCCTCGTGGTGGAGAAGGGCGCGCCCATCACCATGGAGGAGCGGAGCGAAGAGAACGGCGTGATCAAGACCTACCTCGCCGTGAAATTCCCCCTCCGCGACGCGCACGGAAAGATCTACGCGATCGGCGGCGTCGACACGGACATCACGGAATACCAGCAGCTGCAGACGCAATTTGTGCAGGCGCAGAAGATGGATGCGTTCGGCCAGCTGGCCGGTGGCATCGCGCACGATTTCAACAATATCCTGGCCGTGCTCATGATCCAGCTGAGCCTGCTGGCCACGGACACCACGCTGCCCGCGCCGACCGTGTCGAAACTGAAAGGCCTGGAAGACATCACCCAGAAGGCCGCGCGGCTCACGCGGCAGCTGCTGATGTTCAGCCGGCGCGAGGCGATCGACATGCAGCCGATGGACCTGAACCAGGCGCTCGTCGAGGTGTTCAAGATGCTGGGCCGCATCCTGGGCGAACACATCGACCTGAAGTTCAACAACCGCGGGCTCCCGATGTGGATCAATGCCGACGCCGGCATGATGGAGCAGGTGGTCATGAACCTGTCGGTCAATGCGCGTGATGCCATGCCGAACGGCGGGCGGCTGGTGGTGGATACGGGCACGGTTGAATTTGATGACATCTCGGCGACCGAGGTCCGCCGGGCCGGGCGGTTTGTCTGCCTGACCGTGACCGACACCGGTCACGGAATGGACGCCTACACCTTGAAGCGGATCTTCGAGCCGTTCTTCACGACCAAGGAAGTGGGCAAAGGCACGGGCCTGGGCTTGGCGACCGTTTATGGGATCGTGAAGCAACACGGCGGGTGGGTGGAAGTGGAGAGCACCGTCGGCAAGGGGAGTGTGTTCCGCGTTTATCTTCCCGCTGTGGAGCGGCCGGCCGGAAGCCGGTCAGGTTTCGAGGTTCCGGAAGTCCGGGGAGGGCGGGAGCGGATCCTGATCGTCGAGGACGACGATGCCGTCCGGGAAATTTCCGCCCTCTGCCTCGAGCAGGTGGGCTACAACATCGTGGCGGTGCCGAACGCCATCGAAGGCCTGAAGCAGTGGCAGGAACAGGGGCAGCGGTTTGACCTGCTGATCACGGACATGGTGATGCCGGGCGGGATGAGCGGGTTGAAACTGGCCACCATGCTCAAGGAGATGAAAAGCACCCTCAAGGTGATCATCATCAGCGGCTATTCCCCGGAGGCCTCGGATTCTCGGACACCGTTCACCGAGATTGGCACGTATGTATCCAAGCCGATCGACCGCCTCACGCTGCTCAACACCGTCCGGCGCAGCCTGGACGGGTAGCAGCGGTGATACCGCTGCTGGAGAAGGGAGCACGGAGAAAGGAGCAGGGAACAGAAACGCAAGATCAGGCGGCCAAGATCGTAGTAGCAGTCGACGTAAGGAGGCTGGGCTTGGCGGGACGTTTCGCCGCCCAAACGTTACAATCCAAACGCGACCCGCTTAACTTCCTTCCCTCCTTGCATCTTTCGATCAACCAAGTTCCCAGTGTTGCCTGTCTCCTGCCGGCGTGTTGAAACCATTGCCCGCAAAGTTGCCCAACCCCTACCGTGATCTCCCGCACCGCATCCCGTACCCTGGTCAAGTCTGTGGCGATCTTCGAAGCCATCAAAGGGGGAATCGTGCTGCTGGCCGGGTTTGGCGTACTCTCGCTTTTGCACCGTGACCTGCGGGCGCTCGCCATGGCCCTGGTCGGCCGCCTGCACCTGAACCCGACCAAGCACTATGCCAGCGTCTTCGTGGAGGCGGCGTCACGGGTGACGGACAGCCGGCTCTGGTTCATTGCGGGGTTCGGCTTCGTCTATGCAGCGTTCCGGTTCACCGAGGCGTATGGCCTGTGGAAGGCCAAGGCCTGGGCTGAATGGCTTGCGCTGCTCAGCGGCGCGATTTACCTGCCCATCGAATTTTATGAACTGATGGATCGGTTTACATGGATCCGGATCGGCGCCTTTGCGGCCAACCTGGTCGTGGTGATCCTGATGGCCGTGGTGTTGTGGCAGAACAAGCAGCGTCGCAGCCCGGTGGAGCCGGCGCAGGGTCTTCCGGCGAAATGATCCCGGTGAGTGGATCCCTCTTTTCGGTCCATCCCTAGAGTCGGTCTGGGCGATTGGTTGATGTTGATACGACTGACGCTGGTTGTCCATCCCTGGCGGAGGGAAGGCCCGGCTCGGCGGGCCTGACCGGCGCCAGGGATGGAA
>CAIONS010000038.1 GCA_903859715.1 uncultured Opitutia bacterium
CCCGCCAACATGTCTCATGATGCCGTACCCTATACCGCGCTTTCGGCCGAAGCCGCCTTGGTCAAGCCGGAGCTCATGCGCGCGGTGGAAAAGGTTCTCGATAGCGGGCGTTACATCCTCGGCCCGGAGTGCGCGGAGTTCGAACGGGAATTTGCCGGGTATTGCGGAGTCGGGTTCGCGGCCGGGGTAGCCAATGGGACGGATGCCTTGCATCTGGTGCTGCGTGGACTCGGCTTGCGCCCAGGCGACGAGGTCATAACGGCGCCGAATTCCTTCATCGCTTCAGCGTCCGCCATCGCGCTCGCCGGGGCCAAGCCGGTGTTCGTCGATCTCGGCGATGACGGAAACATGGACCCGGAAAAGCTGGAGGCGGCGATTTCGAGCCGGACCCGCGCCATCATGCCCGTGCACTTGACCGGTCGCCTGGCGAAGATGAAGGAGATCCTCGCGATCGCTGGAAGACACGGCCTGTTTGTGCTGGAGGATGCGGCCCAGGCCATCGGGGCCACCCTCGACGGCCGCCGGGCCGGAAGCTGGGGCGACGCGGCGTGTTTCAGCCTGCATCCGCTCAAGAATCTCCACGCCTTTGGGGACGCGGGAATCGTCACGACCAATGATCCGGTGGTGCAGGCCAGACTCGTGCAGTCCCGCAATCACGGCCTGGCCAACCGCGAGCAGTGCGATTTCTGGAGCTTCAATTCGCGCCTGGACGAGATCCAGGCCGCCATGCTCCGGGTGCAGTTGCGGTATCTCGATGCATGGACGGATCGCCGCCGGACTCTCGCCCTTCGCTACAACGAGCTGCTGCGCCCCTATGTGGGCGTTCCCGACGAGGGACCGGGCGAGCGGTGCGTTTTCCAAACCTACATCGTCAGGGCGAAGCGACGGGACGAGCTCAAGCAATACCTGGGCAAAAACGGCGTGGAGACGCTGATCCACTATGCCACGCCCATTCACCTCCAACCCGCGGCCCGTGATCTGGGCTATACCGCGTCGGATTTTCCCAAAACCATGCAGTACGTGAGCGAAATCCTGACGCTTCCGCTCTATCACACGCTCACCCACGTCCAGCAGGATCGCGTGGTGGAACTCATTTCATCGTTCTACAAATAGCCGCAGCGATCATCTCTTTCGAAAATGCAGGTTCCCTATAACTATCTCGATCGGCAGTTCGCCGACGTCGAAGACTACTTTCAAGATCTACGGAAGCTCGTCGCGACGGGGGAGTTTACCCTGGGGCCGTTCGTCGAGGCCTTTGAAAAGAAATTCGCCGCCTACGTCGGGGCCAAGCATGCAATCGGTACGAATACCGGGACCGGTGCGTTGATCCTTTCGCTCAAGGCGGTCGGAGTCGGGCCCGGCAAGGAAGTGATCACCGTCGCCAATACTTTCATCGCCACGGTGGGCGCAATTGTCGCGGCGGGCGGGCGCCCGGTATTTGTCGATTGTGACGACAGGTACCAGATCGACGTCAGCGCCATCGAGCGTGCGATCACGGTCAACACCGCGGCCATCCTGCCGGTGCACTGGGCGGGCGCTCCGCCGGACATGGACAGAATCCTTGAGATCGCGAACCGTCGCGGGATTCCCGTCGTCGAGGATGCCTGCCAGGCAGTGGGGGCGAAGATCAACGGCCGTTGCGCCGGGACTTTTGGCAAGACGGGTACCTTCAGCATGCACCCGATCAAGCCGCTGAATGTCTGGGGCGATGGCGGCATCATTGTCACGGATGATGACAAGATCGCGAAATTTCTCCGGCTCTACCGGAACCACGGCATGGTGGACCGGGACCACATCGAGATCTGGGGCGTCAACGACCGCCTGCAGCCATTCCAAGCCGTGGTGGGAAGCCGGGTGCTCGATACGGTTGAAGGGCTGATCGAAAAGCGCATTCACAACGCGGGGCTGCTGGATGACGGACTCAAGGGCCTGGAAGCCAAGATCAGCCGGCCGCAGCGGCTGGCGGGTCACCGCGAGGTTTATCAGCTCTATCTCGTCACCACGAAGCGCCGCGACGAGTTCGTCCGGTTTCTCATCAGCCGCGGGATCGAGGCGAAGGTGCACTATCCGATTCCGATTCACCTGCAAAATGCGGCGCGCGACCTTGGCTACAAGCGCGGGGATTTTCCGGTCTGCGAGCGACAGTCGGACGAGGTGGTGACCCTGCCCGCGCACCAGTATATTACCGGGGAGCAAATCGCGTATATCCTGGCTGTGATCCGCGAATTCTACGCGGAATGAGTGGACGGCAGGATGGTGGCACGTTTCCAGTAATCCGCAGATTTCTCGCCACGAAGAGGCACAACATGACACGAAAACAAACCGGTTTCACGCAGAGGCACAGAGCACACGGAGGATTCCTGGGCAGTGATCGAACTCCCGATCGCTGTGCTCTCGGTGCCTCTGGGTGAAAATGTCCGCTACGACCGATAAACACTCGACCCCGCGCAAGCATGCACGTTCTGGTAACGGGAGCCGGTGGATTTAGCGGGGCGGAAGTGGCGCTGGGATTGTTGGCGGATGGGCACCGGGTGACGGCTGTCGTCAGGTCCGGGCGTGGACGCCTGCCGGAAGACGCCGGGCGCGCGGGCGACCTGCAGGTGATCGCCGGCGACCTTTCCGCGGATCTCACGCTGCCGGCGAAAATTGATGCGATCGTGCACGCCGCGGGCCGCTCGCCCGGGTCCGGGGCAACAGCGGACGATCTGACGCGCGACAACGTGCGCTCGACGAGCCGGCTGGTGCGGCATGCCCGGGACTCGGGGGTGCGCAAGTTCATCCTCTTCTCGACGCTTTCGATTTATGGCCGGATCGAAACGCCGGTAGTCGATGAGAATACGCCGGTGCGCGAGCCGGACATCTATGGACGGGCAAAACACGAGGCGGAAGAACTGGTCGCCGCAAAGGAGAATACGTTTAGTTCGCTGGCCCTGCGGCTTCCCGGCATCATTGGCCGTGGCTCGGTCAGGAATTGGCTGACCGGCGTATTGGCCGCAGCGCGGGAAGGGCGAGAAATAACCGTGTTCAATCCGGGCACTCCGTTCAACAACGCGGTTCATGTGGCTGACCTGACCCGGTTTACGGTCCGTTTGTTGGAGCAGGATTGGACTGGCGCGGATGCAGTTACCTTGGGTGCGTCCGGCCAAATCCCGGTGGGGGATGCCGTGCAACTGTTGGTCGACGCCTTCGGGGGTCGGTCGCGCATCCGGCCGGAGTTGTCGCCGATGCCCGGCTTTGTCGTCTCGAGCGTGCGGGCCAGAGAGCATTATGGCTATGACGCCATGGACATCAAGGCGATGCTGCTCCAGTTCGCCGCGGAGAATGCGAATTCCTAAAGCGCAAATCGGGTGGGGCGGCGACCTCCCGGTCGCCGTCCGTTGCGACCGGGAAGTCGCATCTCCATCGGGCGTTCTAGCGGAATCCAGAGTCGCTGCTCGGCTACCACCTCGAATGGATCGATTCCGGCCTAGCGGCCGAAAAACACGCGGCGGACGCGGCGCAGGGTGATGTCGAACAAGGTGTGGCCGGTGGAGACGAAATTGCGGAGGGTCAGCGGCGTGCTTTCGCGCGGCTTGGTGACATGGCTTCCCGCCACCGCGACCTCGAGGTGGGTGGCGCCCTCGTCCAGCAGCATGGTCACGAGGTCGGCTTGAAACCCGAAGCCGTAATTGTAGGACGCCCAGCGCATGACGTGAAATCGGCGGTAAATCGGGTGACCATTGTAGTAGTGGAGCCGGTAGCCGCTGAGCACGTTCACCAGCCAGGTATAAAACTTCGAAAGGGCGACCCGGGGCCAGCTCTTGCCCGAGATCGTGGCGTGATACGGAATGATCAGATCGGCGTGGCCCATTTCACGCAGGATGCGGACGATGAGTTCCTTCGAGTCGACGTTGTCACCGCATACGAGCCGGTAATATTTGCCACGACCGCGAAAGGCCGTGTCCACAAAACTGCGGGCGAGCCCGAGATTGTAGGGATTGCGATGCAGCTTGACGGGCAGGTCGGGATGCCGGCGGCAGAAATCCTCCACCGCCGCCGAGGTGCCATCGGTCGACGCATCGTCGATCACGAAGATCTCGTAGCTGCAGCCCACCTCGCGCGCTGCCGCGCAGGTGTTCTCGATGGCGGGGACGACCCGGCTTTCCTCGTTCAGGCAGGGGATGCAGATGGTCAGGTCCAACTCCTCGCGGATGCCGGTGGGAACGAGTTCGCCGCCGGTCATCATGGTTGTGAAGCAGCCGAGGGAAACGGCCCGAGCGCGACGACTGAGGAGCTGTTGCAGGATGTCGCCCGAGGGAGGGCAGGGTTGGGGTCGAGGTGCACCATGGCGGGGCGGTTATGCGAAGATCTTCGCGTAGAGCAAATCCGGATGCAGGCCATGGGCCTTCAACAGGTCGTCATGAGAGCCGTAGCAGTGGATGAATTCGTCCCGCAGGGAAAAGGCGTGCAACCGGCAGCGGGCGCCGCTCTCAAAGGCCAGCGCCTTCAACTGCTGGCCCAGCCCGCCGACGACGGAATGTTCCTCGACGACGATGACCCGGTCG
>CAIONS010000039.1 GCA_903859715.1 uncultured Opitutia bacterium
CTGCAGGCTGGAGAAAGGAGAAGGGAGAAGGGATGAGCAGAGTTTGAAATGTTGGTGGGGCGCTTTCACTCCGCTTCGAAAGGTAGGGCGAGTTGTCCCCAACGAGCCGCCACGGTCACGGCTCATCCGGAGGATTCGCCCTACCAGTGGATGAACGCGGGGTCTGGGCACCCCGCCCACATTTACGGCTCTACGAATCCCTGCTCCTTTCTCCCTGCTCCCTTCTCCAGCACCGTCCCGCTTCGCGCTTGCGCGCAGCGGGACGGCGCCGTCTGCTCCCGGTGTCATGGCCAAAGCCTCCCAAGCGACCTGGGGCGGCCGCTTCACCGCGGGTCCCGCCGAATTAATGCTGCAGTTCAGCGAGTCCGTCTCGTTCGACCGCCGCCTGGCGCCGTTCGACATCGTGGGCAGCAAGGCCCACTCGGCCATGCTCGCGCACGTCGGCCTCATCACCGCCAAGGAATGCGACGCCATCCACGCCGGGCTCGATGCCATCCTGGCCGAGATCGCGGCGGGCAAGTTTGCCTGGGACACCAAGCTCGAGGACGTTCACATGAACATCGAGCAGGCGCTGACGAAACGCGTGGCCGCCGCGGCCAAGCTGCACACGGCGCGGAGCCGGAATGACCAGATCGCGACCGACATGCGGCTGTGGTTCAAATTTGCCTGCGGCGTCCTCGCCGAAAAAATCGCCGGCGCCGAGTGCGCGCTGCTGACTGTGGCCGGCGCGAACCGCGACATTCTCATCCCCGGTTACACGCACCTGCAGCGGGCGCAGCCGGTGTACCTGGCGCATCATCTGTTCGCGTGGCTCGAGATGCTCGACCGCGACCGCGCGCGCTTCGCCGGCGTGGCGGCGCATGCCAACTGGTGCCCGCTCGGCTCCGGGGCGATTGCCGGCACCACGCTGCCGATCGACCGCGAGTTTAC
The DNA here is from genome assembly GCA_903859715.1 of uncultured Opitutia bacterium. Taxonomy (GTDB): domain Bacteria; phylum Verrucomicrobiota; class Verrucomicrobiia; order Opitutales; family Opitutaceae; genus Opi-474. The sequence continues at coordinate 931 of CAIONS010000039.1, forward strand.
GGCTGTGGCGCTGGGCTTCACCGACGCCAAGGGCCGGCCGCAGGTCACGCAGAACTCCATGGACACCGTCGCCGACCGCGATGTCTTCATCGAGTTCGCGACGGCATGCGCGTTGTTTGGCGTGCACTTGTCGCGCATCGCCGAGGACCTGATCCTGTGGAGCAGCGCGGAATTCAAATTCGTGGAGTTGTCCGACGCCTTCTGCACCGGCTCGTCGCTGATGCCGCAGAAGAAGAATCCCGACGCGTGCGAACTGCTGCGGGGCAAGTCCGCGCGGCTGCAGGGCAACCTGCACACGCTGCTCACGCTCACGAAGGGCCTGCCGCTGACCTACAACCGCGACCTGCAGGAGGACAAGCCGCCGGTCTTCGACAGCTTTGACCAGACTGCGCTGTGCGCCGATGTGCTGGCGGGCGTGCTGGGCGGGATGACGTTTTACCGGGAGCGCTGCGCCGCCGCGGTGGCCGACCCGGCGCTGCTAGCGACGGACCTGGCGGATTATCTCGTGCTCAAGGGCGTGCCCTTCCGCGAGGCGCATCATGCCGTGGGCGCGGTGGTGCGGCTGGCCGAGAAAAATACGATCCGCCTCGACCAGATTCCGACCGAGGAAGTGCAGAAAGTGCACGCCGCCTTCGGCCCGGACTGGGTGCAGGTCTTTGATCCGTTGCGCGCGCTGGCGAAGCGTACCGGCACCGGCATGCCCGGGCCGGCGCAGCTGACGAAACAGTTCAATCGCTGGAAGCGGCTGCTGAAGTAGGATTTTTTATCGCGGAAGCGCGGAGAAGCGGAAGCGCGGATTCGATCCCATGGAATTGATTGAGGCGGAGCTCTCAGGCCGGATTATCGGCTGCTGTATGCGGGTGCATCAGGTGCTCGGGCCCGGATTTCTGGAGAAAGTCTATGAGGAGGCGCAGGCCATTGAATTGGCCAAGACGGGTCTGGCCTTTGAACGGCAGAAGACCGTGGTACTTTTGTATGACGGGAAGCCGGTGAGGGAGCACCGGTTGGATTATTTGATCAGTGCGCGTGTCGTCCTCGAACTGAAAGCCTGCAAAGAAATCGAGGATATCCATCTGGCGACGGCGCGCTCTTATTTGAAGGCCACGAATTTGCCGCTGGCGCTGGTCGTGAATTTCGCCAAACCGACACTCGAAATCCGGCGGATTGTCCTCTCGCATTGATTCCGCGCTTCCTCCCTTCCGCGTTTCCGCGATCCTTCCGAAGCCTTCATGTCCAAAGTCCGCATTCTCACTGACCGGGTTGCCAACCAGATTGCCGCGGGCGAGGTGATCGAGCGCCCGGCTGCGGTGGTGAAGGAACTCGTGGAGAACGCCCTCGACGCCGGCGCCACCCGCATCGAGGTCGAGTTCCGCCATGGCGGCCGCTCGCTTATGCGGGTCGAGGACAACGGTTCCGGCATGGCGCGGGATGACGCACTGCTCGCCCTCGAGCGCCACGCTACCAGCAAGATCGCCGAGGCGTCCGATCTCGACCGGCTGGCCAGCTACGGGTTTCGCGGCGAGGCGCTGCCGTCGATCGCGAGCGTGTCGCGCTTTGAGCTGCAGACGCGCGAAGCGGCCAGCGACGCGGGCACGGAGATCCTGGTCAACGGCGGCAAATTCGTCCACGTGCGCGACTGCGGCCGGCCGGTCGGCACGCGCATCGAGGTCACGCACCTGTTCAACTCGGTCCCGGCGCGCCGGAAATTCCTGAAGACGGACCAGACCGAGGCGGCGCATATCATCCAGTGCGTGCGGCTTTACGCGCTGGCCTGCCCGCAGACGGCCTTCACCCTGGTTGAGGACGGCCGCGTGATTTTCCGCTCGCCCGAGTGTGCGACCCTGCTCGAGCGCGTCGCGGAGATCTTTGGCCGGCAGACCGCCGAGGCACTGGTGCCGCTGGAAGCGGGCGAGACGGGCGTGCGGTTGAGCGGGCTGATCGGCCGGCCGGGCGTCGGCCGGGCGACGCGGCACGAGATGATCGTGTTCGTGAACCAGCGGCCGGTGGACAGCCGCACGCTGAACTACGCATTGATCGAGAGCTACCACGAGTCGCTGCCGAAGGGCCGCTACCCGCTCGCGTTCGTGTTCTTCGAATGCGACCCGGCGGCCGTCGATGTGAACGTGCACCCGGCCAAGCGCGAAGTCCGCTTCCGCAGCGAGCCGGCCGTGCGCGCGTTTGTGATCCGCAGCGTGCTGCAGAGACTGCGGGAGATTTCGGATTCCCACCTTCGCCAAGGCTTCGGCGGGCAAGCCGGAAACAGGAAACCGGACGGAGCGATTGCGGATTTCGGATACCGGAAACCGGAGAGTAATTTGTCCGCACCGGTGGCGCCATTGCAGGGTGGGACTGCGCCGCGACTGGCCGGGCAGGTTGGGCCGATTCCGTTTGTTGCGCCTGCCATGCCCCTCCAGCGCGTTGAAGGCAACGCGCTCCACCCGCAACCCGTCGCGGCGCCGACGCCTGCGTCCGGACCCAATCCGGTCTCCGGTCTCCGCAATCCGCAATTGGGCTGGCGTTTCATTGGGCTGGCCCACGGGAATTACGTTTTGTTTGAGACGGCCGTGGGCGTCGTGCTGCTGGACCGCCGGGCGGCCCATGAACGCGTGTGGTTTGAGCGGCTGCAGGAGCAGTTCCGGGCGGGTGCGGTGCCGAGCCAGCGATTGTTGCTGCCGGTGCCCATGGAGCTGGACCCGATCATGACGGCGCTGCTGCTCGACCGGCTCGCGTTTCTCAATGCCCACGGCTTTGAGATTGGGGAGTTCGGCCGGAATTTCTTCCGCGTCGAGTCGGTGCCCACTTGGATGGAGCCGGCGGACGCCGAGCCTTTCCTGCGGGACCTGCTGGGCGCCTTCCGCGAGGGCCGGGTGCCGGATAAGAACACGGATCTGGCCCGCGAGGACCTGGCGCGTCTTGCCGCCGCCAAGGCCATCCGGCTGCCAGCCACAGCGACCGAAACGGAGCTGCAGGCCCTGGTCGCCCAGCTGTTCGCGACCCGCACGCCGCTCACGAACCCGGCCGGCCGGCCGACCTACATCGAGTTACAGCATGGTGAGCTCGCGCGGCGGTTTCAGAGGTAGTTAGGCAATGAGCTTAAAGCGGTAGGCTTTAGGCTGTAAGCGATAGGCGAAGTAACCGGTTTGTTGCTGGCGGTGGATTGCCGCCTAAAGCTTAAAGCCTACAGCCTATTGCCCACCGCCAAAAAATAGACGTGCCTAGCGCCGGTGCTGGCACGAATCTTGGTTCCCTTCCCGTACCTTTCCCATGCCGACTGCTCCGAAGAAATCCACCGATGCCAAGGCCCCCGCTTCCGCTCCCGCCCCGGCGGCGCCGCACGACTCCCCGGAGACCGTGCTTCGCTCGCTGATCCAGCGGCACCTGGTCTCCACGCTCGCCCGTTATCCGAGCACGGCGACGCCGCGCGACTGGTGGGTCGCCACCGCCCTGGCGGTGCGGGATACCATCCACGAGCGCATGATCGCGACGCAGGTCGTGCACAACGCGCAGAATGTCCGCCGGATTTACTATTTCTCACTCGAGTACCTCATGGGCCGGCTGCTGGGCAACAACCTGCTCGCCACCGGGCTGTTTGACACCGCCAAGGCGGCGCTGACTTCGCTCGGCCAGGATTTTGAGAAAATCCGCGAGTCCGAGTTCGACATGGGCCTCGGCAACGGCGGCCTCGGCCGGCTGGCGGCCTGCTTCCTCGATTCGCTGGCGACGCTGGACTATCCGGCGCTCGGCTATGGCATTTACTACGAGTTCGGCCTTTTCAAGCAGTCGTTCGTGAAGGGCCATCAGGTCGAGCATCCGGACAACTGGACCCGCTTCGGCGATCCGTGGGAGGTCGTCCGCGCCGAGTACACGCAGGAGGTGCACCTCTATGGCCGGGTCGAGAATGTCTTCGATGACCGCGGCAATTACCGTCCCCGCTGGGTCGACACCAAGACCATCATCGGCGTGCCGCACGACATCCCGACCGCGGGCTACGGGACCAAGACCGTCAACATCCTCCGGCTCTGGGCCTCGAAGTCCTCGGAGGATTTCGACCTCGAGGCGTTCAACCGCGGCGGCTACGTCGAGGCCGTCCATGACAAGGCCGTGGGCGAGACTGTCTCGAAGGTGCTTTACCCGAATGACAAGACGGAGAACGGCAAGGAGCTGCGCCTGACGCAGCAGTACTTCTTCGTCGCGTGTTCGCTGCGCGACATCGTGCGCCGGCATTTCCGCACGCCGGGCAACACCTGGGCCAATTTCTCCGCCAAGGTGGCGGTGCAGCTCAACGACACACACCCGGCCATCGCCGTGATCGAGCTCATGCGCATCCTCCTCGACGAGGAGAACATGACGTGGGACGCGGCCTGGGCTATCGTCGCCCCGACCTTTGCCTACACCAACCACACGCTGCTGCCCGAGGCGCTGGAGAAGTGGGGCGTGGGCCTGTTCGAGCGCGTTTTGCCGCGCCATCTCCAGATCATCTACGATCTCAACACGCACCTCATGGCCCTGGTGGAGGCGAAATGGCCGGGCGACAACGAGAAGAAGCGCGTGTGTTCCCTGATCGAGGAGAACGGCCATAAGATGGTCCGCATGGCGAATCTCGCAGTCGCCGGCTCGCACACCGTCAACGGTGTCGCGGCGCTGCACACGGAGCTCCTCAAGAAGGACCTCTTCCCGGAGTTCAACGCGCTCTATCCCGGAAAATTCCAGAACAAGACCAACGGCATCACGCCGCGCCGCTGGCTCCTGAAGAGCAACCCGCTGCTGTCCGCGCTTATCAGCCGGAAACTCGGCGGAGTGGACTGGCCGCGCGACCTCGATCTGCTGCAGGGCCTCGATCAATTTGTCGATGATGCCGCCTTCCAGCGCGAGTTCATGGCCATCAAGCGCGCGAACAAGGTGGAGCTGGCCGCCGTCATCAAGGCCGAATGCGGCCTCGAGGTTTCGCCCGACGCGCTCTTCGACGTGCAGATCAAGCGCCTGCACGAGTACAAGCGGCAGCACCTGAACCTGCTGCACATCCTCGCGCTTTACCGCCGGCTCCTGCAGAATCCGGGACTCGACGTCGTGCCGCGCGTGTTCGTCTTCGCCGCCAAGGCCGCGCCCGGCTACGACCTGGCGAAGAACATCATCTACGCGATCAATGCCATCGGCGCCCGGATCAACGGTGACGCCCGCATCGGCGGCAAACTCAAGGTCGCCTTCCTGCCCAATTACCGCGTGTCACTCGCGGAGAAGATCATCCCCGCCGCCGACCTGTCGGAGCAGATTTCCACCGCCGGCAAGGAGGCCTCGGGCACGGGCAATATGAAGCTCGCGCTCAACGGCGCGCTCACCATCGGCACGCTCGATGGCGCCAACGTCGAGATCAAAGAGGAGGTCGGCGACGACAACATCTTCATCTTCGGCATGAACGTCGGGGAGGTCGAGGCGCTGCACGCGCGCGGCTACCGTCCGTGGGATTATTACCAGGCGGACGAGGAGCTGCGCGCTGTGGTCGACTGGCTGGGCAGCGATTATTTCACGCCGGGCGGGCAGGGCGCGTTTTCCCTCGTGCACGACAGCCTGCTGCAAGGCGGCGATCCGTTCATGGTGCTCGCCGACTTCCGCTCCTACAGCAACGCCCACCTGCGGGTGGATGCCGCTTATCGCGACCCGTCCAAATGGGCAAAAATGGCCATCTTGAACACCGCGCGCATGGGCAAGTTCTCAAGCGACCGCACCATCCGCGAATACGCCGCGCAGATCTGGAATCTGCCGGCGGTGAAAATCCCCTGAGCCCGGATTAAACGCGAAGGGGCAAAGGCGGTAGCAGCCGACGTAAGGAGGCTGGGGTGGTAGGGCGGCGTCTTTGACCCGCCCTCTTGCACGTCGCGCCGGAATCGAACCGGAAGGCAGGTCGAAGACCTGCCCTACTTTCAAACCCAGCCTCCTTACGTCGGCTGCTACTGGCGGGACCAACGCTTATTTCGGCCCGGCCCAGGCGGCGGTGTCCTTCAGGTTCCAGCCGCCGCCGAGTGCCTGGTAGAGTTGGACGATCACCGTGAGTTCGTCGCGGCGGGTTTGGGCCAGCGACACCTCGGCCGGAAACAGCTGCTGCTGGGCTTGCAGCACCTCGTAATAGCCGGCTTTGCCGGCGGTGTAGCGCTGGGTCGCCACCTTGAGGGCATCCTCGTACGCATACACGGCGCGCTCCTGCTGCACCCGCACCTCGGCGAGCTTCTGGCGGGAGACGAGGGCATCGGCGACTTCGGCAAACGCATTCAGGGCGGTCTGCTGGTACTGCAGTTTCGCCTGCTCCCACGCCGCCTTCGCCTGGTCGTACTGACCATGCAGTCCGCCGCCTTGGAAAAGCGGGCCGGTGGCCGAGGCGCCCACTGACCAAAGGCCGGCCTGCCGGGAAGTAAGATTGTCCAGCTGGGGACTCACAGCCCCGAGGATCGCGCTCAGGCCGATCTTGGGCAGAAATCCACCCACCGTGACACCGATGCCGGCATTGGCCGCCTGAGCGGCGGCCTCCGCCTGACGCACGTCAGGGCGACGCTCAAGGAGTTCGGAGGGCAGGCCGGCGGGTACGTCGGGCGGGAGTGCCTGGTCCAGCAGATGCGGGCCCCGGATGATCGCCCCGGGACTGCGGCCGAGCAGGACACTGAGCTGATTTTCCTTCATCGCGATCTGGCGTTCGAGCGCGGGCACCCGCGCGGCGCTCGCGGCCATGGCCGCCTCGGCGCTGGCGGTCTCGAGCCGCGAGGCGACGCCGCCTTCCAGCCGCTGGTTAAACAGTTTCAGGCTGTCGCCGAAGGATTCGGTGGCGTGTTGCGCAATCTGCAGTTCCTCGTCGAGCTCCTGGAGCTGGAAGTAGCCCGTGGCAACCTGGCTCACGAGGCTGAGCAGGACTCCGCGCCGGGCCTCTTCCGAGGCGAGATACTGGGCGCGGGCCGCTTCATCGAGCCGGCGGACGCGACCCCACAGGTCGAGTTCCCACGCGGCGGCCAGATAGCCGTCGAAGCCGTCGGCTGTCGCACCATTCCCCTGCGTGTAGGCATTGCCGAGCTGGGCGTTGCGGCCGCGGTCCGCGTTGGCGGCGTAACCGAGCCCGGGAAAGCGCTGCCCGTGGATCTGCGCGGCGATGGCCTGGGCCTGCTCGACCCGCGCGGCCGCGATGCGTGCGTCAAATCCGTCGGCCAGGGCCACCCGGATCAAATTCTTCAGCTTCTCATCCTGGTAGATGTCCCACCACGCGGCATCGGCGAACGAGCGATCCGTGGCAGGTGCGGGTTCGATGCGGAACGCCGGCGGTGCATCCACGGCGGGACGCTTGTAATCGGGCCCGATCGCGCAGCCGGCCAGCAACAGGAAAGCCGGAACCGCACCGATTTTCGTCCAAGGATTCATGACGGGTTTCAATGGCCGGGCGGCGCCGGGGGAGCGTCGGAAGGAGTGGCGCCGCGGTCAGCGACTGGATGGAGGGTGCTCTTGTGCGCGCTGTGCGGCTGACCCTTGGTCGCCCACATCTCGATGACGAAGAACGTGACGGGAATCAGGAAGATCGCCAGCGCGCTGGCCGCGAACATGCCGCCGATCACGGCGGTGCCCATCACGCGGCGCGCCACGGAGCCCGAGCCGTCCGCCAGCCAGAGGGGAATGCAGCCGAAGATGAAGGCGAGGGACGTCATCAGGATGGGCCGCAACCGGATCTTGGCGCCCTCGAGCGCGGCTTCCAGCAGCGGGACGCCGTGTTCATAGCGGGTGCGCGCAAACTCGACGATCAGGATGGCGTTCTTGGCCGACAACCCGATCAGCATGACGAGGCCGATCTGGGCGAAGACATTGTTCTCCATGTGCCGGGCGAGGAGGGTCGCATAGGCGCCGAACACCGCGACCGGTACGCCGAGCAGGACGCTGAACGGCAGCGACCAGCTTTCGTAAAGCGCGGCGAGAATCAGAAAGACGAAGAGCAGGGAGAGCCCGAAGATCGCGGCGGGCGGCACGCCCTCCTGCGCCTTCTTTTCCTGGAACGACATGCCGATGTAATCGAAGCCCATCTCGCGCGGCATCGTCTGGGCGAACACCTCCTCGAGGGCTTGGTTCGCCTGGTTGGAGCTGTAGCCGGGCGCCGCCGCGCCGTTGATCTGCGCGCTGCGGTACAGGTTGTAGCGCATGGTGAATTCCGGCCCGAGGCGGTTCTCGACAGTGGTCAGGGTCGACAGCGGGACCATGGTGCCGGCCCGGTTGCGGACATAATAGCTGCCGAGCTTGTCGGGACTGTTGCGGTATTCGCCCTCCGCCGCGACGTACACCTGCCACTGGCGGCCGAAGCGGTTGAAGTAATTCACGAACGCCCCGCCCATGAAGGTCTGGAGGGTCTTGTAGACATCGGCCAGCGCGACGCCCTGCTTCAGGACCTTGTCACGGTCCACATTCACGAAAATCTGTGGCACGGACGGCAGGAATGTCGTCGTAAGCCCGGCAATCTCCGGCCGTTTGGCCGCCGCGGCCATGAATTTGCTCACATTGCTGGCGAGGAAGGCGACATCGCGGCCGGCCCGGTCCTCGAGCACAAAAGTGAAACCGCCGGCGGTGCCGACGCCCGGGATGGACGGTGGCGAGAAGGCGAACGCCCGGCCCTCCGGGATCTTGGACAGCTCCCGGTTCAGGTGGGCCTTGATCGCATCGAAGTGCTCGGCCTCGCTGGTCCGTTCGGACCACGGCTTGAAGTTCACGAAGAAGAAGGCGCTGTAGGTGTTGTAGACCGTGCTGAGCAGGCTGAACCCGATGACCGACGTGCAGTTCTTCACGCCCGGGGTGGCCTTCATGATCTCCTCGACCTTGCGCGCCACCTCGCTGGTGCGCTGGAGGGAGGAGGCGTTGGGCAGCTGCAGGCCGACGTACACATAGCCCTGGTCCTCCTCCGGCAGGAACGACGTGGGCAGCTTTTTGCCGAACCAGAGCGCGGCGGCCGCGAAGAGGGCGAGGAGCACAAAGCTGACCGCGCTCTTGCGGATCAGGTGGCGGGAAATGCCGACGTAGCCTTCCTGCACGCGGCCGAAGGCGCGGTTGAACCAGCTGTAGAATCCGCCCAGCGGCCCGCGGTTCTGGCCCTTGGGCCGGAGCAGCATCGCGGACAGCGCGGGGCTGAGCGACAGGGCGTTGAACGCCGAGATGATCACGGAGATGGCGATCGTCAGGGCGAACTGCTGGTAGAGCCGGCCGGTGATGCCGGGGATGAACGCCGTCGGGATGAACACCGCCGCGAGGATGATCGCGATGGCCACGACCGGGCCGCCGACCTCCTCCATTGCCTTGAGCGTCGCATCGCGCGGCGAGAGGCCTTCCTCGATGTGATGCTCGACCGCCTCGACGACGACGATGGCGTCATCGACCACGAGGCCGATGGCCAGGACGAGGCCGAAGAGCGAGAGTGTGTTCACCGAAAAGCCGAACGCGGGAAACAGGATGAACGTACCGATCAGCGACACCGGCACGGCCAGCAGCGGGATGAGTGTCGGGCGCCAGCCCTGCAGGAACACGAAGACGACGAGGATGACCAGCAGCAGCGCCTGCCAGAGCGTGTTGGAGATTTCCTTCACGCCCTCGGACACCGACTGCGTGGTGTCGAGGCCGACCTCATAATCGAGGCCCTGCGGAAACCGCAGCTTGAGCTTCGCCATGGCCTGTTTCACGCCGTTGGCGCAGTCGAGGGCGTTGGAGCCCGGGAGCTGGTAGATCGCAATGATCGCGGACGGCTTGCCGTTGAACCGGCCCATCACGTTGTACACCTGGGCGCCGAGCTCGACCCGGGCCACGTCGCGCAGGCGGACGGTGGAGCCGTCGGGATTGGCCCGGATGATGATCGCGCCGAATTCCTCGGGGGAGGTCAGGCGGCCCTGGGCGCGGACCGAGTAGGTGAAGTCCTGGCCCTTGGGCGCGGGCTCGCCGCCGATCGTGCCGGCGGGATTGACCGTGTTCTGGCTCTGGATGGCCGTGATGATGTCATTGACCGTGAGGTTGAGTTTCGCGAGCTGGTCGGGCTTGACCCAGTAGCGCATCGCGTACTGCCCGGCGCCGAACACCGTGGCGCTGGCGATGCCGGGCACGCGGGTGAGCTGGTCGTTGATGTTGATGTAGGCGTAGTTCGCCAGGAACGTGCTGTCGTAGGAATTGGTCGGCGAATACAGCGCGACGAGCATCAACGGTGCCGTGAGCTGCTTTTGCACGGTCACGCCGAAGTTCGCCACGTCGACCGGCAGCTGCGGGCCGGCCTGGGTCACGCGCATCTGGGTGAGGATCAGGTCGGTGTTCGGGTCCGTGTTGACGTCGAAGTTGGCCGACAACCGCAGCGAGCCGTCGCTGCCGTTGATCGAGAACATGTAGTTCAGGTTGTCGACGCCGCTCAGCTGCTGCTCGATGGGCGTGGCGACGGATTGCTCGACGGTCTGCGCGTCGGCGCCGACGTAGGTCGTGGTGATGCGCGCCTCGGGCGGGACGATCTTCGGGAACTGGGCGATCGGCAGGCTGAGGAAGGCGACCACGCCCACGATCACCGTGATGATCGAGATGACGATCGCGACGATCGGGCGGTTGATGAAAAATTTCGACACGGCGCGGTTATTTGGCGGGCGCGGTGGCGGAGTAGGGCAGGGGATTCACCACCGCATCCTCCTTCACCTTCTGGGTACCCTCCACGACGACGCGGTCGCCGGGGTGGATCCCCTCGACGACGCTCAGCGCGCCGGAGGATTCGCCCACCTTGACCGTGACGAGGTGGGCATGATTCGCCGCATCGATGGTGATCAGCTGGTAGCTGCCCTGCAGTTCGGTCAGCGCGCGGGTCGGGACGAGCAGTGCGCCCTTCACCACGTTCACGACCGCCCGCACCCGGGCGAACTGGCCGGGCCGGAGGAGTCCCTTCGGATTGGGAAACAAGGCCGCCACGCGCAGCGTCCCGGTGTTATTGTCCACCTGGCGGTCGATGGCGAAAAATTCGCCGGCGGCCGGATAGAGCGTGCCATCGGAGAGCACCAGCTGGAATTGCGTTCCTTTCGGAATGCTCGGCGCGTCGGGCTCGCGCCGCCGGAACTCGAGGTAGGCCTGCTCGCTGATCGGGAAATAAGCCTTGATCGGGTCGACGGTGGAAACCGTGGTGAGGACGCCGGTGGCGGGGCCGACGAGGTCGCCGATCTGCGCCTGCACCAGTCCGGCGATGCCGTCGATGGGTGACACGATGTGCGTAAAGGCGAGGTTGAGCTTGGCCTGGTCGACCGCGGCCTGCGCCGACGCCACCTGGGCTTTGCCCGCGAGTCCGGCTTGGACGGCGTCATCCAGTTCTTCCTCGCTGATCGCCTTGCTCTGGGCGAGCGGCGTGTAGCGCTTCACGTCCAGTTCGGCCTTGTCAGCCTGCGCCTGGGCCTGGGCCAGCTGGCCGTTGGCCTGGGCGAGGGCCGATTCAAACGGCCGGGTGTCGATCTCGAAGAGGGGATCGCCCTTGGCGACGACGGAGCCCTCCTGATAATTCTGCTTGATGAGGTAGCCGGTGACCTGGGCGCGGATCTGCGCGTTCACGGAGCCGTCGAGGCTGCCGACCCATTCGCGGGTGACCGGTACATCCCGCTGTTCCACTGTGACGACCTGGACATCCACGGGAGGAGGGGCTTGGACGGCGGACTTTCCGCAGCCACCGATGAAGCCCGTCACTAACATCCCGGCAAAAATCACCCCAACTTTCCTGCCACGCTTAAGATCAACCATGGGAGGTCAGTTAGGTCAGTCTTTGCTCAAGTTCAAACGGGATTCTAAAATTTCCTTGGCCTACCTAAATTTTGCGGGAGGCCGCTGGAGGTTGGTTCGGCAGTAGAAAAAGCCGGTTGAAAGGTGGAGCGAGTTGTCTTCAACGCGGTTTTCGTGGAGATGCGGCGCCCTCGCCGCGTTGACCGTGTCCAGTCCGCGGCGAGGGCGCCGCGGCTCCGACTGCGGATCAATGCATTTGGGCAATGTGTTCAATCTTTCAATGACACGGGTATTCTGCCGCGTGCCCGCCCACTTTGTTTCAGGCCTGATATCCGGGCAACCGGATGGGCATTGATTCGTGCCCGGCTTTTTCGCAGGGTCGCGGGCAGCATTTATCACCGATGATTTCTTCCCGTCTTTTGGCCGTCCTGCTGGTCTCGCTGAGCGCGGTCACCCTCACACCGGCGGCGGATTTCAAACCGGCCATCGTCTACGACTTCGGCGGCAAGTTTGACCGCTCCTTCAACCAGTCCGCCAGCGTGGGGGCGGAGAAGTTCAAAAAGGACACCGGCATTCCGTTCCGCGAGTTCGAGATCACCAACGCCGCCCAGCGCGAGCAGATCATGGCGCAGCTGGCCAAGCGGGGCTCCAGCATCATCGTGGCGGTTGGCTTCACCCAGGCCTCGGCCGTGGAACGGGTCGCCCGGCAGTTTCCCGAGGTGAAGTTCACCATCATCGATGCGGTCGTCGACCTGCCGAACGTCCAGTCGATCAATTTTCGCGAGCAGGAGTCGTCGTTTCTCTGCGGCATGGCCGCCGCGCTCGCATCGAAGACGGGCAAGGTGGGCTTTATCGGCGGCATGGACATCCCGCTCATCCGCAAATTTGCCCTCGGTTACGTGGAGGGGGCGAAGTACGTGAACCCGAATGTGGAAGTGTTTCAAAACATGACCGGCACCACGCCGGCGGCCTGGGGCGATCCGACGAAGGGCGCCGAACTCGCGAAGAGCCAGTTCGGCCGCGGTGCGGACGTCGTCTTCCATGCGGCCGGAGCTACCGGCATCGGCGTGATGCAGGCCGCGCAGGATGCGGGTCTCCTCAGCATCGGCTGCGACAGCAACCAGGATTATCTCCATCCCGGCAGCGTGCTGACCTCCGCGGTGAAGCGCGTCGATGTCGCCGTCTACAAGGCTTTCCAGGACGCGAAGGCGGGCACGTGGAAGAGCGGCCAGCTCGTGCTGGGGCTGGCGGAAGACGGCGTGGATTACTCCTACGACGAGTATAACCGCACCGTGCTGACCCCGGCGATGAAGCGGCGCCTCGACCAGGCCCGGGCCGACATCGTCAGCGGCAAGCTCAAGGTGTCGGAATATAAGGCGCAGTAGGGTGCGGGCCGCACCCGGTGAAAGTTGAAAGATGAACGTTGAAAGAACGGATCGCCCGGCTCTTTCACCCTTGGGGCTTTCAACTTTCTCGCTTCAACTTTCAACCCGATGACATCGGCTTCCCTTCCGCCTGCGCTCGAGCTGCGCGGCATCGACAAGCGCTTCGGCGCGGTGCACGCGAACCGGGCCCTCTCGTTTGCCGTGGCGCCCGGCACCATCCACGGCGTCATCGGCGAAAACGGCGCGGGCAAGTCCACGCTGATGAATATCATCTATGGCTTTCATCGCGCCGACTCGGGTGAAATCCGGGTGCACGGCCGGCCAGTCGAGATCGGTTCGCCGCAGGACGCCATCGCGGCGGGCATCGGCATGGTGCACCAGCACTTCATGCTCGTGGGAAATTTCACGGTGCTGGAAAACATTGTGCTCGGGGTCGAGGGCGGCGCCCGGCTGGCCGGCGGCATGGCCAAGGCCCGGGCCGGGCTGGAGCAGCTTGCGCGGGATTACGGCCTCGAGGTGCCGCTCGACACCGTCGTCTCCGAATTGCCCGTCGGCCTCCAGCAGCGCGTGGAGATCCTGAAGGCGCTGCATCGCGGCGCCGACCTGCTCATTCTCGACGAGCCGACGGCCGTACTGACGCCGCAGGAGGCGGATCAGTTGTTCAAGATGCTCGGCCGCCTGCGGGCGCAGGGCAAAACGGTCATCCTCGTCACGCACAAGCTGCGCGAGATCATGGCCGTGACCGACCGGGTCACTGTCATGCGGCAGGGAGCGATTGTCGCGGAAGTTGCGACCCAATCCACGTCGTCGCGCGAGCTGGCCGAGAAAATGGTCGGCCGCGCGGTGCTACTCCAGGTGGAGAAAGGCCCGGCGCATCCCGGCGCGACCCTGCTCACGGTGCGCGACCTCGAAGTGCGCGACCGGCTCGGTGTTCCGCGCGTGAAAGGCGTGAGTTTCACCCTGCAGGCGGGCGAGATTGTCGGTCTCGCCGGCGTGGCGGGCAACGGCCAGTCCGAGTTGATGGAGGCGCTGGCGGGCATCCGCGCGCCGAGTCGCGGCGAGATCGTGCTCGGCGAGCGGGATCTCGTGCGCGAGGGGCTTGACTCACTGGAACGCCGCCATCTCGGGCTGGCGCATGTGCCGGAGGACCGGCTGCGGATGGGCGTGGTCACGGGGTTTTCCGCGCAGGACAACGCCATTCTCGGCTATCATGATTTGCCCGTCTATCAGCGCGGAGCACTGTTGAACCGCGCGGCCATCCTCGGGGGCTGCGAGCAGAAGATGGCCGCTTACGATGTGCGCCCGCCGAATCCGAATCTGCGCATCTCGGCCTTTTCCGGCGGCAACCAGCAGAAGCTCGTGCTCGCGCGCGAGATCGATTCCGACCCGCGCGTGCTGCTGGTCGGCCAGCCGACGCGTGGCGTGGACATCGGCGCGATCGAGTTCATCCACAAGAAACTGGTCGCGCTGCGGGATGCCGGGAAGGCCTTGCTGCTGGTCTCGGTGGAACTCGACGAGATCCTCGGGCTCGCCGACCGGATCCTCGTGATGAACGCGGGCGAAATCGTCGGCGAGGTTGCGCGCGCTGACGCGACCGAGGAAAAGCTCGGGCTCATGATGGCCGGGGTGAAAGGGGAGGGGCGGGCATGAGCGCGGTTTGTCATCACGAGGCGAGCGGAGCGCGCCGTGGCCAAGGCGCAAGACGCGGCGGGGGCGCCGCATCTCCACCCAACCAACGTGTTGAGGGCAACGCGTTCCACTCATGAGCGTGCGAGCTAAACTTCCCCGCTGGGCCGAGCTTGGGTTGCTGCCCGCGATCAATCTGATCGCGGCGTTGCTGCTGTCGGGCGCCATCATCAAGCTCATCGGTGAGAGTCCATGGGCGGCGCTGAAACTGATGGCCGACGGCGCGTTTGGTTCGCAGGAATCGATCGGCTACACGTTTTACTACGCGACCAATTTTATCTTCACCGGTCTCGCCGTGGCCGTCGCGTATCACGCGGGGCTCTTCAACATCGGGGCCGAGGGTCAGGCTTATATCGGCGGACTCGGGACGGGTCTCGTGTGCCTGTGGCTCGGGGCATGGCCGTTCTGGGCCGTGCTGCCACTCGCGATTCTCGCCGGCGCCCTCTTTGGCGCCGCCTGGGCGTTCATCCCGGCATGGCTGCAGGCGCGGCGCGGCAGCCACATCGTGATCACGACGATCATGTTCAACTTCATCGCGTCGGCGCTGATGACTTGGCTGCTGGTCAACGTGCTCATCCGGCCGGGCCAGCAGTCGCCCGAGTCGCGCGAGTTCGCCCCCAACGCCTTCATGCCCGGCCTGCACACGTTGCTCGGCAAGATCGGGATCCCGTTCACTTCCACGCCGCTGAATCTGGCTTTTCTGCTCGCACTCGCGGCGGCGGCACTCGTGTGGGTGCTGCTCTGGCGGACGCACTGGGGCTATGCGCTGCGCGTGGCCGGCCAGAATCCCGCCGCGGCGGTCTATGCAGGCATCCTACCGCCGCGCGTCACGCTGTGGGCCATGCTGCTGTCGGGTGCATTGGCGGGCTCGCTCGGTCTCAACGAGCTCATGGGCTCGCAGCACCGCATCCTGCTGGATTTCCCGGGGGGCGCGGGCTTTGTCGGCATTGCGGTCGCGCTCATGGGGCGCAACCACCCGGTGGGAATCTTCCTTGCCGCCGTGTTGTTTGGCGCGCTCGTGCAGGGCGGCTCGCAGCTCTCGTTCGACATGCCGCACGTCAACCGCGACATGGTCGTGGTGATCCAGGGATTGGTGATCCTTTTCTGCGGCGCGCTGGAGAATGTGTTCCGGGTCCCACTGACGAGGATTCTGACAAGGAAGGAACTGGGCAGATGATGGCCGTGAAATTGAAAACTGACGTGAAAGACCCGAAGCTCGAAACCCGAAATCCGAAATCCGAAGGAAACTCGGATCAAGAAATCAATTTCAAAGGATCGAAGGCGGAGTCCGGATCATTATTTCGGGTTTCGAGCTTCCTCCTTCGAGCTTCCTGTTCCTGAACCGTGGAAACCTACACCCTCATCATCCTGCTCCTGGCCGCCACGATCCGCGTCGCGACGCCGCTGTTGCTCGCGGCTCTGGCCGGGATGTTTTCGGAGCGCTCGGGCGTGATCGCGCTCGGGCTGGAGGGCATGATGCTCGGCGCGGCGTTCGCCTCCGCGGCAGTCGCCGCGGTGAGCGGATCGGCGTGGCTCGGGCTGGGCGCCGGCATCGCAACCGGCATGGCGCTCGCGCTGCTGCTCGCGTTTGCGTGCGTGACGCACCGGGGCAACCAGGTCGTCGCGGGCATGGCGCTCAACATCATGGTCGCCGGACTCGGCCCGGCGCTCGCGCTGGCGTGGTTCGACCTCGGCGGCCAGACGCCGCAACTGGAAGGTCACGGCCAGCGGTTTCTGGCGATCACCTGGCCGTGGGCGGCCGCAGCGGACAAGGTGCCGTTCCCCGGGCGGCTTTATTCGCAGCTGCTGAGTGGGCACAATCTGATCGTTTATCTCGCGGCGGTCCTTGTGCCGCTCAGCGCGTGGGTGCTCTACCGCACGCGTTTCGGCCTGCGGCTGCGCGCGGTGGGCGAGAATCCGTCGGCCGTGGACACGGCGGGCATCAGCGTGACGCGACTCCGCTATCAGGCGGTGATGATCTCCGGGGTGCTCTGCGGCGTGGCCGGCACTTATCTATCAACAGCGGCGAGCGCGGGCTTCGTGCGCGACATGACGGCGGGCAAGGGCTACCTGGCGCTGGCCGCGCTGATCTTCGGCAAATGGAAACCGTATCCCACGCTGGGAGCCTGTTTGCTGTTCGCCTTCACCGATGCGCTTGCGACGCGGCTGCAGGGCGTGGACCTGCCGCTGGTCGGGGTGATCCCGGTCCAGTTCATCCTCGCGCTGCCGTATGTGCTCACCGTGCTGCTGCTGGCCGGGTTTGTCGGCACCGCGGTGCCGCCGTCGGCCATCGGTGTGCCGTACGCGAAGGAGAAGTGAGCGGCCGCGAAAAGAACCGTTTCAAGCTTCGGATGGGTTGGCCACAAAAAGGCACAGGGGCGCAGGGGCTCTGGCTCAAATCTCCCGCGCGCCTATAGGCGCGATGGCGACTCCTTCGCAGGACCAATCCCTTTGTGCCTCTTTGTGGCCAACCCGTTTGGAATGCCTGACTGCGTCTTGGCTCGGCTCAGCGCGAAAATCTTTGCGCCCGGGGCGGGTTTTTGCGGCCATTCGGGCATGACGATTCACGAACGCCTCGCCCGCCATTTCACCAAGACGCCGGATACGGCCGGGGCGCTGTTCATCGCGGCCAATGCCACGGTCAATGGCGACGTCGTGCTCGGTCCGCAGACGAGTGTCTTCTACGGCGCGGTGCTGCGCGGTGATATCCACGAAATCCGGGTGGGCGAGGGCACGAACATCCAGGACAATGCCATCGTGCATCTGGCCGACGACTATGGCGCCTACATCGGCAAATGGTGCACGATCGGCCACGCGGCCATCATCCATGCGTGCACGATCGGCGACGAGTGCCTGATCGGCATGGGCGCGACCGTGCTGGATGGCGCCAAGATCGGGGCACAGAGCATCGTGGGCGCGAACTCGCTTGTGCCGCAACATTTCGAGTGTCCGCCGGGCTCGATGGTGTATGGCTCGCCCGCCAAGGTCATCCGGCCGCTGAAGCCGGAGGAGATCGCCATCTTGCGTCCGTGGGCGGAGAAGTACGTCGCGACCGCGCAGGCGCATGCGGCGGCGCAGCGGAAGTAAGTCTGATTTTTAACCACGAAGGGCACGAAGCACACGAAGACGGAAGCAGACGCCGGAAGGGTTAACCACAGATTGAGCGGATAACACGGATTCGGAGTTTCTATCTCCAGCCATTTTACAGGAGGCAATGGAGAGAACGGAGGATGAGGTTTTCTCCCTTACCTCGGTTTCTTCCTGTGAAATTGATTGGAAGATCGATGCCCGGTCTTCGTGTGCTTCGTGCCCTTTGTGGTAAAAATCAGGGCCGCTCCAGCGTGAAGAACGTATAGCGGTAGTTGGCGTCGGCGCTTTCGCGGCGGGAGGTCTCGCGCCAGGCGAGATGGCGCCAATCGGGGAAGAACGTGTCGCCGGGCACGTCGGCGTGGACGAGTGTCAGGTGCAGGCGCATCGGGCGGTCGAGGGCGAGGGTTTCGGCGTAGATGCGCTCACCGCCGCAGATGTGGATTTCGCCGGGGAGCGTTTCCGCGATCGAGAGGGCGGCGGCGAGGGAAGGAGCGGTCAAGAGGGGCGGACTCCACTTGCTCCCGTTCGTGACTGCGGGAGCCGGCGGATCGGGGAGGCGCGAGGTGATGACAACCGGCTGGCGGCCGTCCAGCCGGACGCGCGGCCAGGTTTCAAAGCACACGCGGCCGAGGACGACGGTCTGGCCGGCGGTCTGGTCGTGGAAGAACTTCAGGTCCTCCGGGATGCTCCACGGCAGGCGGCCGTCCCGGCCGATGACGCGGTTCTCGGCGCAGGCGACTTGGAGGTGAAGGAGCTTGGGCATGGAAAAATTCGAAGGAGGAAGCACGAAATCCGAAAGCTACCGGGCTTGATATGAGGCGGGCCCGCAAGGGCAATCGAAGTCATGGATACGCTGATTTCCATTTTTGAAATATTCGCCCAGGGGTTGGCTGGACTTATTTCGGATTTCGAATTTCTCCCTTCGTGCTTTGCCTCCTTGCCAAGCGCGCGCGACCCGCAAAGCCTCGCCGCCGTCCGACCCAACGCATGCTTCGCCCCGCTGACTACGCCATGTTTTCCCTCGGCTTTTGTCGGAGACACGGCGCTCTGGCCGTGGTGTTGGTCTGGCTGCTTGGATGTTGGGCGCCACTGCTGGGCGCGGAGCCGGAAACGGTTCCCGGGGCGGACGACAAATGGCGGCGCTACGAGTCACCGCATTTTGAACTCTTCAGCCATAACAACGCCGAGGTCTCCCGCAGGTTACTGCGCAATCTGGAGCTGCTGCGCGCGGCCTTCTTCGACCTCAGGCACGAGAAGGAAAAGCGGTCGGTGGAGGTGACGATCTATTATTTTGCCACCATGGACGAATTCCGTCCCTACGTATCCGCCGATTTTCGAAAACTCGACGACCTCGCGGGTTTCTATCTGAGCCGGCCTGATCGCGCCGTGATTGTCCTGCCGCTCCGCGAAGACGGAAAGCAAGCGCAGCAGGTCATTTTTCACGAGTACGTGCATCATCTCACGGAGGTTTCGGGCCGGAATCCGGCGCTTTGGTTTCGGGAGGGGATCGCTGACGTGTTTTCGACGATCGAGGAGGAGCCCGACGGATTGATCGTGGGCAAACCTATCCCGGCCCGGGCCTTCGAGTACCGGGCCCATCCACCGATGCCCTTGGAGGCGCTCTTTGCCACCGACAGCACCTCCCCGTATTACCACGAAAATGACCGGGTCGGGCTGTTCTATGGGGAGTCCTGGTGCCTCGTGCATTATCTGCTCTACGGAGATTCCGGACTGCCGCGCGATCGGATCGACCGCTTTCTGACCTACATCGAGCAGGAGGGGGAGAAAGGCGACCCGGTCAAGCGCCGTGCGCTTTTCCAGGAGACCATGGGGATGGATTATCCGGCGATGATCAAACGATTGAACAAATACCTGAGTCACGGAAGATTCAGTGCGGGCAGATATCCGCTGCCCAAGATCGCCCCGTCCGAGAGCTACGCCGTACGGGCGGTTCCGCGCGACGAGATCCGCGGCCAGCTGACCGAACTGGACCTCCGCGTTAATCGCTCACCTGCGGCCAAATTGGCGCTCCTGAACCGGCTGGATAAAAATCCCGATGACATTCGCGCGTTGGAGATCCTCGGCACGGACGCGTTGATCGATGGTGACGAGGCAGCGGCGCAGGAGCATTGGGAACAGGCGGTCAGGGCGGGTACGCGCAATCCTGCGATCCTGCGCGCCGTGGTGGAGATGGAGGACCGGGCGTTTTTCACCGACGTCGACATGCTCAATTTCCGTCTGCCCGAGGAAAAAGCGCAGTACCTGCGGATGCTGCTGGGACGTTGCATCGATGCTGAGCCTCAGCAGACCCGGGCTTACGAGGTGCTGGCCTGGGTGGAGGCGACCGCGGAGCAACCGATGGCCTCCAATGTCAGCCTGGTGCAGGCGCGTTACCCCGCACTGGCCGGGAAATCCCGCGTGATGCTGCCGCTCGCCCTGATCCAACTGCGGTTGAAAGACCGGGCTGGCGCCCTGCGTTTGCTGGATGAACTGAAGGCCCTTCAACCGCCGCCGGAGATCCTTCAGAATGCGGCGCTCATTCTGGATTACTTGAAAAAGCAGGATGTGGTTGCGCCGGAAGTTGGCCTGCCCTGACTCCACCCATGCCGCACCGTACCTGTCCCGCCGGTTCTTTCGTTGACTTGTGCCGGATGGCCGGTCGCCGGGCTGTGGCGCTGGTCTGGCTGTTTGGCCTCATGATTGCAGCACAGGCATCGGCCCACGCCAAGGATCGCTGGATGAAGGTGAGTACGCCGCACTTCACGATTCTGACGGCCGATTCGACCGATGACGCGAAGGACTGGGCGGTCGGCCTCGAGGCTTACCGACAGAGCCTTCAAGCCATGGCCGGGACCGATGACCGGATGCTGGATGCCGTGACCATCGTGGTGTTCAAAAACGAACGCGCGTACAAGGCCGTGGCCCGGCAGGGCGAGAAGGAGGACTTTTACACGATTTCAAGCAGCCGGTTTGTCAGCCAGGAAGGACACTTTTTCGGAGCGGTCAATCCGGACGACGCGGAAGCGGCCCGGCACTCGGTCTTTCTCCAGGCCGGCATCTGGCTGACCAGTTCCTACCGCTGGCCCCTGCCGCTGTGGCTCGTGACGGGCCTGCAGCAGATTTACGAGGACTGTTCCTTGAGCAGCGGCCGGATTTATGTCGGAGGTGCGATCGGTGCCAACACGGAGAGCCTGAAGGGCGGTCTGCACCTGCCGCTCGATCAGATGTTGGGCATGACCACGAGTTCTGACGCCTACCAAAAGCCCGACGGCCATTTCAACGCCCAGGCGTGGGCGTTTGTGCATTACCTGCTGTTGGGCGACCACGACGCGCACCGGGCCACGCTGGCCGCTTACATGCAGGCCATCCAGCGCGGCGACGATGCGGATGCCAGCCAGAAGCTGTTGTATCCGGACGGCCTGCCCGAGCTCAGCCGGCGCTTCACGCGTTTCGTCAACGACGGCGGTTACCGGATGGAAACGCTGTCGGTCAACGTGGGTGCGATCGTCGCCCAGGTTTCGGTGTCGCCTGCGCCGGAGGCCGAAGTGCAGACCGCGCTGGGCTATCTCCACCTGTATTTCCAGAGCGTGGGTGCGGCGGCCCCTTACTTTGACCGCGTGGTGGAGCTTGCACCCCAGGACCCGGCCACCCTCGAGGCTGAAGCCGAGCTGGCCAATGCCCGCGGGGATCAGGTCGAGCGGCAACGTTATTACCAGGAAGCAGTGCAGGCGGGATCGAAATCCTACCTGGCCCATTATTATGCCTTTTATCCGGCGGTGCAGGCCTTCTACGGCAGCGAGGCGGCGGCGGACGCCACGGACCCCGCGGCGGCCCGCCAGGCCGTCGACGGGATCAAGGACATGCTCCGGCTGCGGCCGGGCTTTTATGCCGGCTACGAGACACTGGCCGGACTGATGGGGTCTTTGGCCGAGGCGAATCCCGATGACCGGGTCGTGCTGCAGGAGGGACGGAAGTATTTCCCCGGTGATGCGGTGCTGGAATCGGGGCAGGCGGCCTATGAGATCCTGACCCGGAGCTACGTTTCCGCCAAGAACCGCCTGGACCGGGTGTTGAGCGGTGACCTGGCCCACGCGGATCGCATCCGGCACTACGCCGAAAAACTGCGTGCGCGGCTGAATGCGGCCAACCGGTTGTATTGGCTGGAAAAATTCTATGCGGCGCAGGACTTCGACAATGTGGAAAAACTGCTGCCGGCCCTGGCCAGGGCACCGCTGTTGCCGGTAGAGCGGGAGCGTCTCGCCGCGGTGCGGGCCGGCATGTCGACCCGCGAGATGCTGGGCATGGTGAAGGAGGCGATTGCCCGGAAGGACTTCACCAGTGCAGACGCCCTGCTGGCCGAGGTGGAGAACACAAACCTGTCGGTAGAAATGCGGAAGGAAGTATCCGCCCTGCGGGCCTCCATCGCAACGGCGCGGTCTGGGATCGCCAAACAGCCGGCTTCAGCGAGGTAGCAGCTGACGTGAGGAGGCTGGTTGGCGGGGAACAGCGTCAAACCAGCCTCCTCACGTCGGCTGCTACGGGCGGGGCCGGATCGCTGCTGGTGATTACTTCGCCGGGACGATGCGGATGCTCTCGACCTCGACGCGTTCGATCGGGGTGCTCTTCTCGCCACCGCCGCCGGAGGACGTCGGCATGGTCGCGATGCGCTCGAGGACGTCGTCGCCCTTCACGAGTTCACCGAAGGCGGTGTACTGGCCGTCGAGGAACTTGGCCTCGCCGTGGCAGATGAAAAACTGGCTGCCGGCGGAGTCGGGATGGGCCGAGCGCGCCATGGAAATGACGCCGCGCACGTGGGACTTGGTGTTGAACTCCGCCTTGACCTTGTGGCCCGGGCCGCCGGTGCCGGGCATGCCGGTCTCGCCCTTCCTGGTGTTGGGGCAGCCGCCCTGGATCATGAAACCCTTGATGATGCGGTGGAAGGCGGTGCCATCATAGAATTTCTCGCTGGCGAGCTTCTTGAAGTTCTCGACGGTCTTGGGCGCGACGTCGGGCCAGAAGGCGATCGTCATGTCACCGTAGGAGGTCTTGATAATGGCGTGTTCAGCGGCAGCGGGAGTACTCATGGGAGAGGCAGCGAACCGAACGGATCGCGGTGCGGCAAGACACAAACATCCGTGGAATTCGGGAGAATAATCGCGGAAACGCGAAAGGGCGGAAGCGCGGAGATCAGGAACCAGAAATCCGATTCCCGGTATTTCCGCTCCTTCGCGTTTCCGCGATCATCCTCAGGCGAAGGCCTCGTCCACCAACTCACAGAAATGGTGGATCAGGAAAAGATGCGCCTCCTGGGCGGCCGCACCGCTCTGGCCGGGGATGATCAGTTCGCAGGTGGCGAGGCCCTTCGCCTTGCCGCCGCCGCGGCCGAGGAAGGCGATGCTTTCCAGGCCGAGTTTTTTCGCCTCGGCGAGGGCGGCGAGGATGTTGCCGGAGTTGCCGCTGGAGGTCAGCACGACGACAAGGTCGCCGGGCTTTGCGAGCCCGGCCAGCTGGCGGGAAAAAACCTGGTCGTAGCCGTAATCATTGCCGATGCAGGTGAGGAGCGAGCCATCCGCCGACAGCGCCAGGGCGGGCAGGGCGCGGCGGTTTTTCTGGTAGCGGCCGACCAGCTCGGTCGAAAAATGCCCGGCCTCGGCCGCACTGCCGCCGTTGCCGGCGATCAGGAGCTTTCCCCCGC
Organism: uncultured Opitutia bacterium; assembly: GCA_903859715.1. Classification (GTDB taxonomy): domain Bacteria; phylum Verrucomicrobiota; class Verrucomicrobiia; order Opitutales; family Opitutaceae; genus Opi-474. Next base: position 24,514 of record CAIONS010000039.1, read on the forward strand.
GCCGGAGCGTCGCGAGGATCATCTGCCCGGCGCGGTCGATGGCCGGGCGGATCGTGGACAGCGACTGCAGGGTCTGCAGGGATTCGGCGAGCGAGGCTTCGAAGGTCATGCGGCCACAGGCGTAGCCGAGAGAACCGGCGAGGGAAAGAATTTGTTGCGCACCTGAACCGGCCGGAGGATGGCCACGAGGAGGCACAAGGATTGCCAAGCCTGCGACATTTCCCTCCCGCGCGCCTATGGGCGCCATGACGCTACATCCGAAGCCACTGAAATTATCGTGCCTTTTTGTGGCCAACCCTGCGTGAATCGGATGCATCCGGGTCATGCGCCTGAAAAAAATCACGCTGCGGCATTTTCGAAACGTGGGCTTTGCCACGCTCGAGTTTTCCGGCCGGCAGCAATTTCTTCTCGGCGCAAATGGCCAGGGCAAAACCAACCTGCTCGAGGCGGCGGGCTTTCTCACGGCGCTGCGGTCGTTCCGGGCGACGGACAACAAGCTGCTCATCGGCCACGGCCAGCAGGTGGCGGCCATCGCGGCCGAGCTGGAGCATGAGCGGCAGGGCGACACGAATGTAACCATCAAGCTCCGGCGCGACGGCAAGGAACTCTGGTGCGACCAGGCGCGGGTGACGCGGCTCGCGGATCACCTGGGGAAGTTTCCGACCGTGGTTTTTTCCTCGCAGGATCTGCTGCTGGTGCGCGGCTCGCCGGCCGGCCGGCGGCGGTGGATGGACCTCACGTTCGCGGCGATGGACGCCGCCTACCTGCGGGCGCTGCAGACCTACGCGCGGGCGCTGGCGGAGCGGAATGCCCTGCTGAAGGCCGGCCGGGCGGCCGAGGCACAGCTTGCGGCGTTCGAACAGCTCCTCGCACCGGCCGCGGCCGAGCTCATCGCGCGCCGCACAGCCGCCCTGCGCGAACTCGGCGCGATTCTGGCGAAGGTTTATGCGCGATTGTGCGACGAGGCCGAGCCGGCGTCGATCGCCTATGACCCGAACTTCGCGGAGCCGTCCGCCGAGGCGCTGCTGGCGCGGTTCGAGTCGGGCCGCGCGCGCGATGCGCAGTTCCGCACGACGCTCACCGGGCCGCACCGCGATGATTTTCATTTCACGGTGCGCGGCACGGCGGCGAAGGACTTCGCGTCCGAGGGCCAGCAGCGCTCGCTGGTGCTCGCGTTGCGGCTGGCACAGGCCGCGTGGTTTCACGAAAAAAGCGGCGTGCGGCCGGTGCTGCTGGCGGATGACGTTCTCGGCGAACTCGACCCGGCGCGGCGCCGGCAATTCTGGGCGGCGGTCGATCCGGCGTCGCAGGTCATCGCCACGGGCACGAGCCTGCCGGACGCGGCGCTGGGCGAGTGGCAGGTGTTTGTCGTCGCCGACGGGATGTTTACCGGGAATCCTGCGGCCTGATGAACCTTGAACCCTGGCAATGGGTGCTGGCCGTGATCGCAGCGCTGGCGATCGGCCTCGCCAAGACCGGGATCAACGGGCTCGGCATCTTTGCGGTCGTGATCTTTGCGAACCTGCTGCCGGCGCGGCAGGCGAGCGGGGTCGTCCTGCCGATGCTCATTCTGGCGGACCTCGTGGCGGTCGCCTCTTACCGGCGGCATGCCCAGTGGAGTTACCTATGGAAACTCTTTCCGTGGACGGCGGCCGGCGTGGTGGTGGGCTATTTTGTGCTGGGCCGGATCGACGACCGGCAGGCGAAGGTGCTGATCGGGATCATCATCCTCGCGATGCTGGGCATGAACCTATGGCGGCGGTGGCGCGCGACTGACGAGGAACCGGAGCACGCCGTATGGTTTGCGCCTCTGATCGGTGTACTGGCTGGATTCGCCACCCTGGTGGCCAATGCGGCGGGGCCGCTGATGGTGATCTACCTGCTCGCGATGCGGCTGCCCAAGATGGAATACATGGGCACCGGGGCGATCTACTTCCTGTTGATGAATTCATTCAAGGTGCCGTTCATGGTGAATCTCGGGCTGATCAACGGCCCGAGCCTCTGGCTGAACCTGTGGCTGGCGCCGGCGGTGCTCGCGGGGGCGCTGGTGGGAAAAAGGATCCTGCTCCGGATCAACCAAAAACTGTTTGAGTATCTTGCGCTTGGCCTCTCGGCGCTCGCGGGGGTAAAGCTGTTGTACTAGAGCGTGCCAGCAAAACCATGAAGTTTACGTTTATGACTGCATCTGAAGTAGGGCGGGTCTTCGACCCGCCTTCAGAGTCGTTGACGGCGGGTCAGAGACCCGCCCTACTTTGCCCTGCCATCATTCTCCAGCCATGGCACGCATGACGGTCCGGGAAATGTGGAAGGCAAAGCTCGAGGGCCGTGCGGTGCCGGCGAGCGGGCCGGTCGTGCTTTCGCTGCAGCGGCCGCCGTTTGCCGGGCGGGTGCTGGGCATCGACCCGTCGCTGCGCGGCACCGGGCTGGCGCTGATCGAGTTTGTCCCGGGCCGGTCACCGGTGCTGCTGCACTGCCAGACCGTGCGCGTGGCGGCGAAGCTGCCGATGGCGGTGGCGCTCGCGGAGATCCACCGGGCGGTGACGTCGCTTGTGGCGGAGACGGACGTGAAGCACGTGGCGCTGGAGCAGACGATCTACGTACAGAATTTCCAGACGGCGCAGATCCTCGGCGCGGCGCGCGGCGCGGCGATCGCGGCGGTGGCGCTGCATGCGCGGCCGGTCTACGAATATGCGCCGCTGCGGGTGAAGCTGGCGGTGGTGGGCGCAGGCCGCGCGAGCAAGGAGCAGCTGGCGCGCACCGTGATGTCACTGCTCGGTCACGGGCGGCAACTCGCCCCGGACGAGGCCGACGCCGCGGGCGTGGCGCTGTGCCACGCGTTCACGTGGCGCGAAAGTTGAAGGTCAAAAATAAGCGGAAGGGTCTCACGCAGAGGCGCGGAGCACGCCGAGAAAAGCAGCCGACCGATCTGAATCAGAATTCTCCGCGTGCTCCGCGCCTCTGCGTGAGCCTTATCCCGTCACGGTTTTCAAAACCTTCCCGAGATCCGCCACCCGGTAGGGCTTCGTGAGGTAGCCGCAGAAGCCGAGCTCGAGGAACTTGCGGGCCATGTCGTCGTTGTCGTAGCCGCTGGACACGATGGCGCGGATGTCGGGGTCGAGTTCGCGCAGGGCCTTGAAGGTTTCCTCGCCGCCCATGCCGCCGACGACGCTGATGTCCATGATGACGGCGTCGTAGGGCCGGCCGATGTTGAGGTAGCGCTTGTAGAATGTGATCGCCTCCTCGCCGTTCTTCGCGAGGTCGAACTTGTAGTCCAGGCTCTTGAGCATCGTGGCCGTGATGGACGTGATCTTCGGGTCGTCGTCCATGAACAGCACGCGGCCGGTGCCGAAGCGGAGGGAGGCGGCGCGGCGGGCCTTGGCCTCGACGGGCTGGTCGGCGTGCGGCAGGTAGACGGTGAACGCCGTGCCGACGCCGAGCGCGGTATCAAGGCCGATCTGGCCGCCGTGCCGGCGGACAATGGAGAGCACGGTCGCGAGGCCGAGGCCGGTGCCGTGCTTCTTGGTGGTAAAGAACGGGTCGAAAATTTTTGCGACGTGCTCGGGCTTGATGCCGCTGCCGTTGTCGCGTACCTCGAACTCCACGTACTCACCGGCGTGGAGCGGCGAGACCTGGCCCTCGGCCAGCGTGATGTTGTGGGCGGTCAGCTGGAGGCGGGCCTGATGCGGCGGAGGCGGCATGGCCTGCAGGGCGTTGACGACGAGATTCTGGAAGACCTGCAGCATCTGCGCGCGGTCGACGAGCACGGGCGCTGTGCCCTCCGCCACCTCGACGGTGACGACGGCGGTCGAGCCCGCGGCGGCGATCTTGATGGTGTCGGCGAGGATTTCCTTCGGCGTCTGCACGATCTGTGTGCCGGAGCCGCCCTTGGCGAAGGTCAGGAGCTGGCGGGTCAGGCCCTTGGCGGCCATGCAGGCCTGCTCGCTGTCATCGAGCGAGGAGTAGTCGCGCGTGTCCTTGCCGAGCGAGATGCCGCCCATGATCGTCGTGAGCAGGTTGTTGAAATCGTGCGCGATGCCGCCGGCGAGCAGGCCGAGCGACTCGAAGCGGTTGGCCTTCACGAGTTCCTCGGGCGTGAGGTTCATCTCGTTGGGATCGCGGAAAACGATGACGACGCCCATCGGCTTGCCCTCGGGGTTGAACGCTGCGCGGGCGGTCCAGACGATGGGGGTCGGCGCGATGCCCGCGAGATTGGCGACGAGGGAGTCGCTGTTGATCAGCGGCAGCGGCTGGTCGGCCGTGAGCGCCCGGTCGACAGGATCGTCGCCCGCCCGACCGCTCTCGCGGTGCACCACGCGAAAAATCTCGCTGGCGGGCTGGCCGCGGACCGAGTCGACGCTGCGGCAGAGCAGGCGCGCGGCGACGGCATTCGCGAAGCTGATTTTCCCGTGGCCGTCGGCAATGATGACGCCCTCGGCGAGGGTGTTGAGCGTTTCGCCGACAAGACCCTCGGGCAGGCCGGCGGTGGCGGACGAGGCGAGCCCGGCGGGGATCGCACAGATGAAGCCGGTCAAGCGGGCGAGGTCACGCTTGCGGGTGAGCGTGCGGTGGGCACCCAGCAGCACGGTCACGAGTTTGCCGGTCTTGTCCTGCAGCTGGACGGGAAGGACGAAGGAGGCCTGGCCGGGCGCGTGCTTGAGGAGCCAGACCTCGGGCCCGGAGGCGGCCTCCTCGGGCGGGAGGGCGGCGGTGAACGTGGCGAGCTCGGCCGCGCGTTCGTCCTCGCCCCAGCCGAGCAGTTTTTTCCACGCCGGCGAGTACCAGAAAAGTTTGGCGGCGAAATCGATTTCGAACGCGCCGAGCGGGCCGAGGCTGCTGAGTTCCTGGAGGCGCGTGTCGTTGGCGATGCTGATTTCCTCGAGCTCCTTGCGCTCCGTGATGTCGAGGTGGAGCCCGATGACGCGCTCGAGTTCGCCGCCGGCCCCGACGACCTGCAGGCCGATGCACTGGATCCACACCCAGTGGCCGAGCCGGTGTTTCATGCGGTACTCGACGCTGAACGGCCGCGCGCTCACGGCCAGTTTCTTGCCGAGCTGAGCGGGGGCGGCGCCGGAATCGTCGGGGTGAATGAGCTGGCGCCAGTGGTCGAGCGTGTCGGGCAGCTCGGCGTCCGCGTAGCCGAGGATTTTTTTCCACGCGGGCGAGTAGTGGGCGCGGCCGGTCGCGAGATTGAGGTCGAAGAAACCGGCGACGCCCTTTTCGGCGAGGAGCCGGAAGCTGGCATCGTCTCCGCCCGCGGGCGCGGTGGCCGTGACGGGCGGCAGGGCAGTGGCGAGGTAGCCGGAAGGGGCGCCGAGGGTTTTCTCGAGGCGCAGGAGCACATCGCGCGGGGTGCCGGAGCGGGGCTGGATCGCGAGGCGGGCGCTTTGGTCGAGCGCGGTCGCGAGGATGATTTCCCAGTTGGACTCGAGCCAGCCGGGTTCATTCGAGACGACGTCAAACTGGATCAGGCTGGCGAAATGTGCGCCGACGAGTTCGCCCGGGCCGGCGCGCCAGAGGGCGTGGGCCGAGGCATTGGCGGCGGTGATCAGGCCGGCGTCGTCGAGCAACACGACCGCACAGGCACCCGGCGGAGCGGGCTGGTCGGGGGAAGTGGTGGACGGCGAGGACGTGGGCTGGCTCAAGGTTGGCCACTCTTTAGCCAACCTTGCGTCCGCTTGGCGAGAAAATCGATGAAGGCCGGATGATCATTGAGGCAGGGAATCTGTTGGAACGACTCGCCGCCGGCGGCGAGAAACGTGGCGCGACCCTGCTGCTGGATCTCCTCGAGCGTCTCGAGGCAGTCGGCGGTGAAGGCCGGGCAGAGAACCAGCAGGCGCTTCACCCCGGATTGAGGTAGGCGGGCCAGTTCCAGGTCGGTGAACGGCGTGAGCCACGGTTCGCCGGCCAGCCGCGACTGGAAGGAGACGGAATGCCGGCCCGGCGCGAGGCCGGCGCGCGCGACGAAGGCGCGCGTGGTGGCGAGACACTGCGAGCGGTAGCACGTGGCGTGGGCGGGCGAGCAGGTCGTGCAGCAGTCGGGAACGGTGAGGCAGTGCGCGTGGGACGAGTCGGCCTTGCGCATGTGCCGCTGCGGCAGCCCATGATAAGAGAACAGGACATGGTCGTGCGGTTGCGCGAGGAACGGTGCGGCCACGGCATGAAGGGCGTCGATGTAAACGGGATCGTTAAAAAACGGCTGCACGGTGGTCACGCGCAGGGCGGGCGCCTGCTTCGCGACCTCCTCCATCACGCGGACCACGACGGTTTCCCACGAGGACATCGCGTAGTGCGGGTATTGGGGGAACAGCAGCAGTTCCCCGATGCCGTCGGCGACGATCTGGCCGACGACTGAGGCGACCGAGGGACGGCCGTAGCGCATGGCGAGATAGACGGGCGTTTCGGCGCCGAGGGTGGAGGCCAGTTGGTCGCGCACCCGGCCGGAGGTGACGACGAGCGGCGAGCCTTCCTTCGTCCAGACCTGCTCATAGGCATGGGCGGATTTTTTCGGCCGCGTGCGCAGGATGATGCCCTCGAGCAGGAGCCAGCGGGCGGGCGCGGGCACATCGAGCACGCGCCCGTCGCCCAGGAATTCGCGCAGATAGCGGCGGACGTCGGGTACGGCCGTGGAGTCAGGCGAACCGAGGTTGACGAGGAGAACGGCGCGTTTGGACATGCGCCGGAATTGGTCGGGAGTTTTCCGACGAAGTCAAACGAAGGCCCGGACCAGCGGGTTTGATTGGCGGGTAGGATGTGAACGGTCCATTATGAAGGTTCGCGAAACGGTGAAATCCGTGTCATGAGTGACCGGCTGTCCGGCGCGGGTGACTTTAGACTTTTATCCGTGGCCATCCCTGTCATCCGTGGTTTTCCTGATTCACACATGAGCACACCGCGTCCGCCCGTTCTCCTCGTTATCCGTGATGGCTGGGGCAAGAATCCCGATCCTTCGCAGGACAAATTCAACGCCGTCTTCCTCGCGAAGAAAGCCTGTGATGACGCCCTGCAGGCGAAGTACCCGCACACGCTGATCGCCGCGAGCGGGCTCGATGTCGGCCTGCCGGACGGGCAGATGGGCAATTCCGAGGTCGGCCATGAAAACATCGGCGCGGGCCGCATTGTGGATCAGGAGCTGGTGCGGCTGAACAAACTGTTTTCCGAAAAGCAGCTCGCGGTGAATCCGGTCTGGCACGCGGTGGTGGCGCGCGTGAAGTCATCGCCGACGGCCAAGCTGCACCTCATGGGCATCGTCTCCGACGGCGGCGTGCACGGCATGCTGGAGCATCTCTATGGAATTTTGCGGCAGGCGAAGGAGGACGGCCTTACGTCGAAGCAGGTGTTCATCCACGGATTCACGGACGGGCGTGACACGGCGCCGCAAAGCGGGCTCGGCTTCATCCAGCAAGTGGAGGCGAAGTGTCGCGAGATCGGTGTCGGCACGATTGCGACGGTGTGCGGCCGGTTCTGGGCGATGGACCGCGACAACCGCTGGGAGCGCGTGCAGCAGGCCTACGACATGCTGACGGGCCGCAAGGCCGGAGCCACGGCGAAGAGCGCGGAGGCCGCGGTGCAGCATTATTACGAGCATCCCCTGAGCGAGACGCAGAAGGGCGACGAGTTTGTGCCGGCGACGACGATCACGGGTCCCGACGGCCGGCCGCTCGCGACGATCGGAAACGGTGACGCTGTGCTGTTCTACAACTACCGCGGCGACCGTCCGCGCGAGATCACGCGGGCGTTCGTGATGGATGATTTCAAGGGCTTCGACCGCGGCCCGAAGCTCGATCTCTACTATGCGACGATGACCGAGTACGAGGCCGGCCTGCCGGTGCATGTGATCTCAGGCAAGCCGGAGCAGTTGAAAAACATCCTCGGGCAGGTCGTGAGTGACGCGGGCATCGCGCAGTTCCGCTGTGCGGAAACGGAGAAGAACCCGCACGTGACGTTTTTCTTCAATAACTACCGCAGTACGCCGTTTCCGGGCGAGGAACGCGCATGTCCGCCGAGCCCGAAGGTGCCGACCTATGACATGCAGCCCGAGATGTCCGCTGCCGAGGTGACGCGGCTGACGAAGGAGGCGATTCTCTCCGGCAAGTACGGACTGGTCGTTGTGAACTACGCGAACCCTGACATGGTCGGTCATACGGGTTCGCTGCCGGCCGCGATCAAAGCCGTGGAAGCCACGGATCACGGAGTGGGGGAGTTGCTTGCCGCGCTCGCTACGAAGGACGGCAAGGCCGTGATCTGCGCCGACCACGGCAACGCCGAGCAGATGTGGGACCCGGTGCACAACGTGCCGCACACGTCGCATACGCTGAACCTCGTCGAGGTCTTTGTGGTCGGTGCCGGCCTCGTCGCGGGCAAGACCAGGATGCGCACGGGCGGCCGGCTGGCGGACATCGCGCCGACGCTGCTGGCGCTGATGGGCCTGCCGAAGCCGGTGGAGATGACCGGGCAGAATCTGGTGCTGCCGGGTTGAGAGGATGCCCGGGCGAACACCGAACCTTCAACTTTGAACATCGAACTTCGAAGCCAGCTTCCTCACGTCGGCTGCTACTGTCGGCCGCGCGCTGGATGTTCAGTGTTCGAAGTTGAATGTTCGATGTTCGCCCGCCGCCGCGAAGAACCATGAGCCGTCTCCCTGTTCTCCTCGTGATAACCCTGCTCGGCACGCTGCCGGCCGCAGTGCGGGCGCAGAGCCTCTGGCCGGGCACGGTCGCGGGCATGACCGTCGACCAGGTCCAGCGGGAGTTTCCGGCGGCGCACGTGCCGGAAGCCCCGACCGAATTGCCCAATGACCGCGGGGTGGAGTTGCTGGAACTCGATGAGGCGGTTGTCGCCGGCCACACGTTCACGGTGAGGTTTTTTTTCAAGGAGCGGCTGCTCTCGCATGTGGCGCTGGGCGAGACGGGCGAAATTCCGGCGAAGGAATTTGAGAAATTCCGGATTCTCCTGCGCGGGAAATACGGCCTGGAATACTCCACGCTCAGCTCGGAGTATATCCAGGTTACGTGGCAGGCGGTCAAAACCGTCATCCGGCTGTCGTGGGCACCGCAGGGGCACGGGGTGGCCACGCTGATCATCAGTTACGAAGCCCCGATTCTCAAGGAGACCGACCGACTATGAACTACACGGATGCCAATGGCGACCTGACCCTCGAATGTGATCCGGCGGCGGATGTGATCCGGCTCAAGGCCGTGGCGACGTTTGACGACCCTATCGAGCTCTCGGCGGACGCCGCGCGTGAACTCGCGCAGCAGCTGCTCCGGTTGGCGGATGAGATCGATTGAACAGGAGCGGACTGTTTTACCCGCGAATGGCCGCAAATTGACCCGAATGAAAACATATGCCCGGCGGATCTCCTTTCTGGTGCTTTGGCTGGCAGTCTTCATCGGCGGCGTGAGTCTGACCGTGGTGCATGGCCAGACTGCTCCGGCGGTTGGCTCGCTGGTGATCCAGTGCCCGATGGCCTGTCGCATTTCCATTCCGGGTCTGGGCGTGAAGGACGACGCGCCCAAGGATCATCTCCAGCTGGCCAGTGTGCCCGCCGGGACTTACACCGCAACGTTCAGTGCCTTCAACCGGCAGCTGGCACATACGTTTGTCATCACCGCGGGGCAGGCGACGCGGTTCGTTGTGAACATTGCCCAAGGCAAGGTGAAGGAGCTTGGTCCGGACTCAGTCGCCGCCGCCCAACCCGCGGGCCCGGCACCGGCATCCCCGGATCTTGGAAAGACCGCCAGCAAGGAATATCCCCTGTCCGCCCCGCGCTACGTCATCCCCGAGATCGGGATCACGATGATCGCGGTCCCACCTGCGAGTTTCATCATGGGCACGGACCTAGGCAACAAGATCGAGCGGCCGCCCATGAGGGTCACCCTTACCCGCCGGTACTGGCTGAGCCAAACGGAAGTTACGCAGTCGCAGTGGCTGGCTCTGATGGAAACCAACCCTTCCAAGGAGGCGGTTCCGGACCGGCCGGTGGTGAACGTCTCATGGATTGATGCCATGGAGTTCTGTCAGCGTTTGACGAGGCACGAGCGGTCCGTGGGACACCTGCCCGAGGGCTATTTCTATATCCTGCCGTTCGAGGCGCAGTGGGAATACGCCTGTCTCGCCGGTGGGGAGGGTCGCCTGGAAGATGAGCTCAAGCACATTGGCTGGTATCAGGCGAACAGCGGTGGCCATGACCACCCGGTGGGCCAGCTGGCCCCGAATGCCTGGGGCTTCCAGGACATGCGCGGCAACGTGGCCGAATGGTGCTTCGACTGGCTGGGCACCTATCCCGGAGGCATGACAGCCGATTATGCCGGGCCGGCGACCGGCACGCAACGGGTCATCCGGGGCGGAGCCTACGACATGATCGCCTTCTGCTGCCGGGCTTCCTATCGCAGCGGTGAGGAGCCGGCGAAAACTCATCCCAATGTCGGCTTTCGTGTCGCCCTGTTTTCGCTGCCGCCGAAAGCGGACAAGGGGAAGTGAGGGCGGGCTCGCGCAGCGGGTAGCAACCGAAGTCAGGAGGCTGGTTCAAGCCGCTTCCGAAGTACCGGCCGGAATGTTTTGGCCACAAAGAGGCACAAGGGCTCGAAGACTCCGAATCGAATCTCCCGCGCGCCTATAGGCGCAATGGAGACTCATAAGCAGACGCAGATCTCTTGTGCCTTTTTGTGGCATCCCTTCAGGGTGAGGGCTCGGATATGTTGGGCTCTTCCGTCTTCACCATTCCAAACTCAGCCTCCTGACGTCGGCTGCTACTGGCTTATGCCCCGGTATGCCGCGGCATGACCGAAATTCTATTTGCCCGCGGGGCCGGCGCTCCGCTTAGCTCTCCCGTTCCTCCCGGAACTTTCCCATGAATCGCACCCATCACTGTGCCCAGCTCACCTCCGCCAACCTCGGCGCCTCCGTCGCGCTCCTTGGCTGGGTGGACTCCATTCGCGACCACGGCGGCATCATCTTCATCGATCTGCGCGATCGCAAAGGCATCACGCAGGTGAAGTTCGATCCGCAGGATAACGCGGCGCTGGGTATGTCGGCCGCGCACCTGAAGCCCGAGTCGGTGATCGCCATCGCCGGCAAGGTCGTACCGCGCCCCGCCGGCACCGTGAACGCCACGCTGCCTACGGGCGAGATCGAGGTCGCGGCGAACCACCTCGAGATCCTCAATGTGTCCGAAACACCGCCGTTCCCGCTCGACGACGCGGGCGGCGACAAGGTCAACGAGGACCTGCGTCTGACCTACCGCTACCTGGACCTGCGCCGGCCGAAGATGCGCAAGAACCTGCAGGTGCGTCATCGCACGGCCAAGTCCATCCGCGATTATTTTGACTCCCAGGAATTCATCGAGGTGGAGACGCCGGCGCTGTTCAAGAGCACGCCCGAGGGCGCGCGCGAGTACCTCGTGCCGTCGCGCATCCATCCGGGCCAGTTCTACGCGCTCTCGCAGTCGCCCCAGCAGTTCAAGCAGATCCTGATGGTCGCCGGGGTGGAGAAATATTTCCAGATCGCCCGCTGCTTCCGCGACGAGGATCTGCGCTCGGACCGCCAGATGGAGTTCACGCAGGTGGACGTCGAGGCGTCGTTCATCGACCGCGAGGGCATCTACTCCCTGTTCGAGGGCATGCTGAAGAAGGTCTGGAAGGACGTGCTCGACCACGACCTGCCGACCCCGTTCCCGCGCCTCGCGTTTCACGACGCGATGAACCGCTACGGCGTGGACAAGCCCGACGTGCGCTTCGCGATGGAGCTCGTGGATTTTTCGGAGACGTTCCGGAGCTCCGCGTTCAAGGTGTTCCAATCCACCGTGGCGGGCGGCGGCGTGATCAAGGCGATCAACGCCAAGGGCCTGGCGGACCTCACGCAGGGCGAGATCAAGAGCCTGGAGGAAATCGCGAAATCACTCGGCGCGAAGGGCCTCGCTTTCATCAAGGTCGAGGGCGGCGAATGGAAGTCGCCGATCGTGAAATTCTTCTCCGACGCCGAGAAGGCCGAGCTCACGGCGAAGCTCGCCATCGCGGACGGCGACATCGTCTTCTTCGCGGCGGCGCCGTGGGAGAAGGCCTGCGCCATCCTCGGCCGGCTCCGGCTCGAGGCGGCGGCGCTGCTGCAGAAGCGCGGCAAGCTCGCGCTGCGGCCGGACGATTGGAAATTTCTCTGGGTCGTGGATTTTCCGCTGATGAGTCACGACGAGGTCGAGAACCGCTATGTGGCCACGCACCATCCGTTCACCGCGCCGGTCGCGGAGGACGCGGCGTTCCTCGACAGCGACCCCAAGCGGGTTCGCGGCCAGCATTACGATGTCGTGCTCAACGGCATGGAGCTCGGCGGCGGCTCGATCCGGATCCACCAGCCGGCGCTGCAGAAGAAAGTCTTTGAGGACGTGCTGAAGATCCCGGCCGACGTGGTGGAGAGCCGTTTCGGCTACATGCTCAAGGCCTTCACGTTTGGCGCCCCGCCGCACGGCGGCATCGCGTTCGGTCTCGACCGGATGGTCGCGCTGCTTTGCGGCACGACGAGCATCCGTGACGTCATTGCCTTCCCGAAGACCCAGAAGGGCCAGGACCTCATGGCGCAGAGCCCGACGCCGGTCACGGCGAAGCAGCTCAAGGAACTGCACATCCAGGTGGTGATGCCGGAATAAGAAGCTCAAAGCCCGAAGCTCGAAATCCGAAATGGATGTTTGCTGCTTTGGCTGGTGCAGCCGTTTCGAGTTTCGAATTTCCTCCTTCGGATTTCCAGGGCCGCCTTCTTTCTTGCTCCGTCCGTCCTTCGGCTATCCAATAGGGGAAATTTCCACCCCATGAAACTCATCATCGCGATCATCAAGCCGTTCAAACTCGAGGAAGTGAAGGAAGCCCTGGCCGCCATCGGCATCGAGGGCATGACCGTGACCGAGGTCAAGGGCTTCGGCCGCCAGAAGGGCCACACCGAGATCTACCGTGGCAGTGAATACACCGTGGATTTTCTCCCGAAGGTGAAGATCGAGATCGTGGTTGCCGATGACGTGACCACGAAGACCGTCGATGCCATCGTCAAGGCCGCGAAGACGGGCAAGATCGGCGACGGCAAGGTGTTTGTGGTGCCGATCGAGGAAGCGGTGCGCATCCGCACCGAAGAGCGCGGCGAAGCGGCCGTCTGAGTTCTCTTCCAACGACATTTTCCGGGCCGGTTCCGTGAGGAACCGGCCCTTTGCTTTGGCGCATGCAGGGCGGTTTGCTGGGTGGCATGGGTTATGCTTGGAGGCAGTTGATGACCATGCATATCCCCCAACGCAGTGTACGACATTGCCTATTCGCGTGTCTGGCCGGCTTGTCCTGCCTGACCGCTTCAGCCATCGCGCCCGCGCATCCCGCACCCACGACTGAACAACGCCTGGCGGCCCTCGAGGCCTACGTCACCAACAGTGACCCGGGCAAAAGCCTTACGGGCGTCGCCGGCCCCGGTCATAACGCCTGGATGATGACGAGCGCGGCGCTGGTCCTCTTCATGACGCTCCCCGGCCTCGCGCTGTTTTACGGCGGCCTGGTGCGCCGGAAAAATGTGCTGTCGGTGCTGGCCCAATGCCTGGGCATAACCGGCCTCGTCACGGTGCTCTGGTGGGCGTTTGGCTACAGCCTGGTGTTCGGCACCAGCTTCGGCAGCGCCTTCCTCGGCGGCTCGGAGTTCTTCTTCCTGAAGGACGTCACCTCCGCCCCGAACACGAACTACGCCTACTGGGTTTCTCAGAACGTCTTCGCGATGTACCAGCTGATGTTCGCGATCATCACCCCGGCGCTGATCGTCGGCGCCATTGCCGAGCGGATGAAGTTCTCGGCGATCATCGCGTTCGTCGTCGTCTGGATGTTCGTGGTTTATTTCCCGCTCGCCCACATGGTGTGGGGTGCGAACGGCTTCATGAACGGCGTGTGGAATGCCGACGCCGTAATCCCGGCCATCGACTTCGCCGGCGGCACCGTGGTGCACATGAGCTCCGGCTGGTCCGCGCTCATCCTCTGCCTGATCCTCGGACCGCGGCTCGGCTTCGGGAAGGAGAAGATGGCCCCGCACAACATGGTGCTCTGCATGGTCGGCACCGGCATGCTTTGGGTCGGCTGGTATGGCTTCAATGCCGGCTCGGCCGTCGCGGCGGACGGTGTGGCCGCCAATGCCTTCATGACCACCACGCTCGCTGCCGGAGTCGCCGCCGGAGTCTGGGGCCTGATGGAGCGAATCTTCCGCGGCCACGCCTCGATCCTGGGCTTCTGCTCGGGCGCCGTGGCCGGCCTCGTCGTCATCACGCCCGCGGCGGGCTTCGTCGACTCGACCGGCGCCGTCATCATCGGCGTGATTGCTGCGGTCGTGCCTTACCTTGCCTGCACCAAGCTGAAGTCGTTTTTTGGCTATGACGACGCCCTCGACACCTTCGGCGTCCACGCCGTCGGCGGCACGCTCGGGGCGCTGGTCACCGGCCTGCTCGCCACGGCCTCGGTCAACGCCAACCTCGCCGGCGAGGCGGCCACCAAAAGCGGTCTGGCCAGGCTGGTCACCGACGGCGGTCTCTGGCTCACCCAGCTGAAGGCCATCGGCTTCACGCTGCTGCTTTCCATCACGGCCACGGTCATCATCGCCTACGCGCTGAAGGCCATCATCGGCCTCCGTCCCACCGAGGAAGTCGAGCGCCAGGGGCTCGATCTCAACGAGCATGGTGAGGAAGGCTACGCCAGTTAACCACTCAACCCATTCCCATGAAACTCATCATTGCGATCATCAAACCGTTCAAACTTGAGGAAGTAAAAACCGCGCTGGCCGAAATCGGCGTCGAGGGCATGACAGTGACCGAAGTCAAGGGCTTCGGCCGCCAGAAGGGCCACACCGAGATCTACCGCGGCAGCGAATACACCGTGGACTTCCTGCCCAAGGTGAAACTCGAGATCGGCGTCGCCGACGAGGTCGTGGCCAAGGCGGTCGCCGCCATCATCAAGGCGGCCAAGACCGGCAAGATCGGCGACGGCAAGGTTTTCGTCATCCCGGTCGATGACGTGGTGCGCATCCGCACCGATGAGCGGGGCGAAGCTGCCCTGTAGTTAATTCCCTGACTACGCGTCATGCTGACCACAACACACCGACAGACAGAGAGCCGGCCCCGTGCAAACGGGGCCGGCTTTTTTTGCTTATGTCCGGGGTAGGGCGGGACCGTTGGGCCCGCCGTTCGGCTCTGAGGCGCGCCCAGCGGTCGCGCCCTACCTTTGATCTCTGCCGGAAAAATCCCGTCGATATCCTCCCAAACCTGCTTTCACTGTCCGTAATGTCCGGTCCCCACCGCATCCGTTTCATCGATTCCCATACGGGTGGCGAGCCGACGCGGCTCGTGCTGGAAGGCGGCCCTGGTCTCGGCACTGGTCCGCTCAGTGAGCGCGTGATGCGGTTCCGTGAGAAATTCGATTCCTGGCGCACCGCCATCGTCAACGAGCCGCGTGGCTCGGATACCATCGTGGGTGCGCTCCTGGTGGCGCCGCATCGGCCAGATTGCCAGTGGGGCGTCATCTTTTTCAACAACGCCGGCCCGCTCGGCATGTGCGGCCACGGTACTATCGGCCTGGTGGCGTCGCTTGCGCATCTGGGCCGGATTGCCCCGGGTGTGGCCCGGATCGATACGCCCGTGGGCGCCGTCGAGGCTGAGCTGCACCTGGATGGCCAGATCTCGGTCAGCAACGTCGCGAGCTACCGCCGGGCGCAGGGCGTCACGATCACGGTGCCCGGCATCGGCGAGGTGCGCGGTGATGTCGCGTGGGGCGGCAACTGGTTTTTCCTCGTCGAACAGCACGGCCAGCAACTGGACCTCGCGAACCTGGAACACCTCACCGACTATACCTCGCGGGTGCGGCAGGCCGTGAATGCGCAGGGATTTCCCGAGGTGGACCACGTGGAGCTCTTTGCCTCGTCGCCGCTGGCCGGGGCGCACAGCCGGAATTTTGTCCTCTGCCCGGGCAAGGCTTACGACCGCTCTCCCTGTGGCACGGGCACCAGCGCGAAGCTGGCCTGCCTCGCGGCCGACGGAAAACTCGCCGAGGGCGCGGCATGGGTGCAAGAGAGCGTGATCGGCAGCACGTTCACGGGTCGCTATCGCTGGCTCGACCGCGCCAAGGGTGAGGTGACGCCGGTGATCACGGGCATGGCCTTTATCATGGCCGAGGGCGAGCAGTTGCTCGATCCCCGAGATCCGTTTTGCTGGGGAATCCGGTGAGATGAATTTGCCCGCTAATCGACGCGAATGAAGCCAACCCATGACAAGCCCGGTTCTGTTCTGCTGGGGGGCGGAATCTTTATCGTCCGTGGGTTGGGTTTTGGCTCTGGAGAAATTCGCGTTTATTCGCGTCTATTCGCGGGTTCACCTGTATGAGTCCGGCTCAGACGAAATCAGTCCTCATCTGCGGCGGCGGCATCGTGGGCCTCAGCTGCGCCTATTACCTGGCCCGGGATGGCTGGGCGGTGACGGTGGTGGAGCGCAATGCCGAGGGCGCGGATTCCTGCGCGCAGGGGAGTGCGGGCTATATCTCGCCGAGTCATGTCATTCCGCTGGCGGCGCCGGGCATGGTGGCGAAAGGCCTGAAATGGATGATGAGTTCGCGCAGCCCGTTCTACATCAAGCCGCGTCTGGATGCCGATCTGCTGCGCTGGGGCTGGCTGTTTGCGCGGTCGTGCACAGCAGAGCACACCGTCCGCACAGCTCCCGTGTTGCGCGACCTGTGTCTGGGAGGACGGAAGCTGTTCGTCGAACTGGCCGCGGCGACGGGCGATGCCTTTGAGTTGAAGCACGAAGGCCTGCTGAACCTCTGTAAAACTCAAGAAACGCTCGATCACGAGACGCACGGCCTCGCCGCGCTCGCCAACGAACTCGGGGTCGAGGCGCGCGTCCTCGACGCAAAGCAAACGGCTGCACTCGAGCCGGGCACGAAGCTCGATGTCGTCGGTTCGGTCTATTTCCCCATCGATGCGCACCTGACGCCGCGGAAATTCATGCCGGCGCTGACCGGGCTGTTGCGGCAGATGGGCGTGACTTTCCAGTGGAGCACGAGCGTAAACGGCTGGCGTACGGAGAGCGGGCGGGTGGTCGCGGCCCAGACGACCGCGGGTGAGCTCAAGGCGGATGAGTTTGTGCTGGCCGGCGGCTCCTGGTCGGCGGCGATGACCGACGGGCTAGACCTCCGTCTTCCGCTGCAGGCTGGCAAGGGCTACAGCCTTACGATCGAACAGCCGCGTTTTCGGCTCACCAAATCGATGATCCTGACGGAGCGCCGCGTGGCGGTCACTCCGATGGGGGACAAGCTGCGCTTCGGCGGCACGATGGAAATCGCGGGCCATAGCGACCGCGTGCGGCCCGAGCGGGTGGAGCAGATCATCGCAGCGGCGAAGTTTTTCCTGCCGGAGTTCACGGACGCGGACTTCGCCGGGATCAAACCGTGGTTCGGCTATCGTCCTGTATCACCCGACGGCCTGCCGTATATCGGCCGCTTCGGCCGCCATCCTAACCTTACGGCCGCTTGCGGTCACGCGATGCTCGGGGTCACCATGGCACCGATCACCGGCTTGCTGGTCAGCGAGATCCTCGGCGGCCGGGAGCCGTCGGTGCCGCTCGCAACGCTCAGACCGGATCGGTTTTCCTGAATGCTCCACCCAATTCAACCGAGTGATGGCCACAAAAAGGC
Source organism: uncultured Opitutia bacterium (assembly GCA_903859715.1). Classification (GTDB taxonomy): domain Bacteria; phylum Verrucomicrobiota; class Verrucomicrobiia; order Opitutales; family Opitutaceae; genus Opi-474. The sequence continues at coordinate 42,195 of CAIONS010000039.1, forward strand.
ACAAGGGCGCCGGGGCTGCGAAGGAGCCTCAATTGCGCCTATAGGCGCGCGGAAGATTCGATTCGTAGCCTTGGAACCCTTGTGCCTTTTTATGGCTAACCTCTGAAGCTCCAAATCCCATGAACTGGAAAGGCGTTATTCCGGCCATCACGACCAATTTCCGCACCAACGGGGCGGTCGACCACGCGGCGCTGGCGAAGCACTGCCGCTGGATGATCGATAGTGGCTGCTCCGGCATCGTCTGCTGCGGCTCACTCGGCGAGGCGGCCACGCTGTCATTCAAGGAAAAGCTCGCCGTGTCGGCGACGTGCGTGAAGGCCGTGGGCGACCGGGCTCCCGTCGTGCTGGGCATCGCCTCGCTGTCGACGACCGAGGCGATTGCCCTGGCCAAGGGCGCGGTGCGGGTGGGCTGCGAGGGGTTGATGGTCCTGCCGCCGTACGTCTACAGCACTGACTGGCGCGAGATGAAGGCGCACGTCAGCGCAGTCATTTCAGCGACGAAACTCTCCTGCCTGCTTTATAACAATCCGCCGGCCTACAAGACGGACTTTCTCCCCTGGCAGATCGCCGAGCTGGCCGCGGATCATCCGAATCTGCACGCCGTGAAGGAATCGAGCGGCGACACGCGCCGGGTGACCGCCATCCGGATCGCGTGCGGCCGCCGGCTGGATATCCTTGTCGGGATGGACGACGCCATCGTGGAAGGCATTTACGCGGGCGCGGTGGGCTGGATCGCCGGGCTGGTGAACGCGTTTCCCGAGGAGTCGGTGGCGCTGTTCGACTATGCGAGCCGCGGGGACAAGGCGCGGACGGCCGCGCTCTACGCGTGGTTCCTGCCGCTGCTGCGGCTCGATACGGTGCCGAAGTTCGTGCAGCTCATCAAGTGGGTGCAGGCGGAGGTCGGTCGTGGCAACCCGACCGTCCGGGCACCGCGGCTGGCGCTGGCGGGCGCGGACCTGGCGCATGCGAAGGCGGTGCTCGCCAAGGCCCGGAAGACGCAGCCAAAACTGTGAGATGATTCCTGCCGGCCAGTCGCTCATCGGATTTTCTACGGGTGCGCCGGGTGGCGCAGTGTTCCGGGCGTTTGATCCGGCACGCGCGGCGGACCTTGAGCCCGTGTTTCACTCGGTGTCAGTCGTGGAACTTGAGCGGGCCGTACAATTGGCGGCCACCGCCGCGCCGGCGTGGGCGAAACTGACCGGTGCCGCACGCAACCGCTTCCTTCGCCTGATTGCGGACAAACTCGACCGGCACGCTGCGGTGCTGGCGGAAAAGGCGGTGCAGGAGACCGGCCTGCCGCTGGCGCGCTGCACCGGCGAAGTGGCCCGCACGTCCGGACAACTGCGGCTCTATGGTGAAGCGGCGGAACGGGGCGACTGGCTCGACGCGCGCATCGAGACGGCGCAACCGGACCGCAAGCCGCTGCCGAAGCCCGACCACCGCTCGATGCTGAGGCCGCTTGGGCCGGTGGTGGTGTTCGGCTCCAGCAATTTCCCCTTTGCCTACTCGGTGGCGGGTGGGGACACGGCGTCGGCGTTTGCGGCGGGCTGCCCGGTGATCGTGAAGGCACACCCCGCGCATCCCGGCACTGGCGAACTGGTTGGCCGGCTGGTCGTCGAGGCCGTGAAGGAATGCGGGCTGCCCGAGGGTTCGTTCGCGCTGCTGTTCGATGCGGGATTCGAAGTGGGGCAGGCGCTCGTGCGGCATCCGCTCGTGAAAGCAGTCGGTTTTACGGGCTCCTTGAAAGGCGGCCGGGCGCTGGTGGATCTCGCCGCGGCGCGACCCGAGCCGATTCCGGTTTATGCCGAGATGGGCAGCATCAATCCGTTTTTCATCCTGCCGGGCGCGCTGGCCGAACGGGCGGCGGCGCTGGTCGACGGGCTGCATGCCTCGGCCACGGTCGGGGTCGGTCAATTCTGCACCAATCCCGGCCTGATCGTCCTGCAGCGCTCGGCTGCGGCCGAAAAGTTCGTGAAGGACCTTGCGGCCAAACTGACAGCCACACCGGAGGCCGCCATGCTCACGCCCGGTATTCGGAAGGCGTTTGTGGGCAATACGGCGGCCCGGACTCAGCAGCCCGGCGTGACGGTCATCGCTCAGGGAAAAACAGCGATGGCGTGCGGCGCCGCACCGGTGTGGTTCGAGACGGAAGCGCGGACGTTCCTGGGCAATCCCGGACTCTCCAGCGAAATTTTTGGTCCCAGTTCGCTGGTCGTTTGGTGCCGCGATCGCGCGGAGCTGCTGGACGTGGCGCGCCAGCTCGAGGGCAGCCTGACGGCTACGCTGCATGCGGGTGCGTCCGAGGCGGCGGAGCAGGGAGAGTTGATCGACCTACTGTCGGCGAAGGCCGGGCGGCTGATTCTGAACGGTTATCCAACGGGCCTGGAAGTCAGTCAGGCCATCGTGCACGCCGGGCCGTATCCCGCGACGAGCGATGGTGGCCGCAGCACCTCCGTCGGTACCCGGGCGCTAGTGCGCTGGACGCGGCTGATCTGCTATCAGGGTTTCCCTGATGCGCTGCTGCCACCGGAACTGCAGAATGCGAATCCGCTTGGTGCGTTGCGAATGGTGAACGGTCAGTTCACGCGAGCTGCTGTCTGACTTAAGTCGATTTAACCACGAAGGACACGAAGAGCACGAAGGAAGACCGCCGAGAGTCTGGCTTGGGCTTCGTGGCCTTCGTGCGCTTCGTGGTGAAACTCAGCTCTTCTTCGCCGGCAGGGCGCGGGTGGTGACCTCGGCCTTCAGCTTCGCGACGTAGGCGTCGACCGTCATCACGCCCTCATCACCGCGGGCGCGGCTGCGGACGGAGACGCTGGCGGCCTCGGCCTCCTTCTGGCCGATCACGAGCGTGTAGGGGACCTTGTCGAGTTCGGCCCGGCGGATCTTGGCGCCGAGTTTGTCGCTGTGCTCGTCGAGCGACGCGCGCAGGCCTTCACCCTTCAGTCGGGCGAGGACGGTGTGCGCGTAGTCGTTGAGCTTGTCGCTGATCGTGACCAAGCGGACCTGCTCGGGCGCGAGCCATGCCGGGAAGTCGCCGCCGAAATGCTCGATGAGCACGCCGCAGAAACGCTCCATCGAGCCAAACGGCGCGCGGTGGATCATCACGGGGCGGTGCGGCTGGTTGTCGGCGCCGATGTAGGAGAGGTCGAAGCGCACGGGCAGGTTGTAGTCCACCTGCACGGTGCCGAGCTGCCACTCGCGCCCGATGACATCCTTGATGACGAAGTCGATCTTTGGGCCGTAGAAGGCGGCTTCGCCGGGTTCCTCGGTGAAGGGAACGCCGAGGGTTTTCGCGGCTTCGCGGCAGGCGTGTTCGGCCTTGTCCCAGTTGGCGGCGTCGCCGGTGTATTTATTGGAGTCAGGATCGCGGAGACCGACGCGCACGCGGTAGTCGGCCATGCCGAGCGTGGAGAGCACGATCTTCACGAGCGCGAGACAGCCGAGGACTTCCGCGGCGACCTGCTCCTCGGTGCAGAAGAGATGGGCGTCGTCCTGGGTGAAGCCGCGGACGCGCGTCATTCCGTTGAGCTCGCCGGACTGTTCCCAGCGGTAAACGGTGCCGAACTCGGCGAGCCGCACGGGCAGGTCGCGGTAGGAGTGCGGCTGCGAAGCGAAGATCTTGATGTGATGCGGGCAGTTCATCGGCTTCAGCATGAAGCCGTCGAGGAGCTGGTCGTCGGGCTTCACGCGGTCGAGCGTGATGGTTTCCCGGCCGGTGCGCTGGTTGACCTGCGAGGCGAGGCGCGCGGAGACGGCCTCGAGGCGCGAGAACACCTCGGCGCACGAGCAGCCCTCGTGGATGACCTTCGCGAGCGACTCGTTTTCGATGACGGGCGAGAACTGCGACTCCTTGTAATAGGGGAAGTGGCCGGAGGTCTTGTAGAGCTCGAGCTTGCCGATGTGGGGCGTGAAAACCTGCGAGTAACCCTGCTTGCGCAATTCGCCGCCGATGAAGTCCTGCAACTCCTGGCGGATGATCGAGCCGTTGGGCGTCCAGAGGATCAGGCCCTGGCCGACGTCCTCGTCGATCACGAACAGCTTGAGGTCCTTGCCGAGCTTGCGGTGGTCGCGGAGCTTCGCCTGTTCCTGCTGCTCGAGGTAGGCGGCGAGTTCGTCCTTGGTTGGGAAGGCCGTGCCGTAGATGCGCTGGAGCTGCTTGTTCTTCTCGTCGCCACGGTGATACGCGCCGGCGATGGAGAGCAGCTTGAAGGCCTTCAGCTTGGACGAATAACGCAGGTGGGTGCCGGCGCAGAGATCCATGAACTCGCCGTTCTGGTAGAAGGAAATTTTCTCGCCCTCGGGAATATCGGCGAGACGTCCCAGCTTGTAGCGCTCCTGACCGCGGGACTTGATGATCTCGACGGCCTCCTCGCGGGAGACCTCCTTGCGGTAGAACGGCTGGTTCTCGTCGGCGATCTTCTTCATCTCGGCCTCAAGCTTGAGCAGATCCTCGGCGGTGAATTTATGGTCGAGATCGATGTCGTAGTAGAACCCGGTGTCCGTCGGCGGGCCGATGTCGAGCTTGGCCTCGGGAAAGAGGCGGAGGACGGCGGTCGCAAGGATGTGCGAGGCCGAGTGGCGGAGTTCTTCGAGGGGAGTCATGCGATTGCGGATTTCGGATACCGGATTGCGGATTTTATTCTGTCATTCTGAGCGAAGCGAAGGATCCAGTGCGAGCCGGCTGCGGAATCCAACTGGATCCTTCGCTTTGCTCAGGATGACAAAAAGGTCGGAGTCAGGACTTTTTCAGGGGTTCGAGGGAATAGCCATCCTTGCGGTCGAGCATCGACCAGCCGGCGGCGGTGAGTTCCTTGCGGAGGGCATCCGCAGCGGCAAAGTCCTTGGCTTGCTTCGCGGCCCAGCGTTTCTCGGCGAGGACGCTGATTTCGTCGGGAACGATATGGACTTCTCTAAACTCGGCTTTCAACAAGATGCCCAGGGCCCAAGTAGCTCTAATAAAGGCCGCCAAGTCGCCTGGCGTGGTGTTCTCGACTCTTAGCGCGTTGATTGCAGAAAACAGAACGCCGAATGCGGCAGGAAAATTTAGATCGTTCTTCAGGGCATTGAGAACGTCATCGAATTTTCCTGAAGGCGCGGCCCCGCGATTCGCCTCATGGCGCTGAACGAGATTTGAAAAATATGAGTGAAGCGTGCTTACAGCACTCTCCGCCGCATGCAGCGAATCGAGTGAGAAATTGAGCTGCTTCCGCGGGTGGCCCATGAGCAGGGCGTAGCGCAGTGCCATCGAGGAGAAGCCCTTCGCGGTCAGGTCGTCGAGCGTGTAGAGGTTGCCGAGGCTCTTGCTCATCTTCTTGCCCTCCACGAGCAGGTGCTCGTTGTGAAACCAGTGCCGTGAGAACTGCTGGCCGTTGCAGCATTCGCTCTGGGCGATCTCGTTCTCGTGGTGGGGAAACAGCAGGTCCACGCCGCCGGTGTGGAGGTCGATCGTTTCGCCCAGGTGTTTCTTGATCATCGCGCTGCACTCGATATGCCAGCCGGGCCGGCCGCGGGCCCATGGACTTTCCCAACTGTTGACGCCGTCCTCGTCCTTGTGGGCTTTCCAGAGCGCGAAATCGCTGACGTCTTCCTTTTCGTCGGCGTCGGCGGCCAGCGCCTTGAGGGCACTGCTCGGCTGGAGCTCGCGTTCCTTCACCCGCGACAACTCGCCGTAGTGATCGAACGAGGAGACCTTGAAATACACGGAGCCGTCGGGCGCGCGGTAGGCGTTTCCCTTCTTCATGAGCACGTCGATCATGTCGACCTGCTCAGGAATATGGCCGGTGGCAGTGGGTTCGACGTGCGGCGGCAGGCAGTTGAGCGCGGCGCAGTCGGCGTGGAATTTGTCGGTCCACTGCTTCGTGACTTCGGCGAGCGGACGGCCTTCGTCGCGGGACCGCTTGATCGTCTTGTCGTCGACGTCCGTGAGGTTGCGGACGTGCTTCACCTTGCCCGGGCCGAACTCGAGTTCGAGCAGGCGGCGGAGGACATCGTTGACGACGAAGGCGCGGAAGTTGCCGATATGAGCGGGCGCATAGACGGTCGGTCCGCAGTTATAGAAGCGGAAGACGCCGTCGGGATGCGAGGGCTGGAGTTCGCGAGTCTCTCGCTTGAGCGAGTCGAAAAGCTGGATGGCCATGAAAAGGAAAGGGGAGGGTGGAACGCTGAAGGAAATTCCGCCGCGGCGGAATGCTGTTTTTGCGGACGGCGCGAACGGGCGCCGGCGGTTGTCGGACTCAACAACCGCAACGCGTCGTTCGCGTCGTAGTGATACGGCGCGAAGCGGTGCAAAAACGTGTGGCGAACCGGGACATGGCGTGCTCTAGTCCGCCGAAGAACGCGAATATGCCTGACAACTTCAAGCTCGATTTAACCCAGCGTCCGCGCCGCCTCCGCCGCACGGCCAGTCTGCGCGCGCTCACCGAGGAAACGGTGCTGCGCGCGGCGAATTTCATCGCCCCGCTTTTCGTGGTCGAGGGCAAGGGCGCCCCGCAGCCCATCGCCTCGATGCCGGGTGTGAGCCGCCTGAATATTGCCGATCTCGTCAAGGAATGCCGCGCGCTCGCGAAGCTCGGCGTGCCGGCGGTGGCGTTGTTTCCCAAAATCGAAGCCCGGCTCAAGGATGACGACGGCACGATTGCGCTGCACGAGGACGGGCTGATTCTTCGGGCGGTCCGCGCAGTGAAGAGATCCGTGCCGGAACTGACGGTGATGACCGACGTCGCGCTCGATCCCTACACGACCCACGGCCACGACGGCGTGCTGAATGCCGCGCGCACGGACGTCGAGAATGACCGCACGGTCGGAATCCTCGTGAAGATGGCCGTGCTGCATGCGCGGGCCGGCGTCGATCTTGTGGCGCCCAGCGACATGATGGACGGCCGTGTGGGCGCGATCCGGAAGGGACTGGATGCGGCGGGATTCACGGACACGGGCATCATGGCCTATTCGGCGAAATTTGCCTCGGCGTATTACGGTCCGTTCCGCGACGCAGTCGGCAGCGCGAAGGCGGCGGGCACGCATTTGCTGAGCAAGGCCACCTACCAGCTGAGCCCGGGCAACCGGCGCGCGGCGCTCATTGAGTCGACGCTCGATGCGGCCGAGGGGGCGGACATCGTGATGATCAAGCCGGCGGGCCCTTACCTCGACATCATCCGGGAAGTGCGGATGTCGACGCTCAAGCCCGTCGCGGCCTACCAGGTTTCCGGCGAGTACGCGCAGATCCACGCCGCGGCGAAGCTCGGCTGGCTCGACCTCGCGCGCTGCCGGCACGAATCGCTGGTCGCGATCAAGCGTGCGGGCGCGGACATGATCCTGACGTATTTCGCGAAGGAGATGGCGGCGGAATTAGGCCGCTGATTTTTAGCCACAAAAAGGCGCAAGGGCATTGAGGCTGCGAAGGAATCCTCATTGTGCCTATAGGCGCGCGGGAGATTAGAGACGAAGCCTTGGAATTTTTTGCGCCTCTTCGTGGCAAATAATCCCGAAGCCTTGCATTCAGCCAGCTGATCGAACTGGCGGGATCAGCGATCCCGCCCTACTACATCAAAACGGCGAGCGCGGGACCTGGACCGAATCGCCGGGCATCAGGTGGATGTCCTGCGCGGGATTTTTCTGCGCGAGGGTGATGTTGACGTCGTAGGCCTTCTGCTCGCGCATGAGGTTTACCTTCGTCTCCTTGGCGTAGAGGGTGAAGCCGCCGGCGGACTGGATGGCCTTGCTCACGGTGAGGTCGGGCGTCCACACGATGCGGCCCGGGCGGGCGACTTCGCCGCCGACATAAACGTAACGCTCGGTGACGCTCACCGAGACATCGACGGTGCGGTAGATTTTCTTCGCGAGGTAGGTCTCGCGGATGCGCTGCGCGAGGTCGCCGGGGGTCGTGCCCGCGGTGCTCATGATGCCGATATAGGGCAGGGTGATGGTGCCGCGATCATCGATCTGCACCGGATTGATGCTGGGATCGGGCACGCCTTGGAGCGTGACGGTCAGGCTGTCACCGGGGCGCAGTTGGGCCGAGGCTGTTACAGCGGCGGGAATTTCCGGATTGGTGCCGGTGACGCCGTCGGTCTCGCAGCCCGGAAGAAATGCCAGCAGGGCGGCGGCAAGGCAGAGCGGCAGGAGGCGGCGGAGAGAAACCATGGAAGCGGGATGCATGGGCCCGGCCGCCGGAAAACGCAACGTTACCGTTTGCCGCGGGAACGGGCGCGGGGCTTCTCGTCCTCGTCGTCGTTCTTCGCCGGCTTCTCGTCGCCGTCCTCATCCTCGTCGTCCTTGTCCTTATCCTTCTTTTCCCCGTCGTCCTCGTCCTTGTCCTCGTCCTCATCCCATTTGAGGGAATCGTCGTTCTTGAGTTTCTCCTCCTCGGTCTCGTCGAGCTCGGGCAGGTCATCGTCTTCCTCGGTGCTCTTGGCGGGTTTCTCGTCGTCGGACTCGTAGCCGGCGGGCATGAAATCGAGGATGGCGGTGATCTCCTCGAAGGAGTGGACGGCCTTGCCCTCGATGAAGTGGCTGTTCTGCGCCTCGCGGAGCTCATCCTCGACCTCATCGACGGTGAGCTTGGATTCGAATTCGAACAGGTCGTTGAGCATTTTCACGCGGCAGCGCGTGAGGAGGTCGAGCAGGTCGGCATACGGGCCGTTTTCCTCGTCGAGGATGTCGGGCAGCACGAAAAGTTTTTCCTCGGACTCGAACAGCGACTCCTTGGTGCGCTTGAGGCGCACCTTGCCGCTGCCAAGATCCTTCTCGATGCGGAAGGGGATGAAGGCCCGCTCCATCACGTCCTGGTCGAAGCCGTAGTCACGCAGCGGATCGACGAGCTCGATGAGATGGTCGCGCTGGCGCGGATCGATGATGCTGAGGCCGTCGACATCCCAGCGCACGGGATCGCTGGTTTCACTGACCCACCAATTGTGATCTTCGCCGAGACGAACAACGCACCAATCGAGAGTAGAAGTAGCTTTGGCCATAGAAGAGGAGACGGGGAAGATTTTTGGCGCAGCGTGCGAGGGGGGGATTAAAAAACAAGCACAAAAAGGCCGGCGCCCGCCAGCGGGGAAAAAGGAGCGTCCGCGTGCAAAAATCCTTTGCTTTCGGGTGTTTAGCCTTGCCGGCCTTGCTTTTTGCCAAGGCGATTTTCACAGTCGCAGGCCATGGGTCTGTTTTATGAGAAGCTTGTCCGTCCGGCGCTGTTCCAGCTCGACTCCGAGCACGCGCATGAGCTGGGCGTGGATGCGCTCGCGCTGCTGGGCGCCATGCCGCCGCTCTGCCGGCTGTTGGAGGCCTGGAACCGCCTGCCCAAGGCGGGCGTCCGCCCAGTCGAGGCCTTTGGGCTGAAATTCCCCAATGCGGTCGGGCTGGCCGCGGGGTTCGACAAGAATGCCCGCGCGTGGCCCGCCGCCGCGGCGCTGGGGTTCGGCCATGTGGAGATCGGCACGGTCACGGCGCTCCGGCAGCCGGGCAACGACCGTCCTCGCATGTTTCGCTATCCGCGGGAGGAGGCGGTGATCAACCGCATGGGCTTTAACAACCAGGGCGCCGAGGCGGTCGCCGCGCGGCTGGCCCGCCGGCCCGGTCCCGGCCACCGGCGCATTCCCCTAGGCATCAACCTCGGCAAATCGAAAGTCGCCTCGCTCGACCAGGCCGTCGCCGACTACCTCGCGAGCTTCCGGCTCCTGGCCGGCCATGCGGACTATCTGGTGCTCAATGTGAGCAGCCCCAACACGCCGGGGCTGCGCCAGCTGCAGGACGGCGACCGGCTCCGCGAACTGCTCGGCGCCATCACGGCGGCGAATCGCGACCGCGCGGCGCAACCCGGCCAGACGCGCAAGCCGCTGCTCCTGAAAATCGCGCCCGACCTGAATTTCCGGCAGATTGACGCAGTGCTGGCCGCGATTGCGGAGTTCGGCCTCGACGGCGTCATCGCCACGAACACGACGCTGGAGCGGCCCGGTGCGCTGGCGGCGGTCGGCGAAGCCGGCGGATTGAGCGGAGCGCCGCTGCGCCGGCGCTCGACCGAAATCATCAACTACATCTCCCGCGCCACCTCCGGCCGGCTGCCGATCATCGGCGTCGGCGGGATCATGGACACGGCGGCGGCAGGCGAGAAGTTCGATGCCGGCGCCACGTTGGTGCAGATTTACACCGGCCTGGTTTACCGCGGGCCGTTTTTTGTGAGGGCGCTCGCGCGGGCGCTCGCGGACCGGCAGCGGACGTAGGTTGCGCGCTTGCGCGCAACGGTTTCCCGTCATCCTGAGCGAAGCCGAAGGATCTCTGGAATCTTTCCGGATGGATCCGCGTCTGATGCGGACACTCGGGCAGCGTCGCCGGCTGAAGGAGAGATTTCCAGCGCGGTCCGAGGGCGAGACTAACAGAGATCCTTCGGCTTCGCTCAGGATGACGGGGGAGAGAGGCCGGGTACAGCCGCTGCAGATTTCAGGGCTTTAC
>CAIONS010000040.1 GCA_903859715.1 uncultured Opitutia bacterium
CATCCGTCCGACCACGGGCCGACTCCTGCGGCAAGCTCTTCGGCTCCTGTCCTCGGAGTCGGCCAAGGCATCCAAAGCGCCTTTGTCTCTCATAACTTAATTTACCCGATCCGCTGTCCAACGATCGGGGTCCACTTCACTACACCCGCTTCACCGTCACGAGCGTGAGATCATCCCGCAGCGGCACCGTGCCGGCAAACCGGTGCACGGTTTCCAGAATCCCGTCGTTGAGCTCCCGCGCATTGCGCGTGTGCAGCGTGCGCACGGCATCCGCCAGCCGGGCATTGGAAAACTCCTTGTCCTCTTCGTTCGGCGCCTCGGTCAGGCCGTCGGTATAAAGCACCAGCGCGTCGCCCGGGCCAAACGGCTCCGTGCGGTCCGCGATGACCGCGGAGAAAATCTCGTCGGGCACCAGCCCGACCGGCATGCCCTCCGAGCCCACATACTCGCCCGCCGGCATTCCGGTCGCCGGATCCCGGCGCGAAAACAGCGGCAGTTCGTGGCCGGCGCGGGCGAAGGTCACCTCGCCGCGCACCGGGTCGATGACGGCATAGAGGATCGTGATGAACATCCCGCGCAGGTCGCCGCCCAGCGTACGGTTGAGTTCCGCCAGCGTCTGCGCCGGCGACACATGGCGCGGGGCGATCTGGCGGAGGTCCGTCCGGCACATGGCCATGAGCAGCGAGGCCGGGATGCCCTTGCCCGACACGTCGGCCACCGCGACGCCCAGCCGGTTGCCCGGCAGCGCGAACAGGTCGTAGAAATCGCCGCTGACCTTCTGGGCCGGCGTGTAGCGCGCATCGATGTCGAGCCCCGGGACCTGCGGTGGCGCCTTCGGCAGCAGCATCTGCTGGATGCCGCTCGCCAGCGAAAGATCGAGATCCAGCTGCCGTTTCTCGAGCTGGAAATGGAGGAACTCCGCGTTGTGCAGCGCAAGTGCCGCCTGCTCGGCCAGGGACTGCATCAGCGAAAAATCCGTCTGCGTGAACGGCTCGCCGTCCGCCGAGTTCGCCACGGCCAGCACGCCGAAAAACTTGTCCCGGAACTGCAGCGGCACCGCGATCAGCGAGCGGACACGCAGCGCTGCGTCCTCGTGGACGACGACCCGCTGGTCCACCCCGGCGTCGGCGATAAGCTGCCCGCGGCCGGTCTGCACGACCGCGCCGACAATGCCTTCCGTGTCGGGAAATGACTCCGACCGGAGCACCTGCTCGATGAAACGGGCGCGGGTGGCCAGTTTTTCACGGACCGCCGCCGGCAGCGGACGATGCGGCGGAAACAAACCCTCCACCGCGGCGCTCCGCATCTTCCGGTCCTCGGTGCGCTCGAACAGACAGGCACTCAGTGCGCCCGAACACAGGATGGCCGCGTGAACGATGCGCTGGAGCAGCGCCTCGCGGGTCAGGCCCTCGCCCAGTGCCTCGACCATGTGGTGCATGAAATCCACGACGAGCTGCCGCTCCTGCGTGACCTGCTGCTTCTCCTCCTCCAGTCGGTCCGCCATGCGCCGCGCCCGGTAAACGGGCAGCAGCATGGCGAGTGCACCGAGAATGATGCCAAGGATGAGGACCAGAAACATGGAAGGGGGATTGGTGGCAGCTGCCGCTCCGGGCGGCAATTGCGGATTTCGGATGCCGGAATGCGGATAGTCCAACTCTTCGTCCGTCTTAAACCCGTTCCGATGGAGCTAACCTGGCACGCTCGTTCTGCTTGTCCCATGCAGCGCCCTGGCGCTCTGCTGAAATTGCTTTCCGCAATCCGGTCTCCGCCGTCCGCAATCAGAACCTCACTTCTGCTCCACCCGGTTCTTCAAAAACGCCATCACGTCCTGAAACTTCGTCCGGTTGGCCTCGTCGACGGAGACCAGGTTCTCGTGCGCCTCCAGCACCATCCGGGCGCTTTCCAGCTCCGAACGGTCGCCGCAGTGCAGCGCCGTGTCACATTTGTCGAAGTTCATCTGGAAATCGCCCGCATCCACCGTCAGCAGCCGGTGCAGCCCGAGATTGCGGATGAGCTCAAGGTTCCGCGGGCCCACGCGCGCAAGCACCAGGCTGCCATGCGGCACGGCCTTCTTCAGCTCCAGCGCGGCTCCGGCCAGCACGCCGAGGAAGGTGCTGTCCATGCTCGTGCAGTGCAGGAAATCGAGCACGAAGCGCGTTTTGCCCTGGCCGACGAGTTCCGTGATGAAATCCCGCAGGCAGGCGCTGTTCTGGAAACAGGCGCGCCCGTCGATGCGGACGACCACGGGGTCGGAATAGGCGTCGACGAGATAGGTGGGTTTGCTGGCTTCGGACATGGAGGTGTACCTGAACAGTTAACCACGTGTTCCAACGCGGCAAGGCTGGTTGCTCAATTCTTCGTTACGATTTGACGCAGAACGTAGGGCAGAATCCCGCCATGCTGGTAATAGTCGATCTCGATGGGCGTATCGATCCGGCAGCGGACGGCGACGTTTTCCACCGTGCCGTCCTTCCGCGTGATCTTCAGGGTCAGGTCCTGCTGCGGCTTGATCGCGGCCGTCAGGCCCACGACATCGTAGATCTCGGTGCCGTCGAGCTTCAGGGTCTGCGCGGTCACGCCTTCCTTGAACTGCAGCGGGAGGACGCCCATGCCGACGAGGTTGGAGCGATGGATGCGCTCGAAGCTCTGGGCCACGACGACCTTCACGCCGAGGAGATTGGTGCCCTTGGCCGCCCAGTCGCGCGACGAACCGGTGCCGTATTCCTGGCCCGCGAGGATGATGAGGGGGGTCTTGGCCGCGATGTGCTTCGCCGCGGCGTCAAAGATCGCGAGCTTCTCGCCCGTGGGCTGGTAGATCGTGTTGCCGCCCTCCTCGCCGCCGAGCATCAGGTTCTTGATGCGGACGTTGGCGAAGGTGCCGCGGGTCATCACGCGGTCATTGCCGCGGCGCGAGCCGTAGCTGTTGAAGTCCGCAAAGCCGACGCCGTTCGCAATCAGGTACTGGCCGGCGGGCGAGGTCTTCTTGATCGCGCCGGCGGGCGAGATGTGGTCGGTCGTGACCGAGTCGCCAAAGATGCCGAGCGCGCGGGCGCCCTTGATTTCCGCGATGGCGCCGGGCTTGAGCGTGAAGTTCGTGAAAAACGGCGGCTCCTGGATGTAGGTCGACTGGGCGTCGAACGCATAGACGTTCCCCGTGGTCGTCGGGATCTCGTTCCACTTCGGGTTCTGCGCGGCGAAGTTGGTGTAGAGCCGGCGGAAAACCTCGGGCTTGAGCGCCGCCTGCATCTGATCGCGGACTTCCTGCAGCGTCGGCCAGAGATCCTTCAGGTAGACCTCCTTGCCGTCCTTGCCCTTGCCGATGGGTTCCTTCGACAGGTCGATGTCGACCCGGCCCGCGAGCGCAAAGGCGACGACGAGCGGCGGCGACATGAGGAAGTTGGCCTTGATGTTCTGGTGGACGCGGGCCTCGAAATTGCGGTTGCCCGAGAGCACCGACGCGGCAACGAGATCGTTCTTAACAATGGCCTCCTCGATCGCCGGATGCAGCGGGCCGGAATTGCCGATGCAGGTCGTGCAGCCGTAGCCGACGGTTTGGAAGCCGAGCTGGTCGAGGTACGGCGTGAGGCCGGTCTTGTCGAGATAGTCGGTGACGACGCGCGAGCCCGGGGCCAGTGAAGACTTCACGACCGGGTTGACCTTCAGACCCTTCTCCACGGCCTTCTTTGCGAGGAGACCAGCGGCGAGCATGACGCTTGGGTTGGACGTGTTCGTGCAGCTCGTGATAGCCGCGATGAGCACGGAGCCGTGGCCGATATCGCCTTCCATGCGGGACGGGGCCGCCGCGAGCGTGTCCGGCGTGGGCCGGTTGTTGGTCATTTCCCGCTCCGTCGCCGGATTGGTGTCGCAGGCCGCGGAGCGGTCCGCGGAAACCGGCTTCTGGCTGCCTCCGCCGCCGTGGAATGAACCCGTGGCGGCCACATGGATCTTCTTTCCGAGATCCTCGGCCTTTTTGCCAAAGCCGTTTTCCGTGACGCCCTTCGAAAACGCCGTGGTAAACTCCTGCTTCATCCGCGGCAGTTCGATGCGGTCCTGCGGACGTTTCGGGCCGGCGACACTCGGAACCACCGTCGAAAGGTCGAGATCGAGGTCCGTCGAGTAGTCGATGGCTCCCTTGGCCGGGATGCCCCAGAGGCCCTGCGCCTTGTAGTAGGCCTCGTAAAGGGCGATGTGCGAGTCGTCGCGACCCGTGGCGCGGAGATAGGTGCTGCACTCGCCGTCGATCGGGAAGAAGCCCATCGTCGCGCCGTATTCGGGCGCCATGTTCGCGATCGTCGCCCGGTCCACGACCGGCAGCGCCACGGCGCCGGGACCATAGAACTCGACAAACTTGCCGACGACCTTCGCCTTGCGCAGGAGCTGTGTGACCGTGAGCGCGAGGTCGGTGGCCGTGACGCCTTCGCGCAGCGCACCCGTGAGATGCACGCCGACGACATCCGGCGTGAGAAAATAAACCGGCTGGCCGAGCATGCCCGCCTCGGCCTCGATGCCGCCGACGCCCCAGCCCACGATGCCGAGGCCGTTGATCATCGTCGTGTGCGAGTCCGTGCCGACCAGCGTGTCGGGATAGTAAACGCCATTCGTGTCGCTCAACACGCCCTTGGCGAGGAACTCGAGATTCACCTGGTGCACGATGCCGATGCCCGGCGGCACGACCTTGAACGTGTCAAACGCCTGCATGCCCCACTTCAGGAACTGGTAGCGCTCGCGGTTGCGCGTGAATTCCAGCTCGAGGTTCTGCTTCAGCGCCTCGGCGGTACCGGAGAAATCCACCTGCACCGAATGGTCCACCACGAGATCCACCGGCACGAGCGGCTCGATGATCTTCGGGTTCTTGCCGAGCTTCACGACCGCGGAGCGCATCGCCGCGAGGTCCACGAGGAGCGGCACGCCGGTGAAATCCTGCAGCACGATGCGCGCGACGACGAAAGGAATCTCCTCCGTGCGCGGCGACTTCGCGCCCCAGCCCGCCAGATCGCGGATCGCCTGCTCCGTCACCCGCTTCCCGTCCGCGTTGCGCAGCAAGGACTCAAGCACGAGCCGGATGGAGACCGGCAGGCGCGAGACCTTGAAGCCGGCCGACTCAAGCGCGGGCAGTGAATAGAACTTGTGCGACGCACCGTTGGCGGAGAACGACTGCAGCGTGTTGAACGGGTTGGGGAGGCTCATCGAAGGTCAGATTGGCGATTTCGGATTGCGGAGTGGCCGGGCTTACTTGGCCAGCGCGGCCTTGATGGCGTCAAAGTTGGGCAGGTCTTTCGGGGTGGCGGTCTGCTCGGAATACTTGATCACGCCGTCTTTGCCGATGACGAACGCTGCGCGGGCCGACGTGTCGCCGATGCCGGCGAGGTTCGGGAATACCACGTCATAGGCCTTCGTCGCGGTCTTGTTGAGGTCGGAGAGAAGCGTCAGACCGATCTTGTGTTGCTTCGCCCAGGCCTCGTTCGCGAACGGGCTGTCGACGCTGATGCCGTAAACCTCGGCGCCGAGCCCGGTATACTGACTGAGGCCGGCGGTCGTGTCGCACATCTCCTGGGTGCAGGTGCCAGTGAAGGCCAGCGGGTAGAACAGCAGCACCGTCTGTTTCTGGCCAAAATTGTCGCTCAGTTTGATGTCTTTGAGACCGTCCGCGGTCTTGGTCTTGAGGATGAAATCAGGGGCTTTGGAGCCAACGGCGAGAGGCATGGTCGGGGCGGGTTGAACTGGGTTTCGGTTATAAGTGGTGGCGCCGGAGTGGCGTCGCAGGAGAACGGGAGAAATAGAGGCCGCCGGGGCGCTCCGGCAAACCGTTTTTCCCAAAAGAAGCGGCTATTCTATGCTCGCCTGCCGGCCTATAAGATGAGCTGGAGGCGGTTTCGGCCGCCTTGTGATCCTGAGCGTCGCACCTTCCCCTTGACCCTCCTACCCCGCCCGCGAATAACCGTGGCGTTCCCATGACCATTCTCGAAGACCTCCAGTGGCGCGGCCTCTATGCCGATTGCACCGACCTCGCGGCGTTGACAAAGCGCCTCAGCGAAGGACCACTGACGTTGTATTGCGGCTTCGATCCTACAGCGGACTCTCTCCATGTCGGCAATCTGGTGCCGCTCCTCGCCCTACGCCGCTTCCAGCTCGCCGGCCACCACCCCATCGCGCTCGCCGGCGGCGCCACCGGCATGATCGGCGATCCCTCTGGCAAGTCCTCTGAGCGCAACCTTCAGACTCCTGAACAAGTCGGCCACAATATCAAAGCCATTAAGGAGCAACTATCACGTTTCCTAGATTTCAACGCTGCCACTAACCCTGCACGCCTCGTCGACAATTCCACTTGGACCGCTCCTGTCACATTCCTTGAGTTTCTTCGGGATGTGGGGAAACATTTCTCCGTCAATGTCATGATTGCAAAGGACAGCGTACGCTCCCGACTTGAGAGCGCACGCAATGACGGTGAAGATGGCATCAGTTACACGGAATTCAGCTACATGCTTCTGCAGGCCCACGATTTTCTGCATTTGAGAAATGCAGCAAATTGCGAACTGCAGATCGGCGCCACTGACCAATGGGGCAATATCACAGCAGGGACCGATCTCATCCGCAAAAAAAATAGCGGTCGCTCCGCATGGGGTTTGGTTTTCCCGCTCCTTACTAAGGCCGACGGCACTAAGTACGGCAAATCCGCAAGTGGGGCCGTTTGGCTAGATCGAAATAAAACTAGTCCGAAGCTATTTTACGAATTCTTCCTCAACAGCGCGGACACAGATGTTATAAGGCTCCTTAAGGTGCTTACGTTCTTATCGCGCGAAGAAATAAACGTCTTACAAAATGAATCGATAATCAATCCGAGCGCCAGAAGTGCACAGAAGGCTCTAGCGAAACATTTAACCTCTCTTGTTCACGGCGCAGATGAGGCCGAAAAGGCCGCGATAAGCAGTGAGATCACCTTCGGAAAAATGCCTATTTCATCGCAAACGGAACCGACACTTCGACAAATCGCGTCTACAATTCCACAGATTCTTTTTGACCTAAATCAGCCTGTTTCGCCTGAAAATCGAATCCCAATCAACAAGAGCCTAACCGAGGTTGTTACTCTATCTGGAATATGCCCATCGAAAGGCCAAGCCAAACAACTTATCATATCTGGGGGCCTTTATGTTAATGACGAACGGCAAACCGATCCAAACTTAAAAGTAACAGAGAGCATGTTACTTTATGATCAGTTTCTTTTCTTACGAAAAGGAACCAGTGCAAATGCTGTCTTTACTACTCACTCTCCATATTCGATTCCCTTAGATAGCCAACTATCGAAAGGCACTTGAAGTAGCTCAAAGATACAAGTCCGTAAGAGCAGGCAACTAGCTCTATTAGGCTCGGTCTGAGTCTCGGCATGTCCTCTGTGTCTACCACCTTAGCCTCCTCCGCGCCCCGCTGGCTGCCGACCGGGGCGGAGGCCTATCACCGGATGCTCGCCGCGCTGGCCAAGGCCCGGCACTCGATCCGGTTTGAGTACTACATTTACCGGGCCGATGAGATCGGCGACCGGTTTCGCGCGGCCCTGACCGCCGCCGCCCGGCGCGGCGTGCGCGTGCAGCTGCTGCTGGATGCCTTCGGCTGCGCGGGACTGCCCGATGATTACTGGCAGGAGTTCAAACAGGCGGGTGGCCAGCCGCGCACCTTCAATCCCCTTACTTGGCGGCTCTTCGCCCTGCGCAATCATCGCAAGCTGCTGCTGATCGACGACGCCGTGGCTTTTGTCGGCGGCTACAACATTGGCCAGGAATACGACGGTGATGGCGTTACCCGGGGATGGCGCGACCTCGGAGTGGAATTGCACACGCCGGTAGCGATCCGTCAGCTCGCCGCCGCCTTCGATGGCATGTTCAACGCCTCCAGGCCCCATCACCGGCTCTTCCGGCGCATCCGCTACCCCTTGCACCATCCGCTCGGGGCCGGACGCAACGGGCCGGTCCTCCTCAGCGGACCGCGCCTGGGCCACAATCGCTTCCGCACCCAGCTGCTCCGGCAGCTCAAGCCGGCCCGACACGTGCAGATCATATCGAGTTATTTCGTTCCCAGCTTCCGGCTGCGTCGCGCGCTCCGGCGGGTCGTGCGCCGCGGCGGCACCGTGGAACTCCTCCTCGCCGGGAAAAGCGACGTCCCTCTCGCCTTGCTCGCCGGCCGCGCCCGGTACGGGTCACTGCTCCGGGCCGGCGTGCGAATCTGGGAATACCAGCCGCAGATCCTGCACTCCAAGCTCGCGATCGTGGATGACACGGTCTTCGCCGGTTCCTCGAACCTCGATGCCCGATCCTTCGGCATCAACTACGAGCTGACGGTCCGCTTCGACGATGCGGCATTCGCGGCTTCCGGCCGGAAGTTGTTCGCCGCCGATCAGCATGAGGCCGTGGAAATCACGCTGCCCGACTGGCGCAAAAGCCAGACCTGGCACCGGCGCCTCCGCGGGCTCTGGGCCGGATTCCTCCTGACCAAAGTCGATCCCTGGCTGGCCCATACCCAGCTGCGCGTGCTGTCCTGAGACCGCGCTTCCGTCCCTCCGCGCTTCCGCGATCAAGCCTTGGCCCGTTTCCGCTTGGCCGGACGCCGCTCCACCGGCGGTTCCCACAATTCCACCCGGTTGCCCTCACCGTCCTTGATCCAGCCAAATTTCCCAAACTCGGATCCCTCGCCGCTCTTCGGGTCGATCCACACGCCTGCCTTTTTCAGCTGCGCGAGGATGCTTTTCAGATTGGCGACCCGGTAATTGATCATGAGCGCCTGTTTGCCCGGCCCGAAATGATCCGTGTCCGCCGCGAATGGCGACCAGACCGTGCTGCCCTTTTTCGCCGGCTGCCTGGCATCGCGCCAGTCGAAGACCGCGCCACCCCACTCGTTCACCGGCAGGCCGAGGTGCTTTTTATACCAGGCACCCAGCTTTCCGGGATTCTTCACTTTGAAAAAGATTCCACCCAGTCCGGTCACCTTGGTTTTCATGGGTGAAGCTTATCGCCGAACCGCAAAAAAGCGGAAGCCTGAAATCGACCTCCTCCGTCTCCGCGTTTCCGTCCCTCCGCGCTTCCGCGATCCCGTCTTAGAAAAACATCGCCTCGCTCAGCGCCGCCTCGGGCGTGAGCAGACTGACGGCCGCGGGCAGCGTAGTCCGGCCGGTGCCGAAATCCGCCTCGAACTGCGCCGTGCCGCGCGCCAGATCCCCGGTCCATGCAAATGATTTCTTGCCCCCCGTGTAGGCAAACGTGAGCGCAAAGCTGCCCGTCGCTCCGGCCCCCAGCGGCACCAGCGAGAAGGTCGCCGAGTTCTGCCCGCATTTCCCGATGCGATCCTTCAGCCATTTCAGGAGCACCCGGCCTTCCGCCGCGTGCGGGGCGTCATGGGACAACCCCACCGCCCGCAGATCGCCACACAGCGCGTCCATCGGGTAGCGGCTGAGAAACTGGCCCAGACTCTGGCGGATCGGCAGCAACCGGGCATGAACGAGATCGCGCAGCGCCTCGGGCTGGGGCCACGGATACGTCAGCGAATCCTCCGGCGCGATGGCGCTGTCGATCAGCACGCGCTTGGCGCGCGTCAGGAGATAATGGTAGTCAGCGAGCTTGCTGCTCGCGGAAAACCGGTGCGCCCAATAATAAAGCGGCAGGTCGGTCGAGAGACAGATCGAGACCTGGCTCTCCAGGAATTGCCGCGCGCTGCGCGGATAGCTCAGCATCACGAACTCGACGCAACGCTTGTCGCCCTTCGATTTGCCCAGGTGACACTCACCATAGATTTTCGCGCGCATGTCGGTGACGCCCGCGTCTTCGCTCAACGGGCAGAGCACCACGACCCGGCTCGGGTAGCGCTTGGAAAACGCTACGGCCGTCTGGAACTGGACGACCGCGTCCTCGGACGTCGTGTTGAAGCCGAGGTGAAGGACAAAATTGACCTGCGTGGCCTTCGCATCCTCCGAAGCCGGGGCCGGGCCGCCCGCGGCGGCGGTATCCGCCCACATTTTGCCCAGGCTTTTGGAAATGGCCCCGACGGGGACTTCGATGCCCGGCAGGGCGTTGAAAATATCAGACATCAGGAAGAAAAAGTTCGAAGTTCAAAATCCGAAATCCGAAGGAAGCATCAAAGCACAGGTCGCCTGAAATTTCGAATTTCGAGCTTCATCCTTCGTGCTTCCCGCGCTCCGCGCGAATTACGGCTGCCGCCAGACGTGGCCATCCTTGGCCAGCAGTGCATCGGCGCTCGGCGGGCCCCAAGAGCCGGCGGCATAGCTGTCCATGCCGGTGCGGCCCGCGGCGGCCCAGGCATCGAGCACCGGCGTGTAGACTTTCCACGACGTCTCGGCCTCGTCGCCGCGGATGAAGAGCGTGTTGTCACCGATCATCGCGTCGAGCACGAGCCGCTCGTAGGCCTCGGGCGTGTTGGAGCCGAAGGTGGTGGAGTAGCGGAAGCTCATTTTCACCGGCTGCGTGCGGGTCTCGAGGCCGGGGATCTTCGTGTTGAGAATCAGGCTGAGGCCCTCGTCCGGCTGGATCTGGAAGGAAAGCGTGTTGGCCGCGAGGTTGAAGCCGCCGCTCTCGGCGAACAGCGTGCCGGGCGGACGCTTGAAATTGATGGCGATCTCGGAAACGCGCCGCGCCATGCACTTCCCCGAACGCAGATAGAACGGCACGCCCTGCCAGCGCCAGTTGTTGATCGAGAGGCGGATGGCCGCGTAGGTCTCGGTGGCCGATTGCGGTGCGATGCCCTGTTCCTGCAGGTAACCGGGGACCGCCTTGCCGGCCATCATGCCGGCGGCGTACTGCGCGCGGGCCACGTCGCCGCCCGCGCCGAGGTCGAGCGGCTGGATGGCCTTGAGGACCTTCACTTTTTCATCGCGAATGGCCTCGGCCTCGTAGGCCACGGGCGGCTCCATCGCGGTCAGCGCGAGCAGCTGCATCGTGTGATTCTGGATCATGTCCCGCAGGCAGCCGCTCTGCTCGTAATAACCGCCGCGCGTGCCCACGCCGACCTCCTCGGCCACGGTGATCTGGACGCTGTCGATGAAATTGCGGTTCCAGAGCGGTTCGAAAATCGAATTCGCGAACCGCTGCACGAGCAGGTCCTGCACGGTCTCCTTCCCGAGGTAGTGGTCGATGCGGTAAACCTGGCGCTCCTCAAAAACGCGGCGGATGGTCGCATTGAGTGCGAGGGCGGAAGTGAGGTCGCGGCCAAAGGGTTTCTCGATGATGACCTTCGCGTGATGCGCCTGCCCGAGGTACTTGCCCGCGAGGCCCGACGCGCCGAGGTTGAGCAGGATCGGCTCGAACACCGACGGCGGCGTGGAGATATAGAACAGCGTCTGCACCTCGCGGCCGATGGTTTTCTCGATCCCGGCGATGTGCTGCGCCAGCCGGTCAAAGGCGCCTTTGTCATCGTAGCCGCCGGTCACGTAGCTGGTGTTGGGTGCGATGCGGCCCCAAACATCCTCGCTTAGCTCGCGGCGGGAGAATTCCTTGATCGCGTCATGCGCCAGTGTGCGGAATTCCTCATCGGGAATCTCCTTCCGGCCGAAGCCCACGAGATAAAAGTCCGCCGGGAGCAGGCCGTCCACGCTGAGGTTGTAGACGGCGGGGATGAGCTTGCGGGCGGTCAGGTCGCCCGACGCCCCGAAGATGATGACGACGGTCGGCGGCGCACCGCGATGTTTGCTGAGCCCTTGGAGAAACGGATGTCGCTGGGTGTCGGCCATGGCGGGCGGGAGTCTTCGCCGGCCCTCCCGGACGCCGCAAGGGAAATGCTGGTCATCCCCGGTAATGTTTCGGAAACAGCGGGATATTCTCGAAGTGCAGGATCTCCGGCTGCGCCCCCGCGGCGGCGGGCCCGGCGGGCAGCGCAACCTCGACGATGTCGAAGCGGAACGTGCGCGGCGGCCTCGCCAGCTGCGCCAGGTAACTGTCGCAGGCCCGGCGCAGCGCGCGTTTCTTGCGCCGGTTCACGGCGTAAAAGCCGGGCACGAGCGCACCTGTAGTGCGCGTCTTCACCTCGACAAACACCAGCGCCTCGCCGTCGCGGCCCACGAGGTCGATCTCGGCCCGCCGGTCGCGGGGCGCGCGCCAGTTGCGGGCCACGACCGTGAAGCCGCGTTCCCGGCGCAGGAACTCCGCCGCCAGCCGTTCCCCGGTCGCACCCCGCGCAGCCGCGGCGGAACCGGAGCGGAGAAAGAAGCGCTGGAGCCAGCCGAGCATGGGAGTTGCGTCCGGCAACAATCTGCGGACGTTCTTTCTCATTGCGGGCACTCCGCTTCGCTGACAATTCCAGAATCTGCTTTAGACGCCCCCCATGGCTACACCCAACATTACCGGCACGCTCCGGCGCTCGCTGTTAATCAAGATTATCTCGAAGGCCGCGCCCAGCCGCGAGGACGTCAATTCCGTCATTGAGCTGACCGCCTCCAAGGTCGTCGAGGCGCTGCAGGCCCAGTCGATGACCTTCTACATCGTCGAGGGCAACGAGATCGCGTTCAAGAACGTCTACTACTCACCTACCCTCTGGGCCAAGGAGCCGGGGCTGGAGCTGAAACTGCAGGAGACCTCCGCCAAGCTGCTCGCCATGAAGCTGCCGCAGGGCACCGGCGTGGTCGGCAAGGTCATGGCCTCCGGCGAACCGGCCTTTTATCGCAATTCCGACAGCCAGGCCCCCTTCATGGCCTCCATGGCGAAGACCACCGGCTTCGAGGTCCGCTCGATGCTCACGGTCCCGCTCAAGGCCAACACCGTCATCGGCGCCATTCAGGTCCTCAACAAGGAGCTGGCCGCCGGCACCGACGGGGAATTCACCGACAAGGACCTGCTCCTCCTCAAGGAGGTCGCCGAGTACTCCTCCGCCCTGCTCCAGCGCATGCTGGACCCCAAGTACCAGCTCAGCGCCGATGACACCGCCAAGTTCATCGCCAAGCTGACCGATCTCCCCCTCGTCACCAAGATCGAGGACGTTGAGGTCGACGAAAAACTGATCACGTCCGTTGGCGATGCGATGATCCGTCGCGAAGGCATCTTCCCCCACAAGTACTGGGCTTGCCTCGAAAAAGTGGACACCAATTAGGCGGCTTTGGTGTGGTTTAGTTTCTGTTGGTTTTCGAACGCCACAGGGGAGAGATAACCGAGCGAGCTGTGGCGCCTCGTTGGGTTATAAAATGTCTCGATATAGTC
>CAIONS010000041.1 GCA_903859715.1 uncultured Opitutia bacterium
GACTATATCGAGACATTTTATAACCCAACGAGGCGCCACAGCTCGCTCGGTTATCTCTCCCCTGTGGCGTTCGAAAACCAACAGAAACTAAACCACACCAAAGCCGCCTAATTGGTGTCCACTTTTTCGAGGCAAGCCCAGGTTTCGAGCGCCAGCGCCGGCTCAGGCACGGTGTTGCTCGAGGTTTACGAGATACCTCAGTAAGGCTGGTACGACCTGACACTGGCCTCCCGGCCAACCTTTTCTCGAGCGGCAGTCTTTTTGCAAAAAACTTTGCGTCCGGGCCGCTTTGCCTGACCTTGGGTGCGCACCATGTCCGCCCGACCAACCGATCAAAACGTCACCCTCCGCACCGCCTTTTTCTCGGGCCTCTTCCTGCTCGCCCCGCTCGGCATCACCGTCTGGGCGTTTTTCAAGATCACCGGGATGGTCGGCGGCAGCTTCCGGCCGCTGTTCGACACCATCATCCCCACCCGCTTCCAGGACATCCCGCTCATCTGGGAAATCGCCGCGACGCTCGTGGTCTTCGCCCTCATCACGCTGTTCGGCTTCGTCTCCCATTATTTTTTCGGCAAATACCTGCTCAACCTCGGCGAGCGCGTCATCCTCGGCATCCCCGGCCTCAACACGGTTTACAGCTCGGTCAAGCAGGTGGTCGCAACCTTCGGTTCCCAAAACCGCAACCTCTTCAGCCAGGTCGTCCTCGTCCAATACCCGCGCGCCGGCGTCTGGACCATCGGGTTCCTCACCAGCAAGACCCAGGCCGAGGCGCAGACCCGCGCCGGCCAGGAACTCTGGTCCGTCTTCGTGCCCACCTCACCCAATCCCACCAGCGGCTTCGTTCTTTTTTTCCCGCCGGAGGAAATCACCATCCTCGATATGGCCGTCGGCGATGGCATGAAGATGGTCATCTCCGGCGGTGCCGTCGTGCCGCCGTGGAAATCAACGGGGCACGCCCGGAAATCCCCCGTCACCAAAGCCTGATCGTGTGCCCGGCCTCCCGCTCCAGACCGACGCCTTCGTCCTGCTGAAACGCCCGCCGTCGGACGCGTTTCAGGGTTTCAATGTCTTCTCCGCCGGGCACGGCGCCCTGATCGTCCACCAGCGGATCTCACGGAAGGCGGCCGCCACCTCCGTCGTCCTCGATCTCTTCGACGAGGTCGCGCTCCGCCTCGAAAGTTCCAACCAGGGCCAGACCTGGTTCGTGCAGGAAGTCCGCCTGCTCACGCGCCACGCCGACCTCGGCCGCAGCTACGAGACTCTCCGCCACGCCTCCGCGCTGGCCGCCCTCATCACCCGCAACCCCGTGCACGAGGACAGCCGCACGGCGGTCGCCGCGCTCCTGCGCCAGGCCCTCGCCTCCTTCGCCACCGGCGCCCGGCCCGACCTCGTCTGGTTCAAGAGCCTCTACTGCTTCGCCCGCGACGAGGGTTATCCCGTGAAACAGGAATGGCTCGCGTCGCTGCCCCCTGCCCTGCGCACGGCCGCGGAACAGCGGCTGCATACTCCCCTGGCCGAGCTGGGAAAATCCGAAATCGAAAGTCCGAAATCCGAGACCCTGATCCAGCTCCTGGAAAACTATCTCCGCGGCCACACCGAGATCCTGCTGGAATGAAATTCCCACTGGTAAAACCGATGGCCCTCAACTCAAGCCACGGAAAGTGGCCACAAAAAGGCACAAGAGGTCTGGGGCTGCGAAAGAGTCTTCATTGCGCCTATAGGCGCGCGGGAGAGACGAGACGAAGCCTTGGAAATTTTGCGCCTCTTTGTGGCCAAACTTCTGTGATTGGACTTCCGGGCGTTTCGTGTCGTTCGTGGTGACTCCATGGAATTCAATCTCGACCAGCGCACTGCCAGTCTGAGCGTGGGCGAATTCTCGGACTTCACCACCGGCCCGCACGATGCCGGCGGCGGCCAGGCCGGCCTCTGGCGTGCCCAGCTCGGCACTCACTGGCATAACGAGCTCCGCGCCCGCGCCTCCGAAGAAACCCCCGGCGCCGAGTTCGAGGTCGCGATCACCGGCCGCATCTTTCACGGCGGCTGGACGCTCGCCCTCACCGGCCGCATCGACCAGCTCGTGCGCACCACCGCCGCGCTCACGCTCCGCGAAATCAAGACCGTCACCCGTCCGCTCCCGGTCGACGAGTCAGTCCTCCGCGCCGACTACCCCGGCTATTTTATCCAGCTCGCCAGTTACCTCACCCTCGCCCGGATCGCTCCCTCGTCCTTCGGCAAGGAATCCTCGTCACTTGTCACCGGTCCCATGTCACTCACCAGCTCCGCGCTCCGCGCGGAACTGGTGTTCGTCGAAACCGGCAGCGGTCTCTCGCAAACCGTCCCGCTCACATCCGCCGACGAGGGTCTCTTCCGCGCGCAACTCGAGCGCGTCGCCGAGTTTCTCAATCTCCGCCTGCGTGCCCGCGAACGGCTGCGGGGCCTGCGCTTCCAATCCCCGTTCACCACGCTGCGCCCCGGCCAGGAAACGACGCAGGCCGAACTCACCACCTCCTTCGAGCAGCAGCCCCTCGTTCTTTTCGAAGCACCGACCGGTTTCGGCAAAACCGGCGTCCTGCTCGAGTTCGCCCTCGGTCAGCTCCGCGCCGGCCATTTTGATCGCGCGCTGTACCTCACCAGCAAATCCACCGGCCAGCTCCAGGTCGTCCGCACCCTCAGCGCCATGACGGCCGGGCCGTCTGGCGCAGGTAAAAGTGATAAGGTGAAAGTTGAAAGCGCTCCGGCCTCCGGTCTTTCACCTCCCAACTTTCAACTTTCCACGACCGCGACGCCCGTCGCGGTCTGGCACGTCCGCAACAAAAGCGAGCACTGCATCAACGCCACGTTCCACTGCGTGCGCGAGTCGTGCGGTTACCTCGACCGGCTCGAGGCCCGCTGGCCCGCGAGCGGCCTGTCCCGGTTCTACCTCTTCGAAAACCACCCGCGCGATCTCGACACCCTCCGCGCCGCCGGCCGCGACGCGCGCATTTGTCCCTATGAGATCACCCGCGCCGCCCTCGCCTTCAACGATGTCTGGATCGGCGACTACAACTACGTCTTCGCCCCGCGCACCCGTCCGCTTTTCTATCACCAGCCCGGCTTCGATCCCGCCCGCACGCTCCTCATCCTCGACGAGGCGCACAACCTCCCCTCGCGCGTCGCCGACGCCCACTCGCACGCCGCCCGTGCCGAGGACGCCCGGGCCCTGCTCGGCGAACTCGAGCACCTCCACGCCCCGACGCCGCTCGTCCGCGCCTGGGAAAGCTGGTCCCGGCTCCTCACGGCCCTCCAGCCGGTGGACGCCCTGGATCCGGCGCTGGAGGCCGATATCGCCGACACTCTCGCCAAAATCGCGAGCCAGCTTGCCGACCTGCCGCTCGACTATGCCGCCCTCGGACCGCATTTCAGCGGACAACTCTGGCAGGTGCAACAGCTCAACGAATGGCTGGCCGATGCCCGCCTGAAGAAACTCCTCTGGTGTCCGCGCCCCGGCGAACTCGCCTTCACGTGCCTCGACGCCGCCGACGCCATCGGCGAAACGCTCCGCGAATACGGCGGCGTGGTCCTCGCCAGTGCGACGCTGACGCCGATGGAAAATTTCGCCGAGTCCTGTGGAATCTCGGATTTCGGACATCGGAAGCAGGACAATGCCGAAGCGGATACTGGTTTGGAAAACTTTCCGGTATCCGGTATCCGCAATCCGCAATCGGCATTCGCGCACCTGCGTGCGCACACGCCGTGGCGTGACGCTGCCTACGACATCGCGGTCGATGCCCGTGTGGACACGACCTTCCAGCAACGCTCGCGTTATTTCGCCACGACCGCCGCCACCATCGCCGCCCTGCAGGCTTCCGCCCGCGGGCCGGTCGCGGTTTTTTTCCCGAGCTACGCCTACGCGGAATCCATCGCGCGCGAACTCGAGCGCACGGCACCGCTTCGCGTCGCCGTGCAGCCGCGGTTGCACGATCTCGCGGCCCAGACCGCCTGGGTCGAGCAATCGCTGGCCTTCACCGACGCGCTCTTCCTCGTGCTCGGCTCCAGTTTCGCCGAGGGCATCGATGCCTTGGGCGGCCGCGTGACCCACGCGATGGTCGTCGGCCCGGCCCTCCCGGAGGTCAACCCCGTGCAACGCGCGCGGCTTGCCGAGTTTTCGCCGCTCGGCCGCGAGGCCGCCTTCCGCCGGGTGTACCAGATTCCCGGCATGACCAAGGTCAACCAAGCCCTCGGCCGGCTCGTCCGAGCTCCCGGCCAGCGCGCGCGCGTCATCCTCCATTGCCGCCGCTTCCTCGAACCCGCGTATGCCAGTCTGCTCGCCCACGACTACCAATTCGGCTTCAACGTCCTCGATGAGGCCGATCTGGCCACCTGGCTCGCGCGGCCGGACTGAGCGGGCGAGCCGGGAGGGAATTATCTTATCCATCGGTAACAGGGATATCCGGTTCCGCCGTCATGACAGTCTCATGGCCGCACCATGCCATGGGTCATGCGACGGGCACCTCTTCACCGGCTGCAATCCTTCCTCTCCTGCGATTGTTATAACCTATGCGGAGCTTGCCTCCAATGCGGTCTGAGCGAATTATTTCCCGCAGAAATTTACGCACTTTCCCCACCCCGGTCGGTCAGATCAACGCGGTCACTTTTTCTCCCTCTTGAAATCCACCTTTTTCCGGCTCGCCGGTCTGTTACTGCTCATCGGGTCGTTCGCCAGCGCCGCCCCACAGGGGACCACGATCACTGCCAAGGAAATCGCCCAAGGTTACCGCGATTTCGTGGTCCTGGCCAAACCCCGCACCTCCGTCCGTAATACCGTCGACGCCGCCGAAGCCGGCGAGGGCCTCCATGTCCGCCGCAAGTTCGCGCGGTTTGGCGACCTGCGGGTCCTTGAGCTCACGTCCAGCGAGACCGTTGCCCAAGCCGTCAAGCGCCTGCAGGCCACCGGCCGCTACGACTACGTCGAGCCCGATCATCTGATCCATGCGCTCAAGACGCCCAACGATCCGCTATTCTCTTCCAAGCAATGGTCGTTGAGCAACACGGGCTCGAACGGCCCGGGCAGCGGTGTAGCCGGTGCCGACATCGGTGCGGTGGCGGCCTGGGATACGATCACCGACGCTTCCAGCGTCGTCGTGGCCGTGATTGATTCGGGCGCCCGCCTGACGCACGACGATCTCGCCGGCAATCTGTGGAGCAATCCCAGCACGACTTTCGGCGTCTCCGGCACCCACGGAATTGATTCCACCGTCTCATCCACCAGTTCCGGCTATTACACCCCTACGGATCAGGCCGGCCACGGCACGCATGTCTCGGGTATCATTGGCGCCGTCGGAAACAACAGCTATGGCATTACGGGCGTCGCATGGAAAGCGCAGCTCATGGAGCTGAAATTCATCGCGGCCAATGGTTATGGTTCCCAATCCGATGAGATGGAGTGCATCAACTTCGCCATCGCTAACGGGGTCAAGGTCATCAACGCCAGCTTTGGCAGCAATTCGTATTCCAGTTCCGAGTTCACGGCGATCCAAAGCGCCGCCGCCGCCAATATCATCTTCGTCGCCGCCGCCGGCAACGCCACCCTGAATAACGACACCGCTCCCTTCTATCCGGCGGACTATCCCCTCGACAACATCGTCTCCGTCGCTGCCACCGACAACACGGATACTTTGGCGAGTTTCTCCGACTATGGACCGGGCTCCGTCGATCTCGCGGCACCGGGCGTTTCGATTTATTCGACGTGGTATGTGGATGCAACCGGAGCGGGTAGCGACATCTCCTTTGCCACGGAAAGCGGCACCTCTATGGCTGCGCCACATGTCACCGGGGCCATCGCGCTGCTCTTGGCAAAATTTCCCTCCGATACCTACCGCCAGACCATCAACCGCCTGCTGCGCTCCGTGACGCCGATCGCCGGGCTCAGCGGCAAGGTCCAGACCGGCGGTCGACTCAACCTCGCCAACGCCATCACCTCCACGTCGAATACCCCGTTCAACGACAACTTCGCCAGCCGCGCCATCGTGACCGGGGCAAACGTCACCATCCGCTCCAACAATACCGGCGCGACCGAGGAAACCGGCGAGCCCATGCACGCCGGCGTCACCACCTCCGCCTCGCTCTGGTGGTCATGGACCGCCCCCGCCACCACGTCGGTCTTCTTCGATACCAGTGGCAGTGGCTACAGCCCCGTCGTCGCCCTTTACACCGGCACGGCCCTCAGCGGCCTGACCCCCGTCGCCAGCAACGACTCCACTACCTCCGGCACCAGCCGGCTCACGGTCAACGTGACGGCCAACACCACCTATCAGATCGCCGTCGCCTCCAAGGGCGCTAGCGGCGCCACCGGCCTTACCCTCCTCGCCATCGGCTCGATCCCCGCCAACGACAATTTTGCGAATGCGCAGCTGGTTACGGGCTCCAGTTTCGTCCTCAACGCGACTACCCTCAGCGCCTCGCGCGAGACCGGCGAACCCGACCCCACCGCACCCACCAATTATGCGGCCGGACACACCGTCTGGTACCGCTGGGTCGCACCCACCAGCGGCCACTACGGCCTGTCGGTCTACAGCTCACTGATCGACATGCTCGCCGGCGTTTACACCGGTCCCTCCGTTTCCAATCTGACCAAGATCGCGTGGAATGACGATGCCGCGTACAACGCCAGCACCGGGGCCGACAACACCAACAGCTACGTGTCCTTCACCGCGACCGCCGGCACGACCTACTATTTCCAGATCGACACCACCAACGTCAACCCGACCGGCGGCGACTTCACGCTGACACTCGCCGACTCCGCCTGGCAATATCCGGTCCTCGGCGGCGTCGTCTCGTCGCCCGCCATCGGCAGCAGTGGCACGATCTACTTTGGCGCGGGCACGTCGATCACGGACATGACCCTCGACAGCGGCAATTACCCGGAGACCAGCATCTACGCCCTCAATTCCGACGGCACCAAGAAGTGGAGTTACGCGACGGGCCAGCCGATCGAACTCGCCGCGCCCGCCATCGGCAGTGACGGCACCGTCTACCTCGCCTCGGGCGACGACAAGCTGTACGCCCTCAACGGCACCACTGGCGCGCTGAAGTGGACCTACACGGGCACGACCCCGCTCCTCATCACCCCGGCCATCGCCGCCGACGGCACGATCTATTTCCGGGACGACACCACGCTCTACGCGCTGACCGACAGCGGCACCAAGGCCACGCTGAAGTGGACCTTCCCGCTCAGCGGTGGCACCTATTCTTCGCCCGCCGTCGCCGCGGATGGCACAATCTACGTCGGCGCCACCGGCGGCGCCTTCTACGCCGTCAATCCCTCCGGAACCCAAAAGTGGAAGTTCACCGGCGATAATGATATCTACACCTCGCCCACCATCGCGACCGATGGGACGGTTTATTTCGGCACGCTCTCTGGCAGTTTCTATGCGCTGAATTCCTCGGGTTCGCAGAAGTGGATCTGGGCCGGCACGGGCGGCATGAGCATCACCTCCTCGCCCTCCCTCGCGCCCGACGGCACCATTTATTTCGGGGCCTACGATCACAAGCTTCATGCCCTCACGAGTGCCGGCCAGGAGAAATGGTCTTACACCCTGGGCGATCAGGTTCGCGGTTCCTCGCCGGCCGTCGGCGCCGACGGCACGGTTTACATCGGTGCCTATGATGGCCTGCTCTACGCGATCAATGCCAGCGGTGGACTCGTGCGGACTTATCCCACCGGCAATCTGATCCGTTCGTCGCCCGCCATCGCCAATGGCCTCCTCACCTTCGGCAGTGCGGACGGCCAGCTGTATGCCTTCAACCTGAATGCCTCGGTGAACCAGGCCCCTGCGGCCTCAGCATGGCCTGTCTTTCATCACGATGTGCTGCGCACCGGGCTCTACACCTCCAACTTTGTTTCGATCACCACCGCGCCGGCCAGCCAGACCGTCGCCATCGGCGGCACGCTCACGCTCACCGTTGCGGCCACGGGCCCCGGTACGCTCTCCTACCAATGGTACGATAACGGCGCCGCCATCAGCGGAGCCACCGGATCGACCTACTCCCTGCCGAACGCCCAGACCACGAACTCCGGCAGTTACACGGTCACCGTCACCAGCAGCTCCGGTCCGACCGCCACCTCGTCGCCAGCCGTCATCACGGTGACGAACGCGATTTCCGGACGCCTGGTCAATCTCTCGGTCCGGACCACCGCCGGCACCGGCGCGCAGACCCTCATCGCCGGGTTTGTGGTCAGCGGCGGCACCAAATCGATGCTCGTCCGCGGCATCGGCCCGGCCCTGATCCCGTACGGTGTGACCGGCGCGCTGCCTGATCCTGAACTCGATATCTACACCGGCACTGCCACCACGCCCAGCTACACCAACACCGGCTGGGGAAGTGTCAGCCCCGCGACGACGGCGGCACTGAACGCCGCCTTCACGGCCACGGGCGCCTTCACGCTGCCTGAATCCACCTCGAAGGACGCCGCACTGCTCATCTCGCTGGCGCCCGGCGTCTATTCCGCCCAGATCAAGGGCGCCAGCGGCGACACCGGCGTCGCGCTGGCGGAGCTCTACGACGATGACGGCACATACGCCACCGGCCAGCTCACGAACGTTTCCGCCCGCGCGCAGGTGGGAACCGGCAACAACATCCTGATCGCCGGCTTCGTCATCTCCGGCACCACCAATAAAACCGTGCTCATCCGCGGCATCGGCCCGGCGCTGACCACCTATGGCGTGACGGGCGCACTGGCTGATCCACGACTCGATCTCTATGTAAACGGTGCCTCGACTCCCAGCTACACTAACACCGCCTGGGGCAGCGGCGGCTCCGCGAACACGGCCGCGCTCACCGCCGCCTTCACCTCCACGGGTGCCTTCCCATTGACGAACACGAGCTCCAACGACTCGGCGCTTCTCGTCTCGCTCCCGCCCGGCGTCTACTCCGCCCAAGTCAAGGGCGCCAGCGGCGACACCGGCGTCGCCCTGATCGAAGTGTACCTCGTGCAGTAAATGTAGGGCGGGGTCGCCGACCCCGCCTTGAATTGTCGCTTCCTGAGAAAAAATCCGTCCGTGCACAAATTTCCTTGCCGTACTATATGTAGTAGTACAGTTAGGGCGGATGCTTCCCTTTTCAATTGAACTTAAACTCGGCCAGCCCGTCGCCGAGCAGATCATCTTCGCCGTCAAAAAAGCCGTCGTGACCGGCCAGCTGCAGCCGGGCGATCATTTCCCGTCGGTGCGCGTCCTCAGCCAGGAGCTGAAGATCAACCCCAACACCGGCCACAAGGTGGTCGCGGCCCTCGTCGCCGAGGGCGTGCTGATCACGACCCCGGCCATCGGCAGCGTGATCGCGGAGCAGGAGACCGGCGGCAAACGGGAGCAGGCGCTGCTGCTGGGCGTGGAAGTGGAACGGCTGGTGGTCGAGGCCAAGAAGATGGGGCTCGAACAGAAAGACGTGCAATCCGCGGTCGCGGCCCATTGGGAAAAATTCGGCAAGCTCGAAAAACATTACGCGCACAAATGAACATCATCGAAACCCGCCAGCTTAGCCGCCGCTACGGCCGCGCCGAGGCCCTCCACGGCCTCGACCTGAATGTGCCCGCCGGCAGCATCTTCGCCCTCATCGGGCCCAATGGCGCCGGCAAGACGACGACCATCAAGGTCCTGATGAATCTGCTCGAGCCGACCGGTGGCGAAGCCCGCGTACTCGGGGTTGATTCACGGAAGCTCAGGCCGCGACGAAACCAGGAGAACTCGGCTGTCCTGTGAACTACACAGTCTGGATTCCGCCGGGCGTGAAGACCCTGCGGGGCGTCATCGTCCACCAGCACGGCTGCGGACCAGGTTCGTCCAGTTCGGGGCTCACAGGTGCCTTCGATCTGCACTGGCAGGCGCTGGCAAAGCAGCACGCATGCGCGCTGCTTGCGCCCGTCTACGAGCAACCTGGAAAGGCGAACTGTCAGATGTGGGCCGACCCGCGCAATGGCTCCGATGCGGCGTTTCAAAAAGCACTCGTTGCGCTCGGCACCGAGTCCGGTCATCCCGAGCTCGCCACTGTGCCTTGGGCGCTTTGGGGACACAGCGGTGGCGGCTATTGGGCGGGAGTCATGGTACTACTGCATCCGGAACGCGTCGCGGCCGCGTGGCTGCGCTCCGGCGTGCCGCCCATGAAGGCATCGGAGAACAATCCCGCGCCCTACACGATTCCCGACGCCGCGCTGGGCGTTCCCGTGATGTGCAATCTCGGCACGAAAGAGGGCGTGACCGTGAAGAATGGCAGCTTTGACAAGGTGTGGCCAGGCATCGAGCGTTTCTTCGCCACGATGCGCGGCAAGGGCGCGCTTATCGGCGTCGCCGTGGATCCGCTGACCGCACATGAATGCGGGAACCAGCGCTACCTCGCGATTCCTTGGTTTGACGCGTGCCTCACCGCGCGGCTGCCGGCGCAAAGCGGCCAGCCCTTGCGTCCCATGCCGGCAACCGCCGCGTACCTTGCACCGCTTTACCTGAACGACGGCGCAATCGTTTCTCCCGTGCCCGCGGCAAAGTTTTCCGGCGCGCTCAACCGTTCCGTGTGGCTGCCAAATGAAGCCATCGCCAAATCGTGGGCCCAGTATGTGAAAGACACCGCCGTAACTGATACGACGCCGCCACCCGCGCCCACGAACGTGCAGGTGAAGGGCAACGACCTCACGTGGGAAGCAGAGGCCGATCTCGAAAGCGGGCTCGCGGGCTTCATCATTGAGCGCGACGGTGTGTTCGTCGCGAACGTCCCCGAGCGGGCGAAGAATCCATTCGGACGCCCTGTTTTCCAAAACCTGCAATTCAGCGACACGCCTGTGCAGCCGCTCGTGCAGATGCGCTTCACCGACACTACGGCGGAGCCGGGCAAACCCCACCGCTATCGCGTCATTGCCGTAAACACGGTGGGCCTCACTTCAGTGCAGACGCACTAATCAAGGCGCCCAGGCTTTGAAAACTAGGTTTTCAGGAGGTTGGAGCCCGGAGGGTCAAACGGCGTGACCCTGCTGGCGTGCTGGATGCCCGCCCGGTGCGCGACGAAGATTGATCCGCTCGTCGTGATCCGGAGTGAGTAATTCCAAAAAAACCTTCCCTCGTCTCGCGCGACCCGTCACAAACGGGGCTCGTGGCCACGTCCAAGACCATTGGTTCCGGGGAGATTCACGCTGCGATCGAGCGGCTGGCCGCAGCCATTTCCGGGCGCCACGGGCCCAACCAGCCCCTTCTGCTCCTCGGGATCGCCAACGGCGGTGTCGAGCTCGCCAAGCGCCTCGCGGCCCGTCTCTCGTCCCGCGCCTCCCGCCTCTCGCCTCCCTTCGGGGTCCTCGACATCTCCTTCCACCGCGACGACATCGGCCGCCATCCGATCCCGAAGGAGTTCGCCCCCACGCACATTCCCGCCGATGTCCATGGCGCCACCGTCATCCTCGTCGACGACGTCCTGTTCTCCGGCCGCACCGTGAAGGCCGCCCTCGACGAGCTCTTCGACCACGGCCGCCCCGCCAAGGTCGAACTCGCCATCCTCGTCGACCGCGGCGGCCGCCTCCTCCCCGTCGCCCCCGACTACACCGGCCTCACCCTCGCTCCCGGCGAAAAGGAAAAGGTCACCGTCCTCCTCGACCCCAAGGATCCGAAACGCGATGCGATCCTCATTGGCTCCGCCCAATCGAAAATCGAGAATCAAAAATCGAAAATTTCCTAATGCCCTGGACCCGCAAACACCTGCTCACCCTCGAGGAACTCTCCCTCGCCGAGATCGACCAGATCCACGCCACCGCCGCCGCGTTCAAGCGCACCCTTTCGCGCAGCGTGAAAAAGGTCCCCGTCCTTCGCGGCAAAACCATCGTCAACCTCTTCCTCGAGCCCAGCACGCGCACCCGCATGGCCTTCGACATGGCCGCCAAGCGCCTCAGTGCCGACGTCATCTCCCTCGACGGTAGCAGTTCCAGCACCTCCAAGGGCGAGACCCTTCGCGACACCGCGCAGAACATCCAGGCCCTGCAGGCCGACATGATCGTCATCCGCCACGCCGCCGCCGGCTCGCCGCTCTACCTGTCGCGCATCCTCAACATCCCCGTCATCAACGCCGGTGACGGCGCCCATGAGCATCCGACGCAGGGCCTCCTCGATACCTTCACGATGAAGGAGCACCTCGGCAGCCTGAAGGGCCGCAAGGTTGTCATCCTCGGCGACATCCTTTTCAGCCGCGTCGCCCGCTCCAACATCCATGCGCTCACCAAGCTCGGCGCCGCTGTCACACTTGTCGGCCCGTCCACGCTCGTGCCGCACTGGTTCACCGACCTCGGCGTGAAGGTGTCCCACGACCTCAAGTCCGCCCTCGCCGACGCCGAGGTCGTGATGCTTCTCCGTATCCAGCACGAGCGCCAGGCCAGCAGCCATTTTCCATCGCTGGGCGAGTACACCAGCATGTTCGGCCTCAACAAGACCCGCGCCTCCTGGCTCAACCCGAAGGCGATCATCATGCACCCCGGCCCGATCAACCGCGGCGTCGAAATCGACAGCGAACTCGCCGACGGCGAGCGCAGCGTAATCCTCGAACAGGTCACCAACGGCATCGCCGTCCGCATGGCAGCCCTGTATCTCTGTCTCGGCGGACAGCCGGAGAATGTTTATGCCGGAGCGGACCCGCGATGAACCCTGGAAACCCGAAGGTCCAAATCCGAAACTCGAATGAAATTCCAATGAGCCATTTCCCAATCACGCGGCCAACCGCCGCCCTGCTCCCCAATTCCGGAGCTTCACTCGAATTTCGTGTTTCCGGTTTCGGATTTCGAACTTCGGATTTCGAACTTTGACCCATGCCTTCCCTCTGGATCAAGAACGCCCGCGTCATCGACCTCGCTGCCAAGCGCAACGCGGTGGGCGATGTGTTCATTGCCGACGGCAAGTTCGTTGCCTCGCTCTCCGCCGCGGCGAAGAAATCCGCCCGCAAGATCGACGCTGCGGGCCTCGTCGCCTGCCCCGGGCTCGTCGACATCCACGTCCATTTCCGTGAGCCCGGCCAGACGCACAAGGAAACCATCGCCACCGGTTCCCGCGCCGCCGCCGCCGGCGGGTTCACGACGGTCGTGTGCATGCCGAACACCGCGCCCGTCGCCGACAACGCCGGCACCATCCAGTTTATCAATGACGCCACCCGCCGTGACGCTGTGGTCAAGGTTCTCCCCACCGGGTGCATCACCGTCGGCCAGAAGGGCGCCGCCCTCGCTCCATTCGGTTCGCTCAAGCGCGCCGGCGTCGTCGCCCTCACCGACGACGGCGACTGCGTGCAGAGCAACGAGCTCATGCGCCGCGCTTGCGAGTATGCCAAGATGTTCGACCTGCCGATCATGGACCACTGCCAGGATGCGTCCCTGACCCAGGGCGCAGTCATGAACGAGGGCTCCGTCTCGACCCGGCTCGGGCTCCGCGGCTGGCCGCACGCCGCCGAGGACATCATCGTCGCCCGTGACGTCATCCTTTCGGAATACACCGGCGCGCATCTCCACTTGCAGCATATCTCCTCGCGTTATTCCGTCGGCATCATCCGCCGTGCCAAGACCCGCGGCGTGAAGATCACGGCCGAGGCCACGCCCCACCACCTCGCGTTCACCGACGACGAGCTCGGGACCTACGACACGAACTTCAAGATGAATCCGCCGCTGCGCACCGCAGCCGACCGCCGCGCCATCATCGCCGGCCTGCGCGACGGCACGCTCGACTGCATCTCGACCGACCACGCGCCGCACACCGACTACGAGAAGGACAAGGAATTCGACTACGCGCCCAACGGCATCCTCGGCCTCGAAACCGCGCTGGCCGTCTCGCTCGACGTGCTCGTGCGCCAGAACAAGTTCAAGCTCGCCCACGTCGTCGACCTCATGACCCGCCAGCCCGCGCGCATCCTCGGTCTGCCCGCCGGATCACTCAGCGCGGGTGCCGCGGCCGACCTGTGCCTCTTTGATCCGGCGGAAAAATGGCGCTACGACGCCAAGGCCGGCTTCAGCAAGTCGAGCAATTCCCCGTGGCACGGCCAGACCCTCACCGGCCGGGTGAAGACGACCTTCGTCGACGGCCGGATCGTGTTCAACGACGGCCGGATTGTGTAACGAGGCCAGGTTCACCACGAAGTGCACGATTTGTCCGGCGCGCCAATCCCGGAGGGTTGGCCACAAAGAGGCACAAGGGCATCAGGGCTTCGGAGGAGTCTCCATTGCGCCTATAGGCGCGCAGGCGATTCGAGCCGGAGCTCTGGAAATTTTGTGCCTCTTTGTGGCAAAACTTCGGATGACTGGACCTTCGTGCTCTTCGCGACCTTCGTGGTGAAACTCTGGAACGAATGACCCGCGACCCCGCACTTGGCGTTGCGCGGCCGGCGGTTTTCCTCCGCACTGGGAACGATGTCTCCCGCCGTTTCGTTCACCATTGAGGCCGCCCAATACGCCCTGCTGATTGGCGGCCTGATGCTGCTGTGGCGGCTGGGACTGAGCCAGCGCGCACGTCAGACGCCTGCCGCATTGGTGCCGTGGGAGATTTCACTCAGCGATTTCATGCTATTCCTGTTACTCGTGATTTGTGGTGGCCTCATCGGACTCTTCGCCGCCGGCCTTTGGTTTAAGCACGATCCCGTGACTGCGGACCACCAGATAATCATCGGTACGGCCGCCTTCCAGCTCTGCATGCTCGCCGGTGTGTTGGTGTTCAAACTCAGCTTCAGCTGGCGTGGCGCATCGACTCCGCAATCATCTGCGGCCGTTAATCCGCTGCTCGCAGGAGCGGCGACGTTTCTCATCGCTTCGTCGGTCACACAAATCGTTGGTTGGCTGTGGGGAGCTTTGCTCTACCTCTGCCACATCCCAGCCCCCAAACAAGATGCCATCGACCTTCTGCTCCGGTCCCATGACTCGCTGGCCATCAGCGGACTATTGGTGGCAGCCATCATCATAGCCCCCGTCACTGAGGAACTGATTTTCCGCGCCGGAATTTTTCGATACATGCGAACCCGCTTGCCGCGCTGGGCGGCCTTATTGATCCCCGCGCTGCTATTTGGCGCTTTGCACTCCAATCTCGCCAGCTTCGTTCCTCTTGTGGCCTTCGGCGTGGTCTTCTCCCTCGCCTATGAGCGCACCGGTCGCATTGGCACCACCATGGTCGCGCATGCCCTTTTCAACCTCACCACTGCGTTGATCGCCCTTACCGGGGTGGATACTTGAGTCGGGTCATTTCCTACCCACTGATTTCCTCGAAGTATCGCTAATCCCAAAGTCCGCTCCCTCGCTTTCCATTCGCGTAAATCAGCGCTTATTCGTGGGTAAACCTGCAGAAAATTTTCTCGTGCACCCCTTCACCCGACATCACGCGGACTCCGTCTCGGCCCTCGGCGAGGAGAAGCTCATTGCCGCCATCCGCCGCTGGCTCGGCACCGCGTCGCCGCGCGCGCCGTTCGGCATCGGCGACGATTGCGCCGTGCTGCCCGTCGCACGCGGCCGCCAGCTCATCACCGTGGATCCCGTCATCTACGGACGGCATTTCGACGACTCCGTACCGCCACGCGCCGTCGGCGCAAAACTCCTCAAGCGCAACCTCAGCGACCTCGCGGCGATGGGCGGTCGGCCCACCGCCGCCGTCCTGGCGCTCACCTTGGATGCCCGTGTGAGCCGGAAGTGGCTGGAGCAATTCTACCGCGGGCTTGCCGCCTGTGCCCGCCACTACGGCGTGCCCATCGTCGGCGGGGATGTCGCTCAAGCCGACGGCATCATCGCCGCCAGCCTCACCCTGCTCGGCGAGGCTCGCGGTCGGCGGATCGTGACGCGCACCGGCGCGCGCGTCGGCGACGCCATTTACGTCACAGGCCAGCTGGGTGGCAGCCTGCGCAGCGGGCATCACTATCGTTTCACCCCGCGGCTCGCCGAGGGCACGTGGCTGGCCCGCCAGGCCGGCGTCCGCGCCATGATGGATGTGAGCGACGGCCTGGCGAAAGATCTCCGCGCCCTGACGCCACCCGGCGCCGCGCCTGCCCTCCCACCCGGCTCCCTCTCACTACGTCCCGGTTGCACGGTCGCCGCCGCCCTCAGCGACGGCGAGGACTACGAACTCGTGTTCGCCGTCGCCGCCCGAACCGATCTCGCCCGCTTCGAACGCGCATGGAAGCGTGCGTTTCCCCGCACGCAGCTCACCTGCATCGGCCGGTTCATTGCCGCCAAAAAACTGCCGCCCGGTGTCGTGGACCTGGACAAGTTCCACGGTTACGAGCATCTGAAGCAATTGCCGCGCTCATGATCCAAGTCTCCGAATCGGTTGGCCACAAAGAGGCACAAGGGCGTTGGGGCTGCGGCAGAGCCTCCATTGCGCCTATAGGCGCGCGGGAGATTCAAGCCGGAGCCTTGGTCCCCTTGTGCCTTTTTGTGGCCAACCTCCGTTCATGACGATCCTGGACAAACTCCGGGCGGGCGTGACGACCTCCTCGGCGGCCGAAACCCAGACACTCGCGGCCGAGCTCGCCGCCGTGCTGCCGCCCGACACCACGCTCGCCCTGCACGGCAATCTCGGCGTCGGCAAAACGACCTTCGTCCAGGGCCTCGCCTGCGGGTTCGGCCTCACCGAGCCGGTGACCAGCCCCACGTTCAACATCTACACGGTCCACCGTGCGCCCCACGGCCTCCGTGAAGGTAGCCCCGCATTCCGCACCCTCGTACATCTCGATGCCTACCGGCTGGAGAACGCCCGGGAGATCGAGAACCTCCTGCTGGAAGATTTCCTGGTGTCGCCCTGGTGTCTCGCCGTCGAGTGGCCCGAGAAAATCGCCGCGTGGCTGCCCGCCGGCGCCCTGCATCTCGAACTCGGCATCGCCCCCGATGAACGGCACACCCTCCGGCTGCGCTGAGCCGGTTTTTTGTAGAGCGGGGTCGCTGACCCCGCCGGTAGGTTGCGTGCTTGCACGCGACGTTGCGCGGCCAGCGCGCAACCTACGCCGAAAGGCGGGATCAGCGACCCCGCCCTACAATCTCAGCTCCCGCGAACTGCCACATAGTCGCCGGAAAAGGCCGCTGCTTTCCGCCCGTCGCACAGCAGCTCTGCCGTGAGCGTCACGCGGGCTTTGCCGTGGCGGTCCAGCGTGCGGAGAAACCGTTCGAAGTGTGCTTGGGAAACCCCCGGGCACTTCACCTCGAACGCACCCGTGATCGGGGAAAGATAGTCCACGGTGTTGTGCTGAATGACGAGCCGCGAGGTATGACCCGCCCGGCGCAACGCGAAGTACAGATAGGTCCACGCCGACAGAATCGCCACGGCGGAGGCGCTGCCACCAAAGACGGTGGCATGGTGATTGATATTGGGCGCCAGCGGCGCCCGCAGCGTCGCGCCGCCGGCATCGCAGGACACCACGTGTACGCCCATGTCCGCGGAAAGCGGAATGTGCTGGTGCAGGTAAGCCTCAACCTCCGCCAGGGAGGGAACCGGGCGCATGGCGCGGGCAGCGGCTCAGTCCGTTGCGTGCGGTGCTTCCGGGGCGGGAGCCTCGGCTGCAGGCGCAGGCGATTCCGCCACGGGTTCGGCAGCCGGGGCCGCGGCTTCCGCAGGAGGCGCCTCAAATGGCGCGACCGAGGGCGGCGCTTCCGGGAAATTCTCCGGGTCATGCTCCTCGGACTCGACTTCCTTCTTCCGCGCCTCGGCCATCGGCGGCGCGGCGAACAAGCGGCCGTCGATGAACTCGGTCACATAGCCCTCGGTCACAAGCCAGCGCAGGTCGCCCTGCATCCGGGAAAGTTTCGTGCGCTCCTCGATCGTGAGCACTGGCTCGGCAGCCGCCGCCGGCGTGTCGGCCGCCGCATCCGCCGCCGGGGCGGGTTTCGCCGGGGCCGCGATCTTGATGCCGAGGAACTTCGTGGTGAGCTCGCTCGCCTTGATCATCGGGTGCGCCTCGATGAACGAGATCAGCGCGCCGATGCTGTCGGCAAAGGTCTGGCCGGGCACGCGGAACTTGCGCTTCACGGCGCAAACATACGAGACGCCCTTCGAGCCCTTCTTGAAGATCGTGAAACGCTCGCGACGCAGCCGGCCGCGCAAGGCGTTGGCCGTGTCGAGCGGGAAGCGGCGCTGGCGCTCCAGCGCGCCCTCGGTCGCCCGGCGAATTTCGCCGTCGGGCAGCGTCTCGGCGATCTTGCCGTGGAAACGCGCGGAATCCGTCTGGCGCACCATCTTGTCCCGGGCCTGCGCGAGCAGATAGGTGCGGGCTTCCTCGAAGGTATCGAAGGTCGGGGCGGCCGGAGCCGCCGCTTCCGCCGGGGCCGGAGCTTCAGCCGGAGCGGGAGTCACTGCCTCAGGCGCGGCCGCCTCGGGCGCCGCGGTCTCCGCCGCCGGAGTTTCCGTGGGCGATGCCTCAACCGGGCTCGCCGGCGCTTCCGCCGCAGGCTCGGGCGTCGCAG
Source organism: uncultured Opitutia bacterium (assembly GCA_903859715.1). Taxonomy (GTDB): domain Bacteria; phylum Verrucomicrobiota; class Verrucomicrobiia; order Opitutales; family Opitutaceae; genus Opi-474. The sequence goes on from CAIONS010000041.1 coordinate 18,413, forward strand.
CGACCTCAGCCGCAGCCGGAGCCGCGGGCTTCGCCGGTTTGCCGGCGGTTTTCAAGGTGTAGCGCGTGGTCTTTTTCATCTTCTCGAGCCACTGCGCCACGACCTCGGGGTCGCGGATGGTCTCGATGCGGTTGCGGTAGGCCTCCAGCGACATGCCGCGGATCTTGGCCGCGAAATGCTGCTGCACGATCTGGTTGTACCGGTGGTAATTCGGCGGCCCGAGCAACTCACCCGTGATGGTGCACTTGTTGATGACCAGGAAATTTCCCTTCGGCGGCTCGATCTCCACCTCGGCCCGGTCGAAGAACTTGTCGAGATGCGTGCCCAGCACGTGGGCCATCGCGGCCTCGTCGCTTTCAAAGGGCAGGCCGTCCGGCACAGAGATGTAGAGCGGCGCAGGCTTGGCGTCGGCCGCGGCGCCGGGCTTGCGGGTCAGCACCACGACAAAGCGGTCGAGCTTGTCGATGACCGTGCGCGCAATCTCGAACAGCTCGATCGTGCGGCACGAGGAGCGGATGGTCTTCGCGAGGGCGTTGAAACTCGTGTCCTCGGGATAGAACGTCGCGCTGAAATACGGGCTGTCATACGGGCCGCGATCCTGCGGCTCACCGCGGTCGGAATAGCGCGAGGTGCGCTCGCCGCCGGCCGGGCCGTCGCGGCGCGGGCCGGGGCCGCCCTGATAGGACTGACGCCGGTCACCCGTCTGGGGCTGGCGGCGGTCGCCCGAAAACTCCCGACGCTCACCGGCGCCGGCCTCGGACGGACGGCCTTCCTGGCCGCCGGTCCCGGGACCGGTGGGCTTGCGGAAGGCGCGGCGGTCGCGCGGGGCATCACGCCGGTCGCCACCCTCGCGGGGCGGACGATCGCCGCGCTGCTCGGGCGCAGCCGTCTTGTCCTGGGCCCATTGGGTGCCGAAGCTGAATCCCTGAAGCTGGCTCAGGTCGAGTTTGTTGAAATCCTTCGCGGGATTTTCCTTGGCGGGCGTGTCGTCCATGTAGTCTGAGGCAAAGCGGGTACGGACCCGCCGGTGGTTTGCTGAATGCGCGCAATGCGCAGGTGTAGTCGCTGCGGAGTGTTCACGCGCCCGGAGGTGAGGCAAGCGATTTCCCTGCGGGGAATTTTACGTTCAACCGGGAACAAACGAGGGGGCGCCGACGCGCCGGATTTTATTCGGCTCCCTTTCGTCCGCCGAGCGGCGAAGGATAAAATTTTGGGTGGAAGCCAAAAAAATTGGTGCAGGCTTCATGACCATTTCCTAACCCGTGTTCAACGCTCTGCTTGTCCGTTAGAATCGTCGGAAATTCCGTTGGTTTAGGGTATCCCCACCCCCCTCCCCACAGTGGGGATAGGCACCAATCGTAAATCCTCCTTTTGCCGCAAGGGTTTAACTCGTTTTGAACCCTTCGTCGGCATCCCCGACTTCGGTCGGTTTCGGGCTCGCAACTTTGGTTCATTGCTCGCCCTCAACCTCCCTCATTCCGTCGCTCACGCGACGGGTCCGGGTTCACGCACGCACGGGTTGGAAATACCGCTAAAGGACACGGCCTCACGCCTGCGTCCTTTACCATACCACACCCCCCGTCGGGTTGGGAACCCGCCGAAACCGATTGACCAAAGCTTGAAGGCTTTGGTCGCGGGCGAAGCTCCACGCATCGCCCTAAAACGGACGAGTTGAATCCGCACGAAGCGGATTCGACGCTCGCAGACAGCCGGGCTGTTTGCCTCCGCTCACCTCCGTTCCTCCGGGCTTGTTTCGCGACCTTGCGACCGCACATCTACGCCCTCGTCTCTACGGTTCCCTACGTCAAAAAGCCCGTCCGACTGCTCGCTCTTCTGACGGCGCAGTCACGGACACCGCGAAATCGGATTTCACGGCGACCGTTTGGTGCGCCGACCGGTTGTAAAACCATTGACCAAAGCTTTGAGGCTTTGGTCGTGGACGATGCGCTAGGCATCATCCTGTCGTCCCTGGACGAATTCCGGCTCACGCCGGTACGGGTTTGACCCCTTGCTGCCTCACGGCAGCATTCGCCAGTACTCCGACTACCCCAAGCCGGAGGAACAAAAGTATGAGAAACCAACACCCGAGCATACCTCGACGACCTCATCGACGAGGATGATTTTCGAGCAGCGAAGGCAAATCTCGTAGAGGAGAAAACCGCTCTCAAACACGAAAAAGTCCGACTTCAGAAGACAGGGACAACTTCGTGGTTTGAACCTATGATGAGACTCATAACAGCCCTAGAAACAGCGGGTAAAGTCGAAGAGGCAAAATCTCCGGACGAAATCGCCCCACTGGTTCAAATAATCGGTTTGAACCTACTAATTTCGCGCAAAAAAGTTTCGTTCGAGTTGGCTCCGCCCTTCGATTTTGCCTCTCATTTCCTTGCCGAAACGCGTGTCAGCTTCGACTCCCGTCACGTGCCCCAATTAGATACTTTGGGGACACGTACTATTTGGTGCCCGGGACAGGACTCGAACCTGCACGCCTTACGGCACACGCCCCTCAAACGTGTGTGTCTACCAATTCCACCACCCGGGCA
>CAIONS010000042.1 GCA_903859715.1 uncultured Opitutia bacterium
CGCGCTTATCCCTGACCGCGGCGGGGGCGCCGCGGCTCCATCTTTCAATCCGGCGTATTTTGCTTTGGCCTGCTTTGAACAAGGCTTGGGCATGCCTGCCCGCCCATGAAATTTCTATTTTTTCCGTGCTTCGCGGCTTGCGCTCGGCGCGGCGCGCACCTGATAACCGTGCGTGATGGGATTGCGCGGCGCACCCCGTCACTCCCCACCCCACCCCTGCATGGCTGCCCCGCTTTCCCGGCAAAAACTTCTGCGCGAGTGGAAACTGTATTTCTTCATCCTGCCCTCGCTCGCGATGGTGGTGGTCTTCGCCTACTTCCCGGCCACCAGCGCGATTTACCACAGCTTCTTTGAATGGGCGGGCGGCGACACCAAGCAGCTGATCGGCTTCGATAATTTCCGCCGGGCCTTTCACGACCAGGTCCTGATCGACTCGTTTCTCACCGTCAGCGTCCTGATCGTCTTCAACCTCTTCAAGATGATCCCGTCGATTCTCCTCGCGGTGCTCATCCACCGGCTGAAGAGCGACCGCTGGCAGTATCTTTACCGCGTGCTGCTGGTCGTCCCCATGATCGTGCCCGGCCTCGTCACGCTCTTCATCTGGAAATTCTTCTTCGACCCCAACCTCGGCATGCTCAACGGTCTCCTCGATTTCACCGGCCTGAAAAGCGCGCTCGTCTGGCTCGACCATGTCTTCGGCTGGGGGGTCTTCTACGCCAACGTGCCCATCGGCTGGCTCTCGCAGCCCGAGCTCATCCTCCCGTCGCTCTTCCTCTGGGGCTTCCCTTGGATCGGCGCGGTCGGCGTCCTCATCTTCCTCGCCGGCCTGCAGTCCATCGGCCAGGAGGTCTACGAGGCGGCGGAAATCGACGGCGTCGGCCCGATCGGGAAATTCCTCTACATCGAGCTGCCCCTGATCCTGACGCAGGTGCGCCTCAGCCTCGTGCTGCTCATCGTGGCCACGCTCGGCGGCTACGGCCTGCAGCTCCAGCTGCTCAACGAATACGGCGGCCCTGGCGGCCGTGGCATGGTGCCCGGCCTGTGGATGTACAACCGCGCGTTCTACGCCGGTGAATTCGGCTACGCCTGCGCCATCGGCATGATCCTCTTCGCCTTCATCCTCGCGCTCACCTTCGTGAACAACCGCTACGTCCGCATCGAAAAATGAGCCTCGCCGCCCCCACCCTGACCTCGGCCTGGCGCCGCGACTGGTCGAAGCACATCTTCATCCTGTTCTTCATCCTGATCGAGCTGTTCCCGCTCTACATGATGTTCCAGGTGTCGTTCAAGGACAACGCCACCTTCATCCGCCAGCCGTGGCTGCCGACCAACCCGCTGACGTGGCACTGGGAGAACTGGAGCTTCGCCTTCCATCTCATCCTCCCGTACATCGCCAACACCGTCTTCGTCGCCGTCACCGGCACCGTCGCCTCGCTGTTCCTCGCCATCCTCGGCGCGTATTTCTTCGCACGGCACAAGCTGCCCTGCAGCGGCCTCCTCTGGGCCGCGTTCCTCGCCCTCATGCTCATGCCCGGCGTCGTCAACATCACGCCGCTCTTCATGCTGCTGAAATCCCTGAAGCTGCTCAACACGCTCTGGGCGCTCGTGCTCGTCGGCGTCGCCTCCGGCCAGGTCTTCAGCATTTTCGTCCTGCGCAATTTCATCGAGGATCTCCCGCGCGACCTCTTCGAGGCCGCCGAGATGGACGGCGCGTCACACCTCCAGCAGGTCTTCAACGTCGTCATCCCGATGTCCGGCCCGATCATCGGCACCCTCGCCATCCTGTCCTTCCTCTCGATGTGGAATGATTTCCTGCTCCCGCTCATCGTGCTGCGCGACCAGGATCTCTTCACCCTCGGCGTCGGCCTCATTTACCTGGATGGCGAGTACGTGAAACAATGGGGCCAGATCATGGCCGCCTATTTCGTCGCTTCGATTCCGCTCATCATCGTGTTTCTTTTCACGATGCGCCTCTTCGTCCGCGGCCTTTCCGCCGGCGCGATCAAGGGCTGATCGGAAAGGTGGGCGGGCACCTCCGGTGCCCTCATGGGTTGAACTCCGACGGTGGAGCGACCCGGCCGTGTGATCGCACTTCCGCGCTGATTTCCGCCCAACGCGGAAGCCCGCCGACCTCGTAACCATGGGGCGTGAGCGAGTGGACGTTGCCTGATATTCTGCGACGAATTCCTCTTCCCGCGCTTTGCACGGAGGCCTTTTATTCGTCGGTCTTTTTGCACGAAACCGAGGACCGTTTTGCGAGCACACCGTCGGCGATAATTTTTTATAGCCATTGTTGTCAGTTAGTTACGGAGTCACGCAAGACCGTTGGCACACATCGAGGTAGGTACAGACCCCGTATCTGGTCACTGCAACTTCAACTAAACTGCCATCATGTACTCCTCTTCATCCGGTCTCGGCACTCCCACCAAGGGCACTTCCAGCAAGGCCCCGCGCCTGTCAGCCAAGTCGGCGGCAAATCCCAGCGCCTCGGCCACCGAAGCCGTCGTCGATGCCGGCCTCGTCCAGCGCTTCAACACCGGCGATAACGCCGCGTTCGTCGAGATCATGGAGCGCTATCGTGCCAAGATCTTCACCGTCACCCTCGGCCTCCTCCGCAACCACGCCGACGCCGAGGAGATCACCCAGGACACCTTCATCCGCGCCCATCGCGGTCTCGCCCGCTTCCGCGGCGACTCCTCGCTCGCCACCTGGCTCTACCGCATCGCGGTCAACCTCGCGCGCAACCGCTACTGGTACTTCTTCCGCCGCCGCCGCCAGGACTCGCTCTCGCTCGACTGCGCGCTCGGCGAGGACAACGACGGCACTTTCGCCGATCTCGTCGCCGACGTCGCCCAGGATCCGGCCCAGGAAACCGCCACCGGCGAGTTCTCGGACCTGATCAACCGCTGCATGGCCCAGCTCGACGCCCGCCACCGCGAGATCCTCACCCTGCGCAACGTCCTCAACCGTTCCTACGAGGAGATCGCCACCGCGCTCGGCATCAATGTCGGCACCGTGAAGAGCCGCATCGCCCGCGCCCGCGAAAATCTCCGCGCCCTCCTCGCCGCGGCCTGTCCCGAGTTCGCCCCGGACTCCGCGCCCGCCGACTGGTTCATCCCCACCCGTTCCAGCTACGGCCGCCCCGCCATCGCGACCGCCTGAGTCCTCGCTCAACATGTCATCTATTAGGTGCCATCCAGCTCCGCCCAGTTTGTCACCCAATAGGTGACAAACTTGTTTTACCGGCCGCGCCGTCCCCGACGGCGCGGCCTTGTTTTTTAATGAGAGCCGGCCTCAATGAGGTGCCGTGCTTCCTGTCCTTCAAGTCACTCCGCTGGCCGCGCGGCGCTTTCTGCGCCGCGCCCTGCTGCTCGATAAGCCCGTGCCCGATGTTGCCACCGCGCTCACGCACCACGGCTACATCCAGATTGATCCCATCAACGTCTGTGGGCGCATGCACGACCTGATCCTGCGGCATCGCGTGGCGGGTTATCGCGAGGGCGATCTCATGCGCCATCTGCATGGCGCCGCCGCCCCATTGCCCGCCAAGGCCCGCACCGCGTTCGAGCATCACCTGCCCGGCAGCCAGATTCTCGTCGCCTTCCCGCTCACAGCATGGCCTCACCTGCTCACGGCCATGCATGCGCGCACCAAACGCGCCGGCGCCTGGTCCGGCTGGCTCACACCGCGCGAGCGCGAGCTGGCTCCGCAACTCCTCGCCGAACTCACCGCCCGTGGCCCGCTCGGCTCCGAGGATCTCTCCGACGGACGCAGCTCTCACCACGGCTGGGGTTCTGCCACCCTGGCCAAGTCCACCCTGCAAAAGATGTTTTTCCACGGGCGCCTCCTCATCGCGGCCCGCGACAAAAACCGCCGCCTCTACCATCTCCCCGAGCAAGTGCTGCCTGCCGCCACTCTCGCCCTTCCTGCCCCTTCCGCAGCTGATACCGCCCGCTGGAGCGTCCTCACCCAGCTGCGCCAGCGCCGTCTGTCCGTTCTCAAGCGCACCCAGCTCCCGTTGGTGGCCGACGCCGTGCAACCCGTCACCATCCCGGGCGCCCCGTTGCTCTACTGCCTGAACGAGGATGTGCCGGCGTTGCTGGCCGCGGCGGAGGAAACGGCCGCGCATCCCGGTGAACCCCTGCTTCTCGCCCCGCTCGACCCCATCATCTACGACCGGCGCGTGGCCAACGCCCTCTGGGGCTTCGATTATACGTGGGAGGTTTACACGCCTCCGCACAAACGGATCCGCGGCTACTACGCGCTGCCGATTCTTTCCGGCCTGGAACTCGTCGGGCACGTCGATCCCAAGGCCGACCGCGAGCGTCGCAAACTCGTGGTCGTCTCGCGCCGGGTCCGCCGCGGCCATCGCGTCGCCGGCGCCGTGAGTGCGCTCGCCGTCTGGCTCGGCCTGCGTCCCCGCTAGCCGTGGCGCGCTGCGCTTCGAGGTAGGGCAGGTCTCTGACCTGCCCTCAGGGCTTTCCAAGGCGGGTCAGAGACCCGCCCTACTATTAGTCCGGTTATTTTTTACCGCCCTTGGGACGAACGCTTGAGTGGCCGGCCCACGGTCGCTTGAGTGCACGCCTTGACTTCCCGTCCCGCACCGCCGCGCGCGTTTTCCGGTTTCATTTTGCCGGCCGCCTTGGTCTTCGCGGTCCTCGCGTTCGCCTGGTGGCGGTTTTCCGACAACACCGCCGACAACGATTTGTGGGGACACGTGCTCTATGGCCAGCGGGCCCTGGCACTTGGCCACGTCGAGAAAAGCGACCCGTTCAGCTGGACCGCCGCCGGCACGCCGTGGATCAACCATGAAATGCTCGCGGAGCGAACCATGGGTTGGGTTCACCACGCCACCGGAGGAACCGGGCTGTGGCTGCTGGCTATTGCCACCGCCGTTCTCACCTTGATCCTGGCCCGGCTCGAAGTGCGCCGCGATGCCCGGGACGCCGGGCTGGGCCTCACCTTCGCCGCGTTGCTCGCCGCCTCCACCAACGGCATCGCCCTCGGTTTCTCCGCGCGGCCGCAACTGGCCACGATGCTCGCGCTCGTGGTGCTGCTCAGCCAGATGCGATTGCTGTACGCGGGGCGGCGCTGGGCCCTGCTCACACTGCCGCTGCTCGTGCTGCTCTGGATCAACACCCACGGCGGCGTGCTCGCGGCGCTGTTGCTGCTCGGCCTCGCCGCCTTTGCCACCGGGGTACAGCGCTTCCTGCCAAACGCCGTGACCGGCCGCTTCTTCTCCACGCCGCCCCCGGGGGCGTGGCTGCGGTTCTCCGCGGCCCTGGCCTTGAGCCTGGCCGCCGCGCTCGTCACCCCGTGGGGGCCGGAAAGCGTGCGCTGGCTCGTCGCCTCCGTCAGCTACACCCGCCCCGAGATCACCGAGTGGCAACCCACGCCGTTTGATTTTGCCCATGCGCCCTTCTGGTTTGTCGCCGTCCTCAGCCTTGCCGCATGGCTGCTGAGCCGGCGCGAGCGCCGGGCTTGGGAAGCCGCCGTCCTCGCCGTCCTCCTCGCGATGGCGTGGCGGCACCAGCGCCACATTTCACTCTTCTGCCTGGCCAACCTCATCCTCACGCCCCCGCACCTGCTCGATCTCCTCCAACGCCTCCGGCCGCAGGCCGCGGGTCTCGTCTCCGCCTTCCAAACCGCCGGCGTGCGCCTCACCGCCGCCCTGCTCCTGCTCGCCGCCGGCGCCGCCGCGCTCGTCGCGAGCGTGCATGCGCCCCGCCAGAACCCGTGGACCATCGAGGTGGAACGCGACCAGTTCCCCTGCGCCGCGCTGCATTTCCTCGAGGCCCACCCGGTCGCGGGCAACCTGCTGGTGTTCTTCGACTGGGGCCAGCAGGCCATGTGGACGCTCCCGAGTAACCCCGTCTCCTTCGATGGCCGGTTCGACACGGTTTATTCGCGCGCCCTCATCGAGGCGCATTGGAAATTTTACCGCGGCGAAGCCGTCGATCCATCCGTGCTCGACCTTAGCCGGGCTGATATCGCGCTGCTGCCGACGGACTGCGGCGGAACGCGCCGGCTCCTCACGGAAGGATGGACTCTCGTCTATTGGGATCCGCTGGCCTGCATCATCGTGCGTACACCTTCGGCCAACCCTTCGCTCGCCGGCCTGCGCCTGCCCGTCCGCGCCGGCGCCGAGGCCGTGAAAGGCCGCGAACCCTTTCCCAACGCCCCATCAGGCTGGGTCGCACAGGCCACCGGTCATCTCCGCTAATCTTCGCTGATCTCAAACGCCTCCCGGACACCCAGGCCTTCTCCGTTTTCTCCGTTCCCTCCTGTAAAACATCTCGTCGCGATCGAATGTCTGGCAGGATTAGTGCGAATGAGCGTCTCTTCGCGGTTAAAATAACATCCTGCAGGTGATTGACGCAGTTTTTCCGTGCACCCGCGCGCCGGCCGCACGTAATCATGCACCTTTATGCCCGACGCGCCCGATCTCTCCCTGCTGCTGAAGCGCACCTTCGGCTACGGCACGTTTCGCCCGCTGCAGCGCGAGATCATCGAGGCGACCCTTGCCGGCCAGGATGTTTTTGCCCTGCTGCCGACCGGCGGCGGCAAGTCGCTCTGCTTCCAGCTCCCCGCGCTCGCCCGCCCCGGGCTCACGGTCGTCGTCTCGCCGCTGATCGCCCTGATGAAAGACCAGGTCGATGCCTTGCAGGCCAGCGGCGTCGCCGCCACGTTCCTCAACTCCACGCTCGGCGCCGATGAATCCCGCGCCCGGCTGCGCGGACTGCATCGCGGCGAGTACAAGCTTCTCTACGCCGCGCCCGAGCGGCTCATGCTCGAGGGCTGGGTGGAAAACCTGAAGGCGTGGAACGTCACCTGCCTCGCGATCGATGAGGCCCACTGCGTTTCCGAATGGGGCCACGATTTCCGCCCGGAATACCGCCAGCTCTCCAAGCTCCGCACCGCCCTGCCCGATGTGCCGGTCATGGCGCTCACCGCCACGGCGACCGGCCGCGTCCGCACCGACATCATCACGCACCTCAAGCTGCGCGAGCCGGCGATGTTCGTCGCAAGCTTCAACCGGCCCAACCTGACCTACCGTGTCATTCCCAAGGACGAGCCGCTGAAGCAGGTCATCGACTTCGTCCGCCAGCGCGAACACGAGAGCGGCATCATCTATTGCGCCAGTCGCGCCACCACCGAGCGCGTCGCCGAGGCGCTCGCCGGCCGCGGTTTCCTCGCCCGCCCTTATCACGCCGGCCTGACCGGCGACGAACGCGCCGGCAACCAGGAGGCCTTTCTCCGCGACGATACCCGCATCATCTGCGCGACCATCGCCTTCGGCATGGGCATCAACAAGCCGAACGTCCGCTGGATCATCCATCACGATCTGCCGAAGAACGTCGAGGGCTACTATCAGGAAACCGGCCGCGCCGGCCGCGATGGCCTGCCGGGCGACTGCCTGCTGCTCTTCAGCGCCGGCGACATCGCAAAGCAAACCCACTTTCTCGACGAAATCACCAACGAGCAGGAGCAGCAGGTCGCCCGCACGCAGCTTCGTCAGATCGTCCACTATGCCGAGAGTTCCGGCTGCCGTCGCACCGAATTGCTGGCGTACTTTGGTGAGAAATTCCCGCTCGATAACTGTGGGGCCTGCGACAACTGCCTCGAGCCCCGCGACACCTACGACGGCACCATCGTCGCGCAGAAATTCCTCTCCTGCGTCTACCGCATCGCCCAGAACAGCCGCTTCGGCGTGGGCATGAATCACATCATCGAGGTTCTTACCGGCGCCGACACCGAAAAGGTCCGCCGCTGGGGCCACGACCGGCTCACCACCTACGGCATCGGCGCGGAATTCTCGCGTCCGCAATGGGCCGCAGTCGGCCGTGAGCTCATGCGCCTCGGCTACCTCACCGTCGCCGAAGGCGAATATGCCACGCTCGAGCTGACGCCAGAGGGCATGGCCATCCTGAAGGCTCGCACGCCGATCACGCTGACCAAGCCGATGAACCTGCCCAAGGCGAAGCGCGCAACCCGCCGCGAGGGCGACATCGAGTGCGACGAGATCCTTTTCGAACGCCTGCGCACACTCCGCCGCAAACTCGCCGACGAGCGCAAGGTCCCAGCGTACATCGTCTTCGGCGACACCACACTGCGCGCCATGGCCAGCTATTACCCCAACACGCCCGACGCGATGGAAGGCATCCCGGGCATGGGCGAGAAAAAGCGCGCCGAGTTCGCCGAAGTCTTCGCCGCTGAAATCGCCGCCTACCTCGCGACTAGCTCCCGCCAAGCCTTCAAGTAGCAGCCGAGGTCACGAGGCTGGGAGCTGCCTTCAGCGCGAAGAACACCGAGCCAAACTTTATGTGGAACTCATGAAATCAGGAATCGATCCGTTTGGTTCCGGATCATTTGGGTAGCTCGAAGATTGTCCCTGATTTCCTGAGTTCCACATCAAAATCCTCACTTCCCCCGCCTGAACCACACCGCCATCGGCGTGAGGCCGCGGTTGTTCCAAGTGTAGTACGGAATCGCCGTGAAAGATCCATTCTTCCCTTCGGTGACCTCCAACGTCGTGACGCCACCGAGCAATCCGGCTTGCACCACCGGCGTGATCTTCGCTCCGGACGGGAGCGTCAGTTCACCCGGCGCCGTCGTGCTGTCCGTGCCTTCCACACAGTACATCACGGGCCCGCGCTCGAGCGCCACGCAGTCTTGGATCGCCGCGATCAGCGGGCTGCCCCGCACCGTGCGGACCGGCATCGGCAGGTCGAGTTCGACCACGTCGCCCGGCGACCACTTCCGCGTGATGACCGCATAGCCCTGCTCCAGCTCGGCTTTTAAAGTCTGGCCGCCGACCTGCAGCGTCCACCCGGACGGCGTTGGCTCGTCGTAGACATAGAGATCCGACGGCACCGGATGCCCCTGCGTCCAGCCTGGGATACGCAGCCGCAGCGTGAAGGTCGTCGGCGCCTCCGGCGTCACGGTCAGCCGCATCCGGCCGTCCCAGGGATAATCCGTCTCCTGCTTCAGCTTCACCCGCGAGCCGGCCACCACCGCCTCGCCTTCGCTTTGGGCATAGAAATTCACGTAGAGCGAAGCGTCTCGCACAGCATAGAAATATCCGGTGATCGCCGCCGTCGTGCGCATCAGGTTCGGCGGACAACATGCGCAGCCAAACCACGGCGCCCGGCCGGCGAACCCGTGGTTGTTCTTCGCCACCCCGTCGTACACGAGTGGGTTGGGATAAAAAAACCGGTCCCCCGTCAACGAGGCTCCGCTGAGGAAGCCGTTGTAGCAGGTTCGCTCCAGCACGTCCATGTACTGCGACTCACCCGTGAAGAGGAACATCCGGTGATTCCACATCATGAAGGCGATCGCCGCGCAGGTCTCGTTGTAGCCGTCGTTCGGCAGCTCGTAATCCGCCCCGTATGCCTCGCCGTGTCCCATGGCTCCAACGCCGCCCGTGAGATAGAGCTTTTTCCCGGCCGCGTTGTCCCAGATTTTCGTGATCGCGCTGACATAGCGCGCATCGCCCGTCAGCGCCGCGACATCCGCCATGCCGGCATACATGTAGTTGGCCCGCACCGCGTGTCCGACTGCCTCGGTCTGGTCGACGACCCGCTGGTGCTGCTGGCTGTAGACCTTCCCGTCCGGCCCGCGGGCCTCGAGGAAGATCTGCGCCAGCTCCAGCCAGCGCGCATCGCCCGTCACCCGGTAAAGCTTCGCCAGACCCATTTCGATTACTTGGTGCCCCGGCGCAATCCGCAGCCGGCGATCGCCAAAATCCCGCCACAACAGCTCTGCGCTTTTCAGGCAGACGTCGAGCAGCGTGCGTTTACCCGTCGCCTGCCAATGCGCGACACCCGCTTCATACAGATGGCCGAGATTGTAGATCTCGTGACTGAGAATCGGATCCAGCAGCCAGCGCTGCGGGTCGATCCACTCCTGCGCCGGCGAGTCCGGATGCATCGTCCGAAACGTGTACAGATAACCGTCCGGCTCCTGCGCCGCGGCAATGCGCGCGATCCAGTCGTCGAGTCTCCGGTCCAGCGCAACATCCGGCTTCATGCTCAGCGCATACGCGGCGCCCTCGATGACCTTGTAGACATCCGAATCGTCGAAGGGATAAATCGTCACCGGCTTGTTCTGAAACCCCGCTTCGCCAGCCGCGCGCCGGCGCATCGTCTCCGCCGCGAGGTCGAAATTGCGCAGCCGCCCGGTCTCCTCGCATTGCTGCAGGGCAAACGGCACCGTCACCGTCCGGTTGATCTCCTGCTTCACCTGCCAGAATCCGCCCGTCACCCGGACCGCTGTGAATGGCACCGGCTGCACGGGATAATCCCGGGCTGAGGCAGAGGGACTCAGCGCTGACAAGACCGTCGAAGGCCTAACAACAGGGTTGGACATAGAGTAAGGAAAGCCCGGCCATGCTTGCGCCCGGCCCTGTCAGGTCGAACCGATTCTTGCCATTGCGGAGGGCGGATACCGGAAACCGGATAGTTCAAGCAACGCATCCGGACGGATGCAGTCTTCGTACGAAGAACCGGCCACATCGTGACTGCCACACCTCACTTGGTTGGGCCGCACAAATTAAAGCTATCCGGTTTCCGGTATCCGCCATCCGCAATTCAAACGCTCACCGCAGAAACAGCTTGTACGCCGCGCTGCCCGTTTCCTCGGAATACGTATAGCCGAGCGTCTTCAGGAAACGGCGGAAGGCCTTCATCTCCGCGGGCGGCACCTGCAGGCCGATCAGGATCCGGCCGTAGTCGGCGCCCAGGTTGCGATAGTGGAACAGGCTGATGTTCCAGCTGCGCGACATCGAGTTCAGGAAATTCATCAGCGCGCCCGACCGCTCCGGAAATTCGAAATGAAACACGAGTTCGTTCTGCGCCAGCGCCGAGCGGCCGCCGACCATGTGCCGGATGTGCGACTTCGCCATGTCGTCGCCTGTCAGGTCCAGCGTCTTGAAGCCGTGCCGGTTGAAGTGCGCCGCAATCCGGCGGCTCTCCGCCCGCCCCGCCATCTGGACACCCACGAAAATGTGCGCCGACTTCGCATCCGCGATCCGGTAATTGAACTCCGTAACGTTCCGGTTTCCTACCAGCGCGCAGAATTTCCGCAAGCTGCCCGGCCCCTCGGGAATCGTCACCGCGAACAGCCCTTCGCGATGCTCGCCCACCTCCGCGCGCTCGGCGATGAACCGCAGCCGGTCAAAATTCAGGTTGGCCCCGCAGGCCACCGCCACGAGCGTCGCCCCTTTGAGCCGGTGCCGTTCCACATAGGCCTTGGCTCCGGCCACCGCCAGCGCCCCCGCCGGCTCGAGCACCGCGCGCGTGTCCTCAAACACATCCTTGATCGCCGCGCAGATGTCGTCGGTGTCCACGCGGATCACCTCGTCCAGATAACGCCGGCACAACCGAAAGGTTTCCTTCCCCACCTGCTTGACCGCGACGCCGTCGGCGAACAGCCCGACCCGGTCCAGCTTCACCCGGCGGCCGGCCTTGAGCGACTGGTACATCGCATCCGAGTCAAACGGCTCCACGCCGATCACACGGATCCGCGGATTCACCTGCTTCACATAAGCCGCGATGCCCGACGCCAGCCCGCCGCCGCCGATGGCGACGAAGATCGCGTGCAGCGGCCCCTGCTGCTGCTGCAAAATTTCCATTGCGATCGTGCCCTGCCCGGCGATCACGTCGGGATCGTCGAAGGGATGCACGAAGGTCAGCTGCTTCTTTTTCTCCAGTTCACGCGCATGGCCATACGCCTCGTCGAAGGTGTCGCCAAACAGCACCACTTCGCCGCCGCGCGCCTTGACCGCCAGGATCTTCACCTGCGGCGTGGTCACGGGCATCACGATGATGGCCCGGCCACCCAGCCGCTTGGCCGCCAGCGCGACGCCCTGGGCGTGGTTGCCGGCCGACGCGCAGATCACCCCTCGTTTCAGCACCTCGGGCGAAAGCTGCGCCATCTTGTTGTACGCACCGCGCAGCTTGAACGAGAAGACGCTCTGCATGTCCTCGCGCTTCAGCAGCAGCGTGTTGTTGAGCCGCGCCGACAGGTTCGCCGCCTTGTCCAGCGGGGTTTCCCGGGCCACGTCATAGACGCGCGCAGTGAGAATCTTTTGGAGGTAATCAGTCATAAGGCGCTGGAGGGATACCCCCTCTGAGGGGGTAGGCGTGGCAATAAAACCGCGCGGTGTCCACGCGGATTTTCCTTATGACAAATGGCGCTTAGTCCGCGAACCGCCAGGCCGGGACGAAGTCGAGCGGCAGCTTCTCCTGCTTCAGATGCGCCCGCACCATCTCGATCGGCATGCTGCCGCCCTGCATGATGCCATCATGAAACTGCCGGTCGGTCATCTTGCCCGAGGTCACGAGTTCCGCGTGCAGGGCCCGGAGCTGGAGCGCGCCCATCATGTAACCGACCTGATAGAGCGGCGAGTAATCGCCGTTGAACGAACGCCGGACCTCCCCAGTCGCGCTCGCCCGCTCATGGCCCACGCGGTCGACCAGGAAATCAATGCACTGCTGCGGCGTCCATTTGCCGAGGTGGAAGTTGAGTGAGAAGATGATCCGGGCGCAGCGGTGCGTGCGCCAGAACAGCATGCCGATCCGGTCCTCGGGCGAGCGCGGAAAGTGCAGGTCCCACATCTGGAACTCCCACCACAGCGCCCAGCCTTCGACCCAGAACGGTGTCGTGAAGAGCTCGCGGTGCTGGTTGATGCGCGCCTGATAGTAGTACTGCAAGTGGTGGCCGGGCAGCAGTTCGTGAAAGACCGTCGCCCGCGCAAAGTGAACGTTGTTGGCCCGCAGGCTCTGCAATTTCTCATCCTCGTCCATCGCATCGGTGGGAAAGGCCACGAGGATGTCATTTCCTCCGAGGAAGAACGGCGCCACCTTTTGCTGCGCCGGCGGCATCATGCGCACCCGCCAGATGTCGGCGGCCAGCGGCGGGATCGTCACCAGCTGGCGGTCCTCCACGAACTTGATGGCTTCCAGCGCCAGGTCGCGCACGAGCTCGGGCTGATGGCCGGGCTCCACGTAGTCCTGTTTCACCTTTTCCAGCGCGGCCTTCCAGTCATCGCCATAGCCCATCTCGCGGGCCGCGCGCTTCCATTCCGCGTCACACCACGCGAACTCGCGGTTGGCGATGGCGATCAGTTCCTCGGGAGTATAGGGAATCATCTCGTGCTGGAGCTCCGCCATCAGGCCGTCCCGGCCGATCGGGTCGCCGATGATCGGCTCATCCTTGCCCGGCTCCACGCCCACGATTTTTTCCCGGAGGAATTTGGTGTAGCCATCCAGCGCCTCGCTCAGCGCCTTGTAGGGCGCGCGATTCCACCAGGTGAAGACCGGGTCATAGCCGTCGTAATGCTTGAACCAGTCATCGAGGGACTTCCTCAGTTCCGTCACGCGGTTAGCTGCACGGTAGGCGATGATGCGCGTGGTGGTGATCGGGGTGACCTTCGCTTCGGTCGCGTCCTTCGCGGCCGGGGATTTCCCTTCCTCGGTCTTCGCCGCCTTCAATCCCGCCTCGAGTCCTGCCCGGGCCTGTTCGAGTTCCTTGCGCATGTGGTCCAGCGCGGCCGCCGTGGCCTTGCCGTCCACCGGCTGCATCATCCGGCGCGTTTCCTGCAGCTGGGCGATGGCCTCTGCAAATGGAATCAAGGGCGCGGTCTCCTGCGCGCGCTTCTCCTCCCGATCGAGCAGCCGCAGTTCATACGTGAGCTGCGAACGCAGGAGCGTCGCGTCGATGCGGCCCTCGGGCCCGAGCGTGGCGAACGCCACCTCACCGAGTCGCTGCTGCCAGGCCTGATAAAACTCGCGCATCCGCCGCCGGTACAGGGCCGAGTTCTTCACGCTGTAGAAACGCTGCAGTTCCGACCGGTCGGTGTCGAAGCGCTCGACCAGCTCGCGCAATTCGCTCGAGGCGGGCTTGGTCAGCTGCGCCAGCTCGGGCGGCACGTAGTCCGCAGTGGCCCGCGTCGCAACCGGCGCGGGGTCCGCGGCCAGCGCAGCGGAAGTGAGCATGACCAACAGGGCGGGAAGCATGCGATGGGAGGACATGCCTCCGACTACAGCCTTCCCGCCCCGCGTGGTCAAACGCACACGTGCGTGCTCATGGCCGGAGGATTGTTGCAGGGCGGGGTCGCCGACCCCGCCTTTCCCAATGCACGTCATCCTGAGCGCAGCCGAAGGATCTCTGTGATCTTTCCCGATGATTCCGCGTTGGGTTCGGATACTTTAGCGACATCGCAGAAGTGTCCATGGCCGGTCACAGGCTCGAGCGGGATAATAACAGCGATCCTTCGACTTCGCTCAGGATGACGGGTGAAGGGGAATCGCCCCTTCACCCGCGCTCGCTAGAATTTCCACTCCGCACCGCCAAACGCCGCAAAGCCGAGCGCCGGATAGCCGTTCACCGGCTCATATTTCTCGTCGAGGAGATTCTCCAGCCGCGCCTTGAGGGCGAAACGCTGGGTCACCTGCCACGCCGCGTAGAGTCGCACGACCGTATAGGCCGGGGAATTGACCGTGAGGTAGGTCTGCGCGTCGACGTCCTGCTGTCCGGCAATGTAGACCAGCCCGGCCCCGACGCTGATCCCGTGGCCGAAGTCATGCCAGAGGTCCGCGTTGACCGAGTTGCGGGGACGACGCAGCAACCGCGTGCCCTGCGTGAGATCGTTGGCCTCCAGATAAGTGTAGGCCAGCCGTGCCTTGATCAGGTCCGCGAGCGTGGTTTGAAACGCCACTTCAACCCCGCGGGTGCGGGCCCGGTCGACATTCACGACCGTGCTCGGGAAAACGGCGAAGTTGTAGACAATGAGGTCGGTGTAATCCGTCTGGAACCACGTCATGCTGAGCGTGCCGCGCTTCTGCGGCAGATAGTAATCCACGCCGGCATCCCACCCGCGCGCCTTCTCCGGCCGCAGGTTCGGGTTGCCCACGTAGTAGGGACTCTGGCCGTACAGATCGAGAAAGCCCGGCGAGCGGAAACCCGTGCCGTAACTCGACCGGAGCTTGAGCGCGCGCTGTGCGATCAGCCACGCCGCCGTCACCCGGCCCGTGGTCGCATGACCGAAGGTGTCGAAGTCGTCGTTGCGCAGCCCGGCGGTCAGGAAGACATTTTCCACCGGCGTGAATTCATCCTGCACGAAAAACGCCAGTAGCGACTGGCTTTTGTCGATGTCACCGAAGCCGGTGTTGATCGTGTGGTTCTCCTCGGCCGTCAGCCCGGCCGTGATGCGCTGGTGCTCCAGGCCCGTGAAGGTGTTCTGCCAGTCCAGCACGACCCGCTGGTTTTTGACGACGCTGATGTCGGGCAGCTGGCCCGGCGTCGGATCGTCAGCCACGAAGCGGCGGTCCTGCCCGCCGAGCGTCACGTGCGATGAAAAGGTGTCGGACTCCTTCACATCGGCGAAGACCGTCACCAGCAGGTTGTCCTCGCGGTCCTGTTCGTAGGGGTCGTTCGTGAAGCGGTCGCCGGGATCCCCGTAAATCCCTTCGAACCACCGCAGCGTGCCGCCGACGGCGACGCGGTCGTTCACCGTGCGGTCCAGCCGCAGCGTGACGTTGGTGCTGTCGAAGGAATTATTAATCCGCGCATTGTCGGTGTGACCGCCCTCCGCGGAAAAATTATAGGCCCAGCCCGACGCCGCCGGCGCCCCTTGGGCTGCGACCGTGCCCTGTACCGTGCCATAGCTGCCGGCCTCCACCGCGATGCTCCCGGACGGATCGCCGGTGCCGCGCAGGGAACGCAGCGAGATCACGCCGCCGACGGCCTCGCCGCCGTAGAGCGTGCTTTGCGGACCGTGCGCCACCTCGAGACTGTCGCAGGCCCCGAGGCAGGAGCCGCCGAGGAAGTTGTTGTAGTCGGTGTTCGGATCGTTGAAGCGCAGGCCGTCGACGAGAAACAGTGTCTGGTTCGAATTGGCCCCGCGCAGGAAGATCGACGCGCCGGCGCCCGGCGCGCCCGAAGGAAACAGCGGGGCGCCCGCCACGCCGCCGAGGGCCTGGGCGAGCGAGGTGATTTGCTCCCGCGCCAGATCGGCGCTGGACAGCACATCGACGGCGCTGCCCACGGTCTGGGGTGCGGACGGCGTGCGCGTCGCCGAAGTGATGAATGGCTCGAGTTGATCGGGCGGCGTCTGGCCGCGAACGGTGGCAAGCGCCAGGGTGGCGCTGAGGACAAGCAAGGCCCGGCGCGTAAAATGCGCCCGTGGTCGGAGTTTCATGGATTTCTGTCGGTTGATCTGGGCAAGAGCAGAAATCCCCGGCCGTGAAACAGCCGGAGCGACCACCCTCACCTTCATTTGGCGATGAAGTTTTGCGCTTCGGTGCACGCGCGGCCGGAAGGCCGCCCGCACCCCGCACGCGTGAGCCTCCCGGGGACAGATATTCGGACTCCGCATTTGTGCGCGGAGCGCGCAAGTAACAAGGTCTCAAGGGCCAAGTACCAAGAAATTTCGCCCCGGCTTCGTGCCAGCTGTGATCGTTCCTGTTACTTGCTCCTTGCGACTTGTCACTTGCGCGCCCCGCGCGCCTCACCCCCTCGCCTTCACCGGCACTCGCGTGCCGATTGACTTTCCCGCCGGGCCTGTCCCGGCGGCGGAGATGTGTGATGCGATACCGCAGCGCAACTGTGGCCGGTTCCAACGGCCTTCCCTGTTTCCCAAGAGTGTCTGAAAAAGAACGGCAGGCACACGCACGCTGGAAAGCCGCTGCGGCACCTGCAAGCTAAACAATGAATCAACGTATAAGGATTCATAGATATGTTACTTGCCAAATTGCCGACCGGGCTATGTTCTACCCGCTCACTGCCATGGCCTCCACCGATCCACATCCCGCTCCTTCGACCGAGGCGCTTCGCGCGCTTTTCGCGAGTCGCATTGCCATCCTCGATGGCGCGATGGGCACGATGATCCAGGACCGCCAGCTCACCGAGGCGGATTTCCGCGGCGAGCGCTTCAAGACCCACCCCCACGATCTCCGCGGCAACAACGACCTGCTCTCGCTCACCCGTCCCGATGTCATCGAGGCCATCCACCTCGCCTACTTCGAGGCTGGCGCCGACCTCGTCGAGACCAACACCTTCAACTCCACCTCCATCTCCCAGGCGGACTATAAAACCGAAGCGCTGGTCGCCGAGATGAACCTCGCCTCCGCCCAGCTCGCCCGCCGCGCCGCGGATCGCGCCACCGCCAAGCTCGGCCGGCCGTGCTTCGTCGCCGGCGCACTCGGCCCGACCAACCGCACCGCGTCGATGTCGCCTGACGTCAACCGTCCCGATTTCCGCGCCGTCACCTTCGACGTGCTGGTCACCGCGTATCTTGAGCAGGCCCGCGCGCTCGTCGCCGGCGGGGTCGACGCCCTCCTCGTCGAAACCATCTTCGACACCCTCAACGCCAAGGCCGCCCTCTTCGCCTTGGAACTGCTGTTCGACGAAACCGGCGTGCGCTTGCCCGTCATGATTTCCGTCACCATCACCGACGCCTCCGGCCGCACGCTCTCCGGCCAGACGGTCAGCGCCTTTTATAACAGCATCCGCCATGCGCGCCCTTTCAGCATCGGCATCAACTGCGCCCTCGGTGGCGCCCAGATGCGGCCGTACATCGAGGAACTCGCCGGCCTCGCCGACTGCTTCGTCAGCTGCTACCCGAACGCCGGCCTGCCCAACGCCTTTGGCGGCTACGACGAGTCGCCCGCCGACATGGCCGCGGTCCTCGGCGATTTCGCCGCGCAGGGCTGGCTCAACCTTGTCGGCGGCTGCTGCGGCTCCACGCCCGCCCACATCGCCGCCATCGCCACCGCCGTCCACCGCAGCCCACCGCGCACCGTGCCCTCCCACGCCTCGGCGATGCGCCTGAGCGGCCTCGAGCCCCTGACCATCTCGTGAACCGAATGGAAATTCGAATATTGAAACTCGAAGCACGAGGGAAATCCCAATGAAACAGATTCAAATCAAAGTACCCGCAGGCCATTGCCTCATGGAATTCGGGAATTCTCTCGTGCTTCGTGCTTCTCGTTTCGTGCTTTAGCAGCCATGCGCAGCAGCGGTTCCCAGTTTCTCATCGTCGGCGAGCGCACGAACATCACCGGCTCGCCGAAGTTCGCCAAGGCGCTCAAGGCCGGTGACTGGGACGCCTGCCTCGCCATCGCGCGCCAGCAGGTCGAGAGCGGCGCCAACCTTATCGACATCAACGTCGACGAGGCGCTGATCGAGGGCGAGCCGACGATGGTGAAGTTCCTCAACCTCATCGCCGCCGAGCCGGAGATTTCCCGCGTGCCCGTCATGATCGACTCCTCCAAGTGGAGCGTCCTCGAGGCCGGCCTGAAATGCCTCCAGGGCAAGGGCATCGTCAACTCCATCTCCCTGAAGGACGGCGAGGCCGAGTTCCTCCGCCGGGCCAAACTCCTGATGCGCTATGGCGCCGCCGCGGTCGTGATGGCCTTCGACGAACAGGGCCAGGCCGCCACCCGCGACGAAAAAGTCCGCATCTGCACGCGCGCCTATCGGCTGCTCGTCAACCAGCTCGGTTTCCCTCCCGAGGACATTGTCTTCGACCCGAACATCCTCACCGTCGCCACCGGCATCGAGGAGCACAACAACTACGCCGTCGATTTCTTCGAGGCCACGAAGATCATCAAGGCCACGCTGCCCCACGCCAAGGTCTCCGGCGGCGTCTCCAATGTCTCGTTTTCCTTCCGCGGCAACAACCCCGTGCGCGAGGCGATCCACGCGGTTTTCCTCTACCACGCCATCCGCGCCGGCCTCGACATGGCCATCGTCAACGCCGGCATGCTCGGCGTCTACGAGGAGATCCCCAAGGACCTGCTTGAGCGCGTCGAGGACGTCGTCCTCAACCGCCGCCCCGACTCTACCGAGCGCCTCGTCACGTTCGCCGACGAGCTCAAGGCCGCCGCTTCCGGAAAAATCGAAAATCCAGAATCGAAAATCCAGAATGCCGACGCCTGGCGCAGCCTCCCCGTCGAGGCCCGGCTGAGCCACGCGTTGGTCAAGGGCATCGACACGTTCATCGAAACCGACACCGAGGAGGCCCGGCTGCTCACCGCCAAGTACCCGCGCCCGCTCAACATCATCGAGGGGCCGCTCATGGACGGCATGCGCGTCGTCGGCGATCTCTTCGGCGCCGGGAAGATGTTTCTGCCCCAGGTCGTGAAGTCCGCGCGCGTGATGAAAAAATCCGTCGCCTACCTCACGCCGTTCATGGAGGAAGAAAAGCGCCTCCACGTCGCCGGCGGTGGCACCGCCCGCGCGCAGGGCCGCGTCGTCATGGCCACGGTCAAGGGCGACGTCCACGACATCGGCAAGAACATCGTCGGCGTCGTCCTCGCCTGTAACAACTACGAGGTGATCGACCTCGGCGTCATGGTGCCGTGCGACAAGATCCTCGCCGCCGCCCGCGAACGCTCGGCCGACGTCATCGGTCTTTCCGGCCTGATCACGCCGTCTCTCGACGAGATGGTCCACGTCGCGAAGGAGATGAAGCGCACTGGGCTCAATCTGCCGCTCCTGATCGGCGGTGCGACTACCAGCGCCGCGCACACTGCCGTCAAGGTCGCCCCCGAATACGGCGAGCCGGTCGTCCATGTGCTCGACGCCTCCCGCGTCATCGGCGTCGTGTCCGCGCTGCTCAACCCCGACAGCAAACCCGCCTTCGCCGCGGAAAACCTCGGCAAACAGAACCGCCAGCGCACCGAGTTCGCCGACCGCCGCAACACCCGCAAACTCCTCCCGCTCGCCGAAGCCCGCGCCCGCCACCAGCCGACGGATTGGGCGACGGTGGACATCCCGAAGCCCGAGTTCCTCGGGACCAAAGTTTTCTCCTCTGATCCTTCTTTCCTCGTCACAAGTCACACGTCACTCGTCACACTCGCTGAAATCTCCGATTTCATCGACTGGGGCCCCTTCTTCAGCGCCTGGGAACTCCACGGCCGCTTCCCCGACATCCTGACCGACTCCGTCGTGGGCGAGGAAGCCACCAAGCTCTTCGCGGAAGCCAAGACGATGCTCGCCCGGATCATCGCGGAGAACCGCTATACCGCGAAGGCGGTCATCGGCTTTTGGCCGGCGAACGCCGTCGGCGACAGCGTCGAGGTCTACGCCGACGAGTCGCGTTCCCGAGTGATCCAGACCTTCCATTTCCTCCGCCAGCAAAACGAAAAGCCTGCCGGACAGTTCCAGCACTGCCTCGCCGACTACATCGCGCCGAAGGACTCGGGCCGCATCGACTATCTCGGAGGCTTCGCGGTCACGAGCGGCCACGGCGTCGAGGAGTTCGCGAAGGAGTTCGAGGCGCAGCACGACGACTATTCCGCGATCATGGCCAAGGCGCTGGGCGATCGTCTCGCCGAGGCGCTCGCCGAGCTGATGCACAAGAAGGTTCGCGATTTCTGCGGCTACGGGAAAACCGAGAACCTGGAGATGAAGGACATTATCCGCGAAAAATACCGCGGCATCCGCCCCGCCCCCGGCTACCCCGCCTGCCCCGACCACACCGAGAAGCCGCCGCTATTCGCTCTGCTGGATGCGCCCGCCACCACCGGCATTACCCTCACCGAGAGCAACGCCATGTTCCCCGCCAGCAGCGTGAGCGGCATGTACTTCAACCACCCCGATTCCAAATATTTCGCCGTCGGAAAACTCGGCAAGGACCAGATCGAGGATTACGCGGCACGGAAAAATATCCCTGTGGCGGACGCCGAGAAGTGGCTGGCGCCTTACCTCGATTATTGAGCCGGGCGTGCGGGCCTGCCTCGCCGTAGCCTTGACGAAGACGGGCATCTCCGAAAATTGCGTTGTCTGGTTGCCCGGTTGACGCAGTTTGCAGCGTGTGAGCGCTGCCTCCCCTAGCCGGCTGCCGTGGGTCGACCACCTTCGTACGGCCATGATCGTGCTGGTCATCAACATGCACGCCTGTGTGACCTACAGCCACGTCGGCGGCTGGTATCTGACGAGCGAGATCGAACCCTCCCTGGCCGCCAAGGTGCCGTTCATCGTGTGGCAGGGGATGTCACCGACCTTGACGTCGCCACTGCCGATCGACGCGCCGGCCTTCGAGAAGGTCGTGGAGCTGCCGGTCGAAACCGTGCGGCCGCCAACCGTCAGGGTCGTGTCGCTCTTGGCCTCGACCTTGCCGCTGACGTTCTTGGAGACCTTGCTGGTGTCAGGTTGGGGCGCCACGACCGCGGGCGTGGTGGGCTGCGTCGTCTGCGCCAGCGCGGACAGGGGAACAGCCGCCAGCACCGTTGCGATGAGGCAGGCGAGCCCGGTGGATTTGAGCATTTGGTTTTTCATGTTGAGTCTGGGGTTTTTGGAACGGCCTATTTGACCGTAATTTTGTTCTTCACGTCGCGCACGCCGCTGATGCCGGCCGCAATGTCGGCCGCGCGGTACTTCTCGGCCGCGGTGTCGACGAATCCGCTCAGCTGCACGATGCCCTTGAAGGTCTCGACCGAGATAATGCGGGCCTTGACCACATCGTCCTTCAGGAACGCGGCCTTCACCTTCGCGGTGATCGTGCTGTCGTCGACATACTCGCCCGTGCTTTCCTTCGTGGGCGTGGCCGCGCAGCCGGTCGTCAACGCAAGCAGGGCTCCGGAGCCCAGCACGGCTGCCAGGGCGGCGAGCTTCAGGGAGGTTTTAAGGGAGTTCATGCCCTTCTTAGTATCGCCAAATGGGCGGTGGTTCTCGGGTGAGGCGCTTTTTCAGGGAAAATTGACGCCCAACCGGGCGCCGCCGGGACGTCGGTTCCTTCCCCAGCCTTGCCAATCCGGGCACCTCGTTCAACGCTGGGTCTTTTCCAGCGTTCAAACCCGAACCTTGCTTCTCTCCATGCAAAAACCCGCGCTCCTCTTTCTGCTCGCCGCCTGCGTGGCCCTGCCCCTGGCCGCCGCCGAGCCTGCCACTCCCGCTCCCATGTCCCCCAATCCCCTCCTGACCGAGAGCACCCTGCCTTACCACTTGCCGCCCTTTGACCTGATCAAGGCCGAGCACTTCATGCCGGCCTTTGCCGTGCACATGGCCACGCAGCTCCAGGAAGTGGACGCCATCGTCCACAACCCGGCCGTGCCGACGTTTGAAAACACCATCGTCGCCCTCGATCGCTCCGGCCTGCTGCTCGACCGGGTCTCGGCCGTCTTTTCCAACCTAGCCGGCGCCAACACCAATCCCGCCCTGCAGAAAATCGAGGCGGAGATCGCCCCCAAGCGGTCCGCGCACCGCGACGCCATCTTCCTCAATCCCGCGCTCTACGCCCGCGTCAAGGCCGTGTATGCCCAGCGCGATTCCCTCGGCCTCGATGCCGAGTCAAAATGGCTGCTCGAGCGCTACCATCTGGATTTCGTCCGCGCGGGCGCCGACCTCTCCGACGCTGACAAGACCAAGCTCAAGGCGCTCAATGCCGCGATCGCCACGGCCCAGACGACGTTCACCCAGAACGTGCAGAAGGAAAGCAACGCCGACGCCCTGCTCGTCGACACCCGCGAGGAACTGGCCGGCCTGACGGACAGCGAAATCGCCACCGCCGCCGCGGCCGCCACCGCTGCGGGTCAGCCTGGCAAATTCTCCCTCGCCCTCCTCAACACCACCGGCCAGCCACTGCTCGCCGTGCTGAAGAACCGCTCGGTGCGCGAGCGTCTCATGCAGGCCTCGCTCGCCCGAGGCAGCCACGGCGGCCCTTACGACAACCGTGCCGTCGTGGTGCAGATCGCCCGGCTCCGCGCCGAGCGCGCGGTGCTGCTCGGCTACCCCAACCATGCCGCTTACCAGCTCGCGGACCAGACCGCGCACAATGTCGAGACCGTCAACCACCTGCTCGCCGTGCTGGCCGTTCCCGCCGTCGCCAACGCCCGCCACGAGGCGGCCAACATGCAGCAGCTCGTCGGCCGCGATCATGCCAATTTCCAGATCGATGCCGCCGACTGGGCGCTCTACTCGGACAAGGTCCGCAAGATCCTCTACTCATTCGACGAGTCGCAACTGAAGCCCTACTTCGAGCTGAACCATGTGCTCTTCGACGGGGTGTTCTACGCCGCGCACCAGCTCTACGGCATCACCTTCAAGGAACGCCACGACCTGCCGATCTACCAGCCCGACGTGCGCGTGTTCGAGGTCTTCGATGCCGACGGCTCGCCGCTCGCGCTGTTCCTGATGGACTACTATGCACGCCCGTCCAAGCGCGGCGGCGTCTGGATGAACGAGTACGTCTCGCAGTCCACGCTCCTCGGCACCCAGCCCGTCGTCGCCAATCACCTCAATATCCCGAAGCCGCCCGCCGGCCAGCCCACCCTGCTGACGTTCGACGAGGTCACCACCGCCTTCCACGAGTTCGGCCATGCGTTGCACGGCATGTTCTCCCACGTGAAATATCCGCGCTTCAGCGGCACCCGCGTCCCGCGCGATTTCGTCGAGTTTCCCTCGCAGGTTAACGAGATGTGGGCCGTCTGGCCCGCCGTCCTGAAAAACTACGCCAAGCATTACCAGACCGGCGAGCCGATGCCGATTGCGCTGCTCAACAAGCTGCTGGCCGCCCAGCAGTTCAACCAGGGCCACTCCACGACCGAACTGGTCGCCGCCAACGTCATCGACCAGGCTTGGCATCAGCTGAAGCCTTCGGAGATACCAGACGACGTCATCGGCTTCGAGGCTGCTGCACTTAAACAGGCCGGCGTCGATTATCCGCCCGTCCCGCCGCGCTATCGCAGCACCTACTTCTCCCACTCGTTCTCCGGTGGCTACTCCGCCGGGTATTACTCCTATTTTTGGGCCGAGGTACTGGTGGCCGACAGCGTCGACTGGTTCAAGACGCACGGCGGCCTCACGCGCGAGAACGGCGATCACTTCCGCACGACGCTGCTGTCGCGTGGCGGCAGCCAGGAGGCTATGAGCCTCTTCCGCGACTTCACCGGCGGCGAGCCTGACATCAAGCCGCTGATCAAGCGCCGCGGGCTGGATCATCCTCCGGCCGCCTTGGAATTCGACGGTTAGTCCCGGACCCACCCAACCCACCCTGAAACGACTTCTCCTCCTCGCCACGGCCGCCCTGGCTGTTTTTGCCGGCTGCAACCGCTCCGGGGTCATCGATAACACCGGCGTCGGCGGGACCGCCGGAGCCGCCGGGAGCAAGTCCGCCGAACCCATGCGCATCGCCTTCGGCCAGCGGGTGAATCTGCGGGATTACGTCGTGCCGGGCAGGACGACCATCTTCGATTTCACCAGTTACTACTGCCCGCCCTGCCGCGCCATCGCGCCCGCCCTGCACAAGCTGCATGAAAGCCGCGCCGACATCGTGGTCGTCGAGGTGGACCTCAATCGCGCCGGCATCCAAGGCATCGACTGGCAGTCGCCGGTCGCGCAACAATACGGCATGGATTCCATCCCGGCGTTCAAAGTCTACGGGACCGACGGCAAGCTGCAGGTCGAGGGCGACGAAGCGCGCACCTTCGTCACGGGCTTGCTGCAATAGCCTGTTGCCAACAGCCGGATTTCCCGCTCCCCATCGGACAGGTAAAGGCCAACGGAACCCCGGCCCACGGCTGCAGTCTCCACGCCTCACGCCATGTTCTCCCCTCCCCGCACGCTCCGGACCCTCTCCCTGATGGTACTCGGTCTGCTCGGTGCCTTCGTCGCAAGCCAGGCCGCCCGCGCGGAGGATGATGTTCGTTTCTCCGCCACCCTCACCCCGGAACAGCGCACCGGCGCCGGGCTTACCCAGCTGACCGATGACAACGTGGCGGTCATCGACGGACTCGTTCGTCAGGACCTAGCCGCGAGCAAGTTCAAGAACAACGGCGTCGACCACACCCGCTTTTCTCAGCGCCGCACCGCCCACGAGCTGGTCATCGCCGGCTTGGATCACCTGACGACCAGCCAGCTCGCCCAACTCGATGCACTGGTCCGGAATCGCATCAACGGTCCCGAGCCGGAACTCGCCGCCACCACGTTGAGCACGTCGTCCGGCGTGGCCGGTTCGAACCTCAAGGGCGTGAAGTATGTGCGCCCGTTGGAGATCCACGGCGAAATTTCGTACACGGTCGGTGGGAGCAAGGCCGGGAGTTTTCAAGGGGGCGGCATGGTCCTGACTTACGACGATCCCGATCATCGGTATTCAGTGCTCGTCGGCTACTCCGAGTATCGCGGCAAGGGCCTGCCCTATTGCTTCTATCCCGGTGGCGGCCCCTACCGTCCGTACGCCGACGGATTGCCGCCGGCACCCTGACACTCTGCCCGATTGGCAGTCGCTCGACCAAGTCGTCATCCTGAGCGAAGCCGAAGGATCTCTGTTATCCTTGCCGCTGATTCCGTGTTTGATTCGAACACTTGGGCGACGTTGCAGGAGTGTCTGCGGCTGGAGGCAAGATCAGGGGGATTAATGACAGAGATCCTTCGGCTGCGCTCAGGATGACGGATGGAATGGAATATGACCGATTAGGACACGACCCGCAGCTCGACTTGGCTGCAACCCCGGCCACGCTTCGCGCTTCATGCCGTGGCGTTACGTTCTGCTTTTTATCGGGGCCTTCGCGAGTTCGATGTCGGTCATCCTGATCCGGATGAGCCACGCGAATTCCATCGTGCTTTCCGCCCTGCGGCTGTTGCTGGCCGCCGCCCTGCTTTCGCCGGTGTTCTGGCTGGAGTGGCGCAAGCATCGCACGGCCTGGACCCGGGCGCATTGGCTGCGCACCCTGCCGCCCTCGATCCTGCTCGCGGTGCATTTCTCCTCGTGGGCCTACGGCGCCCGGCAGACGGTTGCCGCGCAGGCCAGCCTCATCGTGAACCTCGTGCCGATTGCCATGCCGTTTTTCCTGCACTGGTTCGTGCGGGAGCGCATCAACCGCGTGGAAGTGCTCGGCACCCTGATCGCCCTCGCCGGAGTCATCGTGCTCACCGCCCGCGATGCCGTCGCGGGCGGCGCGAATTACTGGGGCAACCTCGTCTGTTTCATTTCCATGCTCCTCGTGGCGTCGTACGTCGCGCTGGGCCGCCGGAACCGGGACTTCCCCTCACTCTGGCTGTACGTCATTCCGATCTACTTCCAGGCCGGGCTGATCTGCCTCGCCTTCTCTCTCCCGTGGCTGGGGCAATTCGACGCCGGCTCGGCGCGTGAATGGGTGCCGATCATCGGGCTGGCCTGCGTCCCGACCATCCTCGGGCATTCCCTGCTTAATTATTCCGTGCGCCACCTCCGCGGGCAGGTGGTCGGGCTGATCTTCGCCTCGCAGTTCATCTTTCCCGCCGTCCTGGCGGTCAGCCTCTATCATGAGCGACTCACCCCGCTGTTCTGCACCGCCAGCGTGATCGTGCTCGCCGGCATCACCCTCGTGGTGTTCTCCGCACCGACCCCGCCGCCTCCCGCCGTGGAGTGACGCGGATCAAAAATTCTCTGGTGGCCTTTCTGCTCTTCGTGGTAAAATCATCCCGATCCAGTACATTTTAGCCTCACCTCTCATGATGGCTCACACCCGCCGCCAGTTTCTTCGCACCGGCTTCGGCCTCGGCGCTCTCCTCGCCCTGCGCGGCGCCGGTCGCGCCGCTGATGCAAGCCTGGCGCCAAACCTCGCCGCGCCCCGCGGCCTCCTGTTCGACACCGCCGACCTGCCGCGGATCCGCGCCAACGTGCACCGTCCGGAATTCCGGGAGTTTTGGGCGTACATGAACGGACTGGATTTCGGCGCGGAGGAGAAATTCCTGACCCATGAGATCAACCTGAAGAATCACGTCACCGACATGTCCCGCGCCCAGGTCACCGCTGTGCGCGCGGCTTTCATGCATCTCCTCCACCCGGACCCGAAGCAGCTCGCTCTGGCCCGGCTCGCCCTCGGGAAGACCCTGGAATATCCCCACTGGGATTGGCTGCGCGACAGCCAGCAGCGGCCGGTCTCGATCATGCGCGGCGCCGGTTCCTGCATCGGCCTTGCCCTTGTCGCCGAATGGCTCGCCGCCGATCTTACCGCAGAGGAACAGGCCGCCATCACCCGCCGCATGGCAATCGAGGGCGGGCCGCCCTGCTTTCGCGGGCTCCACGACATGACCCATCACGATGAGGTCGGGCCTTGGAGCATCTACCCCGACGAGGAAGGTCTTTCTCCCTTCAGCGTGGACCACTGGCCGCGAATTCTCGACGACACCAACCTCCGCATCACCTGCACCGCCGGAATGGCCGCCGCCGCTGCCCACCTGCAGGGTCGCCATCCGGACGTGCCCCTCTGGCTGGAAGCAACCCGTGCGAGCCTGCGGCGCTACGCCGCGCGCCTGCCCAAGGACGGCTCGTTTCCCGAGGGCGTCGGCTACTGGGACTACACATTCACCCACTATTGCTTCACGCTCGAGGTGCTGCGCCGGAAATTCGGCATCGACGACCGCGGCCTGATCGATTTTCCCGCGGAGGCACGGTTCGCGCTCGAGATGACCATGCCGACGCCCGCCCAGCCGGACGGCTGCATCAGCATCGGCGATTCCAATGTCGCCGCCGGCTCGGTACCGCTCTCCTGGATCGCCCGCGAATATCGCGACGCCGGAGCGCAGGAGCTGATGCTCCGGCCCGGCGCGGTTCGGCCCGCCTGGACCGGCCTCCTGACCGCCATCTGGTACGATCCATCGGTCCCGGCGCACTTGCCCGCCACCGCCCAGCTCGACCGGCGGCAGGCGCTCGGCATCGTCATCTCACGCACCGGCTGGGGAGAACAGGACAGCCTCGTCACACTGCGCAGCGGCGGGCCGACCAATCACGAGCACGCCGACCGCAACAGTGTGATTTTCACGGCCCACGGCGAACGGCTCCTCAACGACCCGGTTCACGCTGCTTACTCCACCCAGGATCCGAGATGGCTGCTGCGTCAGACCGAGGCACACACGGCCGTGCTGATCGACGGCCACGGCCACATCTACCACGACGGCCGCGACGGCACCAACTCCTCGACCGCTCAGGCCACGATCCAGGATTACCGCATCGGCCCCGGCTGGATGACTGTCACCAGCGATGCCGCCGATGCGTACCGTCGCGCCGGCCTGCCGGTGCAGCTCGTCCAGCGCACGCTGGTCTATCTCAAGCCGGACGTGCTCGCGATCTTCGACCGCGTGATCCTCGCCGAAGCCCGCCCGGTGCAGGCGCGGTTCCAAGTTTTCAATGACGATGGTGCCGGCCGTGTCACCGCCGATGCATCCACGTTTTCAATCGTCCGGCCACTCGCAACGCTGCACGCCCGGATCACTACCGCCGGCGAAAGCAGTGTCGCAGCCAGCCGGCTCGCCCTGCCGGAAGCCAGCGGCGTCTATCCCTACGCCGAGCTCCACTCGGCTTCGGCGAAAGAGCATTCCCTGCTAACGCTCTGCACCGCAGCACCGCACGGTGAAGCCCATGGCGAACTCAGCGTGAAGCAGGAAGCGGGCACTTGGCATATTGCCGGTTCCCACCGCGGAAAGGATTTTCGCGTGACCATCGCAACCGCGGAAGGCCTGGCCGTGCCGGTGATCACGCTCTGAGGTGGGCCGTGCGCTCCGCGCGCGGCTTCGGGAGACCTTGAAACCGCGCGACGGAGCGCACGGCCCATCAGAAATTCCGCCGCCCCGTCCTGATTTGCCTTCGCAATTCTGGACCGGCGCGCTTGGCTTGGCCCCGCTTTCCCCATGCACGTCTTCCATCTCTCGCCCCGTGGACGCGACTCGGCTCCCGGCTCCTCCTCCCGCCCCTGGGCCACGCTCGCCGGCGCCCGCGATCAGATTCGCCGCTTGCGCGCTGCCGGCAAAATCTCCGGACCCGTCACCGTACAGGTGCACGCCGGACAGTATGAGCAGACCGAGACCGTCGCTTTCGACCCGGCCGACTCTTTCACCCACTACGCCGCCGCGCCCGGTGCGAAGCCCGTGTTCGACGGTGGCGAGCGGCTCACGGGCTGGAAAGTCGGCCAGCGCAACGGCCGCACCGAATGGACGCTCGACTTTCCCGACGTCGTCGCCGGCAAGCGGTTCTTCCGCTCCCTGTTCGTGAACAGTCGCCGCGCCCCCCGGGCCCGTTTCCCCAAATTCTCGCCCGACGCCCAGGGCGCCAAGCACGTCCTGCGGGTCGGTGAAATGCTGGAGCCCGAAAAGACCGGGCTGTTCGACGGACGCGATACTTTCAAACCGCGTCCCGGCGATGTGTCGCCCTCCTGGGCTTCACTGCCTGACGCCGAGTTTGTCCTCCTGCATTACTGGGTCGAGGAACGCCTGCCCAAGCCCGCGCTCAATCCGCGCACGGGCTGGATCAGCTTCGGCCGCCGCGCCGGATTCGCCCTCTACGAGGCCTACGTCAACGGCCACGGCCAGCGCGACCATGCGCGCTATTACATCGATAACCTCTTCGAGGCGCTCACCGAGCCCGGCGAATGGTACCTCAGCCGCGAAACCGGCCGGCTCTATTACCTGCCCCGCCCCGGCGAGACGCCCGCCAACACCGAGATCCGCGCCCCGCGCCTGCACACCTTCGTGCGCGCCACCGGCAGCGTGTTCGGCGAATCCGGCGATCGGATCGACGTCCATGGCACGCGGCACGTGCGCGGCCTCGGGTTCTCCGGCCTGACCTTCCGCCACGCCGACTGGTACTCCCCGCTGGCCGAGCTCCACATGCCCGGGCACCCCATCATCGAGGGCCACGACCAGCCCATCGGCGGCAGTCCGCAGGCCGCCATCGCCGTGCCGGGCACGCTCCAGTTCCGCGCCGCGCGCGATTGCGCCGTGACGGACTGCACGATCGAGCGCATCGGTTTCCACGGGATCGAATTCGGCCCCGGCTGCCGTGAATGCTCCGCCACCGGCAACCTGCTGCACGACCTCGGTGCCGGCGGCATCCGCGCGGGCGGCGTCGACCTCGATGGACTCGGCGAACGCCGCACGGGCAACCTGCGCATCACCGACAACCACATCCATCACATCGGCCGGGTCTTTCACCAGGGCATCGGTGTGCTGCTGACCCATGCCGCAGATTGCACTGTGGCGCACAATCACATCCACGACACCTGCTACACCGGCATCTCCGTCGGCTGGTGCTGGGGCTTCCGCGACACGATCACGCGCAGCAACCGGATCGAGCATAACCACATTCACCATATCGGGGCCGGCGTCCTCAGTGACATGGGCGGCATCTACACGCTCGGCATCCAGCCCGACACCGTCCTGCGCGGCAATCACCTGCACGACATCCGGTCGCATGATTACGGCGGCTGGGGCGTTTATCTCGACGAGGGCAGCTCGGGCATCCTCGTCGAGCACAACCTGGTGCACGACACGAAGGACGCCCCATTCAACGTCCACTACGGCCACGAGAACGTCGTCCGGAACAACATCTTTGCCCGCGGGCAGAACGCGCTCTGCTCGGTCTCCCGCAACGAGCCGGGTTATTTCGCCGCGAGTTTCTTTCAGAATATCCTGATCGGCCCGAGCAAGTCGCTCTACCGCGGCGGCTACCGCGACGACATCTCGCGCGGCGCACTCGTGGCGAACGCCAACTGTCTCTGGTTTCCCGATGGCAAGGTAGCCGACAGCCTGAATCCCGAGACGCACCGCAAGGAAGGCAACCGGCTCAGGATCAGTTATCCCGCCTGGCGCAAAGCCGGGCACGATCAGCTGTCCATCGTCGCCGATCCCAAAATTACCGAGCGCAAAAAAACCTGGCTCGTGGCCAAAAACTCCCCCGCGCTGAAGCTCGGCTTCAAGCCCTGGGACTGGTCGAAGTGTGGCGTGCGACCCAAGGCGAAACGCGGTTGATCGATTGCTCGATTTTCTCTGTCTCGATTCCAATGCCTCATCGCGGAAACGCGGAAGAGCGGAAACGCTGAGGCATCCGGTCTTTTCGCTCTTCCGCGCTTCCGCGATCCTCCTTCCTCCGTGCCTTTCGACCTTTCTCTTCTCCGCGACCGGCTCATCCGCTGGGCCAATCAAAACTCCGGCAGTGACCATCCTGCCGGCCTCGCCGCCATGCTCGATCTGCTCGAGGCCGATTTTTTGAATCTACCCGACGTCAGTATCGAGCGCGTGCCTTGCATCAACATCTCGGCGCAGGCCCTGCGCGTGCGTTATCGCCCGGAGGCGCCGCAACAAATCCTGCTTAGCGGTCACTACGATACTGTCTATGACGCAAAGCATCCGTTTCAGCGCTGCGAACTCATTGACGAACGCACGCTCCGTGGCCCGGGCGTAACCGACATGAAAGGGGGCTTGGTCGTCCTGCACGCCGCTCTGGAAGCTTATCTGCAGTCGTCCCCGCCTCCTACGCTGGGATTTGAAGTGCTCATCACGCCCGATGAGGAAACCGGCTCTTTCGGCAGCGCCGCGCTTCTGGCTGAAACGGCGCGCCGGCATCAACTCGGGCTCGTCTTCGAGCCGGCCCGGCCCAATGGCAGCCTCGTCCAATCGCGCAAGGGCACGGGCAATTTCATCGTCACCTGCCATGGCCGCGCCGGCCATGCCGGGAAAACACCCAGCGATGCCCGCAATGCCATCGCCGCGCTCGCCGAGTTTCTCGTCGCCGCCCACCGTCTGCCCACGGAACTGCCCGGCGTCCTGCTCAACATCGGCCTGATCCGCGGCGGCAGCGACGCGACCAATGTCGTGCCCGACTTTGCCCAGGCCCTGCTCGACGTGCGCATCACGCGCGCAGCGGATCGCGAGGCCGTGCTGACCCGGCTCAACGAACTCGTCGCACCCATCAATGCCCGCGAGGGCCTGCGGCTGGAGATCACGGGCAGTTTCAATCGTCCACCCAAGGAATGCGGCCCGGTGGAGGAAGCCCTGTTCGCCGCCTGGCAGCAGTGCGGCCAGGAACTTGGCCTTGCACCCTTCTCCTGGATCCACGCCGGCGGCGGCTCCGACGGTAACCTGCTGTCGGCCGCCGGCCTGCCGAATCTCGATGGCCTTGGCGTCATTGGCGACCACCTGCACAGCGACCGCGAGTTCTGCGTCCTGCCCAGCCTCGTCGAGCGCGCGCAACTCTGCGCCCTGTTCCTGCAGCGTCTCGCCGCCGGCCAAATTGCTCCGATTGTAGGGCGGGGTCGCTGACCCCGCCTCGGCCTGTTCCAAGTTAGGGCGAGTCGTCCCTGACAAGCCGCGCCGTTACCTCGGCTCATCCGGAGGATTCGCCCTACCTTCCAAACAGGCGGGG
Source organism: uncultured Opitutia bacterium (assembly GCA_903859715.1). Taxonomy (GTDB): domain Bacteria; phylum Verrucomicrobiota; class Verrucomicrobiia; order Opitutales; family Opitutaceae; genus Opi-474. The sequence continues at coordinate 32,123 of CAIONS010000042.1, forward strand.
TCAGCGACCCCGCCCTACATCGGAAACGCTGCCGCTTACTGCGTGGTCGCGTCCCACGCCTTGCCGGCGGGCTTCGGATCCTTGTAGCGCGGCGCGAAGTTGGGATTGCTCGCGGCGAGTTTCAGGAAGGTGTCCAGCGGGACGATCTCGGGCTTTTCCTCGAGGCCGTTCATGATGCTGATCACGCGCTTGATGCTGTTCGATTCGCGCACGTGGATGAGCATGAAGTACGGTCGCTTCGGGTTGATCCGCGCCAGCTCGTCGAGGTCGGCCACGGCACTCGCCACCGGGCGGTGCTCATCGAGGTAATAATCGTACGACATGAACGCCTGGCCGTTGCGCACATCGAAGGTGTGCGCGGCCGCGTAGCCGTTGATAAATCCGACGACATCAGGCGCGCCGGCATAATACTCATCCACCACGTGCTTGGGCAGGTCGAAATAACCGATCGGGATGCCGCGGTCTGTGTGGTCCATGATGCCGACCGTGTGCTCGTCCATCAGCGGCATCAGCGCATTCATCTCCTTCATCAGGCCCGGGAAACGATCCGCCGGCACCACAGCCGGGTACATGTAGCCGGACTGACCGCCGATGAAGTAGTCGTTCGGCGTGCGGTCCTTGGCGAACATCTCCATCGCGCCCGCGTACCATTTGGCCCCGTCCACGCCGACTTCCCAGTTATAAGGAATCTGGCCGCGCTCCGGCTGGGTCCAGGCGCCGATGCCCATGCTGTCCGACTGCACGAGGCAGATGTAGAGTTTCTTCTCCGCCGTCAGCTTGGTTTCCCGGGTCACATGGTTGTTGTTCGTCATCTTGAAGCCCGGCGAGAAGCCGATCTGGCTCATGAAGGTGCCGTTGGGAAATGTGTTCAGGCCGATCGCCTTCAGGCCGTAGCCGGAGGTCAGCGTGATCCACTGGCCCTCGGTGTCCTTCGGGTAGGGATGCCAGCCCATGATCCATGCCGAGGGATTCAGCTGGGCGAGCAGGCGCTTGTGAAAGGCCAGTTCCTCCGGCATCTTTGGGCTCGCCGAGAGATCGGCCACGAAGGCGTGGCATGCAATGGCGAGGTCCGCCACGCCGGGCTCCATCGAGTTGCCGCCCACGCCGCCCATCCAAACGAGATAATCGCGGCTGCAGTCCTTCCAGTACTGGTCGTAGGCCCACTGGTAAATCTGCACGTCGGTCTGGCCCGTGAACTTTCCGCGGAAATCCGCGAGGGGCTTGAGGCCGTGTTTCTCGGCGAGCGGGATCAGGTTCTCGTCCACCACGATCGCACGCAGCACGCCCGCGGCGGTCAGGGCGACGTTGATCGAGGTGCGCACCTTGTTGTCCCAGACCACATAGCCCTTGGCGAAGTGGCCGAGTTCCGTCAGCGCGGCGTCCGCCGTCGCCAGCCGCACGAATTTCACGCCATACTTCGTGGCGTAGAAATCCTTGAGCGGGTTGAAGTCATGGAAATGCCAGTCGTCCGGGTACTCGATGTAGACGCGCGGGCCGTCGGTGTTGGCGAGACCCTGCAGGCCGATGAGCATCAGGTTCTCGGCCAGATCCGCGGGCGCTCCCGGCTTGGCCGGAGCGATATCCCAGTTGTCCTTCACCGGAATGAGGAAAGCCTCCTTGGGCGCAGGCCCCGGGGGACCGGGCACGGCGTGCAGCGCGGGCACAACCAGCGCAGCGGCAAGGGCGAACCAAGGGAGAAATTTAAAAGTGATTTTCATGGCGGTGCGTGAAAGGGTTACTGGCGTGTGAAGAAGTACACCAACGGTTCATCCCGGGTGGAGCGGAGCTCGTAGAGCTTCAGGGTGCGGCCGTCGGCGGAGAGGCGAAACTCGTCGTAGATATGGACCGCGTGGTCGCCCTGCTGGCCTTCCAGCGCAAGATTGGTCTCGAGCTTCAGCACGCGCCCACCGTCGAGCCACTCGCCCGTGACGTGCTTCTGGTGGTCGGTGCCGATGTAGACGTTGGTGTACCACGTATCGAGCCAGTAGCCGACCGGGTTGGCCGTGGAGGTTTTCCCGTCGGTCTTGAGCGTGGTGGTGTCATCGACCTTGCGATCCGTGCCCCAGGCCAGATGGCGGGTGACGGTGGCCGTGTCGCCCGTGACGGCGATGGTCAGCGTCTCCTGATCCCACGGACGGATCGGCGTGCTGCGGGCGACATCGAGTGTCCAGGTGCCGGCGAGCCCCGAGGGGGCATCCGCCGCGGCGACGGAAAGGCTGGAGCCCAGCACGAGGCCGAGGCACGCAAACCAGGGGGAGAGCAGTCGGATTTTCATAGGAGGATGGCGGCGACGCCGGCATCAAACTCCGACTGAATCGAACGGGACACAAGCTGCAGCAAAGAAAATCCAGTCATGAATTATCACGAGGACGCGCCGCTTGCGCCGGCCGGCAAAAGCCGATTCCGTCAGAGGATGAATCGCTGGGCCGCCCTGGGCCTTTTTCTGCTGGCCTCCTTTACCGCCGCAACCATCGGTGGCGTCGCGACCGTGGAATCCGTGCGTTCGTGGTATCCGACGCTCGTGAAGCCCGCGTGGAATCCACCGGCTGCCGTCTTTGGTCCCGTCTGGACCCTGCTCTACACCGCCATGAGCGTCGCCGCCTGGCGCATCTGGCTCCGTCGCGAACAGCCGGGCACAAAGGCGGCGCTGCGGCTGTTCTTCGTGAGCCTCGGGCTGAATGCCCTTTGGTCCGTGCTGTTCTTTGGCCTGCATCAACCCGGCTGGGCCCTCTTGGAAATCCTGCTGCTCTGGGCCAGCCTCGTCGCCCTGCTCATCAGGTTCTGGCGGCTCGACGCGATCGCCAGCTGGCTTTGGGCTCTCTATGTGGCCTGGGTGACCTTCGCGACGGCGCTCAACGCGGCCATCGCGTGGCTCAACCGCTGACCGGTACGACGTAGAAGAAAACCGCGGACCAATGGCATGCGCTGCCCGCCATCACCCACAGGTGCCAGACGGCGTGATGATACGGCAGGCGTTTCCAGAGATAGAAGGCCGCGCCGCCCGTATAACAAAATCCGCCGGCCAGCAGCAGCCAGAGCCCCTCGCGCGGCAGCGCCAGCGAGAGTGGCCGCAGCACCGTGAGCACCAGCCAGCCCATCGCGATGTAGATCAATGTGGAAACAACCCGGAAACGACCCGCGAACCAGAATTTCAGCACCATGCCTACAAGCGCCAGACCCCACACAACGCCGAACAGGCTCCAGCCCCACGGCCCACGCAGGCTCACGAGCAGGAACGGCGTGTAGGTGCCGGCGATGAGCAGGAAAATCGCCGCGTGATCGAATTTGCGCAGCAGCTGCTTCGCGCGCTCGTCGTGAAAACAGTGATAGAGCGTCGAGGTGGTGTAGAGCACCACCAGCGACACGCCGAAAATCGTCGTACTGGTCACAAACCAAGCGTCACCGCGCAAGCTGGCCAGGACCGTGAGCGCCACCAAGCCCACCACACTCAGCACGATCCCCAGCCCATGCGTAACCACGTTGGCGATTTCCTCGCGGGGCGTGTACGCAGCGATGGCAGCCATGAAGCCAGCTTCGCCTGGAACACGGCCGGAGCAAGCTCACGCGAGTGTGGATGGTGGGCGGGCACGTCCCGGTGCCCGTATTTCGCGACACCGTCCACCTGCGGCTCGGCTCATTCGCTGTACCCTAACCCACCAACCCATGCGGGCACAGGACGTGCCCGCCCACCTTGCCTCACGGGTTCCGGTTGATCGGGTCGTCGGGCTGCTTGTAGTGCGTCTGGTAGGTCTTCGCGTCCGCCGCGTACTTCAGGAAAAGATCGAGCGGCACCACTTCGACCGGCTCGGTCAGCGAGTGCAGGATTTCCGTGACCTTCTCGACCGTGTTCCGCTCGCGGATGTGCAGCAGCATGAAATACGGCCGCGCCGGATTGAGCTGGATCAGCTCTTCCAGGTCCGCCGCGGCGTCCTTCACCGAGCGGTTCACATCGAGGTAATAGTCGTAGCTGATCAGCGGCTTGCCGTCGCGCAGGTCGTAGGTGCGCGCCGTGCCGTAGCCGTTGATGAAGCCGATCACATCGGGAAACTCGCGGTAATAGCGGTCGACGACCTCCTTCGGCAGGTCGGTGTTGCCCACCTGGCGGTTGCCCTCGGAGTAGTCCATCAGCTCCATCGCGCGCAGGTCGAGCTGGGTAATCAGCGCGCGCGCATCCTTCATCAGCGCGGGGAACTTGTCGGCCGGGATCGTCTTCGGGTACATGTAACCCGGGCCGCCGAGGCCCGCGATGAAGTAGTCGTTCGGCGTGCGGTCCTCATAGAAGAACTGCATCGCCGGCGGATTCATCCACGCCCAATTCATCGGCGCCTGCCACGTGTACGGAATCTTGCCGCGGCCCGGCTTGGTCCAGGCGCCGATGCCCATCGAGTCGGTCGCGACGGCGCAGACATAAATCTTCTTCTCCGCATGCAGCTTGGCGTCGGCCGCGACGTGGTGGGTGTTGGTGAACTTGAAGTCCGGCGTGAGCGGGATCTGGCTGGTGAACGAGATGTTCGGCAGGTTGTGCAGGCCCTCCATCTTCAGGCCGTAGTTGCCGACGAGCGAGGTGTGCTGGCCCTCGGTGTCCTTGCCGTAGGAATGCCAGCCGACGACGATGCTCGCCGGATTCTGCTGGCTGAGAATCTTCCGCTCCAGCGCCAGTTCCTCGGGATGCTTCGGGTGCGCCGAGAGGTCGCTGAAGAACGCCCGCTCCATGATGCCAAAGTCGGCGATGCCCGGCTGCATCTCGATGCCCGAGTGGCCGCCGAGCAGCACATAGTAGTCGCGCGAGCACTTCGCCCAGTAGTGGTCGTAGGCCCATTGGTAGATCGTGTAGTCCGGCTGGCCCTCGAACTGCCCGCGCAAGTCGGCGATCTTTTTCAGGCCGTGCTTCTCCGCGAGCGGAATGAGGTCCTCGCTGACCACCAGCGCGTCCTCTACCCCCGAGATCGTAAACGCCACGATGAGCGACGTGCGGACCTTCCGGTCCCACACGACATAGCCCTTGGTGTATTTCGCAAAGCGCGTGAGCGCCGCGTCGGCGTCGTCCTGACCGAGCCGGTCAAATTTGATGCCGTGGCGTTTTTCGAGGAAACCCTCGAGCGGACGCACGATTTCCCACTGCCAGTCCTTCGGGTACTCCAGGTAGACGCGCGGCAGGCCGCGATTGGCCAGGCCCTGGAGCGAGATCAGGAGCGCATGCACCGGGATGTCACCGTCCATCCGCCAGTTGGCCGAAAGCGGGATGACCGTCGCCTCGGCGGGCGCCTTGGCGACCTTGGGCGGGATGGGCTGGGCCCGGGTGACCGCCGGCAGGAGCAGGCCGGTCAACAGCAGAACGAGGAAGAAAAATCGGGAGGCGCGCATGGGACGAATGGGAAAGTTGAAAGGCGGGAGTTGAAAGTTGAAAGCGCGGAGGGTTGAGGGAGCCACAGGGTCGTTTCGTCTTTCAACTTTCACCCTGCAACTTTCAACCTTCCGCCCGGTTACTCGGCGTTGCCGCGGGAGAGCCCCGCATCGGCGGCGGAATCGGTCACGCGTTTGAACACGTAGACGATCGGGTCGTTGCGTGTGCTGCGCAGCTCGACGAGCGTGAGCTGCGAGCCGTTGGCCGAGACCTTGTAGTCGCTGAGGATGTTGACCGCGCGGTCGCCCTGCTGGGTGGAAAGCATAAGATCGGCGCTGGTGCGCAGCATCCGGCCGCCATCGAGCAGCTCGACCCGCATATGCTTGGTCTTGTCGCCACCGATGTAGGCGCCGATGTGGCGGTTGTCGGGCCACCAGTCAAGGTGGACCACATTGACCGCCTGCCGGAGATCCAGCGCGGTGACTTCGTCAAAGGACCGGCGGCCGGCGAAGTACTGGCGGGTCAGCGTGACGTGCGGCCCGTCCACGGTGATGACCAGCTTGAGTGCGCCCCAGGCGCTGAGTTCCGTGCTGCGCGTGGCGTCGTAGCGCCAGGTCCCAGCGAGCAAATGAGCGTCCGGTTCGGCGGCGGACAGCCCGGTCAGAAGACCGGTGACGAAAAACCCAAGGCAAAATAAACGACGCATGGCGCCTGCAACGAAGTTCTCCTGCGCGGGTTTATCAAACCGAATCTTCCCCGCGCAGCGCCAACTGACATGTTGCGGCGCCTAAAGTCTGTCATACCCGGCGCAATGAAACCCCGCGGGCCCGCCCAACCCATGATTGTCATTCTGAGCGTAGCGAAGAATCCACTTGGACAACATCGAAGCCTTCAGCGGAATCCCACTGGATTCTTCGCTACGCTCAGAATGACAATTCCAAGGCTACAGCGGCCGGCAGCGAAACGACGTTTTCAACTCGAACGCCTTCGCCTGGTTCAGCCGACATTCCAGATGCCACACGGGCTGCAGGCGGAAATCGATCGAGTCCTCCCGCTGCGTGATCGAGTCCGCCCAAGGCGCCTGCAGCGTCAGCTCCCAGCCTTCCAGCCGCAGCACCGCCTCGCGACCGTGGATCTCCCATGGCCCGCGCGTCTGCAGGTTGAACGCGAGCGCCGAAGGCTGGATCAGCTCACCGCGATCGATCACGTGAAATTCTTCCACCGTGTCGGCCACCCACTCCCGGGTGCAGGCCGTCATCACTCCGCGCCAGACATGCGCGAGATCAATCCGCGCCCGCAGCCGGTGCGCATCGCCTTCGCCCGTCGGGATCACCGCGTCGATCAACCCGGCCTGACCCGTATACACGCCGTCCGCCGACACCGGTGTGAGCGTGTTGTGCAGTTCCGTGCGCTTGAGCGTGTAGGAGCGCACGTCCTCATAGCGCACCTGCCCGCGGTCGAGCAGCGCCGGCACATGGTCGAGCTCGAGCAGGAACGAGCCCTTGTCAAAGTGCGTGTGGGATGCGAGCGCCTTGGCCCCGACCACGTGCAGCCGCACGGAACGCCCAGCCGGCGTGCGCCGCAGGCTCGTGAGATGGCCCGTGTGCGGCAGAATCGCAAAGGTCGGCACAATCGTCTCCGGCGGAGCCAGCTGCGCGGGACCCGCAATGAAGGCAAAGACGCCCTCCACGAAATACTGGTCGAAATATCCGGGCGGCCGGCGTCGCATCAGGCAGGCGGCCGCCACCCGGGCATAGGCCTGGTCCGGGAAAATCGCCGCCAGCAGAGGAATCGTGTCACCCGCCGCCAGGTCGATCGTGTTATCCCCCTCCGTCAGCACGCGCCCCGGCTCCGTCGCCGACAATGCCGCCACAAACCCGGCGGTCTGGCCAAAATGCGTCGGCAGGAGCGACTTCATCTCCAGCCCGCGGACACGCGCATACGCCAGCAAGCCCGGCAGGACAGCCTGCAGGGTGATCGAAAAATACCCGAGCCCCTCGTCCGTGCCGCCGTCGGCGAGAATATAGTTTTCCATGCCTTCGCGCATGTCCGCCAGGGCCTGCTCGGTGTGCGGCTTCATCCGGGGCCAGACGGTCTCGAGATAAAGTCCGCCGAGCAGCCGCGCGCGGCAAAACCACGGGCCCTGGTTGATCGCGTAGACGTACTCGAACTTCATCATGTCGCGCTCGACCACGGCCATGCCCTTGTCCCACAGCGCCTGCTGCGCCAGCGCGCGCGCGCGCGGCGTGAGGGCAAAGTCATACCAGTCGAGCAGCAGCGCCGCCGCCGTGGTCGCCATCTCCTCCATGAAGCAGCGCTGATCCCAGACGCTGCCGCGCGCGCGGCTCTCCGCCGACTGCGCCCATGAGGGCGTATGCACGAGGCACATCAGGTAGCGCACGGCATGGAATCCCATCGCCCGGTCGCCGTTCACCAGCCCGACAAACCCGAGGACCAGCGGCTCCGAAAAATACGACTGCCGGCCACCCTCGCGCGCGCGGATGTAGCGCGTGTCCGTCCACGGCAGGTAAGTATCGATGTCATCTTCCGGCCGACGCGTCAGGTACTGCTTCGCCCGCTCATCGAGCAGCTGCCAGGAGGCATCCCAGTAAGTCGCGGTGCGCTTGCGCCGCAGCGCGGGCAGGTCGGTCTCGTTGAAGAGGAGTCCGCGGGCCAGCTTCACCTCCGGCCACGATTCCGGCGGCAGGATCAGGCCCTCCCACCGGCCGTCATAGCGCGGGCGCGCGGCTTCCAGCTCGGCGACGAGCGCGGCTTGCGCCACGCCCCACCACTGCAGGCTGATGAGCGCCGGCTCGCTGCCCAGCGCCGTGAAGGTGACCCGCACCGCCTCAATCGGCCGCGCGCCCATCGGCCGGGCGATTTCATCTCGGCCGCCGACGCCGGTGACCGCCGCGCCCAGGGGCGTCCATTGCCCCGCACGGCGGGCCTCAAAGCTCGCGCTCACGTGCCGCGGCACCACCTGGCAGAAGATGAATTGGTCGAAGCGCTCCGGCAGTTCGTGCAGCGGAAATTCGAGGCGCGCCGCCGCCGTGCCACGGCCGGCCGCTTCCCAACTGAGCTTCGTGCCATCCCAGCCAAACACCTGCTTCAGTTTGACCGCCGTTCCCGGCTCCAGCCGGAACGGCAGCTGCTCCGCCACCGCGGGATCGTTGAACGGCGCGAACATCGATTCCGCCGGGGTGAGCTCGAACAGTTGAGTCGAAGACATAAAAGCCGGCGCAAGCGCCAGCAAAGTTGGGAGTTGGGAGATCGGAGTTGGAATACTCCCGCCAGTCAAGAATCGCGGGTTGAAGCGCCACGAACTACAAACGCATTACGCTGAGGCAACGGGTAAGGAGGCAGGGGTATTCCATCTCCCAATTACTGTCTCCCAACTTCCAGTGTAAGCGAACCGGAGGTTCGCTTACACTTTCCCCGCTTCCTCGTTGCTCACCGGCTTGAAGTTCGGGCGGCCGTAGCGCTGGGTCGGGATCGGGCCGTAGGGGTTGAGTTTGAACTCATCCACGCCGCGACAGACGTACACCTTGAAGTTCGGGTTCACCGCAAGGTCGTTCTTCACGTTGGTGCCCGAGTAGCGGACCGTCAGCCCGGCGCGGCGCCGGTCGGAAGGATTCGCCGGCGAACCGTGGATCGCGCGGTCGTCGTGCAGCGAGCACTCGCCGGCCTTCAGGCGGAATTGCACCGCGGAGTCCGCGTTGAAGTCGGAGCCGTCCTCCAGCTCAAGCGTCAGCACGGACGAGGTCTGGGTGGAGCGCTTGTGCTTGATGATGCCGCCGCGATGCGAACCCGGGAGCAATTTCATGCCGCCGTTGACCTCGTCGACGTCGTCAAACGCGAGCCAGACCGTGACGGAGTTGTGTGGCGCCATCGGCCAGTAATAGGCGTCCTGGTGCCAGCCGACGGTGGAGGGGTTGTGCGGCTCCTTGATGAAGAAGTTGCTCGCCCAGAAATAGAAGTTCGGCCCGAGGATGCCCTCGACGAGGTCGAGGATCTTCGGGTTCATCGCGATCTCGTAGAGGTAGGTGCTCGTCTCGTGCCATTCGCGGATGTCCTTGGAGGACTCGCCGGGCTGAAGCAGCGCAAGCAGGTTCGGCAGCTCGGCGTTGATCTTCGCCATCTCCGTCTTCGTGTAGATGGGCGGCAGGCCGAGCAGGTAACCGTTCTCGTGGTAGAACTTCTTCTGCTCGTCGGTGAGGTGGTAGGGACTGGTCAGCGTAGTGGACATAAAGGGAGGAAGTTGCGGTCAGGCGACACGGTCGACGCGGCGGTAGTCCTTGCGACCATAGCGCTCCGTCGGCGCAGCGGCATAGGGCGTGTGGCCGTAGGTGTCGGTGCCGCGGCAGAGGTGGGCGACAAAATCCGGGCTGACCTTGAGGTCGGCCTTCACGTTCGTGCCCGAGTAGCGGATAGTGAGCCCGGCGCGACGGCGGTCGGAGGGATTCGCCTGCGAGCCGTGGATGGCCTTGTCGTTGTGCATCGAGATCTCGCCGGCCTTCAGGCGGAACTGCACCGCGGTGCTCACATCGAACGTGCCCTGCTCGAGTTCGAGTTGGATGATCGAATTCGCATCGTCCTTCAGCTGGTGCTTGATGAGTCCGCCGAGATGCGAGCCGGGGATGAGCTTCATGCCGCCGTTCTCCTCGTCGACGTCGTCAAAAGCGATCCAGACCGTAACGGTGTTGAAGGGCGACAGCGGCCAGTAATACGCATCCTGATGCCACGGCACCGTGCCGGGACTGTGCGGCGCCTTGATGAAGAAGTGGCTGCCCCAGACATAGAAATCCGGCCCCAGGATGCCCTCGACGAGATCGAGGATCCGCGGGTTCATCACGATCTCGTACAGGTAGCTGCTCGTGTGATGCCATTCGCGCATCTCGTTCGTCGTCTCGCCCGGCTTGAGCAAAGCCAGCAGGTTCGGCAGCTCGGCATTGATCCGGGCCATTTCCGCCGGCGTGTAGATGGGCGGCAGGCCGAGCAGATAACCGTTGTCGGCGTAAGATTTCTGCTGGGCGGGGGTCAGGCGGGCGGGTGCAAGCGTCATGGTGGGGTAAAGGCGAAGGGCCAAGGTACCGGGGAAACGCGGAAACGGCGTTCAGATTTTTCGGTGGAAATGTATATAATATTAAGCTTCCATTAATAACGTGAACTCTGGAGTTAAGCGCATTATTCTGCCGGAAGTAGGGCGGGTCTTTGACCCGCTCTCAGGCCTACTGAAGGCGGGTCACAGACCCGCCCGTCCCCAGAAGCCCATTCGGCTGCTCGGCCCATGAAAGTCCTGCGCGATCCCCAGATCATCAGCGGCTTCGTCTACGAAAGCCCGGTCGACGACCTGCCCGCCCTCACCCATTGCGGCGAGGCACTGTGCTGCCGCGGCCACCACCGCAAACCGCATTCGCACCCGGCCTTCGAGTTTCTCTATCTCGCGCGCGGTCAGGCCACGTGGCGCGCCGACGGCGTCGTCACCACGCAGGGCATGGGCGATCTCTACATCGCCTACCCGGGCGAAAAGCACGGCACCGGGCCGGTGCCGAATCCCGAGAATCATCATCTCTGGGCCGGCCTGAAGCTCGACCGCCTCGGGCCGAATGCGCTGCAGCTGGCTGCCGAGCTTCGCCGGCGCCGCGTGCGGTCGCTGACCGGCTGTCCGGAGGTCGAGCCTGTGCTGCGCGGGCTCGTGGCCCAGGTCGTGGCGAATCATCCGCAGCGCCGGCAGGCGATCACGGCTTACCTCGAGCTGTTCATCACGCTGGTGAAACAGCGGCTCCAGTCCGGCGAACGCCGGGCACCCGCGCCCACCGCCCTGCCCTATTCGTACGCCGTGCAGCGCGCCGTCGCGTACATGGAACAGCAGCTGGACCGGCGGCTGCCGCTCCGCGATCTCGCCGCCATGGCGACGGCACGGAGCGTTCCCCACTTCTGCGCGCAGTTTCGCCGCGAAGTGGGTGTGAGTCCCGCGGCCTACCACCTGCAGCTGCGGCTCGATGCCGCGCGGCTGACGCTGCGGCAGCCGGGCTTCGATGTCACCAAGGCCGCGCTCCAGCACGGCTTCAGTTCATCACAGCATTTCAGCACGCTGTTTCGCCGGGCCTATGGCGTTACCCCACGCGAATGGCGGCAGGGCGCACCTTCGCCGCTGTCCAAGGTCGGAAGGTAGGGCGGGACCGCTAGGCCCGCCGGGTTTCGCTTGGAACACAAACCGTTCCGAGGCGGGCCCAGCGGTCCCGCCCTACCCCCGAGCCATCCCGGTTATTTCTCTGCCGGCGGCTTCGCGCTGTTCGGCCAATGGCGGCCCGGGGCATAGCCCGTCTTGATGTGTTCGTAGGTCTCGCGCCGACGAACATAGTCCGGATAAGCGGCCACGGCCTTGGAATCCCGGCTCTGCACCACGAAATCGGCCTCCGGCGGATAGCAGGCCACGTTAGCCTTGGCATAAAACGCCGGGTCCGCCTTGCCAATCGCGTCGATTTTTTTCGGCATGGCCGCGACGTTGTTCGGCACCTCGGCCGACTGGTACCGCAGGTCGATGCTCCAGCGCACGTGATCGGAATAATTCGGCGTCGAGCAATGCGGTGTGCGGTTGGTCATGAACACCACGCCGCCGCGCGGACAGGCCGCGGTGATCGCCTGGCGCGGGTCGGCCGGCAGGTTTTCGTCCTGGATCACGAGGAAGCCCTGGTTACCGCCCGTGTGATGCTCCACCACCGGGCCGCGGTGCGTGCGCGGCAGAATCTGCATGCAGCCATTCTCGGCCGTGGCGTCGACGAGCGGCACCCAGCAAGTGATGATCAGCTCCTCGTCGCAGGCGGCGACAAAGTAGCCGCTGTCCTGATGCCACGGCACCACGCCGCGGCCGATGTTGGGCAACTTGGGCCGGAGCCGGTAGACCGAGGAAGCCACGACCTCCTGCGTGCCGAGCAGGGAGGAAACCTTGGCCAGCAGCTTCGGGTGCACGATCACGTCAAACATCTCCGGCGCCCGGAAACCGCCGCTGCGCAGCCCTTCCAAGCGGCGCATGATGGCCTCGCCGTTTTCCTTGGAATCGCGATACAACGCCGCCAGCCGGTGATCGAAATCGAGCTCCGCATGCAGGTGCGTGAGCTTGCCCTCGGCCTTCAGCTCGAGGGCCTTCTCGTCGATCGCCGCCTCCAGTTCCCGCCGCAACGGCTCGAGGTCGGCGGGGGCAAAGACATTCGGCACGATGACGTAACCCTCCTCGTGGAAAAAGCGTACCTGCTCGGCAGTGAGCGGCTTCGGCTTGGACGCGGACTTGGGTTGGGGCGACTTCGGGGTTTTCGCTTTCATCTGGATCCAGCTTCGCAGTTTTGGCGGAAAATGGCAATGGCCTACAGTCACCTTTGTTGGTAAATAATCAGCATGATTGAGCGGAGGAGTCGGCCCTCCGCGGCTCCGTTTATGCGGCGTCAATGTCACGCAATACGTGACATTGGCGGGCAGGCCGGCCGGCGCCTCTTTTGGAGATCGAATGTGGGGCGGGTGCCCTCACCCGCCTTCGTTCCAGCGGGGTGAGGGCACCCCGCCCACATCGGACCTCTATTGCGGCAGACAAAAAGGAGCAACACCCGGTAGCCCTCGGCTCTCGACCTCGGGCGGTTGGGGCCTAGCTTAGGGCGGCATGGAACGGTTTGCCGGCAAAATTATTTGGATCACAGGCGCATCGTCGGGGATCGGCGAGGCGCTCGCCCACGCCTTTGCCCGCGAAGGCGCCCGGCTTGTGCTCTCCAGCCGCCGGCCCGATGAACTGGAGCGCGTGCGCCGTGCATTGCCGCGGGCTGATGACCATTTCTGCCTGCCGCTCGATCTTACGCGGAGCGATTCGTTCGCCACCCTCACGGCCCAAGTCCTGGGAAAATTCAGCGTCATCGACATTCTCGTGAACAACGGCGGCGTCAGCCAGCGCGCGCTCGCTGTCGCCGCTACGCTCGAAGTCGAGCGCGCGCTGATGGAGGTGAACTATTTCGGCACGGTCGCGCTTACCAAGGCAGTCCTGCCGGCGATGCTCGCTCGCCGCGCCGGCCATGTCGTCGTGATCAGCAGCGTCATGGGCTATATCGGCACGCCCGGCCGGTCCACCTACGCCGCGGCGAAGCATGCGCTGCATGGGTATTTCGATTCGCTGCGCGCCGAGGTCTGGCAGGACGGCGTGAAAGTCACGCTGGTTTGTCCCGGTTATGTGAAAACGAAGGTCTCGGACAACGCGCTCGGCGCCCGCGGGGAAAAACACGGCCGAACCGACGCCGCGACCGAGCGCGGGATCACGGCGGAACGCTGTGCTGCCGCGACCCTGCGGGCCATCGCCCGCGGGCAGGAGGAAATTTCCGTCGGCGGGCCAGAGATCTGGGCGATCACGCTAAAGCGTTTCTTCCCGCGCCTGCTGTCGCGGGTGGTTCGGAAAATGAAATTTTCCGGATCGAGGTAGGGCGCGACCGCTGGGCGCGCCGTCCGGCCAGCAAGATCAAACGACATTCGCGGCGGGCCCAGCGGTCCCGCCCTACCCGCGACCCAAGGTCGCGAATGAGGAAAACAAAAGGCGGGGTCAGCGACCCCGCCCTGCAACAATCCCAAGGCTCAGGCGTAGCCGCCGCCCCGGATGATACCCAGCGCCTTGCGGCGGGCCTTGCGGTCGGCGGCGGCCTTGCGCTCGTAGCCGCTGCGCCGGTGCTCGGCGAGCGGATCGGCTGGAAGTTTGTTCGCCTTGCGCCACGCGGCCAGGGCCGGCGTCACGTCGGTGAAGAACGCCTTCTTCAGGAGCAGCTCCGCATCGATCACGTGATTCTTCGCCTGCGCGCGGCGCAGGGCGTCGTGATCCACAATCGCCGCCTTGACGTAGAGTTCCTGAGCCATGACGACGGTCTGGATCGTCGCCTCGACCTTGGATTTCTCGTTGTGCGACTGGTCGATCATGTAGGGAATCTTCGGCATCCTGCCGCGATCGGACGCGAAGGAATGGATTTCGTGGAAAATGCGGAAGACCTGGTAGGGGTCGATCGAGCCGAGCGTGAGATCGTCATCGGCATAGCGGCGGTCGTTGAAGTGGAAGCCGCCCAGCATGTCCTCGTCCAGGAGCCAGGCGACGATCTGCTCGATGTTCTGCGCGTTGTAGTGGTGACCGGTGTCGACCAGCACCTTGGCGCGCGGGCCCGCCTTCTTCGAGAGCAGATAGGCCATGCCCCAGTCAGCGATGTCGGTCGCGTAGAACGCGGGCTCGAACGGCTTGTATTCCACGAGCATCGTCTGCTTCGGGCCGAGCTTCTTATGCAGCGCCTTCAGGCTTTCCTCGAAGTAACCCTTGCGCTCGCGGATGCTGCCCTGCCCCGGGTAATTCGTGCCGTCGGCAAACCAGAGCGAGAGGTACTCACTGCCCACCGCCTTCATGATGGCGACGGAGTCGTAGCAATGCTGCAGCGCATGCTGGCGGATCTTCGGGTCGTTGTGGCCGAAGGCGCCCCACTTGTAGCACTGGTCCTGAAACAGGTTGGGGTTGATCGCGCCCAGCTTGACGCCGTGCTTGCGCGCCAGCTTCGCGACCTTCTTCGGGTCCTCGCCGGGCGTGAAATCCCACAGCACGTGCGTCGCGACCGTCGGGCAGCAGCCGGTGACCGCATGGACCTGGCCCGCGTCGGCGAGCTTGTCATTCGTGTCGATCGCGGCGGCGTCCTGGAAAAATTTGCCGAAGCGCGTGCCCGTGTCGGCGAAGCCCCACGAGGGCGTTTCCACGTTGAAGGTGTCGAGCGCCTCGACGGCGCGGCGGAGTAATTTTGGGGTCATGGGAGAGCAGTATGTGCGAAGGCAGACGGAGGTTGTCAGCCGCGAAATTTCCGGTTCTGGTGAAAATTCTTATGTGCGACGCCTGCCTGCTTCTCGGAACGCCCTGGCTGCCGGAGCTGCATGGCGGCCGACCGCGGCCACGCGCGCGACTCACGGCGATGAAACTGCGGAAAGCCAAGCCGCCGCAGCCATCGCCGGCGGACGTGAAAGTCAAGCGGCGGGCCTGATGCTGATGCAGGCAGGATGCCTGCGCTACTAATGGTAGGGCGAATCCTCCGGATGAGCCGTCATCGTGGACTGAGTTCGGCTCATCCGGAGGATTCGCTCTACCCGCTTTCGGAATCAGCGCGGCGGAGCGATAACTTCCGGGCCACGCAGCCGGAGCAGGACAAAGCCAAAGAGTACCAGCGCGGCGGACACCGCGACGAACCAGTCGCCGTGCTCGGCGTAATAGCTCAGGCGGTTCACCCAGCGCGCATCGCGGGTGACCGTCACGGTCTTGGTCCCGCGGAAGTAAACACTGCCGGCGTCGTTGGTGAGCACTGCGCGCACATTGCCGAATTCGTCGATCCAGCCGCTCCAACCGCCATTGCCGTCGCGCAGCACAGGGCGGCGGGTCTCTACCGCGCGCAGGACCGAATTCGCCGCATGCTGATAGGCTGCCCCGCCTTCGCCGAACCAAGCATTGTTGGTCTGCACCACCAGGACATCGGATCCCGCCAGTACGCTCGCACGCGCCAACTGCGGATAAATATCCTCGTAGCAGATGAGCGGCCCGAAGATCAACGCGCCGCTGCGCAGCGGCGCCACCAGCGGCGAGGAATCGAGGCCGCGCGCAAAGTCGTCGCCGATCGGCACAAATTTTGTCAGCCAGCCGAGGACCGGCCGCAACGGCACGTATTCGCCGAAGGGCACGAGATGACGCTTGGCGTAATAGGTCGTCTGCACTCCCGCGAGCGGGTCGACGACGAACACTCCGTTGTACCACGCCTCGTTCGCCGCGTGATAATTTTCAATGGCGATGGAGCCGATCAGCAGGGGCACCCCGGAGCGCCGGGCCAGTGACTCGACGAAGGCCCGCGCATCGGGGTCGCCTTTCACCGCCCACGGCGTCGTGGCCTCGGGCCAGAGGATGAGATCCGGGCGGCTCGCGGCCGCGGTGAGCGTGGTTTGCTGCAGGACCGCAAGAATGCCCGGGCCCTTCGCCGGGTCCCATTTTACGTCCTGCGGAATGTAGGGCTGCACAAACGCGACGCGGCCCAGTGGCACACTGAAGCGGAGCCGGTTGAACGTCTCCTGCACGTGGATGCTCAGGCACACCAGCAGCAAAAACATCGCGAGGAAAAATTCCTGACTGCGCCGGCGCAGGCCGGATTCGCCCTCACGGAACAGCCGGTGGGTGTAGGCGGCGAAACCGAGGTTCATCGCCACGAGCACAAACGACACGCCATAGGCGCCGGTGTACGCCGCGATCTGCAGGATGCTGGAGCGCTCCCACTGGCTCGCCGCCAGCGGCAGCCAGGGAAATCCGCCCAGCAGCCAAGTCCGCGACCACTCGATCAGCACCCAGGTGCCGGCCAGCCCGAGCATCGCCAGCAGCCGGACCGGAGTCGGCCGGCCCAGCATGCGCGGCATGGTCCACCACACCGCCAGATACCAGACGCCAATCCATGCGCCCACGATGGGCCCGAGCAGAAACAGTCCCAGCCAGGTCACGTGATGCAGCCAGCCGAGGATGATCGTCCACGCCACCGCCTGCGCGCCGAGCATCGTCCACGCGTAGAGCTTGAATCGCGGACGCATGTAGGCCCAGAAAATCCCGGGCACGAACATCGCATAGGCGAACTCCGGCATCTTGAACGGCGGAAACGCTACCACCGCCAGCACCGCCGTCAGGACAAACACCACGGACGCAGCCACCGCCTCCGGGTGCCGTTCCCACAGGGTCGGGACCGGCGCGTAGGGATCAGGCGTGGATGCAGCGTCAGGCATGGGCTTGAAAAGCGCTGAGGTTGGACTCCTTACGCATCTTTCTGATGATTGTCATTCTGAGCGCAGCGAAGAATCCAGTGAGCGTTCGCCGCGGGCTTCGATAAAGTCCCACTGGATTCTTCACTTCGTTCAGAATGACAAACGAAACTCAGGCGCCGTGGCACTGCTTGTACTTCTTGCCGCTGCCGCACGGGCACGGGTCGTTGCGGCCGACCTTCGGCGCATCGCGACGGACCGTGATCTTGGGCAGCTGGATTTCCTGGGGCGCAGCGGCCGTGGCACCGCCGCCCGTGACCGTCGTGCTGGTTTCCAGCTGGGGCGCGGCGACCGGCGCCGGGGCATCGGTCGGGCCGACGGCGCGGGCCGTGCGGCTGAGCAGCGCGAGCATGTTCTCAAACGACTCCAGGTTCGACGCGCTGCGGAACAGGCCGGTGCAGATCTGCAACCGCACGTTGTTCATCAGCTCCTCGAAGAAACGGTAGGCCTCGGACTTGTACTCAACGAGAGGATCCTTCTGGCCGTAGCTGCGCAGGCCGATGCTCTTCCGCAGGTCCTCCATCTCGGTGAGATGCTCCTGCCAGTGGTGGTCGATCGCGTTGATCACGACGTAACGCTCAAGCGAGCCGAGCGCCTCGGGCACCTCGGAAGCTTCCTTGATCGCGTAGGCCTGCTGGATGCGCCCGACAATCAGCGCCGTGAGCGCAGTGAGGTCGCTGCCCGACAGTTCGTCGACGCGCAGGCTGACGGGGAAATGGGCGTTCACCCAGCCGACAAGGCTCTCGACGGAACTCGGCACTGCGCCGCCCTTGCCGCCGAACCCGGCGCCCTCGAGGCGCACCAGAATCTCCTCCTCGATCTGCTCGAAGATGATGGCCTTGGGCCGGTCGGCGTGGATCGCGGCGTTGCGGATGCCGTAGACGACCTCGCGCTGCTGGTTGAGCACGTCGTCGTACTGGAGGAGGCGCTTGCGGATCGAGTAATTCTGCTGCTCGACCTTCTTCTGCGCGGACTCGATGGAGCGGTTGAGCCACGGGTGCTCGAGCTCCTCGCCCTCCTTCATCGAGCCTTCCATGAGGCGCGAGGCGAGGTTGCCCTGCAGGAAGAGACGCATGAGGTCATCCTCGAGCGAGAGAAGAAACTTGGTCTGGCCGGGGTCGCCCTGGCGCGAGCAACGGCCGCGCAGCTGGCGGTCGATGCGGCGGGACTCGTGACGCTCGGTGCCCACGACGAAGAGGCCGCCGAGTTCACGGACGCCCTCGCCGAGTTTGATGTCGGTGCCGCGGCCCGCCATGTTGGTGGCGATGGTGACGGCACCGCGCTGACCGGCGCGCGAGACGATCTCGGATTCCTGCTGGTGAAACTTGGCGTTGAGGACGGTGTGGATGACGCCGGCGCGCTTGAGCAGGCGCGACAGCACCTCGGACGACTCGACGCTCACAGTGCCCACCAGCACGGGCTGGCCGCGCTTGCTGGCCGCCTCGATCTCGCGGACGACGGCGTTGAACTTGTCGCGGCGCGTCTTGAAGATGGAATCATTCCGGTCGACGCGGATGCAGGGCTGGTTGGTCGGGATAACCTGGACGGAGAGGCGGTAGATGTCGTTGAACTCGGTCGCCTCCGTCTCGGCCGTGCCGGTCATGCCGGCCAGCTTCTCGTACATGCGGAAGTAATTCTGGATCGTGATCGTCGCGTAGGTGCGGGTCTCACGCTCGATGGCGACGCCCTCCTTCGCCTCCACGGCCTGATGCAGGCCGTCGGACCACCGGCGGCCGGGCATGACGCGGCCGGTGTTCTCGTCGACGATCATGACCTTGCCTTCCTGCACGACGTACTCGACGTCGCGTTCATAGAGGGAATAGGCGCGCAGCAGCTGCGAAATCGCGTGGATGTCCTCGGATACCTCGGCGTAGCGGTTCTGCGAGGCGAGTTTCTTCTCCTCGCGCTGCTCGGGCGTGAACGCCGGGTCCTTCTCGAGGTCGCTGAACTCGGTGGCGAGGTCCGGCAGCATGAACGCGTCGGGATTGTCCGGGCGCAGGGCCTTGCGGCCGATCTCGGTGAGGTCGGCCTGGTGCTGTCGCTCGTCGATGACGTAGAACAAGTCCTCCTTGAGCCGGTAAACCTCGTCCTTGTTGAGGTCGGAATTCATTTCCGTCTCGGTCTTGTCGAGGAGCTTGCGCCACTCGGGTGTCTCCATGAGACGGAGGAGCAGCTTGTTCTTCGGATGGCCCATTTTCACCTGCAGCAGCTTGCGGGAAGCGACGAGCTTGTCGTCCGCCGTGGCGCCCGGCTTCTCCAGGATCTCCCGGGCTTCGGAAACGATCCGGTTGCAGAGGCGGGTCTGGTCGTTGACCAGGCGGTCGACCGGGGGCTTGATGCGCGTGAAGGGCTGCTCGCGCTCGATGGGCGCCGGGCCTGAGATGATCAGGGGCGTGCGGGCCTCGTCCACGAGGATCGAGTCGATTTCGTCCACGATGCAGTACCAGTGGTCGCGCTGGACCTGGTCCTCCTTGCGCGTGGCCATGCCGTTGTCGCGCAGGTAGTCGAAGCCGAATTCGCTCGCGGTGCCGTAGGTGATGTCGCGGCCATACATCTCGCGGCGGACGTCGGGCGCCATCTGCTGCTGGATGCAGCCGACGGAGACGCCGAGGAAGTTGTAGAGATGCCCCATCCACTCGGAGTCGCGGCGGGCCAGGTAGTCGTTGACCGTGACGAGCTGGGTGTTCCGGCCGTTGAGGGAGTTGAGGTAGAGCGGAAGCGTGGAGACGAGGGTCTTGCCTTCGCCAGTGGCCATTTCGGCGATCTTACCCTGGTGGATGGCCATGCCGCCGATCAGCTGGACGTCGAAATGCACCATGTCCCAGGTCAGTTCATGGTCGCAGACCAAGATCTTGCGGCCCACGAGGCGGCGGGCGGCGTTTTTGACGGTCGCGAAGGCCTCGGGAAGGATCTGGTCGAGGGTTTCGCCGGCCTTGAGGCGGGCGCGGAACTCGTCGGTCTTGGCGCGGAGCTGCTCGTCGGTCAGCGACTGGTAGGATTGCTCCAGCTCGGTGATGCGCGCGACGGTAGGCCGGGCTTTCTCGAGGAACTTTTTATAGTGCCGGCCGGCAAAGCGTTTGAACAGAAAGGAAAACATGAAGGGCCGATACCATAGGTGAGGAGGAGGGCTTGGCAAATGGCAAATCGGGCGGCCCGATTTGCGCCACCTCCCCCGTCATCCTGAGCGAAGCCGAAGGATCTCTGTGATCCTTTACGCCGAGTTTGTGCCCGGCCACCCGACACTCCAAAATGCATCGCGGGAGTGTCTTACATTCAACGCGGACCTGAACGTCTCGCTGCGCCGCATCTCCGGCGTCGCCGAGGGCTGTTTCTCCAACGACGCCGAAAAACTCGCCGGCCGCCTGCTCGCCGAGCTGCAGTTCGGCACCGCCGCCGAGATCTTCGACGCCGGCCTGCACACCTACATCGATGTGCTCCAGACCCGGCTCAACGACATCGGCGCCGCGCTCTTCCAAGCCTACATTTTCCAGCCGTTCCTCGCCCCCGACATCGACCAGCTGCACCAGCAGGAAGAACAGCAGCAGCAGCAGCAGGCGGCCGGGGCGGCAGTGACAAGTGACGTGTGACCAGTGACGAGCCCCACCCCATGAATCCGTCACCGCTCTCTCATTCTCGTCACACGTCACACGTCACTTGTCACTCGGCCGCCTCGGCCGCCTGCCGATGAAGCTTCAGGTCTTCCACCGCACGCATTACGCCTATGCGTCGCCGGTCCGCGAAAGCTTCAATGAGGCGCGACTCCAGCCGACCAATGCCGACGGGCAGATCTGCCACAACTTCACCCTGACGGTCCTTCCGTCGACGCAGCTCAGCCACTATCTCGATTTCCAGTTCAACTGGGTTCACCTCTTCGACGTCAACGAGCCGCATTCGTCGCTCACCGTCGAGGCGACCTCCGTCGTCACGACGTCCGATCAGCAGGTGCTGCCCGAGGACCAGGCGTCCACGCCGCTCGTCGAAATGGAGCGGTCCTGCGGCCGCCTCGAGCGCTGCCATGATTTCCTGCAGTCCAGCCGCTTCGTGGAGCCAAGCCCCGAGGCGTGGCGGCTTGGCCTGGATATCAGCCACGGCCTGACGGACACCTGGCAGATTGCCCAGGCGATCATGCAGCACATCCACCGCGATTTCGCCTACTCGCCCGCGGCCACCAACGTTCACACCCACATGCGCGAAGTGCTGCGGTTGAAACGCGGCGTCTGCCAGGATTTCGCCCACGTGATGCTCGGCGTGTGTCGCGCGCTGAAAATTCCCGCGCGCTACGTCAGCGGTTACCTCTACAACGGACCCGCCGACCAGCTGCGCGGCTCGCAGGCCAGCCATGCGTGGGTCGAAGTGTATCTGCCCGAACTGGGCTGGCACGGCCTCGACCCCACCAACAACGGCCAGCCCGACGACCGCTACGTGAAGATCGCCGTCGGCCGCGACTACGCCGACGTCACCCCGATCAAGGGCACCTACCGCGGAACCACCGACCGCAAGCTGTCGGTCGACGTGCTGGTGACAGCGCTGGATGCGGTGTCAGTGGCTTAAGCGATCGAGGTGGAGCGTGTTGCCCTCAACGCGCTGAGCACCGTCGTCCGAGTCTAATCGCAGACGGAGCCAAACAACGCATTGGGGGCAATGCGTTCCACCTTCAACTATGTGATGCCAACTTAGAGGCGGGCGTAATGGATCCAGAAACTCTCCCGCCACGTGCCGCCCGGGCTGATGCTCTGGACCGGCGGCTGGGTCCCGTCGGGCAACGGGTTCAGGGCATTGATGCCCGCCGCCATCGGCTCGAAGCAAAAGAGGTTCACGTCCTGCGGTGCATAGAACACCGAGACCCCGTATTTCGGTCCTTGCACGAGCGTGATCCGCTCCTGCGGGCTCTCGACCCAGAACTCCGCGCCGCCGCGAGGGCCGGAAACCAGATCGCCCAAGACCCACATCTCCTGAGCGCTGCGAAGGGGCGTCGCATCCGTGTGCGCGAGCGGTTGGCTTGCTCCCGTCGCCACCAATCGATCCGACACGAGCTGCTCCATCCGCGCTCCGAGGTGCAGCCGGCAGGACGCGCGGGTCGCGCCGCGGAGCGTGAAGCAGGGGTGATAGCCGAGTGCCACCGGCATCGGCTCGGTCGCGTGGTTATGCAATACAGTCTCCACCTCCAGCACCCCGCGCTGCAGCCGGTAGGTCATCTCGATGGTGTGGGCGAAGGGAAACTGCGCCATCAGGTCGGGATACCGCCAGAATTCCAGCCGGCTGGTGGCACGGGCTGACTCGCCGTCTGCTTCCAATGCGACCACCTTCCAATCCCGCGAGAACGCCAGGAGGCCGTGGATCGGCAGCCCGAGCCCCTCGCGCCGGAAGTTCTTCAGGTCAGGGTTCAGCCGGTACTGCTTGCCGTTCGCGTGAAAGGTGTCGGGGTCCAGTCGGTTGGCCCAGGGAGCCATGAAAAAATTGGCCACAAAGTCCGGCTTGGCGAGTAGCTCCCGGAGCGTCCCCCGCGACCACATGATGTTATGGCCCTCCACCTTGAACTCGAAGGCATTGTTGCCGAACGCGGGCACGATCGTGACCTCCGTCCGGCTCGCGGCATCGGACAGTTGAAGCACGTCGCAACCGTCGATAGTCGCAGGTTTGGCACTGTAATCCATCGGTGATGCCATAAAGAAAGGCGGCAACGTGGCTAGTGGCGGCTCGCTAGGCAACCAAAGTTCACGTGCACGTCGCCAACCGAAGTGACCATCTGACGGTCACTAGAAATGCTCCTGAACTACGGCGCGACTCCTGTCTGGGCATTAGCAACCGTACCGCTCCGAGGAGCCGAATGATAAAAAAAGGCTACGATAAGACCGCTCAGAATGAGAACGATGATTGCCCAAAAATATTTAAATTGGGCTTGCCTCGAAAAAGTGGACACCAATTAGGCGGCTTTGGTGTGGTTTAGTTTCTGTTGGTTTTCGAACGCCACAGGGGAGAGATAACCGAGCGAGCTGTGGCGCCTCGTTGGGTTATAAAATGTCTCGATATAGTC
>CAIONS010000043.1 GCA_903859715.1 uncultured Opitutia bacterium
CGGAGAAAGGAGAAGGGAGGATGGAGAAAGGATTTCAGAGGGCCGTGAATGTGGGCGGGGTGCCCTCACCCCGCATCCATAAACTGGTAGGGCGAATCCTCCGGATGAGCCGGGCACGTGGCGGCTCGTTGGGGACACTACCGGCTCCGCTTGCGGGCGCGTAATCCGTTTTGGAATGATGGCGAAGAATTGTTCAGCCTCCTCCTTGCTTTTAAGATCGAGGTAGTGTTTGCGGATAATGCTCTCGGAATTGCCCGCTTGCAGCGCCGCCTCGCCCATCGAGCGGTACTTGGCGACGATCGTCTCGGCCGAACCGCGCCGATGGTTGATCCTGTGATGCGGCGTCTTTTCGATGGGGTTCTTGGCGACCCAATCCTTTTGCAGACCGAACTTGAAAAGCGTCGAAAGCAGGCCGCGCCGGTTGTTGTACGTCTTGAGCGACGGATTGCCCCGTTCGAGGTAGGGCACGAGCTTGGCCGGCGTGAAGGCCGAAAGGAATTCTTTCGGGAAACGCCGTTGAAAGGTGGTGAGTTCGTTCTGGATCGACCGTAGCTGACGGCCGGAGAGAAGCGTGCGGTCATGGGCCGCTTGCTTGGTCGCGAGGTATTCTGCGACCGCCTCGGGGAGCGCCTTCTCCTGCTGCGGGCTGGTCCGGTGGCCCGCGCGACGGTGCCCACGGCGCCTATATCCATCCGCCCCAGTTTCATGGCCGGGCTTCAGCGCCCGCGGCGCATGTCGCGCCTTCAGCGGAACACCGGCGCTAAGCGTGCAGCAGCCGACGTAAGGAGGCTGGCCTCGCCCGAAACGTAGCGCAGGCATCCTGCCTGCATCATTTCCGCCGGCAGGAAGAATGCCTGCGCTACATTCCTCAACCCAACGCCCCCGCGGCCAGCGCCCGGCGCTGCCCGCCAATCGGCAGCACGCCGATCGCCGCCACGAGGCACAGCGCGCCAGCGCTCATGAACGCCAGCGTGTACGTGCCCGACGTCGTGCGCAGCCAGCCGGCCATGAAGGCCGAAAAGGCCGCGCCGAGCTGGTGCCCCGCCACCACCCAACCGAAAACGATCCCCGCGCGCTCGCGGCCGAAGACATCCGCGCAGAGTCGCACCGTCGGTGGGACCGTCGCGATCCAGTCCAGCCCGTAAAACACGGCAAACAGCAGCAGCCCCGCCGAGGGCCCAACCAGAGCCGCCGGCAGAAATAGCAGCGAGAGTCCGCGCAACCCGTAGTAGCCAAAGAGCAGATAGCGGCAGTTGAACCGGTCCGACATCCAGCCTGACGCCGTCGTCCCGACGAGGTCGAA
The DNA here is from genome assembly GCA_903859715.1 of uncultured Opitutia bacterium. GTDB lineage: Bacteria > Verrucomicrobiota > Verrucomicrobiia > Opitutales > Opitutaceae > Opi-474. The sequence continues at coordinate 1,304 of CAIONS010000043.1, forward strand.
CACGCCCATCATCGCCAGCAGACTCGCCGACTTCACCTCGGGAATGCCGCAGTCAAACGCCGCCGATACCAAATGCGTGCCGATGAGCCCGTTCGTGCTCGCACCGCACACAAAGAAGGATCCCGCCAGCAGCCAGAAGTCGCGCACGCGCACCGCGTCCGCCAGCACCGTGAGCGCCAGTTTCGCCGGATTTCCCGGGGCCTGCACCCGCGCAGCTTCACTTTCACTCTCGCTCTCGCCATACGGCCGCTCGCCCACTTCCGCCGGTTCATCCCGCATAAACCGCCAGATTACCGGCAGCGTGATCGCCGCGACCGCCGCAACCACGAGCGGCGCACCGCGCCAGCCATGCACCGTCACCACCGCAGCCAGCCACGGCAAAAAAACCAGCTGACCCGTCGCCGCACTCGCAGTGAGCAGCCCCATCACCACCCCACGCCGCTGGACAAACCAGCGGTTCGCGACTGCCGCACCCAGGACAGTCGCCACCATGCCCGAGCCCGTGCCGACGACCACGCCCCACAGCAGCATGAACTGCCAGTAATGCGTCGCCAGCGTGGAGAGCCCGTAGCCCGCGCCCACCAGGGTCATCGCCAGCAGCATCGTCCGCCGCAGCCCGAAGCTCTGGTACAGCGCCGCCGCAAACGGCCCGATGAGTCCGTACAGGAAAATATTGACCGCGATCACCGCCGACACCGTCGCGCGGCTCCACTGAAACTCATTGCCCAGCGGCACGATCATCACACCCGGCGCCGCCCGCCCACCCGCGGCGGCCAGCAGTGTGAAAAATGTCACCCCGGCGACAATCCAGGCGTAATGCAGGGGCCGGCGGGGAGAAGAGGAAGCACTCATGAAACGCGAGCCGTCACCATGATGGCTTCCTTTCGCCGCGCAAGGACGTGCGGAAGGACGCGGCGAGGGCGCCGCATCTCCAATGCCGATGGCGCCGTCTTGAAGATGGAGCTGCGGCGCCCTCGCCGCGGTCAGCACTTTACTGCCGCGCGTGCTTCAGCAAAAAGTCCACGATCGGCGTCGGATCCGCCAGACTGTGCGGGTGGTGCTTGCCGCCGGGTTTGATAACCACCTCGATCGTCCCGCCCGCCGCGCGGTAGCGCTCCACGAGCACACCGAGGTTATCCCGGTAGGAGACCGATTCGTCCGCATCGCCGCTCACGCCAAAAATGGGAATCCCGGCGTGCACCACCGGCTCGATCCGGTCGAGCGGACTGACTTTCGCCGTGGCCATCTGCGCCGCGGTCAGGCCGTAGCAGGCCAGGCATTCCGGCCACAGCGGATGCTTTGGCCCGGGCCAGAGCTTGAGGTCGAGCGCCGGCGCATCGAGATAGAGCGCCGCCACGCGGTCGGGATAGGTGGCCGCAAAATTGAAGGCGTAGAGGCCGCCGCGGCTGAAGCCTTCCAGCACCACGCGCTTCGCCAGGCCATAGTCTGCTGTCACGTGCCGGTAATACGCATCGAACAGCGCGATCGCGGGCGGCGAGCCGTACATGTCACTCGCATTCATATAGCCCACGTGCCAGCCGCGCGCGAGCAGCACTAGGTCCACCTGCGCAAACTGCCCGAAAAATTCCGTCCGCCAGATCCACGGCTTCCCCGGCGCCGGAACCTTCGGGCAGATCAGCAGCGCCGGGCGCCCTTCCACGACGAAGTCGAGTCGTTTCCAGTCGTGCCACTCGGATTCGGTGATGCCGGGATTCATGGCGGACAGCAGCGGGTTGAGCAGGACAAAGGCGGCCAGTCCCAGCAGGGTTCGGCGGAGAATCGGCATGGCGGGCTCACAGGGTCATCTTCACGCCGGGATCCTTCGGCGCGACCGGGATCTCGTCAAGAAACGCGTTGGCCGGAGCGGCCGGAACGGCCGCAGGCTTTGGCAGCGTCGCAGAGATGATGTCACGGGCCCGGACCTTGAAGATAAAATCGTCTCCCTCCTTCCTCAGCACATGGCGGTTCCATTGCGGGGTGCGGCCGCCGAAATTATCGCGGATGCGCACCTCGCCGTCGGACGCGGCGACGACCTGCAGCCACGTCGTGGCGTTGTTTTCCCGGGTCGCCGACACGCGATGACCGCCCTCGGCGATCAGGTTGACGAATGCCGCCTCATGCCAGCGCCACGGCATTGCCGGGAAAATCCGGATCGTCCCCTCCCCGCCCGCCCCGGGATGCGCATTCCAGCTTTGCAGGAGCATCTCGTGCACCGCGGCGCCGGCGAGAAAGTTGCCTTCGAGCGTGAACGGCCGGTAATCGAAGGAGGAAAACCCCGTCTTCGTCTGGTCGCCATTCGCGTGGAATCCGTTGCGCAGAATGAACGCGTGGAGGTACGCCTTGAGATGCCGCAGCGCCGCCTCCGGCTCGCCGATCCGCGCGCGCAGGGCTGCCATCCACGTGTAGCTGTAGCCGCACCACGAGACCACGCCGAGCCGGTCGATGTCGTGCACGCTCGCCTGGATTACCGCACGGTCTGCGTCCGTGCCCTCGATGTTCAGGAGGTTGAACGGATAGATGCCCATCAGCGTCGCCAAATGCCGGTGGCTGAAGGTCAGGTCCTCGGTGGAGGAAATTTTCAGCTCCTGGCGCGCGTTGACATGCAGCGGACCGAGGCCCGCCGCCAGTTCGCCCCAGTGTTTCGCCGCGGTCGGGTCGCCCAGCCGCGCGGCCATCTCCTCATTGCCGAGAAACAGCATGCGCAGGCAGGCGATGTCGTAGTTCGAGTTCGGCTGCACCCACGCCCGCAGGCTGTTATCCCATGCTTCGGGCGAAGCGGAGAGCGGCAGCACAAGCACGCCGTTGGCATCGGGCTTGAGCAGCGCGGCCAGCGTCTCGCCGATTTCGCGGCACCAAGGGTACGCCTCCTCGCGGAGAAATTCTTCGTCCCGCGTGTAGCGCCAGTGCAGGTAAAACAGATGGCCGATCCACGCGCCGTGGACCGGGGAAAGACTGTATTGCGCCCAGCCGCCCAGCGGCTGGCCCGCCAGGGTCATCACCGCCGGCACCGCCGCGCCCGGCTGCTCCAGGAATTCCCGCGCAAATTTCCGGAACGCCGGCAGGCGGTCGTTCATGAAATCCAGGAACACCCGGCCTTCCTCGAAGCGGCCCGATGCCTGGTAACCCATATAGGTCATCTGCGTGTTGAGGTCGTGGTGATAATCACCCTTCCACGGCGGCAGTTCGCCGGCGTCCGCGGTCCAGACACCTTGGAGCGGAATCGGCGGAGCACCCGCGCGCGAGGCGGCGCCATAAAAGTACTGCACGAGGTTGTAATGCTGGAGCACCTGCGCGTCCGGAATCCGCACCGAAGATTTGGCCCAGAACCAGCGCCACCACTCCAGATGCGGCTGCCACCGCTGCTCGAAGCCCTCCGCCAGCGCCGCCTCGACCCGCGTCCGCGCCACAGCCACGACATCGGCGCCATCCGCCGGCGAGAAGGTCACTGTCGTCGCCACCAGCGTCGTGTCGCCCTCCCGCTTCATCCCCGCGTAAACACAGGTCACGTGGTTCTCCGCGGTCGTCTGCGTGAACCATTGCGCCGTGTCGCTGGATCCGCGCACAGGATCGGGATAGCCGAGTTTTTTCACCGACTGCGGCGCCAGCAGCCGCAGCGCGCGCGGCGCGGCGCCGGGCACGCGCAGCAGCGCCACCGGTTCGACCGCGCTGAAAAATGCCTCCACCGCCCCGGCGCCCGCCGCCAGTTGCGCGGAGCCGGTCGCCGTCTTCAGGTCGAGCGCGAACGACGTCACCGCCTGACCCGGCGCCAGGTCCAGTTCCAACCGGCCCGCCGGGATCTTCGTGGGATGATCCGTGAAATACGCGCCATCGACGATCTTGCTGATCGCCTCGTTGTCCTTGGCGGCGACGAGCCGCTCAATCTTCGCATAGGTGAAGCCCTTCAACGGGTCGCCCGGTGCGGGGCGTTCATCCCACAAATCGCCCCGGTCAAGCGACAGGCGCAGCGTCCCGCCTTCTCCCCAGAGCAAGCCGCCCAGCAGGCCGTTGCCCAGCGGAATGGCCTCGTCCCACGTGGTGATCGGCGCGGCCAGCGTGAGTTTCATGGCCTCAGCGGGAAACGGGGCGGCCCGCAGCACGGTCCAGGTCAGCAGCCATCCGATCGCCAGCCCCGTCCGCAGGAAAAAAATTTTAATAGGGATGCAAACCGGCTTGGTTAAAGCGGCGCTCCGCGCCCACGGAAAGCGTTTTCCTGCGCAGCCACGCGCCGGAAAATCCGGCCGCCGAAGCCGGCCTCGGGAGATTATCTTCTCTGCCCGGGTGCAAAAATACCAAAGGTGAAGTAAGGGATAAGCCACGCGATGAGGTTGACGCATCCAGCCCGGCCGCCCTTAAATGAACCTGTCCCGCATCATGACTTTACCTGCTGAAATCACGACTCTTCTTCAGGACGAGGCCTACGCCACGCTCTGCCAGGAGTCGTTGACCGAGGCCTTGGCCCGGATCAGCCGGGAAAAGGAGGAGATCCTCAGCACGCGTCCGCCCTTCGGCATGCTCGCAAGCAGCCAGACCCGGCAGGTTTTTCAGACGTCCTTGCGCTCCGCCCTCGACAACGAAGCCGGCCTGCGCAGCCGGCTCGACCAGATCGGTCAGATCGAACTCTGGTTGAAGTCCGCGATCGAGAAGGCGCTGGCCTCCTATCTCCCGACCGTGAGCGTGGAATACCGCACCTGTCACGAAGCCGCGCTCGTCGTCAGCCGCTGGGAACTCACCATCGAGGCCCTGCATGAGATCAGCCTGGCCCTGGCCCGCGATGCGCATGCCGTCGGCGCCGCCCTCAATCCCGTGGCCGTGGCCAATACCACGCTCCCCACGCCCGCCCTCATCGAACAGGCGCGCATCCGCGCCCTCTCCAATCTCCGCGCCACCGTGATGGCCCTCCAGTCGGGCATCGCCGACGTGACGGAGGTCCGGGGGCAATTCACCGAGCTCTGCGACACCCAGGCCGATGGCCTGCAACTGCCCGGGCCGCCTGATTTTCGCAACCTGGCCTGGGTGGACCGGCTCGCCTCCCTTTCCGAGGGCCAGACCTGTGCCGAGGTCCTGCGCTGCGAGAACGAGGCCCGCGCATTTTGCGCCGAGGGCATCAAGGGTCTTTTGCGCCAGGGCCTCGAGGTCCGCGAAGCCTGTCTCGATGCGGCCCAGGCGCTCCTCGCGAAATACTGGCGCGAATTGCGCGCCTACGCCCAGGCGAACTTCGTGCAGGAACGCGATCTCGACGAGGTGATCGCCGAACTCTCCCAGCATCGCCTCGCCGCCGAGGCGAGCCGCCGCCAGGCCAGCTTCGAGTCGGCCAACGTCTCGTCCCTGCGCTGAGCGCAGCGCGCTCTGGCTTTTTTTCCGCCGGCCGACACGGTGGTCCCGCGATGGCGAAGGTTTACTTCTACTATTCGGCGATGAACGCCGGCAAAAGCACGGTGCTGCTCCAGTCGAGCTACAACTACCACGAGCGCGGCATGCGCACGCTGCTCTTCGCCCCCGCCCTCGATACCCGCGCCGGCTATGGCCGCATCCAGTCCCGCATCGGCCTCGCCTCCGACGCCCTCGCGCTTAAACCTGACGACAACCTGCTGGAGCAGGTCCGCACTGCGCACGCGGCCGCGCCCGTGGCGTGCGTGCTGGTGGATGAGGCCCAGTTCCTCTCACCCGCGCAGGTCGGCCAGCTCACGGACGTGGCCGATGCGTTGAACATCCCCGTGCTGAGCTACGGGCTGCGCACGGATTTCCAGGCCCGGCTTTTTCCCGGGAGCGCCGCGTTGCTCGCACTGGCCGACACGCTGATCGAGCTCAAGACCATCTGCCACTGCGGCCGCAAGGCGACGATGAACCTGCGCGTCGCCGCCGATGGCCGCGCCGTCAAGGAAGGCGCCCAGGTGGAGATCGGCGGCAACGACCGCTACGTCGCGGTCTGCCGCCGTCATTTCAAGGAAGCGCTGGGCTCCGCCTGAACCGCCGCCTTTCATGCGTCTTTTTCTTTTCCTGCTTATGACCCTCCAAGCCTCCGCCGCCAGCCAGCTGGTTTACATCGGCACCTACACCCGGACGACCAGCCATGGCATTTATGCCGTGCGGCTCGATTCCGCCACCGGCGCGCTCTCGGCGCCGGCCCTCGCGGCGGAAACGCCGAACCCGTCGTTCATCGCCCTGACTCCGGACCGGAAGTTCCTCTACGCCGTGAACGAGTCCAACGCCATGGCCGCGGTGTTCGCCACCGACCTCGCCGCCGGCACCCTGAGGCCGTTGCAGCTCCCCCAATCTTCCGGCGGCGCGGCACCCTGCCACCTCGTGGTGGATCCGACCCAGCGGACGCTGCTCGTGGCCAACTACCACACCGGCATCGTCGCCGCGATTCCACTGCACCCGGACGGCACGCTCGGCACGCCCAACATCATTCCCCATTACGGCCACAGCATCGATCCCGTGCGCCAGGTTTCGCCGCATGTGCACTCGGTCACGCTTTCCCCCGACGGCCGCTTCGTGATCGTCTGCGATCTCGGGCTCGATCGCATTTTCACCTACCAGGTTGATGCCGCCCGCGCATTGCTTACGCCCGCCGCGACGCCCTTCATCGCCACGACGCCCGGCGCCGGCCCGCGGCATTTTGCCTTCGGTACCGACGGCCGGCATGCGTACGCCGTTACCGAGATGGGCAGCACGGTCATCACTTTCGATTATGATCCGGTCAGCGGAGCGCTCACGACCCGGCAGACGCTCTCGACGCTGCCGCCGGATTTCAAGGGCGTCTCCTCGGGCGCAGAAATCCGCGTGCATCCGAACGGCCGCTTTGTCTACGCGTCCAACCGCGGCCATGACAGCATCGCGGTGTTCGCCGTGGACGCGGCCACCGGCCGGCTCTCCCTTGTCGAAATCACGGCCTGCGGCGGGAAAAATCCCCGCAATTTTTCCCTTTCTCCCGATGGCGCCTGGCTGGTGTGCGCCAATCAAAATACGAATTCACTCACCGTGCTGAAGGTCGATCCGCAGACAGGCCGGCTGACACTGACCCCGCACACGGCCGAGGTACCGCTGCCGGTCTGCGTACTGTTCGCACCCTGACTCAAGCCGCAGGCTGAACGACCGGCGACGGGGCCTCAAACGCCGCCTCGATGCTCGCCAGCAGTTCCTTGAGCGTAAAGGGCTTGGGCAGCAGTGCATGCGCCCCGCTCTTCCGCGCAATGTGCAGGTAGCTGTCGCTCGAAATCCGCCCGCCCCCGGATGAAGCGATGATCCGGACAGCCGGGTGATTGCGGCGCAAATCGGCCATGACTTCCAAGCCGTCGCGGTCCGGCATGAGCATGTCCGTGATCACCAGTTCGAACGGCTGCTCGGACAGCAGGCGGATCGCGATGCGGCCGTTGTTCGCGCAAACCACTTCATGCCCCGCGCGCTCCAGCAGCAGCTTGGTCATGTCACAGATCTCCGCCTCGTCGTCGATCACCAGAATTTTTCGCCGGGTAGCCATGGTTGGAGCCGCCACGCTGGGGGGTTCCCCCCGTCGCTCAAGTCCACGTCTGCTAAAACCGTGTAAAGAATTTGAAAAGTGCGGTTTTTACGTAGGTTTCACGGGCCGGAAAATCCTTTTTGCGGCCCGCCCACCAGCTTCAAACCCTTGAAAATATCACCCGGTAGAATGCGCGCGGGCTTGCTGCGCCACCGACATTCCTTCACTCACAAATAAATACCCATGGCGAAACCCGACATCGACTCCCACTACCCGCTCAACGCCGACCAGATCGCCAGCTTCCGCCGCGACGGTTATGTGAAACTGAAGCACGTGCTGTCTCCCGACGTCATCCAGCACTACGGCCCGATCATCACGTCCGAGGTCTACCGCCTCAACACGATGCACCTGCCGATCGAGCAGCGTGACACCTATAACAAGGCTTTCCTCCAGGTCGGCAACATCTGGACCAAGAACGAAACGGTGAAGGAATTCTGCTGGGGCCAGCGCCTCGCGCGCATGGCCGCCGAGCTGCTCGGCGTGAGGGGCGTGCGCATGTATCACGACCAGGCCCTCTACAAGGAGTCGGGCGGCGGCGTCACGCCGTGGCATGCCGACCAGTATTACTGGCCGCTGAGCAACGCGAACACCGTCACCGCCTGGATTCCGCTGCAGGCCGTCCCGATGGGAATGGGCCCGCTCGCGTTCGCCAAGGGCAGCCACAAGTTCGAGGCCGGCCGCGAACTTGGCATCAGCGATGAGAGCGAGGCCCGCATCGGCCGCTCGATGAAAGAGCAGAACTACCCGCTCGACGACACCCCCTTTGATCTCGGCGAGGTCAGCTTCCACTACGGCTGGACCTTCCATCGCGCCGGCCCGAACGTTTCCAGCAAGCCGCGCGCGGTCATGACCATCATTTACATGGACGAGGACATCAAGTTGGTCGAACCGCACACCAAGGCGCGCGAAGGCGACCGGGCGCACTTTGCCAGCGACGTCGAGATCGGGGGCGTAATGAACGGCAAGATGACACCCGTCCTCTACCATGCGGCCTAAGCCGCGACGCCAACGTCGCGGGGGAGAAGGGAGAAAGGAGCGGGGAGCAGGAAAAGCCTCGGGCTAGTCTCGCTCAGCTTCGCTCGCTTGCTTGTCGCTCCAACCCGAGCCACGTTGGATCCTTTCATTCCTGCCGTCCCTTCTCTCTGCTCCTTTCTCCCTTCTCCGACGCGCACCGCGCGCCTAGCCCATGGCCGATTTCCTGAACGAAACTCCCTCGACTGAGTCCAAGCGCTGCGACCGCGCTTTCCTCGTGGGGGTGCAGACTGCGCGGATGCCGGATGGCGAGGCCGCCGAGCTGCTCGCCGAATTGCACGAGCTCGTGGAGAACCTCCACATCGGGGTGGTCGGCCGGGAACTCGTCAATCTCCGCAAACCCACCCCGGCCACGCTGCTCGGCAGCGGCAAGACCGAGGAGATCATCGCCGCGGCCAAGGCCGTCAACGCCGACCTGATCGTGTTCGACGATACGCTTTCGCCGGCCCAGCAGCGCAACTGGGAGAAAATCTCCGAGATCGCCGTGATCGACCGCGAGGAGGTCATCCTGGATATTTTCGCCGAGCGCGCCCAGACCCGCGAGGCCGTGCTGCAGGTGGCGCTCGCCCGCATGCAGTACTCCCTGCCCCGCCTCACCCGCGCATGGACCCATCTTTCCCGCCAGCGCGGCAAGGGCGGCATGGGTGGCGAAGGTGAAACCCAGCTCGAGCAGGACCGCCGTCTCGTCAACGACCGCATCGTGCGCCTCAAGAGCGATCTCGCCGAGGTCCAGAAGCAGCGCGGCGTCCAGCGCCACAAGCGCCAGCGCGTGCCCATTCCCACCGCGTCGATCGTCGGCTACACCAACGCCGGCAAGTCCTCGCTCCTCAACAAGCTCACCGGCGCGCACGTCCTCGCCGAGGACAAGCTCTTCGCCACCCTCGATCCCACCACGCGCCAGCTTCTCCTGCGCGGCAACCAAAAGCTGCTGGTCACGGACACCGTCGGTTTCATCCGCCGCCTGCCCCACGGCCTCGTCGAAGCCTTCAAGGCCACGCTCGAGGAAACCATCATCGCCGACTTCCTCATCCACGTCCTCGACGTGACCAACCCGAACGTGGACAAGCATCACGCGACCACGCTCAGCGTGCTCGCCGAGCTCGGCGCCGCGGACAAGACCATCCTCACCGTTTTCAACAAGATCGACGCCGCCACGCCCGAGGATCTCCAGCGCGCACACCAGCTCGTGCCCGATGCGCTCTATCTCAGCGCGCACACCGGCCAGGGACTCGACCAGCTCGAGTCGCGGCTTGTCGAGCTCATCGCCGACGCCTTCGACTCCTCCGAACTGCTGGTCCCGCACGACCGCTACGATGTCGTCGCGCGTCTGCACACCCTCGGCCACATCCAGGAACAGGAGCACCGCGAGGACGGTATTTTCATCCGCGGCCGTTTCCCGCCTTCCCAGAGCAAGTTCTTCACGCCGTTCGTAGTGCCGGCAAAGACAGCTGTAGGGCGGGGTCGCTGACCCCGCCTTTCCTTCACCCACCCACCGAGTCGTAAATCTGCACCTTCGTCCAGAACGTGCGGAAATTCTCGAGGAAGGCCTTGTGCAGCGGGTCGACCTGGTACGCATCGTGGCCCGTCACATCCTTGAAGACGCCGGTGAGGGAAAACGAATACGTCCCGTCCAGCACCGCCCGCGGCGGCAGCGGCGCCGGCGTGCCGACGTGGAGCGACACCAGCGATGTGACGCCCTTGAGCGACTCAAGCCCGCGGCGGAAATCCGCGCGCTGGGCATCAGTGAGTTCAGGTTTCAGCCAGAAATAAACGGCATGGATGAGCATGGGAGGGAGAGGAGTTGAAAGGTGAAGGTTGAAAGTTGGAAGACCGGAAAAGCAGAAATTACCACGCCGTGCACTCAAGCCCTCTCCAATCGCATCCTTCCTAAATGAATCTCCCCCTCAATCCGTCATCCTGAGCGAAGCCGAAGGATCGCTCGAATCCTTTCCCTCCTTCCGCGTTTGTCTCCCGACACTCCGGTAACGTCGCCGGCTGCAGAACAGGTCCAAGCCTCGTCGGAGGGAAAAGAAACCAGCGATCCTTCGGCTTCGCTCAGGATGACAGTCACGGGACAGTGGAACTGATCGAGCCAGCCCTCGCCGGACCCTTCTCCTTTCTCCGTGCTCCCTTCTCCCGCGCAGCGCGCTGCGCCTACCGCCGGATCCCTGCGATGATCTGCTCCGTCGTCCGCACCCGGCCGAGGCGCGGGAAAATCGTCTGGATCGAAAACGCATGCGCCTCCGCGCTGAGACTGCTCATCGCGTCCTCGGCCAGCACCAGTTCATAGGCCCGCTCGTGCGCCGCGCGGGCCGTCGATTCGACGCCGATGTTGGTCGCGATGCCGCCGAGCACGATCGTGGTGATCTTCCGGCGCCGCAGATGCTGGTCGAGATCCGTGCCATAGAAGGCGCCCCATTGCCGCTTCGCCACGAGCAGGTCGCCCGGCCGGAAACCCGCTTCCGGGACCAGCTCCATCGCCTCGGGCGGCGGGGGCGGCGCGCCGGGGGGACGGGAAGGTGCATCCACCGGGAGGTTGGCCATCTCATTCATCAGCACGTGGACGTAGACGATGGTTGCGCCGAGTTCACGAAACGTATCGGCCAGCTGCCGTCCGCGCCGGATGACATCGGCGGAGGCGTGGGGCGCGACCTTGAGGCCGGCGATGCCCTTCTGCAGGTCAATCAGCACCACGGCGGTTGAAAGGGGATTGAGGTCAAGGGGAGTCATGGATGGAAAGTGCGGCGGTGGCTGGTCTCACCCAGTGGAGTCACTCCCGGCCAAAAAACAAATCCCGCCTCGCCAATGCCCGCCCCTGAATCCGGGTAATCTCCACTGCGCGTGGGCGCGCCGCGTTGCGCTTAATCCTTTCAGCCTAACTGCACCGCGCCTCCCTCTCAGTCATTGACCTTCCCGGACCGACATTCCTCACTTCCGGACTCGCAGATGTTTGTCCCTGACCACGCCGTTTCCTGTCCGTGTGAGCCCAAGCCCGTCGCCCGTGGGCTGATCCTGAAACCGGCGCGGCTGCCTGCGCCTCGCCTTCCTTCGCGGTTCGGCGCGGCACTTGCTGTCGCTTCCCTCTGATGCGAGCCTACTTCCTGCGACGATTGCTGTTGGTGCTCCCCACGCTGTTTGGGATCTCGCTGGTCGTCTTTCTCATCACGCGCTTCGCCCCTGGCGGTCCGGTGGAGCAGGCCATCATGCGGGCGCAGTCAGCCGAAAGCAGTACCGGCGGCGGCGCCCGGCGCGGCGGCGGCGCCTTGTCCGATGATCAGCTGGCCCAGTTGAAGGCGTATTTCGGCTACGACAAACCCCCGCTCGTCGCCTACGGCCAGTGGCTCGGGCGGCTCGCGCACGGCGACCTCGGCGACTCTTTCCGCTACGGCCAGCCGGTCACCCAGGTCATCGGCGACGCCATGCCCGTGACCCTGACCTATGGCATCCTGAGCCTCATCCTTACCTACTCGATCAGCATTCCACTGGGCATCCTCAAGGGCATGAAGCACCGGACGATGATCGATACGACCAGTTCGATCCTGATTTTCATCGGCTATGCGATCCCCGGCTATGCGCTGGGCGCCCTGCTGGTTGTCTATCTATCCGCCCATCTCGGCTGGTTTCCCATGGGCGGTTTTGTCAGCGAGAACTGGCACGACCTCCCCACCGGGCAGCGCATCGCCGATTTTGTCCGTCACGCCGTGCTGCCGCTGACCTGCTACTCGCTCAGCGGCTTCGCCTTTGTCACGCTGCTCACGAAGAACCAGCTGCTCGACAATCTCGCCGCCGACTATGTCCGCACCGCTGTAGCCAAGGGCGTTTCTTTCCGGCAGGCGGTCTTCGGACACGCCTTCCGGAATTCGCTCATTCCCCTCGTCACCGACTTTGGCCAGCAGATCGCCGTCGTCGTCGTCGGCTCCGTGCTGATCGAAACCATCTTCGATCTCAACGGCATGGGCCTGCTGTTCTATAGTGCCGTCGTGGACCGCGACCCCATGATCGTCATGGGCGTGCTCCTGATCGATTCCCTGCTCCTGCTGGGTTGCAATCTGCTCTCCGACGCGCTCATGGCGATGGTCGATCCCCGCATCCGCTTCAAATAAGATGCGCCTCTCTCCGCAAGCCCAGCTGCAGTTCCGGCGCTTCCGTTCGCTCAAGCGGGGCTATGGTTCCTTCCTGATCCTGGTCTTCCTGTCGGTCCTCGCGCTGCTGGCGGAATTGCTCGTCAGCAACCGGGCGTTGCTGGTGCGCTATCAAGGGCATTTTTATCTGCCGACCTATGGGGCGATTCATCCCGGCAGCGACTTTGGATCGGACTATGCCTATGAGGTGGACTACCGCGCGCTCAAGGCTCGGTTCGCTGCCGAACACACGGGTAACTGGGTGCTGATGCCGCCCGTTCCCTACGGCCCGAATGAGAACTGTTACGTCGGCCAGAATTTCCAGCCGCGGCCGCCCGATTCCGCGCACGGGCACTATCTGGGCACCGACCAGATCAACCGCGATATCCTGGCGCGCCTGCTTTACGGCTTCCGCAATTCGCTCCTCTTCTCGGCGGGCTTCGTGGTGATGGTCTATGCTATCGGGATCGTGATCGGCTGCGCCATGGGCTACTTCGGCGGCTGGTTCGACCTCGGCATGCAGCGCGTTGTCGAGATCTGGTCCCTCCTGCCCTTTCTGCTCGTGGTCATCATCGTCCGCGCCGCCCTGCCCTCGGGCACGTCCTTCGGCCTCGGCCTCCTGCTCTTCGTCGTGGTGACGTTTGCCTGGACGGGCATGACCTACTTCATGCGCAGCGCCACCTACCGGGAAAAATCGCGCGATTACGTCGCCGCCGCACAGGTCCTCGGCGCCGGCCCGGTCCGCGTGCTGTTCCACCACATCCTGCCCAACATTCTTTCGATCCTCGTGACGTTCCTCCCGTTCACGACCGCCGCCGCCATCGGCAGCCTGACGGCGCTCGACTACCTCGGCTTCGGCCTGCCGCCGCCCATGCCGAGCTGGGGCGAACTGCTGCGCGAGGGCACCGGCAACCTCGATGCCCCATGGATCGTGGCGTCGGCTTTCTGCGCCCTCAGCTTCATCCTGATTCTCATCACCTTCATCGGCGAGGCCATCCGCGAGGCCTTCGATCCGAAAAAATTCACCCTCTATCGCTGACGCCCGCGGGCGCCTTTCTTTTCTCATCATGAACTCCACCCGGCCCCTGTTCGTCATTTCCCTCGCCCTCGGCGCGCTCTTCTTGGGCGGTTGCGGCAAGTCCGACACCCAAGCCTCCACACCCGCCGCCGCCCCGGCCGCATCGGTCACTGCCACCACCGCAACGCCGGCTCCCGCCGCCACCGCGTTTCCCGGCATGGAGGCCGACCTGCAGCGCACACTCAAGGAGCAGGCGTCGTTCTATCACTTCAAGACCCCCGCCGACCTCGCCAAGGACACCGCGGGGCTGACATGGGAGGACGGCTCGGACCTGCCCGAGTTCGCCGATCCCGCCGCCAAAAAGGGCGGCACGCTCAACCTCTACATTCCCGATTTTCCCGGCACCTTCCGGACCCTCGGGCCCGACGCCAGCGCCTCCTTCCGGGAGTTCCTGCTCGATTACGTCGCCCCCGCCTACACGGTGCCCAACCCGGATGTGCCCGGGCATGAAATCCCGCAGATCGCGACCGCCTGGGCCTTCGATCGCGCACACAAGACGATCTTCTTCAAGCTCGACCCCACCGCCCGCTGGTCGGACGGCGTCCCCTTCACCACCGACGACGTGGTCTTCACGTATTATTATTACCGGAGCCCGCTCATCAATGATCCGTGGATGAACGATTTCTACGCCAAGACCTATGACGGGATCACGGTCTACGACGCCCACACCTTCGCGGTGACGATGAAGGACCTGAAACCCGACAGCGTGGACCGCGCGGGCAACGTCAACCCGTACCCCAAGCATTTCTTCAAGGACTTCGGCCCGAACTGGGTGAAGGATTACAACTGGCGGATTACCCCGACGCTCGGCGCCTACACGCTGCGCGAGAACGACATCAAGCGGCCCTCTTCGATTACCCTGACCCGCGTCAAGGACTGGTGGGCGGACAACCGGCGCTTCGCCCGCGGCCGGTTCAATCCCGACCGGATCCATCTCTCGGTGATCCGCGATCCCGACAAGGCCTTTGAAGCTTTCGTCCGCGGCGACCTCGACATCTTTTCGCTGCAGAGTCCGCAGCTCTGGTACGGCAAGCTCCCGAACGACCACCCCGGTGTCGCGTCGGGCTTCACCGTCAAGACGACGTTCTACAACCAGATCCCGCCGCCCAACTTCGCCCTCTGGCTCAATGAGGCCATGCCCCTCTTGGATAACCATGACATCCGCCTCGGCATCCAGCACGCGACCGACTTCGCCCTAGTCTGCCAGCAGTATTTCCGCGGCGACGCCACTATTCAGAAGACGACCGCGGACGGCTACGGCTGGGACATGAATCCCGCCCTCAAACCCCGGCCCTTCGACCCGGCCAAGGCGCGGGAATATTTCACCAAGGCCGGTTTCACCACCCAGGGACCCGATGGCATTCTGACGAACAAGGACGGCCGCCGCCTCTCTTTCACGATCACCTCCACCTACAAGCGGTACACGGACATCCTGGTGATCCTGAAGCAGGAAGCGCTCAAGGCGGGTCTCGAATACAACATCGAGATCCTCGACGAGACGACCGGCTGGCAGAAGACCCAGGAGAAAAAGCACGAGATCACCCTCGCCGCGCTCAACCGCACGGTGGAGATGTACCCGCGCTACTGGGAAATGTATTCCGGCGAGAACGCCTACGACGTGCCCTACCTGCCCGACGGCTCGCCGAATCCCGCGCGCAAGGTCAAGACCAACACGAACAACTTCAGCTCCCTCGCAAACCCCGAACTCGACAAGCTCATCAAGCAGTATGACAAGGCCGAGACGATGGAGCAGGTGAAGGAGCTCGCGGCGAAGATGGAGCAGATCATCTACGACGACGCCAGCTGGGTGAACGGCTGGAAGCTGCCCTTCTACCGCGTGGGTTACCGCCCGTGGATCAAGTGGCCGAAATACTTCGACCCGATGCAAAGCCGAGACGTCGAGGAATTCTGGACCATGTGGATCGACCAGGATGAGCAGAAGGCCACGCTCGAGGCCAAGGCCGCCGGCCGCAGCCTGCCGGTGCAGATCCTGTCCTACGATCACTACAAACAGCCATGAGCGAAGCGCCGCTGCTCGAGGTTCGCGATCTGGCCGTCGGCTTTGAATCCGGCGGCACCGTTGCGCGCGCCGTCGACGGCGTGAGCTTCCGCGTCGCGCGCGGCAAAACCCTCGGCATTGTCGGCGAATCCGGCTGCGGCAAGAGCGTCACCGCCTTCTCCATCATGCGGCTGCTCCCCCAGCCCCACGGTAAAATCCTCGGCGGCCAAATCCTGTTCGAGGGCAAGGACCTGGTGCAGGCCAGCGAGGCTGAGCTGCACCGTGTCCGCGGCGGCCGGATCGGCATGGTTTTCCAGGAACCGCTCAGCGCCCTCAATCCCGTCCAGACGATCGGCCGCCAGGTCACAGAGGCCTTGCTCCTCCACAAGCCCCTCACGAAGGAAGCCGCGTGGGCCGAGGCCATCACGCTGCTCGACAAGGTCGGCATTCCTTCGCCCGAGGTGCGCATCAAGGAATATCCGCACCAGCTTTCCGGCGGCATGCGTCAGCGAGTGGTGATTGCCATGGCCCTGTCCTGCAATCCTTCGCTCCTGATCGCCGACGAGCCGACCACCGCCCTCGATGTCACCATCCAGGCGCAGATCCTCGAGCTCATGCTTTCACTCCAACGCGACCTCGGCATGGCCATCGTGCTGATCACGCACGATCTCGGCGTGATCGCGCAGGTCTGCGATGAAGCTGTCGTCATGTACGCCGGCCAGGTGGCCGAATACGGCTCGGTGGAGGCGCTGTTTCATCGCCCCGCCCATCCCTACACGCGAGGGCTCCTCGCTTCGATTCCCCGCCTGACCACGCCGCGCAAGAGCCGCCTGCCGACGATCGAGGGCGCCGTGCCCGGCCTCAACGAAATGCCCGCGGGCTGCCGCTACCAGAACCGCTGCCCTTACGCGGAAGCCCGCTGCGCCGTCGCGCCGCCCCCGCTCGAGACCGTCGCCGAAGGCCACGCCGTGAGTTGTTTCCGCTGGCGCGAACTCCCGGAGTTCAAGCCCGTGACCCCTGCCTCCGCATGAGTTCTCCTGCGCCCATCCTCGAAGTCCGCGACTTGAAGACCCACTTCCCCGTGCGGGGCGGCATCTGGTTGCGATCCGTCGCGACCTGCAAGGCCGTCGATGGCGTGAGCTTCCAACTCCTCCCCGGCGAAACCCTCGGACTCGTCGGCGAGTCGGGCTGCGGCAAGTCCACTCTCGGTAAATCCATCGTGCGTCTCCTCTCGCCCACCGCCGGCAGCATCCGGTTCGAAGGCGTGGATCTCGCGACCCTCGGCCGGAAAAAACTGAAGCCCATCCGCCGGCACCTGCAGATGATCTTCCAGGATCCCGCGGAATCCCTCAACGCCCGCCATACCGTCGGCCAGATTCTCGAGGAGCCCTTCATCATTCATGGGATCGGCTCCGCCGAGGAGCGCCGCGCGTCCGTCGACACCCTGCTCGACAAGGTCGGCCTCCCGCGCGCCGCCGCGCATCGCTACCCGTTCGAGTTCTCCGGTGGACAACGCCAGCGCATCGGCATCGCTCGCGCGCTCGCCCTGCAGCCGCGGTTGATCATCTGCGATGAACCCGTGTCGGCCCTCGATGTTTCGATCCAAAGCCAGGTGCTCAATCTCCTGCTGGATCTGCAGCGCGAATTTCACCTCTCCTACCTGTTCATCACGCACAACCTCGCCGTTGTGAAACACGTGTCCGACCGGATCGCGGTCATGTACCTCGGGCGCATCGTGGAGCTCTCCGATGCGGAGGAACTCTACGCCCGTCCGCGGCATCCGTACACGCGCGCCCTCATCGCCGCCATTCCCGAGCCCGAACCGTCAGCGACGCGGACCCGCTTCATCGCGACCGGCGATCTGCCGTCCCCCATCAATCCCCCGCCAGGCTGCCCGTTTCATCCGCGCTGTCCGCATGCGACCGAACTCTGCAAGCGCGAGGCGCCGCCGCTGCGGGAAACGTCTTCCGCGACCAGCCCGTCGCACGCCGTGGCCTGCCATTACGATCTGCTCCCCGCCGCGATCCCTTCGCCGCTGGGCGCACCGCGGTAAGATCCTGAGCACGATTCGATCTTGAATCGCAAAGACGCCAAGGGGCAAAGGTCGAATCAAAGTCAGATTCCAGTCTGACGGGACTTTATCCTTTCGATCGCCTCAGCATCTTCGTCTCTTTGCGATTCAAACCAACTCCGCTCGCCTCGAATCAGGAGTTGGTCGGCGGAGGCGGGACGGGCGGAGCGGGCGGGATGGCCGCCTGCACGCCTTGGACAATCTGGGCCGGGTGCGCACCGCGAAACTTTTCGA
Source organism: uncultured Opitutia bacterium (assembly GCA_903859715.1). Taxonomy (GTDB): domain Bacteria; phylum Verrucomicrobiota; class Verrucomicrobiia; order Opitutales; family Opitutaceae; genus Opi-474. The sequence continues at coordinate 19,358 of CAIONS010000043.1, forward strand.
AGAGGCGCCGCTGTACCGGCTCGACTGGCGGAAGCCCAATGCGGTCTGAGCGGCCGGCGGCAACCGATCGAAAGATGGAGCGAGTTGCCCTCAACCCGCTAGTCATGTCGTTCCGCGTTAAATCGCAGACCGAGCGAACCAACGCATTGGGGGCAATGCGTTCCACCCTCGAACTGACTGGATCAGACTCAGTCCTCCGCGTCCTCTAGCCCATCCACCGCCGCGGCGTTGTAGTGGATTTTCTCCTCGTCGCGGTCGAGATAGGGCACGCCCTTGGTCATCCATTCGGGCGCCGGCGCATCCTTCAGGAAGTGATCGAAGAACTCGCGCATGCGTTTCGTGAAATCCCTCATGTCCGCACGGCGGCGCAGGCCGTGGTATTCGTTGTTGTAGCTGATGAACCACGCCGGCTTGTCGTAGCGACGGAGCGCAAGGAAGAGTTCGATGCCCTGGTACCACGGCACCGCGTCGTCGTGGTCGTTCTGCAGGATCAGCACCGGGGTATGCACGGCCTTCACATGAAATACGGGGGAATTCTCAATGTAGAGTTCCGGCGCATCCTGCAGCGTGGCGTTGATGCGGCTCTGTGTCTTCTCGTACTGAAACTGTCGCGGCATGCCCGAACCCCAGCGGATGCCGGAATAGGCGCTGGTCATGTTGCCGACAGGCGCACCGGCCTCGGCCGCGCGAAACACATCGGTCTGCGTGATCATGTAGGCGATCTGGTAGCCGCCCCACGAGTGGCCTTGCAGGCCCATGCGGTGCTCGTCGACGAAGCCCCGCTTCACCACGGCCGCGACCCCGGGCAGGATGCAGTCGAGCGCACTCTGGCCGGGATGCCCCAGCCGGTAGGTGATGTCGGGCGTGAAGACGACATAGCCGTTGCTCACGTAGGTCGCGAGATTCACCCGGTGGCTCGGCGCGGGATGGTAGAAGGTGTTCAACTCCTGCGAGAGGCGTTCGTAGAAATAGACGATCATCGGATATTTCTTCTTCGGGTCGAAATTGGCTGGCGTGAACAACGCGCCCTGCAGCGGCACGCCTTGCACGCTCTGGTAGCTGATGAGTTCGCCGTGGCCCCAGATGAACGGTTTCATCTGCGCACCGCCATCGGTCAGCTTGGCGGGCGCGGAAAAGTTTTCATCCGTGAGATGAATGTCGGGGTATTCATCAAACCGGCTGGCAACAATGATGAGTTTATTCGCGTCCTGCGCGCGGCCCACGTAGCGGAGATTTTCGTCGGCCCAGATCAATTTCGCGGGCTCGCCCGTGGCGTCGAGAGTCGTGCGATAGAAGCCGGTGGCGCGGGTGACTTCACTCTCGCCGCGGAGAGTGAGTGGCTTGGCTGGATCGAGGCCGCTGGGCTCCTCGTCGTTTTCATCGACGCGGGCGATCGGCTGGTTGCGGAACTGGATCTGGTGCTGACGACCAAAACCGGCCGTGACGTTTTTTGCCGGGCGCCCGTCCATGAAGAACTGCCACACGTCGAAGCGGTCGTAAATCAGCACGGAGGCACTGTCCTTCGTCCAGCCCGCGGCTCCGTAAGCCGGCGGCGGCTCGGACATGTCGTTGAGCTCGTTGCCAAAGGAAAGGCCGAGTTTCTCCGTGAGCGGGCGGATGCTGCCGTCACGCGTGTTGAGCAGCGACCATTGTGCGTCCTGGTAATAGACCGCCCAAAGGCCGTCGGGCGACAGCCCCGGGCTGCCGCCGCCGTTGCCGATACGGAGTTTTTTGAGGACCTGCGAGCGGACGCCGGTCTCGGGATCGGCGAGGTAGAAATCGGCATATGTGCCATCGTAGTCGATCAGGCGTTCGTAAGGCCGGCGCGTACCGATGAGCGCATGCCGGCCATTGTCGTCGAAGGTCACGTCGGGAAATTCAACCGAACCGAGCTGGACATATTTGCCGGACGCAAGGTCGAGCACGCCGCGGAAGGTGCGGTGACGCTCCCAGCCGGCCTGAACCTGCTGCATCGGCTGCACGAGCCCGTCGTCCCAGCGCCAGATATCGGCGCTGACCTTGTCGGCGGGATCTATCGGCGGTTTTTTGGCGGCGACTTTGGGCGCGGCCGCGGTGGGCACGTAGAGTTTTTTCCCGTCACGGGAAAAGAGCAGGAGGCTGTTTTCGCTCACGGCCTGGCCGGCAGGCACGCCGGGAGTATGAGTCGAGACCACTTCCCGGGCCGTGGAGTCGCCGCGTTTCCAGTAGTAAACCTTGAACTGCGCGGCCTTCCGGGCGGCTTCGTCGCGATCGCTCAGGAACGCGAGCTGCGCCTGCGCGCGATCCCACATTATCTTCTGATAATGGCCCTTGCCGGTGAGAAGTGCGATGGGCGCGGCAGGATTGCCGGGCGTGATCGCATAGACGCCATTGGACGAGTTATCCTTGGCTGAAACCGCGTAAACGAGCGTCTTGCCGTCACGCGCAAACGTGAAATCGAGCACATCGGGAATCACGCGCTCCTCACCGGTCGCGAGATTGCGCACGGTGAGGTCGGTACCGGGTTCATTTTTCTTGGCGTCTGCTTCTTCATCGGCGGAGTCGGCGGGCTTCTCGACGGCGGCTTTCTCCGTGGCGGGTTTCTCCGTGGGCGCCGGTTTCTTCACCGTGACGTCCTTCAGATAAGCGACCCAGGAGCCGCCGCGTGTGGGGACCTGCACGTTTTTCACCGTGGCGACACGCACAGTTTTTCCGGTGGCGAGTTCGATGATGACAAGACCGTCCTTCGGGGAATCCTCGGGCTTCTTTTTGGCCAGACGGGCTTTTACCTGGGCCGCATGCGACGGAAACACCGTGGCGACGAGGAACCGGTTGTCGCTGGTGAACGCGAGCTTCAGGTTCCGGGCGACGGGGGGACGTTCGGGATCGGGCGATTCCTCGCTCGGCGCGGTGGGTGCAGGCGGTTTGGCGCCCGCGCTCTCGCGGATCTCCTGACGGGAGGAAATGTTAAGCAGTACAATGTCGCCGTCTCGTTCCTGCGGCATGTAGGAATAAGCCAGCCACTGGCCGTCCCGCGAAAGGATCGGCGTGTAGATCATGCGCCACGTTTCAGCGTCCTGATCGGTCAGCGGCCGCTGGGCGGAATCAGCCGCAGCACAGAAAGGAACGGCAAGCGCAAGAATCAGGGCACCGAAAAAGAACCGAAAGGGCATCATGGAAACCTAAGCTTCCCCCATAAAACCCCCTTGTCGAGGCCTTGAATCCGGAACGTTTGGGCTTGCCTCGAAAAAGTGGACACCAATTAGGCGGCTTTGGTGTGGTTTAGTTTCTGTTGGTTTTCGAACGCCACAGGGGAGAGATAACCGAGCGAGCTGTGGCGCCTCGTTGGGTTATAAAATGTCTCGATATAGTC
>CAIONS010000044.1 GCA_903859715.1 uncultured Opitutia bacterium
ACCACGAACAACCTTACGATTGGGTTAGATCTCGGGGACCGCCGCCACGCGGTGTGCGTCCTGTCTGCCGGCGGGGAGATCCTCGCCGAGGAAGTGATCCCGAACACCCGCGAGTGCCTGACGGCCTTCGGCCAGCGCTATCCTGCCGCGACCTTCGTGATGGAGACCGGCACGCACAGCCCGTGGCGGAAGACCAAAAAGGGAAGACCAAAAAGGGGTCAGGTTGCGGAAATTGACGTCGTAACGTGCTTGGCCTGAAAACAAGTTCTCCACCTTGTCATCTTACTTGCCACTCACAGCCTGAAACCCCTTCGCGTCCTTGGCGACCTTCGTGTGAAAATTCCGGGCGTTGGTCTCAGACCTTGTACGCATAGACCGCGTTGAGTTGCACGCCCGGCCGACGGGCCAGGACGAGCCGCGTGACAAAATTGCGTCCGCGCACGACCCACGGATTTTCCCATTGCCCGATGGTCCCGATGCGGCGGGCCTGCCGGGCGATAAACGCCGTGCGCGGCCCGCGTGCCTGCTCGTAGGCCCGGAAGGCCCGGGCCACATCCATCGCGCCGGGCAACAGCTTCGCGAGACAGGCCGCATCCTCGATCGCCATACACGCGCCCTGGCCCACGTTCGGCGTGATCGGGTGGGCCGCATCGCCCAGCAGCGTGACCCCGCCCCGGCCCCAGGTTCGCAGCGGTGGCCGGTCGCGCGCATCGGTTTTCAAAATATCCGCGGGTGCTGTCGCCTCGATCAGCGCCGGGATCGGGTCATGCCAGCCCCGAAACAGGGCCCGCACCTCGGCTTGCCGTCCGTCCATCGCATCCGGCTGTGACGCCGGACAATTGTAGGTCGCATACCAGCAGATGCGGCCCTGACCGATGGGCATGATCCCGAACCGGCGCCCTGCACCCCAAGTTTCGCTGATATGCCCGCGGACCAATCCGCCCGGGTCCGGGGCCAGTCCGCGCCAGATCCGGTAGCCGCGGTAGTCCGCAGGAACCGCCCCGTGCAGCTGGGCCCGGATCACTGAGTTGATGCCGTCGGAACCAATAAGCCCATCGGCCCGAACTTCGCGCCCGCCCGCAAACCGCGCCGTGACGCCACCGTCTTCATCTTGGAAAGACTCGATAATATGGCCGGGCTCCAGGCTCGCCGCCGGCAAAGGCGTATATAAGGCCCGGTGCAGATCCGCCCGGTGCACACACACGGCCGGCGTCGCATACCCGGCCATGGGAATGGCGGAGATGCGCGTGCCATCAGAGCGGTGGAGGTTGAACTGCGTGACCGTTTCACCACGCGCCAGGATTTCCTCCAGCACGCCGAGCGACTCCAGCACGCGCGTCGCATTGGGCCAGAGACTCACGCCCGCGCCCACCTCGGCGAACACCGGAGCCCGTTCGAAAACGGTGACATCCAGGCCAGCGCGATGCAGCGCCAGCGCCGCCGCCATCCCGCCAATTCCGCCTCCGGCGACGATCAGCTTCTTGCTCATGGAGCTCGGTTCGGAAGGTCGGTAATCACGGCAATGGCCATCTGCGACCGGACGCTGCTCCGTCCGGTTCCATGAGTAAATGCTTTCTGCTGTGCCGGCTGGCCTCCTTTGGCTGCACTTTGGGAATCTGATGTGGGCGGGGTGCCCTCACCCCGCTGGAGCCAAGGCGGGTGAGGGCACCCGCCCCACACTAAATTTTGAAAAGGAAATCCGATCCCCGCCCGTGACTTCTTCGCGTCCTTTGCGACCTTCGTGTGAAAGCCCGGGAAGTTCGGAACGACGCCCGACGAAATAATTCTTCCCCTTTGTCGCTTTGGCCCTTTGCGTGAGCCCTCCCCGTCATGACACCCGCCGCCGAAATCGCCCGCCGTCGCACCTTTGCGATCATCTCGCACCCCGATGCGGGCAAGACCACGCTGACGGAAAAGTTCCTGCTCTACGGCAACGCCATCCATCTCGCCGGCGCCGTCACCGCGCGCAAGAACCAGCGCGCTACTGCCTCCGACTGGATGGAACTCGAGAAGCAGCGCGGTATCTCCATCAGCTCGACCGTCCTCCAGTTCGATTACACCGGTTACGCCGTCAACCTCCTCGACACTCCCGGCCACAAGGATTTCTCCGAGGATACCTACCGCGTCCTCACCGCCGTCGACGCCGCCCTCATGGTGATCGACGCCGCCAAGGGCGTCGAAGCCCAGACCCGCAAGCTGTTCGAAGTCTGCCGTCGGCGCGGCGTGCCGATCTTCACGTTCATGAACAAGTGCGACCGGCCCACGCGCAACGCCCTCGAGCTCCTCGACGAGCTCGAGCAGGTGCTCGGGCTCCAGTCGTCGCCCGTCATCTGGCCGCTCGGTAACGGTCCGTCCTTCCGCGGCGTATTCGATCGCCGCAACCGCCAGGTGCACCTCTTCGAGCGCGTCCCCGGCGGCGCCTATCAGGCGCCCGTCAACGTCACCTCGCTCGAGGATCCCGCCGTCCGCGCCAAGCTCGACGACTACACGTACGACCAGGTCAGCGAGCAGCTCGCGATGCTCGACGGCGCCGGCCACCCCTTCGACCTCGCCGCCGTGCAAGCCGGCCAGCAGACCCCCGTCTATTTCGGCAGCGCCGTGAACAACTTCGGCATCCAGCTCCTCCTCGACGGCTTCCTCAAGGATTCCGTCCCGCCCCAGCCGCACCGGAACGCGGCGGCGACCGCCGCAGAAAGTGCCAAGGGCCAAGTGACAAGGGCCAAGATTGAAATCAGCAGCACCGAGGACTCCGCCTCCGAGCTCCTCGTCCCTCGTCCCTCGACCCTCGTCCCTGTCAGCTACGATCGCTTTTCCGCCTTCGTCTTCAAGATCCAGGCCAACATGGATCCCCGGCACCGCGACCGCATCGCGTTCGTGCGCATCTGCTCCGGGAAATTCGAGCGCGACATGCTGGTCACGCACCAGCGTACCGGCAAGACCGTGCGCCTCTCCTCCTCCCACAAGCTCTTCGGCCAGGAGCGCGAGACCGTGGATGTCGCTTGGCCGGGCGATGTCATCGGGCTCGTCGGCCACGGCGAGTTCGGCATTGGCGACACGCTGACTGAGGACAAGAGCATCGTGTACGACGAGATCCCGCGCTTCCCGCCCGAGGTCTTCACGTTCATCGCCAACCCGAACCCCTCCGACGCCAAGAAATTCCGCGCCGGCCTCGACCAGCTCCTGCAGGAAGGCGTCGTGCAATCGATCACCCTCCGCGCCGGCATGACGACCTCGACGCTGCTCGCCGCCGTCGGCGCCCTGCAGTTCGAAGTGGTACAGTTCCGCCTCGAGAGCGAATACAACGCCGCCTCGCGCCTCGATCCGTGCAACTGGACGATCATGAAGTGGCTCGCCCCCGCCGATCCCTCCGCGGCGCTGCCCGAACTCACGCGCCTCATCGTCGCCAGCGGCGTCGCCTTCGGCACTGACAAGCTCGACCAGCCCGTCGCCCTTTTCCCCAACGACTGGACGATGCGCTATTTCGTGGAAAAGAACCCCGAGCTGAAACTCCACGACCTCCCGCTCGAGCAGAGCCAGTAAGCTCCCATTGCGCCTTCGGCTTATAGAAGTTGGCTGCTACCCGTCCCGGATTGACCTGCGTTTGCACTTCCTCGCTGATCGCACCGTCATCGGCGAGTCACTAGTCATCCACCACCCCATGAAATCGCGTTTACTGATCCTTGCCGCCTGCCTCGTCGCATCCCTGACGTTGGTTCGTGCCGATGATTTTTCCTGGCCCGGGCACGGGACCGTCAGTTTTGACGTTCCCCGTGACTGGAACTTTCGCGGCGGGCAAGCCAGCATTTCCGCCTTTGGCTGGGTCGGTGAACCGCGATCCGGCGCAGCTGCGGTCCTGCAGCTTACTTTGATCGAGCTGCCTGCTGGTAAATCAATCCAAGCTGCAGAAGTTCAGGACCAGCTGCGGCAGAGCGTTAGACCAGTCATCTCGGATTCAGTCGAAAAGGCCTTTGGTCCCCAGCCCATAACCCTGCGGCAAGGCACGGGCTGGTACGCTCAGTTCACTGATCCCGCTCTCGTGGGCAAGCCGCCGGTTCCCGGTAACTTCAAGGTCATGCGCAGCGCACTCCTGGCGCTCGACACTCATTCCATTGTGGTCGCGACGATGCAATTTGACGACCCCAACCGGCCCGAAGCCGCAGCCATGCTTTCTCTCGTGGCCAGCATGCGCTTTACTCGGAACGCAGCCGTGGCATCCGCTGCGAGTGATTCACTGCAATTGAAGCAGGCCGGCAAGGGCTACGAAGTCACCGTTCCAGAAAGCAGACTGATCCTGAAAATCCCGGTCGATGGCCTCGATCCGCAAACCCTTCGAGTCGGCGGAGCCACCAATAGTCCCCGATATTTCGAACTCTTCCGTTCCTCGCCCAACCTGATCATTTCCGGCTGGTTCGAGCCCGCCTCTCGGTTCAAGGGGCTCAGGGAATTCTGGCAATCTGAATCGAGGGGCCTCAGTAACGGCAGTGGACCTGCGCCAGAAAATATCGATTTTCTCAAGATCGGTGACTGGGAGGTCGTGTCGTATACGACGAATCTTCTCGCGCAAGGCAGCAACGCGCACTTTCGCGCCGAATTGGTCAAGGACGGCACCTGGATCGATCTGCACCTCTCCAGCACCTCTGGATCAAGCGCCAAGGGTGCCCTTAAAGCACTGGGAGACGTGTTAAGCGCTTTTCAAGTGGTAGGAAAGTGACCAACGCTGCAAAGAGAGCGCTCGGCTGGATAGCGTGAATTTTACGCCAGGTATTTTGCCATGCCTAACATGATCGAGACCAAACTGCAGAGCCTGAACCTCGTCCTGCCACCCACGCCGGTTCCGCTGGCCAATTATGTGCCTTGGGTGATTTCAGGAAACCTCCTGTTTCTCTCCGGCCAGGGACCTAAAACTCCCGAAGGCCCGTGGCTTTGCGGCAAGGTCGGCGCGGATGTCGCTGTGGCCGACGCCTACCAGCACGCCCGGCTGACCGGCATCCGGCTTTTGTCAGTCGCCCAAACCGCACTCGGTTCCCTCGACCGCGTGCAGCGCGTGGTGAAATTGCTCGGCTTCGTGAATTCGGCCCCGGATTTCCGCGACCATCCGAAAGTCATCAACGGCTGCTCGGATCTCCTCGTGGAGGTGTTTGGCGAACGCGGCCGCCATGCGCGCTCGGCCGTCGGCGTGAGCAGCCTGCCGGAGAATATCACGGTCGAAATCGAGGCGATTCTCGAGTTCCGCTGACCATGAACCTCCCCACCCTCGCCGCCTTGGAAGAGGCTGCCCGCCTCGTGTACGAGGTCATGCCGCCCACGCCGCAGATTTGCTGGCCGCTCCTCAGCCAGCGGCTCGGCGTCGAGCTCTGGATCAAGCATGAGAACCACACGCCCCTCGGCGCGTTCAAGATCCGCGGCGGTCTGGTGTATTTCGCCGACCTGAAGCGCCGTCAGCCGGCGATCACAGGGGTCATCGCCGCCACCCGCGGCAATCACGGCCAGAGCATCGCCTTCGCCGCGCGGCGCCACGGGCTGACCGCCGTCGTGGTCGTCCCGCACGGCAACAGCCGGGAAAAGAACGCGGCGATGCGCGCCCTCGGCGCCGAACTGATCGAACACGGCCGGGATTATCAGGAGGCTCTCGATCACACCCTCCGGCTGGCGGCGGAGCGACACCTGCACCTGGTGCCGCCGGTCCATGAGGCCATCGTCGCCGGCGTCGCGACCGCCGCGCTGGAACTCCTGCGAGCGGTCCCGGACCTCGCGGTGCTTTATGTCCCGATCGGCATGGGCTCGGGCGTCTGCGGCGCCATCGCCGCGCGGAACGCCCTGGGGCTGCGCACCGAGATCGTAGGCGTGACCGCCGCTGCCGCCCCCGCCTATGTCCAGTCCTTCGCCGCCGGCCGGCCGATCGCCGCAGCCGTTTCCCCCACCATCGCCGACGGCCTAGCCTGCCGCGCACCCGATCCCGCCGCCCTCGCGCTGATGCTCCCGGGCACCGCGCGGATCGTGAGCGTGGACGAGTCCGAAATCCGAGCGGCCATGCGGCACCTCTTCACCGACACGCATAACGTCGCCGAAGGCGCCGGAGCCGCGGCGCTGGCCGCCGTGATCCGGGAAAGCGCGGGCCTGCAAGGCCGGCGCGTGGCGGTCATCCAGACCGGCGGCAACGTCGACCGGCCGGTCTTCGCCGGCGTCCTCGCGGAAGATGCGTGAACCCGTTCAATGTCCCCGTCTCCTGCCTGTCCTCGGTCGCCTGTCAGGATTTGAAAACCTCCTTATCGGTTTCCTAATTGGTGTTCATTCGTGTCCCTTCGTGGTTGCCCGGCTTTCAGGTCGCGATGCCACAAGTGCGGGCTCGGCTCGCCCCGAAAAATCTTCCACGCTTTCCCCATGAGTTTCTTCTCCCGGTTTTCCCACGGACAACTGCCCCTGACCCGGCTCGAGGCCTTCAGCGACGGGGTCTTCGCCATCATCGTCACCTTGCTCGTGCTCGAGCTCAAGGTTCCCGCCCTGCAGGAGGACGACAACGTGCGCGAACTCGCCCGCCAACTGATCGACCTGCTGCCGAAGTACCTCAGCTGGCTCCTGAGCTTCATCATCGTCTGCAAGTTCTGGCTGAACCATCATCACATCTTCAGCCTCGCGAGCCACGCCAACTACGGGCTGATCTGGCTGAACAGTTTCTTCCTCCTGTTCCAGTCGTTCGTGCCGTTCCCCACCGCGCTGATGGGTGAATATCCCGACAATCCCCTCGCCGTGAGTTTTTTCGGCGCAGTGATGGCCGTCAACACGCTCCTCTTCATCGCCCTCCACGCCTACATCCTGCGCCACCTGCTGAAGCCGGAGCGCGCCGCCACCGTGCCGCCACACATTATTCCAAAATCCTTCCTCGGCGTGGGCTTTTACCTGCTCGGCAGCGCCGCCGCCTGGTACAACGTCTACCTCGCCTTCGCTCTGTATATGATCACGCCTTTTTTCTTCCTCGTGCCGCCTGAGGCGAAGCCCGCCGCCAGGAAGTGATGGCCACAAAAAGGCACAAGGGCTCCAAGACTCCGAATTGAGTCTCCCGCGCGCCTATAGGCGCCATGAAGTCTCTTTCGCAGCCCCAGCCCCTTTGTGCCTCTTCGTGGCCAACGCTTCCGACTTGGCCTGGCCCGATCTTCGTTCCCTCCTGTAAAATGTTCGGGGTATTCCGCCCGCTCCGCGTGTTTCTGCTCGCACCGCGCCGCGTAAATCCTCTTCGCTCTCGCGCATGATTTTTTCGCGCTTCGCCCGTCCTGATTCCCGCCGGCTCACCGCTGCCCTCGTCTGCGCGATCGCCCTCCTGCCCGCGGCCCTCTCCGCCAAGACCCGTCCGGCCGGCACCGCCAACGCCTACAAGGGCGCCATCATCATGGATGCCGCCACCGGCAACGTGCTGTTCAATGACCATGATGAGGAGTCCAGTCCGCCCGCGAGCATGACAAAGCTCATGACCTTCGCCGTGGTGCACGACAAACTCCGGAGCGGCACGCTCACGCTGCAGACCCCCATCACCGTCACCGCGGCGGATTCCAAGATCGGCGGCACCCAGGTGTGGCTGAAGGAGAACGAGGTGTTCACCGTCGATGAGCTGCTCTACGCCATGATGATCCAGTCGGCCAACGACGCGGCCTACGCGCTCGGCCGCACCGCTGGCGGCTCCATCCCCGCCTTTGTCGCGCTGATGAACGCCAAGGCCCGCGAACTCGGCATGACCCAGACCACGTTCCGCACCCCGCACGGCCTGCCGCCCTCCAACCGGAAGATCTCGGAGGGTGACCTCAGCACCCCGCGCGATTTCGCCCTGCTCTGCCGCTATCTGCTCCAGAAAACCGACGTCACCCGCTACACCTCCGTGAAGCGCCGCGCGTTCGGCCCGCCCGCCCGCGGGACGATGATGGACAACCACGACCATCTGCTCGGCAAGGTCGAGGGCGTCGACGGCCTCAAGACCGGCTTCACCAACGGCGCCGGTTTCTGTCTCTCCGCCACCGCCCAGCGGAATGGCCGGCGCATCATCGTCGTTGTGATGGGCAGTCCCGATTCCAAGACCCGCGACATCCGCGTGAAGGAACTCATCGAGCAAGGTTTCGCCGCCCTGCCCCCCGGCGGCCCGGCCTTCGCGCCGGCCGCCAGCGCCGCTCCCGCGCCCGCCACCGACGCCTCACCCATCAGCGCCGCCCCGCTGCCCGCCGGTCAGCCCGCCGCCCCGGCCGATGATGGCTCCGCCGCCATCAAGTTCTCCCTGCCGCCCCCGAAGAAGAAATAAGGGTGGATTGGGCCGTCGTTTCAGAGATCCCGGCGAAATAGCTCCGTCGTAGGGCGGCGTCTTTGACCCGCCTTCCGAAGCGTTGAGGGCGGGTCAAAGACCCGCCCTACCTGTATCTCTCCCGACAATTCACCGTTCCAGCACGATGATCAGCACGCCCAGCGCGCTGAACAACGCACCCAACAGCGCCGCCTCGTAGCGCTCGAAGTTTCTCACCTCGAACTTCTCCAGCCCCACGAGCGTCAGCCAGGTGAACACCAGCATCCCCAGCAGCGTCGCCACCGCGAGGATCACGCTGAGCACGATGAACCCGTGCCAGCCGAACTGCACACCCGAGAGATAAACCGGCAGGAACCCCTCGCAGGGCGAAAGCGTCAGCATCACGAACAGCCCGCTGATCGCCGCCCAGTCGCCCGCCTTGTCTGAGGCAAGCGCGCTGTCCTTCAGCTCCTCGTCCCAGTGGCTATGTTCATGGTCATGGCCGCAATGCTCGCCCGCCTCGTGATGCCCGCCGATCAGATGGTGATGACGGATTCCGCCGCCGCTCCATTGCCGCCAGAAATAAAACAACCCGATCGCGATCAGCAGCCCGCCGATCATCCATGGAAACGCCGCGCCCAGCCGGGCATCGAGGCGAAACCCGAACCACGCGATCGCCAGCCCGAGCAGACTCGTGAGCGACACATGGCCCAGCCCCGCAAACAAGGTGACCAGCAGTGTCTTCGTCCGGCTCCATTTGCGCGTCCGCGCCACCAGTACAAACGGCAGCCAGTGCGTGGGGATCGCCGCGTGAAAGAACGCCACGGTAAAACCGGTCGCGGCAATGGTAGAGAGGATCGTGGAGTTCATAGGGGGAGGGTCATCAACGGCCGGAGCCGTCCGGGTGTCGAACGCCTAATGTATCAAACGTGGCAAGCCCCTCCCCTTAAATTCCTGAACAGCCGCGACGAGGGCGTCGCAGCTCCACCATATGCACTGGAGGCGCGGCGCCCTCGCCGCGCTGCCTCGCAGATTGTAGTGCGGGGTCACTGACCTCGCTTTGAACGTAGTTTCGCGACGGCACGAAGCATGAGCCCGGGAACCTCGAAAATTGCTTTCTCATCCGTCCGGGTCTGTATTCCCTTTCTCTCCACCACTCATGCCTCCTGATTTCTCCGCCGTCCGCCAGTACCTGATGGGCCTGCAGGATTCCATCTGCTCTGCGCTCGCGCAGGAGGACGGCACCGGCACCTTCCGCGAAGACGCCTGGAGCCGCGCCGAAGGCGGCGGTGGCCGATCCCGCGTGATGACCGAAGGCGCCGTGTTCGAGAAAGCCGGCGTGGCGTTCTCCCATGTCATGGGCAGCAAGCTCCCGCCCTCCGCCACCGCGCATCGCCCCGAACTCGCCGGCCAGCCGTGGCAAGCGCTCGGGGTCTCGCTCGTGATTCATCCGCGCAATCCGTACGTGCCGACGGCGCACATGAACGTGAGATTCTTTATCGCAGGAGCCAATGCCGAAGGCGCCGGACCAATCGGAAATCTCGAATCCAAAATCGAAAATCCCATCTGGTGGTTCGGCGGCGGTTTTGATCTCACCCCGTACTACGGATTCGAGGAGGACGCTGCCCACTGGCACCGCACCGCGCGCGCCGCCGTCGCACCGTTCGGCCTCGCGCTCCATCCACGCTTCAAGCAGGCGTGCGACGATTATTTTTCCCTCAAGCACCGCGGCGAGCCGCGCGGGATCGGCGGACTTTTCTACGACGACTTCAGTGAACTCGGCTTCGAGTCATCCTTCGCCCTGACCCGCTCGGTCGGCGACGCCTTTCTCTCCGCTTATCGGCCGATTGTCGCGAAGCGCAAAGCCACGCCCTCTGGCGATCGCGAGCGCCAGTTCCAGCTCTACCGCCGCGGCCGCTATGTGGAGTTCAACCTCGTCTGGGATCGCGGCACCCTCTTTGGCCTGCAAAGCGGCGGCCGCACCGAATCCATCCTAATGTCCCTCCCTCCGCTCGTCCGCTGGGAGTACGACTGGAAACCCGAACCCGGCAGCCCCGAGGCCCGGCTCTACGACGTCTTCCTCAAACCGCGAGACTGGGCCTCGGCTAATTTTTGATTTTTGATTCCCGATTTTCGAATCCAGCCACAAACCTCATTGCATTTTCCGGCAATCGAAAATCGCGAATCCAAAATTGAAAATCCCAGCATGACCTCCCGCGACCGCTTCCTCTCCGCCTGCGCCTGCGCCCCGCTGGACCGCCCGCCCGTCTGGGTCATGCGTCAGGCTGGCCGCTACCTGCCGGAATACCGCGCGCTCAAGGCGAAGTCGTCCTTCCTGGAAATGGTGCGCACGCCCGCGCTGGCCGCCGAGGTCACGCTCCAGCCGCTGCGCCGGTTCGCGTTCGATGCGGCCATCCTGTTCTCCGACATCCTCGTCATTCCCGAGGCGCTCGGCCAGGCCTACCGTTTCCGCGACGAGGGCGGCATCGCGATGGACTACCGCCTCGGCACCCGCACGCAGGTCGACGCGCTCGCTCCCGCCGAGGCCGTGCCTGAGCGCCTGCACTACGTCGGGGATACGCTGACGCTCCTAAAAAAGGAACTGGCCGGCCAGACCGCCCTGCTCGGCTTCGGCGGTTCACCGTGGACCCTGGCCACCTATATGGTCGAGGGCGGGAGTTCGGATGAATTCGAGCGCATCAAGCAGCTCTTCTACACGGACCGCGCCACGTTCGACGCCCTGCTCGAGAAACTCACGGCCTCGCTCATCGCCTATTTCCTGATGCAGATCAGGTCCGGAGCCGACGCGATCCAGATTTTTGATTCGTGGGGTGGGATCATCGCCGGCCCCGATTACGAGGCCGCCTCCTTGAAGTGGATCCGTCAGATCATCGCCGCGCTGCCCTCTGATTTTCCCATCATTCTTTATGCCAAGGGCACCGCGCCCCACCTCACCGACCAGGCGTTCACCGGTGCACGCGTGCTGAGTGTCGATTGGACCAACGACCTCGCCATCGTCCGGCGCACGCTCCCCGCCAATGTCGCCGTGCAGGGCAACCTCGATCCCGTCCTGCTCAACACCACGCCCGCCATTGTCCGCCACGAGTCCACCCGCCTGCTCGAGTCCATGCGCGGCGCCACCGGCCACATTTTCAATCTCGGCCATGGCATCCTGCCGCAGGCCAAGATCGAATGCGTCGAGGCCCTGGTCGAAACCGTCACCACGTGGAAGTAACCCGCGAATCACGCGAATGGTCGCGAAAATCGGATGTGTCTGACAACTTCAGGCCTCATGGCATTCTTTAATTCGCGCCGATTCGCATAATTCGTGGGCAACTCCGACTCCCAATCCATCGCCATCCTCGGCGCCGGCATCACCGGCCTGACCGCCGCCCACCGGCTGTCCCAGCGCGGCCATCGCGTGCGCGTGTTTGAGCAATCCGGTCGGGTCGGCGGCGCGATCCGCACCGAGAACACGGGCGGCTGGCTGGTCGAGGCCGGTCCCAATTCCCTCCTCTCCGGCGAGCCCGCCGTGACCGCACTCATCCGCGAGCTCGGCCTGACCGAACAGGTGGTGACCGCCCGGCCCGAGGCCCATCACCGCTACATCGTGCGCCGCGGCCGGCCTCTTGCTCTGCCGCTGACCCCACCGGCGTTGCTCGCCTCTCCGCTTTTTTCCTTCAATGCCAAGGTGCGTATCCTCGTGGAGCTGCTCTCCGGCCGTCGTATTCGCACCGCTGACCTGAGTCTCGAGGATTTCATCCGCTCTCACTTTGGCCAGGAGCTGGTGGACTACGCCCTCAATCCATTCGTCAGCGGGGTTTACGCGGGCAATCCGCAAAAACTCTCCGCCCGCCATGCCTTCCCCAAGCTCTGGCAACTCGAGCAAACCCACGGCTCGCTCCTCCGCGGCCAGCTGGCCGTCGCCAAGGAACGTCACGCCCGGCACGAACCGGCTCCGTCCGTCTACTCCTTCACCCATGGCCTGCAATCCCTCGTCCATGCCCTCGCCTCGCGGCTTCCTTCCGGCACGCTGACCCTCGGCTCGCGCCTCGATGGCCTCATCCCGGGCGCCCGCTGGAATGTGATCTGGAACGACGGTGAAAGCACGCGCACCGAATCGTTCGACGCCGTCATCGCCGCCCTGCCCGCTCCCGCACTCGCCGCGCTTCGTTTCGGTCCGCTGGGCGAACGCCCCCTCGCCGGCCTCGACGCCATCGAGCACCCGCCTGTCTCGTCGCTGTTCCTCGGTTTCCGCCGCGACCAAGTCGCGCACCCGCTCGATGGCTTCGGTGTGCTCGCGCCCGCCATCGAGCGCCGCTCCGTCCTGGGCATTCTGTTTTCCTCGTCATTGTTCCCCGGCCGCGCCCCCGACGGCCATGTGGCCCTCACCGTCATGGTCGGCGGCACCCGCCGGCCCGAACTCGCCGCGCTGTCTCCCGACCGGCTCCTCGCCGCCGTGCGCGGCGATCTCGCGGAACTGCTCGGCGTGACGGGCGAACCCGTTTTCCGGCGCCACACCTTCTGGCCGAAGGCGATTCCCCAATACAACCTCGGTCATGAACGCCACCTGGAATCAATGGCCGCCTGCGAGCGCACCTATCCCAGCTTGGTGATCGGCGGCCAGGCTCGCACCGGCATCTCCGTGCCCGCTTGCATCGCCGCCGGTGAATCGCTCGCCGCCCGATCCGTACCGGCCCTGTAGGGCGGGGTCGCTGACCCCGCCTTTTCCACTTTCAACGCCTCTCCGGACTTCGACGTTCGATGTTCAGCGTTGAAGGTTGGACGTTCGCCTTAACCACGTTTCAGCCCCGCGAAACCCGCGGCTCCGCCCGCCCGGCGTCTCCCCTTGACTCACTCTGCGTGCGCCCTAGCCTCGCGCGTTTTCTTTGGCATGGCGCACGAACTTAAAGACACGCTGCAGCTCCCTAAAACGGACTTCCCCATGCGGGCCGGCCTGGCCCAGCGCGAGCCCGGACGCGTGGCCCACTGGGAAAAAACCGGCCTCTACGCCGCCATCCAGCGCAACCGCGCGGCCGCACCTGCCTTCGTCCTCCACGATGGCCCGCCGTTCACCAACGGCGACGTCCACATCGGCACCGCGCTAAACATCGTGATCAAGGATGCGGTCAACCGCTACAAGACGATGCGCGGCTTCCGGACGCCCTACGTCCCGGGCTGGGACTGCCACGGGCTCCCCATCGAACAGAAGGTTTCACAAGAGATTCAGCAGAAAAAGGAAACTGTCACGACCGCCGAGCTACGGGCGCGGTGCGACGCTTTTTCCGAAGGTTGGATCGCAAAACAGACTACCCAGTTCAAGCGCCTCGGCATCCTGGCCGACTGGCAAAATCCATATAAAACCAAGTCACCCTCCTTTGAGGCCGATATCCTGCGAACGTTCGCTGCGTTTATCGAAAAGGACCTGACCTACCGTTCGAAGAAGCCCGTTTACTGGTCCATCCCATTCGAAACCGCCCTCGCCGAGGCTGAAATCGAATACAAGGACCACACCTCTATCGCGATCTGGGTGAAATTCGCCGTGCCGGTCGCGGAAGCCGAGAAGTTCGACCTGCCGGTGGACAAGCCCCTTTACATTGTTATCTGGACGACCACGCCGTGGACGATTCCCGCCAATCTGGCGATCGCCCTCAATCCGGACGTGGACTACGTCGTCGCCGATGTCGGCGCCGAGCGCATCATCGTCGCCGAGGCCCTCCTCGCTGCGGTCCTCACCGCCGCCAAGATCGAGGCCGTGCCCACGATCGTCGCCAAGCGCAAGGGCGCGGAACTCGAGCACCTCGCGGCCCGCCATCCTTTCATCGACCGCGCGTCGCCCGTCGTCCTCGCCGACTATGTCACGACCGACAGCGGCACTGGCGCCGTGCATACCGCGCCGGGCCATGGCGCGGACGACTATCTCACCGGCCTGAAGTACAAGCTCGAGATCTACTGCCCCGTCGGCGACGACGGCAAATACCTCGATGACGGCCGGGTGCCTGCCGACCTCGTCGGGCTGAGCACTCTCGAGAGCGTCGAGGATCTTGCCGCGAAAAAACCTTCGACCGCCAATCTCGGCGTGCTGAAGAAGCTCGCCGCCGCCAACGCTCTGCTGGCCAAGGCTAAATACACTCATAGCTACCCGCATTGCTGGCGCTCCAAGACTCCAATCATCTTCCGCGCCCTCGACCAGTGGTTCGTATCGCTGGATAAGAATAACACCCGCGCCACCGCGCTGACCGAGATCACCCGGATCGCCGCCCACCAAGGCTGGATCCCCGCTTGGGGCGAAGCCCGTATTCGCGGTGCGGTCGAAACACGTCCCGATTGGTGCATCAGTCGCCAGCGCGCTTGGGGTGTGCCCATCCCGGCATTCTTCGACGCCAAGAAAAAGGCCTATCTCCACGGCGCCGTTACCCGCGCGATTGCGGATAAGATTGAAAAGCTCGGGAGCAATTTCTGGTATGACGCCACGCCAGCGCAGATCCTCGAAGGCATCAGCCTTCCCACCGGTTGGCCCGCATCGTCCGAGTTGACCTGTGGCCGCGATACGCTGGACGTGTGGTTTGACTCTGGCTCATCCCATGCTGCGGTACTCAAGCGCGGCTTAGGCGGTACCTCCTGGCCTGCCGATCTTTACTCCGAAGGCAGCGATCAGCACCGCGGCTGGTTTCAGTCCTCGCTCTGGACCAGCGTGATCGCTTTCGGTGCTGCGCCCTACAAAGCCGTTCTCACTCACGGCTTCATCGTCGATCAGGAGCGCAACAAAATCTCCAAGAGCAGCACTTACGAAAAGCCGCAGACCAGCGATTCCTACGTCGCCGACTATGGCGCCGACGTCATTCGTCTCTGGATCGCTTCGCAAAACTTCCGCGACGACATCCCAATCTCGAAGGAGATCTTGGGTCACGTCGGGGAAACCTACCGACTCATCCGCAATACCTTCCGCTACCAAATCTCGAACCTGTTCGATTTTGACGCGGCGAAGGACGCCGTCGTCTATACCGATCTCGATGTACTCGACAAGTGGGCGCTTTACGAACTAGCGGCGCTCGTGGCGCATTGCACTAAAGCCTATGAAGCTTACGAGTTTCACCGGGTTTATCAGCTCTGCAATCAGTTCTGTGCTGTAACCCTGTCGGCGACTTACCACGACATTTTGAAGGACCGCCTCTATACGCTGGGCACGAAGTCACCCCTGCGGCGCTCGTCGCAGACTGCGATTCATCACATTTTCCGCGCGCTAGTAAAGATCCTCGCTCCGATTCTCACATTCACGGCAGATGAGGCTTGGTCCTTTGCCACGACCGGCCAGGAATACATCGCCGATTCTATCCATCTTCAGGACTGGCCCGAGATCCCGGCCGAATGGGGAAATGTCCCAATTTTTTTGGAATTCAACGAACTCCTCAAGGTCCGGTCGCTGGTGAACGAGGCCATCGAGCCGCTCCGCGCCGCCGGCAAGCTCGGGAAATCACTCGACGCCGCTGTCACGCTCACCGTTCCCACGAGGGAGGAAAGTTACCGGGTCCTCGAAAAACACCGCGACTTTCTGCCAGAACTTTTTATCGTCTCCCATGTCACTCTTCTGCCCGCCGCCGGTGTGGCGCTCGCAGCCGCGGTTCGTCCTTCCAGCGAACTCGGCCACGTCCGCTGTCCCCGCTGCTGGCGCTGGGTTCCCGCTCTCACCCCCTCTTCCCACGGCGAGGTTTGTCCCCGCTGTGAAGAAGCGCTGAAATCCTAGGCTTTCTTACCCAATTCTCCCCATGGCTAAACCTCACAAGAAACCGACTGCGAAAAAGCCTGCCGCGAAACCCGCCAAAAAATCCGCCCCTCCGAAGCTCCCGGCTTCGAAGCGGAAATCCGCCCCGGCTCCCAAGCCGGCGCCGGCGCCCGCCAAGGCTTCCCCCCCTACCATGGCCAAACCGTCCAAGAAAACCGCCCTGCGCGACAGCATCCTGAAGCACAAGGCTCCCGCCAAACCCATTGCGTTCAGCCTCGACGAGGTTCGCGCCATCGCGAAGACCGTCACCGTCAAGTCGGCCGCCGACGCCAAGTCGCCCAAAGCCGCCGCGAAGCCCGCGGCCAAGCTCCTGGAGGCGCTCAAGCCGGCCAAGCCGCACCACATCAAGGCCGCCTCGCTCGCCGACATCCTCGGTTTCAACCCGAAGCGCGCCAAGCCCCCGCTGCCCGACGAGGGCAAGGATGTCCCCGAGAAATTCAAGCGCTTCTACAAGCTCCTGATCGATCTCCGCACGCATCTTACCGCCGGCATCACGCTGCATTCCGAGGAGACCCTGAAACGCTCCAGCAAGGACGACAGCGGCGACCTTTCCAGCTACGGCCAGCACATGGCCGACGCCGGCACCGACACGTTTGACCGCGACTTCGCGCTCAGCCTCGTCTCCAGCGAGCAGGAGGCTCTCTCCGAGATCGACGCCGCCATCAAGCGCATCCACGCCGGCACCTACGGGATCTGCGAAATCACGCAGAAGCCGATCTCCAAGGACCGTCTCCTCGCCGTGCCGTTCACCCGTCACTCCGCCGAGGCCCAGAAGGACATCGAACGCAACCGCTACCGGGCGCGCACCGCCGGCGGCCTCTTCGGCGAGGGCGAGGAAGGCGGCAAGATCGCGAGCGACGACGGTGGCGGCGGCGACGACTAAGCCGGCCGTGTCACCCGGCTCGCCCACTCCCGATCTTCCCGCGGCACCGGCCGCCACCGGCTTCCGCCGCGTGCTGGCCTACCGTGTTTTCTGGGCGTGCGCGCTGGGCGTCTTCGCGCTCGATCAGCTGAGCAAGCTCTGGATTATCGCGCGCCTGCCCTTCGGCACCTACGGGGAGCCCCACGCCATCCGGATGGTGCGTGATTTCTTCTACATCGTGCATGTCGGCAATACGGGCGCGGCTTGGAGCATGTTTTCCGGCCGCAGCGTCCTGCTCGCGGGCCTCGCAGCCGCCACCTTGGTGGCGATTTTCATCTGGCGGCAGGCCCTGGGGCTGCGCGATCGCATCGCCCAGGTCAGCTTCGGCCTGCTCTGCGGCGGGATCGCCGGCAACCTGCTCGACCGCCTGCGCCACGGCCACGTGATCGACTTCCTCGACTTTCACTTTGGCAGCTACGTCTACCCCACGTTCAACCTTGCCGACGCCGGCATCTGCATCGGGGTCGGACTGTATCTGATCCACTCCCTCCGACAGCCGGA
Organism: uncultured Opitutia bacterium; assembly: GCA_903859715.1. Lineage (GTDB taxonomy): Bacteria > Verrucomicrobiota > Verrucomicrobiia > Opitutales > Opitutaceae > Opi-474. The sequence continues at coordinate 17,467 of CAIONS010000044.1, forward strand.
CTGAACAATTTTCGGATTGCGGATACCGGAAACCGGAGAGTGGGCGGAAAGGAGCCATCGGCCGTTTCCCAATTTAGACCGTCATCCTGAGCGAAGCCGAAGGATCTCTGTTCACATTTCCCTCAAGCCGCCTTCCATTCACTGACACTCGCGCGGCGATGTTGAAGTGTCCGTATCAAACGCGGAACCACCGGCAGGAATAACAGAGATCCTTCGGCTTCGCTCAGGATGACGAGAGAAAGCAGATGTGCATCGTCCAATCGCTCACGCTCATGGCTGCTTCCGGACTATCCGGTTTCCGGCTTGCCCGTCGAAGCCTTGGCGAAGGCGGGTATCCGCCATCCGAAATCAAAAGAGCCCTTTATTCGACGTTCGCGATCTGCTCGCGGACGCGCTCGAGTTCGTTCTTCAGCTCGATGACGGCGCGCGAAATGGTCAGGTCGTTCGCCTTGCTCCCGATGGTGTTCACCTCACGGCCGATTTCCTGGAGAATGAACTCGGATTTTCGGCCGATCTCGCCGTCGACCTTCAGCAGGGCGGTGAACTGCTCGAAGTGGCTCTTCAGCCGCGTGAGTTCCTCCGTCACATCGCAACGGTCCGCAAACAGCGCGATTTCCTTCAGCACGCGCTCGTCGTTCAGGTCAAATTCTAGTCCGGCCTGCCGCAGCCGTTGAAGGAGCGCCTCGCGATAACCCGCCGGCACGAGCGGCGCACGGGCCGCCACGGCGTCCACCTGCGTCCGCAGCGTGGCCAGGCGGTTGATGAAATCGATCAGCAGGGCCTCGCCCTCCATCGCCCGCATGGCCGCAAAGCCCCGCAGCGCGTCGGCCAGAGCGGCCTTGACCGCCGGGGCCGCAGTTTCCGCGTTGGGCAGCTGCGCGGACTTGCGCTGGGAATTCGCAATGGACCACAGCAGTTCAGGTGTCGGGGTGAAGCTCAGGCCACGCGTATCCGCGAGGTCGGACAACCGGTCGAGCGCCGCGCCCACTTCGGCCTCATCCCAGACGATCTCGCTGGCACCTTTTTCCCCGGTCAGCTCGATCACCACGCTGACCCGGCCGCGCTGCGCGACCTTGCGCACCTGCTCGCCGACCGCGGCCTCCAGGCTCTCCCATTCGTCCGGCAGCTTGATCGCCAGGTCGAGGGTCTTCCGGTTCACGGAGCTGACCTGCACGGTAAGCGTATGATTGCCCAGCGCCGCCGTTCCCCGTCCGTAGCCCGTCATGCTTTTCATGACGGAAGTAACAAGTAACAAGGGACAAGTGGCAAGAGCCCGTGCGCCGCTATTCGCCCGTGTCATCCTTGCCGGCAATCGAGGAGAAGATCTTCTTCAGTTCCTCCGCTTCCGTCAGAAGCCGATTCCTCTCCCCAGCGAGAACTGCATCCGAGCCAAGATCCAGCAGGCGCAGCCAAAGGCCTGACTCTCGCGCCTCCTTGCGGCATACTTTTATGCGGTAAAAGAAATCTTTTCGGCTTAATCCCTCCTGCGCCTCGAGATAATTTGCCGCGACCGAGCCCGATGAACGAACCACTTGGCGAATATCTTCATAGTTAGCCAGTGATCGCGGCAGACGGTTAACAAACTGCCTCGTCTCAAGCGCGAACCTGAACGTCCGCTCGACCAGATCTCGCGGTTGTTCCGGCATCCTCTTGTTACTTGCCCCTTGTCCCTTGCTACTTGGCGCTGCCCAGCAGCGCCGCCACTTGTTGAACGTCTTTGTCGCCGCGGCCGGAGAGGTTGACAATGATGACCTTGTCCTTCGACAGCACCTTCGCGCGCTTGATGGCGTGGACCAAGGCGTGGGTGGACTCCAGCGCCGGGATGATGCCCTCAAGCCGGGAACAGAGCTGGAACGTCTCCAGCACCTCGTCATCGGTCGCATACGCGAAATCGATCCGGCCCCGGTCGCGGTAAAACGCGTGCTCCGGTCCCACGGCTGCATAGTCGAGTCCGGCGCTGACCGAATGCGTCAGCTCAATCTGTCCCTCGGCATCCTGCAGGAGAAAGGTCTTGCAGCCCTGCAACACGCCCAGCCGGCCGCCGGCAAACCGCGCTGCGTGCTCGCCCCGCTTGATGCCATGGCCGCCCGCTTCCACGCCGGTCATTTTCACGCCGGCATCCTCGAGAAATTCAAAGAAGAGCCCGATCGCGTTGCTGCCACCGCCGACACACGCGATGAGTTCGTCCGGCAACCGGCCTTCACACGCGAGAATCTGCTCCTTCGCCTCCTGGCCGATCACGCGGTGAAAATCGCGGACCATCATCGGATACGGGTGCGAGCCATAGGCCGTGCCCAGAATGTAATGCGTGCTGCGGACATTCGTCACCCAGTCGCGCATGGCCTCGTTGATCGCCTCCTTCAGCGTTTTCTGGCCGGCCTCCACGCCCCGCACCTCGGCGCCCATCAGGCGCATCCGGAAAACATTCAAGGCCTGCCGCTCCATGTCGTGCGCGCCCATGTAGACCACGCACTCCAGCCCGAACTTCGCGCAGGCCGCCGCCGTGGCGACACCGTGCTGGCCCGCACCCGTCTCGGCGATGATGCGCTTCTTCCCCATGCGCTTGGCGAGCAAGGCCTGCGCCAGCGCGTTGTTGATCTTGTGCGCACCGGTATGCAGCAGATCCTCCCGCTTCAGGTAAATCTTCGCGCCCCCGCAGTGCTGGGTCAGGCGCTCCGCGAAATAGAGCGGGGTCGGCCGGCCCGCGAATTCCTTCAGGTGATGCCGCAGCTCGGCCAGGAAAACCGGATCCTTCCGCGCCACCTCGTAGGCCGCGGCCAGTTCCTGCAGGGCCGTCATCAGGGTCTCAGGGACAAATACCCCGCCATATCCGCCAAAATGTCCGGCGGCATCAGGCAGCGAGAAACGGTCGAGGCGCGGGGCTTCTTCGGCAACGGTGGGCATGGCAGGTCACACTGAGACGCGACCCGCGCCAGTGGCAAACCGCTTTTCGGTTTGGCCGCAGGCCAGTTGTTGTAGGGCGGGGTCGCTGACCCCGCCTGTATTTTGCGTGCCTGCACGCAACATTGCGCGGCCAGCGTGCAACCTACCCGGACAAGGCGGGGTCAGCGACCCCGCCCTATGAAGTGGACCCCAAAAGTTGGACAGGACGGATCGTTAATCCAAACTCAGAACAACGATCCCAATGTCAAAGAAACGACGTCTGCACAGTCCCGATCTGAAAGCCAAAGTTGGTCTTGAAGCCCTGAAGGG
>CAIONS010000045.1 GCA_903859715.1 uncultured Opitutia bacterium
CATTGCGGACGGGCCTCGTCTCTTCCTCTGCTTGTACACGATGCTGTTCGGGCGGCACCGGCTGGGCTTGATTGGGTCGGGTCCTATGTCGCCGTGGCTGCCGATCGTGAAGCAGCGCCTCGACCGGCTGCTCGCCGGGGAGTTCGGGGCTCTGTTCGCGGAGGCGATGGAAGGAGCTGTATTCAAGACTCCCGACGGGAGTGGCGACAAGCGGGAGGCCAAGGCGAAGCGAGCGGTCGAACTGGCGCACATGGGGAGTGTGTCGAAGTCCTTCGGGGCCCTAACGGCGGGTGGGGTGCTACCACTCGCAGAGGAAGCCGTGCGAGAAAAGTTCACTAAGCTGTTACAGCCAAACGACGAAGCCCTCCCGGCGGACTGGCGCAGCTTTGTCAGGGGAACCGACAACGCCCCTCCGGTTACCTCTAGCGTGTACAAGTTCGTTCTCGGTGAGTCAAACGTCAAGGGGCCCAACGGGGAAATGATGACGGTCGACACACTCGAGTACGTGCTTCGCCACTTGGATCGTTCGTCGGCGGCCGGGGTTTCGGGCATTGACTTCGCTATGCTTCGACACATCAGCCCGGATCTTATTCGCCCGATCCTCGCGGTCTTCGGGGGCGAAGGCGCTTGGGACTATGACAAGCGGGTCGACGGTGCAGTGGATGGCGCTCTCTATCACCGGGAGACTCACGCGCTATTGATCTCGGTGAGGGGGTTGGCGCTCGATAAAGGGGGCGAAGGGTACGCCGTCGGGAGAGAAATTCAGCTGCGACCGATTGGCATTGGGGAAAGCATACGTCGAATTCATGCGCGGTGCGCCTTGCTTCAATCCGAGAGCGATGTGGGTCAGATCCTGGCCGAAACGAACTCGCAATTTGGCGTGGGGTTTGCATGCGGCACAGATATGGTGTATCATATGGTGTCGAAAGGCCTCGACGCTTTTGTGGCGGCAGATAAGCCGGGTGGTTCGGCTGAGACGGATGCCAGGAATGCTTTCGGTTCGATTTTTCGGGCGGCAATCCAACGTGGGATTTTGCGTCATGCGCCGTTCTTGTTGCCCATTTTCGACTTCCTTTACGGGCCGAACGCGACTGGCCGCTGCTACTACTACGGGTCATCGAGCGCCGAGCCGCTTGGATCCTGTGCTCTCCCGGACGGCGTGCAGCAGGGCGATGTGTACGGCCCTATTTTCTTCGCTCTCGGGATGGACGAGCTCCTCGCTGCGATTCGCATGCGTATGCGGGATCTCAACGTTGACAGCACGATGCAAGGCGCCAAAGTGACAGTGCGGTCCGCTGCTCAGGGCACCCTCTCATCTGGTGGCCTCATGACGATGCCGATGGCTACGGACTTCGTACTCGTGGAGGCCCCCACCTACTCGGTGGTTGAAGCGGCGGAGGAAAAAGCAGCAGGGGGGGATACGAGGGATCGGGACTCGCTGCGGGCAACGCTGAGCTGGGGGGAGATGGGTGACAGCGGCTCGTTTAGGGTGTCGGTACTGTGGAGTGAAGTACGGCTGAGTGCCGAGGTACTGCTAGCGGCCTACCTAGACGACATTCACTGCGTGAGTGAAACCTACCTCCTCCGGCGCTTCATTCTGCTTCTCCGGGAACTGGGTCCCAAAATCGGGTTGCATTTCACGTCGCTCCACAAGAACTACTTGTACATTCCGCGGGTCTTCGCTGACTGTGTCGAGAGGGACTTTCCGGATGCAGTTGTTGTGCATGATGCGTCACCGGGGGCCACGCCTGCAGATCAGCTAGAGAGAGCGGCGCGGCAGCTGGCGGGGGATCCTCGCCGCATGCTTATCTCGCTTGTGGGCATAGCTAAGATCATGGGAGCACCTCTTCGCACGGTTTGCACGGCGATCGGACGGGTGGGGGAGTGCGCAGCGGCGGACGAAACCTGGGTTCAGCAACAAGTGGCAGTGGAGTCGGACCGTGTTACAAAGCTCTTCGCGCATCTGGGCCTGAAGACAATGGATGATTTCGGCTGCGGGTTGCATCGATCGGTGGAGGCGAGGGCGGCTTACGGCGAGTACTTGGAGTCCGCGGCGTCGCTCCCGGCAGACGACCCGCAGGTCCAGGGGTTCGTTGCGCGGTATTGCCTTGGAACTAGGCTCAACTGCCTCGCACGCGGCCTTGTGCCATCTTTGTCGCACGCGGGTCTGGAGGCCATCGACAAATGCCTGGCGGCAACGGCGGCTGGCCTGTGCGGCGAGACGTCCATGGAAAACTTCAAGGAGCCCGTTCAGGCGCGAGTGGTGCTGGCGGCGCGGCGGGGCGGCGTTCTCCCGGGTGCCGCGATTGTGCGGTCGGCAAGCTACTTGAGCGCAGTTGGCTTCGTGGAGGTCGTTCTTAGCCAAATTGGCAAGACGCTGGCATCCAAGGGTGCGGCGCCTTGGGTTTTGCAGGAGATTCGAGTTCGCATGTCAGAACGTGGCGTAAACACCGAGGCCGGATCGCTTACACCTCTGGAGCGGGGCATTCTGGAGGCAGTCAGCGTCGTAAACGAGGCCCACTGCGATGCGGATGCGGCTAAAGTGCGTCAGGCGAGCTCGCGCGGTGGGTTGCGACGAACAGGGGCGGCAGTTGATGGGGCAGGGGCGGAGGATCCGATTCTGCCCCTGGTCTCCTTCACAAACGTGTCGGCTGCGGCAGGCCGGTCGCGTCAAATGTCGGACGCTCTGTGGGACAAAGAGTGGGTCAGGATCTATGCCGTTTCGTCGGCTCCGGAACGGGCGGGTCTGTCGGAGGGACTCCTCAGAGGCGCGGGCGCTTTCGCCCTCGCGGTGCCCATGGCGCGGCCTTTTGTCTTTTCCGAGGCCGTGTGCCGTCGGATGATGCAGGACTACCTGGGGCGGGGTGGCTTGCCCCTTCCTTGGACGCATCACTGCGGCAACGATGCGGTCCGGACCCTGTCGGAGGCGACGATCAATCACGTGAAGTCATGCTCTCAGCTCGGCCGGGCCATCGCCACGCACGACGCAGCGAAGAACTTGTTTCACGCGCTTTTGATTAACTCTGGCGTGGCCGATGCTGTCGTAACGGAGGTTACCACCTGTGATCGCGAAGGCAACACCCTCGATGCGGACGTGCGATTTACGATGAAGGACACGGGGGAACGATATGTGATTGAGGTATCCACGGTGGTGGTGGCAGCGAATTCGGCGGTTTTTGCGCACGCGAATCCTGAGTACGGAGCAGTTGAAAGGTTGATCAAACAAAGGGTGGAAGAGAAGCGGACTATTCCAGTGGCGGAAAGCATCGTGAGAGACAGTAATATTAAATATGTCCCTTTCGTTGTCTCTACCAATGGTGGTATCGGGCGGTCAGCAGGAGAATTCCTCAATATGATATATAAGAAGGCAAAGGCGAACGACCGGTGGATTATGGCAATCGAACAGCCGGCTCTCGAGTCTACTTGGAATACGCTCTACGCATCCACGTATTGGGACATGCGGTTCAG
>CAIONS010000046.1 GCA_903859715.1 uncultured Opitutia bacterium
AATTGTAGGGCGGGGTCGCTGACCCCGCCTGATCGATCCGAGAATACCTTCCTGCGAATTACGCTGAAAGACTGGCCGAGACTTGGCGGGGTCAGCGACCCCGCCCTACATCGCGAACATAGTAATTGTCCCACTCCGCCTGCTCCACCAGCCGGAACCCATGGCGCAGGTAGAACGCGTTCGATTCGCTTTCCTTCAGCGCCCCGACCCGGAGGCGCTTTTCCTGCAGGTCAGCCTCCGCAAAAACGCGGGCCATGACCGCAGCCCCGATCCCTTTGCGCTGATGATCCGGATGGATGTACAGGTGATCGAGCAGCAGTCCCTCTTCACACGGACGCACCACGACCAACCCCACGCGTTTTCCTTCCGCGACCACATGACGCGTATGCTCGGCCGCGAAATTGCCGAGCAATCGCTGCCGGGCACGCTGCGGGTCAAACCGATGAAGCCGCTCCAGGCTCTCGCGCATGGCGAGCAGCCGGAGGTCCGCGAGTGACTCCGCGTCTTCCGGGGCGGCCGGCTCAAGAGTAATCGTCATGATCTTGAATTCACGACGCGTCCAACATCCAAGGTCTCCGTTCACTCCTTTGCTTTGCCAGAACCTTTATTCTCATCTGTTGCGACGATAAGAAATGTCGCGATCGGTCCAAGGAAAAGAGAAGCCAGCCACCAGTTGGAACGACTCCGTCCCTTGCTCTGCGCCAGCCCGGCGTTGATCAGAGAGAGCGTGAACCAACCAACAGCATATTCGGTATTTTGATGGACCATGGTGGTGTTGAGTAAAGCGACCCGGGGAACTTAATGAAGGCTCGAATGGACGCGCGTGACGCCGGTTCCGGAAGCACTTGGACTTGGTCAGAGGGTCACGCTTACCGCATCATCGAAGGATTGGTCCGGGCCCCACGCCACTTCCCAAAAATAACCGTCGAGGTCGGTGAAATAGCCGCTGTGTCCGCCCCAGAACACATCCTGCGCTTGCTTCACGACCTTTCCGCCCGCCTTTGCGGCCAAGGCCAGGACCTCGGCCACCTCCTTCCTTCCGCCGGACATTGTGGGCCAGCGTGATGCCGGAAAATTCATGCGAGACTTTGACCCCGGGAGCGATGTCTTCGGCCAGTTTGTCGAACGGGTACAGCGCCAGCCGCGTGCCGGCCGTGACAAAGAAAGCGATGCCATCGCCTTCCTTCGACTTGGTCGGAAATCCCAGACCGTCGCGATAGAACCGGATGGATCGCGGCAAGTCCGACACGCCGAGGGTGATGATGCTGATGCGTGGTTCCATAATCACGAATTTGTGAATTTCCGGAGTGTTGCCGAACTATTTAGCGAGTTCCCCGGACATCGATTCCGGCTGCAGGCCCGGCAGCTCGAAGAGCTGCCCCCCTTTCGACAAGGCTCAGCCTCCTTACGCCGGCTGCTACGCCCCACCCCGGCCTTGCGCCAGTCGCGCGGCTTCGCACAGTGCCGGTCATGCCCGCCACGATCCCTGCCCTCGCGTCCGCGACCCTCGACTGGGGCCGCACCCGCTACGAAGCGGCCTGGCGCGCGCAGGATGAACTCGTCGCCCGGCGCATCGCCTGCGAGATCGGCGACACCCTCGTGTTCACCGAGCACGAGCCGGTCTATACCCTCGGGCTGCGTGGCGGCGCGGAGCAGAACCTCGTCTGGGACCCCGCCCGACTCGCCCGCGAGGGCATTGAGGTCGTGAAGACGAATCGCGGCGGCGACATCACCTATCACGGCCCCGGCCAGATCGTCGGCTATCCGATCGTCTCGCTCGCCTCGCGCAAAGACCTGCATGCCTACTTGCGCTTTCTTGAGCAGGTGCTGATCAACAGTCTCGGTTCACTCGGGCTCGCCGCCGCGCGCCGCGAGGGCAAGACCGGCATCTGGCTCGGCCCGCGCAAGATCGCCGCCATCGGCGTCGCCGTGAAACGCTGGGTCGCCTACCACGGCTTCGCGCTCAACGTGAACGCCGACCTCGCCCACTTCCAGGGGATCGTCCCCTGCGGGATCAGCGCCGCCGACGGCACCGTGACTTCCCTGCAGGCTGAGCTCGGCCATGCCGTGGACCTGGCGGAAGTGAAGGCCGTGCTCGCCGCCGAGTTTTGGGCGCTGCTGCCGAAATTCCTGGAAAGTCAGGAGTGAGCCGCCAAGCGCTCAACGATTCGATCCCGCATGCCCGCCAAACCCCTGAAGACCCCACCGGGGCGTGAACCGGCGTTTCTTTCCTCGCGGTTCGCCGTCGTGCTGGCCGGCCTCGCCCTCGGCCTCGCGGCCCTCGCGGTGTACGCCAACAGCTTTTCGGGTCCCTTCGTTTTCGATGACATCCCTTCGATCGTCGAAAATCCGATCCTCCGGCATCTCTGGCCAATTCAGGATATCTTGGTGACCCCGCACGGCATCGGCCAGACCGTGACGGGCCGGCCCGTGCTCACACTCTCGCTCGCGCTCAATTATGCGCTGGGTGGCGAATCCGTCGGTGGCTACCACACCGTCAACCTGGCCATTCACATCCTCGCCGGACTGCTGCTGCTGGGCTTGGTGCGGCGGACCTTGCTGCAGCCGCTCTGGCAAGGTCGTTTCGATCGCATGGCACTGCCGCTCGCCCTGACCGTGGCGCTCCTCTGGACCGTGCATCCGCTGCAGACCGAGTCTGTCACTTACATGGTGCAACGGGCCGAGTCGCTCATGGGCCTGTGGTATTTGCTGACGCTGTATGCGTTTCTCCGCGGCGCGACGTCGCCGGCGGCGGGCACGGGCTGGTTCACGCTCGCCACGGTCGCGTGCCTGCTGGGCATGGGCACCAAGGAAGTGATGGTCACGGCGCCGCTGCTGGTCCTGCTGTACGATCGCACGTTTGTCGCCGGCAGTTTTCGCGATGCCTGGCGCTCCCGCGGGCGTTGGTACCTTACACTCGCCGCTACGTGGATCGTGCTCGCGCTTCTGGTGGCCGGCACGGGCGGGCGCGGCGGGTCGGCCGGATTTGGCAGCGGCCTGTCATCGGGGACGTATTTGCTGACGCAGTGCCGGGCGGTAACGCTTTACCTGCGCTTGTCGCTCTGGCCGCACCCGCTCGCGGTCGACTATGGCATCGAACAGGTGGACAGCCTGGCCGCGGTGCTTCCGCAGGCGTTGTTCCTGGTGCTGCTCGCGATCGGAACCCTGGTCGCGCTGTGGCGGCGGCCCGTGCTCGGGTTTCTCGGCTGCTGGTTTTTCGTCATTCTCGCCCCGAGTTCCAGCGTGGTCCCCGTGGCGACGCAGACCATCGCCGAGCATCGCATGTACCTGCCGCTCGCGGCGGTCATCACCTTCGTCGTGCTGGGGATTTACGCGTGGATTGGACCGCGCAGCCTGGCAGTTTTTCTGCTGATCGCCCTCGGGCTGAGCGCGATGACGGTGCAGCGGAATACGGTTTACCGCAGTGCGGTTTCCCTCTGGGGCGACGCCGCCATTAAACGCCCCGACAACGCCCGCGCCCACGTCGCCCTCGGCACCCTGCTCGCCGCCCAGAACCGGCTGCCGGAGGCGGCCGGGGAACTGGAGACCGCGGTCCGGCTCGCGCCCAACAACATCGAGGCCCTCAACAATCTGGCCAACGTCCTGGCCATGACCGGTCGTTTTCCTGACGCGATCTCAGCCTATGAGCGGGTGATCAAGCTCACGCCGCGGGAGGCCAATCCGCATTACAACCTCGGTAACGTCCTCGCATCGCTCGGCCGGCTCAATGAGGCTCTCGACCAGTATCAAGCCGCTGTGCGCCTGACTCCCGGCGATGGCGACATGCAGTACCGCCTCGCCTTGACCCTGGCCCAGCTCGGCCGGTTCAACGAGGCCATCGGCCCCTGTGAGCAGGCCGTGCGGCTCCGGCCCGATTTTCCCGAGGCCCGCCAGAATCTGGAGGCGATCAGGAAACTGGCGGCGCAATCCAACCAGTGAAAGCCCGGCCAATCGGCAAAAGCCCCTTGTCCTTCGCGCGCATTCGTGTCCATTCGTGGCTCCTCGCTTCTATTGATGGACACCACGCGTAAACCCTCTTGGCTCCGCGCCAAGCTGCCCTCCGGCCCCGGCTATGCCGCCACGCGACGCCTCGTGGACGAGAACAAGCTCCACACCGTCTGCCAGAGCGCCCAGTGCCCCAATCTCGGCGAGTGCTGGTCCCGCGGGACGGCCACCCTGATGATCCTCGGCAACATCTGCACGCGTTCGTGCAATTTCTGCGCGATCCAGACCGGCAAACCCACCGAGCTCGACCTCGGCGAGCCCGCGCGCGTGGCCGACGCCGTCGCGAAGATGAATCTCAAGCACTGCGTCATCACCAGCGTCGCCCGCGACGAGCTGAAGGACGGCGGCGCCAGCGTCTGGGCCGCGACGATCCGCGCCATCCGCCACCGCAACCCGCACACCGCCATCGAGGTGCTCGTGCCCGATTTCAAGGGTCAGATGGAACACGTGGACACCGTGCTCGACGCCAAGCCCGACATCTACAACCACAACCTCGAAACCGTGGAACGCCTCCAAAAGCCCGTGCGCGTGCAGGCCCGCTACGACCGTTCGCGTTCCGTGCTGCGTCACGCCAAGGGCCGCGGTTTCGTGACCAAAACCGGCATCATGCTCGGCCTCGGCGAGGAGCAGCACGAGATCGAGCAGACGATCCGCGACATCGCCTCGGACCAGACCAATATCCTGACGATCGGCCAGTACCTGCAGCCCACGCCGCAGCATCTGCCCATTTCGCGCTGGGTGCCACCGGAAGAATTTATCCATTGGAAACAATTCGGCCTTGGCCTCGGCCTGGGCGTCGTGGAGAGCGGCGCACTCGTGCGCTCCAGCTACCACGCCGACGAGCAGTCGCAGAAGTACACCGGCGTTGAGCACCTGAACACCGCGAACGCGCTGGCCGAAGGCTGACCGCGGAGCGGTCAGCCGGAGAAAGGAGTAAGGAGAAAGGAGCAAGGAAGACCTGTGGGCAGAGCGCAGAAGTTGAGCATCGCAAATTCACGGACCGGGAAATCCGCCGTGCACAGCGTAAGCGCCTCACCTCGCTCGATGTCTTCTTTTCTCCCTGCTCCCTTCTCCTTTCTCCTGCAAGGGCCCCGAAGGGGCCCTTGCCCTCCAGCCCGCGCCTCTCCAACTTGGCCGCCATGAAATCCCGCCGCGAAATCGTTGAAAACTGGCTGCCCCGCTACACCGGCGTCGCGCTCAAGGACTTCGGCGATTACATCCTCCTTACCAATTTCGACCGCTACGTGAAGCTGTTCGCCCAGCAGCACCGCGTGCCCGTGCTCGGCAAGGACAAGCCCATGTCCAGCGCCACGGCCGGCGACATCACCATTATCAACTTCGGCATGGGCAGCGCGCTCGCCGCCACGGTCATGGACCTGCTCAGCGCCATCAAGCCAAAGGCCGTACTGTTCCTCGGCAAATGCGGCGGCGTTAAACACCGCGCCGAGCTCGGCGACTTCGTTCTCCCCATCGCGGCCGTTCGCGGCGAGGGTACCAGCAACGACTATTTTCCCCCGGAAGTCCCCGCGCTGCCGTCGTTCGCGCTGCAAAAGGCCATCTCGACCACCATCCGCGATCACGCCCGTGATTACTGGACCGGCACCGTCTACACCACCAACCGCCGCGTCTGGGAGCACGACGAGGACTTCAAGAAGTACCTCAAGAAGATCCGCGTGCTGGCGATCGACATGGAAACCGCGACCATCTTCATGACCGGTTTCTACAATGAGATTCCCACCGGTGCGCTGCTCCTCGTGTCCGACCAGCCGATGACGCCCGAGGGCGTGAAGACCGCGAAGAGCGACGAGCAGGTAGACTCGAGTTTCGTCAACGACCACCTCCGCATCGGCATCGACGCCCTGAAGCAGCTCATCAACAAGGGCCTCACGGTAAAGCACCTCAGGTTCTGAGGGCAGACGGCATCGCCCAACTATTCCGAGGTAGGGCGCGACCGCTGGGCGCGCCGCTCAGTCTTTATGTCCGAGCATAAACCAATCTCACCGCCTGTCCGCCAAAAGCTTCCCCATGAGCCTCCGGCTTGGATCCGCGACGGCGACCCGTTTTTTATCACCATTTGCTGCACGCCCCGCGGCACCAGTCAGCTCTGCAATCCCGTGACCGCTGGGATCATTTTCGAGTCCGTCCGCTTCCGGCACTCGCGTCAGGACTGGTATGTCCATTTGCTACTGCTCATGCCTGATCACCTGCACGCTTTGATCAGCTTCCCCGGTGATCGCGCCATGAAAACGGTCATTTCAAACTGGAAGGAAATCATCGCCAAAAAAGCCGGCGTGTCCTGGCAGAGGGACTTCTTCGACCATCGGATTCGCGACGACAGAAGCTACGTGGAAAAGGCCGACTATATTCGCATGAATCCCGTGCGGAAAAATCTGATCAGTGATGCTACGCTCTGGCCATTTGTCTGGGAACCAGACCGAATAAGCTGATCGGAACGGCGGGCCCAGCGGTCCCGCCCTACCTCGGATTTGTCGGCAACAATCCGTGAAATCCGTGGTTAAAATGCCTTGGTCCGGGGATTGTCCTTCGTGAGCTTCGTGCCCTTCGTGGTAAATTTTACCCCCGCACTGTCGGGTGTGCCTGCAAACGGTAGCGGCGCGGGCTCACGCCGAAACGCCGGCGGAACAGCGCATAGAAATGCGACAGGTTGGTCAGCCCGCAATCCAGCGCGATGTCCATGATCGGCCGCGTCGTCTCCGTCAGCTGGTGCGCGCTGAACTCCATCCGGCCCTCGTTGACGATCTCCGTCGGGGTCTGGCCCAGCCACCGCACCGCCGCACGCGCCACGTGTGACGGGCTGCGCCCCGCCAGCCGCGCCAGCGCCTGCGTGCCACCCGCAAATTGCTCCGGCCCCGCCATGCCGCGGCGCGCCTGCGCCAGCCATTCCGGGACCGGCTTCGCGCCCGCGGCCGGCGCCTGGAGCAGCTGCGGCAGTTCCATCAGGAATCCATCCAGCACCACCCGCGGCCGGCCGGGCGTCGCCAGCCGCTCCGCCCAATGTTCGAGCGCCGCCTGCGCGCGTGCGTCCAGCGGCCAGGCCCGGTCCACGGGCGATCGGACAAAGGCATCGCGTTCCCGCGGGAAATACCGCCGTCTCACCTCCGTCCAGTAACGGCTCGGAAAGGCGAGATTGAGGATCTGCAGCGGGGCCGCATCTGAGCCCGTGACGTGATGCCGGTCCTTGGGCCGGATGAGAAAGAGCCGTCCCGCCGCCAGCGGCTCCGTCCGGCCGTTGAGCAGGTGCTCGCCCCGGCCCCGCGTCACCCAGAACACCTCGTGAAAATCATGATCGTGATAGCGCGCGGCGTTGCCCGCGGTCAGCTCCGTCTGCGCGAAATGGTAGGATTCACCCGGCCGCACGAAGTCCGCGATTTTGAAATGCAGGCAGTCCTTCGGCATGAGGACAATATAACACAATAAAGTGCGCTTTTATGGCAAGATTTCCCCGATAAAGGGTGATATAACATAAGCATGGTTGCCCCGACTTCCTCCCCCACCTCCGCCACTTCAACTCCCCGCCTGACCCCCGCCGAGGTCGCGACTTTCAAGCAGGAGGGTTATCACATCTTCCGGAAACCGGTCTTCCCCCAGGCCAAGTTCGACGGGCTCAAGGCCTGCTTCGAGAACATCCTCAACGGCCTCGAATCCGGCGTGCGCCCCGAGTCGATGGACGTCCCGCACTTCCAGCATCCCGAGCTGTTCGAATGGCTCTTCGCCGACGAGGTGCTCGACATCGTCGAGCCGATCCTCGGGCCGGACATCGCGCTCTTCGCGAGCCACTTCATCTGCAAGCCGCGCGGCAACGGCCAGCGCGTGCCGTGGCATGAGGACTCGTCGTATTGGAAGACGATGATCGCGCCGATGGAGGTCGTGACCGTGTGGCTGGCGATCGATCCGTCGACGACGGAAAACGGCTGCATGCGCATCATCCCGCGCACGCATAACAGCGGGAAAATGGGCTTTTCCGACTACGAGGACCTGACCAAGGAAGTCGCGGTATTCCCCAACGAGATCACGGCGAAGCAGCGTGACATGAGCAAAGTGATTCCGATCGAACTCAAGCCCAACCAGTGCAGCCTGCATGACGGCCGCCTTATCCACGGTAGCGAGGCCAACACGAGCACCAAGCGCCGCTGCGGCTACACGATGCGCTACATCAGTACGCGCACCCGCGAGAATCACGAGAAGATCGGCGAGTGGCATCACCTCTATCTCGCCCGCGGCAAGGATCTCTCCGGGAATGTCTACGGCGACCCCACGAAGGCCTATCCCGAGCTCGCCCGCTTCCGCGCGAAGCACGGCAAGAACGGGCACTGAGTCGGGCGGCATTGCTGGAAGATCGGGTGTGGGACAGGTGCCCTCACCCGTCTTCGTTCCAACGGGGTGAGGGCACCCCGCCCACAGTAGCCTTGGTCGCTTCAGCCAAACTGGATCGCGACCGCCGAGAACCCAAGATTGCAAAGCTGCCTAAGCGCGCATTTTTAGAACGAAATGCCGACGCTCAAAGGCTCCGCTCCGGTTCAGGGCCCCTTGTGGGGTACACGCGCCAGGGATTGGGCTGAAATCCAGGAACCCACCGGCCGCGATCTCTACGCTTCCGTGCTCGCGACGCTCGCCCTGCCGCCCGGGGCCCGCGTGCTGGATGTGGGCTGCGGTTCCGGTGTGTTCTGCGCCTTGGCCACCTCCCGCGGGATGAAGGTCGCCGGCTTCGACGCCAGCGAGCCGTTGCTCGCTCTCGCCCGGGAACGCGCGCCCGCCGTGACGTTCTCCGCCGGCGACCTCGAGGCGCTGCCCTACCCCGATGCATCCTTCGGCTTTGTCACGGGATTCAACTCCTTCCAATACGCCGCCGACCCGCTCACGGCCCTTCGCGAGGGCCGCCGAGTCCTCTCGCCCGGCGGCCAACTCGTGCTGGCCACGTGGGGCCGGCCGGAGGAATGCGAGGCGGCCGCCTATCTCCAGGCGCTCGGCGCCCACCTGCCGCCTCCGCCGCCCGACGCCCCGGGACCCTTTGCCCTGTCCTTCGAGGGCGCGATGGCGGCCCTGACCGCGCAGGCGGGACTGGCTCTGGTAGGCGAATATGCGGTCTCGACGGTCTGGGACTATCCCGATGAAGCCATCGCGCTGCGCGGGTTCCTCAGCGCCGGCCCGGCCATCCGGGCCCTCCAGCATGCCGGCGAACCGGCGGTCACCGCCTCGCTGCGGAAAGTCCTGGAAAAATTCCGGCAACCCTCGGGCCGCATCCTCCTGCGGAACGTCTTCCGCTACGTCGTCGTCCGCCGCTGACCGCGCGACAAATCAGGTGCCGATCTGTTTGAACACAGAGGACGCGGAGAACACGGAGGAAAGCGGGCAGGCACGTCCCGGGCCTGCATGGATTGCCATTCTGAACAAAGTGAAGAATCCAGTTGGATAGAATCGACGCTCGCAGCGAAATCTCACCGGATTCTTCGCTGCGCTCAGAATGACAAGCAATGAGCCGCCGCATTTCTCGTGACGGCGCAGCGGAACCGGGCATTTTTCTTTCCACACCCTGACACATGAAACCCCTCGATTTCAGCGGCGCCCACATGGGCCTGGGCAACATCATGAAACTCTCCCGGGCGCGGACCCGGTCGATCACAGCCGAGAATGTCACCGGCGAAAAAGGCCGCGGCGGCATGACCGACCTCTCCGGCCGCCCACCGCCGGGCGTCGAGCAGCTCGGCCAGCACTGGCAGGGCCCCGACCGGGCCGCCCGCGAGCTGGGCCAGGGCTGGAAAGTACGACCGTGCCTGACGCTGCCGAAGCACAGCACCACCAAGCTGATGGACATCGCCGGCCCCGGCGTCATCCAGCACATCTGGATGACCATCCACCAAAAGCACTCCCGCGACGTGATCCTGCGGATTTACTGGGACGGCGCGGACCAGCCCAGCGTGGAGGTGCCGATCGGGGATTTCTTCTGCAACGGCTGGAAGAACCGCACGACGATCCTCGCGCTGCCGATCAACACGAACCCCAGCGGCGGCTTCAACTGCTACTTTCCGATGCCGTTCCGGAAGCACGTGACGATCACGATCGAGAACCGCGCACCCGAGGAGATCGTCGGGTTCTTCTACGCGATCAATTACGCCGAGACCGAGATCGCCGAGGACGACGCGTATTTCCACGCGCAGTTCCGGCGCTCGAACCCGCTGCCGTACCAGCAGGACCACGTGATCCTCGACGGCGTGAAAGGCTGCGGCCACTACGTCGGCACCTACATGGCCTGGCAGCAAAACAGCAACGGCTGGTGGGGCGAAGGCGAGTTCAAGGTCTTCCTCGATGGGGACGACAAGTTTCCCACGATCTGCGGCACGGGGACCGAGGACTATTTCGGCGGCGCCTGGTGCTTCCTGCAGAATTTCAGCGCGCCCTTCCTGGGCTATCCCGAGGGCGCCTTCGGCCGCGATGACAAGCCGGGCAACCGTCACGCGATGTATCGTTTCCACGTCATGGACCCGATCCGTTTCCAGCAGGACATCCGCATCACGATGCAGGCCCTGGGCTGGCGCACCGAGGGCCGATTCCTGCCCCTGCAGGACGACATCGCCTCCGTCGCCTACTGGTACCAAACCCACCCCGCCGCCCCTTTCCCGTCGCTGCCGTCACGGGATGCGCTGGAGATCATCTGAACCTGTAGTCGCCGGCCCTGACCGACTTGGGCTTTGCCACCCATCACCACGACCGGCCGATGCCTTACCCACGACGTACAGTTCTTGTCATCCAATGGGTTATTCCATCAGCTGAACACATGCCTAATCCTCCAGTAAGGCTTTTGGGTAAGGCCGAATAACACTGTTAGCCAAGAATGAAGAAGCTCCTTGCACTCCTCATGGCATTCTTGCCCGGCCACGCAAAGGCCGACGCCGCAAAGCTCGGCTCCGATTCGGACCCGATTCGCCAGATGCTTTTTGCATCGCAGTCGCTCAAGGAGCAAGTGCGCCAGATGCATCTGGATGGAAGTCCCGGCGCATTTCAGACGATTGCGGATGCGTCGAAGCTCGTTGAAGCCGGAAAGAAAGAAGAAGGCATCGCCCGTCTCCGAAGCGTGCTGGATTTACCGCAGCTTGAGACCCGGATTCAGCTTTGGGCCTGGTCGGCACTTCGAGAGTTGGGTGAGAAGCCGGACCCGAAGTTCGCATTCGAGGTGTTGGGCGTGATTATCGAGATGCCATCCGGCGACGGCTACGATACTCTAGCCGCCTACGTCGATGGTTCTGCGCGCTACCTGAATTTTTCCGGCAAAGCCATTTTCTGGGATGCGCAGGACGCGCTGATCAAGAGTCTGTGCCAGGCATTCGTGGACTCCACGATTCCGGCCAGCAATCGCGCGAAGCCCCGCACGAGTTTGTCTCTGCCGAAGCGCGATGCGCAGGTTACGATGCTCACTCGCTCAGGGCTCTACGTCATCACTGCACCACCGGAGCCAGTGGTTGGCGCGGGTGCAGCGTTGATGCTGGAGTTGATGAAGCGCGCAAAAGAAAAACCGGCTAACCAGTAGGAATGAGAAGGCGTAGAGGGCTTCGCACCTGGGTGTGAGGCCGTTACTCTGCGCCTTATGACCACGAACAACCTTACGATTGGGTTAGATCTCGGGGACCGCCGCCACGCGGTGTGCGTCCTGTCTGCCGGCGGGGAGATCCTCGCCGAGGAAGTGATCCCGAACACCCGCGAGTGCCTGACGGCCTTCGGC
>CAIONS010000047.1 GCA_903859715.1 uncultured Opitutia bacterium
GCCTGTTTGGAAAGGTAGGGCGAATCCTCTGGATGAGCTGTCCGGCAGGCCTTGGCGGGGTCAGCGACCCCGCCCTACATTTCCCCAAACTGCGGATGCGCCTCAAATCGCTTTTCGAAGGCGGGTCTCTCTTCTGCAGCCAGACCCGGCGGATACTTCGAATCGCTCCGTTGCCAGCGGGCGAGCCATTCATTCCCCAGCAGGCGGACACCAGCCGGGTGAGCACGGATCCCGTGCTCCTGGGTGAATGCGACGGTGGTCGTGGCCTTGGGGCCGGTCCCGACCCCTTCCGCGACGAAGAAGCCGGTCGTCAACAGCGCCACCCGCACCGCGGTCGCTGCCGAATAAGTGTACAACTCGGCCGGTTTGGGCCGGCAGTGCTGAAAGAGCCGTGCGAAAACCGCGGCCGTCCATAATCCGGTGTCGGTCTTTGCGGAGAACGGATCGTAGAAAATCAGGTCGGGCGCCGGCGTCGTTTCCAGGAACGTCAGAAAATCGCCGTGATGCAGTTCCCAGTGGAGCAAGCCTGACGCGTGCGTCCAGCGTCCGGATTCCAGCACGGCGTGCGGTGCGCCGTGGCGCAGATGCGGGAAGTGGCTCGCAAAGCGCAGCGCGAGCTTCAGCGGGTCGAGATCGATCTCGAAGCTCACGAGGCGCAGCGGTCGCACGGCCTCCGCACCATGCTCGGCGAGGGTCTTTTCAAAGCATTGCACCGCCGCCATCGCGTTCGACGCGGCGCCGAGGCCGACATCCCAAATCACGAGCTCCGTCGCATGGCCGTCCCGCTTCAGCAGGCGTTTGGCGAGGCCCGATTGTCCGACATAGAGGGCATTGGCCTCGTCGCTCGGACGGTTCACCGAGTGCATCACCTCGCCCGAGCTGAGCTGGCGGATGCTGGAAAATCCCTGCGGCCCGGTGACGATGTCGTAGTCGCCCAGATGCTTGACCCGGGCTGGCGCGCGTTTTTTGACCGGGTGGACGACGTTTTCCTCATCGCTGCCGCCGAGATCGTGGCGCTTCGCCTCGTAGTAGGTGGCAAACGTGTCGTGCAGGATATGCTCCCGCATCTCCCGCATCAGGCGGTGATAGAACGCGAAATTATGGACGCCCAGCAGATGCCAGCCGAGCGTCTCGTCGGCCTTGACGAGATGGTGCAGGTACGCGCGCGTGTAGGTCTGGCAGGTGGCACAGGGGCAGCCGGCCTCGAGCGGTGCCTCGGACAGCTTGTGCGCCACGCGGCGCAGCTGGAGCTTGCCCTGGAAGGTGAATGCCACGCCGCGCTGCGCGAGCTGGGAGGGAATGATGCAGTCGAACATGTCGACCCCACGGTGCACGGCCTCGAGAATGTCGATCGGCGTGCCGACGCCCATGAGGTAGCGCGGCAGGTTTTTCGGCAGATGATCGGTGACGAGCCCGGTGAACTCGTAGCGTTGCGCATGGGTTTCGCCCACCGCCAGTCCTCCGATGGCGAGTCCGTCGAAAGGCAGCTGGCGCAGAAATGCCGCGCTCTTTTTCCGGAGATCGGGATGACACGCGCCCTGCACGATCCCGAACAACGCCGCTGGTGAGTCACCGCGGGCCTCCAGCGAGCGCCGGGCCCAGCGGTGGGTGAGTTCCATGGCGGCTTCCGCCTCGGCATGAGGAGCGGTGGACGGGATGCACTGGTCGAGCGCCATCATGATGTCGCTGCCGATTACCTTTTGCATCGCGATGCTGGTTTCCGGTGAGAGCAGATGGACGTCGCCGTCGACGTAGCTCCGGAATCGCGCGCCTTCTTCCCTCATCGATCGTTCGCCGGGCAGGGAAAAAATCTGGAATCCGCCGGAATCGGTCAGGACGGGACGGTCCCAAATCATGAACCGGTGGATGCCGCCGAACTTCCTGAACACGTCGGGACCGGGCCGGAGCAGCAGGTGATAGGTATTGGCCAGCAGCACGCTGGCGCCGGTCGTCTTGAGGGTTTCCACCGTCTGGCTTTTCACGGTCGCCTGCGTGCCGACGGGCATGAACACCGGGGTTTGGACCGGGCCATGGAGCGTCTGGAAGGACGCGGCGCGGGCCTTGGAGCCGCTGGCTTCGCGTTCGAGGGTGAAGTTGAGACGGGACATCTGGCGGAGAGTTGAAAGGTGAAAGTTGAAGGTTGAAAGCGCAGACGACAGCCGCCAATCCCGTGTTCACATGGATCTCCCCGACGATGACCAAGGCTTCCTCCGCGACCTGATTAAAGTTTCCCGCCAGAAAACCCATCATGTGGCATGGAAGGACCGCGACGGCACGGGGCGCCAGACGGCGCTCAACCAGGCCGAAGTCGTAAAGCTTAACATTCTCGCGCAGCGCCTGGGTATCTCCAAGGCCGAGTTGCTTCGCCAGGCGGCGCACATCCCGGTAACGAAGCCCGTCGCGAAGCCGCCGGAGGCGTAAGGTTGGCCGGTCTTGTCATTGACTGAATCTCACCAGGCTGAAAAACAGGGCCGGTTTTCCCCAACCCCAATTCCCCCATGTCCGATTTTAAACTGACCGAGCAACAGCTGACCTTCTTCAAGACCTTCGGGTTCATCGCCTTTCCCGGCCTGCTCAAGGACCGCATCGACGAGATCATCCGCGAGTTCGAGGCCATCTTCGTCAAACGCGGCGGCGGTCATGCGGGCAAGCCGCACGAGGGCAAGCAGCGCTCTTGCATCGTCCCGTTCCCCGACCAGAGCGTCGTGCTCTCGAGCCTGCTCGATGACCCGCGGATCCATGGGATCGCGGCCAGTCTGCTCGGCGATGATTTCAATTACATGCCGAGCGACGGGAATTATTACACCGGCGACACCGGCTGGCATTCCGACGGCTGGCACAAGGAGCACCTGCACATCAAGATCGCGTTCTACCTCGATCCGCTGACGCGCAACACGGGCTGCCTCCGGGTGATTCCGGGCAGCCACAAGGTCGGTGACGGATTTGCCAACTCCCTCCAGGAGCAGATTCAGAAGTCGCCTGAAACTTGGGGCCTGCAGGGCCGGGACATTCCCGCCCAAGCGCTGGAGACCGTGCCCGGCGACATCCTGGTGTTTAACCACAACACCAAGCACGCCGCGTTCGGTGGCAGCGGCTGGCGGCGGATGTTCACGATGAATCTTTGCCAGCGCTATCCCGAGGCGAAGCTGCAGGAGCTGCGCGATTACCTTAACGGCGTCTCCCGTTTCTGGGTCGAGCGTGCCTACGGCGAGATCATGATGAACACCGCCACTCCCGAGCGCATGCGGCATCTCGAGCAGGTCATGGCCAACGACGGCCACATCGCCGAGTTGTCCCGCAAGGCCCGCGAATCGATGCTCGAGCCCTCGCGCGGGTAGCAGCGTGCGATCATTTCGGCCCGAACACCTTCACCGTCTCGGCCGAGAATTTATCCCACGCCGCGACCAGGCGGTCCTCCATCGGATCGCTGTCGGCGCTCACAATCGTCTGGTGCCGGTCCATCCACGCCACGGTCCGACGCACGCCTTCTTCATAGGGCATGGCCGGACGGTACTCGGGCACGTCGCGCTTTAGCTTTTCGTTGGAGTAGACGCCGTGGAAGCGGAAGATCTCCTCCAGCGCAAGGTAACGCGGCCGGTCGACGGCCAGCAGGAAATCAGTGGGCAGGTGCACGAGGCGCGGCGCCGGCGCGTCAATGGCTGCGGCCGTGCGGCGAGTGTAATCGTCCCAGGTCACGATCTCGTCACCGACGATATTGTAGGCCTCGCCGAGGCACTTCGCGTTTCCCGCCGCGTAGGCAAACCCGACGCCGACATCCTCGGAGTACGCGCTTTGCCACAGTCCGTGGCCGTCACCGCTGACGATGATCGGCCGGCCCTGACGCAGGCGGTCGACGAAGGTCGGTTCCCAGCCGAGATTGTTGATCACATTGCCGCCGGGTCCGTACGTGTGCGACGGGCGGAAGATCGTGACGGGCATTTTCCCTGCGGCGTGGGCGCGCAGGAAGAGTTGCTCGCAGGCGACCTTGTCGCGCCCATAGGCCGAGAGGGGTGTCTGCGGGGTAGTCTCAAGCGTGGGCACGATCGTCTGGGTGTTGCCGTAGGTGCAGACCGTGCTGCAGAAAATAAACTGCCCGCAGCGTCCGGCGAAAGCGCGGAGGTCACTCTCGGCCTGGTCAGGCCGGAAGCAGATCATGTCGATCACGACGTCCCACGGGCCGGTGGCAGCCATCGCCCGCTCGAACGCCGGGAAATCGTTGCGGTCGCCCGTGAGGTGCCGCACCGCCCCGAGCCGGTCATCGGTCTGGCCGCGGTTGAAGACGGTGATCGCGGCGCCGCGGGTGTGGAGCGCTTTGACAATCCCTGTGGAAATCAGGCCGGTTCCGCCGATGAGGAGCACGTTCATGCGGGCATCGAAAGGCGCGACCCGGCGGGTGTCCAACCAACAAGCGTGGCGGCCGGCAGCCGTCAGTAAAAAGGGCGGGTCTGAGACCCGCCCTGACTTGGCGTGCGATTGTGTCAGGGAAATCCCGGCTCAGCGCGCGGTGTGGATGGCGTGGCCGAGGGCGGTGATCTGGGGGTGAAACGCGGGGTCGATCAGGCCGCCGACCGTCAGCGGGGCATCCCATGAGATGACGCCGCCCTTGCCGTTGAAGTACTTGGTGTAGGCGATGGTAAACTCGTCGTCGAAACGCAGAGGGTGCTTGCCCCACCACTCGCCCATGATCGTGAGGATGTGGAGCTGCGCGCCGTCGAGAAAGCGGTCGAAATTCCGGAGGCGCGAGTAGTCGGGGAGGCAGCCGGGGGCGACGGGCAGGTCGCGCTCGATCTCACCTGGCGTGTAGTCCTCGTACTCGGTGATCGAATAGATCGGCGTGCGCAGGCCGTTGTTGAAGGCGATGATCGAATCGGGATTACCTGCCTTCAGGGCCTCGGCAAAACTCCGGTAGTTGGGCGCATCGGGGTGCTGGTATTTTTCCTTCTCGTAGGGGCCGTCGACCCACCAGCCGCTCAGCGCTTTTCCCCAACGCAGCGACCATTCGCGGACGACGGCCTCCCAGTTGCGCTGGAGCTCGGTCATGCGTTCGTCGGGTTTTCCTTCGAGACGCTCCTTCGCGATGGGGTCGCTCGCGGGGGCCGTCCCGGGCACGTAGGCCATCAGACGAATGCCCCGGGCTGAGAGCGCGCGGGCCAGGTCGGCGATGAGATCGCGCTGGGAACACTTGCTGGGCTTGATGCCCACGATGTCGTCGTAGGTCTGGTTCGGCGAAAGATAAAACCCCGAGTTCTGCCCGAGTGTGATGACGAAGTAGGGTACGTGCGCCTCGGCCAGTTGACGCGCGAGGCCCTCCACGTCAAACGCATCGATCCGGCGGTTCCAGTCACCGACCGGCAGCACGGTGGGCTTCAGGTTGCTGGCGGAATCGGCGAGGTAGTGCGTGAACAGGCCCCAGCGGCAGTCTTTGAACCAATCGGTGTTGGCGCGTTTCCAGGGAGTGGGAGATGAGGGAGTAGACATGATGGAGAAGTGTTTCCGGGGTAGGGCGGGTCTTTGACCCGCCTTGGACGGTGCTGAGAGCGGGTCAGAGACCCGCCCTACGACTTTACCCGCCGTAAATCACCGGGCAGATCGCAGGATTGTCGAGATGCCCGAGGTAATCGTAGCCGCCGCCCTGGGTGTCGATGTTCCGGTTGGGAATCGGCACGGCTTTTTCCGTGCAGAGATGGATGGCAAAGCTGCGCCGCGGTGAATCCGACAGGTTGGGCTGGCTGCCGTGGAAGGTCAGGCGGTGGTGGAGGCTGAAGGCGCCGGCCGGCATGGCGCCGGAAACATCCTTCCATTCCGCCTTGGGCGGCAGGGCGATTTTCCGTTTCGATTCGTCGACCGAACCGAAAAAATCGCTTCCTTCCAGCAGACCCCAGCGGTGGGAGCCCGGCACGAAATGCATCGGGCCGCTTTCCTCGCGCACGTCGCTGATGGCGAGCCACGCGGTGAAAACGTCGCTGTTCGGCTGCCACCACGTGTTCCAGTAATAGAGATCCTGATGCCAGCCCACGGCTCCCCGGGCGTCGCCGCCCGGCGGCTTGTGCAGCATCTGCACGGCCCAGACCTGCACCCGCTTCGCGCCCGTGAGGGCGGCGACCCACTCGCCGATCGCGGGGTGCGCGATGGTTTCAAAAATGGTGCGGTCGGCCACGTGGGCCTGGTCGATCTTGCTCAGTTTGCCCGGGGTATCGTTGGGCCCGGCCCAGGAGTTCAGCGGTTTCTTCCCGGTCTCGTACTCGCCGTGCCGCACGGCGTCCATGCGTGGGATGACACGAGCGAGCAACTCTGGCGGCACGACGGGCGGTGCGATGCAAAATCCGTCGCGCTGGTACTGGGCGGATTTTTCGCGGACGACGGCAGCGTCAACCAAGGCAACGGGAGCGGGCATGGGGTGGAGGACAGGGTTTTCCGACTCCCGTCTGGAGTGAAGCAGAGCCGAACGTTGGTCAACTGCTTCGCGGCCGGTGCCGATGCTGGTTGCCCATCCGACCGGTGCCGGGTATCTGGGTGGTTCGGCTGGTCCGAAATCCCACGCATGAAAATCAAATCCGCTATCTTTGACACCAGCGCGCCCGACCTGAAGTCGTGCCCGCCCTCGGCGCTGCCGGAATTTGCCTTCATCGGCCGGTCCAACGTCGGCAAGTCCTCCCTGATCAACCTGCTCGCGGAGCGGCGCGAGCTGGCCAAGGTTTCCGTGACCCCGGGCAAGACCAAGCTGATCAATTTCTTCACGATGAACGACACGTGGAGCCTGGTGGATCTACCCGGCTACGGGTACGCCTCGGTCGGCCAGCAGCGACGCGACGAGTTCAACCAAGCGGTGAGTGATTATCTCACGAAGCGGAAAAATATCTTCTGCGTGTTCGTGCTGATCGATTCCCGCCTTCCCCCGCAGCCCATCGACCTGCAGTTCGTCCGCTGGCTGGCCAGCGCCTCGGTGCCATTCGTCCTGGTCTTCACCAAGACCGACAAGCAATCCATGCTCCGCTCGGAGGCGAGCGTCCGGCAGTTTCGCGAAACGCTGGCCGAAGGCGGAGTGGAGGTCCCGGAAGTCTTCCTCAGCTCGTCGAAGACCAAGACCGGCCGGAGTGACATCCTCGGGTTCATCGAGTCGACCTTGGCCAAGAACAACCGGAAGTAAGCGCGGAGGAAAATTTGTTCGTCGGCAGCGGGCGGGCGGCTACGCTTGCTCATCATGTGCTTCAGGATCCGGCAACTCACGTGGATGCTGCTTGCATTGTGCGGGGTCACGGCGCGCGGGGCCTGCGAGGACAAGGCGGTAACGCTGACCGACCATCGGATGGGCGACGTGATCAGCCTCGTGGCCAATGTGCAGGATGGCATGGACATCACCCTCACGGTCGAGGCCAGCCTGCAGAATATGACTTCCTCCCGGCCGTTGCCGTGCACGTTTGATCTTTCCGGGCAGCACACCGTTGAAATTCTGAAGCTGTGGCCCGGCAATCCCAACGCCGCCTGGCGCTACAGCTACCGCTATTTCTGGCGCTATGGCGGGCGTCATGGCCGGCTTGATCCTGCGGTTGTCTACGAGCTGCCGTACGCGCCGCAGGAGTGGCACCGGCTTGCGCAGGGAAATTTCGGCCGGTTCAGCCACGGGCCCGGTTCGCAGAATGAGCACGCCTTCGACTTTAGCATGCCGGTCGGTACGGACGTCCGGGCGACGCGTGCGGGCACCGTGACGGGGGTGCGCGCGGATTCCACGTCCGGCGGGGCGGATCCCGTGTTCAAGGAATGCGCCAATTACGTCATCATCCGGCATTCGGATGGCACGTATGCGGAATACCTCCACCTCTCGACTGGCGGGGTGCTCGTGCGGGTTGGCGAGCGGGTGAAAACCGGCCAGGTCATCGCCCGGTCGGGCAACACGGGGTATTCCAGCGGTCCGCATCTGCATTTTTGCGTGTTCCGGGCGCTGGACGGCAAAACCCGCGAGACCCTGCCGGTTCGCTTCCGGCTCAAAGACGGCGCCGTCGACTCACTGACCGAAGGGCAGACCTATTGACGTGATCAGGCCTTGATGGCCGGATTGTCGATGCCCAGCGCGTCCGCGAGGTCGGTCAGGTGTTCCTGCTCCTGCGCGATGATTTTCCGCAGCACTTCGCTGAGCGCAAATTCGCCCATGGCCTCGGCCTGCCGAATCCGGTCCCGGTAATGGCGGATCGTGGTCTCCTCATTTTCGAGATCGAAGCGGAGCATGTCCTCGGGCTTGGCCGAGAGCTTTACCGACTTCGGCGTGGTTACGGGCGTACCGTTGAAATAGTCGATCTGCTTGGCGATCTGGAGCGCGTGATCGAGCTCCTCGCCGGCGTGGAGCTTCAGCTCGTCGGCGATGCCCTTGTACTTCGCGCCCTTCATTGTCTGGCTGTAAACGGTATAGGCGATGATCGCCTGGAATTCGCGGGCGAGGTCCTCGTTGAGGAGCTGGATCATCTTTTTGCGGGTAATGGGAGCGTGCTTTTTCATGGCGATGCCAAAACGGACAGCCGGATGAGAGGCCGGTTCGCGCAATTCGGGTGCGGCCTCGAAGAGTTGGCCGCAAAGAGGCACCAGGGCACCAAGGCTCTGGCTCAAATCTCCCGCGCGCCTATAGGCGCAATGGCCGCGCATTCGTAGCCCCAATGCCCTTGGGCATTTTTGTGGCCAACCTGCATTGGGTATTATCCGCGACCGTTCCCGAGGTTTGACGTCGCGGCTGGTTCTGCAACGAATGCGGGGATGATCGCCGCCTCCGTCCCGACCTCCGGCCACAGGAGCGGATCATGACCGGTCCCGGACCGCGTCATTCCACCGCGGCGGAGTGGAAGGCGCGCATCACAGCGGACTGGTGGCTGAAGTTTTTCGGCATCACCGCCTTCATCACGGTTTTCTTTTTTGCGTACTTCCTGCTGCAACGGTTCCCGGTCTTTGCCGTCACGGTGATGCCGCTGACGGCGGTCGACCGGTGGATTCCGTTTCAGCCGGCGATGCTGGGTCTGTACCTGTCGCTATGGTTTTATGTCTCGCTCCCCCCGACGCTGATGCGAACGCG
Source organism: uncultured Opitutia bacterium (assembly GCA_903859715.1). GTDB lineage: Bacteria > Verrucomicrobiota > Verrucomicrobiia > Opitutales > Opitutaceae > Opi-474. The sequence goes on from CAIONS010000047.1 coordinate 9,056, forward strand.
GCCCGAATTGTACGCTTACGGCTGGCTGGCAGGCGGGGTGGCGGTGGTGGGGCTGGCGTTTTTCTTTCTCTGGCCAACCTCGATTCCGGTCACGACGGGGATCGAGTGGGCGCGTTACCGGGGATTCACCTGGCTGAAGAGCGTGGACGCGGCGCAGAACGCGTGCCCCTCGCTGCACGTGGCCTTCGCGGTGTTCTCAGGCGTCTGGCTCGACCGGCTGCTCCGGAAAATGCGGATGCCCGCCGGTGCGCGGGTGCTGAACGCGGCGTGGTGTCTCGGCATTGTCTACTCAACGTTGGCGACCCGGCAGCACGTGGCAGTCGACGCTTTGGCGGGAGCCGCCTTGGGTCTGCTGTCGGCTTGGTACCGGCCGGCGATCCTCAAGTGAGCCCGCGATATCGGATGGTCATAGGGGCGGTGATGTGCACGCTGCGCGGCATGGCACGAATCATGAAAGCATGGAGATTGACGGGCGCCCTGGGTCTGGTCGCCGGCCTGATGGCCGTCCGCATGCAGGCCGTGGAAGATGTCACGTTCACTCCCAATCTGCGCTACGAGCTGGATTATACGACGGGTATCTTCTGGAAGGTGGGCGGCGGGGCCACGCCGCTCAGCTACACGCTGCTCCCGCAGATCATCACGCTGAAGATTCCGCCGATCCACGAGTGGCCGTGGGCGGGCGGGACGCTGGTGATGCGTTCGCGTTTCAGCCTGCTGCTCGAACCCATCCTGCACGGGCCGGAGGATTATTTCGCAGGCTTGGTGGCGGCGGGAGAGCTCGAGTGGCGCGACCCGACGCAGCGCTTCACCGCCTTTTTCGCGAGCGGCGGTGGCTTTGGCTGGCTGGACAGCAAGGGCTACCAGATCCGCGGCGCCCAAGGACAGGACTTCAATCTCACCTGGCTGATTCACTCCGGTGTCCGCTATCGGCTGAACGAGCAGTGGCAGACGTCGCTGGGACTTTATTTCCAGCACATTTCCAACAAAGGGCTGAACAAGGTGAATCCCGGCCTCAACGCCCTTGGGCCGACGCTGAGTCTGTCCCGGCTCTTTTGATGCGGCCGGTGAGATTTTCACTCGGTTGGTTATGAGGCCGTCATGAAAAAACCCACACGGGAAGAGCAGCGGCACCGATGCACGCGCAAACGGCGCTATCGCACGCAGGGCGATGCCCTCGCCGCTGCGATGCTGGCGGGCGTGGAGCGGCAGCGGAGCGCCTACCTTTGCCCGATCTGCAGTAACTGGCACCTGAGCTCGGCGGGAAACTGAGGGCGGTGCGGGCCAGACCAGCCTCCTTACGTCGGCTGCTACGTGTCGCTCGACTGCAACTTAACTGGACGGCAGCGCGAGGAGGGAGTCCGGACCCTTTTCCCCTTGCTCAGTCTTGAGGTATTTCTGCCCGGCGTAGGTGACCACGACGACCTTCACGGTGCGGTCCTTGGTGATCACGAAAAACTCGTCGGTGCCGGACTCGATGGCGCTGATGGCGGCCTGTTGGGAAAGCTTCCAGCGGCTCTTGTCGGAGTTGAGTCCTCCGATCAGCTCGATGCGCTCATGCGGATCATAGCTGTAGGCCTTCTGGGCGAAAGTAACGGTGCGGCGGTGAATGGGACGGGCCATGATGGTCTTGGTGATCGAAGGATGCGGGCGGACGAGCCCTACCTTCGCCGCGATTGTCGCCATTAGCGAATTAAACCGCCGTGGCCTTGGGGGTACGGGCGAGGGGAGAAGTCCGGGTTGACCGGCCGGCGTTTGTTGCTCCCGATGGCGGCACGATGGCGCGAAGCGTGGTCCTCAATCAAAGCCCCCGGTGTGAACGCTGCCAGCTCCCTCCGCGGTGGTGCATCTGTGATGGACTCAGGAACGTCGACTGCCCGGTGAAGGTGGATGTGCTCATGCACCACATGGAAAACTGGCGCCCGAGCAGCACGGGGCACCTCATCAAACGCGTGATCCCGACGGCGGACGTGCATCTTTACCGGCGGGAGCGCCCGTTGGAACGCGAGCTGATCGTGCAACCGGGCAAGGCGCTGTGGATCCTGCATCCGCTGGGTGAGCCGCTGCCCGCGGCGGAACCGCCCGTGGGCCTGCAGGTGCTGCTGCTGGACGGCACATGGCGGCAGGCGGGCGACATGATGCGCGCAGTCGAGCCGTGGGGCCGTCGCGTCTGCCTGCCCATGACGGGCGAGAGTCGCTACTGGCTGCGCACGCAGGCGGGCGAAGGAAAGTTTTGCACCGTCGAGGCGCTGATTTTTCTGCTGGCCGCGCTTGGGCTGAAGTCGGCCCACGACCAATTGCGGCTGCAGTTTGAGCTGCACGTTTATGCCGGGCTTTGTTCCCGCGGGGCCAAGGCGAAGGCGGCGGAATATCTGGCGGAGTCGCCGGTGCGCGCCGCGTTCCCCGAGCTGCTGGAGAAACTTTCCCGGCGCCGGGCGCGGGACGACGTCGCGTAGCTCCCGATAGTAGCAGCCGACGTAAGGAGGCTGGTTCGAGCTGCGGCGTTAAGGCCAGCCTCCTCACGTCGGTTGCTACCCGGGGGCCGGCTCGTTCATTCGCGCCATCATGCTTGCCATGCCGGGCGGCGTTCCTAATACCCGACACCGTATGGCCGAAACGCGCACCCCACCTGTCGTCGACTGGTACCGCACCCCGCTCCCGACGGACGTCTTCAAGCGCCTGCACCAGCGCAGCGACTGGAAAGCCTTCGCGCAGACCGGCGGGTTTCTTGGAGTCTATGCGACGACCGCGACCCTCGCGTTCCTTTCCTGGCGCCATCACGAACCGTGGTATCTCACAGTGCTGCTGGTCTTCCTGCACGGCACGGTGGCCAGCTTCCTGACCAACGGGATGCACGAGCTGGGCCATGGCACGGTCTTCAAGACGAAGATCTTCAACGAGATTTTCGTGCGCGTCCTCTCTTTCCTAGGCTGGCTTCACCCGGACATGTTCACCGGCAGCCACCAACGGCATCACCGCTACACGCTGCATCCGCCGGACGATCAGGAAGTCGTGCTGCCGACGAAGCTGATGCTGAAACATTTTCTTGAGCAATCGATCATCAACCCGCGTGGGTTCAAGTGGATGTTCCTCTACACGCTGCGCCTCGCCTGCGGCCGCTTTGAGGGCACGTGGGAGCTGGTCTGTTTCCCGCCGGAGCAGCCGCAACTGCGGCGCGTCCCGATTCTCTGGGCGCGGGTGGTGCTGGCCGGCCATGTGCTCATCGCGGCGGTGTCGCTGTACTACGGGCTGTGGATCATCCCCGTGCTCATTTCCCTCACGCCGGCCTACGGCGGCTGGCTGTTTTTCCTCTGCAACAACACGCAGCACATCGGCCTGCAGGACAAGGTCCCGGACTTCCGCCTGTGCTGCCGCACTGTGATCCTGACGCCCGTGGTAAGCTTCCTGTTTTGGGAAATGAACTACCACATGGAGCATCACATGTTTGCCGCGGTGCCCTGCTACAACCTCAAGCGGCTCCATGCGGCGGTGAAGCACGATGTGCCTCCGGCTCCCGATGGCCTGATCGCGGTTTGGCGCCACATCATCTCGGTCCTGCAACGTCAGGCGAAAGAGCCCGATTACCAATATGTCGCGGAACTGCCGTCCACCGCGGACCGGCTGAAGCCGGCTCGAGCATAGCCCTCGGCAAGCCTGGGGCGGGTGAACAGTCGCGAGTAGGGCGGGTCTTTGACCCGCCTTGGAGTCTCTGATGGCGGGTCAAAGACCCGCCCTACCACGGACGCCGGCGGGCGCGCTGCGGCACTGAAAAAACAAAACCCCCGGATGATTTTATCCGGGGCTGCGGTGAATCTGCGGAAGTGACGAGTGCGCCTTACGACGCCATCGCGAGGTAATCGGCCACGCCCTGGTTGGTGGGCTTCATGCCTTTCTTGCCGCGGGTCCAGTTGGCCGGGCAGACCTCGCCGTGCTGCTCGAAGAACTGCAGCGAGTCCACCATGCGGATCGCCTCATCAATGCTGCGCCCGAGCGGGAGGTCGTTGATGAGCTGGTGGCGCACCACGCCCTTCAGGTCGATCAGGAACAGGCCGCGGTAGGCGATGAGGTCGCCGGTCGCGGTGAACGGATCACCGGGCCGCCCGCCCGCCTGCAGTTCGCCGGCCAGTACGCCATAGGCGGATGAAATGGTCTTGTTCGTGTCAGCCACGATCGGGTAGGTGACGCCGCCGATGCCGCCCTTGTCCTTCGGCACCTGGAGCCAGCCCCAGTGGGACTGCTCGGTATCGGTCGAGCACGCCACCACGGCGGTGTTGCGCGCCTCGAAATCCGGCAGCGCGGCTTGGAAGGCATGCAGCTCGCTCGGGCAGACGAACGTGAAATCCTTCGGATAAAAGAAGAAGACCACGTGCTTTTTGCCGAGATAGCGCGTCAGGGAGAAATCGGAGACGACCTGCCCGTTGACGACAGCGTTGGCGTTGAAGGTGGGAGCGGATTTTCCGACGAGGATAGGCATAAGCGGTGGTGAAGGAGAGCGGGAAGCTTAAGCATGGCAAGTGCCAGTGGGGCCCTAAAAAATGAAAATTCTCCGTCGGAGAATTGAAACCGCGAGACGGAGCTGGCCATCCCCCGGACCTTCCGTGCAAGACTGCGCGCCTTCCCCTATGTTACCCTATCGTCCCTTTGCCCGCGCTCTTCCTGTCTGGCCGCAAAAACTTTCCGGCCGCATGAACATCTGGATCAGTCTGCACACTGCGGTCCGGCTTGCCGCCGGCCATCGGGCCACGCTGAAAATCGCCGCTGCCCAGGCTTGGCGGGTGTGGGTCAACGGTGAACTCGCCGGCCGCGGTCCGGCGCGCACGGCGCATGGCCATGCCCGCGTGGATGAATGGCCTGTGCAGGCCGCCGCCACCGGCCGGCTGGAGCTGGTCATCGAGGTGATGGCTTACGGCGTGCCGACCTTCTGCTCGACGTTCGAGCCGGAATTTTGCTGCGCCGAACTCGTGGTCGGACGGAAAGTCGTGGCGTGGACCGCCCCGCGCGGCGGAAACTTTGCGGTCGAGCACCGCACCGAGCGCATCCAGCGCGTCGAGCGCTACAGCTACCAGCGCGCGTTTGCCGAGGCCTACCATTTCGGCACCGGGGGCCTGGCCTGGCGTGCGCCGGGCTACACGCCACGGCGACCGTTGGGGCTGGAGCGCGTTGCGTATCGGCGCAACTGGCTCGAGCGCGGCATGGCTTACCCCGATCTCTCCCTCGCTCGTCCGCAGCCGTCGGCCGTCCAGGGCCGCGCGGCGCCCTACAGCGCGAAGCTCGCCAAGCAGGCGACGGAGTGGCGGCACATCTATGACGTGCCGAAGACGTCGAAGGGTTTCAAAATCAAGCAGCTCGAATGGCCGATCTTTCTCCCGCTGAAGGGCACGAAGTTCACCGACCGCGGACACGCGAAGCTCGGCGCGAAGCCGCTGGCCCTGCGGACGCGCGACTATGTGCGCGCGGATTTCGGGGCGGACTTCACCGGGTTCCCGGCGCTGCGCGCGAAGGCGGTGAAGGCGACGCGGCTGATCCTGATGTTTGAGGAAATCCTGGTCGACGGACGCCTCGTGTTTGACCGCTCCTCGAACGTCAACGCGATCCGCCTCGATCTCGCCGCCGGCGTGGAAATCGATTTTGAGGCGTTCGAGCCGTACACGCTCCGCCATCTGCAGATCCTGGTGTGGGAAGGCCAGGTCGAGATTTCCGACGTGCGCCTGCGCCACTACCGCAACGGCACGCAACTGCGCGAGGCGCCGGCCAACCTCGAGGCCGCCGCGGCCGGAGTGCGCCGCGCCGCGCTGTCAAGCTACCGCCAGAACGCACTGGATATCTTCATGGACTGCCCGTCGCGCGAGCGCGCCGGCTGGCTTTGCGACAGCCTTTTCACCGCGCGCGCCGAGTGGCACCTCACAGGTGACAACGCGATCGAGCGCGCCTTTCTCGAGAATTACCTGGTCGCGCCGCAACTGAAGGACCTGCCGCGCGGCATGGTCGCGATGTGCTACCCGGCGGAAGCGCTGGCCAAGCAGTTCATCCCCAACTGGGCGATGTTCTATGTCATCCAGCTCGACGAGGCCCGGCGGGTGCGCGGCCTGCCGGCGGCCTGGCAGCCGCTGATTGAGAAGAGCGTGCGCGGCCTGGTCGCCTACTTCCGGAAATTCGAGAACGAACTCGGCCTGCTCGAGAAATTGGAGAGCTGGGTGTTCGTCGAGTGGTCGAAGGCCAACGACTACGTGCAGGACGTGAACTTCCCCTCAAACATGCTCTACGCGATGATGCTGCGCTCCGCGGCGCGTCTGCTCGAGCAACCCCGGCTGGCCGAACAGGCGGAGCGCATCGAGGCGAAGGTGCGCGAACTCGCGTGGCGCGACGGGCGCTTCGTCGACAACGCCGTGCGCGACAAGCAGGGCAAACTGGTGGTGAACGACAAGGCTAGCGAGGCCTGCCAATACTACGCTTTCTTCACCGGCGTCGCCTCGACCGGGCGCGAAGTCGCGCTCTGGCGCCGGCTCGTGCGCGCGGATTATGGCGAGATGCATCCGGCGAATGTCTTCGTCGGCAAGATCATGCGGTTCCAGCTCCTGATCGAGAACGGGGAATATGCCGCCGCCCGCCGCGAGGTCCTGAAGAGCTATGTCCCGATGGTGAAGCTCACCGGCACACTTTGGGAGCTCTTCGAGAAAAATGTGAGCTGCAACCACGGCTTCACGTCGTACATCGCCGTCCTGATTGACCAACTCGCCGCGGCGCGCAAAGCTTAGCCGGTTCCACGCAATCAGCCCGATATTTTGGCCACAAAAAGGCGCAAGGGCTCCAAGACTCCGGCTTGAATCTCCCGCGCGCCTATAGGCGCAATGGACGCACCTTCGCAACCCCGGATCCCTTGTGCCTCTTTGTGGCCAACCCGGATTGGATCCGATGGATTGATCCGGCTCAGGCCGCTGGATGCCAGTCGGCTGACGGCCAGTTATAAATGAAGCGCGGGTCGCTGATTTTCCAGGAGACGGTGCGGGCATGCAGCCGGCGCACTCCGGGGATGGCCGCGAGTTTGTCGGCGAACGCGCTCCACCCGAACTCAACGGTGATCTCGATGGGCGTGGCCAGTTGCCAGGGTTGCGCGACGGAGCGGCGGCCGATGGCCTGTGCGACCTCGCGCTGGATGCGCGCACGGACGTCATCGACCGGATAAAGTTCGCAGGTTTCCCAGCCGAGGCCGCGCTTGGTCGGCGTGCTGGCGACCCACGGAAACAGGCGCTGCGCCTCCGTGCAGAGCGCTTCATCGCCGGAGACATGGAGCAGCGGCACGCCATAAGCCCCGGCATGGAGCGCGAACTGGCTCATTTCGCCGTGCTCCTCGCCGTTGATGAGGAAACGGCAGATTTCCTTGGGACACTGGGTATGATCGAGAAACCCTCCGATTGTGCCGGCCATCGCGTGCTGGCCGACCATCACCACGCCAGCGGTAGACTCATCCAGTCCATGGAGACGGATCGGCAGGGCGTGCTGGAGTCGCTGCAGCGACGCGCGGGGATCGAGGGCGACGCGCGTGAAAGCCTTCTGGCCATTCCGGCCGTGGCCGTCCCAGACGACCACCTCGGAGGCGCCGCCATCGAAGCAACCGGCGACCGTGGCATTTGTGTCCGCGGCAAGCTGGGTGAGGCCGTGGGCATATCGCGGATCCTGATCATCCGTGGCGTAGCACTGCTCCCAGTCGCTCACGCCGGCCAGACCCTCCATATCGGTGACGATGCAGATTTTCATGGGTGCGAGCCGATCTGACTACACTGGGCTGCGGACGTGGCGAATCATAAAGCCGGCAGATCAGCGGTGTGCGGTCACGGGCATAAAAAAAGCCCCGCCTTTCAGCGGGGCCCTCATGAGCCGGCGGAGCCGGTAAAAACTTATCCGCGCTTAGCGCCAGTAGCCCTGGATATAAACGTAGTTGCCGCCGCGGGGCTCCCAGTGCGGCTGGACATAGGCGTGGTAGCGACGATGCGGCGGACGGGCCCAACGGCCTCCGATCCACACATAGCGGGCGCCATCGTAGGCCCAGTAGCCGGAAATCCACACCACGCCGGGATCGGGCTGGGCGTAGACGACTTCGGTTTGGGGCGGCGGGGGCGGAGGCGGCTGGGCCACCACGACCGTGGTCGTGGCCTGCGCTTCGGAGGTGTAAAGCGTACCACGCTCATGATCGAGGCTGTTGCCGATCGTGCCGCCGGCAATGCCGCCGGCGATCGCGCCGATGGCGGCACCAGCCGCGCCGTTGTGGCTGCCGCTGTTATTGCCGATGATGGCGCCAGCGAGCGCGCCGAGGGCGGCGCCCCCGACCACACCCTGCTGGGTATTGGGGCCCGTGCCGGCGCAACCGGCAAGAAGGCCGGTGAGGGCAAGGGCGGTTAGGATGGGTTTAGTAGGATTCATGGTGTCTGCTATTGGACGAGTGAAGGAGGGAATTGGTTCCGCCCGACTGGAGGAATGACGGCGAAAGGGGTTTCGTGGTGTCAGGGCGGCTCAAGATTTAGTTTATGAGGATGAAGTGACGGTGGATGCCCTGATTTGGGCCCTACAGCGTTTTCATAAATTGCCGATCGTCAAATTCCAGCCGGAGAGAACCTGGCGGACAGCCTGGCGAACAGGGCGTCCATCGCGGACCGGACAACCAACCTTTATTTCCGGAAAATCTTCGCGATGATGAAGATCACCACGGCGCCGAAGAATCCGCCACCGAAGAGGAGATAGAGGAGCGAATAACCAATCGCCGCCAGCGGCAGCAGAGTGGGGAGGAGTGCATTCAAGGTCGGGGTGGGTTGAAGGGTTTGGGCCGTATTAACTGCGGGTGAAGGCATCCGTTGTTGGATATCCGCATGGTAGCATCAAAGCCCGCTCGGTTCCCGGGATTCGCTGACCGGGTGGATCGTTTCGGGTCGGGACGTCTGGAATGTTTGCAGGCTCGCCAAGAACGCGGTGGCCACAAAACATGGCGGCATGAGTAATCCGGCAGCGCGGAAACCCGCGACCAGTTTCATCTTCGTCACGCTTGTGCTCTCCGTTGTCGGGTTCGGTTTGCTCATTCCGGTGCTGCCGTCGCTGGTCAAGGAATTCAACGGCGGCGACCTTTCCGCCGGCTCACATGCTTATGGCTGGATCATCAGCACCTATGCGCTGATGCAGTTTGTCGGGTCGCCGATCATGGGTTCGCTCTCGGACCGGTTTGGTCGGCGGCGGATCATCCTGATCGCCACCGCCGGCTCCACCATCGACTACGTGATCATGGCGAATGCGCCGAATCTCACGTGGTTGTTCGTGGCACGTGTCATTGCCGGTTTCACCGCCGGCGTGCTCTCGACGGCCAATGCTTATATTGCGGATGTCACTCCGCCCGAGAAGCGCGCCCAGTCGTTCGGTCTGATGGGCGCGGCCTTCGGCATCGGCTTTGTGATCGGTCCCGTGCTCGGCGGTTTCCTGGGTCACATCGACCTCCGGCTGCCGTTCTGGGCGGCGGCGGGCTGCGCCGGCCTCAATTGGCTGTGGGGTTTCTTTGTGCTGCCGGAATCGCTCAAGCCGGAGAATCGCCGCGCATTTGAGTGGAAGCGCGCGAACCCGGTCGGTGCGTTGCTGGCCCTGCGCCATTTGCCGGCGGTGCTCGCGCTGGCCGGAAGCTATTTCATGCTGATGCTCGCGCAGACCATGCTGCAGTCGACCTGGGCGCTCTACACGGACGCCCGTTACCACTGGGGCCCGCTGCAGGTCGGGCTCTCCCTGATGTCCATCGGTGTGCTATCGGGATTGGTGCAGGCGACCTTGGTCAAGAAGATCGTGCCCCGCCTCGGCGAGACCCGGGCGGTGATCATCGGGTTCATCATCTCGATCATCGCGCAGATTGGCTACGGCCTCGCGACGCAGGGCTGGATGATTTACGGGATCCTGATCGCCGGTGCCTTCGCCGGCATCAGTCAGCCCGCACTCCAAGCCTACATCACCAAGCACGTTCCGCCCAATGAGCAGGGAGCGGTGCAGGGCGTTTACGCGGGCCTCGCCAGCCTCGCCGGCATTCCAGGACCGCTGATTGGAACCTTTATTCTTGGTTGGGCTGTCGGACCGCAGCAATTCCCCTGGCTGGCGGGTTCGTCGTTTTTTACCGGCGCGATCATCACTGGGCTGGCACTCTACCTGGCGTTGCGCACTTTCCGGAAACATATCCCGGAGGTCGCCGCTGCGACGGTCAGCTGAAGCTCACCGGCCGACGACCTTCATCATAGCTTCAGGACAACGGAGACCGGCGGCGGAAAAGCGGATCCAGACTGGCGGAGAGACGGGGGTGGTGTAGGGTCAGGCCCATGATCAAATTCATGAGTCTTGGCCGCTGGTGCGTTGGAATGATCGTGGGCGTGAGCGGCCTGATGGCCGCGGAGCCGGTGAATGGGGATTATGTCCACGAAATCGAGGCGTGGCGTGCGGCGCGAGTGCAGCAACTGACCAAGCCGGATGGCTGGCTGACTTTGATCGGGCTGCACTTTTTGAAACAGGGTGAAAATACGGTTGGCTCGGCGCCCGACAATACGGTGGTGCTGGCGAAAGGACCCGCGCATTTGGGAACCGTTATGCTGTCGCTGGAAGGTCAGGCGAAAGCGTTGTTTAATCCCGGGCTCGATGTGCAGGTGGACGGTACGGCTGTCCTCGCGGCAGACTTGCATGATGACAAGAAGAGCGCGCCGACGGTGGTAACGGTTGGTGCGGTCAGTTTTCTGGTGATCGACCGGGGTGGAAAGAAGGCCCTGCGGGTGAAAGACGGCGAGTCGGAGCGACGCACGCATTTCCTGGGGATCGACTATTTCCCGATCGATCCGAGCTGGCGGATCGAGGCGGACTGGGTGCCGTTCGAGAAGCCGCGGGAAGTTTCCATCCGCAACATCCTCGGGAATGTCTCGCCAGCGTTGATCTTGGGCAAGGCGGTGTTCACGCGGGAAGGCCGGACGTATGAATTGTGGCCGATTCAGGAGGCGCCGGATGAGACGCTCTTCTTTGTGATCTCGGATTTGACGAGTGGTGACCAGACCTACGCCGCGGCGCGGTTTCTTTATGCGGCGCCACCCGTCGACGGCAAAGTCCTGCTCGATTTCAACAAAGCCCAGAATCCGCCCTGCGCCTTCACCCCTTTCGCGACCTGCCCCTTACCCCCGAAGGAAAATCAACTGCCCCTAGCCATAACCGCGGGCGAAAAGAAGTACCGCGGCGAACATCATTGATGGGGTCAGCCCCTAACCTTTGTGGTTGACCCCGGTTTGAGTGCTGTTTGGTTGTGCCACTATGGCACGCAAACCTCGCATCGAATTCGCCGGTGCGATTTATCACGTGCTGAACCGGGGGAATTACCGGAAGGATTTATTTGATTCCGCCGGCGCGGCCCAAGCCTTCGTTGATTGCCTCTTCCAAGCCTGTGAACGGATGGGGTGGCGGCTGCACGCCTACTGCGTGATGCGAAACCATTATCATTTGGCACTGGAGACTCCGCAGGGAAACCTTGTGGACGGAATTCACTGGCTGCAAAGCACCTTTGGCAATCGCTTCAATCGGTTTCGCGGTGAAAACGGTCGCGCCTTTCAGGGACGCTACCGGGCGATTCACGTGGAACCGGGACTGCATCTGGCGCGGCTCGTGAACTACATTCATCTTAATCCCGTGCGGGCGAAGATCGTGTCGTTGGAGATGCTCTCGCAGTTTCGCTGGTCGAGCTACCGGCATTTTATGCGTCCGCCTTCAGAGCGTCCGCCGGCCTTGGCGTGCGATGACTGGCTTCAGGCTGGCGGAGGGCTGATGGATTCCGCGGAAGGATGGCATTCATACCGTGAACATTTGGCCTGGTTGATGGCGGATGAAGGCCGGCAAAAGGCGGAAGCCTTTGACCGAATGAGCCAAGGCTGGATGCATGGCGGAGCGGAGTATCAAAAAACCGTGGCGGACCAGTTTAAGCAGATGACCGTGGCGCAGGATTGGGGTGGCGGAGAGATCCGGGAGATGAACCGGCTCGAGTGGAGCCGGCTTCTGGCTCGAGCGATGAAAGCTTTGGGGCAGGCCCCGGAAAATATCGATGCAGCACGCAAGTGTGAGCCTTGGAAAATAGCCATCGCGGCCTGGCTAAAGGAGCAAACCAGCGTGACCAACCGATGGCTAACCGAACAGCTGAAGATGGGGCCGGCTGATGCTGTCAGCCGGTACACGGGTGAGTGTCAACGTGGGCAAAGGATTGAAGCCAAGCTATTACTGAATAAACTGACCACAAAGGTTAGGGGCTGACCCCATCAGGCGGGTGGCTTTCCGAAGTGGGTGGCGTGCGCGGCGTAGGCGGCGGTGTCGGCGAGCATGGCGTCGATGGTGGCTGTGAGGGGTTCCAAGCGGATCAAGCCGGAAAACACCGCTTTGTCGCCGATGGCGTCGGTCAGGATGAATGCGGGGCGCTGATTGATTTGGTGCGCGAAGAATTCCTGGGTGCTTGCCTCAATCCGCGCTCTCACCGCCGCGGACTCGGCGTTGGCCCGCAGTTTCTTCGCGTTGAGTTTACCAGCCTTGGCCGCGACGGCGACCGCCGTCGCCATGTCGCCGACTTTCCGGCCTTCCCGCACGGCGGCGTGCGCGAGGGCCCGGCGGAGCTCATCACCTTCAAAACCAAAATCACGGCCGGCCTCGGCGACCAGGTTCGGCGCATCGTAGATGCCTTTGCGTGACGCATCAAACCAGCCCGAGTTCAGCATGAACGGCGACCGCATCACGGTGCCGCCACTGCGGCGGTAGAACCAGTCGCATTGCGCCTGCGACGAAGGAAAATCCCCCGGACTCATTAGCGCGATTTTCCATTCGAACTGCACGCGGTTGCCGTAGCGCTCCTTGAGTGCGTCCCACGTCGGCTCAACCCAGGTGCACCACGATGAAAGAACCTCAAGATAGTAGGTGATTTTCATGCCCGTCAGCGCAGCGCGCGCGACGCGTGGCGTCGATGCAAATACGCCCAAGCCCGCGCTTACTTGCCGCCGCCAAAGAGCTTTTTGATGCTCTCGCCCGTCTTCCTGACGCCTTCGACCGCGGCGGCCCCCGCCGTGGTCCCGATCTGGCCGGCGGCATGCGTGGTGGCGCCGACGACGTCGCTGGTCACACTCTTCATGATCGCAAAGGCGAGCTGATTGGCGGTGATGCCGCCTTCCTTGGTGCCGAGGTCGTTCAACTCGATCGGTGGCATCGGAAGCGGCAGGGCGGCGACCCCGACGCCAAGGGTGACCTTCCCGTTGGTCAGGCGGAAGTGCCGGACTTCAAACTTGGTGGGCTGACCGCTCGCGGTAGCAGACGCGGCGGCCTGACGGTTGCCGCCCATGGCCGCCTCGACGTTTTTCAGCAGATCGCTGATGTTGCTGGAAATGATCTTGGTTTCATAGGCGAACTCCGCCTGGTCGATCACGATTTCCTCGATGATGACGTGGTCGCCGAAAATCGAGAACGGCTTCATCACGACATGAACCTGACCGAGATAAAAGGCCCGGCCCGAGCTCCAGCCCGCAGGGTTGTCCACCGAGAGCCCGGTGAGGGTGCCGCTGCCCGAGAGTGGCGAGATGTTTGCGCCGTCGAGCACGACCTTGGTCTGGGTGAGCAGCGGCGCGATCCGGTTGACTCCGGCCTTCACCACGGAACCGAGAAAATACGCCAAGCCGACATAAGTCACGAGCGCGAGCACGAGGATCGCGGTGCCGAGATAGGTGAAGAATTTTTTCATGCCGGAGCGCCGCAGGATGGACGCCCATGCCGGCAGTACAATTCAAACCACGAGACCGGTGATTGACCGGTTGGTTCGCGAACTTCCCGCGCCGGACTGATCCGGCTGCCACTCGTCCGCGCTCAGCGCTGCGCCAGCTCGGCGCCCGTACTCACAGGATGAGTGGCCTCGGTCGGGTATAAATCGGAACCGGCGGAGGAAAATTTCTCGCCCACGAAACCAAGGCCCAGCCCCAGGAACAGCAGCCAGAGTGCGCAGGCGAACACCCGCCACTGCGCCACGCCCGGCTTTGCCTTTTCCTGCTGCATCGGGGAGGGCGAAAACGCGCTGGTCGACGGCTCATTCCGCACCGGGAGGCTGCGGCTAGCGGGTCTGCTCGAACTGCGGGCGGCAGTATGATTCATGGGGGGTCAGACGCGCCCACCCGCGTTTTGTTACCGCCCCGCCAGAGTTTTAACAAAGAATTCCCCAATGGGTGGTCCGGCAATTTCGCTTGTCACCCCGCGCGGCGCCCGGACGCTGTGCGCCATACCGATTCCCCATGGCCCAAGCCTATACTGAAGCCAGCATCAAGACTCTCAGCTCCCTCGATCACATCCGCCTCCGCCCCGGCATGTACATCGGGCGCCTCGGCAACGGCCTGCACGCCGAGGATGGCATCTACGTCCTGCTCAAGGAGACCATCGATAACTCCATCGACGAGTTCATGATGGGGCAGGGTCGGAAGATCGAGGTCGAGCTGACCGACCGCACCGTGCGCGTGCGCGACTACGGCCGCGGCATTCCGCTCGGCAAGCTCGTGGACTGCGTCTCGATCATCAACACGGGCGCCAAATACGACAGCGAGACCTTCCAGAAGGCCGTCGGCCTCAACGGCGTCGGCCAGAAGGCCGTCAACGCCCTCTCCGTCTCCTATCGCGCGCAGGCCTTCCGGGAAAACGAGACCAAGCTGGCCGAGTTTGCCCAAGGCAAGCTGAAGAAGGAGACCAAGGTCACCAAGACCGACGAGCGCAACGGCACCCTGATCGAGTTCACCCCCGACACCGCGCTCTTCGGCGCCGATTTCAAGTTCCGCCTCGAATTCATCGAGGACATGCTCTGGAACTACGCGTTTCTCAATCGCGGGCTCACGCTCACGCTCAATGGCAAGCCCTTCAAATCGGAGAACGGCCTGAAGGATCTCCTCACCAAGGAGCTCAGCGGCGAGCCGCTCTACCCGATCATCCACCTCGAGGGTGAGGACATCGAGGTCGCCTTCACCCACGGCAACCATTACGGCGAGGAATACTGGTCCTTCGTCAACGGCCAGCACACGACCATGGGCGGCACGCATCTCGCCGCTTTCCGCGAGGCACTGGTCGATACGCTCCGCAACCACTTCAAGAAGGACTTCGACGCGGCGGACGTCCGCCAGTCGATCGACGCCGCCATCGTGGTGCGCGTGCAGGAGCCCGTCTTCGAGTCGCAGACCAAGACGAAGCTCGGCTCCGCCGACCTCGGCCCCAAGGGCCCGTCGATCAAGGAATTTGTCGGCAAGTTCATGCAGCAGTCGCTCGACACCTACCTGCACAAGAACCGCGAGACGGCCGAGATCATCCGGAAGAAGATCGATGAGAACGAGCATGAGCGGAAGGAACTCGCCGGCATCCGCAACATCGCCCGCGAGCGAGCCAAGAAGGCCTCGCTCCACAATCGCAAGCTCCGTGACTGCCGCCTCCACCTCGGCGACCGCAATCCGCGCTCCGAGGAAAGCACTCTGTTCATTGTTGAGGGCGACTCTGCCGCCGGCTCGCTCACCGCGACGCGCGATGTCCAGACGCAGGCCGTCTTCGCCCTGAAGGGCAAACCACTCAACACCTACGGCCTGACCAAGAAAGTCATCTACGAGAACGAGGAATTCCACCTCCTGCAGTCCGCCTTGAACATCGAGGACGGCCTCGACGGCCTCCGCTACAACAAGATCGTCATCGCCACCGACGCCGATGTCGACGGCATGCACATCCGGCTGCTGCTGCTCTCGTTCTTCCTGCAGTTCTTCCCCGACGTCATCCGCAACAACCACCTCTTCATTTTGCAGACGCCGCTCTTCCGCGTCCGCAACAAGAAGATCACGCGTTACTGCTACTCCGAGCAGGAGAAGCAGGCGGCCGTCACCGAGTGTGGCGCCACCCACGAGATCACGCGGTTCAAGGGCCTCGGCGAAATCTCCGCCGGCGAGTTCAAGGACTTCATCGGCGAGAACATCCGGCTCGACCCGATCAACCTCCACCATCTCTACAGCAGCGACGAACTCCTGTCCTTCTTCATGGGCAAGAACACGCCTGAGCGGCAGGATTTTATCATTGATAATCTCAGGGTGGAAAAAGATTTGGTGGAAGTCTGACCATGATGGGCTCACGCAGAGACGCAGAGACGCAGAGAGACCTGAATGACATTTCGGGTCAGATCGTTGATGCGGCTATGCATGTTCATATCAAACTGGGACCCGGGCTGTTGGAATCAGTCTATGAACGAATCCTGGTCCATGAATTAAGGAAGCGGGGTCTGGCCGTGGAGCACCAAGTTCCTGTGCCGATCGTTTACGATGACATTCACTTCGAGGAAGGCTTCCGCGCCGATCTGATTGTTGAAAATTCCGTGATCGTGGAGCTGAAATCCGTCGAGACCATGGCGCCGGTGCATAGCAAGCAGCTCCTGACCTATCTTAAACTCATGGATTGCCGGCTTGGCCTACTGATCAATTTCGGTGCTCCTCTGCTCAAAGATGGAATCAAACGCATCGCCAACAATCTTTAACTATCTGATGAGCTCACGCAGAGACGCTAAGACGCAGAGGCACAAATCCATTCACCAAACTTGAGTCTGATTCCGAATAATTTCTCTCCGCGTCTCCGCGCCTCTGCGTGAGACCAAATCTTTTCCGCAATGGCTAAACGCAAGAAACCCAGCAGCGATCAATCTGAACTACCGCTCGGTGGCGCGGAGGTGCCAGCCAGCACCCAGCCCACCACCCAACCGGCCAAGGAGTCCGAAAATTCCGAGCTGAAAGCTGAAGGCTTGCCGCTGACCGCTGCCTCGGAGACTCCGCCTCCGAAGCGGAAGAAAGGCGAAAAGGTCCAGGATGAGCAGGCGCCGCTCGCGCAGAGCTACCGCAACTGGTTTCTCGACTACGCCAGCTACGTCATTCTCGACCGCGCCGTCCCGCATATCGACGACGGCCTGAAGCCCGTGCAGCGCCGCGTCCTGCACACGCTCTGGGACATGGACGACGGCCGCTTCCACAAGGTCGCCAACGTCGTCGGCGCCACGATGAAGCTCCACCCGCACGGCGACGCCTCCATCGGCGCCGCGCTCGTGTCCATCGGCCAGCGCGCCTGGCTCATCGAGCCCCAGGGCAACTACGGCAACACCCTCACCGGCGACGATGCCGCCGCCCCCCGTTACATCGAGGCCCGCCTCACCAATTTCGCCAAGGACGTCCTCTTCAACCCGAAGACCACCACCTGGCAGCTCAGCTACGACGGCCGCAACAAGGAGCCGATCACCCTCCCCGCCAAGTTCCCGATCGTCCTCCTCGAGGGCGCCGACGGCATCGCGGTCGGCCTCTCGACCAAGATCCTCCCGCACAACTTCAACGACCTCTGCCGCGCGGCGATCAACCACCTCCAGGGAAAAACCTTCCGCATCCTCCCCGACTTCCCCACCGGCGGCACCGCCGACTTCGCGGAATACAACGACGGCGAGCGCGGCGGCAAGGTGAAGGTCCGCGCCAAGATCGAGGAGCGCTCCAAATACCTCCTCGCCGTCACCGAGCTCCCCTACGGCGTCACCACCGAGTCGCTCATCGAGTCGATCCTCGCCGCCAACGCCAAGGGCAAGATCAAGGTGAAGCACGTCGACGACAACACCGCCGACAAGGTCGAGATCCTCGTCCACCTCCCGCAGGGCGCCGAGCCCGACAAGGTCATCCAGCAGCTCTACGTCTTCACCAGCTGCCAGGTGCAGCTCAACCCTGCCGCGTGCGTCATCATCCGCGATCCCAAGACGGGCGACGATAAGCCGCATTTCCTCGGTGTCCGCGATATCCTCAAGACCAGCGCCGAGGCCACGAAGGAACTCCTCAAGCGCGAACTCGAGATCAAGCTCGGTGAGCTCGAGCAGCAGTGGCACTGGGATTCCCTCGAGCGCATTTTCATCGAGGAGCGCATCTACCGGCTCATCGAGAAATCCAAGACCTGGGAAAGCGTGCTCGCCGAGATCCGCGGCGGGTTGAAACCGTTCCTCAAGCAGCTGCGCCGCGACGTGACCGACGACGACATCGTCCGGCTCACCGAAATTCGCATCAAGCGCATCTCCGCCTACAACCGCTTCCAGGCCGAGGAGGCCATGAAGAAGATCGAGGAGGGGATCAAGGAGACGAAGGCGAACCTGAAGAAACTCACGGAGTACGCCGTCGCGTGGTTCGAGATGCTGCAGGAGAAGTACGGCAAGGGCATCAAGCGGAAGACGAGCTACGACGAGATCGAGCAGATCGACGCGTCGGAAGTCGTCTCGGCCAACCAACGCCTGTACGTCAACCGCGAGGACGGCTTCATCGGCCTGAACTGGCGCCAGCATGAATTCGTCACGGAGTGCACGATCCTCGACAGCGTCCTCACGATCATGGGTGACGCCACGCTCAAGGTCACGAAGGTCGCCGACAAGACCTTCATGGGCCTCGACATCAAGCACGTCGCGATCTGGCCGAAGGACGGTGACACGAAATTCTACACGATGATCTACCGGGACGGCCCGGAGGGGAAATCCTACGCCAAGAAATTCCAGATCGGCGGCCTGAGCCGCGACAAACTCTACCCGTTGGCCAAGTCCGAAGGCTCGAAGCTCCTCTGGCTCGAAGTCAGCGACAAGGAGAAGGACATGCCGAAGAGCGTCCACATCTCCCTCGACGGCCGTAGCGGCGCCCGCGTCCGCGAGTTCGACTTCGATCTCACGCCCGTACCCGTCAGCACCCGCACATCCAAGGGTCTGACGATCACCAAGTGGTCGATCAAGGAAGTGAAGCGGAACGACCTGGCGCTCAAGTAGGGTCGGGCGAGTCCTCCTGACGAGTCGTTGTAGAGCGGGATCGCCGAATCCCGCATTCTTTCCTACGTCAGTTTTTCGCGATTTCCCCTTAAATTGTGACTCATAGTCCGTGGTCTGATAGTCCACATTCGACTATGTGATCATCGCGAACATCGGCGACCAGGACAGTGATCTGGCCGGTGGGTTTGCGGAGAAGACGTTCAAGCTGCCGGATCCGTTTTACCTGATTAGGTGAGGAGCGGGCGTAGCTACCCGAGTGGACTCACGCAGAGTCGCGGAGGCGCAGGGCAGGCAATCAGAGCCAAGGCTTCCCTGATTGGGACCCGCTCTGGTTCGATACCTTCGCACTCCTGACTCCGCGTCTTTGCGCCTCTGCGTGAGGCCGTCATGTCCCTTGGTTGGAATGGGTAGGGTGTGTCGCATTCGGAGTCAGGGCATGAAAAAGCCGCGTGGGATACACGCGGCTGGGAAAGTGACACGAGTCGCGACCGGATTACTTCTTCGGGGCTTCGGCCTGGATCTGCGTGAGGCGCTGGTCGATCTCGTTCATCCGCTTCAGGAGGTCGTCCTCGACCTTCTTGCGGTCGCTGCTGGAGACGATGCTCAGGCTGGCAGCGTCCTTGACGATGTTGGCCGGCAGCGTGAGCAGGCGGGTGATGAGGCCCTGGTCCTTGAACGAGCTGAGATAGAGGGCCGTGATCTCGTGGGAGAGCTTGAGCGAGTCCTGGGCGACGGTCTGCGTGGCGACCAGGTTGTTGTTCAGCTGCTGGTTCTTCGCGAGCTCGCTCGTGAGCACGTTGCCGACTTGGTCGGAGATTTTCTGGCTGTAGGCGGCGATGGAGTCGCGGGTGAGGTGCTGGTCGCTGGCCATTTCGGCGAGGATGGGCTTGATCTTGTCCGTCATGCGCGAGGAAACCTTGTCGACCTGCTCGTTCTGCATCTTCTCGGCCTCTTCCGGGGTCTTCGGGAGCGGGTTGTAGGGCTGGATCTTCTTGGCGACGGCCTCGGCGAGGGCGTTGATCTTGTCGGCGTTGAGCTTGTTGAGCTCCTCATCGGTCATGAACATGTCGGCCTCGCGCTTGGAGATGGCGTCCTTGAGCAACTTGTTGGTCGCCTCGATCTGCCGGCGGTTTTCCTCGGCGGAGGCCTTGAGCGAGTCGTTCTGTTCGCGCAGGGGCGCGAGTTCGGCCTGCTCCCGGGCGGCCATTTCATTGACGGTCTTTTGGTGAAGCCAGAAGGCGGCGCCCGTGATGATGAGCGCGGTGAGGATGACGGTGGGTAATTGCTCTTTAAGTTTTGACCACATGGACGGTAAGGGGTTGTTGGCGGATGGTTGTGAAGTAGATACAGGCGGAATGCAATAATGCGGTGACCGGGCTTTGCGGTTGTTTTTTACCAATGAGGAAGCAGGTTGGCGGCATGAGCCTTAACCGCAGCGAACAACGGGTGTTCGACTATCTTCAAGGGCACGCGGAAGAGAGACATTACTGGTTGGGCAAGGTTCAGACTATCGCCGCCGCGGCCGAAGATCCTCATGCCGCCGCCATCCGGCTCGATGCGGACCTGTGGCGCTACTATGAGGAGCGCAGTGCGGTGGTCCCGGTCTTTAAGGAAGCCGCGCGTCATGAAGGCCTGAAGCGCATCAGTATGAAAAACCTGGCGGAGCATCTGTTGCGCCTGTGGGTCGCGCCTCGCCCAAAGAAACCGGCCGCACCGGCCTCGCGCTGACTTGGCAAGCCATACCATGGCCGGGCGGTGCCTCGTTTTGTCTGCCGCATAGAAGTCTGATGTGGGCACCCGCCCCACATTCGATCTCCAAAAGGAGGTACGGCCCATGGCTGGAATTCCGCGCCGGGAACATTGCCCCGGTTTCGTCGTCTATCGTCTCGTTCCTTTCTCCCGCCTAGCGGGAGAATTGGGGTAAGTAAGAAAGTAATAGGCGGGCCGTCTAGGGGTAGACGGCCCGCCTTCCTTTTTTGGAAGTCCGCCGCAGCGATGTGTGCCGCTGAGGTGAATTTTTTCAAAACGCCCAAGTCTATGGTCGACAAGTGGCACGGTACCTGCAGAGTTATTCACAAGATACCCACACGATGGAAAACCTGCGCGGGGCGTTAGCTCCAAATTCGCGGATCAGGGTTTCGGCCAAAGTTAAGACCTTCGTGCTCGACACGAACGTTCTCCTACACGATCCGCAATCGATCTATAAATTCCAGGAAAACAACCTCGCGATCCCGGTCGAGGTCCTGGAGGAACTGGACGCCATCAAGGGCGAACAGTCTACCGAGCGCGGCCGCAATGCCCGCCGCGTGCACCGCATCCTGCAGGAGTTGCTGCCGGACTCGCGCTCGATGCACGAGGGCGTGGAACTGCCCACGGGCGGCACGCTTTCCATCATCATCAATCCCTACCTGATGGACGGAGGGCGGACCTCGCCCGCGATGGACCGGTTGCGGGCCATCCTGCCGGATCTCTCGAAAAAGGACAACCGCATCATCGCGGCGGCACTGTTTGTGCAGGAGCAGTTTCCGCCGCCGACCATCCTGGTCACGAAGGACGTCAACGTGCAGCTGAAGGCCCGCGCCGTCGGTCTGGAGTCGGAGGATTACCTCAACGACAAGGTCCCGGAAGACGTCGAGGAGGCGAGCTATCGCGAGCTGCCGCTCAATCTCTACGAGCTGCAGCGGTTCTGCTCCGAGGGCGAATTCGACATCGGCGACGTGGCGGCCAAGCCCCTCTACCTCAACGAATACGTCCTGCTCCGCTCCGACGAAGGCAAGACGATGCCGGCCCGTTATTACGGCGAAGGCATCGTCCGCCGCCTAAAGATCCCCGATTTCGTCAAAGCGCCCGGCGGCATCACCATTCGCGCCCGCAACCTGGAGCAGCAGTTCTTCCTCGATGCGCTGCTGGACGACAGCATCCACATGCTCACCTGCTTCGGCAAGGCGGGCACGGGCAAGACGCTCCTCTCCATCGCCGGCGCCCTGCACCAGACGCACGACGACCAGTCGCGCTACGACGGCGTGTCGATTTCCCGCCCGGTCATCGCCCTCGGCAAGGACATCGGCTTTCTCCCCGGCACGCTGGAAGAGAAGATGAAGCCCTGGCTGCAGCCCTATTACGACGCGCTGGAGGTCCTTATTCCCTCCAAGCCGCAGAAGGATCCGCAGTTTGCGGCCAAGAAGGTTTCCAAGAAGAAGCACAAGAAGCACGACGGCTTTCTCGCCGCCATGACATCGGCGCAGCCGGCGCATGTGAGCCAGAGCGGCGGCCATGGCGGTGCGCCCGTCGCCAAACCCTATGAGCGCCTGCTGAAGAGCGGTCTGGTCGAGATCGAAGCCTTAGCCTTTATCCGCGGCCGCTCGATCGCGCGGCGCTTCTTCATCCTTGATGAGGCTCAGCAGCTCACGCCGCACGAGGTGAAGACGGTCATCACCCGCATTTCCGAGGGCTCAAAAATCGTCCTCATCGGCGACCCGGCGCAGATCGACAATCCCTACGTCGACTCGCGCAGCAACGGTCTCGTCTATTGCCACAACCGCATGAAGGGCCAGGCCATCGCCGCACACGTGAAGCTCACGAAGGGCGAGCGCTCGAGGCTGGCTGAGCTGGCGGCGGATTTGCTCTGAGCGCAGCGCTCGCTCTCAGCCATCAGCTCTAATCACGAGCGGTCGCGACCCAAAAGCTGATTGCTGAAAGCTGACCGCTGCTCCTCAAGCCGCTTGCCGCTTGAGCAGGCTCGGCTGCTCCGCGCGGAGGGCGCGGTATTCCATCACCAGCACGAAGGCGGCGACGAAGAGGAAATCGCTCGCGAGGGAATTGCGGAAGAACAGCAGGGTCGGCGCGTACTCCGGATGCCCCACCGTCATCGCCTGCCACCAGCCGGCGGCGGTCTTGGCGTAGCCCAGGTCCGACCACCAGGAGTGGGTGTTGGTCACGAGATAGAAAAACACCGCCCCGCCGAGCGTCCCGGAGAAGAGATTCAGCCAGGTCTTCTGCTGCGCCACCAGCCGGCCCAGCCCGAGCGCTACAATGAAGCACACGGCCCGGATGGCCGCGCCACTGAGCGTCCAGAGATAGCCGTACTGCGTGGCGTAATAGTGGTCGATGTAGAGATCCGACAGCACCAGGGCGGCGAACGGCACGAGCCACAGCCGGCGGTCGCGGAAATAGACGCCACCGCAGAAGGTCAGGGCCATCAGGGGCGCGAAATTGGACATCGCGGGTTCGTGCACGGCGGCCATGCGGTAGCCGGCGGCGAGGATGATCATGACAATGGCGATCAGCATGGCTGGATACTTGGCGGGTAAAGCCCGCGATGACAAGACTGCGTCGCGACGAGCCGTACTTCCTTTGGGGAATTCGAATGTGGGGCGGGTGCCCTCACCCGCCTTTGAGCTAGCGGGGTGAGGGCACCCCGCCCACATCATACTCTAAAGCGGCGGCCTTACTGCTCTGCATCCCGGGCCATCAGCCACAGCAGGTCGGACACGCGGTTGACGAATTGCTGCAGCACGGGCCGCACACTGCGCCCCTGCGCGGGCAACGCGGTGAGCCGGCGCTCTGCTCGGCGCGCGGCGGTGCGGGCCAGATCTAGGGCGGCGGCGGGAAGATTTCCGCCGGGTGTTGCCCAGCCGTCGAACCGCAGGGACTTGGACTCGAGAATCGCGAGGGCCGCGTCGATGCGCGCCAGTTCGAGGTCGCTGATTTTTTGAAACTTCGAGCCGGCATAGCGGGCGGCATCGGTCTCGGCGCAGGCGAGTTCGCCCATCAGCGCCACGAGGTCCTTTTGGATCAACTCCAGCGCGGTCTTTCGCTCCGCGTCCGGGCAGTGGGCCTTGGCGAAGCCGAGGGCGGCGTTTAACTCATCGAAGGCGCCGACCGCCTCGATCTGGAAGTGATCCTTCGGCACGCGCTGGCCATAGAGCAGGCTGGTCGTGCCGTCGTCGCCGGTGCGCGTGGCGATGGAGCGGGGTGTGCTCATGCCTTGGCCGCCTCGCGGGTTTCCTTCGCGAGCGCCTTGATCGCGTCGTTGATCGTGGCGCGGACTTTTTTCTCCATCCGGTCGATGAACAGCACGCCGTTCAAATGGTCGGCCTCGTGCTGCACACAGCGCGCCAGGAGGCCGTCGCAGCGCAGCACGTGCGGCACGCCGCGCTCGTCCTGGAAATGGACGGTGATCTCGTCGGGCCGGACCACGTCGCCGTGGATTTTCGGGAACGACAGGCAGCCTTCCTCGTAAATCATCTCCTCGGTCCCGCGCACCACGGTAATCTTGGGATTGGCCACCACCATCGGCATGAACAGGTCGAGCGGTGGCTTCGCACCGTCGAGCTCCCAGGTGAAATCGGGGTCGGCGCGGCGCAGGTCCACGACGCACAGCTGGATCGCCCGGCCGATTTGCTGGGCGGCGAGCCCGATGCCTTGGGCGGCGTGCATGGTTTCGATCATGTCCCCGGCGAGCTTGGCGAGGGCCGCGTCGAAAACGGCGACTTTCTCGCCTTTCTTTCTTAAAACGGGGTTACTGTAGTGAACAATTGTAAGGGACATCGGTCGGTGAGCCGCGAGCGTGGGTTTGCTATCCGCGGCCCGCAAATAAATACTCCATTTCGATGAGCCTGCAGGCCAATGCCTCCAAAAAGCCGCTCACCGCGCCTTTGGTCGTGGTGGTGGGGCTGGTCGTGGCCTTGGCGGCTTGGTCGCTGCCGGTGAACCTCAAGTCCGTCAGCCCTGCGCTGTTGCGCGTGGCGGGTGAGGGCACGCCCACACTGGCGCAATTCGGCCGCCAGCTCGTCGACTCCGAGAAAATCGGCCCCGCCGGCCTGACCCTGGCTGCGGCCCGCGCCGTCAACGATCCCGGTGTCTCCGCGCTGGAAAAAGATCTCGCCGCCCTGTCGGCCCACACGCCGGAACTCGTCGCCTGGGGCGGCTGGGATCCCTTCCTCGATCCGCTGTTCAATCTACACGAAAACAAGGGCCGGGCCGCGAGCACGCCGGTACTCACGTTCTTTATCACGGAAAAGGCGCGGGCCACGCTCCGGGATTATCTGGCGACCTCCCGTTCCCTCGGCGTGCAGGCGCTCCTCCGCACCCGCGAGGTTACCGCGACGGGACGGTTTGTGCCTGTCGGCCAGCCGGGCGGCCAGCCGCTCGACGCGGTCATTCTGCTTACGGCGTTGCTCTATCAGGGCGAGCATCTGGCGCCCTCGCTTCAGCGCGATCTGCGCAGCCTCGCCGAGGCGGCGGTCGCCCAGAAGGATCTGGGTGAGCTGGAGCCGTTTTTCATCGACGTGCTTTCCCTCGGCAAACGCCTCGACTGGGCGCAACTCGGCGAGTTGCTGCGCCGGACCGAAAACACGAAGACGGTCGGCGAATACGCGCACCTGGCCCGCGTGGCGCCGGACGAGTTACCCTTGATCTACACGGCGGCGCTGTTCTCCGGCTCGGCTGACCAGGTGGCGGCGTACCTGATCAAATACGGCAAACTCGGCCTGGCGGACCTGCGCCTCGCGCTGGCGGACGGGCAGGGGGCGGTGAACCAGCTGCTGCTCTGGCAGGTGCCGGTGAACCACGGCGCGAGCGGCGGCCTCGACACCGCGGCCTCACTGGTACTGCTGCACCCGCGCCTGATGATCGTGCTGAAATACCTCGGGTATGTGCTCGGGGCGTTTTTGATCTTTTGGGGACTTGATCGCTGGATCGTGACCCCGGTTCCCGGCGCCACCTCGGGGCTGCCGCACATGAAGAGCGGAGTCCTCGCGCTGCTCTTCGCCTCGCTTCTGATCATCGCGACCGAGCCGTTTTTGCTCAAGGCGGCGCCGCCCTCGGAGTTCCGTTTCCGGCTGGTTTTGCCGGTACTCCTGTCAACTTCCACCACGTCTGCCCATCCTCCCGTCAAACCCACTCCCACCATGGATGCTTCCACCCTCATCTCCATCGGCTTTTTTGCCATGCTGCAAATCGCCATGTACTTCACCTGCCTCCTCAAGATCCGCGAGATCGCACGCACGACGCTGCCGCCGCTCGTGAAGCTCCGTCTCATGGAGAACGAGGAGAACCTCTTTGACGGCGGCCTCTACGTCGGCATCGGCGGCACGGCCACGGCACTCGTGCTGCAGGTGCTCGGGGTCATCGAGCCCAACCTGCTCGCCGCGTATTCCTCCAATCTGTTCGGCATCACCTGCGTCGCGCTCGTGAAGATCCGCCATGTGCGGCCCTACAAGCGCCAGCTGATCCTCGACACCCAGGCCGCGGTTCCCCTCAAGACCACGCCATGAACAAGACCCTGCTGCTCATCCTCTGCGACTTTCTCCTGCTGAATCTCCTCGCGCTCACGCGCTGGGAGAAGGCGGAGCCGGCGCGCGCGAAGCAGCCGCCCGTGCCCGAACTCGCCGCCAATGCCGCGACCAAGGACCAGGACCTGGTCGAGGCGATGAAACTTTCCCTTGCGGACGAACGCGCGACGCGCGAGCAGCTGATGCAGAAGCTGACCTCCACCGAATCGACCCTTGCGCAGCGGGACCAGAATCTCACGCAGCTGCAGGCGGACCGGGCGAAACTCGCCGCATCGCTGAGCGCCACGCAGCAGACCGCCGCCGAGCTGGGCCAGCAGGTGACCGCGGCCACGCAGGATGCGACGATGACGAAGGAGCAGCTCGCCCGCATCCAGCGGATGCTCGACGACAAGCGCACCGAGGCCGAGCGCCAGGCGCAGGCCCTGGCCGCGCTTACGCAGCAGCAGGCCGATGCGCGCCAGAAGATCGAGGGCCTGACGGTCGCCGTGAAGGTGGCCGAGCAGGAAAAGCAGCTGCTGCGGGAAACCGCCGATTCGCTCAAGACGCAGGTCGAGGCCGAGCGTCAGGACCGGCTCAAGGTCCAGGAAACCACCACGCAGCTGGCGCAGGGTGTCGGCCAGCTGGCCGAGAAATCGGGCGAGCTCACGAAGGAGATCCGCGACAACCGCCCGATCAACGCGAACGTGCTCTTCAATGACTTCCTCGCCAACCGCGTCACCGCCACATTCACCGCGGTGCGTCCCGGCTTCCTCAGCCCGGCGACGACCGTGAAGACCGCCGACACCGTGCTGGTCACCGATGGCGACAAGATCTATGCGCTGCTCCACATCGATGACACGCCGTTTACCCTCGGTGAGAATCCCTACGACTGGGACAAGGTCGGCGTGACGTTCTCCCGGGGAACAGCGCGGCCGACGCCGGCCGGTGCGATCCAGTTCCTTTCGATCGACCCGCGCGTGGTGGCGATTCCGGTCGATGCCGCGCAGGCGGCCGCGCTGGGCGTGAAGGTTTATCCCACGGCGCTGGAGCCGTTCAAGTTTCCCGATGCCGTGCTGGTCAACGGCGGCGGCAAGGGCTACGGCGAGGTCGGCTTCAAGCTCGATGCGTCGCAGCCCGGCTACGTGCAGGTCGACAACCGGCTTTTCAAGCGGCTCTTCGGCGTCTTTGCGCCGTCCCGCGGCGACCTCGTGCTCAGCAAGACCGGCGAACTCCTCGGCATCATGGTCAACAGCGACTATTGCGCCGTCGTGAACAATTTTCTGCCGAACAAGACCATCCGCACCGGCGACAACGTGACGGCCCAGCACACGGCCGACTTGCTCAACGCGCTCACCGCCCGGAAAATGGCGCTCCCGTTGAAGCTGCAGTGAGTGAGTCTTACAGGAGGTAACGGAGAAAACAGAGAGATCTGATTTTGCACCAAGATCGCAAAGAGCGCGAAGGATTCGGATCAAACCATTTGGTCGCCTTCGCGGCCTTTGCGATCTTGGTGTGAAGAATGGCTCGAAGGAATCCAGGGCCAAACTCTCCTCCGTTCTCTCCGTTACCTCCTGTAAGAATCAGGATCGGCAGTTAGTTAGTCGTTGATCCGGACACAAACCAGCTGCTCCGCAGGAGTCCCCATTGGAAATCCTGCGAGGCGGCGCGGCGGAACCCGGCCTGTTGGATTAGTTCTTCCGAGGGCGGCAGTGCGCGGGTGCGCAGTCCGGTTTGCCAGCGGAAGAAGGCATAGAGCAGCGCGAGCCAGGCCCGCGCGCGGAGCCGTGCCAATCCATGCTCCGGTACCGTGAAGTCTGCGAACAGCCAGCCTGCGCCGGGTTGCAGCGCCGCGCTGATCCGGCTCACCAAGTCTGCCGTTTGCGTTGGGTCGAAGCAGTCGAGAAAAAATAGGGTGATCACCGCGTCGTAGCGGCCGGCGGGAAACACGGAGGTGAGGACGTCGGCGCATTCAAAGGTCACGCGGCTCTGTGCGGCCGTGTTGGCGATCCGGGCCCCGGCGCGGGCGAGCATCGCTGGACTGGCATCGAGGCAGTGGATCCGGGCCTCGGGCGCGAGCGGGAGCAGACGTGCGAGGCAGCGGCCATCGCCTTCGCCAAGGATCAGGATCGAGCGGCGGCCGGCGAGGTGGTCGAGCAGGCAGAACCGCGCCCGCTCGAGGTCGCCGCCAAAGGCCAGATATTCCAGGGCGCGATAGAGTCGCGCCAAAGGATCGAAATTGGCGGCGGGCGTGGTCACGGAAACAGCAGCCATTCGAACAACAGGACGGCGAGCGGGGTCATCAGCGTGACATCGGCGAGTACGCGAGCGCCGCGCGGCCCGATCCGGGACTGGACGAGATCGAGCAGGCCCAGCAGCACGCCGCTCATCACGGCGCATACGAGCGTCGTGCGCACGGCACCGCTGGCGGCCGGGGCAAACCCGAGTGCCGTCGCTGCGATCAGCCAGGGCAGGAGGCGCGTGAATGCGCGGGTTCGTCGGAATTGCAGGGCGAGGGACGTTTGGCCGTGCGCTTCGTCGACGGCCTGCTCCCAGAGTGAAATCAGCGCGCAGTTGGAGAAGCACAGCAGACAGAACAGGCCGAGCGGTCCGAGCAGCGAGTGCACGGCCTCGCCGGGCTGGGCGAGCGGGAAGACCGAGACGCCGCCGCCGAACAGCAACGCCACGCAGATTTCCTTCGGTGCGCGCCACGGGTGGCGCCGGTGGATGAGCTGGTGGGAAAGCAGGTAAGCGATGACGGGCAGCAGCAATAGCAGCCCGGCGGTTAATTCCCGAGCCGTCAGGCACAGGACCGAGATCATGAGATCGGCGCCGAGCACAGCGCACCACAAGGCGCACAGCGGCCAGCGCCAGCGTTGGTAGAAGTCATGCCGCTGGGTCTGGATCTGGCCGGGGCGGAGTCGCCAACCCTCGATCCAGCGGTCGGCGGCGTAGGCGAGCCAGACGGAGGCGCCGAGGATGAAGGCGTGAGGCCAGCCCAGTTGCACGCTGGCCACGCGGGCGAGCAGCCATTGCCAGAGCAGTGCCACGGCGGGTGCGTCCAGCGATAGGACGGTCGGCCATTGCCACCAGTGCGGCCGTCCGGGAATGAAAGGCTTCATGACGAGGGATTCCAAACCGCCGGATTTTTAAACCACGGATTTCACGGATTCGATCTGGATAAAGCCCTTGGCCACGGATTGATGCCTTGAGTTTGGTTTCCCATCCGGATCCATCCGTGAAATCCGTGGTTAAAATGGATTCTCTGCTTAGTGCTTCGTTTCCGTTGGACCGGAGGTGGCGAGGCGCAGGTCACCCTCGCCGAGTTTGCGGCGGAAGAGACTCACGGCGAGACCGAGACAAATGTAAGCGAGCTCGGGATCGTAGCGGAAGCCCTCGTCGCGGAGGAAGGCGTGGGCGCCGTTGAACTCGTGCCACGTGAAATTCGAGCCGGCGACACAGAGGGCGGCGTGGACCTTGCCGCGGCCCTCGAGCGGCACGTGCGGATCCTGGCGGCCCCAGATCATGAGCAGTTCGCCCTTGATCTCGGGGGTGCGGGCGAGCGAATCGGCGTTTTTGCCCTGGCCGAGGTCGCCGCTGTGGAGGCCGGTCGCGTAGAAGCAGGTGGCCGCGAGCACGGACGGATTCGTGGCAGCGCGGAACGCGAGGTGTCCACCAATGCAGATGCCGATCGTGCCGAGTTTGCCGGTGCACAGCGGGTGCTGGGCGAGGTACGCCAGCACGGCGCGGGCATCGGCGTCGTAGGCGGCGAGTTCCTTGGCGATCTTCAGGGCGTTGCCCCGCTCGGCGCCGGGCTGGTCATAGGCGAGGATGGTGCCGGCGGGTTCGAACTCGTGATAAATTTCCGGCACGGCGACGACGAAGCCATGGCCGGCGAGAAATGCGGCGGTGCGGCGGATGGGACCAGTGACTTGGAAGATCTCGGAGTAGAGCAGGAGGCCGGGATATTTCCCGGGCGCGGTGGGGCGGAACACGTGGGTCCGCATCGGGCCGGAGGGTGTGGCGAGGTCGATAAACTCGTTGTCTTGGATTGTCATGAAGCGGGGAGGCTTGGAGTTTACCTAACACCGACGCATGAGTGCACGCACGCCGAATATTTTGTGGATCGTGACGACGCAGTGGCGCGCGTCGGCCTTCGGCTATGCGGGCGACCCGAATGCCCGCACGCCGCACCTCGATGCGCTGGCGGCGGCGAGCGTGAACTACGCGCAGGCCGTGACGCCGCATCCGTTTGGTCCGTTCGCGCGGGCGGCGATGCTGACAGGAGTGCCGTCGCCGGAGAACGGCGTGCGCGATTATTTTGATCCGTTGCCGCTGACGGCGCGGACGGTGGCGCACGATTTGACCGACCGGGATTATGCGACGGCCTTTTTCGGCAAGTGGCATCTCGGGAAGCGCGATCCCGCGGCGCCGCTGGTGGGTGAGGCGCATGCGAAAACCGTGGTGCCGCCTGAAGCCCGCGGAGGGTTTGAGTTTTGGGAAGGATTTGAGAGCGGGTTCCTGCTCAACGAGCCGTGGTTGCACGGTTCCCGGCTGCCGGCGCCGGCCAAATTTCCGGGATATCAAAGTGACGTAGTCTGCGACCGCGCGGCCCGGTGGATCGCGGAGCGCGCTAATCCTGCGGCGAAAAACTGGCTTTGCATGGTGAGCCTGGAGGCGCCACATCCGCCCTATGATGCGCCGGCGGCCGGCGTGAAGGCGCAGGATCCCGCGATGATCGCGCTGCCGGCGAACGTGCCGCGTGGCGGCGAGGCGGAGGCCAAGGCGCGCAAGGAACTCGCGGGGTATTACGCGCACATCGAGGCGACGGACCGGGCGATAGGGCGGCTCTTGGCGGCGGTGCCGCCTGGAGAAGGGAGAAAGGAGAAGGGAGAAGGGAATGAAGACGTGGTGCGGGACACGATCGTGGTGTTTACGAGCGTGCATGGGGATATGCACGGGGCGCATGGACTTTTCAGAAAAGGGTGGCCACACGAGGAAAGTGTGCGCGTGCCGCTGCTGGTGCGGATGCCAGGCGTGGCGGCACGAAAGGATGAGGCCGCGGTGTCGCTGGTGGATTTGAGGGGCTGGGCCACAGGATGGGCGGAAGGTGAGCCGGCCAACGGGATCGAACGCGGCGGATTAGGGATAATCCGCTCTGCCTATTCGAGGATATCGATGCCGTCGGTGGTGGCGCTGCCGTACCAGTGCGACCGGGTGTGGCGGGGCGTGCGGACGAAGACGCGGAAGCTGGTCCTCAACGCCGACGGTTCGCCGTGGTTGTTTTTCGATTTGGAGAAGGATCCGCTCGAAATGAAAAACCTCGCCGGGGATCCAGCGAGGTCGGGTGAAATGGCGGAGTTGATGCGGTGGGTGTGAGCCCATGACCCGACCGATCGGCGGGTGAGGGCACCCGCCACACAAATAACGCGACACTTCACCCGATCAGGCGCTCGCCGATGGGCGTGGGGGCGGGCTTGTCGAACAGGCGGCGGATGGCGGCGCCGATTTCGTGGAGCTTCACCGGTTTGCTGATGTAGTCATCCATGCCGGCGTCGAGACAGAGTTCGCGGTCGCCCTGCATGGCGTTGGCCGTGAGCGCGACGATCTTGGGCTGGCGGTCCGGCGGCAGCAGACGGCGGATCTGGCGGCTGGCCTCCAAGCCATCCATCTCGGGCATCTGCAGATCCATCAGGACGAGATCATAATGGCGCGTCTCCAGCGCGGTGATCACCTCGAGGCCGTTGCTCACGGCGTCGGCGCGGTAGCCGAGGCGCTCGAGGAAGCGGAGGGCGACCTTCTGGTTGACGTTGTTGTCCTCGGCGAGAAGCACGTTGAGCGGAAATTCGGTGGCGAGCAGGAGCTTGGGGACGGCGGCGAGACCCTGGGACGCGATCTTCGGGTTGACGGGTGAGCCCAACGTGATGAGCGCTTGCAGGAGCGTGCTGGCCTTGAGCGGCTTGTAGACGACCGCGAACGGCTGGCCATCGGCCGGTGCGGCCGGTGCGGTCTGTCCGAACGGCAGCATCAACAACCGGGGTACTTTGAGCGTGAGCAGCGGGTCGAGCGGCGAAACGCCGGCCGTTTCATCGCCGTCCAGCACGAGGAGCACGGGCGGACTGGCCAGCGTGCCGATGAGCGCGGCGGCCGTGCCCGCATCCTGGGCGAGCACGCACGTGGCACCGAGCGATTCGAGGAGGGTGCGGAGGCGCCTTTGAGTCACGGGGTTGTCCTCAACGCACAGCACTGGGCCCGCGCGCAGAGCAGCCGGAAGGGCGGGCGCCGGGCCCTCGGTGGGCAGCGGAACCGCCTCGGTCTGGATGGTAAAGGTGAACGCGGCGCCGTAGCCGACCGTGCTGGTGACACTGATGCTGCCACCCATGAGAGCGGCGAGGCTTTGCGAGATGACGAGACCGAGGCCGGTGCCACCGTATTTGCGGGTGGTGGAGGAGTCGATCTGGCTGAAGGCCTTGAAGAGCCGGTCGAGGCGGTCCGGCGGGATGCCGATACCGGTGTCCCGGACCGTGAACTCGAGGGTGAGACCGGAGGCCGGTGCCACCGCCGGGACGGAGCGAACCTCGATGGAGATGTTGCCGCGCGGCGTGAACTTCACGGCGTTGTTGACGAGATTGACGAGGATCTGGCGGAGCCGCGTGACGTCGCCGAGAATCCACGGCGGAACCCCGGCCTCGATGTGATAAACGAGTTCGAGTTTCTTCGCCGAGGCCTGGAGGGCAAAAAGGTCGAGCGTTTCCTCGAGGCAGCTGACGAGCTCGAAGGGCATGTGCTCGAGGTCCATCTTGCCGGACTCGATCTTGGAGAAATCAAGGATGTCGTTGATAATGGTGAGGAGAGCTTCGCCGGAGATGCGGATGGTGTTGACGAAGTCCCGCTGCTCGGCGCTCAGCGACGATTCCATGAGGAGGCTGGTCATGCCGATGACGCCGTTCATCGGGGTGCGGATCTCATGGGACATGGACGCGAGGAATTCGCTCTTGGCGCGGGAGGCGTCGTCGGCCTCGGCCTCGGTCTCGACGCGGGCGGTGATGTCGGACTCGATCGCGATGAAATTCTCCAGCTGGCCGGCCTCGTTGCGCACGGGCTGGATCTCGAGGTGAAGATGATATTTGCGGCCGGACTTGGAGTAATTGACGACATCGGTGCTGAGGCCCAGGCCGCGGGACATCGCGGCGCGGATCTGGACGATGGTGCGCGGGCTGGTATCGGGCCCGACCATGAACTCGGCGGGATTCCGGCCGACGACCTCCGCGAGGGAGTATTCCATGACGCGGCAGAAGCTCTCGTTGACCCACTCGATGACGCCGCTGGGCGAGCCGATGAGCACGGGGTTGTCGGTTTTCGAGGCGACGAGGGAGAGTTTGCGCGTCTCGGCCTGGCTCTCGCGCAAGGCCAGCTCGGCCTCGCGGCGGGCGGTGATGTCCTGGACGGTGCCGATGATCCGGGTCGGCAGGCCGTCGGCCGAACTGACGACGATCTTGGAGCGGGTATAAACCCAGCGCCACTCGCCGGTGCCGGCCTGCACGCGGTACTCGGGATCGATGAATGGAGTGCGGCCCTCGAGCTGGGCCTGGACGCGTTCCCGATAGAGCGGGAGGTCGTCGGGATGAATCAGCGACTGCAGGATTTCGACGGTGGCCGGCATGCGGTGATGCTCGTAGCCGAGCATGGCCCACAGGCCGGGGCTGTAATAAATATGACCGGCGGCGACATTCCATTCGAAGATGCCGATCTGGGTCGAATCGAGGGCGAGGCGCAGGCGTTCGTCCGAGATCTTCAGGCGCTCCTCGATCCGGCGGCGTTCCTCGTTTTCGGCGACGAGCTTGCGGTTGGACAGCTCGGCGGCGCGCTGGCCGGTGCCGGCGCGACGGGCGAGGTGCACGCTGAGGCCGAGGAGCAGGGTGATGCCGAGGCCGGCGACGAGCGCGAGTTCAGGCAGGAAGCGGCGGTCGCTGGCGAGCGCGGCATCGGACGGCGTAAAGCTGAGCCGGATGCGGCGGTCGAAAATGGGGTAGGACTTGTCGAGGGCGAGATCGGCGTTGTGATCCGTGGTGCCGGGGGCGGAGTCGAACAGCCGCTCGGGTCCGATCGCGATAATGATGTGGTAGTCGGAGGCCAGTTTGCGCTCATCGATAATGCCCGTGAAAAAAGGCCGGTAGAGAAACTCGGCCGCAACGAAGCCGGCGAGCTGGCCGGCGCGGGTGACCGGGGCATAAACGACAAAGCCTTTGCCGCGGTCGCCGATGTCGGTGGTGCCGGAGACCACGGTGTTCCGCTCAGTCCGCACGCTCTCGAGGGCGCGGAAGCGCACTTCATCCCGGTGATGGTCCAGGTTGATGGCGGCCTCGTTGTCCTGCTGCGGATAAACCCACGTGTTGTGCAAGGTGAGGTTGACCCAGCTCAGCGACACGCAGCCGAGCTGCTTGAACTCGTCCATCTGGAGATGCGCGTCGGTCTCCCAGATGGCCGTGGCGTTTTCCTGGCCGTTGGCCCAGTTGGTCGCGAGGCGTTCGACGAGTGATTTCTGGTGATCGAGCTCGTAGTTGATGGTTGTGGCCAGGCCTTCCATGGAAGTCTGGGTCTTGGCGCCGATGTAGCCGTGCTCCCGGGCGCGCAGGCCGATCCACAGGATGAGCGTGAGGGTGAGGCAGGCCATGGCGGCCGGGATGGGCGACCAGCTGGGCGTGCCGCCCTCGGCCGCCACCGCCTCGCGCCAGGCGAGGCCCAGCAGGGCGAGGCCGAGCAGCAGCAGTGCAAGGCCGCTGAGCGGGGAGATGGCGGTATCGGTGCCCCAGCTGTACACCGCGGGCACGCCGGCGGCGTAACCCAGCAGGGTGGAGAAACCGACGGCGGCGACGATGGACCCGACCACGCCGCCGGCGAACGCCTGCGAACGCGCGCCCCGGGTGACGCTGCGCCAGACAAACGCCACCGCGACGAGCAGCAGGCAGAGCGCCGTTGCCAGCGACATGCGGCCGGATTGCGCCGTATCGATCATCAGGTGGTCGTGGGCGAGCAGCTCATCGATCTTGAAATCCGCATTCAGGGTGTATTCCCCGAGCGTGAGCGCCGTGAGCACGACCGCAGGCAGGGAGCACCAGACGGGGGGGAACCACTTCAACTCCAGACCGAGCAACGCACCGCCCAGCAGGAGGACGCACAGCGATTCGTTGACGGTGATGGGGGCAAACCTGACCCACGGCTGCACCAGCGCGTCGATATGAAACCACCAACCGGCCAGGCTGCAGGCCCCGAGGAGCACCAGCGCACCGGCCAGAAGCAGCGAGAGGCGTTCAAGCCAGGAGCGGCGTGGCAGTGTGGGCAAAATCGCCATTAAGGTATTTACCCTAAGTATAGGCCTCGTCTGCCGGCGCAACGAGTTTTCAGCCGGGGTGGGATGAGCTGTGGCCTGATTCCGATGTAGGGCGGGGTCGCTGACCCCGCCAA
>CAIONS010000048.1 GCA_903859715.1 uncultured Opitutia bacterium
CCGTCAGGTCTGTTCACGATTACGGCTCATCCGGAGGATTCGCCCTACCATTGAGCCAATGGGTTTTATTTCGGCCAAAAATACGGCCAGTCCTCGGGCCGCGAAACTAACCCCGCCCTGACAGGATTCAGTCGGATATAATCAGTCTTCGCCTCTTCCGATTCATCCGACCTCAGCCGGTGATCAAAGAAGCCGGTTTGTCAGCGGATTCTAGCATTCTTGGTCTGATAAGATTTCCACATCCGCACCACCGTCGTAAGGGACTCCTCGCTCGGCACTGCAATCATCGCGTGAATGTGATCTGGCATCAGCAGGAACAGCTTCAGCCACCATCGCTGGGTGTCGTGGTAGTAGGCGGCCGACTTCAAAATTTTCGCCGCAGTATCAGGATGGCAAAGTTGGTTTTGCCCGCGCGGTTCAGTGCAAAAGGTTACGAAATAGAGGGACCCGTCCTTGACCCACGGAGGTACATCGTGATGAAGCCGCAGGCGTGTGGGATGTGAGTCCATTAGCGTACTATGCCGCGGCTCATCCGGAGGATTCGCCCTACCCCCTGACCGATTCCACAAACCGCTGGATGATCCCCCCGAACGATCCGTTGGTGAAAAACACCACCAGCTGCGGCTTGTCCGATCCGGCCGCCGTCACGTTTGCCCCCAGTTTCTCCAGCAGCGCGTCGTTCGTCGTCGCCGCACAGCCCGTGACACCCTGGCTTTCGAGAAACTGCACCAGCGCCTCCGTATCGAAGCGCTCTTCCGGTTTCAACTTGTCCGCCCGGGCAATGCTTCCCAAGTAAACCTCGTCGGCCTGCGCCAGTGCCCGCATGAAGGCCGACTGCATGACTTTCGTCCGCGACGTATTGCTGCGCGGTTCGAAGGCCGCGTGAATCACGTGGCCCGGAAACCGCGCCCGGAACGAATGCAGCGTCTCCGCCAGTGCCGTCGGGTGATGTCCAAAATCCTCGATGACCTTCAGCGCTGGCGTGTCTACCAGCAGCTCCTGCCGCCGCTTCACCCCGCGAAACCGAACGAGCGCATCGAGCTTCAGCTGCGTGGGATCCTCCGGAAACAGAGCCAATCCTGCCGCGAGCGCCGCCATGGCCGCGTTGCGGACGTTAAAGAGTCCCGGCTGCGACCACCTCACCTTCGCCCAGAGCTTCCCGCGCCAGTGCAGCGCAAAAGCCACCCCGTCCGCCGTTTCGGAAAAATCCCCAATGCGCAGGTCATTGCCCTCGCCCGTGCCCACACGGACCACCTGCGTCCAGCCCAGCGGTCCCAGCGCGAGGAGATTGGCGTCATCGCCATTCAGCACG
This sequence comes from uncultured Opitutia bacterium, assembly GCA_903859715.1. Taxonomy (GTDB): domain Bacteria; phylum Verrucomicrobiota; class Verrucomicrobiia; order Opitutales; family Opitutaceae; genus Opi-474. The sequence continues at coordinate 1,313 of CAIONS010000048.1, forward strand.
ATCCACCCATTCCGGGGCACGATGCGGGTCAGATGACTGAAGGTCCGCTGCACATCGGCGAGATCGCGAAAGATATCCGCATGGTCGAACTCCAGGTTGTTCAGCACCGCGATGTGCGGCGCGTAGTGGATGAACTTGCTGCGCTTGTCGAAAAACGCGCTGTCGTACTCGTCGCCCTCGATGACAAACGGATCGCCCTCCGTCCCCAGGTGATTCCCCGTCGGTGGATCCTGCGGTACGCCACCGATCAGGAAGCCCGGATCGCGGCCGTTCTCCCGCAGCAGGAAGGCCGTCAGCGCCGTCGTCGTCGTCTTGCCGTGGGTCCCGCAGATGACGAGGTTGCGCCGCGTCTTCAGCACGGACTCGTGCAACAGCGCCGGCAGCGAAGTAAACGGTAGCGCCCGCGTGTCGAGCAGCCACTCTACCTCCGGGTTGCCGCGCGACATCGCATTGCCGATAACGACGAGGTCAGGCGCAAGCTGCTCCAACCGGACCGGATCATAGCCCTCATGCAGCGTGATCCCGGCCTCCGCGAGCACCGTGCTCATCGGCGGATAGACCCCCGTGTCGGCGCCAAGAATCTCATGGCCCGCCGCGCGCGCTAGGAGCGCCGCGTTGCCCATCGCCGTCCCGCAAATGCCCATGAAGTAAAGCTTCATTGTGTTCCAAACCGTTCCCATGTTCTCCCACAGAGGAGGAATGAGTCTTTGGCCATTTCCCTTGTTATGCCACTTTTCCTCATTTTATCCGCCAAGTGGCATAAGAGAATTGGCATAAGGAGAGGTGCAGGGCGCATCATGGAGGAAGCTAGTAGGGCCAGACGGTGAGCCCCCGCCAACGATAAAAAGACCCCAGCCCTATCACCTCACCCTCACCGCGCGCCCGGAGGCCGTCCTAGGGCAAAGGAACCGGCTTTCATGACGTGACGGGCGGTAGCTGGTAACCCGCGTTTTCCATCTATAGGTAAGCCCCTGCGCAACAGGAAGGGGCTTCCTAGGGCAACGCAGGCCGCATTGGCGTTGCAGAAGCGCGTAGATCCGCGAGTGCTTCAGCCGCACATATAGCGCACACTATCTCTAAGTTTCTGCAAGCCGTCTGCGGGAAAGACCATTTCCCTTTCCTGCCCTAGACTGACATCTGGGAAACGAAGGAACGAAACGACCCCGGAATCTGAATATCGAAACCCAGCGGTTATGCCCCATCCGGATTTGTCTTTCGCTTTCCGTTACAACGCGACCATGCTTACGTCGGCGTCAGACTCACCTTCGATCCCGTCAAGCATCCTGAGAAAATGGCCGAACGCGTTATATTTATGGCCGACCAACTGGCCCGCCAAGGCATCAGCAACGAAGAATTTGAACACCTTGGAGAGCCTCTCCGGGTGCGCGCCCGCGAAGACCTGCGCAACAATTGGTGGTGGCTCAATAATGTCCTGCTTTACGCCCAATCCCAGCCTGCCGTTCTCGCCGATGCCCGTTCACTCCCAACCATCTTCTCCACCCTCAGTCGCGACGACATTAATCGCGCTGCCACGCATTTCATCGCGGCCAAGTCCAACGTTGTTGGCGCAAGCCCTGCCAATTGAAAATGCGTAGCCATGAGTCGCTCGCTTGGCGGTTACGAATCTGCACTGCTTTAAACATTCTTCAGGTCTGACCCTGATTCATCGTGTCACCCCGCGCAGTTGAATGAGGTCGTCCGGCCAGCGATCGCCAGCTTTCTACTCCGAACATCGTTACACCAGGCTCATCGGATCCACATCGAGCACCTGGGTGATGTCGTCCGGCCAACTGAAGGCGGCGCGCAGCCGGACTAGTTCGGGGACCACCTTTGTCACCGCGTTCGTGAAATACCAGACCTGCCAGCGGTACTCGTCCTTGATCTTTTCGATCGGCGACGCCGACGGGCCGCGCAGCTCCACGCGGCTGCCCAGCTCCTTCTCCACCAGTTTCGCCCATTGCTCGGAAAAGAACTTCAGCTTCTCCGGGTTTGGTCCACGGAACAGGTGATGAATCAGGTGCCGGTACGGCGGATAGTGAAAATCCTTCCGCATCTTCAGCTCCGCGGCGGCAAAACCCGCATAGTCCGCCTGACGCGAAAACTGGATCGCCTCCGCCTGCGGTGTGAAGGTCTGCACCACCACTTCTCCCGCGCGATCGCCCCGCCCAGCCCGGCCCGCCACCAGCACCAGCAGTTGGAACGTACGCTCGTTCGCCCGGAAATCCGGGACGTGCATCGAGATATCGGCATCAATCAGCCCCACCAAGGTCACGTTGGGAAAGTCCAGCCCCTTCCCGATCATCTGCGTGCCGATCAGGATATCGATCTTCCCCGCGCGAAACTGCGCGAGCACTTCCCGAAAACGGTTCTTCTTCGACATCGTGTCGGTGTCCATCCGCTCGATGCGTGCCCGCGGCACCATCCGCCGCACCGCCTCCTCCACCCGCTGCGTGCCCAGCCCGCGCCAGCGGATTTCCGGCGCGCCACATTTGGGGCAGCGTAACGGCGCCGGCTTCTGGTCGCCACACAGGTGGCACCGCAGTGTTTCATCCGCCCGGTGATAGGTCATCGCGATGCTACAATGCGTGCATTCCTCCGTATGCCCGCACTTGGTGCAGAGCATCGCGGACGAATAACCGCGACGATTGATGAAAAGGATCGTCTGCTCGCGCCGCTCCAGTCGCGCGTGCATCGCATCGACCAGCTTGCGCGAGAGTGCCGGCAGTGAGCGCTGCTTCATGGCCTCGATGCGGAGGTCCACGATGTCGATATACGGGAGCTTTCGTGCATCCACCCGCTCCCGCAGCTCCAGCAGCCGGTACTTGCCCGCCTGCGCGTTGGCGTAGCTCTCGAGCGAGGGCGTCGCCGAACCCAGCAAACAGACCGCGTGATTGAGCTTCGCCCGCATCACCGCCACATCACGACCGTGATAGCGCGGCGTCTCGTCCTGCTTGTAGGCCGGCTCGTGTTCCTCATCGACGACGATGAGCCGGAGGTTGTGCACCGGCGCAAACACCGCCGAACGCGCGCCCACGACCACCTTCGCCTCCCCGGTCGCCAGCGCCAGCCAGCCATCCAGCCGCTCGCCCTCGCTCAGGTGGCTGTGCCAGACGACACACCGGTGCCCCGGCGCGATCGCCTCCAGCCGGGAGCGCAGCCGCGCCACCGTCTGCGGTGTGAGCGCCACCTCGGGCACAAGAAACACCACGCCGCCGCCCGCCTTCAGCGCCGTGTCGATCGCACGCAGGTAGACCTCCGTTTTGCCCGAACCCGTGATCCCGTGCAGCAGCGTCACGCCAAATTTGTCCGCCGCGATCTCCGCATCCAGCGCCGCCACCGCGGCAGATTGCTCGGGGTTGAGCGCGTGCGGCTGCGAGGCCACCAGCTCGCCGTGCTCCACTTGGTCATCGTAAGCGATGCGCTCGATCCGCTGCGTCTCCTCGCGGATCACGCCGCGCTTGACCAAGGCGCTCGCGACCGCGGCTGTGAGGCCTAGCCGCGTGAGGACCAGGGATTTTTTCTGCGGACGGAACTGCTGCTCAAGGAACCGATAGAGTTTCCCTTGCTGGGGCGCCCGTTTTTCCAGCACCGCCAGCTCCTCCGGCGTCAATTTTTGGGCGACGGCGAGGAGCTTTTCCTGCTTCAGCCCGGCACCGTTGCGCACCGCCGCCGGCAACATCGTCTCGATGATGCTGTCGAGGCCGCACGCGTAGTAGCCCGCCATCCAGCGCGCGAGCCCGAGCAAGTCGGGCGGCAGCGCGGGAAAAGGATGCACCACCTGCGCGATGGACTTGAGCCGGTCCAGGGGAAAATCTTTTGGCGCCCCGATCTCGCCCACGATGCCGAGCCGCAGGGCGTTGACCACGGGGACGCGTACCAAGGACCCTACCCCGATGGACGCGCGCAACGCCTCCGGCACCCGGTAGTGCAGCAGCTTGTCGAACCCCGCCAGGGGATGAACACCCACGATCATTCCTTGAGTTCATGCCTCAGCCTCACGCCGCGCGCAAGCGTCGGAGCAAATTTCACCACGAAGAGCACGAAGGTTCGGACCGCAGGATGGCCACAAAAAGGCACAAGGGCCCGCAGACTTCGTATCGAATCTCCCGTGCGCCTATAGGCGCAATGGAGACGCTTTCGCAGCCCCAGAGCCCTTGTGCCTCTTTGTGGCCAACTTCCGGGCTTGGTCTTCGTATACTTCGTGCCCTTCGTGTTTAAATCAAAAGCCCCTCCAACCGGAACCCCGGACCCGCGCACACGATCGCATTGACACCCTGCACCCGGCTTCAAACAGTCGCCCCGTGAGCATCTCTGCGGCCCGCGAAAAGTTCAGGAAATTTCTAACCCAAAAGGGCCTGCGCGTGACCAACCAGCGGCTGGCGATCTTTGACGCCGCCTTTGCCCAAAAGGACCACTTTACCGCCGAGCAGCTGCTGGATTACGCCCGGATCATCGACGATTCCGTCTCCCGCGCCACCGTTTACCGCACGCTGCCCATCATGACCGAGAGCGCGCTGCTGCGCGAGGTGGACATCGGCACCGGCGAGAAATTCTACCATCCCAACCAGGACGGCGGCACCACGCAGGTGGCCCAAGTCGTCTGCCTCGACTGCGACCGGATCTTCGAGATCAGCGCCCCGTTCATGGAATGGTACGGCAACACCGTCTCCTCCAAGCTCGGCCTCACACCCGTCTCCCAGCGCCTGCAGGTGAGCGCCCGCTGCGACACCCTCCGCCTGACCAGCACCTGCCCGCGTCGCGCTTCCTGAGCCGCCCATGACCAAGACTCAGGATCCCGAGTTTGAAATGCGGTTCTTCGAGTCGGTGCTGAAGCGCGACCCGGCCTACACCGAAGTGGTGGAGATTCTCGGCGGCCTTTACACCAAACACGGACGCATCGCCGACGGCCTGCGCATGGACCGCAAGCTCGTGAAACTCCTGCCGGAAAACGCCACAGCCCACTATAATCTCGCCTGCAGCCTGGCCCTCTCGAAGCGCAAGACCGACGCGATCCGTTCGCTTCACCAGGCGATCCAGCTCGGCTACGCCGACCTTGATTGGATGCAGCAGGACCCCGATCTCGACGGCCTGAAGCAGCACCCGGGCTTCAACGCCCTGCTCACGCAGCTCAAGCCACAGAGTTGAGATGCGCTCTCGCGGCCTAGTCCTTTTGCTGCAGCTGCTGCTTGAAGTGGACGATTGTCACGACTCGAAACTCGGTGTCCGAAACCGCGTAGATGATTCGATAGGGTGACTCGTGCACCTCCTTCAAGGGTTCTTCGGGATATTCGTGAACCGGATGACCTTGCGCCGGAGACTCTGCTGTCCGCTCTACCCGCTCGATGATACGAGTCACCATTCGGGCCGCATAAAACTCGGAATCCTGCGCAATAAACTTTCGAATCGCCCGTAAAGCTTTACGGGCTTCCGAAGACCAAACGATGTTCACGACAACCCGAACTCTTTACGGATGGCGGCGTGGGCGTGAATCCGTCCGGACCGGAAATCCGAGAGACCGGCTTCGATCTTTTGGCGCACATAAATGCGGTACATGAGATCATCCCAAGACGACGAGGTCGACAGGCCACGCACAAGCTTGAGCGCTTCTGCCTTAACACTGCGATTTTTCGCTTTTGCCGTCGGCATGCTGCAAAACTTGGCAATGACACCACGCTTGGCAAGCGGGCTTTTGTTTTCTCGGCTTGATCAAGGTTTCAGCTTAGCCGAGCCAACCGTCGACACCAATCATTATGCGTTGAATTAGCCGTTCAATTTCCTGAAACGCCACGTTGCACTGGGCCACGGGTTGATTTGCATGGCTGCCTTTCCGTGACGCCGCTCTTCTTCACGCTGCTCGTCGCAGCCATTTCCCTTTCGGCTGGCGTGCTGGGTTCGCTGGTGGGCGTCGGCGGTGGCATCATCGTGGTGCCCGCGTTGTCCCTCCTGCTCGGTGTGGATATCCGTCACGCCATTGCCGCCTCGATCATCTCGGTCATCGCCACCTCGAGCGGCGCCGCGTCGGCCTATGTGCGCGAACGCATCACCAACATCCGTCTCGCCATGCTGCTCGAGATCGCCACGGCCGCCGGCGCGCTCACCGGCGCCTTCCTGGCCGCTTACATCTCTGGCCGCTGGCTCTTCATTTTGTTCGGCGTGATCCTGAGCTACACCTCCTGGTCGATGCTGCAGAAGAAAAAGACGGCCGCCACCGTCCTGCCGCCCGATCCCATGGCGGATTCGCTCCGGCTGCACGGCTCGTACTTCGATCGTGCCCTCGGGCAGCAAGTCACCTACCGCGTCGCCCGCACCAAGCTCGGCCTCGCCGTCAGCTATGTCGCCGGCACCGTCAGCGGGCTCCTCGGGATCGGCGGTGGCGTACTCAAGGTCCCCGTGATGAACCTCGCCATGGGCATCCCCATCAAGGTCTGCTCCGCCACCAGCAATTTCATGATCGGCGTCACCGCCGCCACCAGCGCCGCCGTGTATTTCATGCGCGGCGATGTGCAGCCGTTCGTCGCCGCACCCGTGGCCGTCGGCGTCCTGCTCGGCGCCAAGCTCGGGTCCCGGCTCCTCGGACGCCTGCCCAACCACGTCATCCGCATCGCCTTTGTCGCGGTGCTGCTCCTCTCCGCCACGCAAATGCTCTGGAAAGGCCTGCGATGAAACCCGTCACTCCCTCCGACAGCAAGGCACTCCAAGTGGAGATCGTCATCAGCGAACTCCTGCGCTGGGGCGTCTATGGCAGTCTCCTGCTGCTCGTCGTCGGCACCGTCGTCTCCTATATCCACCCTGAAACCTACGGCGCCGGCGGTGGCTCCGGCGCCGACCTGCACCGGCTCATCACCGAAGGCGCGACGTTTCCGCGCACGCTCTCCTGGCTCGGGCACGGCCTGCTCCAACTCCAGGGCCAAGCCATCATCGTCGCCGGTCTCCTGCTGCTCATCGCCACGCCGGTCATCCGGGTGCTGGTGTCGATCATCGCGTTCGCCCTGGAGAAGGACCGCGCCTTCGTGGTCATCACCACCGTGGTCTTCCTGCTGCTGATGATCTCCTTCGCCCTGGGCAAAGCCGGCTGACCGGTTGGCGCAGATTCGCTAGTAGCAGCCGACGTAAGGAGGCTGGGTTTTAATAATCGCAAAGACGCGAAGCCGCCAAGAACGAAGCAAAGTTCAGAGTGCATTCCTTTCGATCGAACTTCGCCCCTTGGCGTCTTCGCGATTCAAATCAGATCAGCCTCCTTACGTCGGCTGCTACCTGGCCCCAAATAACTGCTGCAGCACCGTCTCGAGGTCCTTGCCGGGGACCCAGGCACCATGGCGCGACAGCACCACAGACTTGCTGCGTTCGCGGCGCACCAGCGCCGTGTTGACGTCCAGGATTGCAGGCTGGCCCGGCCTCAGTCCGATGGCCTCGGGGCCCGATAGCGGCGTCCACTTGAACGGGATGCCCGTCCAGTCAAAGGAGACTTCCCAGCCGCTCACCACGGCGGGCAGCGCCTTGGTCAGCAGCGCGGGGTAGCGCAGCACATAATCGGGCACCCGCGTGGTGCCGAAGCGCAGCCGCACCGCCGGCTCCATCTGCGCGAAATACTCCTGGAACGTGTTCACTTTCCGCGCGCGCCATTTGTTCAGGAAATCCAGCGGGTCAAAGCCCATCAGGTTCATGCCGTTCCACAGGCCATGGTCGTTGGCGCTGCCGAACTTCCGCGACGCGTACCAGAACTGGAAATCCCGCGTGACCATCACACCGATTTCAAAATGCAGGTGCGCGCGGTCGCGCGGGATGTTGCCGCTCGAACTGTGACCCATCACCGCGATGACCTGCCCGCGCGTCACCGGCATGCCGTTCCGCAAGCCCGGCGCGATCCGCGCCAGGTGCGCGTAGAGCGTGTAGACGCCGGGAGACTGGTTGGGATGCTCCAGCACGATGTAGCGCCCGTAATTGCTGTCGCCCGCCACCGAGTTGATGTGGCGCACGACACCGTCCATCGCCGCGAATACATTGTCCGTCGGCTCACCGCGCCGGTCGCGGGCCACGCACTTGATGTCGATGCCCTCGTGAAACTGCGCGCCGCCGCTGCGCACGCCGCCGTAGCCGCCCGATTCCGGATCACCCGAACCGGCCTGCTGGAGATAATCGCTGATCGGCCGGCCCTCGGCCCACGCCGTGTTGGGCGTCGGCCAGGTAAATTCCACGCGCTCCGCGGCGCGCGCCCTCGCCGCTACCGCCAGCAAAAGCACCAGGCCCAGGCGGATAATCGGTCTCACGGCCAGCGGGCCGGCCTCCGGGCGCCTCATGGCTGCACTTTCTCCACCCGCACACGCCAGTCGGCGCCGCTTGCCACATGATGCGCCTTCGCGAAATCGCCCTGGTTGATGGCCAGCGCCACGTTCATGAGGCTGTTGACGTAGAGCAGCGGTTTTCCCTCCGGCACATCGCCAAACGTCCGGACATATGGCATCTCACCGGTGTAAACCGCCCGGCCCGCGTCCGTGATCGTCACCCGGAAGCGTTCGCCGGTCTTCGGCTCCAGCCGCGCGAACCACGTTTCATCGAGATTCGTCCAGACATTGCCATACTGGAAATCCAGCACCGGGATGGCGCCGACCAGTGTGCTTCCTTCCAGCCGCGGCTTCTCATAGCTGAGCTTTTGGACGGTCGGCGGCAGCAGCGGCCCGACATCGTCAAAGGTGATTACCCCTGCCGCCAGCTTCGCGCCGACGTAGGCGAATACGTCGCGCCCATGAAAGGTATAGGATTTCTCCGACCCCGCCCGCCGGTGCCGGGTCTCGTCGATCTGCCGCACCGCTTCCACACCAAGCTCCTCCGCGATCAGGGTCCAGGTGCCGTTGTCCGGCCCGACGAAATAATGCCCGCTCTTCGTTTTCAGCACCACCGCCTTGCGTTCGGTGCCTACGCCCGGATCGATCACGGATACAAATACCGTACCCGCCGGCCAGAACGGCACGGTCTGCTTCAACCGGTACGCGCCCTCCCAAACATCATAGGGGGTGTTTTCGTGGCTCAGGTCGTAAATCGCCAGTGTCGGGCTCACTCCGACGGCCACACCCTTCATCGCCGCCACGGCGCCATCCTTCACGCCAAAGTCGGTCTGCAGCACGAGCGGACTCGCCGCCCGCACCTGAGAAATTGTCATGACCAGCAGCATCAGGGCGGCCAGCCACGCCAAACCACGGTGGGCCGTGCGCTCCGCGCGCGGCTTGGACTCAAGGCATGCCGGGCGACGGAGCGCCCCGCCCACCCTGCGGGAAAAGATCAGGTATCTCATGCGGGAATCAGGGGATGAAAAGCTTCCATGACTTCAGCGCCGACAGAATCCGCGAGCATCCGGCCGCGATCCGTCAGCCGCACGCGCGACCCTTCGCGCAGCGCCAGGCCACTGTCCGCCAGCCGGTCGAGCAGCGCCTCGACATCGGGCCACGGCGCCTCGGGACAGCGGGCCTTCCATCTAGCGACATCGACGCCCGCATTCATCCGCAGGCCAAAAATCAGCGCATCCTCCGCCAGCTGCAGCGGCGTCACCGCCACGCGATCCTCCGTCACGCGCTCGCCGCGGGCGACATGCGCGAGCCATTTGTCCAGGTCCGCGACATTCGCGCCCCGCCATTCACCCTGCTGCGAGGCCGCCGAGGGCCCGAGACCGACCCATTCGTGCATGTGCCAGGTGTTGAGATTGTGCCGGCAGGCGTGGCCGGCGTGCGCAAAATTCGAAACCTCATATTGAGCATAACCCGCTTCCGCCAATTGCGCCCACGTCGCCTCATACAGCCGCGCCTCATGCTCCGGATCCAGTTTCACCCGCCCTTGCGAAAGCTTCACCCACAGCGCGGTGTCCTCCTCAAATGTCAGGCAATACGTCGAGAGGTGATCGGGCGCGAGCCGCACCGCCTCGCGCACATCCGCCGCCCATTCCGTCTCGGTCTGGCCCGGCAGGGCAAACATCAGGTCGAGGTTCACACTTGCAAAGCCCGCCGCGCGGACGTGGTCATACGCCCGGTAAATCTGCTCCAGGCTGTGCTGCCGCCCCAGTCCATCCAGCAACGCTGGCTGAAAACTCTGCACGCCCATTGAGACCCGCGTCACCCCCGCCTCGCGCAGCACCGCCAGCCGTTCCGGCGTGACCGAAGCCGGTGCCAGCTCCACGGTCCATTCCTGCGGCGCTCCACCGCAACGGGCCCGGATGATCTCCGCGAGCCGTCCCAAATCTCGCGGCGCCAGCAGTCCGGGGGTGCCGCCGCCCCAGAATACCGTCGTCACCGGCCGCTCCCAAACCGCGAGTTTCGCCTCATCATCGATGCCCGTAAGGAAACTTTCGACCGCCCCGGCGGTCGGCTTGGTCTGATAAAACGCGCAAAAGTCACAGGTCGACGCACAAAACGGCACATGCACGTACACGCCCAACGGGTTGGGCGTCGAAGCTTTGTCTTGCTCTGGTGCAAAGTGGCTCATTACTAACACATTTTAATCCGACCGGTTTTCCCTCTAAAAAGCCAATGCATACCAACCCAATTTCCCTCGCGAGAAAAATCCTCCTCGGACTCGGCGCCCTGCTCGGACTGGCGCTGCTCAGCGGCTGCGACAACGTCGTCCTGACCAACCTTACCCCGGCTTCCCTGCCGGAGAATCCGTCACAGATCTACACCATCACGCTCCGTGCCACGCCCAAGAGCAGCTATGTTGTCTCCGGCAGCGTCAAGCCCCAGATCGTGATCGATGGCCAGAACTACCCGATGAACAAGAGTTCGCTCGCGGACGGCCTCTATGAGTTCGACTACCAGCTGCCCGCCGGCCGGGAGGAAATCGCCTATTACTTCCTCGTGGGCTACGAGATCGAGAATAACGGCACGCGCACCGCCGGCGAGGCCTACACCGAGGTCACCCACGCCCGGATCGTCCACCGCTATGTGCTCTCACTCGAGGTCAACCGCGGCCCTGTCGGCGCCCGCGTGAGCGTCCTTGGCCGCGGCTTCACGCCCCAGGACATCCTGTACTTCGACAATACCCCGACCCGCACGGTCTTTGAGTCGCCCAACGCGCTCAGTCTCTTCGTCCCCGCCCTCGAGGCCAACCGCAACTACCGCGTCATGCTCGGCAGCGCCGCCGGCAACTCGCCGGTCGGCACCTTCCGCATCGATGCCAGCAGCCTCTCGGTCGCGCCCACCTCGCTCACCCTGAAGACGGGTGACCACCAGACTCTCACGTTCACCGTGCCCAATGCCGCGCCTCCCGGCGGCCTGCTCCTCGACATCACGACCGACGTGCCCGAGAGCGTCATCATGCCCGAGGTCATCGTTCCGCAGGGCCAGACCACCGTCACGATCAACGTCGAAGGCGGCAAACCCGGCACCGGCAGTCTTTTCCTGAAGGGCTATGGCGCCGGCGAAGTCACCATCCCCGTCAGCGTGACGGCGAAGTAAACGTCCTGCTCTCTCTTCCTTTCCAAAAGCCCTGCCCTCCGGCAGGGCTTTTTTTATGCGGATCCACAGAGCTTGAGTCCGTTCCGTCCCATAAGTGCCCTTGCCGTTTGTAGCAGCCGACGTGAGGAGGCTGATTTCGACTTTAACTCCCAGCCAGCCTCCTCACGTCGGCTGCTACTATAGGCCAAGCCACCTGCGTTCACAGCTCGAGCGTCACCACCACCGGCCGGTGATCGCTGGCACCCATGGCCTCGGCCGCTCCGTAGATGTGAGCTACGCCACCCCGCACCGACGCGCTTAACCCCGGCGAGACCAGGATATGGTCCACGCGGGAGTACGTTTCCTCTTTTCGGTAGGCATGCGTCCAGGTTTCGCCCCGCGCGTCCGCCGCGGGCAGCAGTTTGGCCACCTCGGTTTTCCCGCGACGCAGGAGTCGCTGCACGGCCTTGCCTGTCTTCCCGTCATTGCAGTCGCCCAGGATCAAAAATCGCGCATCCGTCGGGTCCGGAAAACGTGCCAGCACCGCATCGCGGATCGCCGTCGCCTCGCCGGCCCGGCGCACCGCCGACAACGGGTCATCCGGCCGGTCCGTAAACCGGCTCTTCAAATGCAGCCCGAACAGCGTCAGGTCCCCGGTCGCGGTCGCGAAAGTCACTTCCAGCAGGCCGCGTTTCACGAGTTCCTTCCCTCCGAAATAGGAAAACTCCAGGGCCGTGTGCGGCATGACCGCCTTGAACGGCCGCCGGGACAGCACCGCTACGTGCCGGTCCGGATCATTGCCCTCCAGCAGGCTGGCCTGCGGATAATCCATGCCCTCGTTCTCCAGGTCCCGGCGGAGTTCGTCGAGATAGGCCTGCCCGCCCACTTCCTGCAGGACGAGGACGTCGGCATCGAGTCCGCGGATCACCGCGCGCAGCGCCTGCTTCTCCACCTCCGGCTTGGGATAGTCCTTCCGATAGCCCGCCTCTGTCATCCGGTTGGCTGAGCCATAGTTTTCAACATTATAGGTCGCCACCGTGAGCGTCTCGGCCTGAAGGGCGGCGGCTAGGGCGAGCAAAATCAAAACCCTGATCCCTTTACACGAAGGTCGCAAAGGACGCAAAGAAACCGCGCAGTCGGAGTCGGCCTTCGCGAACTTTGCGACCTTCGTGTAAAACGCCGTGGCTTGGGAAGATTGAGGTAAAACCAAGTCCGTGATTCCTGGCGGTCTGGCCGGCTCATGCCGGTGGTCTCTGGCTCCGGCGGATTTCATCTGCGTCAACCCGCGCGAGCCGCCGTTACGTGGTTCCGGCCGCCAGGGCCCGCTCGCGCTCCACCAGGGTCGGGTGCGAGTAATACACCGCGCTGTAGAGCGGGTGCGGCGTGAGATTCGAGAGGTTTTTCTGCGAGAGCTTCCGCAGCGCGCCGATCATCGGTGTCATCGACCCGATGGCGTTCTTCGCGAAGGCATCCGCCTCATACTCGTTTTTCCGCGACAGCCAGTTGCCCGCAGGCGCAAACCAGAAGGTCACCAGTCCGCCCAACAACCCGAATAGCAGGAACGTCGGCGCCAGCACTCCGGCCGGCAGCCCGAACGACGCGTTGAACCACGGCGCCCGCGCCAGCCAAGCAATCACGGCGAACGCCCCGAACTGCATGAGGGCCGTGAGGACCAGGAATTTTGGGATGTGCCCGCACTTGTAATGGCCGATCTCGTGCGCGAGCACCGCCTCCAGCTCGTCCGGCGCAAGCTGTGCCATGAGGGTATCGAACAACACAATCCGGCGGAAGCGCCCGAACCCCGTGAAGAAGGCGTTGGAATGGCCCGAGCGTTTGCTCCCGTCCATCACCTCGATCGTGCTGGCCCGGAACCCCGTGCGGTCTCCCAGCACCAGCAGCCGCGTCCGGAGTTCGCCCTCGGGCAGCGGCGTGAGCTTGTTGAACAGCGGCAGGATGAGTTTCGGGTACAGCACCATCATCAGGAGCTGAAAACCGAACAGCAGGGCAAAGCCCCAGATCCACCACATCCCACCCACCCACTTCACCAGCGAAAGCAGCGCCCAGAGCAGCGGAAATCCGATGACCAGCGTCAGCGCCATGCCCTTGAGCTTGTCCGTCACCCACAGCGCAGGCGTGCTCTGGTTGAAGCCGAATTTCTGCTCGAGCCGGAATTGCTCCCACCAGCCAAACGGCAGCGACGGCACCGACAGAAGCACTCCCGTGCAGAGGATGAACAGCACCTGGCTCCAGACCGCCTCCGGGCCGCCCCATCCGGCAATATGCGCAAACAGCCAGGGCAGTACGCCGCCAAAAATGACCAAGGCCAGCAGCAGCGCATCGAACACCCCGGTGATGATCCCGAAGGACGATTTCTCCAGCGTGTAGGCGACCGACTTGGCGTACGTGGCCGGGTCCATGATCGCAGCAACCGCCGGGGGCGGCACGGCTGCGTGACGGCGGACTTCCGCCCGGTTCAGGGCCGACAGGACCAGTTCGCCGGCCAGTCGCAGGACCATCAACGCCGCCGTAACCAGAAGGACCAGGCTCATCCGTCCAATCCATGCGAAACCCCCACCGCCGCGAGCCCAAAGATTGTTTGAAATACCCGCCCTCCCGCGCATGTTTCCCGGCGTGGAAGCCAAAGACGCCAAACTCTCCTTCGAGACCGCCCTCACCAAGCTTGAATCCATTGTCGAATCCATGGAATCGGGCGAAGTCCCCCTGGCCGAGCTGCTCGCCAAGTTCGAGGAGGGCAACAAGCTGCTCAAAGTCTGCGAAACCCGCCTGAAGGACGCCGAACTCAAGATCGAGCAGCTCAAGAAATCGAAGGACGGCGTCACTTTCGCCAAATTCGAGGCTTCCCGCGAGAGCTGACCCGGCCCCAAGCTCCGCCTCCGCTGATGAACGACACTTCTTCCGCCACGCCACCGCGTCTCCTCCCGACGATCCACGGGCCCGCCGACGTCAAGGCCCTCGCCCCCGCGCAGCTCCCGCAGCTCGCGCAGGAAATCCGCGACGAACTCATCGCCGTCACCGCCAAGAATGGCGGTCACATCGGCCCCAATCTCGGCGTCGTCGAACTGACCCTCGCCCTGCACCGCGTCTTCACCACGCCCGAGGACCAGTTTGTCTTCGACGTCGCCCACCAGGGTTACGTCCACAAGCTCCTCACCGGCCGCGGCGGCGAATTCTTCCGGAAGCTCCGATCCACCGGCGGCGCGAGCGGCTTCCTGTACCGCGCCGAGAGCGAGCATGACTCCTTCGGCGCGGGCCACGCGGGCACCGCTCTCTCCGCCGCCCTCGGCATGGCCACGGCCCGCGACCTGCACGGCTCCTCGGAACACGTCGTCGCCATCTGCGGCGATGCGGCCTTCACCTGCGGCATCACCCTCGAGGCGCTCAACAACGTCGTCAGTTCCACCAAGCGCCTCATCGTCATCCTCAACGACAACGAGTGGTCCATCGCCAAGAATGTCGGCGCCATTTCCCGCTACCTGAACCGGCTCAGCACCAACTCCACCTACAACAAGCTCCACCACGACGTGGAGGCGTTCTTCAAGAGCTTCCCCGCCGGCGTCGAGATGAACCGGGTTTATCACAAGTGGAAGCGCGAGACGAAGGACTTCTTCGTGGAGTCCTCGCTCTTCGAGAAGTTTGGCCTGCGCTATCTCGGCCCCGTCGACGGCCACAACCTCGACGCCCTCGTCAAAAACCTCGAGTTCGCCAAGCACTGCGATGTGCCCGTGCTGATCCACGTCCTGACCAAGAAGGGCAAGGGCCTCGAGGCCGCCATCAACTCGCCCGAGAAGTTTCACGGCGCCAGCCCCTACGATCCCGTCACCGGCGAGAGCCGCAAGCCCGCCGCCGGCACCCCGGCGAATTACCAGGAAGTGTTCGGCCGGGCCCTCGTGCGCTTCGCCAAGGCCGATCCGAAGATCGTCGGCATCACCGGCGCCATGCCCAGCGGCACCGGCCTCTCCCACCTCGCGGCCGAGGTGCCGCGGCAGTTCTTCGACGTTGGCATCGCCGAGGAGCACGCGGTCCTGTTCGCCGCCGGCCTTGCCACCAAGGGCATCAAGCCTGTCTGCGCCATTTACTCGACGTTCCTCCAGCGCGCCTACGACCCGATCATCCATGACGTCGCGCTGCAGAACCTGCCGGTTACGTTCTGCATGGACCGCGCGGGCCTTTCCCACAACGACGGCCCGACCCATCACGGCCTCTTCGACCTCGCCTACCTGCGCTGCGTGCCCAACGCGACCGTGATGCAGCCGAAGGACGAGGACGAACTCGTCGACATGCTGCACACCGGCCTGAACCTCGGCAGCCCCGCCTTCATCCGTTATCCCCGCGGCGCCGGCCTCGGCGTGAAGATCAAGGACACGCCCGCCCTCCTGCCCATCGGCCATGCCGAGGTGCTGCGCGAAGGCTCCAACATCATGATCTGGGCGCTCGGCCCGATGATCCAGGATGCCCTCGCGCTCGCCGCCCGGCTCGAAGCCGAGGAAAACCTTTCCGTCGGCGTCGTGAACGCCCGCTTCGTCAAGCCGCTCGACCGCACTTTGCTGCTCAGCCACGCCGCCTGCATCCCCCTGCTCGTCACGATGGAAGACCACGTCGTCGCCGGCGGTTTTGGCAGCGCAGTCCTGGAGGTGCTGCAGGAAGCCGACTGTCCCGTGGCCCTCGAGCGCATCGGCTGGCCCGACAAGTTCATCGAGCATGGCAACAATGTCGAAACCCTGCGCGCCGCCTACGGTCTCGCCCCCGACGACATCTACCGCCGTGTCCTCGGCCGCTGGCGCAACCTGAGCACGGAACGCGTCGAAGCCGACGTCTGACCAAGGTACGATTTGATCGCCGGATCGGCCTTAGTAGCAGCCGACGTAAGGAGGCTGGTCCGTCCAAATCCTCCTTCGCAAATCCCCATGGCGCGCCCCACCTTGATCACCCTATTGGCCCTGAAGGCCCTCGCCATCACGCTGGCGGTGCTCGGCCACTGGGCGGCCGCCGCGGTGGTCTTCTTCGGCCCCGACCTGTGGGTCCTCTATAACCTTCTCGTCCCTTCAGCGCAGGGTCTGTGCCGGAATTTCACCCATTTCCAAACTGAGCGTAACGAGATCTGGCTGACGATCGACGACGGCCCCGACCCCGACGACACCCCGCGGATTCTCGATCTCCTCGACCAGCATCAGGCCCGGGTGACGTTTTTCCTGATTGGCCAGCGCGCCCGCCAACATCCCGAGCTGGTCAGGGAAATCATCCGCCGCGGCCATGAAATCGCGCATCACACCCACACCCATCCCGCGGGCACTTTCTGGTGCGCGAGCCGCGCCCGGCTTTGCCGGGAGTTGGACGAAGCTTCCCAAGTTCTGACGCCCCTCGGGCCGCCGCTGCGCTGGTTCCGTCCGCCGGTGGGCATCAAGCATTTCCTGCTGCCCCGCGCACTCGCGGTTCGCGGACTGCAATGTGTGACCTGGACGATCCGCAGTGGCGACTGCCTGAGCCGTCGCCCCGAAACCGTGCAAGCCAACGTCATCCACCAGCTTCATCCCGGCGCCATCCTCCTGATGCACGAAGGCCCCAGCGTACCCGATGCCCTGCGCCTTACCGCGTCTCGAGTTCCCACCGCCCCCAATCCTCATAATGATAATCGCCGTCATGCTTGGCCTCGATGAGATCGTAGCCGAGGTACCGGAGCACCGGCCCGTAAAACAGCGACGAGCGGAGCACGCTCGACACGTTGATGTTCAGATGATGCAGCAATCCGCGATGGGGGTTCATGGCGTGAAGAAAAGAGCTTGAGTCAGCGTCGTTAGGGTATCAGGTGAAAGGCTATCAACCGATAGCCTATGCTCACCGAACGACAAGAAGAAGTTTTGGATTTTGTGCGCGAGTACCAGCGCACCCATGGCGTGGCGCCGTCCACCCGGGAACTCGCGCGCACTTTCCAGTGCAGCCAGCCCACCATCCTCAAGCACCTGCAGGCCCTCGCCCGTAAGACCCATCTGGACAAGATGGCCGACGGCAAATGGGGCTTCAAGGCGACCCAGGTCCAGGCGCATCTGTTTGCCGCGCCGGTCTACGGGGCAATCCCCGCCGGCCTGCCGGCGATGCAGGAACAGGATCCTGAGGATACCCTCACCATCGACCCGGCCATCTTCGGCGTCCGCAACGCCCGCAAGGGCCAATTCTGGTTCCTGCGCGTCACGGGTGAATCCATGATCGGCGCCAACATCCTCGACGGCGACCTCGTCGCACTTGTCCGCCGCGATCCCCGCCCCGGCGACATCATCGCCGCCTTGGTCGACGACACCTCGACCACCTTGAAGACCTTCATCAAAGAGCGCGGTCGCATTCTCCTCCGCGCTGCCAACGCACGGTTTGCTGACATTTTTCCTTCCCGGCTCGAATCGCAGGGCGTGGTCGTTGGCGTGATCCGGCGGAAGCTCGCCTAGGTGCGTCTTCAAATTGCTCAGGTGGGTGGGCACGTCCCGGGCACGCATGGCGCGCCTAGTCCGCCAAATGGGCTCTTGAAATGCAGGCACGGGACGTGCCTGCCCACCTGGAAACAGTCAGAGAAATGAATTTAAAGACCCGGACTAATCTGCTCTCCTTAAATCCATAAATGAAATCGCTTGGCGATGGTCAATAGATACTTGCCTATTGACCAGACTTGGTCTGGTTTACTGGGATGAAGACGGTAAATATCCAGATGGCCAAGACCCATTTATCGCGGCTGGTCGACGAGGCGGCCGACGGCGTTGAGATCGTTCTCGCGAAGGCCGGAAAACCGATGGTGCGACTCGTGCCGTATGCTGCGCCGGCGAAACCACGGACGCCTGGACTGTTCGAGGGCAAAGGTTGGGAAGCGGCCGGTTGCTGGACAGCGGATGACCACGCGCTGGATGAATCAGTGGCCGGCCCGCTGTTTCACGGCGCCGTCGAGGAATCTCCGCCTGCGGCTGAAAAATCCTGACCTCGATGAGGCTGTTGCTCGATTCTCATGTGGTCGTGTGGTGGGCGGTCTATCCCGGCCGTCTGCGGACGGGTACGCGCGATGCGATCATCTCACCGGAAAACGAGATCTTCCTCAGCGCCGCGTCCGTATGGGAGCTGGGGCTAAAAATCGCCCGCGGCAAACTGGCCTTGCCCGGGGACTACGCCCCGCGGTTGCTGGCGCATGGCTTCGAGGAACTGGCCGTCAACATCACGCATGCGGCACGCTCCACGACCCTACCCCCTCTCCATGGCGACCCGTTTGACCGGCTGTTGATCGCCCAGGCGCTGGAGGAAGGCCTGATGCTCGTCACGAGTGACCAGGCGATTCTGCGCTACGATGTACCGACGATGGAGGCGTAGCAGGCTGAAGGCTGTAAACTCGGAGTCTTGGAACGTAAGGCGAGTTGTCCCCAACGAGCCGTGCCAGGCTCAGAGGCGGGTCAGCGACCGCCGCCCTACATGGGACTCAGACGCCACCGCGCTATTTTCCACTGGCCGGAAGTGTGAAGCTCAACTCTCTTTGCCGGGTATGCCCGAGCGATCAGCGCCCCCTGCCCGTGTCCCCTGGCCGCGGCTCCTCCTCGGGCCGTGGGCCGCCGCGGTGATCCTCGTACTGTTTTGGCTTTTGCTGACGGGCAGCCTGCGCGACAAAAGCCTGACCTTCGACGAGGCCGGTTATGCGGCGGCCGGCTACGCGGACTGGCGTTTCCACGATTTCCGCCTGCAACCCGAAAGCGGCCAGCTGCCGCAGCGGCTGATCGGCCTGCCCCTGGCCCTGGATTCCTACCACTTTCCGGACACCGATTCATCGCTGTGGCGGGATTCCCGCTTTCTGGAACTGGGTCACGCCTGGTTTTACCAACTGGGCAACGATGCCACCGGCATGGCCGCGCGAGGGCGTGGCGCGGCCGGACTGTTAGCCGTCGCGCTGGGCGCATGCGTCTGGGCTTGGTCGCACCGGCTCTTCGGTCCGGTCGGCGGAATGCTTTCGCTCCTGCTCTATGTGCTGAGTCCGACCATTCTCGCGAACGGCGCGCTGATGACATCGGACATGGCTGTGGCCCTGTTTTTCACTGCATCCTTGGGTGCGCTATGGCGGCTGATGCAGCGGATCACACCCGGCCGTCTCGCCTTGAGTGCAGGTATGACTGCCGGACTCGTCCTGTCGAAAACCTCCGCCCTGCTGATTCTGCCGATGGCCGCAGTGCTGGTCGCCGCCCGCCTGGCCGACGGCCGGCCGCTGCCGGTGACGATCGGCGGTGAAAGCCAATTGACCCAACGCCGCCGACAGGCGCTCGCCTTGGGAGCCGCGGCGCTGTTCCATGTGGTGGTCGTCGTGGTGGCCATCTGGGCGGCCTACGACTTTAGGTATTCCGCGTTCCGTGGAACCCAGGAGCAAGGCGGCCGCTTCGCCCTGCCGTGGGAATACTTCCTGGCGAAATCAAGTCCGGGCGAATTGTTGCAGCAGGTCAGCCTGACCCCGGAGCAGGCCACTCAGGCGGGACGGATTTTCCAGCAGCGCGGATTGAGCCCCGCGCTGTGGCTTAACCCGGCTGTCGACGCCCTGGCGGAAGTCAGCCGCACGGTGCTCACCCCGGCCCAGCAAGCACAACTGGACCGGCTGCGCTCTGAAGCGCCGGCCACGCCGGGCCGCCGCAGTCTGGAATTCCTGCGGCAACACAAATTGTTGCCCGAGGCGTGGATTTACGGACTGGCGGATGTCCTCTGGCGCAGCCAGTGGCGCGGCGCGTTTTTCAACGGCGAGTTTAGCTTGGCGGGCTGGCCCGCGTTTTTCCCGTATACCTTTGCGGTCAAGACTCCTCTCGCGGTGTTCGGCGTGCTGGCCTTGGCCATCGCGGCCGTGGTCGCAGGCTGGCGCCGCGGCAATTCGGTCGCGTCACCCGGTTCCCACGGCCATTGGCTTTGGGCGGGCTTCTACCGGACGCTGCCACTGTGGACCCTCCTGCTGATCTACGGCGCGGTGATGATCACCAGCCATCTAAACATCGGACACCGGCATATGCTGCCGCTGTATGCGCCATTGTTCGTGCTCTGCGGAATCGCCGGTGGGTGGATCGAGGACTGGCCGGTCGCCAGCCGCATGGGACGGATGGCGGGCGCGGCCCTGCTCATCCTCATGGGCCTGCTGACCGTGGACGTGCTGGCGCGGTTTCCCAACTACCTCGCCTATTTCAACGGCGTCGTCAGTCCGGCGCAGGCCTATCGTCACCTCGTCGATAGCTCGCTCGACTGGGGCCAGGATCTGCCCGCCGTGCAGCATTATATCGAGGCGCACCCCGAACACGGGCCCTATTATTTTTCCTATTTTGGCATCGCTGATCCCGATTACTACAAGATCCCGGCCCGTCCGCTCTTCTCATATTACGGCCTGCAGTGGCATCGTCATTCCGCGATGGCCATCCTTCCGGTCCCGCTCGATCAGCCGGAAACCACTTTGGCCGCGCAGCGCGAAGCCCGGCCGGACTACGACTTGCTGACCGTGATGCGTCTGCCGGATCAAGGCGCGGCCGTCTGGCTGAAGAAACCCGCGGAGCTGCGGCTGGCCGGCGGCACGTATCTGATCAGCGCCTCGATGCTGCAGCCGGTTTATTACGATTTAAAGGGTCCGTGGGGACCGTGGAACTCCCGACACGAAGCCGTCTACCAACAACTCTCCACCGAAACCAAACCGCTCCTGGGCGATGATCCGGCGGCGCGTGCCGCGGCCTTGAACCGTCACTCGCCGTGGGAATGGGCCACGTTGCTCCAGCAATTCGATGCTTACCGGCTCGCGCGGCTGACGGCCTGGCTCCGCAAACGCGAGGCGGACGAAACGATCGATTACTCCATCCTGGTCTATCACCTCACGGATGCGGATGTGGCCCAGGCACTCGACGGCCCGCCGCCCGAACTGGGCCCCGACCGGGCGCAAGCGATGTTGGAGCAGGCGGCCGCCGGGAAAAATTAGCCCGCAGTGGCCGCACTGCGGATGAGCCCGAGCGAACCGCGGTCGCCACCATCGAAGCCCGGACCCTACCTGAGGCTGAGTAACGGCAGCGGTCTGTGCGTGAAAACACGCGTCTCACAGCCGAAAGCGAAATATTTACAGCCCCACCCCTTGCCAAGGTCCGCCGGCGTGGATGTAGTCGGGCCATGTGTTCAATCACGCTGACCCCGGGAAAATTCGTGGGCATGAGGACAATTTCCCAGCCGGGTCGCAGGCTGAAGCCCGTGATTCGCCAGGGCCGGAAGCAATTGTGCCCGTCACCCGCAAATCCCCAGGGCGGAACCGTTACCCGCACCGCGTGACTTGAAGTTCGCTTATGTGGATCGTCCGACTCGCCCTTCGCCGGCCCTACACCTTTGTCGTCGCCTCGATGCTGGTGCTGATCCTCGGCGTGTTCACCATCCTGAACACCCCGACCGACATCTTCCCGGACATCAACATCCCGGTGATCTCGGTGATCTTCAATTACAGCGGCATGTCGCCCGACGACATGGAAAAGCACATCATCACGGGCTTTGAGCGCACGCTGACCACCACCGTCAACGACATCGAGCACACCGAGAGCCAGTCCCTTTACGGCGTCGCCACCGTCAAGATCTACTTCCAGCCCAACGCGAAGATTGAAACGGCCATCGCGCAGGTCGCCGCCATCTGCCAGACGTCCATCCGCTCGATGCCGCCGGGCACGCAGCCCCCGATGGTGATCCAGTACAGCGCGTCGAACGTCCCGATCCTCCAGCTCTCGTTCTCAAGCGACACCCTCGCCGAGCAGGGCATGTTCGACCAGGCGATCAACTTCGTCCGCCCGCGGCTGGTGACCGTGCCCGGTGTCCAGATCCCCTATCCGTACGGCGGCAAACAGCGGCAGATCATGGTCGATCTGGATCCGGCGCGGCTTTACGCGTGGGGCATTTCGCCTTCCGACGTCTCCGCCGCGATCGGCGCGCAGAACCTGATTCTGCCCGCCGGCAATACCAAGATCGGCAACCAGGAATACCCGGTCATCCTCAACAGCAGCCCCGTCAAGGCCGACGATCTCAACAACCTTCCGATCAAGACGGTCAACGGCACGCCCATCTACATCAAGGACGTGGCCCACGTACGCGACGGCTTCCAAGTCCAGACGAGCATGGTGCACGTCAGCGGCAAGCGCGGTGTGCTCTTGTCGATCATGAAGAACGGCGGCGCCTCGACCCTCGATGTCGTCGCCGGCATCAAGCACGCGCTCGAGTCCGTTTACCCGATTCTGCCAAAAGGCCTGAAGGTCACGCCGCTGTTCGACCAGTCGCTCTTCGTCCGCGCCTCCATCGAGGGCGTCGTCCGCGAGGCCGTCATCGCCGCCGGGCTGACCGCGCTCATGATTCTCGTTTTTCTCGGCAGCTGGCGCAGCACCGTGGTGGTCGTCACTTCCATCCCACTTTCGATCCTCGTCTCCATCATCGTCATGAGCTGGCTCGGCCAGACCTTGAACGTCATGACCCTCGGCGGCCTCGCGCTCGCGGTCGGCATCCTCGTGGACGACGCCACCGTGGAGATCGAGAACATCCATCGTAATCTGCACGAGGGAAAACGCCTCGTGCAGGCCATCCTCGACGGCGCATCCCAGATCGCCGTCCCCGCGTTCGTCTCGACCCTCTGTATCTGCATCGTGTTCATCCCGGTGGTCTTCATCAGCGGTTCGGCCAAGTTCCTGTTCATCCCGCTCGGCATGGCCGTCGCCTTCGCCATGCTGACGAGCTACCTGCTCAGCCGGACCCTGGTGCCGACGATGGTGCACTACCTGCTCGCCAGCGAAGTGGAGATGTACGGTGGCAAGCTGGACAAAAGCGATCCGCATGCCGACCCCGAGAAGGCGAAGGCGAACGACCCGCACCTGCAGCACCCGTATTACAGCGTGGGTGCCGCGCTGCGGTGGACACTCAAGTTTTTCGCCCCGGCCATCGCCGCGGTCGCCGTGGGTCTCGAGATTGTCACCCGCGCCGGCCACGATGCCACGGAGATTTTCACGATCGCCTTTGTCGTCCTCGTGGTCATCGCCGCGCTGCGCTATGCCCTCCAAAACGGCTACATCTGGAGATTCCATGAAAAATTCAACGTCCAGTTCGAGCGCGTCCGCCGGCAGTACGGCGGGCTGCTCGCCTGGGGCCTGGCGCACCGCGCTGCGGTGCTGGGCGTGTTCCTCCTGCTGGTGGCTAGCTCCGTGGCCCTCGTGGGGTTCGGCCTGATCGGCAAGGATTTCTTCCCGACCGTCGACGCCGGCCAGATCCGTCTCCACGTGCGCTCCGCGCCCGGCACGCGCCTCGAGCAGACCGGGCGGATCTTCGCCGAGGTGGAAAAGGCCATCAAGGAGGTCATCCCGCCCGCAGAGATCGACACGCTCCTCGATAACATCGGCATCCCGAACAGCGGCATCAATCTCTCGCTCAGCGACGGATCGCTGATGTCTTCCGCCGACGGCGAAATCCTGCTCGCCCTCAAGCCCGGCCATAAGCCCACCGAGCAGTACATTGACCGGCTCACGCTGGAACTGCGGGCCAAGTTTCCCCGGCTCACGTTCTACTTCGCACCGGCCGACATCGTTACGCAGGTGCTGAACTTCGGCATCGCCGCCCCGATCGACGTGCAGATCGAGGGCGTGACCTCCGATGCGCCCGCCAACTACATCGTCGCCAAACGCATCGCCGCCGAGATCGCCGGCCTGCCCGGCGCGGCCGACGTGCGCGTGCAGCAGGTGCCCCACACGCCCACCCTGTTCATGAACGTCGACCGGACCCAGGCCAACTATGCCGGGCTCACCCAGCGCGACGTGGCCAACGACATGCTCGTGTCCCTCAGCGGCACCGCCCAGCAAAACCCGAATTACTGGCAGGACACCGTCCACGGCGTGCAATACAGCGTGCTGGTCCAGACCCCGCAGTACCGGATCGATTCGATCAACGCCCTGCAAAACCAGCCGGTCGTGCCAGCAGGGAGCCTCGTGCCGGGCGCAGCGTTTCACCCGGAGGCCCAACTCCTCGGCAGCGTCGCCGCCCTCGATCGTGGCGTGTCGCCGACCAACATCACCCACTACAACCCGCGCCCCACCTTTGACGTGCTCGCCGGCGTCCGCGGCATGGATCTCGGCACCGTCGCAGCCGGCGTGCGCGCCATCGTCGCCCGCGAGCGCGCCAATCTGCCGAAGGGCAGCCTCATCACCATCCGCGGTCAGGTTCAGAGCATGGACTCTTCCTTCACCGGGCTCAGCTACGGCCTGATCTTCGCGATCATCCTGGTTTACCTGCTGCTCGTCGTAAACTTCCAGTCCTGGCTCGATCCGCTCATCATTCTCATGGCACTGCCGGGCGCACTCGCAGGAATCCTGTGGATGCTGTTTATCACGCAGACCACGATCAACGTCCCGTCACTCATGGGCGCGATCATGAGTATCGGCGTCGCGACGGCGAACAGCATCCTGATGATCACCTTCGCCAACGACCAGCGGAAGGAGGGCGCCAACGCCCATGACGCCGCGCTGGCCGCCGGTATGACCCGCCTGCGGCCTGTCATCATGACCGCCCTCGCGATGATCATCGGCATGCTGCCGATGTCTTTGGGCCTCGGCGAAGGCGGCGAGCAGAACGCCCCGCTGGGCCGCGCCGTCATCGGCGGCCTGCTCATGGCCACGTTTGCCACGTTGTTCTTTGTCCCCGTCGTGTACAGTAAGCTGCGCGCCAAGGCGGCAGTGACCCAAGTCGAGGAGGAGTTGAAATAATGAAATCCAGCGAACCCACCCCCGAAGATTTGCCCAAGGTCAGCCCGCGGGCGCTGACGATCATCGCCGCCGTCCTCGTCCTCGCCCTGGCCGGCTTTTTCTTGCTCGGCTTCTGGCCGCGCCACAACCGCATCAAGGAACGCGAAGAGCTCGCCCGCACCCTCCGCGACCAGCCGTTGGTCGTCCAGGTCGTCCATCCGAAGACCACGAAAAAGCCTGTAACGCTCACCCTGCCCGCCGACGTTCGCGCCTATGCCGCCACGGCGCTCTACGCCCGTATCAATGGTTACCTGGCCTCGTGGAAAGCCGATATCAACGACCGCGTCAAACAGGGCGATGTTCTCGCTGTCATCGCCGCCCCGGACACGGATGCGGATCTCGAACAGGCCGAGGCCAACTTGAAGCAGCTGCAGGCCAACTATGACCTCACGCTGGCCACCGATCAGCGCTACCAGGGCCTGGTCGCCACGCAGGGCGTGACCCAGCAGCAGTTGGATCAGTTTCATTCAGCTGCCGAGCAGGCCAAAGCCGCCGTCGTGTCCGCCGCTGCCGCCGTCGACCGGCTAAAGGCGCTGACTGGCTTCGAGACGATCCGGGCCCCGTTCGACGGGATCGTCACCGCGCGCAACTACGATGTCGGCGCCCTGATCTCGTCCGCCAACATCGGCCCGGGACAGGAGCTGTTCGACGTGGCGGCCGATGACCGCCTCCGGGTCTACGTCAATGTGCCTCAGGCCTATGCTCCCCAGATCGCCTTCGACCAGCCCGTGACCCTCGCGCTCGAGCAGAATTATCCGGGCCGCAAGTTCACCGGCTCGGTCCGGCGTTCGTCCGGCACGCTCGACCCGGTGACCCGCACGCTGCGGACTGAACTGGAATTCAAAAACAACGATCCGGTCTATCGCATTTTTCCCGGCATGTACGGCGAGGCGGTCTTCACCATCAAGCGCGAGGCGCCGGTCCTGACCGTGCCCACCAGTGCGCTGCTCTTCGAGGGCGACGGAAAACTCGTCGCGGTGGTCAGCGCGGAAAACAAAATCCATTTCGCGAAGATTTCCCCGGGCAGCGACCACGGCACCGAGATCGAGGTCGTCGCCGGCCTGAAGGGCGACGAATGGATCGTCTCCAATCCTGGCGAGCAACTGACCGAGGGCGTCACGGTTTCCCCCGTTTCCGACACTCCGGGAGCCACGGCACCCGGCGCCGCGGCCCCGGCAGCTCCGCCGCCCGCGAACGAAAAGTGAGGCCGATGTCGCACAGCACCCTAAGGCACGCAGGGCTCGGCTGGGCCGGATGTCTGCTGGCCGTTCTTGGCCTCAGCGGTGTGACCGGCTGCGTCGACCAGACCAAGGAAGTGCAGACCTACCGCGACGTGCTGGACGCGAATCTGCCAAGGCCCAAGCCGCTGGAGCCCGGCGAAACGCTGACGCTGGAACGCGCACTCGCCTTGGCCAACGCCGACAACGAGCAGCTCGCATCACAGGGCGAGACGTACCTGCAGTCGCTGATCAACAAGAACCGCGCCGTCGCGGCGTTTCTCCCTTCGGTCAGCTTCCAGCCGAATTTCACCCTGGAGCAGGCCCCCAAGGGCGGCGCCACGGCCTCTCCCGGCGCGCCTTCCACGAGCGCCGCAGCGGCCGCGGCCAGCGCGGGCGGCTATGTGCAGCAGGGCAATGTGCTGCGCCGCTTCGAGGCGCCGGTGGTCGGCAGCATGAATTTTTCGTATTACAGCGTGCCCACGCTAAAGGGCGCGGAAATGACCATCGTGCAGCAGCGCCAGTTGCTGATCGATGCGCAGGCGACCGTGCTGCTGAATGTCGCCCAGACCTACTACCAGGTCCTGATCTCCACCCGGCAGGCCGGCGTGCTGCAGGACTCGCTGGCGTTGCAGGCGGCCCGGGTTCGCGACGTCGAGGGACGCTTCAAGGTCCGGCTGGCACTCGCCCTCGAAGTGGCCCAGGCGCGTTCGGCCGAGTCCGCCACCCAAGTGCTGCTGACCCAGGTGGACAACGACGTACGCAATGGCCGCCGCACGCTGGCCGTGCTCATCGGCGCCGCGCAGGTCGACGGTCCCTTGGTAGACGAAAGCGTCCCGCCGGAACAGCTCGCGCCCGTCACCACTTTCGTCGAGCAAGCCGTGGCCCACCGCCCGGACCTGCTGGCTGCGCAGGCGGGGGTCAAGGCCGCGCACTACGCGGTCGATGCCGCGGTGTCCGAGTATTACCCGTCGGTTTCGCTCAACGTCGCGGGCTTTCTCTACCGGGAAAATTATGCCAACGCCACCAAGTGGGACGGCATTCTGCTGGCCAACCTGCCGATCTTTTCGCCCGGCACCATCAAGGCCGACGTCCGCACCGCGTGGTCCCGCCTGCGCCAGGCAGCCCTGTTCGAGTCCTACCTGCGCCGTCAAATCGAACAGGGCGTGCAGAGCGCCTACGATAATTTCATCACGAGCGGCGGCCAGCTGGCCGAACTGCAGCGGGAGGTGCAGGCCGCGTCGGATGCCTATCAACAGTCGGTCCAACTCGAGAAGAACGGCCTGGCCATTCCGCTGGATGTGCTGACCGCCCAGAACACGCTGCTCAATGCGCAGCTCCAATATGCCAGTGAAGCGTTCAGCCGCACCGTCTATTATCTGGACCTGCTCCGCGCCACCGGCGATCTGAGCCCCCGCACACCGGCGAGCCTCCAAGCCCCGAAGCCGTAAGGATCGGCATCGGGCTTCCCGTCACCAGCGGTCGCGGACCGCACCCATGACCCGCCGCCCGGCCGCGCGGGTTCGACCGAAACTGCATTGACCGGCCATGCGGGCTGTACCACGTTTCAAGTATGACGACCCCGCGCTCCTTAGGATTTGGTCTGCTCAGCATGCTTGTTCTCGCCGGCTGCGCCACTCCTGCCAAGGACCCCAAGCAGGCCTCCGCCAAGAAGATCGAGTACGTCTACTACACGCCGACTGGGAGCAACATCGCCATCCGCGTGCCCAAGGATCAGGTGCAGACGACCGACGAGGAGACCCGTCAGTCGCAGGAAGGACTGGCTACGATTCAGCAGCGCGGCATGAGCTCTCCCGCGAGAAGCGATACGGGCAACAAGTAATCCGATTACGGCGGGTTACCGCTCGTCGTACGGCTTGCTTTGTCATCGCGATTCCAGCGTCGCTGGGCGCGACAATCCATCTGTCGCATCTCCTCCGTCGTCTCCCGGCATTCGCCCTTGAGCGGCCGTACAGATGACGATTCGCTGGCGGCCATCGTCCAAGACGATCCACCCATGAGCCTCGAACTGAACAAGGAAGATCTTCCGGCCATCGTCGCCTCGCTCCAGCGCTACTTCCGCGAAGAGCTCGATACCGAGCTGAGCGAAATGCGGGCCAGGTTCCTGCTCGACTACTTCCAGAAAGAAATCGCCCCCTTCGCGTACAACCGCGGCGTCAGCGACGCCGAGCGCTACTTCCGATCCAAAGTGGAAGACCTGCCCGCCACCTGCTTCGAAGACGGCCTGACCTATTGGGCCGGCAAAAGAAAATAGCCTTACCGAAAGAGCGAAGGCTGGTACAGGCGGCGAGAGTCGAAGCCATCCGCCACCATCGTTGCACCCTAACGGTTCTTTGATGCAGAAACTATTTTTTGGCCTGATTATTGGGAAAACTCACTCCCGTTCCAAAAAAACACTCATTCGAAATTATCTTTCCGTCTTTGAGTTTAAAAAGCTCGGTGTTCCGAAATAACCTGCCGTCGTTGGTCCAGCCATTGTAGGTCACAAGGGCGTCATCGCCGGCCACGATCACCTTTTCCAAATCAAACTTCTTGGTGTTGGCGGCATTGGGCCAGCACCGCTCCTTGTACACTTTCAAATCAATCCGATTATCGCCGGCCGGGCTGGTGAAGGTGAAGTTGTCCGCGAGAATCAACTCCAGCATGTGCCAGTCCTTTTTTTCGTAAGCGGAGTAATATTGGCGAATGATTTTTTCGTTCATTGTAATGTCCGGTGATTTCTGTGCGAAACATGCAACGGCGGACATGCTTATCCATACCGTGAGGAGGGTCGCAAAGATTTTAGTCGTTTTCATATTTATTGCACATGCACACGGGATTTGAAGCACACTACTGGGGCTGCGGGCGAATCAGAAAGGGCAGGTCAATGCTCTTGAAGCAATTTAGGACTGTTTCGTAGCGATGCGACGACGATCCAGGCCGACGCAGCTAACAAGAAGGTCAGGAAGGTCTCGGACCATTGAGTCTGCGTTGAAGCCGCCCACGCAGGCACGGGGTGCGCGAAATAACTCGGCAGCCAGACCAAGCCACCGAAAAGGCTGATCATGATGGCTTCCAGGGTCGCCGCCAAACGGGGTCGAAACCCAACAATAAGGCCGAGGCCCGCGGCAACGTGGCCGGCTCCGGTAAGATACACGAAGCCCATCCGACCGGGCAGCCACGCCGGCACCATGGCCGCGGTATATGTGGCGTAGGCGAAATGTGCGGCGCCATACACCACGCACGCCGCACCAAAAAGAACGCGCGCCGCATGAAGCGCCCGGTTGCCAGTCATTATTGTCACCTGTGGCGCGGATAATTGCCGGCGCAGCATAGCATGGAGAATCCATATGCCTGCCAGTGATCCCAAGGCTTCGCTCATACCGTACCAGGAGCCGATGATCAGGGGCTTGGACAAAATTGGGTGCACGCCTGCCATGGCCCAGATCGCTTCGTACACTCCGATCATGATCGCGCTGGCCAAAGCGGTGCGCGCAAAAAACAGGCCGGCACTGGCCGCCAGCAAGATCGCCCCAGACCCATACACCCAAACATCCGGCCAGGGAAACGAAGCCGGAAACGGCCCCATGATCGGCGCAAAGTTGCCGTAGACCAAACTGAGTCCGGCCAGGCCGGCTAGCGAGATTCCGTAGAGAGCATGGCCGAATCCGGTTATTCGCACGAGGAGAGCGCTCATAGACGTAGTGCGTGATTGATTTGAGACCCTGCAGAGCCCGGCCTTCCTTCGTCCGTTCGGCGACGGCGGGCAGCCTTTGCTCCCGCCTGCCTTACCGTCGGTTATCTCAAGGCTGGTGCGGGCGGCGGGAGTCGAACCCGCCTCTCATGCTTGGGAAGCACACATATTACCGATATACTACGCCCGCAAAAACAACGGCCGAAACAAAAGGAGATCGCCGGCCCGCCGCAATCACGAATACGCGCGGCGGCCGTCCAGGGCACTCTTTAGCGTGACCGAATCCGCGTACAGCACGCCTCCGCCGCTCGGCAGGCCGAAGCCGATCCGCGTGGTCTTCACCGGCCGGCCTGTCGCCGCCAGTTGCTCCGTCAGGTAGTGACACGTCGCCTCGCCTTCGACGTCGTTCGAGAGCGCGAGGATCAGCTCGGTCACCTCCCCTGTCGCCACGCGCGCCAGCAGCGATGCGAAATTCAAATCGTTGGGACCCACCCCGTGGATTGGCGAAAGTTTCCCATGCAGCACATGATACGCCCCGCGGTACGCGCCGCTGCGTTCCAGCGCCACGAGGTCGGGCACATGCTCGACGACACAGACGACCGAGCCGTCGCGCCGCTCATCCGCGCAGATTGCGCACAGTTCGCCCTCGGCCAGGTTGCCGCAGCGTGTGCAGCGCCGCACGGAGCGGGCCGCTTCCTCAAGTGCGGTCACCAACGCCGCCAGCCGCTCCGGTTTCTCCACGAGCAGATTCAGCGCAATCCGCTCCGATGAGCGGTAGCCCAGCCCCGGCAGCTGCTTCAGGTGCTTCTGCAGTTTCTCAAACGCCGGTGTCATGACTTAATACCAACCCGTTGAACCACGAATGGACACGAATCCACACGAATAAAGGCCCGGGAAAATCAGAGTCAGAGATCGGTTTGGGGAATCAGAACGGCGGAAAACGAATTTCTGTCTGCTCTCAAAATTCGTGTGCATTCGTGTCCATTCGTAGTTTCCCGGAATGGTTCCGGTCTCAGAACGCTCCCGGCAGCTTGAACGCCGACGTCACCTTTTCCATTTCGGTGTCGTTGTAGGTCTTTGCCTGCTTGGCGGCGTCCTGCACGGCGGCGAGCAGCGTGTCCGCCACCGTCTTCGCGTCTTCCTTCAGGAATTCCGGGTCGAGCGTCAGCGCGAGGAACTTGCCCGCGCCGTTGATCTTGAGCTTCACCGCGCCGCCGCCGCTGGTGACCTCGATCTCCTTGGCTTCGAGCTGAGTTTGGAGCGCCTCGATGCCGCGCTGCATTTTCTGGGCTTGTTTGAGAAGAGTGCCTACGCCGGCCATAAGTGGAAGGGGGTTGAGAGTTGAGAGAGGAAAGTTGAGAGCCGCCCGGCATTCTAACGCGACAACAAAGTGGCGTAGCCTTCCCGGAAACTCGGAAACCGCGGCTGCCAGCCCAAGAATGCCTTCAGCCGGGCATTCAGGATGATCCGGTCGGGCGTCACGGACCGGCGTCCGGCCGCCGGCACGCCGGTGAACCGTGGCGCTGGCACGCCGAGGCGCGCGGCCAGCCAAGCCGCAATCTCGGCCTTCGTCGCAGCGCCGTCATCGGTGACATTGAATACTCCGCTAGTGAGGGTCGCCGGAGCTCCAAATCCCGCCCAGATCGCCGTGCAGATGTCATCGCGGTGAATCAAATTCAAATGGTGATCGCCATTCCCCGAGACCTCGCCGGCCCGGACCTGGTCGATCAGATGATGTCGGTCCGGACCGTAGATTCCAGCGAGGCGAAGGACGAATGTCCTCGTTGTGGGACGGGTGCCCCCACCCGCCATTCCCTCGAGCAGCAACCGCTCCGTCTCGACCAGCACCGCCGCACGTTCATCGCGCCCGGAGACCGGTGCCGACTCATCCACCCGCACACCGCCGTCCTGCGGATAGACCGAGGTGCTGCTCGTATAGACCAGTGTGCCGACCGGCCCGTGCCGTCGCGTCCACGTGAGGATCGATTTCATCCCTTCCCGATAACTGCGCCGGTAGCCCTCCACTCCACCGCCACCCGAGCTAACCGCGTTGAGCACGAAATCCGCCTCACTCGCGACTGCCCCGTGCCAGGTATCGTCCGCGAGATCCGCCACGATGGTCTCGATCCCAGCCGCGCGAAGGACGGCGGCCTTCTCCCCGTTTCGCGTCAGCGCCGTGACCCGCAGGCCGCGGGCCAGTGCCTGCCGGGCGACTTCGCCGCCGACATACCCGCAGCCGAAAACCACAAGGTGCTTTCCTGCAAAATTTCCGTGGGCTTCCGGGTTCATGCCTGCTCAACTCACACACATGCCCACGGTCCTAGCAATCCTCGCGGAGGGATTTGAGGAAATCGAAGCCACGGCGCCCATCGATCTGCTGCGTCGCGCCGGTGCCGAGGTCACCGTTTCTGGTCTGGGCGAGGGCATCCATGTCACGGGCCGCAGCGGGCTCACGCTGCATGCCGACACGACCCTCGCCGCGCTCGAGGCGGCCGGCGCCAACGACTACGACTGCGTGCTCCTGCCCGGCGGTCCGGGCGTAAAACATCTCCGGGCCGATCCGCGCGTGCGGGCGCTCGTGTTGCGCCAGCAGGCGGCCGGACGCTGGCTCGCGGCTATTTGCGCCGCGCCTACGGTGTTGCACGACGCCGGCTTGCTTGCCGGCCGTCGCTACACGGCGCATTTCTCGGTCGCTGCAGAGTTGCCGGACATCCTCGCGGGCGAGCGCGTCGTCGCCGATGGCAACATCCTGACTTCGCGCGGGGCTGGCACGTCACTGGAGTTCGGGTTGCTGGTGATCGACAAGCTCTTTTCCGCCGAGAAAGCTCGCGAAGTCGCCCGCTCGATCTGCCTGTAGCGCCTCCCGCTATCAACGGGATTGCCAAGGCCTGTCGTTGGCGTTGGTCTTTTATCATTAGGGGTTTAAGCCCAAAATCTTACCTCGCGATGGTGTCAGCTCCCTTTGCCTGCCCGCCCGGTCGCTCCCTACCGGAAGTGACGGGGCGAAGCCTTCCCCCGATCCTCCCATGTGTGGCATAGCCGGCTTTGTCAGCGCCCGCGATTCGGGCGAATTCCGCACCGCGGCGGTCGACCGGATGTGCGCCGCCATGCTTCATCGCGGACCCGACGATGCGGGCATCGAGACGCATGGCGACGCCACGATCGGCATGCGCCGGCTGGCGATCTTCGATCCGGCAAACGGCCATCAGCCGATGACGACCGCGGACGGGCGGTTCCGGATCGTGTTCAACGGTGCGATCTACAACTTCCGCACCCTGCGTGACGAACTGGCGGCGTCGGGCCTGACGTTTCACACGCAGTGCGACACCGAAGTCCTGCTCGCGGCCTACGCGCACTGGGGCGAAGCCTGTCTCGGTCGTTTGCGCGGCATGTTTGCCTTCGCGGTCTGGGATAACCGCGAGCAAACCCTTTTCCTAGCGCGTGATCCGTTCGGCATCAAGCCGCTCTACTACCGGCACGACGGCCCGAAGCTGGTCTTTGCTTCCGAGTTGAATGCCCTGCTCACCTCCGGTGCCGTCGCCGGCGAAATCGATCCACGCTCCGTCGCCGATTATCTCGGGTGGTTCGCCGTCCCTGCGCCCCGAACCATCTACCGTGGTATCTTCAGCCTGCGGCCGGGCGAATGCGCCACCTTCCGTGCCGGGCAACTGCAGCTCAGGTCCTATTGGAATTTCCGGTCGATCCCCCGCGACCTGCCCGTCGCGACGAGCCCGGAGGAATTCACCCGCGAACTGCGCGCCCGCCTCGAGGATACGATCCGCGCCTATGTCGTGGCGGACGTACCGGTGGGAGCGTTTCTCTCAGGCGTCTGCTTCGCCGTGAAACAACTTGCCTCGCCGGCAAAGCGCTTAAGTTAGGACCTGTCCCATGCTAAAATCGTATGATTTCGTCATCATCGGCGGAGGCAGCGCCGGCTTCAATGCCGCCCGCATCGCCACGGATCTCGGTCTGAAAACCGCCATCATCGACGGGGCGCGCGATCTCGGCGGCCTTTGCATCCTCCGCGGCTGCATGCCGTCAAAGACGCTGCTTTACATGGCGGAGGTGCTGCATCTTGCCCAAAAAGGGAAAACCTTCGGACTGAAGATTCCTTCGGCCCGCGCCGACATGCGCGCCATCCATGCCCGGAAGAAGAAGATCATTGCCGAGTTTGCCGCCTATCGCGCCAAGGCGCTCAAGTCCGGCAAGTTCGACCTCATCCGCGCTTACGCCCGGTTCCGCGATGCCCACACGCTGGAACTCTCCAATGGCCAGACCATTCGCGCCCAGCATATCCTGATCGGCACCGGTTCCAAGGTCAGCGTTCCACCGGTGCCCGGCTTGGCCGCCGCGAAATTCTGGACCAGCGATGAGGTGCTTGAACTCGATTTCATCCCCAAGAGCGTGCTCGTGCTCGGCGGCGGCATCGTCGCCTGCGAACTCGCCCAATTTCTCAATCGCATCGGCACCCGGGTGACGCTGATCCAGCGCAGCCCGAATATCCTGCGGGACCACTCCGCGGATGCGTCCTGCGTCGTTCAACAGGCCTTCGCCAACGAAGGGATCGAATTGTTCGTCGGCACCCAGATCGAAAAGATCGTGCAGGACAAACGTGGTACGGTCGTGACGTTTATCCATGACGGCAAGCGCATCACCCGGCGTGCCGCTCATCTCTTCAACGCACTGGGACGGGAGCCCAACACCGCGGCACTCGGTCTGGCCGCAGCCGGCGTCCGTACGCGTTCCAATGGCCAAATCATCATCAACCGCTGGCAACAGACGGCTGTCCCCCACATTTACGCCGCGGGCGACTGCTCGGGGCCGCACGAGATTGTTCACATCGCCATCCAGCAGTGCGAACTCGCTGCGCGCCACGCCGCGGGTCTGAAGAAACTGAAGCCCGTCGACTGGTCGCTCCTGCTCAACGTGGTCTTCACGGATCCGCAGCTCGCCACCATCGGACGGCTCGAAAGGGAGTTGGATGAGGCGGGCGCGCCCTATGTATGCGCATCGTATCCTTTCAACGATCATGGCAAATCCATCCTCATGGATGCCAACTATGGCTACGTGAAGGTCATCGCCGAGCCGAAGCATGGGCGCATCCTCGGCGCCGAGATCGTCGGCAAGGACGCCGGGGAACTCATCCATGCCTTCAGCGGCCCGCTGGCCATGCGCGCGACTGTTTTCGATCTGCTCCGCGCGCCATGGTATCATCCCACCCTGGCAGAAATCATCACTTACCCGCTCGAGGAGCTTGCGGATAAGATCCGGGCAAAATGAGGCGCCCGCTCCAGTATCCCAAGCCCGTGGCGACTCAGTAGCAGCCGACGTGAGGAGGCTGGGTTTGAGCGCCTGCGTGTCAGTCCATCCAGCCTCCTCACGTCGGCTGCTACTGATCGGAGCCTGACTTGGCGATGGCCAGCAGATCCCTGAGCTCCACCCGCGCCTCGTAAAGCGCCTTGCCCACGATCACGCCGTCCAACCGGGCGTGACGCTGCGTCAGCTGGGCCAATGCGATCACATCCTCGCGACGGCTCACGCCCCCGCTGGCGATCACCTGGAAATTACCCGCCTGCAACATGGCTTCCTGCGCGGGAAAGTTCGGGCCGGTCAGCATGCCATCCGTGCCAATATCGGTGTGGATAAGGGTGCGAACGCCCAGGGCATCCATGCGCCGCGCCAGCGCCAGCGCACTCATCCCCGCCGTACTCACCCATCCTTTGACCGCCACCTGGCCGTTCTTCGCATCGATGCCGACTGCGATCTTTTCCCCGAAGGCCTGCACAAGTTCGGCCACGAAGGCCTCGCTCTCCGCGGCACGCGTCCCGATGACCACCCGGCTCACGCCAAAGCCCAGGGCCCGCTCGACCGCAGCCCGGGTGCGGAGCCCCCCACCCAGCTGTACCTTCATGCCCAGCGCAGCGATCGCCTGCACCACCGGAAGGTTCGCCGGCTCGCCCGCGAAGGCGCCGTCGAGGTCGACCACGTGCACCCAGTGCGCTCCTGCCGCCCGGAATTGCGCAGCCACGTCCGCGGGATTTTCCGCATAAACCGTCTCTTGGTCGGCGCGGCCTTGGGTGAGCCGCACGCAGCGGCCAGCCTTGATGTCGATGGCGGGATAGATGGTCATCCATCCCCATGGACTCATGCAAAGCGGCCGGGAGGCAAAGAAGAAATTTTCTTTGCGCCTTTCCGCCTTTGGGCGACCGTTAACCCATGCCTTCCTATCAAGCCCCATTGTTCCTCACTGAGCTTCTTCATGCCCGCTCCCCTTCGGGCTACGAATCCGAGGCCCAGGCCGTGTTCGACCATTACGTCAAACCCGCCGCTGATACCTACACCAACGATGCTCTCGGCAACCGGATCGCCACCCTCAACCCCGCCGGCGATCCCGTCCTCATGCTCGCCGGCCATATGGATGAACTCGGTCTCATCATTACGTACGTCAACAAGGACGGCTTCATCTACTTTGACACCATCGGTGGTCACGATCGCACGGTCATCTCCGGCCGTCGTGTCATCATCCAGACCGCCGCCGGCCCCATCAAGGGCGTGACGGGCAAGCGCGCCATTCACCTGATGGATGACGCTGATCGCAAGAAGGTACCGGAGATCCACGAGATCTGGATCGATATCGGCGCCCGCACCAAGAAGGAGGCGCTGGAGCGCGTCGCCATCGGCGATGTCGCGACGTACGACCACGAGTTCGAGCTGTTCCACGGCAGCATCGGCGCAGCCCGGGCATTCGATAACAAGGTCGGCGCGTACATCGTCGGCGAAACCCTGATCCGGCTGGCCAAGGAGAATAAGAAACTCGCCGCGAAGATCGTGAGCGTCGCAACCTCCCAGGAAGAGATCGGCGTCCGGGGCGCCACCACCGCAGCCTACGCGGTGAATCCGCACATCGCCGTGGCGGTCGATGTGGGCCATGCCACCGACCACCCGGACTGCGACAACCGCAAATACGGCGAAACCAAGCTCGGCGGCGGCCCCATCCTTTGCCGCGGGGCGAACATCAACCCCAAGGTCTACCAACGGCTGCTCGCCGCCGCGAAGAAAGCCAAGATTCCCTACCAGTTCGACGCCGATCCTCGTCCGACCGGCACCGACGCCCGTGCCATCCAGATGGGCCGGGGCGGTGTGGCCACGGGCCTGATCTCAATCCCTCTGCGCTACATGCACACGCCGAGCGAGGTGGTGGATCTCGAGGACGTGGAACGCTGCGTCAAACTCCTCGTCGAATTCGCCAAAGGCCTTGAGAAGGGCGATTACGCCCACTGGTGATTTCTCATCCGAGAAAAACCGCGGTTTCTACCGCGGCTTTTTAATTTTGAATTCAGCCCGGGACTCAGGCCGCGTTCTGTTTCGGCTCGCTCTTGCCTGCGCGGCGTAGGGAAGGCTTGCGGCGGCCGGCGACCACCGCGGAGTCGATGACGACTTCCGTTACATCGTCGCGTTGCGGCAGCTCGTACATGACCTCGAGCATGAGATTTTCCATGATCGAGCGCAGCGCCCGCGCGCCAGTCTTGAGTTCGATCGCCTTGGCCGCGATGGCCTTCACCGCATCGGGCGTGAATTTCAACCGCACGCCGTCCATCGCGAAGAGCTTGGAGTACTGCTTCACCGTCGCGTTCTTCGTCTTGAGCAGAATCTTCTCCAGATCGGCGACCTTCAGCTGATCCAGCACCGACACGACCGGCAACCGGCCGATGAACTCGGGGATCATCCCGAAGCGGATCAGGTCTTCCGGCGCCAGCGACTTCATCATCTGCTCGGGGGCCAGCGTTTCATCCTGCTGCGCCTTGATGGACGAAAAGCCGAGGCTGCGCGTGCCGAGTCGTTTCTGCACGAGGGCATCCAGGCCCACAAATGCGCCGCCACAGATAAAGAGAATGTTCGCCGTGTTGATCTGCACGTACTCCTGGTTCGGGTGCTTGCGGCCGCCCTGCGGGGGCACGTTGCAGGTCGTGCCCTCAAGAATCTTGAGGAGGGCCTGCTGCACGCCTTCGCCCGACACATCGCGGGTGATCGAGACGTTCTCGGTCTTGCGGCCGATCTTGTCGATTTCGTCGATGTAGATGATGCCGCACTCGGCGCGCTTCACGTCGTAGTTGGCGTTCTGGAGCAGCCGGAGCACGACGTTTTCCACGTCCTCGCCGACATAACCCGCCTCGGTCAGCGTCGTGGCGTCGGAAATCGCAAACGGCACGTCGAGGATCTTCGCGAGCGTGCGCGCCAGCAGCGTCTTGCCGGAACCGGTCGGTCCAACCAGCAGGATATTGCTCTTCTCGACCTCAACGCCGTCAAACTCGGGCGAAAGCGCCACCGAGTCCTTGGCCGAGTCGCCTGCGTTGAAATTCAGGCGCTTGAAATGATTATAGACGGCGACCGACAGTACCTTCTTGGCGTGGTCCTGGCCGATGACAAAGTCGTCGAGCGTCTTCTTGATCTCCGACGGCTTGACCAGGCGGAAAGCCGGCTTGGCCTCGGCCGAAGGCGCCTTCACCTCGCGGTCGATGATCGTCTTGCAGACGTTGACGCAGGAGTCGCAGATGTAGACGCCCGGGCCGGCGATGATTTTCTTCACCTCCGCCTGCGATTTGCCGCAGAAGGAGCAGAGGGTCATGCGGGAAGACTTGGCCATGGCAAAAGGTGGCGCGCGGCTCGTTCGCGTGTCGAGGGTTCAGTTTGTCCTAAGCCGGAGCTCAGGCCGCCGTCTGCACGACCAGTGTCTGGGCTTCGCGCGTGGACTCCACCACATGGTCAACAATGCCGTAGGCCTTCGCCTCTTCGGCACTGAGATAGTAATCGCGGTCGGAATCCTTTTCGATCTGCTCGGCAGACTTGCCGGTGTGCTTGGCGATCGTCTCGTTGAGCGTCTTGCGCCAGCGGAGGATTTCCTTGGCCGCGATGGCGATGTCGGCCGTCTGGCCGCCCGCGCCGCCGCTCGGCTGATGAATCATCACGCGGCTGTTGGGCAGCGCGAAGCGCTTGCCCTTGGTCCCGCCCGCGAGGAGCACCGTGCTCATGCTGGCGGCCATGCCGATGCAGTAAGTGGCAATGTCGTACGGCATGAACCGCATCGTGTCATAGATGGCCATGCCACCGGTCACGACGCCGCCCGGCGAATTGATGTAAATGTAGACGTCTTTCTTTGCGTCCTCCATCTGCAGGTACAGCAGCTGCGCGATCACCAGGTTCGCGACCATGTCGTCGATCGGGGTGCCGATGAAGATGATGCGGTCCTTCAGCAGGCGGGAATAGATATCCATCGACCGCTCGCCGCGGCCGGTGTTTTCGAGGACAATGGGAACGTAGTAGCTCACGATGTGGTGGGATGATTGCTCGTTTAGGAAGCCTTCGGTGTGATGGTGGACACCTTAGCCTTGGAAACGAGGAAATCAACCGCCTTGTCGAAAATGATGGACTGCTGCACCGCGCGGAGCTGGTCGCGATCCGTGGTGAGCGCCTTCACAAGCTTGTCGGGTTTCTGCTGTGTGCGCATCGACTCACGATAGATGAAGGCGTCGATGTCCTTCTCGGTGACCTGGAGTTTTTCCTGCTCGGCGATCTTCGCGAGCAGCAGCTGGACCTTCACGCGCTGGGTCGCGGCCTTGCGCGCGTTTTCAAACAGCTCCTTCTTGTCCTTCTCGAACTGCTCCTGCGGGATGCCGCGGCGCATGTTCTCCTCGATGAACTGGCGGAGCACACCCTGCGTCTCGCTCTCCACGAGCGAATCCGGCACGGGAAAATCCACCTTCGCGGCCAGTGCCTCCGTCACCTGGCGGCGCTGTTCCGAGCGGTTCTGGTATTCCTTCTGGAGCTTGAGATTGTTGCGCACGCTGGCCTTCAACGCGTCCAGGCTGTCGGCCTGGTTCGCCTTGAAGAAGGCCTCATCAAGCGGCGGCAAGGCGCGCTCGCGGATCTCCTGCACGTCGAGCGCATAGCTCGCCGTCTTGCCCGCCAGCGCGGGGACCGGCGCGAAGTCGGCCGGAAACGCGATCTCGACCGTCTTCTTGTCGCCGGCTTTCAGGCCTGCAAGGTGCTTGCCGAGACCGGGGATGACCCCTTCGTTGGCGCCCTCGACCTCTTCCCAGGTCTGCGGCACCTTGCCGTAGATCTGCTTGTCCGGGGCCAGATCGGTGATCGGCTTGCCGTCCAGCGAGCCTTCATACGCGAGCTTCACATAATCGGTCTTCACCGCCGGACGCTCCGCCACCTTGAACTCGGCGCGTTCGCCGCGCAGGCCTTCGATGATGTTGTCCACTTCGGCATCCGTTGACTCGGTCGGCGCGACCTCGGTCGGCAGGTCCGTGTAGTCGGGCAACTTGAACTCCGGGCGCACGTCCACGGTGATTGTGACGGCGGCGGAAAGACCCGGCTCCACCTGGCCCGGCTCGACATTGACGACGTTCAATACGTCGAGCTTCTGCTGCTCCAGCGCACCGCGATAGGCCTTGGACACGACCTTCTGCTTGAACTCGTCGGCGATTTCCTTCCCGAAGCGCTTCGTCACCATGGCCGCAGGCGCCTTGCCGGGCCGGAACCCGGGGATGCGCGCCTGCTGCGAGACTTCAGTGATCACCGCCTGGTGCTCGGCGTCGACTTCGCTCTTATCAAGCGTGACGACGAGGTTCTTGCGGGTGTCGGAAACGGAGTTGAGTTGGATGTTCACAGGGAAATGAGAATGGCGGTTTCTAGAGAGAGAATCGGTCACGCTAGGATGGCAAACAGCGTGGTCAATGCCCGATTCTTGCCCCGGCCCGACGGCCCCGCCGGGGGCTCGTTTCCCGGGGTTGAGTGTGAAAATGGACCGGCTACGCGCTTGCGCACCCCTGCCCGCCGCCGTTTCGTGACGGCAGGACATGCCTAATCTCCGCCAGCTTCTCGCCGCCCATGCGCCGCTGCTGCTCATCGACGCCGCCTCGGCCCGGATCCAGGTTGGACTGCTCCGCGCTGGCACCCCGGCGCGCTGGGCCAGTTCCGGTGAAGAGTCCGGTGTCGGGGTCTTCCGCTGCCTTGATGAGCTTGGCGTGCAACCCGACGAAGCTGGCGCGTTTGTTTTCTGCGACGGCCCCGGCTCTGTGCTCGGGATCCGCACCGTCGCCATGGCCCTACGGACCTGGACCATGCTCAAGCCCCGGCCGATGTTTGCCTATCATAGTCTCGCGTTGGTCGCCCAAGCCATCGGCCGGCCGGAGGTCCACGTCATCGCCGATGCCCGCCGCGACACGTGGCATTGCCTCGCGATGGGCGAACCGTTGCGGCGCGTGCCGACAGGCGAACTGCGCGGAGAACTCATCATGCCGGATGGTTTCCGCCATTGGACGCCGCTGCCCGAGGGTGTCGCGCGCAGTCCCTACATACTCGCTGAACTGCTCCCGCGGGTCCAAGAGCAGGATTTATTTCGCGTCGTCGAGACTCCAGATGCATTTTTGCACGAAGAACCCAGCTACGTCACATGGACGCCCCAAATCCACCGCGCCCCGTGAGCACCATGCGTCATTCCGGCCTGCCCCTCCGCTGCTGGGCCGAAATCGATCTCGCCGCCCTTGAGCGCAACCTGCGGCTCATCCGCGCTTCGCTGCCCGCCCACATCCGCTATGTCGCCGTCATCAAGGCCGACGCCTACGGCCACGGCCTGCATCAGACGGCCGCCAGGCTCATGCACGCGGGAGCCGACCTGTTCGCGGTCGCCACGCTGTCCGAAGCGGCCGCCGTACGGGAACTCGGCCCCGGCTGGCCGATCCTGCTACTCAGCCCCTTACTGCCCGAGGAAGACCGGTATCTCGCCGACTACGACCTCGCCGCTACGGTTTCCACGGCGGCGGAAGTCGCCCGCTTTGACGCTGTAGGCCGTGCCGCCGGCCGGCCGATCGCCGTGCACCTGAAAATCGACACCGGAATGGGCCGGCTCGGCGTCTGGCACGAGCACGCGCCGGAACTCTTCCGGAAGATTGTCGCATCGGCTCACGTGAAGCTGGCCGGGGTCTTCACCCATTTCGCCAGTCCGGACGACGATGCAGCCTTCACCGCGGAACAGCGCCGTCGCTTTCTCGCCGTCCTCGCGGCCTGCGAAGGCATCCGGCTCAGTGAATTGTTCGTCCATGCCGATAACAGCTCGGGCCTCGAGACCATGCCCGGGGCGAGCCCGTTCAATGCCGTACGCGTGGGCCTGCTTCAGTTCGGCATCCTGCCCCACCCCAATTCCCTGCTCTCCCAAGTGCACACGGAGCCGGTCCTGAGTTTCCGGACTCGCGTCGGCATCGTGAAGACCCTGCCCCGCGGCACCACGATCAGTTACGGCCGGACGCACACGCTCGCCCGCGAAACCACCTTGGCGGTGCTCTGCGCCGGCTATGGCGACGGGATTCCACGCGCGGCCAGCAACCGCGCCCAGGTCCTCATCCGCGGCCTGCGCTGCTCCGTGCTCGGCCGCGTGACCATGGACCAGACGATTGTCGACGTGACCGATGTCGCCGGCGTTCAATGCGGCGACGAGGCCGTGCTGATCGGCCGCCAGCTGGGGGGCGAAATCTTCATCACCGAATTCAGCCGCTGGGCCGACACGATCCCGTGGGAAACGCTTTGCTCCGTGACCAAGCGCGTGCCCCGACTCTACCGCACAGCGCTCGGGGTTTAGTTTTCCGCGGGGAAACCGCCGCACCCATGCGGCGTCATAGGCCGCATGAAGCTCACCTTCGCCGCGTCCGAAGCCTGGCAGCCACTGCCCGCGGCCGAGTGGAACGCCGACGCTGCGCGCCACCTGCTGCGCCGGGCCGGATGGAGCGCCCTGCCCGCAGAGGTCACCCGCGCCACCGCCGATGGATTGGTCGTTACGCTCGACCGGTTGTTTCCCGCGCAGCCGCTCCTGTTTCCGCAGCCCAAGTTGATCGCGAACCTGATGCAGGATACTCCCGCCATCGCCCGCAAGCTGGTGAGCCCCGCCGGTGGTGAAGACCGGAGACTTCTGCTCCGGGAAGCCCGCGAACGCACCCAACTCGCCATTCAGGACATGAGCATCCGGTGGCTTGAGTATGCCGTCCAGCCTCAGAATGCCGCCTTCGCCAAGTGGGTGCTCTTTCTCAGCGATGTCTACGTCGTCGGCATCGAGAAGGTCAAAAACGCGGCCCTGATCTGGCAGCATTTCGACCTGCTCGCCCGCAACTCCCTCGGAGCCGCCCCCGCCTTGGCCAAGGCCGTGTCCCGCTCGCCCGCCATGGTCGTCTATCTCGACCTGAACCAAAGCAAGCGCAACGCCCCCAACGAGAATTTTGCGCGCGAGCTCTTCGAGCTCTTTCTCCTTGGCGAAGGCAACTACACCGAAAACGATATCAAGGAATCAGCGCGCGCCTTTACCGGCTACCGCCAGCAATTCGGCGTGTTTCGCCAGGCCCCCAATCAGCACGACTGGGGCACCAAAATGATCTTTGGCCACACCGGCAGCTTCAGCGGCGATGACGTGATCGACCTTGCCTTCAAGCTGCCCGCCGCCGGGGCCTTCCTGCCGCATGAAATGGTAAAATTCTATCTCTCGGATACGCCGTTGCCTCCCGAGTACCTGCTGACCTTCGGCGAAGGGTGGCGAGCCTCCGGCTACAATCTCCGCGACCTCGCCCGGCGGTTTTTTGGCAGCCGGCTCTTTTTCGCGCCGGAATTCCGCGGCGATTTCATCAAAAGCCCCGTGCAGTTTTACCTCGGGCTCGTCCAAGACCTAGATCTCAATATCGCGCCGATTCCCCGGCAGGTGCTGGTTCCATTGCGGCAAATGGGTCAGATGCTGTTCAACCCGCCCAACGTCCGCGGCTGGGTCGGCGGCCGCAACTGGATCAATTCCGCCACCCTCGAGGTGCGCCGCCAGCTGGTTGAATCGCTCTTCTCCCCGCTCAACGAGGATGCCCTCAACGCCGATGAGCAGATTGAACTCGTCGCCGCCCGGGCCGCCGGCGCCGGTCATTTTCGGGTCAGCGATGATTTGCTCGCCCCGCTCGCCCAACTCGACCCGGCCGCGGCGACCCAGCAGTTACTCGCCGATTTCCTCGCGCTTCCGGCCACACCCCAGTTTCGTGACAGCGTGCGGCAGTTTCTCGCCAACGACCCTGCGGATGGATCGCAACGACTGCGTCGCGTGCGCCGCGCCACCGTCACGCTGCTCCAGTCCCCCGAGTATCAACTCTGCTGATTACCTGCCATGTCCAAGAATCTTCCCACGCCGCTTTTCCCCACCACCCGCCGTGAATTCCTCCAGCTGTCGGGCCGCGGGATCGGTCTGCTGGCGTTCAGCCGGTTTGCCCCGGCTTTCCTTGTCAACTCCGCCCTCGCTTCGACCCCGCTGCCCGAAAAG
This sequence comes from uncultured Opitutia bacterium, assembly GCA_903859715.1. GTDB lineage: Bacteria > Verrucomicrobiota > Verrucomicrobiia > Opitutales > Opitutaceae > Opi-474. Next base: position 45,781 of record CAIONS010000048.1, read on the forward strand.
GACCGCCCCATCCTCGTGCTCGTCCAACTCGCCGGCGGCAACGACGGGCTCAACACCCTCGTGCCGTTCGAGGATTCCAACTATTACCGCCTCCGCCCCACCCTCGGGCTTGCCAAGGACAAGGTGCTCCGCCTCAGCGACACCCACGGGCTGCATCCTTCCTGCGCGGCGATGAGCAGCCTGTTCCACGAGGGCAAACTCGCCATCGTCCAGAACGTCGGCTACCCCAATCCCAACCGCAGCCACTTCCGCTCCACGGAAATCTGGGAAACCGCGAGCAGCAGCAGTGAGTTTCTCGCCGACGGGTGGATCGGGCGCTTCATGGACAATGCCTGCGCGGGTCAGCCGGCGGATACCCATGATCCCGTCGGTATCCACATCAGTAACGGCGTGCCCCAATCGTTTCTCAGCGCCCACGATCACCCGACCTTCGGCTTGGTGCCGGGCGCCGGCAATCGCCGCGAGAACGAGGAGAACCGCCGGCTGCTCGAGTCACTCGTCAACCAGCCCGGGGCCGCGGAAAACGACAACGCCACCTTCCTCAAGCACACCTTGATGGACTCGCTCGTCACGGAAAAGAAAGTCCAGCAGGTCCTCGGCAGCTATCAGCCCGCCACCCCGTACCCCGGCAATAGCTTCGCCGCGTCACTGCGCAATATCGCCGCGCTCATTGCCTCCGGCCTGCCTACCCGCGTTTATTTCGTTTCCTTGAGCGGATTCGACACCCACAGCAACCAGGCCAACCAGCAGGCCAACCTGCTCACCACGCTCTCCACCGGGCTCGCCGCCTTCCAAAAGGATCTCGAACTGCACCGGCTCGACGGCCAGGTGGCCACCATGACATTCTCCGAGTTTGGCCGCCGCCCCAGTGAAAATCAAAGCCGCGGCACCGACCATGGCACCGCGGCGCCCCTCTTTGTCATGGGCTCGCGCATCAAGGGCGGCCTTCATGGGACTGCTCCCGACCTCAATCTGGCGCACAACCAGGACCTCACTTTCAGCACCGACTTCCGCAGTGTCTACGCGACGATGCTCGACCGCTGGCTAAACTGCCCGTCCGCCGCCGTGCTCGGGTCAAAATTCAACGACCTGCCGATCGTCTGAGATGTAGGACGGGGTTGCCGACCCCGCCTGCTCACGCACTTTTGGAGCCGCGGCACCCTCGCCGCGCTCCCGCTCTTTCCGCGGCGAGGGCGCCGCGGCTCCATTTGCTAAATTCGGCCTACGCTCACTTCCCGATGCCATAGGTCCGGAACCCGAGGGCAGTCAGCTTGCACAGATCCAAGATATTGCGGCCGTCGAAAATGAAGGCCGGCTTGTGCATCGTCCCGAGAATTTTCGCGTAATCCAGTTTCTTGAATTCATCCCACTCGGTCACCACGGCGATCGCATGCGCTCCTTCGGTTGCCTCATACGCCGTCTTGGCCACGGTCAGCCGGGCATCTTCCTTGCCCTTGCCGAGCACATCGCGGCGGATCTCATCGGCCGGCACCTGCGGATCATACACCACCACGTTCGCCTGCTCCGCCAGGAGATCGCGGCAAACCGCGATGGCCGCCGACTCCCGCGTGTCGTTGGTGTCCTTCTTGAACGCAAAGCCGAGCACCGCGATTTTCTTGTCCGCCACCGTATTGAACAGTGCCCGCACGATCTTCGTCGAGAACCGGCGCTTCTGCCAGTCGTTCATCTTGACCACGCCATCCCAGTAAGCCGCGACTTCCGGCAGGCCAAAGTGCTCGCAGAGATAGACCAGATTAAGGATGTCCTTCTGAAAACAGGAGCCGCCGAAACCCACCGAGGCCTTCAGGAATTTCGGCCCGATGCGGGAATCCTTGCCGATCGCATTGGCAACTTCATCGACATCCGCCCCCGTGGCCTCGCACAGGGCCGAGATGGAATTGATCGAGGAAATGCGCTGCGCGAGAAAGGCGTTCGCCACCAGTTTCGATAACTCGGACGACCACAGATTCGTGGTGATGATGCGGTCGCGCGGCACCCACCGGGCATAAACGTCCACGAGGGTCTGCATCGCCTGCTCCCCGCCCGGCGTGCGCTCACCGCCGATCAGGACACGATCAGGCATCTGCAGGTCTGCCACGGCCGTGCCTTCCGCCAGGAACTCGGGATTCGAGAGCACTTCAAATTTGATGCCGCGCGCATTGGCCGCGAGGATGTCCTTGATCGTCTCCGCGGTCTTCACCGGGATCGTCGATTTCTCGACGATGATCTTCGGCCCGGTTGCCACCTCGGCGATCGTGCGCGCCACCGATTCAATGAACCGCAGGTCCGCCGCCCGGCCGGCGCCCACGCCGTAGGTCTTGGTCGGCGTGTTCACCGCCACGAAAATGATGTCGGCCGCCTTGATGGCACCGTTCACGTCGGTGCTGAAATGCAGGTTCTTGCCGCGCGTCTGCTTCACCACGTCATCGAGCCCCGGCTCGTAAATCGGCAGCGTGCCCGAGTTCCAGGCGGCGATCCGGGTCGCGTTCATGTCCACGACTCTCACTTCGATATCCGGGGCCTTCAGGGCGATCATCGCCATGGTAGGACCGCCGACATAACCGGCTCCGATGCAGCAAATTTTCATGCGAAACGCCACTTTGCGCCCCGGCCGGGCAAATCCAAGGACGATTTTCATCCGGTCCGTCCGGGCACAAAAAAGCCCGGGCCGGATATCATCCGGACCAGGCTCGATAAAGTGCTCCGATCAGGCCGGTGAGGGCGTGGGCGTCGGCAGACCGTCGATCGAGCCGGCACTCGCCGCCTTCTCGCTGGCCCGCTTCGCCATCGCCTTCGCGTCACTCTTGCCCATGGCCTCGCGCACCACTGGCGACTGGATTTCGCCGTGCTTCAGGATTTCAAGGACGTGTTTCCCCTCGATGGTCTCATGCTCGAGCAGGGCCATCGCGATTCTGTCCAGCGCCGAGCGGTGCTCGGTGATGACCTGCTGCGAACGCTTGTACTGGGTGCTGATGATCTCGCTGACCGCGGCATCGATCCGGCGCGCCGTGTCTTCGCTGAGATGGGTGGAGCGCGTGATATCGCGGCCCAAAAACACAGTGTCCTGATTTTCACCGAGGGCCACGGGGCCCAGGTCGCTCATGCCGTAGTCGCAGACCATGGAACGGGCGACGCGGGTGGCGTGCTTGATGTCGCCATAGGCGCCATTGCTGATGTCACCCGTCACCAATTCCTCGGCAATCCGGCCGCCCATCGCCATGGCGATCTCGTCGAGCAGCTTCTTCTTCGGCCGGGTGAGAATATCCTTCGTGGGAAAATAAGTCGTGCTGCCCAGACTCTGGCCGCGCGGGATGATGGTGACCTTGTGCACCGGCACCGTGCCGTCGTCGAGGACGGCCTGGACTACGGCGTGGCCGGCCTCATGCCAGGCGATCAGGCGTTTTTCACTGTCGTCCATGACGCGACGGCGTTCGCGGCCCCAAAGGACCTTGTCGCGCGCATCACCAATATCGACCATCTCGACCTTTTTCTTGTCGCGACGGGCGGCCAGCAGCGCCGACTCGTTGAGGAGGTTCGCCAGCTCCGCGCCGGACAGGCCGGGCGTGCCGCGCGCAATCGACGCAAGGTCGACGTTCTCCGCCAGGCTGATCTTGCGGGCATGCACGCGCAGGATTTGCTCGCGGCCAACCAAGTCGGGGAGATCAACGTAGATCTGGCGGTCAAAACGGCCCGGACGCAGCAGGGCACTGTCGAGCACATCCTGGCGATTGGTCGCCGCGATGATGATGACGCCCTCCGTCGTGTCGAAGCCGTCCATCTCGACGAGCAGGGAATTGAGCGTCTGCTCGCGTTCATCATTACCGCCGCCGAGACCGGCGCCGCGCTGGCGGCCGACGGCGTCAATTTCGTCGATGAAGATGATGCAGGGCGCGCTCTTGCGACCCTGCTCAAACATGTCGCGCACGCGGCTCGCGCCGACGCCCACGAACATTTCCACAAAGTCCGAGCCGGAGATGCTGAAGAACGGCACATCGGCTTCACCCGCCACGGCCTTGGCGAGCAGGGTTTTGCCGGTGCCCGGAGGTCCGACCATCAGGATGCCCTTCGGAATCTTGCCACCCATCTTGGTAAACTTCTTCGGGTCCTTCAAAAATTCGACGACTTCGCTGACTTCCTCTTTGGCCTCGTCGCAACCAGCGACGTCGGCAAACGTGATCTTGTCGCGATCCCGTGTGAGCAGCTTGGCCCGGCTCTTGCCGAAGCTGAGCGCACCCTTGCCCGCCTGCCGGAGCTGGCGGATGAACAAAAAGTAAAGCAGGCCGATGATCAGCAGGAACGGGATCACTTGAACCGCGATCGTTGAGAGGAGCGTGGTCGCAGGCTGTTCAGTGAAAGCCTTCGATTTCTGCAGACGCTCGGAATTGGAATCCGTCAGCCGGCCCGCCGCGCGGAACTGGTTGGTGACACCCCGGTCGCTCTCGAGCGAGCGATCCTTCGTGGTCTCACCCGTGATCACAACCCAATCGCGGCCGCCGGATCCGTCCGGACGGATGACGCCTTCCCGCACCTTGCCCTGCTCGGCCAGCTCGACCACGTCCTGAATCTTCAAGGTCGCGGGCGAGGTCAGGCGGCCCGGAGCGAAGAAAAGGACTGAAATCGTCACCAGAACGATCACGAGCCAGATCACGAGCATCTTCGGCTGAAAACGATCCGGGGGCATGTTCTTGAGCGGACGGCGCTTCTTGTTGTTATCAGGATCAGGCATGGGGAATAGGACTAGGGTGTGAAGGTGGATGTTCCCGTCCCATAAGTCAATTGGACCTGCGGTGGAATCCGCGCGATTTTTTCCCGCTGGGGGCGTAGCGCAATCGCCCCTTGCCCATCACGGCAAAGCCCTTGGACCCGAGACTTTGCCGGGTTGTCCGCCCGCGCATGACGTCCTGTAGCAAGTTATCGAATGCCTGGCGGGAAATCCGAATCGCCCCTGGCTGGGCCAGCAACCAGCGATGCAGCGCCCGCCGCACCAAGGCCCGGGGTTTGCCGGCCAGTTTGCGCAAATTGAGCGAACCATCCGCCACCGTCGGCCGCAATTCCTCCAGCCACGCTTCCAGGGCGGCATCGTCCTCTTCCAGCAATTCCCGCGAGCGCGCCGCTCCGGCGAACGCGTCGCGTTCCGCCGCCTGCTGCCACGCCGGCAGCACGTCGCGCCGCATCCGGTTGCGCAGGAAATAACGGCCCGCATTCGTCTCATCTTCCCGCCAGGTCGCACCCGCCTGCCGCAGAGCCGCCACGATTTCGGATTTCTTCAGCATCAGCAGCGGACGCAAATGCACCCGGGACCGCGGCATGACATGCACGGGCCGCGGCGCCGCTAGGCCCGCGGTGCCGCTGCCGCGCGCGAGCCGCATGAAAATCGTCTCCGCAATGTCATCCTGCTGATGACCGCACCATAACGCCGCCGCGTGACGGTCAAAAAACGCGTGGCGGGCCGTTCGGGCCTCCGCCTCGCTGGCGCCGCGGTGCGATTCCTTCCATTCGCCCTCGATCAGCCGGATGCCCAGCGCCCGGCAGACTCGGCGGCAAAAAACGGCGTCCTTGCGTGATTCCGCCCCGCGAAGCCGGTGATTGAAATGCAGTGCGCGCAGCTGCGCCCGGCGCTCCGGCCAGTGTGCCCAGACCAGCAGGAGCAGGAGCAGCGAATCCGCACCACCCGAGAACGCCACCGACCAGATTTTTCTCCGGGGCGCAGCCTTGACCCACGCCAGCACGGCCGGATGCAACTGGTCAGAGGACAGCGCACCGGCCAGTTTCGCGGCGCAGTGCGTCCAGCGAACCCCGGCCGTGGCGCCTGCTCGTTTCCGGGTCACTGGAAACTCAGGTACTCCTTGCCGAAATAAGGCACGAGCGCCGGCGGAAGTTTCACGCGGCCGTCGGGCTGGAGGTTGTTCTCAAGGATCGCCGCTAGCACGCGGGGCACCGCCAGGCCCGAGCCGTTGATCGTGTGCACTAGTTCGGGTTTACCCGTCTCCTTTGAGCGGAAGCGGATCTGCGCCCGGCGCGCCTGAAACGCCTCGAAGTTCGAGCAGCTCGAAACCTCGAGCCAGCGCTTTTGACCCGCGCCCCAGACTTCGAGATCGTATTTTTTCGCCTGCGCAAAGCCCACATCACCGCCGCACATCAGCAGCACGCGATACGGCAGATCGAGCTTGCGTAGCAACCGCTCGGCATCGTCGCGCAACTTGTCCAGTTCGTCGTAGCTCGTCGCCGGATGCACCCATTTCAACAGCTCCACCTTGTCGAACTGGTGCACGCGGTTGAGCCCGCGCACATCCTTGCCATAGCTGCCGGCCTCGCGGCGGAAGCACGGCGTATAAGCGCAGCGGTAAACCGGCAGCACGGCTTCGTCCAGGATCTCATCGCGGTAGAAATTCGTCAGCGGCACCTCCGCCGTCGGCACGGCAAACAACCGGTCGGGCGTGGTCTCGTACATCTGCCCTTCCTTGTCGGGCAGCTGGCCCGTCGCCGTGGCGCTGGCCGCGTTCACGAAAATCGGCGGGCTCACCTCGACGTAGCCGGCCTTCCCGTTTTCCTCCAAAAAGAATTGCAGCAGGGCGCGGGCCAGCCGGGCTCCGTCGCCAATGAGAAAGGGAAAACCGGCGCCCGTGACCTTCGCACCGCGCGCGAAGTCAAACAGCCGGTCAAACCCGGGAATCTCCCAGTGCGGCAGCGCATGCGGCCGAGGCTCTTCATGTGACCCGTGCAGCGAAAACACGACGTTCTCCTCCGGCGTGCGGCCCTCGGGCACACTCGCGTGCGGCAGGTTCGGAACCGAGAGCATGGCCTGGCGGAATTTTTCCTCCGTCTCCTTCAGTTGCGCGTCCCGCTCCCTCAGCTGCGCCGATACCACCCTCATCTCGGCCACCTTCGCTGTGAATTCCGGTGAACCCTTGGGCAGGGCCGCCATCGCCGTATTGGCGTTTCTTTGCACCGACCGCAGCGCCTCCACCTCCTGCAGTTGCGCGCGCCACGCCTGGTCGATCGCGAGCACGGCGTCGAGGTCGACGTCGAGATGTTTCTTGGCAATCGCGGCGCGCACAAGGTCGGGCGATTCGCGGAGTAATTTGGGATCGAGCATGGCGAAAGGGATTAACGGCTCTTTTCAAACCGGGCGCGGGCGCGCTGAAACCGCGCGTAGACATCCTTGGCCGACAGGAGCTTGAGGTCGCCCACCGGGGCCTGCACGACAAAGTTCGTCGGACCGGTCAGCGGATAAGGTCCGAACAGGCGCGGATCGGTCGGGCCGAAGATCCCCAGCGTCTTTACCCCCAGCGCCGCCGCCAAGTGCATTGGGCCGCTGTCGTTGGTAATGACCCAGTCCGCCCGCTTGATGAGCGCCGGGAGCGACACGAGGCTCGTGTTGGCCGTGAGGTTGAGGAATTGCTCGGGCGAATAAGCGTTGCGGTCCGACACCCGGTTGGTGCCGGCCCAGATGACCTTGCGCGTGCGGTTCTCGCGGAGGATCATCTCCGTCAGCTGCTTGAATCCGCCCCAGCATTTCTCCGCCCGGCGGCTGTCGGGGAACATCAGGAACGGCTTCGCGCCGCCGCGGCCGTCGGCAAAGCTCAGGTTCAGCGCGTCCGTCTCGCGGAATTTCAGGCTGCCGCGCAGTTCGGGCTTGGCGCCCAGTACCGGGCAGAATTGCAGCAGGATCTCCACGGCATGGCTGCGCCGTCCGTCCGGTGGCAGCAGCACCTTTTCGTCATAGAACATCCCCGCCCACTCCCGCGCATCGCTGCGACCGACCTTTTTCTTCGCGTGGACCCGCGAGGTCATCAGGCCGGTGCGGAGGAGCCCCTGGAAATCGAACGCATAGTCAAACTTCGTCTGCCGTACCTCGCGCATGAGCTTGAGGAAGCCCTTCGCGCCGGCGTTGCGTTCATAGACATAGACGCGGTCCACCGCCTCGCACGCCCGCACAATCGGGGCAAAGATGTCGCGCACGATCCAAGAAATGCGCAGCCCCTCGCGCTGGGCCTTGAGCGACGTCGCCACCTGCAGCCCGTGCACGATGTCGCCGAGCGAGGAGGGTTTGATGATGAGAAGTTCGGTCATGATCACACGCGGTCAGGCCAGAATCTGCTTTTAACCGCCGGGCCGCATCGTTTGATGCAGTTTGACGTTCAGATCAAACGCTAATCCGTCAACCTCTTGCTGAAACTTCTGCTCCAAACCATCGGCTGGATTCTGGCTCACACTCCGGAACCGCTGCTGCACGGCCTGTCCGCCGTTCTGGGCGAGCTGATCTTTTGGCTCATTCCCCGTCGCCGGCGACTGGCCCTCGCCAATCTCGACCATGCCTTCCCCGGCCGTTCCCCGGACTGGCGCCACCAGACGGCGCGCGCGAGTTCGCGCCGGGTGGTCGAAACCGGGCTGCTGTCCCTCGCAACGCTTTACCTGAGCGAGAAGCGGCTCCGCCTCATCATCCGTCCCGCGCCCAGTCTGGTTGATCTGATCAACCGCGCCCACCAAGCGCCCCGGGCCACCGTCTTGATCACACCCCACATGGCGTATTGGGAGGCGCAGACCTGCATGCCGCTCGTGCTGCCGGCTCCTTTTCCAGAGATGGGCGTGATTTACCGGCCGCTCGACAACGCTGCCGCCGACAGCTGGGTCAAACGCGCCCGCGAACGCTTTGGCATGCGGCTGCTCTCTCGCAAGGAGGGCTTTGCCGAGTCGCTGAAAATTCTCCGCCGCCAAGGCATCGTCGGCATCCTCTTCGACCAAAACGCCGGCCTGCAGGGCGCCCTCACCACGCTCTTCGGCCGCGTGTGTTCCACCTCCGAACTGCCCGGCCTGCTGGTCGAGAAGTTCTCCGCGCAGATGGTCGTGCTGTACCCCCGGCGGTTGGGGTTCTGGCGGGTCGAGCTCCGGCTCGAACCGGTGGCCCATGACCAGACCGTCGCCGGCGCCACCGTCGCCGGTAATCGCTGGCTCGAGACGACGCTGACCGGCGACGACAATCTCTGCGCCTCCTGGCTCTGGGCGCACGATCGCTGGCGCAACCAGGACATTCCCGCCAAACGCCTTCGCCTGGAAGCCAAGCGCGACTTCCTCGCCACTGATCTGTCGGCACGCGGACTGATCGCCGTGCCACGCCGGACCCGCGTTTTCGTCCGCCTGCCGAACTGGCTTGGCGACGTGGTCATGGCCCTGCCGCTGCTCCGCGCCCTGCGCGTCTCCCGACCCGACGCTGAAATCACGCTGATCGCCAAGCCGCAGTTTCTCCCGTTGCTCGAAACCTGGGACATTGCCGACCGGCTGCAGCCACTGCCACCGCAAGGTCCGGGCTACTTTCTCCACTTCTGGCGCCAACGCGGAGCCTTTCCCGATGTCTGGCTGCTCTTCACCAACTCCCTGCGTGGCGACTTGGAAGCATGGCTCAGCGGCTGCCGCCAGCGCTTCGGTCTGGTACGCCCCGGTAAGCGCCGCCCGCTGCTCTCCCACGCCTATCATGTACCGGCGGATTTCGATGAACGCACCCATCACCAATTGGAACTCTGGGAGAATTTTCTGCGCCACTTCGGGTTGAACAGCCCGCCGGATCGCACGCCGCTCCAGCTTTCAGCTCTCAGCTCTCAGCCTTCAACTGTCCATACTGTTGGTCTCATCGCCGGTTCGGAGAACAACCCCGCCAAGCGCTGGCCGGTCGCCCACTGGCGCACGCTCATCGAGGCCCAGCCCGGTGCACACTTTGTGCTGTTCGGCACGGCCAATGACACGCCCATCACAAACGCCATTGCGGCGGGCTTCGGCTCCCGGGTCGAAAACCTCGCCGGCCGCACCACCCTGCCCGACTACTGCACCCGACTCCGCGCCTGCCGCGTACTCGTGACCAACGACACCGGCGGCATGCATCTCGCCAACGCCTCGGGCGTCCCTCTCATCGCCCTGTTCGGTCCGACCAATCCCATCCGCACCGGCCCGGTCTTTTCCTCCCCGGCGACAATTCTCCAACCACCAGGCTGCGTCCCCACCGGCGGCGCTTCGCTCGCGGATTTGTCCCCGGCCGATGTCCTTGCCGCCATGGCCAAACTCGGGCCTGCACCCACTTCGTCCACTTAAGCATTGCCCGGCTTCGTCAGCCGCTCACCACTTCTCCCGCCGATGCCCTTGCTGAACGTCACTGATCTCCGTACCTGGTTTCATACCCGCTCCGGAGTCTATCGCGCGGTCGATGGCATCAGCTTCAGCGTCGAACGCGGCGAAACCCTTGGCATCGTCGGTGAATCCGGTTCGGGCAAATCCGTCACCTGCTACTCGATCATGGGCCTCATCCCGCAGCCCCCGGGACGCATCGAGAGCGGCACCGCGCTCTTCGACGGCGTGGACCTGCTCCATTGCACGCCCAAGCAGGCGCGCAGCATCCGCGGCAAGCGGGTCGCGATGATTTTCCAGGATCCGATGACCTCTCTGAATCCCTACCTGCGGATTTCCGAGCAGCTCATCGAACCGCTCCTCATCCACGAAAAGATTTCCCGCCGCGACGCCCTCGCGCGCGCGTTGGCCATGCTCGAAGACGTCGGCATCAACGATGCTGCCAAGCGGATTCACTACTATCCGCATGAGTTTTCCGGCGGCATGCGGCAGCGCGTGATGATCGCGATGGCCCTGATCACCAAGCCCGAGCTCCTCATCGCCGACGAGCCCACCACCGCCCTCGACGTCACTGTGCAGGCCCAGATCCTCGAGCTCATCAAGAAAATGCAGCGCGAACTCGGCATGGCCGTGATCTTCATCACCCATGATCTCGGCGTGGTCTCCGGGCTCTGTGATCGTGTCCAGGTAATGTACGCTGGCCGCATCGTCGAAACCGCCGACACGCGCACGCTGTTCCACTCGCCGAAACATCCCTACACGCGCGCCCTCCAGCGCTCGATCCCGTCGATGCAGGCCAAGGGCGCCGAGCTCTTCACCATTCCCGGCATGCCACCCGATCTGTCCAAGCCCCTCGCCGGCTGCTCCTTCGCCCCGCGTTGTGAATACGCTGCTGATCGCTGCTACGTCGAAAATCCACAGCTCGCGGCCGTGAGCGCCACGCAGGCTCAAGCCTGCCTTCGTGTCCAAGCCGGCGAACTTTGAAGCCCTAATCCTCCATGTCCGACGCCATCCTCCAGCTGACCGACGTGAAGACGCATTTCCCGATTCAATCGGGCTTCGTCTTCCGGAAGCAGACCGGCACCGTCAAAGCGGTCGATGGTGTCACGCTCTCGGTGCGTCGCGGCGAAGTTCTCGGCCTCGTCGGCGAGTCCGGCTGCGGCAAGTCCACCCTTGCCCGCACCATCATGCAGCTCGTGCCGACGACTGCCGGCACCGTCGTATTGAACGGCAAAAACCTCTCTACCTGTACCGCCGCCGAATTGCTCAGCGTGCGCCGCGGCATGCAAATGGTCTTTCAGGATCCGTATGCCTCGCTCAACCCGCGCATGACGGTCTTCGCCACACTCGCCGAACCCCTGCTCGTCCACGGCCTGTGCCAACCGGGCGAAGTCAACGCGCGCGTCGCCGCCCTCATGCGCCTCGTCGGCCTCGCCCCTCGGTTCATGCAGAAATATCCGCATGAATTCTCCGGCGGCCAGCGCCAGCGCATCGCCATCGCCCGCGCGCTCGCCCTCGAGCCCAAGGTCATCATCGCCGACGAGCCCGTCTCGGCCCTCGACGTCTCCATCCAGGCCCAGATCCTGAATCTGCTTTCCCAGCTCTGCCGGAAGATGAACCTCTCGCTCATCTTCATCGCCCACGACCTCTCCGTCGTAAAACACATCTCCGACCGCGTCGCCGTCATGTACCTCGGAAAAATTGTCGAGCTCGGACCCGCCGCCGACGTCATCGAGCGCCCGCGCCATCCTTACACCCGCGCTCTCGTCAGCGCCATCCCGACACCCGATCCCGACGTCGAACGTACTCGCCAGCGCATTGTCCTCGCCGGCGACCCGCCCTCGCCCATCAACCCACGCGCCGGCTGCGCCTTCCATCCCCGTTGCCTCTACGCCCGGGAAGTATGCAAAGCCGCCGTCCCGCCCCTCGCCTCCGACGGCCCCACCCGCGAAGTCGCCTGCGTGAGACTCGCGGAACTCTGATCCTAGGGCAGTTTATCGCAGCTGCCGCAGCGCCTCGAAGCAGGCAATGCCCACAGCGGTGCTGAGATTCAGTGAGCGTAGCTCGGCATTGGCCTGCGGGATCTTCACGCGCTGCGTCTCGCCCACCTCGTCATGCAGCCAAGACGGCGCACCCGAGCCTTCATTGCCGAAGACCAGCCCGTCGCCGTCCGCATAGCGTACATCCCAGAAAGCCTGCTTCGTTTTCGTGGTGAAGAGCCACAGCCGTTTCGGCCCGTGTGGACTCGCTCGAAACGCCGCCCAGTCCGCATGCTCATGCACGTCGAGCGATTTCCAGTAATCCATGCCGGCCCGCTTCAGGTTTTTGTCCGTAATTTCGAACCCCAGCGGGTGGATGAGATGCAGCCGTGACCGCGTGACCGCGCACAGTCGGCCGACGTTGCCGGTGTTGGGCGCGATCTGGGGCTGGAACAGCACGAGGTGGAGCATGGCGGCATCCTTCCTACGTAGGATTACGAATCAAGCACGGCCGAATTGCGTTCCCTGCCCTGAAAACCAGCTTCGCGCTCTGCCTCTCGTGAACTCCGTTCCGCGTAAATCCGTCGTCATCGTCGATGACGAGGTATCCTACACCAACCTGCTCACGCAGCTGCTGTCCGAGAACCTCGACTGTCGGGTCATTGCCTTTACCCGCCCGCTGGATGCCTTGGCCGCGCTGCCTAACCTCGATGCGGGTGTGATCGTCACCGATTATTACATGCCGCAGCTGGATGGCCTCGAATTCATTGCGCAGGCTTCACTCATCGCTCCGGATGCGCCGTTCATCCTGATCACCGGTCACACCATTACCATGTCCCCCGAGAAACTGGCGGAAATCACTCCCTTGAAGATGATTTTGCCTAAGCCCTTCAGCTGGCGGAAACTCGGCGATGAAATCATCCGCCATTGGCCGGAGCCGGGTGTAAACCTGCTCCGCGCCGAGGCCCACCCGGCCTCAGCATAGGGCGTATCATCAAACCCGGGGTTGAGGACGCTCATTCTGAGCGCAGCGAAGCTTGAGGCTAGCCCGACGTCCGGTAAGAGACCGCTGCGAGTTTCGATTTTAGATATTTCTCACGCAGAGGCGCGGAGACGCAGAGGGATTCGGTCTGGATCGTTCCTGGGGATTTCTCTGTGTCTCTGCGCCTCTGCGTGAGACCAAGCATTGTGCAGCCCGGCTGTGGCCGAACGGCGCCGGGCTTAGAATGACAATCCGGTTTGGAGCCTCAGTCTAGACGCAGTCCGTTATTGTCCGCTGACAGCACCCGCGCCTCGCTGGCGACGGATTTGCCGGCAAACGCGGCCTGCATCGCTGCCTGTATCTTCGCTGCCTGCACCTGGGTACAGACGCACAGCACGCTCGAACCGCTACCACTCAGCCAACCTGTATACGCACCCGCGGCCACGCCGGCCGCAATCGCTTCCCGGGCGCCCGGGATTTTCGGCAGCCGATAAGGTTCGTGCATGAAATCGCCGGCCGCGTGCCGGAGTTTTTCGAAGTCACCCGTGGCCAACGCCGCCGTGAAATACGCGGCGCTGTTGATGCTCTTCACCGCGTCGAAATACGGCAGCGTCGCCGGCAGCACGCCGCGCGACTCCTTCGTCAGCAATTCCGTGCTGGGCGACGCCACGACAAACGCCAGCTCCGCCGGGACCGCAATGCGCACCGTGTCGATGTAAGCTCCGCTCGCCGGATCGCACCGCGACACGCAGAATCCACCCAGAATCCCCGCACTGGCATTATCCGGATGGCCCTCGAGCGTCGTGGCGACCGCGACCAGTTGATGCCGCGACCAGCCGGTGCCATGCAGCGCATCCAACCCTGCGAGCACGCCCGCAATCACCGTCACGCTCGAGCCCAGTCCACGCGCCGCGGGCACGTCGCCCTCGATGCGGTAGCGGAAGCCCGCCGGCTCCAAATCCGCGGTCTGGAAAAACAGCGCGGCCGTCTCGGCCACCATTTCCTGCGCCCGGCCATCGGAGGGGTGTTCCGGTTGAGCCGTGACTCCAGCTGCACGTGTGACGGTCACGCGGTTATATACCGATAAAGCCAGTCCCAGCGTGTCGAACCCGGCTCCACAATTGGACGTACTGCCGGGCACCCGGACCGTAACGGTGTCGCGCGCGGTGCTCATCACCGGCGGTACTTGATGGTTTTGTCCTCGTCGCGCATCAGCGCCTTCTTCTTCAGCGTCTCCCGCTTGTCGAAGAGCTTTTTGCCAGTGCAAAGCCCGACCTCCACTTTCACCAGCGCTTCCTTGAAATACATCCGCAGCGGGACCACCGCGCGACTGCCGCCGGCGTCGAGCGCCTGGGAGATTTTCCGGATCTGGTTCGCGTGCAGCAGCAGCTTCCGGATCCGGCGCGCATCGTGGTTGTTGATGTTGCCAAAGGCATATTGCTCGATGTGCGCGTTGTGCATCCAGAGCTCGCCCTTTTCGATGCGGCCAAAGGCGTCGCTGATCTGGGCCTTGCCCGCGCGGATCGACTTCACCTCGGTCCCCTTGAGCGCAATGCCCGCCTCAAAGCGTTCGTCCACGAAGTAGTCGCGGAACGCCTTCGAGTTGCGCACCTCCGTGTAGCGGTTGGGATCTTTTTTTTGCGCGCTCATCGGCGAACGTAAAATTTAGGCATGAAAAAGGCGGCTTCGGTCCTGCTGGTCAGCAAAACCGCGCCGCCTGGAAATGTCAAAAGCCGCCGTCGCTCAGGCTTCGCTGATTTCGTAGCTGATCTTGCCTTCGCTGATCTCGCGCAGCGCCGTGTCCTCGGCCGAGAGCTTCTCCAACGACTCGACCAGCGGGCGGTTGCCGCGGCGGAGCTGCTTCACGCGGCGCGAGACCACGTTGATCAGCATGTTGGGGTCGGTGATGACCTTCAGGGCGTCTTTGATGTAATCTTCTCTCATGGCTGGGCGGGTTGGCTGCGGTGAAAAGGGTTGAGAACTAGGACTGGAGCCCGATGGGTCAAGGGTCAATTTCCCGGCTTGTCCCGGCCCCATCGCGCCGAAACGCTGAGCCATGTACGTCGCCTGGACGACTTTGGCCACCCGGGCCGACGCTGAGAAACTGGCCGCGGAGGTCGTCGCCCGCGGTCTGGCTGTTTGCGCGCAGGTCGATGGACCGGTTACCTCATACTATCTCTGGCAAGGTCGGCCGGAGCGCGCCGAAGAATACCGTCTCTCTCTTAAGTGCCTACCAGCCAATATCGCAGCACTCGAGACCCATGTTTTGAGTCATCATCCCTATGAAGTACCGGAATGGCTGGTCGTGCGCGCCGAGCAGGTGGGAGAAAAATACTTGTCATGGGCGAACACGGGCCCTACCAACTTGCCCCTTTAGCAACTCGAACTCATCTCCTTTACCACCATGTCACAGCACAAAAGCCTCCAAGGCGCCTCCGGCCTCGTCGTTAAACGCAACGTCCTCAAGCGCTTCGAGCGTGTCGACCTGCTCAAGAAACGCGGTCAATGGAAGGTCGGTGATCGCGTTCAGGGTCTCCGCAAGACCAAGCCCGACGTCTGAGCTTATCCGCTCCTTTCCTTGGCAGGCAGTTTTTCCGCTGCCTGCCTTTTTTATTTTTCCGCTCCGCCCCTCATGTTCAAAGGCCTTTTCGATTGGTATAATCAGTCGCTCGCCACCGGCGGCTATCCGCTGATCGTGCTGCTGATGGCGATCGAAAGTTCGATCGTGCCTTTGCCGAGCGAATTCATCATCCCGCCGGCCATCATAGTCGCTCAAAAGACCGGCAACATGACGCTGCTGGGCATCGTCATCGCGGGCGCCTTTGGCTCATGGATCGGTGCCACAGTCATGTACTGGCTGTCACGCTGGGCCGGCCGCCCGTTTGTCCTGCGCTACGGCCGCTACATTTTTATCCCCGCCGCCAAAGTTGAACAGGCGGAACTCTGGGCCGCGCAGTTCGGCAGCCTGGGCGTTTTCTTTTCCCGGCTGCTGCCGGTCGTACGCCACCTCATCGGCATCCCTGCCGGCATTGTGCGGATGAGCTTCTGGAAGTTTTCCACCTACACCGTCCTCGGATCTGCGCTCTGGTGCTATGTGCTCTGCCAAGTCGGCATCCAAGCCGGCAAGGACGACGCACTGATGCGCGGTGAATTGCACCGCGTCACGCTTTGGGCCGTGGGCGCGCTCATCGTGCTCGGGACCATCTATTACTTCTTTGTCCACCGGCTCACGCGGAAGCCTGCCAAGTAAGCCGGTCACTCCGGAGTTTTCTTTGCGCTCGACAGGAAACGCGGCGCCATCGATTTTCCGGCGTTCATCGCGAGCGTAGCACAATGGATAGTGTAGTGGCCTCCGAAGCCATTGATCTGGGTTCGATTCCCAGCGCTCGCACCAGTCCTCGCTGCCACGGCTGTGGCCATATAGGACTGCCGCCCCATAGCGCGCGTTCAACGGGTGAAGGAAGGCGCTGTCCAGCGCGGTAAGCTCAAAATCCGAAACCCGAAGCACGAAAAACCAGAGGACAACTTCGAAGCAGGCATTTCCTTCGTGCTTCGAATTTCCACCTTAGCGCTTACCGCGCCCCCCGGCGCGGTTCAGATATGGATCGCCTCGCCCGTCGTCGCCGCGGCGGATTCCATGACCGCCTCGCTGAGCGTCGGGTGCGCGTGGATCGTGTGGTGGATATCCTCAACCGTACCCTCCAGCTCGATCACGAGCCCGTACTCGGCGATCAGCTCGGTCGCCTCCGCCCCGATGATGTGCGCGCCCAAAATCTCGCCGGTCTTCGCATCGCTGATGACCTTCACAAAGCCCTCGGATTCCGCCGAGGCCACGGCCTTGCCGGACGCGGTGAACGGGAACTTGCCGACCTTGTAATTGAGGCCCTTCTCCTTCGCGGCCTTCTCCGTCAGGCCCGTGCTCGCCACCTGCGGCTGGCAATACGTGCAGCCCGGGAAATTTTTCACGCGATGCGGCTTTGCAAAGCCAAACATGCCCTGGACCGCGTTGACCGCCTCATAGGTGGCCACGTGCGCCAGCCACGGCGGCCCGATGATGTCGCCGGCGGCATAGATGCCTTTCACGCTCGATTGGTAATCGTCGCCGACCTTCACGTAATTGCGGTCGAGTTCGAGCTTCACCTTGGCGGACAGCACACCTTCGAGGTTCGCCACCACGCCGATTGCGGACAGCACCGTCTCGGCCTCCACTTCCTCGCTCTTGCCGTCCTTCACGAGGTTGAGCTTCACGGACGTCTTTCCGACGCGGAAGTTTTCACACTTGGTGCCCGTGTGGATCACGATGCCCTGCTTTTCGAACGAGCGGTGCAGCGTCTTCGCCACTTCCTCGTCCTCCACCGGCAGGATCTGCGGGAGCATCTCGACCAGCGTCACTTTTGAACCGAAGGAATTGTAGAAATAGGCGAACTCCACGCCGATCGCACCGGCACCGACAATCACGATGGACTTCGGCAGCGTCTTACTCGCGAGGGCCTCGCGCGAAGTCATCACACGGGCTCCGTCCGCTTCCAGATCCGGGATGCGGCGCATCTTGCAGCCCGTGGCGATGAGGACGTTTTTCGTCTTGAGAAACTTCCCCTTGTGCTCGCCCTCGGTGATTTCGACCATGCCCGGCACGGTGACCTGGCCGCGGCCCACGAAGTAATCGACCTTGTTCTTCTTGAAGAGAAATTCGACGCCCTTCGCCATCTGCGACGCCACGCCCCGGGAGCGTTCCATCACCTTGGCGTAATCAAAGGAAACCTCCTTCACCGAGATCCCAAAGGTCTCGGCCTTCTTGATCTTCTGATAGAGTTCCGCGCTTTTGAGCAGCGCCTTGGTCGGGATGCAGCCCCAGTTCAAGCAGGTGCCCCCCGCGCGTTCCATCTCGATGCAGGCAACGCGCTTGCCCAGTTGCCCGGCACGAATGGCGCCCGCGTAGCCCGCGGGTCCGCCGCCAATAACGATCAGGTCATATTCAAGGGAGTCGGCCATGGTGAAATAGAGTGGGTTTGGCCCAACCGTCGCTCTGGCCGTCCCGACCGTCAAACGGATTCTAGATATCGATCACGTCGTCGCGCTTCGCCGGTTTGGCCGGCTTCGGCGGACTGCGCACGATCAGGCTGGCGATCAGATTGGTCGCGCTGACGACCACCCCGCCCCACACCGCCGACCAGAAACTCGCCACATAAAAACCCTCCACCAAACTTCCCGCCCAGAAGAACAACAAGGCATTGATCAGGATCACCCCGAGCCCCATCGTCAGAATGATGAACGGCAGCGTAAACAGCAGCAGGATGGGTTTGAGGATCGCATTGAACAGGCTCAGCAGGAGGACCACCACGATCAGGGTGGTGCCATCCGAGCATGAAATTCCCGGCACCAACTTGGTGGCAAGGATCACTCCCAGTGCCAGCACCAGCCATCGTACGAGTAATTGGTTCATCGGGGGGGGAAATCGCTTAACGACGGAATTTTCCGCGGCCGGCCCCTTCGAGCAATGAAAATCCTCGTCATTCAGGATTATCTGCGCAGCGGCGGAACCGAGCGGCAATCGATCCTGCTCGCTAATGCATTCGCCGCGGCCGGCCACGAGTCCACCCTGCTCACCTTCCGGCCGGGCGGCACTCTGGCGCCGACCCTCGCTCCCGCGGTGCACCGCCATGCCCTCCAGGCGTTCGACACGCGCCTCGACTGGTTTGCACCCGGCCTGATGCGCGCCGTCAGCCAGCTCGCCCCCGACGTGGTGCTCTGCATGGGCCGCATGGCCAATTGCCGCGCCGGGTCGATTCAGGAAAATTTTACCGCCACCGCCGTCATCGCGACCATGCGCACCGGCAAATCCCTGCCCGGCCCGTTCCGTCGTTCGCTGTCCACGGTCCGGCACATCATCGCCAACAGCCAGGAGGCCCGCGCCAACCTCATCGCCCAACACGGCCTGCCGGGCGAAAAGATCGCCGTCGTCTACAACTCGCTCGTCTTCCCTCCGGAATCCGCTCTCGTGCGCAACAATCCGCTGCGCGCTACCCACGGCGCCGGTCCCGCCACGGCCGTGCTGCTCTGCGTCGCGATGTTTCGCCCGGAAAAAAACCAACGCGAGCTCATCGAGCTCGCCACCCGCCTGCCCGCGACGCCCGCCTGGCAGCTCTGGCTCGCCGGCGACGGTCCCGCCCGCGCCGGCTGCGAGCGGCTCGTTGCCGAACGCCAGCTCGGCGGCCGGATCAAATTCCTCGGTTTTCAATCCGACCCCTCGGGCCTGTACCGCGCCGCCGATGTAGCCGTCCACGCCTCGCGCAGTGAGTCGCTCTCCAACTTTCTCATCGAGGCCCAGGCCTACGGCCTGCCCGCCGTCGTCTATGACGCCCAGGGCATCAGCGAATGCTTCCTTCCCGGGCAGACCGGCTGGAGCGTGCCCCAGGGCGATCGCGCCGGATTTGTCGCCCGCCTGCAGCCGCTGCTGGCCGATGCCTCGCTGCGCCAGGCCTGCGCCGGACAAGCCCGGGCCTTCGCCCGCCGCCAGTTCGAGCCCGCGCAGCAAACGCGCGCCTATCTCGACCTTTTCGCGCAGCTCGTTAAATCCCCGCCAGCCCCATGACCAGCAAGCAGCGCACCGACTCCATTGCCCGGTTCATCCGCGAGCACAACTACGCGGACCTCCACACGCTCGCCGCCCGCTTCGGCGGCTCGCTTTCCACCGTGCGCCGCGCGCTCGACCAGCTGGAGGAGCGCGGTGTCGTCCGCCGCCATCATGGCGGCGCCTCGCTCGTCGAGACCGATGTCGTGGCCCAGGAATATGATTTCATCGCCCGCGACCAGCGCCATCCCGATGAAAAATTCGCCATCGCCAGCTTCGTCGCGGCGCAGGTGCAGCCCGGGATGACCGTGATCCTGGACGGCGGCAGCAC
The DNA here is from genome assembly GCA_903859715.1 of uncultured Opitutia bacterium. GTDB lineage: Bacteria > Verrucomicrobiota > Verrucomicrobiia > Opitutales > Opitutaceae > Opi-474. The sequence continues at coordinate 65,760 of CAIONS010000048.1, forward strand.
GACCTACGCCGTCGCCCGCCTGCTCGCCGACAAGCGCCTGCAGGTCATCACCAACTCCCTGCCCATCGCCAGCCTCTTCAGCGAGGTCGGCAGCGTGGAAACGATCGTCACCGGCGGCAGCATCTACAGCCGGCTCGGCGTGCTCCTCGGCCCCATGTGCGAGGAATCCTTCGGCCAGATCCACGCCGACCTCGCCATCCTCGGCGGCGCCGGCATCACCGAGAACGGCATCTGGAATCACAACGCCCTCATCGTCGCCGCCCAGCGCAAGATGATCGGCGCCGCCGAGCGCACCCTCTTCGCCCTCGATAATTCCAAGTTCGGCCGCAAGGCCCTCAGCCTCACCACTCCCTTTGATGCGCGCTTCACCATCGTGACCGATACGCGCCCCACCCCCGCCGTCGCCCGCGCCATCAACGCCGCCGGCGCCAAGCTCACCCTCGCCGGCTGAGCGGAAAAATCCGCCGCGCGGTTGAGTTTCCGCCGCGCTGCTCCATCTGTGTCCCCTCCGTGGCCATATCCAGCTCTGCCGAATCCATCCGCCTCCGCGGTGTCCATCAGAACAACCTCAAGGGTTTCGATCTCGATCTCCCACTGGGAAAATACGTCGTCGTCACCGGCCTGAGCGGCGCGGGCAAGTCCTCCCTCGTCTTCGACACGCTCCACGCCGAGGGCCAGAGGCGCTACGTCGAGACGTTCAGCGCCTACACGCGCCAGTTCCTCGACCTGCTCGACAAGCCCAAGGTCGACTCGATCGAGAACATCCGCCCGTCCATCGCCATCGAGCAGACCAACACGGTCAAAACCTCCCGCTCCACCGTCGGCACGATGACCGAGCTGACCGACTTCTTCAAAGTCTGGTTCAGCCATGCCGCCGCGTGCTTCGACCCTGCCACGGGCCAACAAGTCGAAGACGACAGCCCCGCGACCATCTGGACGAAAACGTCTGCCGTGCACGCAGGGCAGACCGTCATCATCAGCTTTAAGGTCACCAAGCCGGCCAACCTGACCTGGCCCGAGATCCTGCAAAACCTGAAGGGCCAGTCCTACGTCCGCGTCCTTGTGCCCGATGCCGCCGGCGCCCTCGCCACGCATCGCATCGACGATCTCCTCGTCGATCCCAAACCCCTCGCCTCCGCGACTCATCTCCACGTCGCCCAGGACCGCATCACCCTCGCCCTTGACCAAAAGTCCCGCTTTCTCGAAGCCGTCGAAACCGCGATGCACTTCGGCCAGGGCGAAGTCCGTATTTTTGGCTCACCGGTATCCGCCATCCACCATCCGCGATTGGCCGAGCTCGGCCATTTCTCCCGCGGCCTCCATTCCCCCGCCACCGGCCGCACCTTCCGCGCCGCCTCGCCCGCGCTGTTTTCCTTCAACTCTCCGCTTGGCGCCTGCCCCAAATGCCGCGGCTTTGGCCGCGTCATCGACATCGACTACCGCCTCGCGCTGCCCGACCAGTCGCTCTCCATAGACGCCGGCGCCATCAAGTGCTGGGAGAGCGAAATCTACGGTGAGTCCAAGAAAGATCTGCTCGTCTTCACGAAGAAGAAAAAAATCCCGACCAACGTCCCCTTCGCCTCGCTCACGCCCGAACAGCAGAGCTTCATCATCGACGGCGAGCCTGGCTACGGCGAGGAGAACGGCAAACTCTGGCCCAAGTATTGGTATGGCGTGAAAGGTTTCTTCCGCTGGCTCGAGAAGAACACTTACAAAATGCACGTGCGCGTATTTCTCGCGCGCTACCGCACTTACAATCCCTGCCCCGACTGCGGCGGGCTCCGCCTGCAGCCCGAGTCGCTTTGCTGGAAATGGCGCGGACGCACCCTGCCCGAACTCTACCAGCTCCCCGTCAGCGATCTGCTTGTCGCGCTGGCCGACGCCCGGCCGAAGTCCGGCGATCATCAATCCGAACTCGCCTACGATTCCATTCTCACCCGCCTCCGTTATCTCGAGCAGGTCGGCCTCGGCTACCTGACCCTCGACCGCCAGTCGAAAACCCTCTCCGGCGGCGAGGTCCAGCGCGTCAACCTCACCAGCTGCCTCGGCACGTCCCTCGTCGACACGCTCTTCGTCCTCGATGAGCCCAGCGTCGGTCTCCACCCGCGTGACATCAACCGCCTCATCGCCATCATCCGGTCGCTCACCGACGCGGGCAACACGGTCGTCGTCGTCGAGCACGACGAGGCCATGATCCGCGCCGCCGACCACGTCATCGAGGTCGGTCCTGAACCCGGCAGCCGCGGCGGCCACATCGTGTTTCAAGGCCCGGTCGCTGGCCTCCTCCACGCTCCCGCCAGCATTACCGGCGCCTATTTCTCCGGCCGTGAAACCCTCCCGACTCCGCAGGAACGCCGCCCGGTCCCGGCGAAGCACCCGTCGCTCCATTTCACCAACGCGACCAAGCACAACCTGAAGCACCTCTCGTTCCGCCTGCCGCTGCAGCGCTTCGTCTGCCTCAGCGGTGTCTCCGGCTCCGGCAAATCCACGCTGCTTGACCACGTCATCTATCAGGGCCTGCTCACGCAGCGCCTGCAGCTGGCCGAGGATGCCGCCGTCATCGAGGCCATCAGGAGCGACACCGCCTTCAGTGAGGTCGTCCTCGTCGACCAGTCGCCGCTCTCGCGCACTCCCCGCTCCAATCCCGCCCTCTACACCGAGGCCTGGGATCTCATCCGCGAACTCTACGCCCGGACCCCCGCCGCGCAGGAAGCCGGTTTCAGCGCCTCCTCGTTCTCCTTCAACAGCGGCGATGGCCGCTGCGATCACTGCCAGGGCCTCGGCTATGAACGCGTCGAGATGCAGTTCCTCTCCGACGTCTTTGTCCCCTGCCCCGTCTGCGAAAGCCGTCGCTTCAAACCCGAGGTGCTCGCCATCCAGTGGAACGGCCGCTCGGTCGCCGATCTCCTTTCCACCAGCGTCACGGACGCGCTCCCGCTTTTCGCCGAGCATCCCTCCATCCGCTCCCGGCTCGCCACCCTCGAGTCCGTCGGCCTCGGCTACCTGACCCTCGGCCAGCCCCTTAACACGCTCAGCGGTGGCGAATCCCAGCGCCTCAAGCTCGTCAGTTACCTGTCCGGCTTTGCGGCCCACGCCGGGAAATCCGAAGGTGGAAGCTCGAAATCCGAAACCGGTCCCGGCGCGCTGCTCCTGCTCGACGAGCCGACCACCGGCCTCCACCGCCACGACGTCAAACGCCTCCTCGCCGTCCTGCAGGCGCTCGTGGACCGCGGTCACAGTGTCATTGTCATCGAGCACAACCTCGACGTGCTCAAATCCGCCGACTGGATCCTTGAGATCGGGCCCGACGCCGGCGCGCACGGTGGTCGCATCGTCGCCGAGGGCTCGCCCGAACAGGTCGCCGCGGCTGACACCGCGACATCCCCTTTTCTCCGCGCCGCACTGGCCGCGGACGACCGCCATGCCATCGCCGCCGAAGACCCCTCGCCGTATCAGGCCTCGCCGTCGCCCGGCACCGGTGTCCTCACCGTCATCGGTGCGCGGGAGAACAATCTCAAGAATCTCTCCCTGACGATCCCTCACCGGCAGCTCACCGTGGTCACGGGCGTGTCCGGCTCCGGCAAATCCACCCTCGCGTTCGACATCGTGTTTGCCGAGGGCCAGCGACGCTTCATGGAGTCGATGTCCCCTTATGCGCGTCAATTCGTCGAGCAGCTGCCGCGCCCCGCCGTCGACCGGCTCACCGGCATTCCGCCTACCGTCGCGATCGAGCAGCGCGTCACGCGCGGCTCGCGCAAGTCGACCGTCGCCACCATCACCGAGGTCGCGCAATACCTCCGCCTGCTCTACGCGCGGCTCGGCGTTCAACATCACCCCGACACCGACAAGGCCGTCACCCCGCTCTCGCCCGGCGCCCTGAAAAAGCTCCTCGCCCGCGTCCTCGCCACCCCGAAGGCCCGCAAGGCGAAGCATCTCTACCTCTGCGCCCCGCTCATCCGCGGCCGCAAGGGCCACCACCAGCCCATCGCCACATGGATCGCCAACCAGGGCTACGAGCTCATGCGCGCCGACGGCCGTCTCACCCGCGTCGATGCCTTCCAGAAACTCGACCGCTACAAGGAACATGATATCGAGGTCGTCATCGGCGATTTGAAGCGTGTCGGCGACGACGACCGTCGAGGAGTCGAAAAGTCGAAGGGTCAAAAAGTTAAATCAACCTCGGCCTCTGACTCCACCGCTCGACCCTCGACCTCTCGACTCCTCGACCTGGCCCTCCGCGTGGGCCACGGCGCCTGCTTCCTCCTCACCCCGCAGGGCGAAGTTCTCTCCTGGTTCTCCACCACGCGTACCGACATCGAGACGGGCGAATCCTTTCCGGAACTCGATCCCAAGAATTTCTCCTTCAACTCGCCGCGCGGCTGGTGCCCGGCGTGCCGCGGCCATGGCCGCATCCTTCCTTGGATGCTCCAGCCCGATGACGAGGACGGTGACGCCAATCTCGACCGGCTCCGCCAGCTCGGCCTCGAGTCCGGCGACGATCTTGCGGACGACGGCGTGCCTTGCCCCGAGTGTCACGGCGCCCGGCTCAACCGCATCGGCCGCTCCGTAAAGCTCCATCTCCGCGACCGGCAACCGCCGCTCTCGCTGCCTGCACTGCTGACCGCGACACCCTCCCGGCTGCTGACCAGCCTGCATAGCCTCGATCTCGACGCCCGCGGCAAGCTCATCACCCAGGACATCGTCCCCCAGATCGAAGAGCGGCTGAAGTTCCTTGATCACGTCGGCCTCGGCTACCTGTCACTCGACCGTCCCACCGAGACCCTTTCCGGTGGCGAGGCCCAGCGCATCCGGCTCGCCGCGCAGCTCGGCTCCAATCTCTCCGGCGTCCTCTATGTACTCGACGAGCCCAGCATCGGCCTGCACGCCCGCGACAACGACCGGCTGATCGAAACGCTCCAGACGCTCCGCGCGAAGGGCAACACGCTCCTCGTCGTCGAGCATGACGACGAGCTCATGGCCCGCGCCGACCGCATCATCGACCTCGGACCCGCCGCCGGCATCCACGGCGGCGAACTCCTCGCCAACGGCACGCCCGAGGAAATCCGGCGCAACGCCAAATCCCTCACCGGTCTGTTTCTCAAGACCGGCATCAAGCACCCGCTCAGAGGGGAATACCGGATGGTGGAGACCGGAAACCGGAAAGCTCCCTGGCTTGAGTTGACCGACGTTCGGTTCCGCAACCTGAAGGGCTTCGATCTCCGCCTTCCCCCCGGCCGTCTCATCATGGTCGCCGGCCCCAGCGGCGCCGGCAAATCCACCCTCTTCCGCGACCTCCTCCACCCTGCTGTCACCTACGCGATTAAGGCCCGCAAGCCCGTGCTCACCGGCTCCGCCTTCATGAAGGCCACCGGCTTTGCTTCTGAAAATCCGGTATTCGGCGCCCTCACCGGCGCCGCCGCCTTCCGCTCCGTCATCGAGGTCGACCAGGCGCCCATCGGCAAGACCCCGCGCTCCACGCCGGCCACCTATCTCGGCATCTTCGATCTCATCCGCCAGTTCTTCGCCTCGCTCCCCGAATCAAAGATCCGCGGCTACACCGCCTCGCGATTCTCCTTCAACACCGCGGGCGGCCGCTGCCCCACCTGCGACGGCGCCGGCCGCATCAAGCTCGAGATGGCGTTCATGCCCGACACCTATCTCCCGTGCGATGATTGCCGCGGACTGCGCTACAGCGCGGAGCTCTCCGATCTCACGTGGAAAAACCTCAACATCGGGCAGGTGCTCCAGCTGACATTCGAGGAAGCGGCCCAGTTTTTCGATTTCCATTCGCAGCTCTCGCAGGTCTGCCGCCTCATGGTCGATTGCGGCCTCGGCTATCTCACCCTGGGCCAGAGCTCGCCCACCCTTTCCGGCGGCGAAGCCCAGAGGCTCAAGCTCGTCACCGAGCTTTCCGCCGGCCTCGCCACCTACCGCGAGCGCAGCCGCGGCACGCTGCCCCGCAATCTCTATTTGCTCGAGGAGCCCACCATCGGCCTCCACTTGAGTGACTGCGAAAAACTCATCCACGTGCTGCATGCGCTCGTGGACCAGGGCCACACCGTCGTCGTGATCGAGCATCACCTCGATCTCCTCGCCGAGGCGGATTACATCATCGAGCTCGGCCCCGTCGGCGGACCCGAGGGCGGCGAACTCCTCTACCAGGGCGACCTCGCGGGCCTGCTCAAGGTGAAGCGCAGCCCCACCGCTCCGTATCTCCGGGCCAAACTCAAACGGTAGGCCGGTTTCCCGGCTCTCTTTCGCTCAGCAGCTCGAGCCGTTCGATCCCGATTGCGCCTGCCTTCACTTGAAGGCCGATCCCGTCGGATGCTCGATCGGCAAACGTCAATCCGCTCAAATACACCTCCCCTTTCCCGTCGAAAATCTCGACCGTTGACTGGTCGATGATGATGACGAGCTCAAGCCGGCCAGCCGCATCCAGCGGCAGCCTCGCCTCGGATCGACCCGGGAAGTTCGGGTGAAAGTCCGGGCCGCCGGAATTTCGGCGGTCAAAGGAAAGCATTTCATGCGCCGTATCGTAGCCCACGGCTGTCCGGTGTTGATCGGACGCAAACACCTCCAATTCCACCACGGAATTTTCGCCGGGTCGCAAGACCGCGTGGATCACACCACTGCGCAGGTGCCCCAGCGACCGCAAGCCGTCTTCCTTTTTCAACCTGTCCCAGGAAAATCCCATCCTTACCGGCACCTGCTCACACAGCTCCCGCGCCGGGGCCTGTCGGATCCGCCAGTCGCGCGGCGCCACCTCGTGCAGCGTCAGCTCGCGCGGCAGGGTAAGGCAGCCCTGCCAAGGCTGCGTCGGGATCTGCTTCGCATAGCCCCAGTGACTCATCCAGCCGATCAGCACCGTGCGACGCGCCCCGCTGGTTTCGCGCGGCCAGACGATTGCCGCGTACTCATCCGGCCCGTGGCCCAGCGGTCGCAGGCTCTCCACGCCTGTCTCTGCGGTAAAGACCGTTCCATCGAAGTCGCCGACATAATAGCGCTGCGCGCAAATCCCGAAACCGGGCGGCTCGGCAAAATTGTCCCCGCTGAGATAACTCGCGGACAGCACCCATTTCACTGTCCCCGGCCGGTTCTCGACCGGCAACGCGAACAGGTCGGGGCACTCGAAGCCATTCACGCCCGGTTCGCCCTGCGGCGTGAACCGCCCGGTCTCGCGCCAGTCCATCAGGTTGGATGAGACGAAGAATGTCAGATGCCTGCCTTCCGTCAGTACCATCACCCAGCGGGCGCGCTCCGGATCCCAAAATACCTTCGGATCGCGGCAGTCCCGCTGAGGGCGATGCAAGATCGGGTTGCCCGAAAACTTCTGCCAGGTACGGCCGCCATCGGCGCTGCTGGCGAGACTGATCCGCTGGCCTGCAGCCGGATCCTGCGAGGTATAGACCGACACCAATCCCCCGGCCGTGCCGGCAAACAGGCCCGAGGTGTTTCGCACATCCTGCACCGTGCCGCCCGACCAGCAGTCGCCATTCTCATCGGGACGCAGCGCGACCGGCAGATGCTCCCAGTGAAACAGATCCCGGCTCGTCGCATGCCCCCAACAGCGCGGCCATTCGTATTGGTACTGGAGATGCCACCGGCCGTCCACGCGGACCAGTCCGTTGGGGTCGTTCAGCCAGCCCGTCGGCGCGGTGAAATGAAAACGCGGCCACCAGTCGGTGAGCGGGACCGCCACGGGGGCCATACGCTCGGGAGACCGTCGGGCCCTTACGTCGCCGCCACGCTCATGTCGTGGGCCTTGGCCGCATCCGCCACCACCTGGAGGAGCTCGTCGAGTTCCACCGGCTTCAGGAGATAGCGGAAAAGCGCGGGCTCGTTCACACTGCGCATGAGCATCTCGGGCTTCATGTAGCCCGTCACCAGGATGCGCTGCATGTGCGGAAATTCCTCCCGCGCCCGCACGAGAAAACTCATGCCGTTGCCGCCGGGCATCAGGTGGTCGGCGATGACGACCTTGAAGGATTTCTTGTGCAGGATGAATTCCGCCTCGCGCGCCGAGAGGGCCGTCATCACGTCAAACCGCGGCGAGAGCGCGGCCGAAAAAACGTCCAGCAACGACTTCTCGTCATCGATGATCAGCACGGCGTCCTTCTTCGGGGCCGGTTTGGTTTCCGCAGCGCTCATTGCCGGCATCGTGGGTTGCCACCCGGTCATGGCAAACCGAAATCCGCGCGGTATCCCGCCGGGCTTTTGATTTGCCACTTCGCCGGCGGGAAACTTCCCTCGTGTCGTGCCCGCCATGGAAACCTATGATCTGCACGAGGCGGCCCGCTCCGGCCGGCTGGCCAGCGTGCCCCCCGAGATTTTCACGCTCGAGCGGCTGACCGCGCGCAATGCCGCCGGCAACACTCCCCTCCACGCCATGGGCAAATACGGCGGCCTCGGCCTGCTGCCGGCCGGCCTCCTGACCGAGCGCTGCCTCTCGCTCCGCAATGACTCCGGTTACACGCCACTGCATCATGCCGCGCTCGGCGGCCACCTCGACGAGGTCCCCGCGCCGTTTCTCATCAGCAGCCTCCTCTCCATCGCCAGCAATTCCGGCTACACCGTCTTTCATGTGGCCGCCGCTCACGGCCACCTCGATCAGCTGCCCGCGATCCTCATCACGCCTTCACTCGCGCTGACCAAGACCCATCTGGGCAATACCCTGCTTCACGAGGCCGCGGAAAACGGCACCCTCGACCGCTTGCCGGCCGGGTTTCTCACCGCCGCCAGCCTCGGACGCCGCAATCTTGCCGGCGAAACCGTGCTGCATGTCGCCGTCTTCAACGGTCACCTCGACCAGGTGCCCGCCGAATTTCTCACGGCTGACACACTGCTGGAAACCACCACCACGGGTGACACCGTCTTCCACGCCGCCGCCATCTCGGGCCATCTCGACCAGATCCCCCCCGACTTTCTCACGGCCGCGCACCTCGTCATCGCCAGCAAGACCGGCTTCACCGCCATTCACGCCGCGGCCGAGACCGGCCAGCTCGCGAAAATCCCGCGCGACCGCCTCACTGTCGACCTGCTGCTCACGCGCAACGACAACGGCGACACTCCTCTTCATGCCGCCGCCTTCGAGGGTCATCTCGATCAGGTGCCCCTGCAGCTGTTCACCGCCGAGTTGCTGCAAGTCCGCAATTACGACGGCGTCAGCGTCGGCCGCACTGCCGTCAGCCGCGGTTTCGTCGGGCAGATTCCAGCTGCGCTGCGTCCCAAGGCCCCCGGCCCGTTGCACAAGCTGCTCGCCTACCTCGGCGTCGTTCGCGAAGCGTATTGAAAGCGGGCAGCTTTCGGCGATCAGGCGTCTGCTTTCGCCGGCCCATCTGAGCTTTGTGGCCATTCTCCGCCTCAGCCTGGCTGGTTGCCTGACCGCTGAAAGCTGATCGCCGGCGGCTCCCCACGCGTGTCCTACGCTGGTTTTCGTCTTCCCCTCGCCCGTCCGCTCAACTTCACTTTCCAGCTCACTTCCTTTTTTCATGAACACCGCCATCTCCTCCCTCAATGCCCGCGAGATCCTCGATTCGCGCGGCAATCCCACGATTGAAGTCGACGTCCGCCTCGCCTGCGGCGCCTTCGGCCGCGCCGCCGTTCCCTCCGGCGCCTCCACCGGCGAGCACGAGGCCCTCGAGCTCCGCGACGGCGACCCGAAGCGCTATCTCGGCAAGGGCGTCCAGAAGGCCGTCGCCCATGTGAAGGCCGACATCGCTCCCGTCCTCTTCGGCCACGACGCCTGCGACCAGGTCGGCATCGACCGCGCCATGATCAAGCTCGATGGCACCAAGACCAAGGCGAAGCTCGGCGCCAACGCCATTCTCGGCGTCTCCCTCGCCACCGCCCACGCCGCCGCCAATGCCCTCGGCCAGCCGCTCTACAAATACCTCGGCGGCCCGAATGCCAAGGTGCTCCCCGTCCCCATGATGAACATCATGAACGGCGGCGCGCACTCGGATGCGCCCATCGATTTTCAGGAGTTCATGATCCGCCCGGTCAACTTCAACTCCTTCGCCGAGGCCCTGCGTGCCGGCGCCGAGGTTTTCCACAGCCTCAAGAAGGTGCTCAAGGCCAAGGGCCTTCAGACCGCCGTCGGCGACGAGGGCGGTTTCGCCCCGAACCTCGCCTCCACGACCGATGCCCTCGACGCCATCTCCCTCGCCGTGAAGAACGCCGGCTACAAGCTCGGCAAGGACATCACCCTCGCCCTCGATGTCGCTGCCTCCGAGTTCTACGACAAGAAGACCGGCAAGTACGTCTTCAAGAAATCCGACGGCCGCCAGTTCTCCGGCGACCAGTTCGTCGCCTACTACAAGGAGCTGGTCGCCAAGTACCCGATCGACTCGATCGAGGACGGCTGCGCCGAGAATGACTGGGCCACTTGGAAAAAACTCACCGTCGCCCTCGGCGGCCAGATCCAGCTCGTCGGCGACGATCTCTTCGTGACCAACGTCGATTTCCTGAAAAAGGGCATCGAGACCGGCACCGCCAATTCGATCCTCGTGAAGGTCAATCAAATCGGCTCTCTCACGGAGACGCTCGATGCCGTCGAACTCGCGCACAAGAACCACTACACGGCCGTCATCTCTCATCGTTCGGGTGAGACCGAGGATGTCACGATCGCCGATATCGCCGTCGCGACCAATGCGGGCCAGATCAAGACCGGCTCCGCCTCCCGCACCGATCGCGTCGCGAAATACAACCAGCTCCTCCGCATCGAGGAAGAGCTGGGCGCGAGCGCCATCTACGCCGGCCGCCGGTAAGCCGCCGCTCATCAAGCCGGGCAAGTTCTCCGAACGAGCCGTCAACCTCGCAGGCCGGGCTAACCACCCGGCCCTTTTAATTGCTGATTGTCATTCTGAGCGCAGCGAAGAATCCACTTGGAGCCCGTTGATCGGTTCATCTTGGCTTATTCCTGCTCAAGCCCGGTGTGGGCGGGGTGCCCTCACCCCGCATGGCATTCCCGCGCAACCTGCCTCCCGCGCGCAACGTCACCGCACCCAGTCCTCCCTCGACTCCCTCCCGGTCCACTCTACGCTGCTCCCCGTCCGAACCATGAAAGCCTCTTTTCTTCCCCTCGCCTTGTTCGCTACCAGCCTGACGGTCACCCTCCTGGCCCAGGATCCGGCCGATGACGCCAAAAAGAAGGAGGAAATCCGCGCGCTCATCCTCGCGGACGCCCAAAAGCAAGCCGCCCAGCCTGCCGCTCCTGCGTCCAAGCCAACGGACAAAGACGCGCCGGATGCACTCGCGACTCTTCCCGCGCCAAAGCCAACCGACGCCGGCACTCCCGCTGCCGCGACCATCACTCCGCCGCCCGCCGCCCAGGCTCCGGCGACCATGCTGCCCAAGGTTCAGGTGAACAAGAGCCGCATCACCAATCTCGACATCGAGATCAACGAGCAGGACAAGGCCATCGCCCGCGAAAAGGTGAACACCAAGCCGACCAAGCTGGATGAATCCCTCAATAACTCGGCGGTCTCCAAGACCCTCGCCATTTTCGGCGGCTCCTCGAGCGACGAGCGCTCCAGCATCGCCAAGGAGCGCGTGAGCATCATGGAGGAGGAAAAGGAACTGCTGGAGGCCATGAAGCTCACGAAGACGAAGGAAGAGAAAGCCGAGCTTCAACGGGAGCTCGACGACCTCCGCGCCACCCGCCGCGAACTCGAGCAAGGGCAGAAGTAACCGGTCGGCGGAGTTAAGCTCCCGGCAGGATCACGGAAACGCGGAGGAGCGGACGCGCGGAAGGAAGCAGGCGAACTAAACGGATTCCTAGTCGAAGTATTTCCGCGTTTCCGCTCCTCCGTGTTTCCGCGATCCGCCTTGGATTTAAACAAAAAAGCCGGCGGCGCCCGATGCGCCGCCGGCCCAAATCCACGCTGCTACTGGTTCACAGCGCGGCTTCACCTTGTTCACCCGTCCGGATGCGCACTACCGCCTCCAGCGAGAGAACAAATACCTTGCCGTCACCAATCTTGCCGGTCTTGGCCGACTTGGAGATTGCGTCGACCGCCTTGCCGACGACTTCGTCCGCCACGGCGATTTCAATTTTAACCTTGGGGAGGAAGTCGACCGTGTACTCGCTGCCGCGGTAGACCTCCGTGTGGCCTTTCTGGCGGCCAAAGCCTTTCACTTCGGTGACAGTCATGCCTTCGATACCGACTTCAGACAGGGCGACTTTGACCTCGTCCAGTTTGAACGGTTTGATGATGGCGATAATAAGTTTCATGGAATCTGTTTTTTTGGGTTATACCAAGCTGGGCCAAACAAAAGGCCGCCCCGGAACACAGGTGTTCGGGGCGGCCCGCGGGGTTTAATTTTCGGAGGTGACCTGCTCCGGATAGGCGATGCCGCCATGTTCGTGGCGATCGAGGCCTTCCAGTTCACCTTCCTTCGAGACGCGCAGGGTGCCCGTGGCCTTGACGGCATACATGAGGATCATCGCGACGACGAACACGCCGACACCGATGGCCGCATTGCCGATGAGCTGGCCGACCAGTTGGTCCGTGCCACCACCGTAGAACAGACCCTTGACCACCGAACCGGCCGAGTTGTCGGCACCGGTCGGAGTCGGAGCGCCGAATTCACCCGTGGCGAAGAGGCCGAGGCTCAGGGTGCCCCAGATTCCGCACAGGCCGTGGACGGGCCACGCTCCGCAGGGATCGTCAATCCGGAGGTACTCCAGGAGGTCCGTGCCGAGGATGACGAGGACTCCGGCGATCGCACCCAGCAGGATGGCGCCGAGCGGGGAAACCCAGTAGCACGGGCAGGTGATGGCCACCAAGCCCGCGAGCAGGCCGTTGATCGTCGCGCCGCAATCCCATTTCTTGGAGCGCGGATAGACGAAGAAGAGCGCCGCGAGGCCGCCTGCACAGGCCGCGAAGGTCGTGTTGAGCGCGACGCGGGCAACACCCTGGATGTCCATCGCGGAGAGCGTGCTACCGGGGTTGAAGCCGTACCAGCCGAACCAGAGAATCACGGCGCCTACCGCCGCCACCGTCATGTCGTGGCCGGGCATCGGTCCGCCGCCATCACGCTTGAACTTACGTCCAAGACGCGGTCCGAGGACAATGGCACCGGCGAGGGCGATCGTGCCGCCGATCGTGTGAACCACGGTCGAGCCCGCAAAGTCGTGGAATGCGGCGGGATGAATGTTGTTCAGCCAGCCGTCCGGACCCCAGGCCCAGTGACCGAAGATCGGATAGATGAAACCGCTGACGCCAATGCTGTACCAGAGGTCGCCCCAGAAACCGGTGCGGCCGAGCATGGCGCCCGAGGTGATCGTCGAGCAGGTGTCGGCGAAGGCGAATTGGAAGAGAACAAACGCGAGCGTCGCAACGCCCGTGCTCTCGTAGGTGTCGGGCAGGTGCTGCAGGAAGTACCAGCTGTGGCCGGCACCGTCACCCCAGCCGATGAAGCCGTTGCCGTGGCCGAACATCCAGGCAAAGCCCCAGGCGTAGAAGAGGATGCCGCAGAGGCAGGTGTCGACGACACCTTCCAGCAGTACGTTCACGGTTTCACGCGTGCGCGCAAAGCCCGCTTCCAGGAACATGAAGCCCGCCTGCATGAAGAACACGAGGAAGGCCGTGACCAGCACCCACATCGTATTGATCGGATTGACGTAGGGCGGGTTCGGCACGTCGGCCGGCGCCGCCGCGGCGGGGGCCGCTGCCGCCGGAGCCGCGGCGGCGGGCGTCGCCGCGGGAGCGGTCTGCGCCGGAGGCGTAGTCTGGGCATGGGCCTTGGGCACGGCGAAGTAGGCGGTGACGCTGAAGATCAGCGCAAAGCACAGGCCGAGGCCGAGCAATTTTCCGCCGAAGATCGCGTAGAACAACCTTCGTTGCGCCGGATCCTTCATTTTTACGATAAACTTTTTCATGTCTGGATGTGGATGTTTTGGGTGTTGTCAGGTTAAGTACGCCGCCAACTGGCCGGCATATCGGGTCATCATTTCTGGAGTTGGCCGCGTGAGTGAAGGCACGCGCCGTTTGTGGTTATCAGCGAAACAGCCACGAAACCGGATGGATCCGTGGCTGCGAAATTCTGGATGCGGTCCGGGCCGCCGGCGGCCGGCGGCACAACGGAGCGGCCCCCCGACCATCGGGAGGCCGCCCGCTGATGACTGTGCAGATCCCCCGATCCTCTGATGAACCGGAGGAAATGGGTTGAGGCGCAGGACCGGACGCATGCCCGCATTGGAACCGATGTCCGGAGCCGACCATGCCGCGGACCGATCTGATCGGCCGCCGGAAGGTGCGAAAGCTCATGACTGGATTCATCATGCGGTACAGTGAAGCGCCTGCACTTTTAGCAGCCGACATACCACGCCGAATAAACAGTCCATTGATACTCGGGACTTAATTATAGACAGGATATATACATTCTAGCCCGACCTGCCTGCTCCGAAAGGTGGGCGGACACGTCCCGTGCCCGCATTCCGCCGCGCCGCGACTCCAACTGCCTCACTCAGCCTTGCTCCGCCGATTCGCTCAGGAAGCGGTAGCCAATGCCGGACTCAGTCTGGAAATATTTGGGCTCGTCCAGGTCATCCTCCAGCTTGCGGCGCAGCCGCATCATATACGTGCGCAGGTAATGTGTCTGGCCTTCCGCCTTCGGCCCCCAGAGTTCGCGCAGCACCTGCCGGTGCGTCAGCACCTTGTCGCGATGCGTGATGAAGAGCTGCAGGAGCGCATACTCCATCGACGTGAGTTTCAGCGCGTGACCGTCCTTGGTCACCCGGCGCCGGGCGAAATCCACCTCGATCGTCCCGAAACGGAAAAGGTTGCTCGCCACCGCCGGCTTGATCCGCCGCAGCATCGCGCGCAGCCGGGCCAGCAGCTCGGCGCTGCCAAAGGGCTTCGTCAGGTAATCGTCCGCCCCCGCATCGAGCCCCGCCACCTTGCTGCCTTCCTGCCCGAAAACCGACAGGATCAGCACCGGCACGGCATTCCATTCCCGCAGGCCCTTGAGCACTTCCACGCCCGGCAGATCGGGCAGCCCCAGATCGAGGATGATCGCGTCGGGACTCCGGCGCAGAACTTCGTTTTGTCCGGCCTGTCCGGTCTCAGCCTCGCGCACCGTATAGCCGGCTTCCTCCAGCGTCATGCGCAGCAGCCGGCGAATCTGCACTTCGTCGTCGATCACCAGGATCTCGGGCTTGTTCGAGTCAGCGCTCATCGTTGGGTACGCTTCCATGCGCGGCATAGGGCAGGTAAACCGTGAAACTCGCCCCGCCTTCCGGGCTCGCCCCGGCCACCACCTCGCCACCCTGCGCCAGCATGAATCCGCGCACGATCGAGAGCCCAAGGCCGAGGCCGCCGGCCCGGGCCGTGACGCCGCGGCGGAATTTCTGGAAAAGATGGGTCATGAGTTCCGGGGCAATGCCCGGCCCGCTGTCCGATATCGTGATGAAGATCCGTGCATGAGTGGGGTCGAGTCCCGCCACCAGCCGGATCGGGCTGGCACCGGGCGTGTGCCGGGCCGCATTGAGCAGGATGTTGGCCAAGACATGCTCCATCAGGACTGCATCCGCCATGAACAGCGGCATGTCCGCCGCGATCTCCAGCTTGAGCACCCGGCCCGCCAGCGCCTCTCCCACCGCGCGACGCGCGGCGCCGACGAGGTCGCGGACATCGCACCAGTCGGGCTGGGCTTTCAACTCCCCCGTCTCCAGCCGGGTCTGATCCAGCAGGTTCGCCACCAGATGATCCAGCCGCTGCGTAGCCGTGCGGATTTCCTCCGTGAGGCTCGCCCGCTTGCGGTCGTCCTGGGTATCCAGTTTTTCCGCCGCCGAACGCAGCACCGCCAGCGGCGTCTTCAGCTCATGGGACACGCTGTCGAGCAGCGTGCGGTGCAGCCGGTCCGATTCCGCCAGTAATTTCTCCCGCTCCGCACTCGCCCGCAGCTGTTCCCGCTCGACGAACAGCGCGATTTGCGCGGAAACCCCGTCGATCAGGTCCCGCTGCTTCGAGGTGAGCTCGGTGATTTCCGGCGGCAGGCGCACGGCAAATACGCCGAGCGTCAGATCCGCACGTTGCAGGGGCAGGTACAGGCTGTCCGCATGGGCCAGCTGCTCCGTGTATCGCCCCGCCGGCCGGCCGCTTTGCCGCGCCACGGAGGCGACGGCCAGCTCCTGTTCATCCGGCCGGAAGGAACTCGCCGCATGCGCCCCGAGCCGGCCCTGCTCATCCAGGAGCAGGAGTGCCGTGCGCCCGGCAAAAAGGTCGTCCGCCTGGCGCAGCGCGACTTCCGCCGCCTCGTCCAGCGTCCGCGTCGCGGCCAGCGCCCGGGTCAGGTGGAAAAACGCCATGGCGCGCTGCTCACGCTCCCGCTCCTCGCGTTCCTGCGCCCGAATGCGCGCCGTCAGCTGCCCGCCGATCAGCGCGGCAAAGAAATACGTTCCGAGCATCAGGCTGTCCTCGACGTTCAGCACCGCGAGCGAGAGCCGCGGCGTCATGAATACAAAGTTCCAGGTCACGGCGCTCAGCACCGCCGCGAACAGCACCGGCCAGCGCCCCACCCGCAGGCTGAGCGCGATCACCGTGAGCAGGTAGATGTACCCAAAGAAATGATAGCTGACCGGCACAAACGAACCCGCCAGCGCCACGCCAAAGACCACCGCGACCACCTCGGCATATTCGCGCCCCGTCGACGACGGCCGCGTCCGCCAGTACTCACTCCCCGGCGCAACCTTCCGCCCGGCCTCGCCATCCGGCATCCCGATCGATTTGGCGATGAGCGCTTGTTTCACGGGGTTATGATTTAGGGCGTGTCCTCAAACTCGGATTGTCATTCTGAACGAAGTGAGGAATCCAGTGGGATATGATCGAAGCTCGCAGCGTAATCGAACTGGATTCTTCGCTACGCTCAGAATGACAAACGTTGGGATGGGAAGTTTGAAGACCTCGGCTCACTCCGCCTGCACAATGTACCCGCGCAGGTATTCGCTTTCCATCATCGTCACGAGCACAGGATGGTCCGGCGGCTGGTGACAGAACTCCAGGACGCGAACCTTGCGCTTCGCATCGGCCGCCGCACCGGCCAGCACCCCGCGCAGCTCCGCATCCTGCATGTGATGCGAGCAGGTGTACGTCGCGAGAATGCCGCCCGGGGACAGCCGTTGCAGCGCTCGGAGATTGATTTCCTTGTAGCCGCGGAGCGCTCCCTCGAGGGCGCTCTTGGATTTCGCGAACGGCGGCGGGTCGAGGATGATAACATCCCACAGCGGCTCGCCCGCGCGCGATGCGTCGTTGAGCCAGTCGAAGACATTCGCCACGGCGAACTCCGCCGTCACGCCGTTCTGCACCGCATTCCGGCGCGCCGCCGCAATGGCGTCCTCCGCGCTGTCGAGCCCGAGCACGTGCGTTGCCCCGGCCCGAGCCGCGTGCAGCGCGAACGGCCCCTGGTTGCAGAATGCGTCCAGCACGCGCTTTCCCGCGCAATACTTGGCGACGAGCGGATGCTGCGCCCGCTGGTCGAGGTAAAATCCCGTCTTCTGCCCGTTCTGCAGGTCGAGCCAGTAGTCAAAGCCGTCGATGTTCACCCAGCGCGGCTCCCAGGTCTTCCCCGAGCGCGTGTGCACTTCCAGCGGCAGGCCTTCCAGCCGGCGGATCGGCGCGTCGTTGCGAAAAATGATCTCCGCCGGCTTCAGCAGCTCCGCGAGCACATCGCCCACCAGCACCGACCGCTTCTCCATCGCCGCCGTCTGAATCTGGACGACAAGGGTGTCCGCAAACTGATCCACGACCAACCCCGGCAAATCATCCGACTCCGACCAGACCAATCTCCGGCAATCCGTCCCTTCTCCTTTCTCCTTTCTCCCTTCTCCACGCCGCGCAACGGCCCGCTCAACCGCCCCGCGCAGAAACGCGGCGTTCAGTGCCGCGCGCTCCCGGCTGAACCGCCGCCAGATGATCTGGGACTTCGAGTTGTAAACCCCGGTCCCCAAAAACCGGTCCGCGCGATCCCGGCATTCCACGATCTCGCCGTCGAGCTCTGCCGGCAGCAAAGCCTCCACTTCGTTGGCAAACACCCAGGGATGACCCGACAGGACCCGGGGCTTGGCATTGGCTTTGAGTTTGAGCGAAGGCGTAGGCATCGGCTCATTCACCCCAAGTGGCCCTGTTTTCGCAATCAGCAATCCGGGATCGAAACTCGAAGGTCAAAGTCCGAAACTCGAAATCCAATGCATACCTCTTTTGTCCTGCAATCGAAGGTGGAACGCATTGCCCCAATGCGTTGGCTGCGAGTTAGAGCCGCGGCGCCCTCGCCGCGGTTGGACACTGCGCAACCCTCTTGAAAGTCCAGTAAGGCTTTACGCAGACATTACATCGCCCACCGAAAGCCTTACTCGACAAAGCGCTCACCATAAACCCTTGCTCACCAGTCAGCACCACCGGATACTCCCGATAACTCGCATCTTTTCATCCAATAATAAACCGTGACTGAGTAAGGGTGAATAACACTGTTGGGCAAAGAAAAATGAAAGAAGAGCAATATAGCGCGCTATGGGTCTTGGTCCCGCTTTGCGCTCTTCTGGTTATTCTCACCGGAGGAATGCTTTTCCTGGGCTGGTTTGCTGCGGATTTTGGTTTCACGCGGAATGATCCGATACTGATCACAGCATTCACAGCCTCCGTTACCCTCTCTGGCGGAATCATCGGAGGCTATCTTGCCGCTCTGAGAAGAAAGTTTCGGCCCGAACTGGTGCGGCTGGTTCTCACCTTCGCCATCGCTACTTTTGTCACTGGTTTGACTATCCTATTTTTGATTGAAGGCATCTCTGGCTCAAAGCCTTCATTCGTTATGGCAGCGCTGACTGGCTTCCTCGCGACGGTATTTTGGCTTACGATCAAGCGTAAGCGCTTTCGATCGTTAGAAAAAGAGCCCAACCAGTCGCTACAGCCAACGGCGCCGAGCCGCCGCGGCTGAGCTTAAACGTTCGGCAAAAAACTGCCATGCGCACATCCGAAATACTCGCGCTCATCGTGTATGTCTCGTTCATAGCTTACTTCGTGAGCACGCAACGCAAGCTGACCGGGAAAAGCGCTACAGCTCTCCGGTTTCAGCAGCTACTGGAAGATAGAAAAAAAGCTGGCGGGTTCTCACTCTCCACAAACGATCACAAGAAGCTCAATTGGCTGGGGATCACTGCCGGAGTTTTTCTTTGTGCGCTTACTATAATCAATGCACTCAGAAGGTAAGACGCCGAACCAGTAGGAATGAGAAGGCGTAGAGAGCCTCGCCCGCGAGGGTGAGAGGATTACTCTCCGCCTTATGACCACGAACAACCTTACGATTGGGTTAGATCTCGGGGACCGCCGCCACGCGGTGTGCGTCCTGTCTGCCGGCGGGGAGATCCTCGCCGAGGAAGTGATCCCGAACACCCGCGAGTGCCTGACGGCCTTCGGC
>CAIONS010000049.1 GCA_903859715.1 uncultured Opitutia bacterium
ACTTCCATCCCTGGCGCCGGTCAGGCCCGCCGAGCCGGGCCTTCCCTCCGCCAGGGATGGACAACCAGCGTCAGTCGTATCAACATCAACCAATCGCCCAGACCGACTCTAGGGATGGACCGAAAAGAGGGATCCACTCAGTCCACCTCCGGCGCCGTGGCCGTGAGGAACGTCCGCTGGCTCGCGGGCTCCGCCGTGGAATCACCGAACTTCAGCGCCACATTCTGGGCGGCGAGCGCCACCGGGTTTCCCGTCAGCAAAATATTGCGCGCGATCCAGGGCGCCGTCACGACCGCGAAGCCTGCGGTCACCAAGGCCAGCGCCATCCAGCGGGCCCGGCCTTCTGAATGCCACGCCATGTGACCCAGCACCACCAGCACCAAGGCCCCCGCTGAATACTCCGTGAGAAACAGCAGGCCGCACACCGCGCCGAGCGCAGCAGACCAGCCCGGCGCCATCCGCCCTTCCCCCACTCCTTCGATCCGCGCCAGGATCCAAAACGCGGCCAGGACCAGCACCATGAGCAGCGGAGTGCCATCGAGGGAAACCGTCTGCTGCCAGGCCGCGACCGACACCAGCAGCGCGAGGGCCGCCAGCCAGCCTGTGCGTGCGTCAAAGAGCCGCCGGGCGAGCGCAAACGTCAGTCCGGCCGCCAGCCAGAACAGGAGGAGGTTGATCCCCAGCAAAAAATAATCCGCGGCAAATCCATCCGGCGGCACCGGCGCGGCCGCAAAAAGGGACTCGCGCGTGTGCACCGGCAACACCCGCAGCGCCGCCGCAATGACGATGGAGTAAAACGGCGCCTGGTGGAGCTCAGGATAAGGCCGGTTCGGATCGAACGGGACGCCGCGCTTCTGGAAAAACGCCACGGTCTGCGGGTAGTTGACCAGCGTCGTGAACCCTTCGCCTCGCGCGAGTTGGCGCCCGGTGTCAGCCTGCAGCAGCGTCATCTCGCTGGCCGGGCCATGAAACTGAACCCACGCCACGCGCAGTGATAGCGTCGCCGTCACCGCCAGCACCGCCGCAAACATGATCACGCGGGCACCCGCGCCCACCTCGAGCCAGTGGATGAGCTCCTGGATGGTCTTCGGGCGGCTCATCTAGATAGCGCAGGCATCCTGCCTGCAGTGACTGCCGGATGCAGGCAGGATGCCTGCGCTGCCCGGCCTGTCATTCTGAGCGAAGCGAAGAATCCAGTGCGACACCGTTGGCCGGGTCCAATTGGATTCTTCGCTTCGCTCAGAATGACAAATGTGGCTCATTTGTCCGTCACATCCAGCTCGGGCCACTGGGCGAGCTTGCGGTGCAGCGTGCGCCGGCTGATGCCCATGAGTTCGGCCGCCTTGGTGCGGTTGCCGCGGGCCTTGATCAGCGCCTCCCGCAGGAGCCGTTTTTCATTTTCTTCGACGGAGAGCGGATTCGCGAGCGGGGCACCCGGCGAACCGGCGGCCCCGGCCACCGGCGTGGTGCCGCCGCGGTATTTCGCGTCGAGATCATATTCGCTCAGCGTGCCCCCGTGATGGAGCACCACGGCGTTCTCACAAAAATTGCGCAGCTCGCGAATATTGCCCGGCCAGGCGTACGCTTGCAGCGTCTGCAGCGCGCCCGTTTCCAGCGTGAGCGGCGGCAGTTTGTTTTCCTCGCTGAATTGTCTCAGATAATGGGTCAGCAGCAGCGGCACGTCCTCCACCCGCTCGCGCAGCGGCGGCAGCAGGATGCGCACGACATTCAGTCGGAAAAAGAGGTCCTCGCGGAATTTCCCGTCCTTCACCATCTGCTCGAGGTTGCGGTTGGTTGCGGCGACCAGACGGACGTCGAGATCGATCGGTTTCGAACCGCCGACGCGCTCGATGCTCTTCGTCTCGAGGAAGCGCAGCAGCTTCACCTGCGTCGATGGTGAGATCTCGCCGATTTCATCCAGGAACAGCGTGCCGCTGTCCGCCGCCTCGAAGCGGCCGATCCGGCGCTCGGTGGCGCCGGTGAACGAGCCGCGCTCGTGGCCGAAGATTTCGCTTTCGAGCAGGCTCTCCGACAGCGAGGCGCAATGCACCGCGATGAACGGCGCGCGGGCGCGCGGGCTGGCCTGGTGGATCGCCTGCGCGATGAGTTCCTTGCCGGTGCCCGACTCGCCCTCGATCAGGATCGTGGCGCGCGAGGGCGCGACGAGTTTCACGCGGTCGATGACCTCCTTGAGCTTCGCCGAGGTGCCGATGATGCCCTCAAAGCTGAACTTCTCGTCGAGCCGCTCGTGCAGCTGCTTCACCTCGACTTCGAGGGTCTTGGTCTTCAGCGCCCGCTGGAGGAGCACTTCGAGTCGCTCGATGTTGACCGGCTTGGTGAGAAAATCGACCGCGCCGCGCTTCATCGCCTCGACGGCCGTCTCAATGTTGCCGTAAGCCGTCATCATCAGGACCGCCGGGTGATTCGGCAGCGCGAGCGCCTTGTCGATGACCTTGAGGCCGGATTTGCCGGGCATGCGCAGATCGGTCACGATCGCGTCGAACGGCTGAGAATCCATGAGGTTGAACGCCTCGTCGGCGTTCGCCGCGAGCGAAACGTCGTAGTTTTCGGCCAAAGCCTGCTGCAACCCTTCGCGGGTATGCTTCTCGTCGTCGACGATCAATACGCTGGGCACCATGGACTAAGAATTCAGGTTTGAAGCCCGAAGGTCAAAGCACGAAATCCGAAATTCCGGGCGTGCCCTCCGCGGCGGTAATCCAGCCTCGCTTCGACTCTTCGAATTTCAGATTTCTTCCTTCGGATTTCGTGCTTCAAGCTTCGTGCTTCGCCCGCCGTGGGCGCATCAGCGCTTCAGCGCCGCGTACCCTTCCTTCACGTCCTGCAGGCTCTTTTTGGGATGGTACGGGTAGGCGATGTACGCGTCGGACATCTGCGGCCAGCTGTCGGCCAGGTTCCAGAGGAAGATGCCCCAGCAGTTCGGCTGGTTGCCGTAGAACTCGATCCAGAACTTCGACGCTTCGCCCTGCAGTTGCTGCGATTTCTTGATCAGGTCGGCCAGGTCCTTCGGCGCTTCCCAACCGCGCGCGGCGATGCTCTCAAAGTTCAGCCGGTAACGCGCGACGCGGTCCAGGCGGATGCAGTCCGCGCCGTGGGTGAGATACTCCTCGTTATAGACCGGCCAGAGATTCTGCGGGCTCACATAGGTCCGGATGACTTCCTCCGACGGCAGGCTGAGGTGGCCGATTTCCGTCACCATGCGCGGCTTCTGCTTCACATAGAAATCCGCTTTGTACGACATGCCGTGGCCCCAGATATGGCAGTCGCCCTCGGTCGGCGCGTTCTGGTCATAGGTCAGCGGCGAGTACGGCGAAGTCGGCACGTAGGGCGTCAGCGGCGCGTGCGTGTGCACGACCGACTTCAGCACTTCCTTGCTCAGGCGGTTGTGCCGGTAAGTGGGATAGTTGAAACTGTTGTCGGCCAGCACGTCGTTCTCGTTGTCGCCAAACCACGCCACGACACACGCATAGTGCCGCAGGCGCTTCACCTGGAACTCCGCCTCGCGGCGCGCCTCGTCGAGGAACGCCAGATCCTGCGGATAGCAGCCACAGGCGAACATGAAGTCGTGCGTGATGAGCAGGCCAAGCTCGTCGCACTTCGCGTAAAACGAATCGAGTTCATAGACGCCGCCGCCCCAGACGCGCATGGCGTTGATGTTGGAATCCTTCGCCGCAGCGAGCAGCTGGTCGTACCGGGCGTCGTTCACCCGCGCGAAGATCGCGTCGGCCGGCGTCCAGTTCATGCCCTTCAGGAAGATCTTCTTTCCGTTGATCGCGATCACGAACGAGATGCCGCCGTCGTCATCGGGTTCCTGGATGAGAGCAACCGTGCGAATGCCGAAGCGGCCGCTGCGCCGGTCCATGACCTTGCCACCGCGGCTCAGCGTCGCGCTCCAGTCGTAGAGCGGCTGGGCACCGTGGTTGTGCGGCCACCAGAGCTTCGCCTGCGGGACCGTGAAACGCTCGACGTGACGGCCGCCGCTGGGATCGCACGCGATGGACACCTTGCGTTTTTGACCCGCCACCGTGAGCTCAACCTCGACCGCGCCCGGCGCGCCGTGATTGGGGCGAAGTTCAACCAAGGCCTCCAGCTCGGCCGTGCCGTCCTTCAGCGTGACGGTGCTCACGAACACGTCGGCGAGTTCGACTGCATCAACCAGGAGAAACGAAACGGGCTTCCAGATGCCGGTCGTGACCATGCGCGGCGAGATGTTCCAGCCGTAGCAAGACTGGGATTTCCGTACCTGCAGACGTGTGATCTGCCCGTAGCCGCGCACGTCGGACTGGCGGGCCGGACGGTCGGGCGGGAACAGCGGTGCACCGAGGCAAACCTCGAGCTTGTTGGCGCCGGGCTTCACATGATCGGTCACGTCGATCCGCAGCGGCGTGAACATATTGCTGTGTTTGCCGACTTCCTTGTCGTTCAGAAAAATCGTCGCGAACACATCGAGGCCCTCAAACAGCAGATGCAGGCGCTGACCCGGACCCGGCACCGGCGGCGTGATCTCGGTGCGATACCACCAGTCCATTTCCTCCATCCAGCGCAGCTTGTCGTGGTTGATGCCAAAGAAAGGATCGGCGATCAGCCCGGCGCGCTGGTAGTCGAGATGCACATCACCCGGCACCTGCGCCGGCACCCAGCGCTCCTCCAACGGCATGGCCGAGCAGGCAAGCGTCGGCCCCAGGTTGGGCTCGGCATGCATGAGTTTCCAGGACGCGATCAGGGGTACGGAGGTTTTCATCGGGGCAGCAGATAGGAAACGGGAGCCATCAGCCCCGGCAAGTTTATCCGGAAACCGCCGGATGATGGCTTGTTTCCAAGAGGAGAAATCCGGATTACTTCCTTTCGCCCGAAATTATTTCGAGTTTCGAACTTCCACCTTCGAGCTTCCGCGCGCCCGCGGCGCGCGGCTCAGTTCCCCAGCATCCGCACGCGGCGGTCCTTGCGCGGAAACTGGAGCGTCACGACCGTGCCGAGGCCTTCCTTGCTCTCGACCCCGATCTGGCCGCCGTGCTCGCGCATGATGCGCTGCACGATCATCAGCCCGAGCCCGTGCCCGCCGGCCTTGGTGGTATGGTATGGCTGGAAAAGCCGCCCGAGATCCTCCGCTTTGATCCCCGCCCCGGTGTCGCCAAACAGGAGAAACACGCTGTCATCATCGGACCGCGACCGGATCTTCAGCTTGCCGCCGGGCTTCATCGCCTCGACGGCATTCTTCGTGATGTTGAAGAAAACCTGCTTCAGCTGGTTCCGGTCGGCCATCACGACCGGCAGATCCGCCGGCGTCTCGGCCTCGACCTTGATGCCCCGGTCGGCGAGTTCGCTGTGCTGAAACCGCAGCACATCCGACAACACATCCGACAGGTTCGTTTCGGCCAGGTCGGGCGGATGCGGGCGGATGGCCTCGAGGAAATTGCTGATGATGCCATCGAGCCGGCGGACTTCCTCCTGGCAGACATGGATCGACTCGGCGAGCGACTTGGACTCCCTGTCGGACGCAGCCTGGAGCTTTTTCAGCTTCCGCTCGATGAGCTGCAGGTGGATCGTGAGCGAGTTGAGCGGGTTGCCCAGCTCGTGCGCCACGCCGGCTGCGAGCAGCAGGATGGAGGACGTGCGCTCGCTCTCGATGCGCGCCTCGGTGGTCTGCTTGTCCTTCGTGATGTCGGACAGGATGACGGCAAAACGGCGCTGGGCGGACTTCCCCTCCCCGCGAAACGGCACCATGTAGAGCCGCACGCTGCGCGGCTCGGGATAAGTCAGCTCAAATTCCCGCGCCACGACAGGCGACACCGCCCGATCGGCATCGAGCGCCGACTCCAGCGAGGCGCGCAGCCCTGGGACGATCCGCCAGAGGGTCTCACCCGTGATGGCATCCACCCCAAGGCCGACCAGCCGCTGGGCGGCGGCGTTGGCATATTCGATGCGGCCATCGGCACTGATGACGAGAACACCCTCCTGGAGCGTATTGAAGATGTCCTCAAACAGCCCGCGCTCGCGCGCGAGACGTTGCACGAGGTTCGCCAGATTGACTGAGTCGAGCGCATCAAGCCGTCCGAGTACGCGGTCGAGCGAGGAGTTTTTCTTGCCAGGCATCAGACGTGGTTGTGCATGAGCCCGCGCAGCCGGTCAATGTCCGGCGGACGCGACCCCGCCCTACATTCCTCAACCCTTCCATTCGGCCAACGCCGGCGCAAAGAACGGTTCACCCGGCGCAAAATCGCCGATCCACACGTCCTCCCCTGCTTTCACCGCCCCTGCCGTCAAAGGTGTCACGAGATCGATGCCTTCGCTGTCCACGTGCTTGATCCGGCCCTCAAATCGCCCCGTGGCAGTATAGAGAGCCGCCCCGGCATAGGCATCCGCCAGAATCAAGTGCGTCGCCGTCGTGAGCCGCACCCCGCTCACCGCCGAGACCCGCGCCAAGCCCACGATCACATCATCGTGCAGCGTGAGAACCAGTTCGTCTCCTTCCAGCCGCGCGGCCGTGACGGTGTTCGCCGTCCGGCAGTCACGGCCGAAGTGCACCACGCGGCCGACCAGCGCACCCGCCTCTGCTGCCGTTGCGGGCGAAGTCAGCCGCACGGTGACCGTCGAGCTGGACAGGTCCACGCGGCTGATTTCACCCGTCCACGTTTTCCCAATCGTCACGAGCCGGCCGTCGAGTTGCGCGCCCTCCCCGTCCGCCGTCCATGCGCGCTCCCAGGCCCCGCGCGCATCGAGCGATGCCACGGTCACCCGCGCCGAGGTCATGAGCCGGTGACCCCGGACCTCGACCTGTTTCACCGCGCCCGGAGCACCAACGACAATGACATCCGCACCGCCATCGGGCCGGCTGGTCACCACCGCGACACCGTCCGGCAACTCGATCCGCTGCGCTCCGGTCAGGAGTCCCTCGCCGTCGTTCGGCTCCAGCACACTCACAAAGCGACTCTCCAGCGCTTCGCCCGCTCGGGCCACGTGGCGGGCGATCATGAAATGCACCTTCTGCGGAAACTTCACGGGCGAGACGCGCGCCTCCGCCACAATGATCTCCTGCCCGGCCTGCGGCAGCAGGCGCACGCGCAGCTTCGCCTTCGCATCCTTCTCGTGGGTGTAGTCGCCCACGACCTCGCCCTGCACCAGCCGGCGCACACCCCCCAGATGCTGGAAACCGGAGCCGCGATAAGTGGCGTAACCGCCCTGATAGGTTTTCGCGCCCAGCTTGGGGTCATCATAAATCTCGCCCATCTTCACGTTCTCGCCGGCGAGCGTCCCCGTCACCTGCACGCGCCAGTCACCGCCAACGAGGCTAAATTCCCCCGGCGGTCCGTGCAGGCTGTAGTCGTGCTGATGGCCGCCGCGCACCTCGAACACGTCGACAACATAACTCCGCCCCGCGCCGGAATCGACCATCACCTGCGTACGCCGGTATAGATCGCACTGCGGGTAGGTGCCCGCCGCATTCATCGCCATCGCGCGCGCCCAGCCGCCGTCGGCAAACAGTTCGACCGTGCCGGCGACGTTCGCCGGCTGCGCCCCGGCGTCGACCGTCACCGTGTTGTGAGAAATGGTGTTGAGCGACCACGTGTAGATGCCCGGCACCAGTTCGTTCATCGCATCGGGATAACCGAGCCCGGGCATCATCGGCTGGCCCTGCGCGAAGAGCTCGAAGCCCAGCCGGTCATAATGGGAATGCGTCACATGCAGTCCGTAATACAACGAAAGCGCGGTCGTGTCCGCCGGGTTGTTCAGCAGGCCGAGCCCGAACCCCGACAGCAGCCGCGAGGGCTGCGGCGGCAGGTGCCGCCCGGCCGCCACCTGGGCCTGCACTTCGACCGGCGGGTACAGCAGGGCGTTGAAATCGCGGAAGCCCGTGGCGCCCGCCGCACCGAAGCCGGCCAGCACCTGCGCATAGCGCGGGTCGTGGTATAACTGATAAGCGATCTGGTAGGCCGTCAGGTTTTCCTCGATGGCCGTGCCACCATAGACCGTGAAACTGTCGCCGATGGCGGGCGTGTATTTCCCGATCGCCATTGCCGCCATCGGCGCATCAAACAGCCGGCGCAGCCGCGGCAGCGTCGCCACGTCGCGGCCGAGTCGCGGCAGCAGGCTAGCCAGCTGGCTGAGGTTTGCGACCCAGTGGGCGTTGTACTCGGGCGACTCGTAGGGCTCACCGTCGCGCCAGATCAGGCTGTTGAGGGCGTAGCGCAGGCCCATGAACATCGTGCCACCGGGCTCGTCGATGATCGAGGCAAGGTAGCGCGCGTTGTCGCCGTGCTGGCGGACGATCGCGAGCACGAGCAGCGAACGCTGGTGCATGCCGTAGTTGCCACGCGTCTTCCACTGATAATAGGCGTCGATGCCGTCCTCCAATAGGTTGGCCTCGATGAAAGCGCGCATCGCCGGGCCATCCTGGCCGTAGAGCCGCTGCAGCGCCGTGTCGCCGTCGAGCGACGGCCAGATGGCGTCGTAAGCCTCGGCAAACCCGGCGATGAGATAACTCTCCCAGATGGCGTTGACGACCTTGCCGGTGTAGCGCTCGCCTTTCGCCGCCAGGATCTCCCCGAAGCGCGACTGGCTCTCGTAGTCCATGTTGGGATAGACCTCGGCGATGCGGCGCAACAGCACCGCGGCCTTGTGCGCATAGCGGGCGTCGCCGGTCAGCAGGTAGGCCCGTCCGAGCGCGGCCAGGCCGGTCGCGAGGTTCGGGTGCGGCGCCGTGCCGTGCATCATCCAGAGCCAGTGGTTCCAGTGCGCGACGAACCAGTAGCGCTGACCATCGGGCGCCACCCAGCCGCGACCGTCATCCACATACGGACCGTTGAAATCGCTGCGGTCCTTGAAGCCGCTGTGGTAGAACTTGCCATAATCGTTGCTCGGGTAGGTCTCGCCGCCGATCGGGCACTTCACCTTGAAAGGATCCTTCGGGTCGATGATCCACGGATAGGTGCTGCCCGTGACCTCAAAGATCTTCCGGCCATGAATAGGGCAGCCCGCCGGACAGCAGTCGAACGCCCGCGGCACTTCCGCACCCGTGACCACGTCGCGCAGCGCCTCGTCCGTCCAGCTTACCCAGTAGTCGGCATCCTTGATAAATCCATCCGCCAGCGCCAGCGCCGCCGGATACTGCGCAACATTAGCCCGCGCCTGGGCAATCTCGGCGTCGGTGAACAGCGTGCGTTTGTCCTTCAGCGGAAACTGCGGCGTGCGCGGCCGGACCGGCAGGATCTCGCCGACCTTGAGCGTGGGGTGCGGCGTGCCCGGGGCCGCCCAGTCGCTGGCCGAATGCGCCAGCAACAGCGGGCCTACGCCCAAGCCCACGAGTGCCATCAGGTATTTTCTAAATAAATTCATGGTTATCCTTCACAGTTGCAGCGGTCAGACCACGGACGAAATCGCACCAGCCCGCGATAAAAATTACCGTGAGCGGGATTCACCGGCGGTTCACAGAAAATCCATCTGCGCTGGGTCCGTATGCTGGGCGAAAAGCTTCCGCAGAAACAAATCGCGGTGCTGCACACAGCGCCCGCGCCGCAGCACCGCCTCGCGGTGCTCCTCCGTGCCATAGCCCTTATGCTGCCCGAAACCATAGCCCGGGAACTGTCCATCGAGCTCGTTCATCAGCCGGTCCCGGGTGACCTTCGCGATGATGCTCGCCATCGCGATGCTCAGGGAGCGTGCATCCCCGCTGATAATACCCGTGTGCGGGTACGGAAAATTGCGCAGCGCCAGGCCGTCGATGAGGATTCGGGCCGACACCGTCGGCTGAAACGCCGCGACCTCCTCGCTCGACGCAAACAGGTCAGGCTCGCTCTTCCGTTCAAACGCCTCCGGCGGATAAATGCCCGCGATGGCGCGGCGCATCGCGAGCTTGGTCGCGCCCAGGATGTTGAACTGCTCGATCTCCGCCACGTCGGCCACGCCGAAGTGCGCGTGAATCTGCCCCTGGGCCGCCAGAGTTTCAAATTCCAGCCAGAGCTCCTCGCGCTCGGCCGGGGTGAGCTGCTTCGAGTCGTTGACGCGCGCCGCCTTCGTCGTCGCCCAGCGGCCGTCGAGAAATTCCTTGGTCACCAGCACGGCACCCGCAACCACCGGTCCTGCCAGCGCGCCGCGTCCCGCCTCATCCACCCCGATCAGACCGGCGACACCCTCGATCTGCTTCAGGTCAAACCCACGGAGCTGGCGGCGCTTGGCCATGGCGTTCGATACAACCTCACCACTCCATCTTCGGCGGCGGCGGCTTGAGCGGGAGCTCGTCGAGCTTGCCGGCCGCGGAGACCACCTCGTAGGCCGTGCGGAAATGCAGCTTCGCGAACTCGCCCAGGGCGCGCACGCCGAACTTCGCCATGATTTCGTTCGCCTGCTCCTTCACGAGCGGACCGGCGCCCTTCTGCAGCTTTCCGCCGAATTTCTTGGAGAGCGCATGCATCTGCCGGACGAACTCGGCGCGCGCGACCACCGATGCCGCGGCCACGACCGGGTCTTCCTCAGCCTTCGTGCGCATCCGCAGTTCGAAGCCTTCGACCTTCTTTTTTGCGAGCTCGCGCTGGACAAGCGGCTGCTCCGTGAACTGGTCCAGCAGTCCCCACGGCACGCGCTTCGCCAGCAGCGCCTGCTCCAGCGCCGTGGCATGCTGCCAGGCCAGCAGGCTGTTCAGGTTGGCCCGCGGCCGCGCCATCAGCTCGTTGTACTTCGGCATGCCGCAGAAACACGTCCGTACAATGACGCCCTTCGTCTCCCGGATCAGCTTGTCGAGTTTGATGATCTGGGTCTCGGCAATTTTCTTGGAATCCTTCACGCCCGCCTTGATCCAGGCATCGATGGCGGGCCGGTCCGCAATCACGGTGGCCGCAATCACCGGCCCGAAAAAATCGCCCTTGCCGCTTTCGTCCAAGCCGGCGTGCGACTCAAACCAGTCGGGATGCAGCACCTCGTCGTAGCCCAGCTTCGCCGCGCCCGTGACCTCGGGCTCGAGCGTGTTGGTGACAAATTCCTCCGTACCCTTGCCGGCGATGACGACCTTGCCACTCGTGTAGGCGGCGATGTTGATCTTCAGGTGGTCGGCCTTGAAGGCGAAGCGGGTGTACGCGACCTCAAACGGCAGGAAACTCCGCGCCTCACAGATCGCTCGCAGCTTCTCCATCTGGGCGTCGTCCAGCTTGGCCGTGTAGGAGGCGAGCTTCTTGGGGGCCTCTTCGTCGGAGGTCGGCTTCTTGGGCATTGCGGTAGAAAGCCGCAAAAAACCGCCGAAAGCGCAAAGGAGAAAATTGAATACGAATTTCAACCACGAATGAACACGAAGGGACACAAATGACGGCGGCCGCAAAGGTCTTCTCTGCTTTCGTGTCTATTCGTGTCCATTCGTGGTTAAAAATGCCTTGGTTGGGATCGAATAAAACCTGTATCCGTGTTCACCTTTGAAATCCGTGGTTAAAGACCAAGAGCGCTTAATCGCCGCTGCCCCCGCCTTCCAGCGCGCGCTGTCCGACTGGTACCGCCTCAACGCCCGAGTGCTTCCCTGGCGCACGTCGCCGTCGCTCTACCAGACCGTCGTGAGCGAATTCATGCTGCAACAGACGCAGGTTAAAACGGTTCTGCCCTACCTCGCCCGCTGGCTCGTCGAGCTGCCCGACTTCGCCGCCCTCGCCGCCGCGCCCGAGGCGCGCGTGCTGAAACTCTGGGAAGGCCTCGGCTATTACTCCCGCGCGCGCAACCTCCACCGGCTCGCCCAAATCATCGCCGCCCTGCCCGCGCCGCCGCGCACCCCGGCCGAGTGGCGCGAACTCCCCGGCGTGGGCCCGTACACCGCCGCCGCGATCACCAGTATTTCCTTCGCTGCCCCGGCGGCCTGCGTGGACGGCAATGTTGTCCGCATCCTCGCGCGCCTGACCGCCGACGCCACGCCCTACCGCGATTCCGCCAGCGCTTCAAAAGCCTTCACGCCACTCGCCGAGGCGCTCCTGCCCGCCGCCCACCCCGGCGACCACAACCAGGCCATGATGGAACTCGGGGCCACGGTCTGCTTCCGCCAGAACCCGCTCTGCCTAACCTGCCCGGTGTGCGAATTCTGCGCCGCCGGCCGGCAAGGCGATCCCGAGGCCTACCCGCGCCTCGCGCCCAAAAAAATGGAGCAGCTGTCCGTCACGCGCGTTTGGTCCGAGCGCAAGGGCTCGCTCCTGCTGCACCTGACCGCGGCCGGCGCGCGACGCTTCGCCAACATGCACGAGCTTCCTACCGCGGAACAAGCCGGCCTGACCGAGACCCAGGTCACGCGCGGAAAACTCCTCGCCAAGAAACGCCGCGGCATCACGCGCTACCAGATCACGGAGTCGATTTACGCCGCCGCACCCCGTGGAAAACTGAAACCCGGCCTGGTCCGGGTCCCGCTCGCACAGCTCGACACCCTCACCCTCTCCGGCCCCCACCGCCGCTGGGTGAAGGAAATCCTCGCGTCGAAGTAAGCGCGAAACTGCGAAGGCGCCAAGATCGGTCCGCAAAGGAAGTCCTCGGCTTCGCTCCGTCCTTTGCCTCTTCGCGTCTTTGCGTTTTGCCCAACTACATCAGCGACTCGATCCGCTCTTTCGAGCTGCGTACATCGTCCACTTCGATCCGCGGGCTGAGCTCGAGCACCAGCAGGTGCTCGGGCCGCCAGAAGCTGCTGACCATCTTGAAATCGATCTGGCCCGTTCCGACGCCCTGATGGTCGTAACCCTCCGCGTTCACGTCATGCAGATGAAATCCGATCAGGCGCGACGCCATTTTTTCCAGGTGCGCCCGATGATCGAGCACGCCCATCGTCTGCTTGATGTCGGCGTGGCCCGTATCGTGCCAGTAACCGACCGGCGCATCGGCCAGCAGACCGGCCAGAAACCCGGGATAATCGGCATCGAGCGGCAGCTCGTCGAATTTCTCGCGGTTCTCGAACCCGAGCTTGATGCCCTTCTCCGCCGCATAGCCCAGGATCAGGTTCACGCTGGCCTGGGTCTGCGTCCAGAACGGGCCCATTTGCTTCCGCAGCCGCACGAATGATTTCGCCAGCAAGGCTTGATAGGTCTTGTCGGCCGCGAGGAGGACGCCCGGATGCCGGTCGGCATAGGCCGCAAGCTTCTCGGCGGGATTGAACCAGAAAAATCCCACGCTCCCGAGATGGCAGACCAGCACACGCGCCTTCACCTGCGCGGCGAAATCGATCGAGCGCTTGGTGTACCGCAGCCACTGGTCGTGCTCCTGTTGCGCACTGGAGGAGGGCTGAAACAGGTTCGGCGCCGCATGCACGACCCCTGTTGGCAACGGGCAGAAATTGTGGGTGGAGCCGATTTTGACCACGCCTTCGTCCACCGCCTTGAGGAGGCCGGGGACCAGGGTGATCCGGATCCCATGGCTCAATTCGATGAATTCGAAGCCCAGACCGGCCATTTCCTGCGCCATGGCATAGCCGTCCGTGTGCCGGGACGAACACCAGCTGGTGGAAAGGGACAGGGTCGGTTTCGCGCGGGCCACGGGGCTTGACGAAGTCAGCGCCCCGCCGGATTGCACCACAAAAAAGCCGCGCCCCCTGAAAATGGAGGCGCGGCGAAAGTTGTCTAACTCGCTCCGGGCAAAGACTTACTCGGCGTAACGGCGGCGGAGCATCTGGGTGAAGGCCTGGACCTTCTCCTTGCGGCGGCGCTTCTCGCAGGGCTTCTCGTAGTAACGCTTGGCGCGGGTGCCCTTGATGATGTTCTCGCGATCGAGCTTCTTCTTCATGCGGCGAAGCGCACGGTCAACCGGCTCGTTCTTGCGGATCTTGATTTCGATGGACATGTGATCGGACGTGTTTGTGAAAGGAAAAGCCGACAAATAGGCCAAGCCTCGCGCCGCGCGTCAATGGCTTTTTTGGGCCGTTTTCGGGGGCAGATTTTGAATGTGGAACTCAGGAACTCTGGAACCGGCCAGCCCGGCCCGCTGGCAGGACAACCGAGAAATTCCCCGGCTCCATTCCTGATTTCCTGAGTTCCACATTACTTCCCATTTCCCGCCTTGCGCATGCCCGCCGACTGGCTTGCTTAGGCCTCTCTCCGTGCCGTCCGTCGATAAAAACTTCGTCCACCTCCATGTCCACTCGGACTACAGCCTGCTGGACGGCGCCTGCCGCATCGACCGGCTGATGGACCGGGCCGTCGAGCTCGGCATGGGCGCCCTCGCCCTCACCGACCACGGCAACCTCTACGGCGCGATCGAATTCTATAACACCGCCAAGTCCAAGGGCATCAAGCCCCTCATCGGCTGCGAACTCTACCTGGTCGAGACCTCCCGCCTGGAGAAACACGGCCGCTCGGACGACGAGGGCAAGAGCATCTTCCACCTCGGCCTGCTCGCCAAAAACCTCACCGGCTACCAGAATCTGCTCAAGCTGGTCTCCGACGCGCACCTCAAGGGCTTCTACTACAAGCCCCGCACCGACCTCGACACCCTCGCCCAGTACGCGAACGGCCTCATCGGCTTCACCGGCTGCCTCGCCTCGCTCGTCCCGCAGCACCTGCTCCACGACCGCTACGAGGACGCCCAGAAGGCCTGCGCCCGGTTCGTCGACATCTTCGGCCGCGAGAATTATTTCGTCGAGATCCAGGACCACGGCATCCCCGAGCAGCGCAAGATCATCCCCGGCCTGCTCAAGCTCGCCGAGGAATTCAACCTCAAGGTCATCTGCACGAATGACGTTCACTACGTCCGCAACGCCGATGCCGGCCCGCACGACGCCATGCTCTGCATCCAGACCGGCGCGAAGATCGAGGATGAGAAGCGCATGCGCTTCGACGGCACGCAGTTTTACCTGAAGTCGCGCGACGAGATGTCGAAGCTGTTCCTCGAAGTGCCGGAGTCCGTGCTGAACACCCAGCTCGTCGCCGAGATGTGCGACCTGACCATCCCGTTTCCGAAGGGCAGCGAGCGCTACCCGAAATATCCGCTGCCCGCCGAGCTCAAGACCGACCGCACCGGCTACCTGCTGGATCTCTGCATCGCCGGCCTGAAGCGGCGCTATGGCGTGGATTACCACGAGGCAAAGGCGGGTGAGGGCACCCGCCCCACATCAAATTCCTCCGCTGTGGGCGGGGTGCCCCCACCCCGCATTGACCCCGCGCTCGCGCAGGTCCTCGTCGAGCGCCTCGACTTCGAGCTCAGCATCATCGGCAAGACCGGCTTCATCGACTACTTCCTCGTCGTCTGGGATTTCATCGACTGGGCGAAAAAGCAGGGCATCCCCGTCGGTCCCGGCCGCGGCTCCGGCGCCGGCTGCATCGTCGCCTACCTCCTCGGCATCACCAACCTCGACCCGCTCCGCTTCAAGCTGCTCTTCGAGCGCTTCCTCAATCCCGAGCGCGTCTCGCCGCCGGACTTCGACATCGACTTCTGCATGCGCCGCCGCGGCGAGGTCATCGACTACGTCCGCCAGAAATACGGCAACGACTGCGTCGCCAACATCATCACCTACGGCACGCTCGGCGCGAAGATGGTCATCCGCGACGTCTCGCGCGTCCACAACCTCCCCTACGCCGAGGCCGACCGCCTCGCCAAGATGATCCCCGACGAGCTCAACATCTCGCTCGAGGACGCCCAGAAGAAATCCGCCGAGCTCCGCGACGAGATCGCGAAGAACCCGGTCGCGAAGAAAATCTTCGACCAGGCGCTCGTGCTCGAGGGCATGGTGCGCAACACCGGCAAGCACGCCGCCGGCATCATCATCACCGACCGGCCGCTCGAGGAATTCGTCCCGCTCACCCAGCAGGAAGGCGACGTCACCGTGCAGTATGACATGAACGCCGTGTCGAAGCTCGGCCTGCTGAAGATGGACTTCCTCGGCCTCAAGACGCTCACCGTCATCGCCGACGCCATCGACAACATCCGCCGCACCGCCGACCCGAAGTTCGACCTCGAGGCCGTCGGCTTCGAGGACCCGAAGACTTACGCCCTGCTCAACACCGGCCGCACCACCGGTGTGTTTCAGCTGGAATCCACGGGCATGCAGGCGCTCTGCCGCCAGATCAGCCTGTCCTCGATCGACGAGATCGTCGCTCTCATCGCCCTCTACCGTCCGGGCCCGATGGAGTGGATCCCCGACTACGTCCGCGGCAAAAAGGACCCGAGCACCGTCAAGTTTCCCCACAAGCTCCTCGAGGAGGTCTGCCGCGAGACCTATGGCGTGATGGTCTACCAGGAGCAGGTCATGGAGGCCGCCAAGATCGTCGCCGGCTACACGCTCGGCGGCGCCGACATGCTCCGCCGCGCCATGGGCAAGAAGGATGAAAAGGCGATGGCCGACGAACGCGCCAAGTTCGTCGAGGGCGCGAAGCGCGTGAACGGCATCGAGGAAAAGACCGCCAACTCGATCTTCGACATCCTGAACAAGTTCGCGGGCTACGGTTTCAACAAATCCCACTCCGCTGCCTACGCCGTCCTCAGCTACCAGACCGGCTACCTCAAGGCGAACTACCCCGTGCAGTTCATGGCCGCCATGCTGTCGAGCGAACTCGGCAACTCGGAAAAGGTCTCCCACTTCGTCGCCGAGTGCGAGTCGATGGGCCTGCACGTGCTCGGCCCGGATGTGAACGAGAGCCGTGAGAACTTCACTCCGGTCGGCGACAAAATCCGCTTCGGCCTCGCCGGCATCAAGGGCGTCGGCGAGCAAGCCGCGGTGAAGATCATCGAGGAGCGGGATAAGAACGGCCCCTTCCACGACTTCGCGGACTTCATCTCCCGCGTCGACGCCCGCGCGCTCAACAAGCGCGTGCTCGAGCACCTCGTGAAG
The DNA here is from genome assembly GCA_903859715.1 of uncultured Opitutia bacterium. Classification (GTDB taxonomy): domain Bacteria; phylum Verrucomicrobiota; class Verrucomicrobiia; order Opitutales; family Opitutaceae; genus Opi-474. Next base: position 16,784 of record CAIONS010000049.1, read on the forward strand.
ACCGGCGCCTTCGACTTCAGCGGCGCCCCGCGCAAGCCGCTCTTCGACGGCATCGATGCCGCCATGGCCACCGTCGCCTCCACCGCCCGCGACAAGGCCGCCGGTCAGAACAACTTTCTCGACATGCTCGCCGAGGACGCCCCGGCCAAGGTTGTGGGCGGGGTGCCTTCACCCCGCGTGGTCACCCAGCACGACACCGCCGGCGATTTCAGCTCGGCCGAGCGCCTGCAGTTCGAGAAGGAGCTCCTCGGCTTCTACGTGTCCGGCCACCCGATGAACGTCTACGCCGGCCTCGCCGAGGCCATCAACACGTTCACCGAGGACGAACTCATGCGGCTCGGCGACCGCACCGAGTTCCGGCTCTGCGGCATCGCCTCGAACATCGCCAAGAAACTTTCGAAAAAGGACAACCGCCCGTGGGCCGCGTTCACGCTCTCCAGCAAACGCGCCGCGCTTCAGCTCAACATGTTTGCCGACGCCTACGCCGCCTACGCGCAGAACCTGCTGACCGATACGCCCGTGCTCGTGCAGGGCAACATCATCGGCGGCAACGACGGCACGCGCATCAACATCAAGGAGTGCTACCCGCTCGATAATTTCGCCACCGGCATCGTCCGCAAGGTCACTTGGCTCCTCCATCCTTCCCACGCCGAGCTGCCCGGCTTCTTCCGCCTGTTGCGCGACACGATCAACGGGCAGTCGGGCGACACGCGCATGGAGTTCGCGTTCGTCTTCCCGGACCGCGCCGCGCCCGTCGCCGAAGCCAGCGGGGCCCTCGGCTGGAAACTCACTGCCGCCGTCTTCCAGGAACTTCGCGCCCACCCCGCCGTCGCCGGTGTCCAGCTTGAGACCAAGCGCCTCGAGCTAAAGCAGGACCGCCGCTGGTCAAAGCGCGGCTAAGATCGAGGTGGAGCGCATTGCCCCCAATGCGCTGAGCCGCACTGCCCGCCTTTGACCGTCGACTAAGCCAAGCAACTCGTCCCACCTCGGGGACCTTCGCCTGTCCGGTTGTAATCCACGTAAATTCGCGCAATTCGCAGGAAGGTTTGATTTCCGGGTTTGTGCTTCAGGCCCTTCGTGTGCTTCGTGGTGAAACACATGCCCGATCAAGCCACGCTCAACCACGCCGCCCAGGTCCTCGCCGGCATCTCAGCCGACCAGCGCGCGGACACCGCGCTGCGCTTCTACTTCGAGGGCCGCCGCTATCTCCAGCCGCCGGTGAAGCGCGTCATCAGTCACACTGTCTTCGTCTACTTCCGCTGGCTGTCCTGGCTCGATTCCAAGGCCTCCCCGCAGAAGCGCCTGGAACAGGCTGTCGCGCTCCACGAGCGCTTCATGGCCGATCCGAAGTCCGTCAAGGCCGAGACCCTCGCCGTCCGCGCCGTTCCGGCCTGGCTTTGGACCGAGCTCGATTTTCCTGCCGACGCCGCCGGCGAAACCACGGCGAAGGCGGATTACCTGCGCCAGCTGCAGCGCGATCCCGCCCTCTGGCTCCGCGCCCGCCCCGGCAAGGGTGCCGCGCTCGCGAAATCCCTCTTCGCCTGCGAATCCACCGAGCGCGCCGTCGACGCCCTCCGCTTTACCGGCACGCAGGACCTCTTCAAGACCGAGCAGTTCAAGACCGGCGAATTCGAAATCCAGGACCTCGCCTCGCAGCTGGTCGGCCACGCCGCCGCGCCCGTGCCCGGCGAAACGTGGTGGGACGCCTGCGCCGGCGAAGGCGGCAAGACGCTCCACCTCGCCGACCTCATGCAGAACAAGGGCGTGGTCTGGGCCACCGACCGCAATGAAAAGCGCATCGACACCCTGAAACGCCGCGCCGCCCGCGCGAAGCTCTTCAACTTCCGGACCGAATTCTGGGATGGCGGCTCGCGCCTTCCGACCAAGGTCAAGTTCGACGGCATCCTCCTCGACGCCCCGTGCAGCGGTGTCGGCACGTGGCAGCGCAACCCACACGCCCGCTGGACCACCACTCCGGACGACGTCCGGGAACTCGCGGCCACGCAACTCGCCCTGCTCAACAACGTCGCCGGTTCGCTCAAGCCCAAGGGCCGGCTCATCTACGCCGTCTGCACGCTCACCCGCAGCGAAACCACTGCCGTCGCCGATGCCTTCGCCGCCGCGCATCCGGAACTCGAGCCCCTGCCGCTGGCCATCGCCAAGCCCGGCTCGCCCGACCCCTCGCGCGTCACCCTCTGGCCGCAGGAGATCAACGCCAACGGCATGTTCATCGCCGGCTGGCGGAAAAAGACCTGATGGGACCGATGGGAGCCATGAGACGGATGGGACCTATCTCCAAAGCCGTTCAGCCTGTCGCTCCATAAGTCCTATCCGTCCCATCCCCGGCCGCGCCCGATGCCCCCGACCAACGCCATCTCCTGCTCCACCGTCCGCGCCGACTTCAACGACCTGCTGGCCGTGGTGCATTATACCCGCGCCGCGCACAAGCTCGGCCTGTGGGCCTCGGAGCGGATCCTGATCGACCGGTTTTTCCCGGATAAGAGCGCGCGGCTGCTCGAAGCCGGCTGCGGCGCCGGCCGCGTCGCCGTCGCGCTCTGGGAACTGGGCTACCGTCACCTGCACGCCTTCGACTTCGCCCAGGAACTCCTCGACCAGGCCCACAGCCTCGTCCTCGAGCGCCACGCCTCGATCACCCTCTTCTCCGCCGACGCAACCGCGCTTCGCCAATGTCACCTAATAAGTGACATTCAATTCGACGGCGCCCTCTTCATGTTCAACGGGCTGATGCAGATTCCGCTGCGGCGGAACCGCCGGCGGGCGCTGCGCGGACTGGCCGCGGCTTGCCGGCCGGGCGCTCCGTTCCTGTTCACGACGCACGACCGCGACAGCTCCTCCGCGGAACAGGCCATGTGGCGGCTCGAGGCCTTGCGCTGGGCCAAGGGTGCGCAGGACCCCCGGCTGCGCGAGTTCGGCGACCGCTATTTTTCCGAGGAGGGCACCGGTCGCACATTCATGCACCTGCCCGACCGTCAGGAAATCCTCGCAGACCTCAAGGCCACCGGCTGGACCCACACCTACGACGTCATGCGCCGGGAAATCGCACAGGAGTCCCGCGCCGTACGTGATTTCTCCGATGATTGCCGTTTCTGGGTGGTGCAGCGGACCTGACCAGCATCCAGGATTCGGCCCGCCAATGGCCGCTAATTTTCACGAATCAAGCCATGGAACGGCCAGGCAGCTGGCCACGCTCAGACCGCTTCGCGAGGGTTTGAAAGAATCCGCCTGCTCTGAAATTCGCGTTGATTCGCGCTATTAACGGGCAACCGGCTTCAAGTTCAGTTCCGGCTCCAGACGAGCGGGAAATGTTTGCCCTGCATCATCTCGCCGTCGGCGACTTCGACGAACGGTTTCATGCAGTGCGAACCCGCGGCGACGTAGCGCGTATCCGTGGTCATGAAATGCAGCGCGATCGCGCGGCGCGGGCGGCCGCTCGTGTTCGCCCGCGAGCCATGCCAGGTCAGCGAATGATGGTAATGCACCTCGCCTTTTTTCACCGGGCAGGTCCGGACGTCGACGGCGTGGCCTTCAAACTCCTTCGGCACATCAGTGAAAAAATCCTTCCACGTCGCCAGATATTTCATGTGGTCGCCCCAGAGATGCGAGCCGGGCACCATGCTCATGCAGCCGTTGTCCACATCGACATCGTCCAGCGCGACCCAGGCGGAAACCTCGGTCATCGGGGCGAGGATCGGCCAGAGCGGCGCGTCCTGGTGCCACATGTTCACGCCGCCCGTGGTCGCGGGCTTGTACTGGATCTGGTCGTGCCAGATCCGCAGGGCCGTCGCACCCGTCAGCTGGGCCATCTCCTCGCCGATCACCGGATGATGCGTCAGCTGCGCAAACGGCGCGCTCGCCTCCCAGATGTTCACGATCTGCCAGACCGGCGCCGCCTCGTTGTAGGTGAAATTATGGCAGAGCACGGGCTGCGGGATGTCCTTGCGGTCCCGCTGTGTGATCACCCGCTCGATCTCGCCGCGCAGCACGTCCACTTGGGCGTCGGTGAGCACCTGTGATCCGCGCAGATAGCCGTTGGTCTTGAATTCAGCAACTTGGGCCGGGGTAAGCATAGTGGACACAGCTTGGCCGACTTTGCCCGCTTGTCATTCGCCGACCCTTGGCCGCGACGCGCAGGTGTTGGCTATTTCTCCTGCCGGCCCGCCAGCAGCGCATCCCGGTAATGCGCCGGCGACAGGCCGTCGACCCGGCGGAACACCTTGCTGAAGTGGCTGGTATCCCGGAACCCGGTGAGCGCCGCGACCTCCTTCACCGAGAGCCGCCTGTCCGCCAGCAGCCGCCGCGCCTCCTCCACGCGCAGCCGCCGCAGGTAATCCAGCGGCGGATGACCCGTGACTTCGCGAAAGAGCGCCTGCAACCGGCTCGGGCTCAGTCCCGAGGCCCGCTCCAGCGCCGCATGATCGACCCGACCGGCCAGATTCTCCGTCATGAAACGCACCATCGCCTGCACCCGCGTCTGGTCGCGCAGCGCCATGTCGCCCGGTCGCGCTTTCACCGGCTCTGCCAGCAACGCGAGCAGCACCCCGGACAAATGCACCGACGCCTGCGCGGGTCCGAGGACCTGTGCGGACGCCTGCGCCGCGACGATCTCATTGAGGGCCCGCGCCAGCCGATGACCCGGAAACAGCCGGCGCTGCGTCGCGATGCTCATGCCATGGGTGAACCGCACGCCGTAGGGTCGCCGGCGATCCAGACCTCGCGTGGCCGGCGGAACGTCCGGCGCAAAATCAAAGTGCACGGCCACATGCTCGGACGACACCCGCTCATCGGCATGGATCGAATGCGGCGAAAACGGCGGGATAAACAACAGGTCGTGCATCGCATAGGGCCGCCGCACCCCGTCGAGCACCCATTCCCCACAGCCCTTCACAATGAGGACCAGTTCGTGGTCGAAGATGATTCGCTCGGGAATCTGAAGGTTGCCCGGCAGCCGGTGCGCAATGCGCACGACCGGATGCAGTTCACCAGGCAGCAGGACATGCGCCCGCAGGTAACTGAGCGGTCCAAACGGCGCCTGCCGTTCGATCTTGATCCCGCTGGGAATTCGGACTGCCGCCCGCGTCGCTGCACACATGCCGGCAGGTTGGGCGGTTCGACGGGCGTTTCAAGCCGGAGCGCGCCTGCAACAGTAGGGCGGGTCTCTGACCTGCCCTACCCCAAACACCGTCATCCTGAGCGAAGCCGAAGGATCCCTGTGACTATTTCCAGTCAGCCCGCTTGCAGCCACAGACACTCCTACCGCGCCGCTCAAGTGTCCGCATCAAACCCGGCATCATCGGACAAGATCACAGCGATCCTTCGGCCCCGCTCAGGATGACGAAAAATGGAGCCGCGGCGCCCTCGCCGCGTCTCCATTATGGCCGCACTTGCCCCAAGGGCCGAAAGCCCTACGGTCTCCCCTCCATGTTTGCCGGTCTCACGGATCGTTCCTGGTTGTGGCTTGCCGCCGAGTGCTACCTCGTCGGCCTGCTGCTGGGCACGTTTTCACTGCTGCGCGGCCATCGTCAATCGGGCGCCTGGATCAACACCGTCATCGCCGCCGGCTATCTGTTTCAGGTTCTCGGCCTCTATGTGCGCGGCCGCGCCGTGGGTGGCTGCCCGCTGGGCAACACCTTTGAAATCCTCCAGTTCACTGCGTGGTCGGCCATCACGCTCTACTTCTTCGTCGGCGTCACCTTCCGGCTGAGCCTCCTCGGATTCTTCACGTCCAGCCTCGCCGCGGCCCTCACCCTCGTCTCGCTCTCGATCCCGGCGTGGGATGCCACGCGGCGCGAACATATCTTCGGCGGCAACGCCTGGATCGAACTCCACGCGGCCCTCGCCCTCTTCAGCTACGGCGTGTTCGCCCTGCTCGCGCTCACCTCCGGCATGTTTCTCCTGCGGCATTACTCGCTCAAGTCCAAGCACCCCGGCGGCGCATTCTCCTTCCTGCCTTCGATCTTCGACCTCGACCACATCAGCGTGCGGCTGCTCGCCGCGGGCGTGACCCTGATGACCGCCTCGCTCGCCGTCGGTTCGGTCTACTGGCTCCGCGATACCGCGAGCGTCAACCCCACCAAGCTGCTTTTCACCGCCGCCATCTGGGTCGCCTATGCGGCGGCGCTCGGACTGCGCCTGCGCGGCGTCCTGCTCGCCCGGCGCTTTGGCTGGGCCGGTGTGCTCCTGTTTGCCGCGGCGCTGCTTTCCCTCTGGCCGGTGGATGCGAGCCGCCATTCGCCGATTCCGTCTCCCGCCACCCGCACCGTACCACGATGAACGGGGAAAATCTTTTCGTTCTCGGGGCCACCCACCACACCGCGCCGCTGGCGGTGCGCGAGCGTCTGTCGCTCGATGCCGGCGCCACGGAAGCCTTGCGGGCCGAGCTCGCCGGCATCGCCGGGTTGCGGGAGTTCACGCTGCTGAGCACCTGCAACCGCGTCGAATTCTACGGCGTGGCCGCCGCTCCCGGCGTGGCCGCCGAGGTGCAACAGGCCTTCTGCACGCGCCAGAAATTTTCTTCCACGGAGTTCGAGCAGTTCCGCCTGAGCCTGACCGGGCCGGGGGCGTTGCAGCACCTGCTCGAGGTCACCGCCGGCCTCGATTCGCAGATGCTCGGTGAGACGGAAATCTTCGGCCAGGTAAAGGAGGCCTATGGCGCAGCGCAGGCTCACGGCCATACCGGCGCCGTGCTCAACCGCGTTTTTCAAAAAGCCTTTCAGGCGGCAAAGCATGTCCGCACGCACACCGCGATCACCGAAGGTCACGTCAGCGTGGCCAACGTCGCCGTCGACCTCGCGACGAACATTTTCGGCAGCCTTGCCCAGACCCGGATCCTCCTGCTGGGCGCGGGCGAGATCGGCGAGAAGACGGCCAAAGCCTTCCAAAGCCGGGGCGCCGCGGCGCTGTCCGTCGCCAGCCGGCGGCTCGAGCGTGCGATGGAACTCGCCGAGACCCTGGGCGCCTTCGCGATGCCCTTCTGGCTGATGCCGGTGAAACTCGCCGAGTTCGACATCGTCGTCTGTGCCACGTCCGCGACTGAAACCGTCGTGTCGCGGGCGGCGGTCGAAGCCGCCATGCGCCGGCGCCCCGCCCGACCGCTGTTCTTCATCGACCTCGCCCTGCCCCGCGATGTGGACGCCTCCGTCGCCGAACGGGAGAATGTGTTTCTCTACAACCTCGACGATCTCGCGCGCATCGCCGACGAAAACCGGGCCGCCCGCGAGGCCGAGATCGGCAAGTGCCGCGCCCTGCTCACCGAGCGCGCCGACGCATTGTGGCGGCAGATCGAGCCGCGGCTGCAGGCCGGAGCGGCCGGCGAGGGAACCGTCGATCACCGGACGGAACCCGCCTAAGCCAGTAGCAGCCGACGTGAGGAGGCTGGTTCGAAGGACAGCGTGAGCCCAGCCTCCTCACGTCGGCTGCTACTGGCCGGGGAGGCATCGCAGAACGCCGGCCACAGTCCCGTCATGGGCTCATCAGAGTTGCCGAGCCAGCCAGTCCGCCGCCGTGCCGCTCGCGGGCTCGCTGAGCAGTGCGTGCAGGCGCGCCGCCTGTTCAGCCGTGCGCCCGCGCCGCGCCGGATCATCCACACAGGCGCGCAGTTCCGCCGCAAGCGCCGGGGGCGTGGCGGCTCCCTGGATAAATTCCGGGTACATCGGTTCCTTGAGGAGCAGGTTGGCGATGCCGATGTACTCCACCTTCACCAGCATCCGGCCGAGGAGGTAGGTCAGCGGATTCGTCCGGTAGGCGATCGCCCCGGGAATCGCCGCCAGCGCGCAGTGCATCGACATCGTGCCCGAGCTGGTCAGCACCGCCGAGGCCGCAAGCGCCGGCGCCCCGCCCTCTGCGATCCGTTGCAACCTGACCGTGGCCGGCGGATTCGCCGCCCGCAGCACCGCAAGAATCTCGTCGCTCGGATAAAGCACCACCGCCTCGCGGCCGCCAAACACCCGGAATCCTTCCAGCAACGGCGGAAAAATCCGCGCGACCGCCTGCTTGCGGCTGCCCGGCAGCAGCAGCACCGGCCCCGCCGGATCATACCGCACCGGCGACACGTGGCCCGGCGCCACAAAGGGATGCCCGACAAACTCCACCGGCAGCGCGGTGTCCGCATAACAGGCGACCTCAAACGGAAAGATGACCGCCATCGCATCGAGATCGCGCGCCATCGTGAACCGTCGCTTCGCCTTCCATGCCCAGATCTGCGGGCTGATATAGTAGAGCGTCCTGATCGTGCCTCCACCCTTCACCGACAGCCCGCGCTCGCGCAGCGCCGCGGCGAGCCGCAGATTCAGCCCGGGATAATCCACGAAACACACCGCCTTCGGCCGGTGCTCGGCAATCCAGCGCAGCGTCTCGTTGAACAGCGTCCGGAAGAAAGGATAGTTCTTCAGCACCTCCACGAACCCGACCACCGACGTCGCCGTCATGTCGTGCAGCAACTGGGCGCCCGCCGCGGCGAGTTCGGGCCCGCCCAGCGCGGCAATCGCGAGTCCGGGCTGGCTCGCGCGCAGCTCGCGCACCATCCGCGCCCCATGCTCATCCCCCGAGTGTTCTCCCGCCACAATCAGCAGATCAACCCGGCCATCGATAGGCGGCGACAGACGAAATGGCGGTGACTTGGGAGCTGATGACATCGGATTTTAACCACGAAGCGCACGAAGGTCACGAAGCCCGGACCCTATCCGGTTTGGCTTCGTGCTCTTCGTGCGCTTCGTGGTGAACTTCATTTTTGCCCGGCGCGGATTTGCTCCGTGATCGTGATCGCGACCTCCAGTGCACTCTTGCCGAGCGCTCCGCCCACCTTGGGCTGCTGGGCTTTCGTCACGCTGTCCACAAAATGCGCCAGCTCGAGCGCCAGTGGCTCACCCTTCTCGATCGGGATTTCCTTCACCGGGATCGCGCTCAGGTCGCCGGCCTTCACCAAGCCGATCTTCATCTTCAACCCGTAGGCGATGATGTCGTTCTTCTTCACGAGATGCCCGGCCTGGTTCATGAAATCCAGCGAGAGGTAGGCGTCCGACTGGAAGATCCGGATTTCCCGCGCCTTCTTCGTGCTCATGCGGCTGGCGCTCAGGTTCGCCACGCAGCCGTTCTGGAACTGGATCCGGGCGTTGGCAATGTCCTCACTCTTCGAGAGGACGGTCACGCCCACGCTGTCAATTTTAGCGATGGGTGATTTCACCAGCTCCAGCACGATGCCGATGTCATGGATCATCAGGTCGAGCACCACGCCGACCTCCGTGCCCCGCGGCTGGTAGGGCGCCAGCCGCTCGGCGGTGATGTAGCGGGGCTCGTCGATTTCCTTCTCCAGGAAACTCATGACGGGGTTGAAATGCTCGATGTGCCCGACCTGGACCAAGCAGCAGTACTGCCGGGCGGCGGCCAGCACGCGCTCCGCCTCGGCGAGCGACGCGCAGATCGGCTTCTCGATCAGGAGGTGGGTCTTCTTTTTCAGCAGCGGCAGCGCGACCAGCTCGTGCTTGTCCGTCGGCACCACGACCGAGACCGCGTCGCAGGCCTCGCCGAGCTCCTCCAGCGTGGCGAAGCGGCGGCAGTTGAACTTCTCGCAGATCTCCTTCGCCCGCGCATCGCTGGTCTCGAAGATCCCGGTCAGCTCCGCACCGGGCAGCGACGCATAGATGCGGGCGTGATGCTGGCCGAGCGAGCCGACGCCAGCGACGCCACAGCGGATTTTCAGGGATGCCATGCCTCGACGGTACCGGCGCCCCTCCGCAATTCGATCCGAAAAACGTTCGCGGCACGGCAGACGGAAGATTTCCCCGCCGAGGACAGGCGGCGCCCCAAGATCGAACTTTAGGATTTGATTCCCCCGGCCTTCGTGTGCTTCGTGCCCTTCGTGGTTAGAATTCAAACCACGCTCCAGGAATTCCGCCTACCCCATGACCTCGACCGCCGGGCTCACCGCCCCTCTCTCGGAAACCGAAACCAAGGACGTGATCGACCGCTTTTACCGCGACGGCTACGCCATCGTGCGCAACGTCCTGAGCAGTGACGAATGCGCCGAACTGCGCAAACTCACCGACGACATCGCCAAGCAGAGCCCGTCCTTCGTCATCCGCAATCCCGAGGACCGGAATATCGCCTACACCCGCCTCTTCATCCGCGAGCCAATCCTGTCCCTCGTGCAGCAAATCCTCGGGCCCGCGGCCCGTTTCTGCGCCCAGAACGTGATCCGCAACGAGCCCGGCCAGGCGATCTCGCACTGGCATGTCGACGACCTGGTCGAATACCCCCTGCCGCCCGATGTCCCGCGCTGGGATGCCCGCGTGCGTCTGCCACTCATCTGGCTCAGCGTGCAAGTCCCGCTCAGCGACATCCCGGCCGTAGAAGACGGCCCCACGGAAGTCGTGCCCGGCAGCCAGTATTCCGGCCGGCCGTCGCCAAAGGAGAACCCCGTGTTTGAAGGCCGCGGCGCCGAGCCCATCCTCTGCAACGCGGGTGACATCTACCTTTTCAACCACCAGGTCTGGCACCGCGGCCGGCCCAACACCGGCAAGCGCACGCGCTACCTGATGCAGCTGCAATATTCACGGGGCGATACGCTCGCCTGGCGTTGCCACGGGGAGGCGCGCACGCCGGCCCTGGAGAAGATCCTGGAGGGCGCCGACCCGAAGCTGGTGAAGCTCATGCTTGGCCCGCCGACGCGTGCTTGAGGGGAAGCGCTCAGCTGAACTGCCCCGCGCGCAACAGCAGCTGGCGCGAGCATTTGGCCGCGTGCGCCACGTTGTGCGTGACCAGAACCAAGGTGGTCTTGGTCTCGGCACTCAGGCCGAGCAGGAGCTCGATGATCGCGCCGCCCGTCTGCTCGTCGAGATTGCCCGTAGGCTCATCGGCCAGAATGAGCCGCGGGGTGTTCATCAGCGCGCGGGCCACGGCCACGCGCTGGCGTTCGCCGCCGGAAAGTTGCGTCGGCAGATGGTGCGCGCGCTCGGCGAGTCCGACCCGTGCCAGCAACTCCTTCGCCCGGGCGAGTTCGATGGCACCGGGACCCTTGAGGATCCGCGCCGCCATGAGCACGTTCTGCAACGCATCGAGTTCGGGGATCAGATAAAATGATTGAAAGACAATGCCGAGATACGTCGCGCGGCGCTTGGCCCCGGTGTCGGCCGATCCCACCCACGTGAGCGTCCCGGCGTCGGGCGTGTCGAGCCCGGCGAGCAAGTTGAGCAAGGTGGATTTGCCCGAACCCGACTCGCCACGGATCGAGACCGTCTCGCCGGCCCCGACTTCCAAGTCGACGCCCCGCAGGACCTCGATGCGGCGGTCGCCGCTGAGGAAGGTCTTCGTCAGGCCGCGGGCGCTGATAATCGCGTCACTCACTGCGCAGCGCCTCCACGGGTTTGAGTCGCGCGGCGATCACCGCGGGGATGATACCGGCTAGGGTCGAGAGGACTAGCGCCGCAGTCACAATCACCACGAGGTCGCGCACCTCGATATGCTCGGGTAATTCGCTGAATTGATAAAAACGGGCCATCAGCTCCTGGCCGCCCGTGACGCGTGTGATGGCCCGCACGATGTCGTTGCGGAAATGCAGCACCGTCAAACCCAGGCCCAGGCCCGCCGCCGTGCCCACCACGCCCACTCCGATGCCTTGCAGGCAGAAACAAAGCGCGATTTGCCGCCGGCTCGCGCCGAGCGCGCCGAGCAGGCCGATCTCGCGGGTCTTCTTCAGCACCAGCACCAGCAGCAGGCTCATCGTGAGAAAGGCCGCCACCAGCACGACGAAGAGGAGGACGAACGTCATCATGTTCTTCTCCAGTTTAAGGACGGTCAGGAAGTCCGCAAAGCTGTCCATCCACGAGAACGCGCGCATGTCCGGCGGCAGCACCGCGTTGATCCGTCCGGCCACCTCGTCCTCCTTCGCTCCGGGCTGGATGCGGATGTTGATCCCATGCACGTCGCCCACGAGCCCGTAGAGTTCCTGTGCCAGCCGCAGCGTGCAATAGATCGTGGACTTATCGAGTTCCTGGTGACCAAAACGCATCACTCCGACCACCTTGACCGTGTGGGGCAGGATGACCTCGGAATCGCGTCGGGCCAGCATTAGCGGCGTATAGACTTCAATATTCGCGCCAATGGGCACGCCCAGCGCATCGGCCAGGCCCTCGCTGAGGATCACCGCGTCGTCGTCCAAGGCGTCCAGCGAACCGGCGGTCACAAATTTTTCCAATGATACGACATGGCCGATGCTCGCCATGTCCAACCCGCGCATCAGGGGAAAGGAAGGCTTGTTTTGGTACACGACCATCAGCATGCCCGACGCGTACGGTGAAGCGCCGGCCACACCAGGCACCGCCTCGATCCGCCGCACGACCTCATGGTAATTGCCGATCGAACCCCGGGCCTTGATCTGGATCTCACCCTCGGTCTGGATGATCGTCTGGCGGATCTGATAGGCGAATCCCCCCATGACCCCGAGGACCACGATCAACAGCGCCACGCCCAGTGCCACGCTCACCACCGAGATCGCCGTGAAAAACGGAAACCGCCGCCCGGTCGGGAACAGCTGTTTCAGGGCGAGATAGAAGTACCAGGGCACGGAAAGCTAGTTGGCCGGCTTCGGATTCAAATCGTTGAAATGCTTGTCCAGAGCGGTCGATGCTTCCTGTGTGCTCTGTTGATCGTCACGTCGTTCGCCTTCCGCGCGCTGTCTAAGTTGAGGAAATAAAATTACGTCACGAATACTCTCGGCGCCGGTGAGCAAAATGCACAGACGATCAATGCCTACGCCCATGCCGCCGGCCGGTGGCATACCGTACTCCAGCGCGAGCAGAAAATCCTGGTCGATGTTCTGCTTCTCCTCGCCGGCCTGTGCCTCGAACATCGCGCGCTGCACGTCGGGGTCGTTCTGCTCCGAATAGGCGGGTGCGATTTCCATGCCGCCGATGCACAGCTCGAACACGTCGAGCGTCGTGGAATCGTCCGGCGTGATCTTCGCCAACGGGCAGAGTTCCTTCGGCAGGTGCGTGACAAAGGTCGGCTGGATGAGGTTCGGCTCGATCCGCTTCGAGAAGATCTCGTTGGTGATCTCAAACTCCTCCCACTTCGGGTCGACGGAGAGCCCGAGCTTCTCGGCGCCGGCGATCTTCTCTGCCTTTGAACGGTCGAACCATTGCGGGTCACCCGTCTCAGTGCGGATGAGGTCCTTGTACTTCACCTCGCGCCACGGCCCGCCGAAATTGATCACCTGGCCGCTCGCGGCATGCTTGATCTCACTCGTGCCCAGCACGTCGAGGCAGAGCGTGGTCAGCAGGTCCTTGATGAGCGTCATCATCCCGCGGTAGTCGCTGTAGGCTTGGTAGACCTCGAGCATGGTGAACTCGGGATTGTGCCGGCGCGACACGCCCTCGTTGCGGAAATTGCGGCCGATCTCGAACACGCGGTCATAGCCGCCGACCAACAGGCGCTTGAGATAGAGTTCGAGCGAGATGCGCAGCACGAAATCCACGCCGAGCGTGTTGTGATGCGTCGTGAAGGGCCGGGCCGCAGCCCCGCCGGCGATATTTTGGAGCACGGGCGTCTCGACTTCGATGAACTTCTGGTCCTCGAGAAACCGGCGGATATGCGAGACGATGCGCGAGCGCAGCATCAGCCGCTTCCGCGACTCGTCGTTCACGATCAGGTCGAGGTAACGCTGACGGTACACCTGTTCCGGGTCGCTGAGGCCGTGCCACTTTTCCGGCAACGGACGCAGCGCCTTCGACACGAGCGTGTAGCTCTCAACGCGCACGGTGACCTCGCCGGTCTTCGTCTTGAAGAGTGTGCCCTTCGCGCCGAGGATGTCGCCCAAGTCGAGCTTCTTGAAGGCCGCGTAGGCCTCGTCACCCACCACGTCCTTCTTCACATAGAGCTGGATCTGGCCCTGCTGGTCGAGAATCTTGACGAACTGGCTCTTCCCCATGTCGCGGATGACCACCAGGCGGCCGGCCACAGCGACGGTCACGGCGTTGTCCTGGCCGTCGACATGCAGCTTGAGCGCATCCGCCGAGAAATGAGTCGTCGCAAACGACGCACGAAACGGATCGAACCCCGCCGCGCGCATCTCCGCGAGCTTCTGCCGCCGCACGGCATGCTGGTCGTGACTGATATCGATGGGAGTATCGCTCATGAAAGGGAAGAAATAGCCATGCCCGGCGGCGCGGGGCAAATGGATTTTGCGAATGAAACCGGCGGAATCCAGATTTTACCCGCTAATGGACGCGGATGAATGCTAATCCAGAATCAGAACGGCAAATTTAACCACGAAAGACACGAAGCACACGAAAGGAAATGTTCTGCGAGGATTCGCCCGATCCTTTCGTGTGCTTCGTGTTTTTCGTGGTGCCCTCCTTATTCGCGGTAATTCGCGCGATTCGCGGGTGACCCAAATCGTCACCGCTGCCAGCGTTCGTTCAGCGCCGGAAACTTCGGAAACGCCACGTGCGGCTCGCTCTGGTACCAGAACGCCGTCGACGCCACGTCCTCCGTGAGCGGCTGGTAGATATGCCCGGGCCACCATCCCAGCGTCTGTACCGTCACCTTCAGGTCCTTCGCGAAGCCGATGCTGTCGAGCACATGCCAGCGGTAGAGGCTGAAATAGCGCGGGCCATCCGCACTGCCGGTGTGCGCCAGCGGCATGCCGACAAACGGCGCGTTGAACGCCTGCTCGACCTGGTCCTTCTTGGGGTCGCGGAAGAAGCCCCACGCGCCGCCGAAGTAATCCTCGGTACCGTTGTCGCAGATGGTCGGGAATTCCTTGTCCCCATCGAGGTAGAATTTCACCTCTCCTTCGCCCCACCAGCCACGCGAGAGCGCCGTCCAGGCGAGGTACGTGCCGACGTAGAGGCCCTTGCCCTTCACGCCGTCGAGGATCGTGTGCTCGGGATGTTCGCGTGTGGTCAGGCTGCGCCGCCATTGTGCATGGAAATAGGCGGCACCGGCCGGCACGGCGTGCAGCTTGTAGAGCACCTTGTAGGCGATGATGCGGACATCCACCTTGCCGTCGTTGCTCAGCGTGATGCGCGCGTGCTTGCGGAACGGCATCTGCCAGTAACAGCCGCAGCCGCGATGCGGCGCCACGACCACCGGCAGCGAGGTCACCGTGTGCGGCTGCGTGTCGAAACCCATCGCAAAGAAATCACCCAGCGGCGCCTCGACGGAAGGTGTCTTTTCATTGTCCCAGTACATTCGCAGCACGAGCGTGCGGAATTCCTCGGCGCTCGCCGTGATCCAGAACTGGTTGATGCAGCCGGGACCCTTGATGTCGGCCAGCACGGTGGTCTCACCGGCCTTGAGGCTGATGAACGGGCGCACCTTCCAGCCGCGGCCGAGATGCTTGGCCGGGCCGCTGTGCGCGAGGAAAGGATCGTCGGGGTTCGGATCCCAACGCGCCGCGCCGCCCTTCTCGCCGGTCGGGTTCTCGGCGTTGATCATGCGCGTGACGGCACCGGCCTGAAAAGGCAGTTGCCCAAGGAGGTTGTTCATGGAGAGCGGGGTAAGCACCCTCCTCCGATACCAGATCCCCGGTCCGCGCCAAGCTGAACGCGCTGAAAATTAGACCGGCCGGAATCCGGCATAATTGTAGGGCGGGGTCGCTGACCCCGC
>CAIONS010000050.1 GCA_903859715.1 uncultured Opitutia bacterium
CCTCGTTGAGGCCGGGCCGGGGTCAACGACCCCGGCCACAGCCCAAGCTCCGTCGATGCAGGAATCCGTGGCGAAAAACCTCCGACCGTATTCACCCTGAATGCAGGGCAACCCATGGCTTTCTTTGAGCAAATGCCGGGGAAGATGTTTTTGCCACAGATGGCACTGATTTCACAAATGGGCCCGGGCAGTTCTGACGCCTGAATATTTGTACCGATCCGTGTAATCTGCGGCTGAAAATTCGTCCGCCTCGTCTTCTTAAAAGCCGGGTTTGAAAACACGCCTGGGTTCATATTCCATGGCTTACCCCAAGCCCCATGTCTGTGTTCTCTTCCATGTCTCGTGTCCGCCCTTGCATCGCGGGGCTCTGTCTACTGCTCGTTCCGGCCATGTCCGCGATGGAGTTGTCCATTGACGCCAGCGCGCCCACCCCGCCGCCGGTGCCATTGCCTTTCGCCGTCGGTGGCAAGTCGCCTGCGGGCCATGAACTTTCGGCCAACAGCCGCTATCTCACCCTCGACCGACAGCCTTGGTTTCCGGTGATGGGCGAGATTCATTACTCGCGCTACCCGGCGGCGGAATGGGAGACGGAAATCCTGAAGATGAAGGCCGGCGGCATCAACGTGGTCTCGACCTACGTCTTCTGGCTCCACCACGAGGAGACCGAGGGGAAGTTCGACTGGTCGGGCCAGCGCGACCTGCGGCAGTTCGTTTCCCTCTGCGCGAAGCACGGGCTGTACGTCTGGGTGCGGATCGGGCCGTGGGACCACGGCGAGGCGCGCAACGGCGGGTTTCCCGACTGGGTGGTCAAGCTCGGCCAGACGCGCACCAACGCCCCGGACTACCTCGCGCACGTGAAGACGTTCTACGGCGAGATCGGCCGGCAGCTGAAGGGCCTCTTCTGGCAGGACGGCGGCCCCATCGCCGGCGTCCAGATCGAGAACGAATACCACCCCGGCAAGGGCGGCATCGAGCATATGCAGACCCTCCTGCAGCTGGCTCATGAGGCCGGGATTGACGCCCCGTTCTACACGGCGACGGGCTGGGACAACGCGACGATTCCCACCACGGGCTTCCTCCCGGTGTTCGGCGGGTACACCGAGCAGTTCTGGAGCGCCAGCCTCACGGAGCTCCCGCCCAACCAGAACTTCTTTTTCACCGCCATCCGCGCCGAGGACAATGTGATGGGCGACCTCACGCCGAAGAATCCCGGCTACAACGCGAAGTACGACGGCTTCCCCTTCCTCACCGCCGAGATGGGCGGCGGCATGTCCATCGCCTACCACCGCCGACCCGTCATGTACGCCGACGACTCCACCGCCGCCGCACTCGTGAAGGTCGGCGCGGGCATCACCGGCCTTGGCTATTACATGTACCACGGCGGCACGAACCCCGCCGGGCTCACCTCGTTGCAGGAAACCCAGTCCGTCTGGAACGGCTACAACGACATGGAGGCCAAGTCCTACGACTTCCAGGCGCCGCTCCGCGAGTTCGGCCAGTACAACGGCTCATACCGCACGATGCGCGTGCTCCATCTTTTCCTCCACGACTTCGGCGGGCCGCTCGCGACGATGCCCGCTTATTTCCCGGCCCAGATGCCGAAGAACCGCGACGACACCACGACCCCGAGGGTCACCGCGCGGACGGACGGACACAGCGGTTTCATTTTCATCAACAACTACCAGCGCCTGCACCCGCTCGGTCCCAAGGCGGACTTCCAGGTCGCATTGAAACTCCGGTCCGGCACGCTCCACATGCCCCGCCAGCCAATCGTGATTCCCGCCGGCGCCTACACGCACTGGCCGGTAAACTTCGATGTCGGCGGTGTCACGATGCAGTACGCCACCGCGGAGCTGCTTTGCAAAATCGACGATCCGGACACGCTGGTCTTTTCCGCCTGGACCGGGCTGGCGGCGGAGTTTGCGTTCGCAACCGCCCGGGGCGACACCGTGGCGGCGCCCCATGCCAAAGTCACCCGTGAAGGTGGGATCACGTACGTCAGCGGGATCACGCCGGGCACGGACGTGGCGATTGAGGTCAATCATCCAGGTGGAAAGCACACCCGGATCCTCGTGCTGCCGCGCGGCCAGGCGCTGTCGCTCGCGAAAGAGAATCTCGCCGGCCGCGACCGGCTCGTCGTGTCGCCGGGGGACATTTATTTCGACGGCAACCGGGTCCACGTGTCCTCGCGCGACACCGCCAGCCTGCAAGTCGGCGTCTTCCCGGCGCTGGCGCAGCCGGGAGGATCTTTCCGTGCGGCGGACCGCGACGGTATTTTCCAGCAATATGTCCCGGCCCGCAAAATGGCCGTGGCGCCGGTGGCCGTGGAAGCGAAGGCCGAAAAACCCGCTGCACCCTCCGTCCCGGTCCGGATGAACCCCAACCCCAAGCGTAACGTGGCTCTGGAGCCGGAAGACGCGGACTTCGACCGCGCGGCGGAGTGGAGCCTGCAGGTGCCTCCGGAGGTGCTGGACGGTTCGCGCACCTTCCTGGAGATTTCCTACGTGGGTGACGCGGCCCGTCTCTATGCTGGCGCGCGCTTCGACAACGACAACTTCTACAAGGGGACGGCGTGGGAGATCGCCCTGTGGCGTTTCAAGCCGGAGGAGCTGCGCCGCGGCCTCGACCTGAAGATCCTCCCGCTGCGGGCGGACGCACCCATCTACCTCGCCGCCGGCGCGCGACCCGAGTTCCCGGGCGGCGCGGACGTGATCCGGCTCAACGAGGTGCGGATTGTGCGCGAGTACGAGGCGGTGCTCGATGCGGGGCGGTGAGCAAGAATACCATGAATTACCCGGCCGCATTCGGCTCTTTCTCTTTCCTCTTTATCTTACTCTTTCTCCTGCCGGCAAGACGCTGACGAAAGATAAAGAGGAAAGTGAAAGATTTCTGATGGGCACAATCCGTTTTCAGGCATCTCCGGCTGCTCTCCTGCGCCCGGGCGTCCGCAAGGACCGCCCCTACGGCTTGTGGTTGGCCCTGCTGGCCATCATCGCAAGCGCAGCGTCCGCTGCCAACGCGGAGCCGGCGTGGATCGGTACCTCGCCGCACGCCGGCGATTTCACCCTCGTGCGCGAGGGCCGCGCCGCGGACCTGCTGGTTGCGCCCGATGACTTCAAGGGGGTGTCGATCGCCGCGCGCGATCTCGCCGCCGACATTGCGGAAGTCACGGGCGCGACCGCTGCGGTGCGCTCATCTGCGGCAGGTTTGTCCGCGCAGGCGGTCATCATCGGCACGCTGGGCAAGAATCCGGCGATCGACGCCTTGGTTGCTGCGGGCAAGCTCGACGTGAGCGTCCTGCGCGGACAGTGGGAATCCTTTCTTATCGCGACCGTGCCGAATCCCCTGCCGGGCGTCAGCCTTGGTCTCGTGATCGCCGGCAGCGACCGGCGCGGCACGGCGTATGGCGTCTACGAACTCTCCCAGGCGATCGGCGTGTCGCCGTGGCACTGGTGGACGGATGTCGCGCCGGAGAAGAAGTCCGCGCTGTTCGTCGGCGCCGGCACGCGCCGTTTCGGGCCGCCGTCGGTGAAATACCGCGGCATTTTCCTGAACGACGAGGACTGGGGCCTCGTGCCATGGGCATCGAAGACCTTCGAGCCCGAGGCCGGCAACGTCGGGCCGAAAACCTACGCCAAGCTCTTCGAGCTGATGCTCCGCCTGAAGGCCAACACGGTGTGGCCGGCGATGCACCCGGGCACGAAACCATTCAACGATTTCCCGGCGAACAAGCAGGTGGCTGACGACTACGGCATCGTGATGGGCTCGTCCCACGCCGAGCCGATGCTGCGCAATAACGTCGGCGAATGGACCGCCCCGCCCGAGACCTACAATTACATTACGAACCGCGACGGCGTGTTGAAGTACTGGGAGGACCGCGTCGCGGCCAACGGCCGTTACGAGAACCTCTATACCCTCGGGATGCGCGGCATCCACGACTCGAACATGCAGGGGCCGAAGACCGACCCGGAGCGCATTCAGACGCTGCAGCGGATCTTCGCCGACCAGCGCGCGCTGCTGGCGAAGTACGTCCGGCCCGACGTGGAGCAGGTGCCGCAGATGTTCTGCGTCTACAAGGAGGTGCTCGGCCTCTACCGGCAGGGCCTGAAGGTACCGGATGACGTCACCATCGTCTGGCCCGACGACAACTTCGGCTACATCCGCAACTTCGCGACTGACGAAGAGCGCCGGCGCGCCGGCGGATTCGGGATCTATTATCATCTCTCGTACCTGGGCGCGCCGTTATCCTACCTCTGGCTCTACACCACGCCGCCCGCGCTGGTGTGGGAGGAGATGACCAAGGCGTACGACTACGGCGCTCACACGATCTGGATCGCCAATGTCGGCGATCTGAAGCCGTCCGAAATCGGCACGGAGTTTTTTCTGCAGCTGGCGTGGGACATCAATCGCTGGAACCGCGACAACCTGACGGAGTATCTCACCGGCTGGGCCACACGTGAATTTGGCGCGGAGCACGCCGCGGAGATCGCGGATGTCATGCGCGATTACTACCGGCTCAACTATCAGCGCAAACCCGAGCACCTGCAGTGGTGGATGCCCGGCCAGCCGCCCAAGCCGAGCCCGCTGACCGCCACGGAGACGCGGGAACGGCTGGCGGCTTTTGCTCAATTACGCGCCCAGGCCGACCACCTCATCGACCGGCTGCCCCCGGCCAAGCGCGACGCGTTCTACGAGCTGGTCGATTATCCGGTGCGCGGGTCGGCGCTGGCCAACGAGCGCTATTTCAAGGGCGAGCAGTCCGCACTCGTGGCGGCGTCCGATCCGGCGCTGGCGATCCGGCTGGCAAATGAGGCCCGCGAGGCCGACCGGTTGCTGATGGCGGACGCCGCCTACTACAACGGGCAGCTCGCGGGCGGCAAATGGCGGGGCATGGTTTATCTCGAGCCCGCGGACAACCAGTGGCGCAGCATGCGCATTTCGACCTGGGCTCCGCCGCAGTTCACGTCCGCGTCCCAGCCTGCTCCAGCTTCCCGTGGCGCCATCGCGATCGAGGCGGGGCATTTCTCCCGCACGGTGGCCGCCAAGGGCGCGACTTGGGCCGTGATCCCGGGCCTCGGCCGCACCGGTGACTCGGTGGCCGTCTTCCCCGTGACCATGGCCAGCGTGGCGCTCGATCGCGTCGCGACCGATTCACCCCGGCTCGATTACCCCGTGAAATTTCCCGCGGCCGGAGAATTCACGGTCAACGTGAACCTCATTCCCACCCAGCCCATCGTGACGGCGAACGGCCTGCGCTTCGCCGCCGCGCTGGACGACCAGCCCCCGCAACTGGTGGTCCTGAACGTCAAGGACGGCAGCGCCGACTGGGCCCAGGGCGTCCTGAATTCGACGCGCGTGGTGTCCTTCAAGCTCACGGTCCCTTCCGCTGGGGTGCACACCCTGCGGATCTACGGCGTGGATCCCGGTGTCGTGCTGGACAAGATCGTCATCGACCTCGGCGGTCTGCAGCCCAGTTACCTCGGGCCGCCCGAAACGGATGC
>CAIONS010000051.1 GCA_903859715.1 uncultured Opitutia bacterium
ACGATGCTCTTCCCTCCGTCCACCTCCCGCAGGAGGCGGACTTTGTCTTCGGTATTGTAGCGTTTTCCTTTCATGGTCTGGGTCCTTTTTAGGGGCCCAGACCGACTCTTCAAGCGGCCCGAATAAGCGGGATCACGTCAATGAGGTTTTCCATGACGGGAAGGAGGGAAGGGAGAGGAGGAGGCCGGGACTCAGCGGACTTTTTCGCAGAAATAGGCGTAGGCGATGCAGAGCGCGAAGAAGGCGACCGGGAGGGCGAGGAAGACGAGGTCGGTGTTCATGGCGGTGAGTATCGCACGGCCGGGCCCGGGCGCCTAATCAAGCGGGGGCGCCGGAGCATCAAGAAAACATCAAGTGCGCGCCGCCGGCGGCGGCCGGCCGCGGGAAAGATACCTGAATGGAAGCTGGCGGTGGGCGGTGGGCAGGTGCAGCGTGCGGCATGGAAAAACTGCGTTTTGCCGAGCTCGGGCTCTCTGATGAAATTCTCAAGGCTGTCGACAAGATGGGCTTCGAAGAGGCCTCGCCCATCCAGACGGCGGTGATTCCGACCATTCTTTCGGGCCGCGATGTCGTCGGCCAGTCCTCGACTGGCTCGGGCAAGACCGCGGCGTTCGCCATCCCGGCGATCGAGCGCGTGGACCCGAAGATCCGCGCGGTGCAGGTGCTGATCCTCTGCCCGACCCGCGAACTCGCGGTGCAGGTCGCGGAGGAGACGGGCAAGCTGGCGCTCTTCAAGCGGGGCGTCGCGGGTGTGCCGATTTACGGCGGGCAGAGCTACGAGCGGCAGTTCCGGGCGCTGGCGGCCGGCGTACAGGTGGTCATCGGCACCCCCGGGCGCGTCATGGACCACATGGAGCGCGGCACGCTGAAGCTCGACCAGCTCAAACTCGTGATCCTCGACGAAACCGACCGCATGCTCGACATGGGTTTCCGCGACGACATCGAGAAGATCCTGAAGTCGGTGCCCGCGACGCGGCAGCTGCTGTTCTTCTCGGCGACGATCCCGCGGCAGATCCAGGACCTGATCAGCCGCTATTCGAAGGACCCGGCGTGGATCAAGATCGATTCGGTGGCGCAGAATGCGCCGCAGGTGGAGCAGACCTACTTCGAGGTGGACCGGCGCTCGAAGATCGAGGCGCTCACGCGCCTGATCGACGTGCACGACTTCCGCTACGGCATCATCTTCTGCAGCACGAAGATCATGGTGGACGACCTCGACGAGCACCTGCACGCGCGGGGCTACATGACGGACCGGCTGCACGGCGACATTTCCCAGACACAGCGCGACCGGGTGATGGACAAGTTCCGCCGGCGGGGCTTCGAGTTCCTCGTCGCGACGGACGTCGCGGCGCGCGGCCTCGACGTGGACGACTTGGAAGTTGTCATCAATTTCGACCTGCCGAACGACGCCGAGGATTACACGCACCGCATCGGCCGCACGGGTCGCGCGGGCCGGAAGGGGCAGGCCTTCACGTTCGTCTCCGGGCAGGAAATCTACAAGCTGCAGAGTATGGTACGCTGGGCGAAGCTCGACATCCGGCGCGGGAAAATCCCGTCGCTGGACGAGGTGGACGAGGCGCGGACGAACGTGTTCTTCGAGAAGATCCGCAGCACGCTCGAGGCGAAGCAGTTCAAGCCGCACGACCGGATGATCGACCGGCTGCTGGACGAGGGCTATGCGAGCACGGACATCTCTTCGGCACTGATTCACATGTTGCAGAGCGCTAGTTCGGGCAAGGCGACAGCGAAGCCGGCCAAAGCCGCTGCACCGGCGTCCGCCGGGCCAAGCGAGGCGCCGGCGCCGAAATCCGCCAAGCCTGCGCCCGCGTGGGTGAAGGCGGCCGCAGCCCCGAAACCCGTGGCGGCGCCGCGGCCGGAGCCGGCGGCGGAGGAATCCGCGCCCGAGGGCGATGATGATGGGGGCGACCACGACGGTCCGTCGCGCAAGTCGAAGTATGAACGGGCGGCGCGCACGGGTCGCGAGCCGGGCATGGCGACGATCTTTCTCAATGTGGGTCGCAAGCAGCTCGTCACTCCCGGGGACATTGTCGGGAAGATTGCGGGCGTCACGCGGTTACCGGCGACAGTGGTCGGGGCGATCGACATCCACCAGCGGCATACGTTGGCAGACGTGGCCGAGACCGAGGCGGCATTCATCGTGGAGAAGCTCGCGGGCATCAAGCTCAAGGGCATTGCGCTGGAGCCGACGATTGCAGCGCAGGACGCGTGAGCATTGCGGCTGGCAGGTCGGCAGCAGCCCTGAGCGTGAGCGAGTAGAGGGGACTGCCCGGCGAACGCCGCGCGCGGAGCGCACGGCCCACCTGTCATGCCCGCGGCCACGGAAGTGACACCGGAAATTGACCGTCCGTCCGCTTGACAGTCTGGCGCGCGCGCCGTTATCCCGTTGGCCCCGTATGGAGGCCGCGCTCGATCAACCGGTGCTGGTTTTGAACCGCCTGTGGCAGGCGGTGAACGTCATTGGCGCGCGCCGCGCCTTCGCCCTGCTGTCGCGGGGCCATGCGCATGTCGTGCATCATCACGACGAGGATTTCCGGACCTTCACGATGATGGACTGGATCGATTTCTCGACGAGCAACCCGCCGATCGAGGCGCTGGAGACAGTGCACACGCCGAGCCGCACAATCCGGCTGCCCCGGGTCATTCTCCTGTCGTTTTTCGACAAGCTGCCGTGCAAGGAGCTGAAGCTGACGCGCAACAACGTCTTTGAGCGCGACAAGAACTCCTGCCAGTACTGTGCGAAGGTGCTGCCCCGCGAGCAGCTCAACCTCGACCACGTCATCCCGCGCGATTACGGCGGGAAGACCACGTGGGAGAACATCGTGTGCTCGTGCATCAAGTGTAATTCGAAGAAGGCCAACCGCCTGCCGCACGAGGCGCACATGCGCCTGATCAAGAAGCCCGTCCGCCCGAAGTGGCGCCCGGTGATCTCCCTCGTCCTCGGCAACCAGCATCGCGAGATGTGGAAGGATTTCCTCGATCTGGCCTACTGGAACGTAGAGTTGGACGAGTGACGTTCGCGGCGCTTGGCTGTAGGGCGGGGTCAGCGACCCCGCCCTACATTACTTCCCGGAGAATTTCTGACGTGCCACCAGCCAGAGCGTGGCCATGACGATCAGGTCGCTGGCGACCAGGAAGAGCCGCAGCGGCAGGGGGAAACGGCGAAGACCCACCAGCACGAGCACGGCGCTGAGGCCGATGGCGACCAAGGCGATGGTCAGGGCCATTTTCTGCCGGGCGATTTCGCCGGCGCGTGGATCATCCGAGGGCGGGAGAGGTTGGTCGGACATGAGGACGGTGAAAGCGTCAGCCCTTTACGAGCGGCAGCGTGATGCGCATCGTGGTGCCGCCGGGGCCGGTGGAGACGAGACCGATGTCGCCGTGATGCGCCTGCAGGATGCGCTTGGCGATCGCGAGGCCGAGGCCGGTGCCGTCGGGGCGGCCGGAGAAGAAGGAGTCGAAGATGCGGTCGCGCACGGCCTCCGGGATGCCGGTGCCGGTATCGGCGAGATCGAGCGTGACAAAGTCTTCGGTCTCGGGGCCGAAGGAGAGGGCGATGGCGCCGCCGTCGGGCATGGCCTGCGTGGCGTTGAGGAGGAGATTGAGCAGCACCTGCTGGAGCTGGCCCTTGTTGGCCTCGACGACAAAGGCGGCGTCGGACGGCTCGTAGAGCAGGTGGACCTTGGCCTGGGCCAGCTTGGGGCGGACGAGCACGAGGGTGTCGGCGATGATGTCGCTGAGCGCCCAGCGGGAGTGCAGGCTGGAGGGCGCCTTGGCGAAGTTGAGCACGCGGGTGACGATGGACTCGAGCTGGTCGAGTTTTTCCCCGATGACGCGCACGTCGGTCCGGCGCGGGTCATTGACGGCGAAGTCGAGCCCGAGGCCGCCGTGGAGGAGCTTGAGCACGGTGAGGGGATTGCGGATCTCGTGCGCGATCTCGGCCGCGAGCAGGCCGAGCGTGGTGAGCTGTTCCTGCTTGCGGAGGGTTTCCTCGCTCTGGAAAACGCGGGTGTAGAGCCGGGCGTTCTGGAGGGCGACGGCGCCGAGGCTGGCGAGGGTGGCGCAGACGCGTTTCTCGTCATTGTCGAACCGGTGCGGCCGGTCGGTGAACACGGCCAGCACGCCTAGGATCTCCTGCTCAAAAAGCAGCGGGGTCAGCAGGGCGGCGTGCAGGGTGGGGTCCTCGGGCAGGTCGGCGATGCTGTGAAAGTCAACGGAGCGGACGTCGGCGAACTCCACCTGTTTTTTCGTGTGGAGCGCGGCGGCGGCAAAGCAGGCGTGTTCGGACTGTTCGCCCTCGGGCATGACCGGGGCGCCGGGGGCGTCGAGTGCGCCGAACCGCACCGTGCCGCGGGCGGCGTCGTGGAGGTACAGCGCGCAGGCGCTGCCCTGCAGCATGCGCCGGGTGTCCCGGGTGAGGGTGTCGAGGAGTTCCTGGGACTCGAGCTTGGCCACGAGCGCCTGGCCGGTGGTGAGCAGGGTTTCGAGCTGGCGGGCCTTGGTCTGCAGGGCCCGCATGCGCCAGAGCTGCTGGACGATGAGCGTGGCCTCCTGGGTGAGCCGTTCGAGCAGAGCCAGGTCGGCGGGCGTGAAATGACCGGTCCGGTCGGCTTCCAGGTCGATGACCCCGATGACCTGTTCGCCATCGCGCATGGGGGCGGCCATTTCGCAACGGGCGGCCGGGCGGACGGCGATGTAGCGTGCCTCGATGGAGACATCGGGAACGAGCAGGGCGCGGGCATTGAGCACGCACCAGCCGGTGACGCCGTGGCCGAGCTTGAGGCCGAAGTCCTCGGCGCCGCTGGGCAGGCCGAACTGCACCTCGACCTCGAGGCGGCCGGTGCCGGGGTTGACCAGGGCGATGGAGCCGGCATCCGCGCCGAATGTGGCGACAAATTCATCCAGGATTTCCTTCAATGCCGCGCTGGGATCATCGGCCCGGCCCGCGAGCGAGGTTAGACGATACAAAGCCGGTAGCGCACGGGAATCTTCCGATTGCGGAGGGCGGATAGCGGAAACCGGATAGTCGGAGAGTTGCGGGCTTGGATCCACGAGGGGCAGAGTTGAGGGAGGGGGCGGGAGATGGCCAGATTTCCTTTGAATTGCGGATTTCGGATACCGGAAACCGGATAGTTGATTTCAGATCGTGAAGCTGGGCAATCAGGGCCTTGAAGCCTCCGGCGCTATTTTCTACGGCGGGCAGTTTTTATGGATGCCACCGTGATGGCCAGAATCTCCCCGCCTTCCTGCATAAGACCGGCCAATCTCTCTCGTTTCATCCGGTGGGAATCGATCAGGAGCTCCATCCAAAGCAGGGATTCGTCGGTCTCTTCCTCCACGATACCCATTTTTGAGATGAAGTCCGCGGTGGATCTGGCGCGAACGGCTGCCCTGTAGTTGGCAGCGACCGATGTACCCGAGCGCAGAAGCTGAAGGCCAAGCGTTTTAGCCGCCATATCACGGGGAAGGGCATCGACTACATTGATCACGCGAAGGGCATAAGCCTTGGTGCGGGCCTTGAATTCCTCGCGGGTCATCATCTGCAGGCTATCCGTCCTTTGACATCGGCAATCCAAAATCACCGTTGGAACCAATTGCCGGCGGATTACGAAAAGCTCACTGAGCTAAAACCGACCCCGACTTCTTCCGGAAAACTATCCGGTATCCGGTTTCCGGAATCCGCAATCAACGCGCCGCGGCGAGCGCCGCGGGCTTGATGATCTCGGCGAGGGTGTCGCGCAGGGTGTGCAGGCGTGTGTCGTCGATGGTGCGGGTGGGCTCGGAGCTCTCGATGTAGAACGTGTCGATGGCGACGCCGCGCTCGGTGCCGATGCGGGCAAAGGTGATGTCGAAGCCGTGGTCGGAGATGGTCTTGGCCAGCCGGTACAGCAGGCCGATCTGGTCGCGGGCCTGGATCTCGACGATGGTTCGGGCCATCGAAAGCTCGTGGTAAACCTCGACGGTCGGTGGAAAGGACGTGTGCAGCCCCTCGCTCGTGGCGGCGAAGGGCCGGGAGGAGGCGACGCGCTTGGCCTGGGCGACGATGTCGGGGTACAGGTCCTTGTTGGCCACCAGGGCGGCCTCGATGTTCCGGGCGAAGGTTTCCTGCGCGGTCGCGTTCTGGACGACGCCGCGGTCGGGTTCGACGACGTAGAAGGTGTCGATGGCGATGTGGTCGGAACGGGAGATGACCTTGGAGCCGAGGATGGAAAGGCCGGCGACGCTGAAGGCGCCCGCGAGCTTGTAGAAGAGGCCGGCGCGGTCCCACGTGACGACGTTGACGACGGTGAGCGAGCGGTTGAGGTCGTCCTTCCACTCGATGACCGGCTTGAGCGAGCCGATGGTGTCGGCGTTGGCGATGGACTTGAGCAGCCGGTTCACCATCTGGATATGCAGGGTGATCTCCTCCGCATCGGTCTGGATGAAATACCGTTCCGGGAGCAGGCTGAAATGGGCCGCGATTTCATCGGAGCTGATGCCGGGGATCTTGCGGGCGATGAGGTCCTGTTGGGTCATTTGCTTCTTCTTTTCGTAACTGGCGAGGATGCCCTCGCCAAGACTCAAGCGTTCGAGCGTGGCGCGATAGAGGCTGGTGTGAAGGGTGTCCTTGTAACTGTTCCAGAGGCTGACCGCGGTCCCCCGGGCGTCGCAGAACGTATGGACGTAGAGGTTGCGAAGTTGCTCGGCGTTTCCGACGAGTTCGGCAAATGCAGCGGCAGTCTGGGGATCATCTACATCCCGCTTCTGCCAGAATCGTGCCATCGCGAGATGATTTTTGATTACAAATGAAACGAGTTCCCGGCCCTCGGGGGAGACTCCCAGCCGCTCCATGATCGGCCCGGCCAGGCGGACCCCGCTCTCAGCGTGGCCCTGGATGCCCTGGGCCTTGCCGATGTCGTGGAGGAGGAGCGTAAGATAGAGCAGGGCCGGATCGGTGATCTCGTGGAGGGCCTCGCGGTACTTGAGGGTGATGGGCTCGGCGTTGGTGAAGATGAGGTCGAGCTGACGGATCGCGTTGAGCGTGTGCACATCGGCCGTGTAACGGTGGTAATATTCGTGCTGCACCAGGCAGGTGAGGGCATCGAACTCCGGGATGAACAGCCCGAGCACACCCAGCTCGTGCATGAGCGAAAGCGTGGGATAAACGGCGCCGGCCTCGGACAGGATGGCGCGGAAACTGGCGATGGCATCGGGTGAGCGCCGGACCTCCGGGGTCATCAGCCCGGGCGCGGCCTGGCGGATCAGCGTGGCCAGGTGGAAGTCCGGCTGGCAGCCGAGTTGCTGGCAGTGGCGGAAGACGCGGATGAGCCGCGCGGGGTCGTCCGCGAAAACCGTGGGCTGCTGGGCGGCGAGTTCCCGGCCGCGCAGGACGAAGCCGTCGAGCCGCCGGCTGTGGCGGAAACGGGCGGCGAGGAGGCTCTCGCGCAACGAAATCGGCCCTCCCTGCGCATCGCGGCCGATCGTGAGGGCGAGCCGGCTCTCCACGACCTTGGAAATGCGGAAGATGGACTGGGCCGCCCGGTAATAGTCCTGCATGAAATGCTCCACGCGCGGGAGCAGGTCGACCTCCATGTAGCCGAGGTTCTGGGCGACGCGGGGCTGGAGATCAAGGTCGAGCAGATCGGTGGCGCGGCGGCTGAGGAAGTGCAGCTCGTTGCGGACGCGAAGCAGGAAATCGTAGGCGCGGTTGAATTCGCGCAGTTCCTCCGCGCGGAGATAGTTCTGGGTGACGAGTTCCTCGATGTTGGCGATGCCGAGCTTCACGCGGGCCATCCACACGGCGTTCTGGTAGTCGCGCAGGCTGCCCACGCCATTCTTCACGTCGGGTTCCTGGAGGAAAACCGTGTCACCATATTTTTCCCGCCGGCGGGCCTGGTCATCGAGCCGCGCGGCGATGTAGCCCTTGGGGTTCTCGGCCGTGGCGAAGGTCCGGTAGGCTTGGGCGAATGTCTCGTACAGTGCGGTCGATCCGGCGACGAGCCGCGCCTCCAGCATGGAGGTGAGGGTCTGGATGTCCCGCCGGGCCTCGAGGAAGACTTCGTCCACGTTGCGCGTCGAGTGGCCGACCTTGAGCCCGCTGTCCCAGAGCGGATAGAGGATTTCCTGGGAAAGATGCTCCAGCAGCGGCTTGATGAAAGCTGGCCGGGTCTTGGCGGGGAAGAGGAACATCACATCGACGTCGCTCAGCGGGCTGAGCTCGCGCCGGCCGTAGCCGCCCAAGGCGAGGAGCGATACCGGCGCAGGGAGTTTACCGTAGGTGCGCGTGTAGCTCGCGATGGCGTGGTCGAAGAGCTGCGTGAGCATCGTATCCATCATCGCCGCCCGCGCCTGCACGATGGCCAGTCCGGAGGCGCCTGCCTCATGCTGCCGCCGCAGCGCGGCATCGCCGGCCTGGAGGTAAGCCTTGCAGGCCGCGAGCCGGTCGGCGACGGGGGCGTCATCGGCGAAACTCAGGGGTACAGGCTCGGACTGCAGGGTGGAGACGGACATGAAGGCGTTCAGTGAAGGGAAAAGCGCCCGGCGGGCGAGGGGATTTGGGGAGATTTCGGATGGCGGATACCGGAAACCGGATAGTTCAGACGCCGAGCACTTCCGGTGCATAAGGGCTTATGGCGCGTGATCCCGGGATAATATAAACCCTCAGCCGCGCTCGTCGTCACTGCCGGTCTCTGGCTCCTCCGTCTATCCGGTTTCCGGTATCCGCCATCCGAAATCTCCCATCCTCCTTCTCCCTTGCCTCGCACCCGGCTGGCGGGTTTTCTCGGCGGTTCCCGAATCAGCATCGCCCATGGCCGAGATCACCAAGAGCTACGAATCGCGCGACATCGAAAAAAAATGGTATGCCGCCTGGCTGCAGGCGAAGTGCTTCTCCGGCCGCGTGCAGGCCGGGCGCGAACCGTACAGCATCGTGATCCCGCCGCCGAATGTCACCGGCGTGCTGACGATGGGCCACGTGTTGAATAACACGATCCAGGACATCCTGATCCGCCGCGCCCGGCTGGAGGGCAAGTCCGCGCTCTGGCTGCCCGGCACCGACCACGCGGGGATCGCTACCCAAACCGTGGTAGAGCGCGAACTGCGCAAGCAGAAGCAGACGCGCCACGATTATGGCCGCGAGAAATTCGTCGAGAAAGTCTGGGCGTGGCGCCAGGAAAAAGGCGGCATCATTCTCGAGCAGCTGCGCCGGCTCGGCGCGTCCTGCGACTGGGATCGCACGGCGTTCACGATGGACCCGGCTTACTCGGAGCGCGTGCTGCATGTGTTCGTCGAGCTGTTCAACCGGGGCTTCATCTACCGCGGCAAGCGCATGGTGAACTGGTGCCCGGCCTCGCTCACGGCCTTGTCCGACGAAGAGGTGATCATGAAGCCGGTGAACGGCCTGATCTACCGGGTCCGCTATGAATTGGTGGGCCAGCCGGGAACATTCATCGAGGTCAAGACGACGCGGCCCGAGACCATCCCGGGTGACGTGGCGATTGCGGTGCATCCCGATGACCCGCGCTATACGGCGCTCCTCGGGAAAAAAGTGCGCCGTCCGATCGGGCCCGCGGCGGAACTGCCGATCATCGCCGATTCCGCCGTCGACAAGGAATTCGGTTCCGGCGCGCTGAAAATCACGCCGGCGCATGACAAAACCGACTACGAGATCGGCCTCCGGCACAAGCTGCCGGTCATCGATGTGCTCAATCCCAATGGATCGTTGAACGATCTCGCCGGCCCCGAGCTGGCGGGGATGGATCGTTTTGCCGGGCGCAAGAAAGCCGCCGAGCTGCTGAAGGCCGCGGGTGCGCTCGTGGCGGAGGAACCTTATTCAAACAGCGTCGGCTATTCCGAGCGGGCCGATGTGCCGATCGAGCCGCGCCTGACCGAGCAGTGGTGGCTGCGTTATCCGAAGATTGAGGAAGCCAAGGCCGCGGTACGCGACGGCCATATCAAGTTTTACCCGGAGCGGTGGTCGAAGGTCTACCTGCACTGGCTCGAGAACATCCAGGACTGGTGCATCAGCCGCCAGCTGTGGTGGGGTCACCGGATTCCGGTGTGGTACCGCAAGGACGCCGACCGCAGTGATCCGCAGAACTGGCATGTTTCCGTCGCCGGCCCGGCCGATCCGCAGAATTGGGAGCAGGAGGAGGATGTGCTCGACACGTGGGCGTCGTCCTGGCTCTGGCCGTTCGCGACGCTCGGCTGGCCCGACAAGGCGGAGATGGAAAAGGCTGGCTTCGATTATTTCTACCCGACTTCCACCCTGGTGACCGGGCCCGACATCATCTTCTTCTGGGTGGCCCGGATGATCATGGCCGGGCTGGAGTTCGTGCGGCCGGGCGAGCCGATGGAGCGGCGGATTCCGTTCAAGAACGTTTATTTCACCGGCATTATCCGCGACCAGCAGGGTCGCAAGATGTCGAAGTCGCTCGGCAATTCACCCGACCCGCTCGACCTGATCGACACCTACGGCGCCGACGGCCTCCGCTTCGGCATCATCTCGATCGCGCCGCAGGGTCAGGACATCCGCTTCCAGGAGGACCGGATCGAGAGCGGCAAGAATTTCTGCAACAAGCTCTGGAACGCCTCGCGCTTCCGCCAGATGAGCGGCGAGGCGGGCGACAACTCCTCGCTCGCCGCCATCGCGGCGCGGCTCGATGCGGCGAAGTTCGACGCCGACGACCACGCGATCCTTGACCGGCTGTTCTCCACGACGCGCGAGGTGGACCGCTGCTTTGCGGAGTTCGAGTTCAGCGCGGCGGTCCAGGCGCTCTACGGATTTTTCTGGAACGATTTCTGCGACTGGTACGTAGAGGTCTCGAAATCGAAACTGCAGTCGCCGGACACGAAGGCCAACTGCCTCGCGATCCAGGACCTCGTGCTGCGGCAGACGCTGCTGCTGCTGCATCCGGTCATCCCGTTCATCACGGAGGAACTCTGGCAGCTCCTCGGCTACGGTGCCCCCGGCACGTTCATCGAGGATGCCCACCTGGAAAACGCCTCGCAGCTGGCGTCGGCGTCCCTGCTGCACGGGCTGACGCTGGACCACGCGCAGATTGCCGCGGTGCAGAGTCTCAAGGCGTTCGTCTCGCAGGCACGGGCCCTGAAGGCCGAGCACAATCTCGCCAGCCGGCGCGACGTGAAATTTTTCGCCATCGCGGGTGACCGCGAATGGGCCGTGCTGTCGGCCAATCTGGCCAAGGTGGCCCGCCTGATCGGCGCGGCCGAGCTCGTGCGCCGCGAGGTTGTCGAAGGCGCCCCGGCTGTGGTGACGGCCCTCGGGACGCTCTATCTCGACCTCGTCAGCACGGTGGATGCCGGCGCGGAGAAGATCCGCCTCGCGAAGGAACTCGAGGCCATGGCGAAGCACATCGCGGGCACTGAAGCGCGCCTGTCGAACGAGGCCTTTGTCAGCAAGGCTCCGCCCGCCGTGCTGGAAGGCGCGCGGAAGCAGCTGGCCGATCAGAAAGCCAAGCGGGCGGAGCTGGAGCGCTTGCTGAAATCACTTGGGTAGCGCAGGCCTGTGGCCTGCCGGTTATACATTCGTGGTAGGGCGGGACCGCTGGGCCCGCCGTCGGGCATTTTCTGACAAACACGGCGCGCCCAGCGGTCGCGCCCTACCTCAATTCAACTCGAAGCTGATCAAGGGGTACTTGCTGAAATCAGGAGCTTGGGTTCTGCTGCGGCATGGCCAACCCGATCCGCATCCTCGCTTTTTCCGGCAGCGCTCGCCGGGAGTCCCTGAATCGGAAGCTGCTCGCCGTCGCGGTGGGCGCGGTGCGCGAGGCCGGCGTCGAGGTCACGCTGCTCGACCTCAATGAGGTGTCGCTGCCGCTTTATCATGGTGATCTGGAGGACGCGGAAGGCCTGCCGGCCAACGCCGTCAAGATCATCGACCTCATCACCTCGCATCAGGGCCTGCTTGTGGCGTCGCCCGAGTACAACTCGATGATCACGCCTTTGCTCAAGAACACCATCGACTGGTGCAGCCGCGCCGACATGAACCCGTTCACCGGCAAGGTGGCGGCCGTGGTGTCAGCCTCGCCCGGCATGCTGGGTGGGGTGCGCTCGATGCAGCTGGCCAAGCAACTGTTGCTGCACCTCGGCTGCCATGTGGTGCCCGCGCAGTGCATCCTGCCGAAGGCGCACGAGGCCTTCGACGAAAAAGGGGCGCTCAAGGAGCCGCGCACGCAGAAATCCGTGCAGACGCTGGCGGCGGACCTGGTGCGGACGACGAGACTGCTGGCTCCTTAAGAGGGCGGGCCGGTATTCGGCGCCGGTCGCCAGTAGCAGCCGACGTGAGGAGGCTGGGTCCGATGTCGGACGAGGCGAACGTCCAACATTCAACGCTGAACATCGAACGTTGAAGTCCGGAGGGGAGCCGAAGGCCGCGGGTCAAACTTCGAGGTTGGACGTTCGAAGTTGAGCGTTCGATGTTCGCCCGATTCGGGGCGCGACGGACAGCCTCCTCACGTCGGCTGCTACTGGCCGGAGATGCGTCGTCAGGCCCGCCTGCGGGCTTGCCCGGGCGCAGTGCGGGCCTAGCGTTTGGCTCTCATGAAGAAAGCGCTCATCACCGGGATCACGGGCCAGGATGGTTCGTACCTTGCCGAGTTCCTGCTGGCCAAAGGCTACGAGGTCCACGGGGTCATCCGCCGCGCTTCCACCTTCAACACGAGCCGGATCGATCACCTTTACCGCGACCCGCACGTCAACAACGTGAAGCTGCACCTGCACTACGGCGATCTGGCTGACTCGGTGCAGATGGTGAAACTGCTCTATCAGCTCCAGCCCGACGAAGTCTACAACCTCGGCGCGCAATCGCACGTGCGGGTGTCGTTCGACATCCCGGAATACACCGGCGACGTCGACGGCCTGGGTGCGCAGCGCATCCTCGAGGCGATCCGCGAGGCGGGCCTCGTGAAGAAGTGCCGTTATTACCAGGCCTCGTCGTCCGAGATGTTCGGCAAGGTGCAGCAGGTGCCGCAGACTGAGACGACGCCGTTCTGGCCGCGCTCGCCCTACGGCTGCGCGAAGGTCTATGCCCACTGGCTGACCGTGAACTACCGGGAGAGTTACAAGCTCCACGCGTCGAGCGGGATCTTGTTCAACCACGAGAGCCCGCGGCGCGGCGAGACGTTCGTCACCCGCAAGATCACCCGCGCCGCGACCCGCATCAAGCTGGGCCTGCAGGACTCGATCTACCTCGGCAACCTCGACGCCCAGCGCGACTGGGGCTACGCCAAGGAGTACGTCGAGATGATGTGGCTCATGCTGCAGCAGGACAATCCCGACGACTATGTGGTCGCGACCAACGAGACGCACAGCGTGAAGGAATTCTGCCAGGAGGCCTTCGGTTTGATCGGCCTCGATTGGCAGAAGTATGTCAAGTATGACGAGCGCTACGAGCGTCCCGCGGAGGTTGAGCTGCTGATCGGCAACCCCGCCAAGGCCCGTGAGAAACTGGGCTGGGAACCCAAGGTACGCTTCAAGGAGCTGGTGAAGATCATGGTCGAGCACGACCTCGAGTTGGCCAAGCGCGAGGCGCAGATCGCGCAACTGCCGGGTCCCTCCAAAGCCCCCTTTGCCTGATGATTGGCCGCAAAAAGGCACAAGGGCTCCAAGGTTGTGAATCGACTCTCCCGCGCGCCCATAGGCGCAATGGAGACGCTGCCGTAGCCTCTGCGACCTTGTGCCTCTTCGTGGCCATCATCGGATTGCTCGCATGAAGCTCTTTATCGCAGGTCACCAAGGCATGGTTGGGGCGGCATTGATGCGGCGCTTGGCCCATGAGTCGGGCATCATGCTGCTCACACGTTCCCGTCAGGAACTCGACCTGACTTCGCAGGCGGCGGTGGAGGCATTTTATGCGGCGGAAAAGCCGGATACCGCCATTATTGCCGCGGCCAAGGTCGGAGGAATCCATGCGAACAGCACGTATCCGGCCGAGTTTCTCCATACGAACCTCGCCATTGCCGCGAACACGATCCACGGCGCCTACCGGCATGGCGTGAAGCGGCTGCTCTTCCTCGGCAGCTCGTGCATTTATCCGAAGCTCGCGCCGCAGCCGCTGGCGGAGGACAGCCTGCTCGCCGGTCCGCTGGAGCCGACCAACGAGGCTTATGCGATCGCGAAAATCACCGGGCTCAAGCTCGCGCAATACTACCGCCAGCAATACGGTGTGCTGTTTCATTCGGCCATGCCGACCAATCTCTACGGGCCGGGGGACAATTACGATCTGCAGAACTCGCATGTGCTGCCCGCGTTGATCCGCAAATTTCACGAGGCGAAGGCGGCTGGCGGGACCGAGGTCACGGCCTGGGGCACGGGCACGCCGCGCCGGGAATTCCTTCACGTCGACGATCTGGCCGACGCCTGTGCGTTTCTCCTGCGGCAGGAGAATCCGCCCGATTGGATCAACGTCGGCACGGGCACGGATGTGACCATCAAGGAACTGACCGAGACTGTCGCCGCCGTCACGGGCTTCACGGGGCGCATCGTCTGGGATGAGTCGAAGCCCGACGGCACGCCGCGAAAGCTGATGGATGTTTCGCGCCTGGCGGCCTTGGGCTGGAAGGCGCGGACGAGTCTGCGCGACGGGGTCGCAAAAACTTACGCGAGTTTCCTCGCGGAAAAAGCGGCCGGCACCTTGCGTAGCTGAAGATGAAGCCGATCCCGATACTCACTCCTTTTCTGTCGGGCAGGTGGGCCGGGCGCACCGCGCGCGGTGCGGGGTGTACGGCCTGCCGGGCGGCGGAGCGCCCGGCCCACCGTCAGTGATATCATAGCCATGTCTAACTGACCGATGAACGACGACGAGGAATTCATACCGGAGACCGAGGCGGCCACGCCGAAGAAATCGTTCTGGGCGCACCTGAACGACCTGCGCACGGCGCTGGTGCGCTCGGCGATTGCGATCGGGGTCGCGCTGGTCGCCTGCCTGCTGCTGTCGCCCCAGTTGGTCAGGATCCTGGAGTATCCGCTCACGCGGATGAACATGTTCGAGGCGCCGCGGCCCACGGTCAGCTTTCAGATCGGCGAGAACAAGCTGGGACCGTACCCGGTGACGCGGGAGCAGTTTGCCGGCCTGCCGCCGGGCGAGGCGCCGCAGCTGGTGTTTCAGGTCGGGATCGCGAAGGTCGGGCAGGAGCAGGTGGCGACGCTGAAGCTGCTGCCGCCACCGCCGCCCGGCACGACAAACCTGGGCGTGCGGCTGCACAACTTCGGCCCGGCGGAGGGTTTCTTCGTGGCGTTCCATGTCGCGCTGTACGGCGCCCTGATTGTCTCGGCCCCGTTCTGGGCCTTTTTCATGGCCCAGTTTTTCCTGCCCGCGCTGAACCTCAAGGAACGGGGGTTGCTCTTCAGCTGGATCGGCTGGAGCGTGGCGCTCTTCTTCGCGGGGGTGGGCCTGACCTATTTCGCGCTGCTGCCCCTGGCGCTGCGCGCGGCCGTGGAGTACTCGCAGCTGCTCGGGTTTGAGGCCTTCGACTGGCGCGCCGACGAATACATCGGCTTCGTGGCGAAGTTTATCTTCGGCATGGGGCTCGGCTTCCAGTTTCCGGTTGTGGTGCTGCTCCTCGTCAAACTGGGCATGGTCACGCACCAGCAGCTGGCGCATTACCGCCGCCATGTGGCCGTGCTCTCGCTGATCCTGGGCGCGGTGCTCACGACGCCCGAGGTCATCACGCAGGTCTGCATGGCCGTGCCGCTCTACATCCTCTACGAGGCCTGCATTTGGATCGCGTGGTACTGGGACTGGAAGAAGCGCAAGGCGGGCGGGGTGATTGACGTGTGATAAAGGCGGAGGCCGCGAGGCTACTCATGATTGTAATCAAAATCATCCTTAGCCTGATCTTACTAGCGGTCGTGGTGTTTGTCGGCTTTGTCTGCTACTATACTCATCGGCGGCATGCTTACGAAGGGATGATCGACACGCATGATCTGCAGGCGCAAGTAAACCGTCTGGCTTCGGCTTATGTCATGCCCCGACCACACGTAGCGTTGGTGGTGGCTGTGACCCAACATGGCAGGCGTTACGTCGTGGGGCTGGGTAACGTAAGCGCTCAAAACTCCGGGCCACCAGACGGGCGCACTTTGTTTGAAATCGGCTCGATCACCAAATTGTTTACCGCCACGACACTCGCGGCACTCGTTGAACGTGGTGAAGTGAAACTGGACGACCCTGTCAGCCGCTATCTCCCCGCCACGGTGGTCAGCCCACGGAAAAACAACCGCGAGATCACCCTCGTGGACTTGGCCACACAAACGTCCGGCTTGCCTCGTCTGCCAGATAACCTGCTGGAGAAGGCGGATCTGCTCGATCCTTACGTCAACTATCGGGTGGCTGATCTCTATCGCGCCCTCGGGACGACCCAACTTCAAAGCCAACCAGGTACCACTTACCTCTATTCCAATTTTGGATTCGGTCTGCTGGGTCATTTGCTGGCGCTCAAAACGGGAAAGCCCTACGAGGCGCTGGTGGAAGAGACCGTCTGCGCGCCTCTCGGAATGGCCAGCACCTGTTTCGCACTGAGTCCGACGCAAAGGAGCCGGCTAGCTGTCGGCCATGATACGAAGGGAAAGGTGGTGCCGAACTGGGACCACGATGTGATGGCTCCAGGCGGAGCGCTTAAGTCCGACGCCGACGACCTGCTCAATTTTATCGAAGCGAATCTACAGGAGTCAGGTTCCGCCCTGGCTCGCGCCCTGGCTCTGGCCCGCCAACCTCACTTCAAGCGTTCCGGCAGTGATGTCGGCCTAGGCTGGCAAATCCGTCGCAGCGTGGAGCGCCAAACCGTACTGTGGCACAATGGCGCGACCGGTGGCTATATCAGCTTTCTGGGCTTCGATCCTGAGGCGAAGGTCGGCGTCGTTATACTTTCAAGCTATGGTGACGCCATGGCTGCCGATAACTCCGTCGATAAAATCGGCCTCGAGATCCTTCGCGTCGGTTCCAAGGTTTCCCTCACCTCGCCGTAAAGCGCGTATGCTTGAGGGGTTGATGCGGATCCCTCATTTCCCATGATCCAGCTGATGGCCGAAGGCTGATTGCTGACCGCTCCACTCGGATTTTCCCTTGCGCCCGGTGCCGCCCCGTGCGGCCATTACGCTTCACCATGATCGCACCCGAGACTTTCAATCACATCGAGAACATCACCAAGCGCGCCGGGCACTTGTGGAGGTTTCTTTGACGTCGACCAAAAGCAGCGTGAAATAGAGGCCATGGACGCCCAGATGGGCGCGGCGGGATTCTGGGACAACAACGAGCGGGCGCAGAAGCACATCGCCAAGCTGAACATCCTGAAGCGCGCGGTGCTGCCGGTCGTCGCTTTCAAGAAGCGCGTGGATGACGTGGCCGTGATGGTGGAACTCGTCGAGGCTGCCGACGGCGCCGAGCGCGAGATGTACGCCA
The DNA here is from genome assembly GCA_903859715.1 of uncultured Opitutia bacterium. Taxonomy (GTDB): domain Bacteria; phylum Verrucomicrobiota; class Verrucomicrobiia; order Opitutales; family Opitutaceae; genus Opi-474. The sequence goes on from CAIONS010000051.1 coordinate 17,414, forward strand.
CGGAGCTCGATACCACGGTCGCCGCGATGGTCACGGAGCTCGACCAGCTCGAGATCGCATCCTTCCTCACCGGCCAGTTCGACAAGAACAACGCCATCCTTTCGATCCAATCGGGCGCGGGTGGCACCGAGTCCAATGACTGGGCTGACATTCTCTTCCGCATGTACAACCGCTGGGCCGAGCGCCGCGGCTTCACCGTCGAGGTGCAGGACGTGCAGGTCGGCGACCAGGCGGGCATCAGCAAGGCCACGATCCTGATCAAGGGTGAAAACGCCTACGGCTATGCCAAGGCCGAGCGCGGCGTGCACCGCCTCGTGCGCATCAGCCCGTTTGACTCGAACAAACGCCGCCACACCTCGTTCTGCGCGATCGACGTGATCGCCGAGATCACCGAGGAAATCGCGATCGATATTCCGGACAGCGAAATCCGCACCGATGTCTACCGTTCGTCCGGCAAGGGCGGCCAGGGCGTCAACACCACGGACTCCGCCGTGCGGCTCACGCACATCCCCTCGGGCATCGTGGTCGTGTGCCAAAACGAACGCTCGCAGATCAAGAACAAGGCGGCGGCCATGAATGTCCTCAAGGCGCGGCTCTACGAAAAGAAGCAGGACGAGCAGCGAGCCGAGATGGACCGGTTCTATGGCGAGAAAGGCGAGATCGGGTGGGGCAGCCAGATCCGCAGTTATGTGCTGCAACCCTACCAGATGGTGAAGGACCTGCGCACCGGCATGAGCACAAGCGACACGCAGGGCGTGCTGGACGGCGACCTCGACCGCTTTGTCAATGCGTGGCTCCGCGCCGGCTGCCCGCGTCATCGGAACAAGGATATTCAGATGGAGGAGTAACACCCCGCGGGGCGGGGAAATTCGAAGGTCGAAATCCGAAACTCGAAATAATGACTTCCGCTACCGTGAAATTCAAAGGTCGTACTTCAGCAGTCGTTGCAGATTTCTCCACGATGGCATCAGCGGGATCCTCAAATAGCGAATTAGGGGCCGGGATTTTATTATTCCCGTTTTCGCTCTTTCGAATTTCGGATTTCATCCTTCGTGCTTAGGTTGACGTCCCATGAGCGACCTGGCCTACGAACACATCCGCGCCCTGCTGGCCAACCAGCCGTTGTTTGAGGCGAAGACCTGGCAGCTTTCGCCCGAGGCGTGGCCGCTTACTCCCGACCAGGTTGCGCAACTCGAAGCCATCGGGGGCGCCTGTGTCGAATTTCACCAGGCACTTGAGACGCTCTACCTGCGTTCGGTCGCGGGCAAAAATCTCCTGCGTAACAAGCCCCTGCTGGCGCCGTGGGTCGCGGACTACCTTGACCGCGGCAAACCCGCCGAGCTCATCGCCCATGCGCGCGATTCGCGGAATCGCGGCGCGTTTCCCGCCGTGCTGCGGCCGGACCTGCTGCTGACGGACGAAGGCTTCGCGCTGACCGAGCTCGATTCGGTGCCCGGTGGGATTGGTCTCACGGCCTTCCTCAACCGGCTGTATGCCGCGGGCGGAGTGCTGGGCGAGAACGACGCGATGATCGCGAATTTCTATGCGGCGCTGGCGGCGCTGCGGCCGGAGACGCGCAATCCGTTTATCGCGCTGGTGGTGAGCGACGAAGCGGCGACCTACCGGCCCGAGATGCAATGGCTCGCGCACCAGCTGCAGCTGCAGGGCCGGCGTGTGTTCTGCGTGGCGCCCGAGGACATTTTCCCGCTGGGCCCGCAGCTCTGCGTCGATATCGACGGCAATCCGGAGAAGATCGATGTCATCTACCGATTTTTCGAGCTCTTCGATCTCGCGAACGTTCGCACGGCGAAGTTCATCTTTGAGGCCTGGGCGGCCGGCGAGGTCGCGATCACGCCGCCGATGCGGCCGTTTCAGGAGGAGAAACTCACGCTCGCGCTGTTTCACCATCATCTGCTGCAGGATTACTGGGCCGAGGCGCTCAGCGGCCGGGCGCTCAAGCTCCTGCGCGGCCTGATCCCGCCCTCCTGGGTGATGGACCCGGCGCCGCTGCCACCGGGTGCCGTGCTGGATGCCCCACGGGCCGCGGGCCGCGCGCTGCATGACTGGCGGGAGCTGGCCGGCGCGACCCAGAAAGAGCGCGACCTGATCGTCAAGATCTCCGGCTATCATGAGACGGCCTGGGGCGCGCGCAGCGTCATCCTCGGCAGCGATTCATCGCGCGAGGAATGGCAGGAGGGCGTCGATCGGGCCGTGGACCTGGCCCCGACGAACCTGCATCTGCTCCAAACGTACAAAAAGCCCCGCCGGGTCCGTCATCGGGTCTATGAGCGCGAGGCGCCCCACGCGGCCCGCGAGGTCGACGGACGGCTGCGGCTGTGTCCTTATTATTTTGTGATCGGTGGCCAGGCCAGGCTCTCGGGAGTGCTCGCGACGTTTTGTCCCCCGGACAAGAAAATCATCCATGGCATGCAGGATGCGGCCTTGCTCCCGGCTAGGGTTTTCTCCTTAAACGAAACCCGTGTGTAGTTCCGCCGTTTCGCCCCGCGTTTCATTCCTGACCAAGCACCAGCGCTCACTCATCGTGGCCGCGCTGCTCGCCCTCGGTCCGGTGGTTCTGCCGGTGTGCGCGCAGAACGATCTGGCGACGGTGCGTGCCCGGGCGGACGACGGCGATCCCGAGGCGCTCACCACCCTGGGCAACGCCTATGCCAACGCACAGGGTGTGCCGCAGAACTTTGCCGAGGCCATTCGTTGCTACAGCAAGGCCGCGGATCGCGGGTTTGCGCCGGCGCAGTTCAATCTCGGCATGCTGACCGAGCTGGGGCGGGGGATGACGCCCGACAGCGGGGCTGCTTTCCAGCTCTACCTCAAGGCGGCGGAGCAGGGCTTCGCCCCGGCGCAATTCAACGTGGGCAACATGTACGCCAACGGCATTGGCGTGGTCCGCGATTACTTCGAGGCGGCGCTGTGGTTCCGGCAGGCGGCCCAGCACGGCGTGCCCGAGGCCGAGTACAACCTCGGCCTGGCCTATGAACTCGGCCGCGGCGTCGTCAAGGACGAGGAACAGGCGCAGAAATGGTACCGGGACGCCGCCACCAACGGCTATGCCCGGGCGCGCTATAACCTGGCCCTCATGCTGGAGGATGGCCGGGGTTCGGCCCGCGACGAGAAAGCCGCGGCGGAACTCTACCGGCAGGCGGCGAGGCAGAACTTTGCCGCAGCCCAAAACAACCTTGGCATCATGATCGCGGAAGGTCGCGGCGGGCTCGTGTCATCCCTGCCCGTGGCGTATGCCTGGCTGTCGCTGGCGGCCGACAACGGCGCCAAGAGCACCGGCCGCGATCTCCTTGCCCAAAAACTCGATGCCGGCCAACTGGCCGCCGGCAAAGCCGAGGCGGTCCGGTTGCGGGGTGAGATCGCGGCGCAGTTTGCCCAGGCCAAGGCCGAAGTGGCGGCGGTCAAGCCGGCTGCTGCACCCGCGGTGGCGGCACCGGTTGCGCCGGTGGATCCGAAGCTTACCGCCGCCTTGGCCGAGCTCGGCAAGCTCCGGGCGGACAACGCCGCCCTTACGGCCTCGGTGCAATCCCTGCAGGGAGCGAAAACCACCCTTGAGCAGCGTCTGGCGTCAGCGGCGGGGCTGGATCAGGCGGCCGCAGCGGCAACGGCGCGCGGGGACCAGCTGTCCCAGGAAAACGCCACCCTGCAGGCGCAAAATCAGGCGGCGGCCCGCCAGATTGCCGAATTGCAGTCCGCGCTTAGCACCGCCCGGGCGACCACGGCCCGGCTCAGTGCCGACAATGCCCAGGCTTCGACTGCGGCGGCGGCGGGTGATGCCGCCACCAGCCAGGAGTTGCGAAGCCAGATCGACCAGCTTTCCCGGGACAACGCCAGCCTCGTGGCCCGGCTCAAGGACGCGGATGATGCCACCGCCAAGCTCTCGGCCGACAACGCCCGGCTGGCACAGGCGGGCGCCGCGCCGGCCGCCGGGGAGAATTCCAGTCAGGACAGCGCCCGGCTGACCATGCTCGTGGCGGACAACACCCGCCTGAACGACGAGATCAAGCGCTCCACGGCCGAGCTCAGCTCACTTTACCGCCAGTTGCGCATCGCGCAGGGCAAACTCACCCAGTCCGGCGACAGCACGAAAGCCGGCTCTGCCGACAATGAGGCCACTCTGGAGGCCGTCACCCGTCAGCTGGAGGAGCAGCGCTCGGCCAACGAAAGGTTGGTGGCGGAAAACCGCCGCCTCGCCGCCGCCCAACCGGCCGCTCCGGATAATTCGGCCGAGTTGGCGGCGCTGCAGTCGGAGAATGCGCGGTTGAAAAAGGCGGCCGAGGATGGCGCCGGCGCGCTTCGCCAGTTGCAGGCACAGGTCGAGGATGCGACCAAAGCCCGGACCGCGCTCGCTGCCGAGAAAGCTTCCTTGCAGCAACAGCTCGCGGCGGCGCAAGCCCGGTCCCCGGCGCTAGATGAACTCGCCGCGGCCAAGCAGGATCTGATCGCCGCCCGGCGTGAGACCGAGGAATTGCGCGGCGAAGCCGAAAGCGCGCAGGCGAACCTGAAAGTGCAGGCGGCGAAGTTTGAAACCCAGCTGAACGAGGCGAAGATGGCTGCGGCCAATGCGGCCACGCAGGCGGCCGGTGACAAGCTGGCCGGCCGGTTGACGGAGGCCCAGGCGCAGATTGTTTCGCTCACCAAGGCCAACGATGAGCTGAAGGTGAAGAACGACGAATTGACGGCGCAGACGCAGCAACTGCTCGCCCGGCAGGACGCCGCCAGCCGTGGTGAATCGACCCAGCTCGCGCAACTTCAGGCTGCTCTCACCGCTGCGCAACAGGCCGGGGCGGCGGATCATGATGCTGCCGCCAAACTTACGACGCAGGTCAGTGATGCCCAGAAGCAGATCGCCGCCCTGACCGGCGCCAACCAAGACCTCGGCACGAAGAATGACGAACTGACCGCGCAGTCGCAGAAGCTGCAGGCCCAGCTGGCCAGTGGCAGTCGCTCGTCCGCCGAAACGGCCCAGTTGAAGGCCTCTCTCGCAGCCGCCCAGCAGGCGCAGGCGGAGGCCCGTGACAGCGTGGCCAAGCTCACCGCACAGTTAGCCGACGCCCAGAAATCCAATTCCTCCCTGACGAATGCCAATCAGGATCTCGCGACCAAGAACGACGAGCTGACGGGCCAGACCCAGAAACTGCAGGCGCAGCTCGCGGGCACCGGTCGTGCCGCGACCGAGCTGGCGCAGTTGAAATCTTCCCTCGCGGCCGCTCAAGACGCGCAGGCGGCGGATCACGACCGGCTCGCCAAAGTCCAGGCCGACTTGGAGACGGCAAAGCAGGCCGCTGGCCAGGCCGGCACCGCGGTCGCCGAACTTGCAGCGACCAAGGAATCGCTCGCGGCTGCGCTGCTCGCGACAGACAAGGCCCGGAATGAAGCCGCTGCGGCAGTCTCCGAGAAGGAAAAACTCTCCGCCCAACTGGCTGCGAATAGTGCCGCGTTTGACCAGGCCGCGCAGGCCCAGACCAAGCTGGCTGAGGCAGTCGCACAGGTGGCGAACCTCCGGACGGCGAACGAAAAACTGACGGTGGAGAACCAGCGGCTGGCCGCGGGTCAGCAGGCCGGGTCCGACGATCGCGAGGCCGCGGCCAAGCTTGCTGCGCAGCTGGACGTCGCCGCCCGCTTGCTGGAGGAGAAGTCCAAGGCCGTGGCCGAACTGAGCGCCGCCAACGAATCACTGCAGAAGGACCTGGAGGTGGCCAAGCAGAGCGTCGCCGCCGCCCTGGCCGCCCAGGCCGCCGCGGCCAAGGCGGCGCCGAGCGACGCGATGAAACTGGAAATGCAGATCACGCAGGACCAGGTCCGCTCGCTTGAGGCGCAGGTCGATGACGACCGGAAGAATTCCGCCCAGGAAATCTCGACGCTGGCCGGACAGCTTCAGCGTTCGCGCGAAGCCAACAAGTCGCTGGCCGAGGCGAACCGCGTGCTCCTCGAGTCGAAGAGCGTCGAGGACGCCGCGCCCAGTCCCGAGCTCAACGCGCTGAACGCCAAGGTGCGCTCGCTGACCGCGGAAAACGAAAAACTCCGCGCCGAACAGCAGCGCTTGGCGGCCGACAACGACCGGCTGGCCGGTGAAAAACAGGCGGCCGAGCTTGCCGCCGCCCAGTTAAAGCAGACTGACAGCGCCTCACGGACGCTGGTGCAAAGCGCCCAGGCTGACGCCGACAAGGCGCATGCGGACCTCGCGACTTTGCAGGCCAAGTTGACGGAATCGGACAAGGCCGTGGACCAGCACAACGCCAGTGTAGCTGAACTCACCGACCTGAATACGAAGCTCACCAGTGAGAAGACCGCTCTCGAGACGCAGCTCGCCCTGGCCAAGCAGGCGGCCGACCAGTTGAACGGGCAGACGGCGGCGAGCGCGTCGACCGTGGCCCAGCTGACGGCGGCGAATGACAAACTGCAGGACCAGCTGAAGGATTTGACGGCCAAGCTGGCCGCGGCGCAGACCGAGAGTGCGCGCAGCAGCCAGGCGGCCGAGGATGCCGCCGCCCTGCGGACGCAGCTCACCGCCGCCCAGGCCAAGCTGGCGGACTCGGACAAGGCCGTGGAGCAGCACAGTGCGAGTGTCGCAGAGCTGACGGGCGCAAATGACCGGTTGACCGCGGAAAAGACCTAGTTGAAGAAACAGCTGGAGGACCAGAATGCGCTGATCACCAATTTGCGCGCCGACAGCGACCGGCTCGCGCAGTCCGAGCAGGCGCGGCTCAGCGCCGAGCAGCGGGCCGCCGCCCTGGCGACGGTCACGAGCCAGCTGGCCGCGGCCCAGCGGGACAACGCCAGCCTGCGCTCGGACAACGCCCGCCTGAACGACACGATGCAGGGCATCGACCGCGACCGCACGACGCGGATCGCGCAATTGCAGCAGGAAAACGCCGCCATCTCCGCGCGGCTGCGGCAGGCCCAGGGTACGCTTGACCAGATCGCGAATGCGGCCCGGGTGATCGGCGGCGGGGCGTTGACCTCGAGTGCGAATTTCGCCGCGACCTCGCCGGTGCGTCCGGCGGCGTCCGCGCCTGTGAACGCGGCCCCGGCGGTTCCGGAAGTCCGCACGCATGTGGTGCAAGAGGGTGATTCACTCACGCGGATCAGCGTGCGCTACTACGGCACGGCGAACCGCTGGCAGGATATTTACGAGGCGAACCGCGAGATTCTTCAGGGGGAGAACGCCCTGCGGCCGGGGCAGCGGTTGAAGATTCCGTGAGAACAGAATTTGTAGGGCGGGGTCGCTGACCCCGCGTTTCGCGCGGCCAGAGGCTCATCCGGAGGATTCGCCCTACCTTTCAAATCGGCGGGGTCAGCGACCCCGCCCTACATTCCCTAAATGAAAAAGCCGGGCTTGTGGCGCGGCTTTGGAGCGGTCACATCGCGAGTTTGAGCGATGGTTCAGGGCCGCTTACTTCTCCGCCGGGCAGCGGGCCCAAGTGATACATGATCACCTGCCGCTCGAGGTCCTGGCGCGACATGGTGCTGGTCAGGCGGGACGACGTGCCATCGGACAACACATACTCCCAGAGCTGGGCGCGCTGGATGATCTGGCCGGCGGAGTCCAGCTGCTCGTCGAGAAGGACGCGGGCGACCGACACCGTGCCCGGAGTTCCGGGGCGGGTGCCGGTCTCGGCGCGCGCGAAACGGATGACGCGGATGCCAGGAGTCATGCCGCGGCTTCCTTGCTGCGGACCGCGGCGGCGGACTTGGCGGCTTCCGAGGCGAGATGCGCAAAGAAGGTGTCACGCCGTTCGCGGGCGATCTTGACGTCCTTCGTGCCGAGCGAACGGCGGATGCGCTCCTTGGTGAAGGGCGTGGGATGCACGGTGTAGTGCAGGAACCAGGTCCCGTGGTTGTCCCACAGGTGATGGTTCGGGTTCTCCGCATCGACGCGGATTCCGGGGAGTTTGGTGAGGTTGGACATGATGCGTGAGGATCTGTGGTGGGCAGGTTCGCGCATCAGGGTGTGAAAACAAAAAACCGACCTGGGCATCAGGTCGGTATCGTCTTCGGGAGCGCTTTTGGTTCGGAGCCCTTGCGGGTCCCGCACATCCGAGGTTTCCCTCGATCCACCGTGGCCGCTCCCGGCCCGGTTGGCAGAACCGGCTTGTGGAGGGCCGATTCGTTCCTGATGCAGTGCGGAACATGGAAGTACGCCGCGCGCCGTCCAGCTTTTTTTTCGGACAGCATCTACCCGAATGCAGGTGCTCTCCGTAATTTCCTAGTTTTCAGCCGTTTGACGTAAGCGCGGCGGACCAAAAATTTCTTCAAACGGCCGGAAACAACCGCCGCAATCCGGCCTCGGACGCCTCCGCGACGCCGCGTTCCGTGATAAGACCCGTCACCAAACGCGCCGGTGTCACATCAAAGGCAGGGTTGGCGGCCGGACTTCCGGTCGGAGTAAGCGCGACGGTCCCGATGGTGCCATCGGCGAGCCGGCCGGTCAGGTGGGTGACTTCACGGGCGGCGCGTTCCTCGATGGGAATCTCGCGCAGCCCGTCGCGGATCGTCCAATCGATGCTGGACGAGGGCACAGCGGCATAGAACGGCACGCCGTTGTCGCGCGCGGCGAGAGCCTTCAGGTAGGTGCCGATCTTGTTGCACACGTCGCCGGTCGCGGTGGTGCGGTCGGTGCCGACGATGACGAGATCGACTTGCCCGCGCTGCATCAGGTGTCCGCCGGCGTTATCCACGATGACGGTGTGCGGCACGCCGTGATTCAGGAGTTCCCAGGCGGTGAGGCTGGCGCCCTGGTTGCGCGGCCGGGTTTCATCGACCCAGACATGGAGGGGAATACCGGCGTCGTGTGCCGCATAGATGGGCGCGGTGGCCATGCCAAGGTCGACGCCGGCAAGCCAGCCGGCATTGCAGTGGGTGAGTACATTGACGCGCTCGCCGGCGGCCTTTCGCGCCGCGATGGCGCGGAGGAGCGGCAGGCCGGCGGCGGCGATGCCGCGGTTGACCGCGACATCCTCATCACAGATTTCCACGGCGAGGCGATGGGCTGTCGCGGCGCGGGCGGCCGGGGCGAGCAGCGCGACTTGCGCGCGGACCCGGTCGAGCGCCCAGCGAAGGTTGACGGCGGTGGGGCGGGTCGCGAGCAGGGTGGCGTGGGCGTGCGAGAGGCCGGCGTCCGAGGCATCGGCGCGCAGCGCGAGCCACATTCCCCAGGCCGCGGTGGCGCCGATCAGCGGGGCGCCGCGGACAAGCATGGCCCGGATGGCGTGCGCCGCCTCGTCGAGCGTCGTAAGCCGGGCCGCGGCAAATGCGTGAGGCAGGCGGGTCTGGTCGATGATCTCGACGGACATGCCATCCGCCGCAGGCCAGATCGTACGGTAAGGGCGGCCGGACACGTTCATGGGGAAGGAATGAGGCAAGTCGTGCCGCCTGCAAAGCCCGAACGCACCGGCAAAGGCGGAGTCGGTTTCCGGGCCTTGACTCCGGGCTCACGCTTGCGCGACTTTGTCCGGCAACGGAGCACCGTCTCGCAGGATCACCAACCTGCTTCCCGCAATTCGCCGACGCACCGTCGATCGGTCAGGGCGTGGAAGCGCAGCACAGGAATGTTTCCAATGCAGAAGGAAAATGACGGAATCAGATTCGGCCGCATTGCGGCCAGTGTGGCGGTGTCGGACATGGCGCGGGCCCTCGACTTCTATGTCGGGATCATGGGTATGAGCGTGGCGTTTACCAACGGCGATCCGGTGGGCTTCGTCATTCTCAAACGGGACGACGGGGAACTCCACCTCTCGCTCCAGCGGGGTTATCGAAGTTCCACCACGAACGCCTGTCACCTCATCGTCAACGACGCCACGGCCCTTCATGCGCACTGCGTCGCCGCGGGAGTGCGCATCATCAAGGGCCTGCGGGATCAGGAGTACGGCTTGCGCGATTTTGCGATCGCCGATCCCGACGGCAACCGGATCGACATCGGGCAGCCGCTCAAAAAAGACTAGGGAACGAAAATCCCGGCGGGATTTAGGACAGCGTAACGCCCTTGGCCTTGGCGGCGCGGAGCAAGGCGTCGGCCATGTCGGAAGGCGTGGCGGCGACCTCGATGCCGCATTCCTGGAAGACAGCGATCTTGGCGGCGGCGGTGTCCTCGGCTCCGCCGACAATGGCACCGGCGTGACCCATGCGGCGACCGGCGGGCGCGGTGGCACCCGCGATGAAGCCGGCGACCGGTTTCTTGCAGTTGGCCTTGATCCAGCGGGCGGCCTCGACCTCGGCGTTGCCGCCGATTTCACCGATGAGAATGATGGCGTGGGTGTCGGGATCGGCGTTGAAGAGCTTGATCACATCGAGGTGTGACGTGCCGTTGACGGGATCGCCGCCGATGCCGACGGACGTGCTTTGGCCGATGCCCTTGGTCGTGAGTTGGAAAACCGCCTCGTAGGTGAGCGTGCCGGAGCGCGAGACGACGCCGACGTGGCCCTTTTTGTGAATATAGCCGGGCGCGATGCCGATGCGGCAGCCGCCGTTGGAATCCTTGCCGGTGCCGGGCGTGACGATGCCCGGACAGTTCGGGCCGACGAGACGCGTCGAGCTGCCCGACATCGCGCGCTTCACGCGGATCATGTCCTTGATCGGGATGCCCTCGGTGATGGCGACGGCGAGGTCGAGCCCGGCGTCGACGCACTCGAGGATGGCGTCACCGGCGAACGGTGGCGGGACAAAGATCACGGAGACGGTGGCGCCGGTCTTTTTCGCGGCCTCGCTCACGGTATCGAAGATCGGAACCTTGGCGCCCTTGTGCTCGAAGAACTGGCCGCCCTTGCCGGGCGTGACGCCGGCGACGACGCGGGTGCCGTAGTCGAGCGAGAGCTGCGCGTGCTTGGCGCCGAAGGCACCGGTGATGCCCTGGACGAGGATCTTGGTCTCGGGAGTGATGAGAATGGACATTGAGGGAAAGGCGCTGCGCGTAGATCGGAGATGGAAGATAGGAGATTGAGACGAACTGATCAGTCTTTGAGTTTGCGTGAGTGCAGGGTGAGCTCGTTGCCGTCGGCATCGGCAACTTGGAACATGCGGCACTGACCGTAGACAGCGAGCGGGGTGACGATCTTATACGCAGCGGCTTCGACCGCCTGGAGCGCGGCGGTAAGGTCGGCGACCTCCAAGGCGAGGGCGGATGCGGTTTTGCCCGGCATCGCATTCGTGATGGCGAGCGCCTGACCAGCGATATCATACTCGATCCACCACTTGCCCGGCGCGAATTCGACCTGCATCCCCACCTTAAGGCCGAGCAGATCCTCGTAGAATTTTCGCGCGCGTGGCACGTCGGTGACCGGGTGAAAAACGAAGGCGAGTTCTTTGACTTGGATGCTCATGAGAAGGCTTGTTTTACAGAAGGTAACTGAGGGAACTGAGATCGATGAGGGAGTTTGGATTCTCTGTTCTCTCTGTTTGCTCCTGTGAAAATTTAGGCGACGAGCTTGACGATTTTCTGGGCGGCGTCGGCCATGGTGTCGCCGGAGACGAGGGCGAGGCCGGAGCCGGCGAGGGTGGCCTTGCCGGCGGCGACGTTGTTGCCCTCGAGGCGCACGACGAGCGGGAGCTTGAGGCCGACCTCCCTGACCGCCTCGACGATGCCGAGGGCGATGACATTGCAGTCCATGATGCCGCCGAAGATGTTGACGAAAATCCCCTTCACGTTCGGGTCGCCGAGGATGATCTTGAATGCCGCGATGACCTGCTCCTTCGAGGCGCCGCCGCCGACGTCGAGGAAGTTGGCCGGGCTGCCGCCGAAATGCTTGATGATGTCCATCGTGCTCATCGCGAGGCCGGCGCCGTTGACGAGGCAGGCGATGTTGCCGTCGAGCGCGATGTAGGACAGGCTGGCCTTGGAGGCCTCGATCTCCTTCGGGTCCTCCTCGTTGAGGTCGCGCAGGGCGACGACCTCGGGGTGGCGGAAGAGCGCGTTGTCGTCGAAGGAGACCTTGGCATCGAGGGCGAGCACGTCGCCCGTGGGCGTAGTGATGAGCGGGTTGACCTCGACCATGGCGGCGTCGGTTTCCCAGTACATCGTGTAGAGGTTGCGGATGAGCTTGGCGGCGTTCTTGGCCTCGGCACCGGTGAAACCGAGTTGGAAGACAAGTTCGCGGACCTGGAAATCCGCGAGGCCGTAGGCGGGATCGACGAGGACCTTGTGCAGCTTCTCCGGCGTGTCGTGCGCGACCTTCTCGATCTCGACGCCGCCCTCGGTGGAGGCGACGATGACGGGCCGCGACGAGGCGCGGTCGAGGAGGATGGCGAGGTAGTATTCCTTTTTGATGTCGCTCGCCTGGGTGAAATAGATCGTCTGCACCTTCCGGCCGGTGGGGCCGGTCTGGATCGTGATGAGGGTGTTGCCGAGCATCTTGCCGGCCTTCTCCTTCGCCTCGGCCTTGGTCGGGCAGAATTTCACGCCGCCCTTGAAGCCGTCGGTAAACGTCCCCTTGCCGCGACCGCCGGCGTGGATTTGTGATTTCACCATGATGGCGCCCTCGGGGAGCGACGCGAGGGCGGTATCAAATTCCGCGGCGGACTTGGCAGTGGCGCCCTTGGGCGCCGGGACGCCAAATTTCTCGAACAAGGCCTTGGCCTGATACTCGTGGATGTTCATGGGGAGGCGGGCAGTAAGCCAGAAACCCGCCGGGATAGGCACGCAAAAAAGCGGCGGAGGCGGGTTCGTTAGCTGGAATGCGCGCGGGATTGCGTTCGGCTAATGCGCGGCCACGATGGCGCGCCATGCAATCGCACGAGGTCCTGCGGGAAGTCTTCAAGAAAACCAGCGCGAAACAGATCGCGGCTGACCTGGGGTTGTCGCTTTCGCTGATCTACAAATGGACGGAGCCGCCCTCCGACGATGCGGGCAGCGGCGCTAACAACCCGCTCGACCGGGTTGGCCAGCTGGTCAAGTCGACCCACGACCCGCGGATTGCCCAGTGGGTAGCGGAGCAGACCGGCGGTTTTTTCATCCGGAATCCGGCGGGGCTGAGCCATCCCGGCCAGCTCATCCCGTTGACGAACGACATCGTGCAGGAATTCGCCGACATGCTGGCGACGATCGCCTCCTCGGCGGCGGACAACAAGATCACGCCGGAAGAGGCGAAGAAGATCCGCGCGCGCTGGGAGGAGTTGAAAAGCGTGACGGAAAGCTTCGTGCGTGCGTGCGAGAGCGGAAATTTCGGCGGAGTGCATCACGCGGCGGCGGCTGACGCGGTGAAGAAGGCCGGGCGCGCGGAATCCTGAAGCAAGGCCGAACATCGAACGCTCAACTTCGAACGTCCAACGTCGAAGCCAGTCTCCTCATGACGGCTGCTACACTCGGACTTGGATGTTCGATGTTCAGCGTTGAATGTTGGACGTTCGCCTCGGCCGAAATCCAATCCAGCATCGTGACCTCGGCTGCTACTGGACGGAAGCTTGCTAGATGCGCCAAAAGGGATGGTTCGTGATGCCGGCCTGGGTCTTGAGGCGCCAGACTTCGAATTCCTCCTCGCCGAAGCCCTTGAGCAGCGCGGTCTCGCTGCCGGTGCCGAGCAGCGTGGCATGCTCGGACAGCAGGGTGGCGACCTCGGGATCGTGGCGCACGGCGGCGGAAAGCACGAGATCCTCGCCGGTGCCGAGGGCGCACAGCCGCGCGGCGATGTTGACCGTGGTGCCGAAGTAATCGAGCCGCTCGTTCTGGTTGATGGCGATGCACGGGCCGTGATGCAGGCCGGCCTTGAGGGCCAGCGGATGGGGGGCGTGCGCGGTACTGATGCCGGCGGGCAGTTCGTAGTCGTCGGGTCGCGCGAGATAGCGCTGGGCCCGGACGAGCGCGCGGAGAGCGGCGCTGGGCTGGGGAAAGACCGCCATGATGGCGTCGCCCATCGTTTTCACGATAGCGCCGTCTTCCGCGGCGACGGCGGCCTTGAGGATCTCGAAGTGGGTGAGCACGCGGCCGAAGGCGCGGGCGTCGCCGATATCCTTGTAGAGCTGGGTGGAATTCTTGAGGTCGGTGAAGATGACCGTGAGCGAACCGACGGAAACCTGGCCGCCGGGACGCAGCACCTCGCGCGAAAACAGGTCGCGGAACACCTGCAGCGCGGTAACTTCGGCGGCGGTAGTGGACTGGTCGCTCCACTCGACGTGCTCGACGATCGCGAGCTGGGCTGCGTCACCCGGATTGGCGAGCGTGAGGGCGCCGCCCGGGGCGAGCGAAAGTTCGCCGATGATGCTGGATTGGGCGGTGAGGGTGACCTCGGCGGCGCGGCCGGCCCCGGGCTCGACACGGAATGCGACGGGTGAGGCGAGTCCCGGCGCCCGCACGCGATATCGACCGGGTTTGAGGGCGAGGACCAGCGGCCGGCTCTCCGCCGGCTGGAGGAGCTGCTGGGCGACGATGTGCGGTGTTACCTGCGGGCCGCCGACGCAATAATCGACGCGGGGAACCCGGCGGATCGCGGCAGTGGGCGTGAAGGTGAGCTCGACCGACTGGTCGAAGTTGGCGGTGAAATCGACGTGGCAAGTATCGCAATGTGCCTGGCTGTTCAGTGTGCCGAGCGAGGCCGATGTCGCCTTCGCGCCGCGGCAATGCGGGCACAGGACATCCCAATGGAAGTCGAGCAGGCCGGCGCGCGTGGCATGGAGGAAGAGCTTCAGCGTCTGGCGCCGGTCGCTGCGCCAGAGGTCGGCAAGCGCGTAGGGCCGCATGCGCTGGCTGGCGAGATCGTCGGCTGTTGCCACGAACTCGGCGAGTCGCGCCACCAGATCGGCGGGTTGCTGCGCGTCGCCTGTCAGCGTCCGACGCGCGGTGACGAGGCGCTCGGGCGCGCCTTGGGCGAGAGTGGGTTTCTGCGCCAGCTGGGAGACGCGCAAGCCCTGCCGGGCGAATTCGTCGTAGCGCCGGAAGACGCGCTCGGTGGTCGCGCGGGCCTGCCGGCCGATGGAGAGCGGCAGCGCGAGCCGGCCGAGCAGATTGGAGGGCGTGAGCCGCATCTCGTAGGTGAGCGTGGTGCCGCCGCCGGCCCGGGGCGCGAGTTCGCAGCGCATGATCATCTGTGAGACCGGTCCGCTGAAGTAGCTGCGCTCAACCGCATAGCGCCACGGTTCCTGCCATTCGAAGGCGTGCTCCTCCCATTCGATGACGATGCCCATGGCCACGGCGCGCAAGCGGCGATGGGTGGACGTGCTGGGCTGGACGGTGATGTGCGGGTAACCGCAGTCGCGGTTGAACCGGTCCGTATTCGACACGAGCGGCCAGAGCGCCTCGGGCGGCGACTCCAGCTTCCAGGTCCATTGAAAGAATTGCTCGGGGTGCGGCATGACGGCCGAGCTGATACGGGCCTAACGCCCGAGCAGATGCTTGGTCAGGAACGCGGTCTGGAGGGCGGAGAGCTCCTTCAGTCCCGTTTGGGCGAGGGCCAGGAGGCTCTGGAGCTGTTCGGGCGAAAAGGTGGATTCCTCACCGCTGCTCTGTACCTCGACGAACTGGCCGCGGCCGGTCATCACGATGTTGGCGTCGACCTCGGCGTCCTTGTCCTCGACGTAGTTGAGATCGAGCAGCGCGCGACCGCCGCACACTCCGACGCTTACGGCGGCGACGGAATCGGCGAGCGGGTTCTCGGCGAGTTTGCGGTCATCGAGCAGCTTTTGCACGGCAAGCCGCGTGGCTAGGTAGGCGCCGGTGATGGAAGCGGTGCGCGTGCCGCCATCAGCCTGGAGGACATCGCAGTCCACCCAGAGGGTGTTGTCGCCGAGCTTCTGGAGGTCGACCACGGCGCGGAGCGAGCGACCGATGAGCCGCTGGATCTCGACGGTGCGGCCGTCGAGCTTGCCCTTGGAAATATCGCGCGGCTTCCGCTCCAGGGTGGAGTAGGGCAGCATCGAGTACTCGGCGGTGAGCCAGCCGCCCTTGACGCCTTGCTGGCGCATCCACGACGGCACTTTCGGCTCGATCATGGCGGAGCAAATGACGCGGGTGGCGCCGAAGGCGACGAGCACGGAGCCGGTGGCGTGCGGCGCGATGCCGGCTTCGAACGTGATGGGACGCAATTGGGCGGCCGAGCGGCCGTCGGAACGGGAAGACATGATTGGAGAGCGTAGATCGCAGTTCGCAGTTCGGGAAGGCAGATCGTCGTGCCGGGTGCAGAAAGGTTGGGGTCAGCGCGGGCTTCGAGCGAAGCGGACGACGAACTCCGAACTGCGATCTGCGAATTCCGTTCGCCTACGGCGAGAGCGGCCCTTCCTCGCGATCCAGGGGCGTGACGGGCGGGAGCTTGGCGCCCGCCTGCTGGGACATGAACGAGATGAGCCGGTCGTTGAAATCCTTCGCCGGATCGTGGCCCATTTTCTTCAGCGCCTGGGTGAGGGCGGCGACCTCGACGAGGCGGGCCATGTCGCGGCCGGGGCGGACATAGAGCTCGATGTGCGGCACGCGGAGGCCGAGGACCTCGTAGAACTGCTCCTCGAGCCCGGTGCGCTCCTCGACGACCTCGGGGGTCCATTCCTGGAGCGAGATGACCATGTCGATGCGTTTTTCGAGCCGGATGGATTTAACGCCAAACATCTCGGCGATGTTGATGATGCCGATGCCGCGGCACTCCATCCAGCCGCGGTTGAGCGGGCGGGACGTGGCCATGAGCTCGCGCTCATCGAGGAGCTTGATGACGGTGAGGTCGTCGGCGACGAGGGAGTGGCCGCGCTCGATCAGGGCGAGGGCGCATTCGCTTTTGCCGACGCCGCTGCTGCCGCGGAGCATCACGCCGACGCCCTTGATATCGAGGGTGGTGGCGTGCTCGGTGGTGCTGGGGGCGAACTCGTTGTCGATGCAAAGTGTGGCGAGGTTCACGAAATTCATCGTGATCATCGGCGTGCGGAGGATGGGCAGGTTCATCTCCGTGGCGACCGCCATCATCGGGTGCGTGGCATGGTAGTTGCGGGTAAGGATGAGGCAGGGGATCTGTCGCTTCACCATGGCCTGCAGGATCTCGATCTGCTTCTCCTGCGGGAGGGTCTTGAGATAGGTCATCTCCGCGGCACCGAGGACCTGGATGCGCTTGTTCGCGAAATATTTGAAGAACCCGGTGAGCGCGAGCGACGGCCGGTTGATCGTGCCTTCCCGGATGAGCCGGTGCAGGCCGGCCTCGCCAGTGATGACCTCCAGCTTCAGCTTCTCGCGGTAGGTCTCGAAGAAGTGCGCGACGGTGATGCCGTGGATGGCTTTTTGCATGGGGAGGGAAGCTGTAAGCTTTAAGCGGTAGGCTGTAAGCTGAAGCAGCAGAGTGGAAGCTGAAGGGGCGGGTTTGAAGCCTAAAGCTTGGCGCCTACTGCCTACTGCTTCTTACAAATCAAAATCCTCGCCCAGGTAGAACTTTCGGGCCTGTTCGTCCTTGATCAGGAAGTTGCCGGTGCCCTCGGTCAGGACCTTGCCCTGATGGATGAGGTAGGCGCGGTCGACGATCCGGAGGGTTTCGCGGACGTTGTGGTCGGTGACGACGACGCCGATGCCGCGGGCCTTGAGCTGGAGGATGATCTTCTGGACCTCGGCGACGGAGATGGGATCGATGGCGGCGAAGGGTTCGTCCATCAGCAGGAACTTGGGCCGCGTGACCAGCGCGCGGGCGATCTCGAGCCGGCGGCGCTCGCCGCCGGAAAGGGTGTAGGCCTTCTGCTGGGCGACATGGCCGAGGCTGAGTTCGTCGAGATGCTGCCGGACGCAGGCGGCGCGGTCGCGGCGGGGCACGTCGGTGGTCTCGACGATGGCGAGGATGTTCTCGGCGACGGTGAGCTTGCGGAAGACCGAGGGCTCCTGGGGGAGATAACCGATGCCGTGGCGGGCGCGCTCGTGCATGCGCAGGCGCGTGATGTCGGTGCCGTCGAGCGTGACGTGGCCGGCGGACGCCGGCACCAGGCCGACGATCATGTAGAATGTGGTGGTCTTGCCGGCGCCGTTGGGGCCGAGCAGGCCGACGATTTCGCCGGCGCGGAAATGTACGCTGATGCCGTTGACGACCGTGCGAGTCCCGAAGGATTTGACGAGGCCCTCCGTGCGGATCTCGGCGGTGGGGGCGCTCATTTGGCGGGGACGGGTTTCGCGACGCCGTCGCCGGGCGAGGTGGACTTCGACGAGTCAAAGCCCAAGTCGCGGATCGCAGGGCCGGTGAAGTTGGATTTTTCCACGATGACGCGGCGTTCGCCCCGGAGCATCGTGATTTTCTCGCCGGCGCTGGTCCAGCCGGTGCCATGGTCGATAAGGACGGGATTGATCGTGAGGATGACCTTGTCGTCATGCGGCAACACCTCGGCGCGGCCGCAGGTGGCTTCGCGGTCGCCCTGCACGATGACGACATGGCCGGTGGCGATCATGTACTTGAACTTGTCGAGCGTAGGCACGGTGGCGGTCTTGTCGCCGACGCCGAGGGCGGAGAACTCGAGTCGGTCGCAGAGGATCCGGAGATTAGTGCCGGTCAGGGTGACAGAGCCGGTGCAGACGCCGTGGGTCTCGTTGCCCACGCTCCACATGTCAGCGTTGTCGCAATCCAGCGTGGTCTTCTGCGGTGGCTGTTCGGCGCGGACCGGCAGGGAGAATCCGAGCATGCAGCAGAGAAGGGCGAGAAAGTGTTTCATTTGATGAGATTCCTTAATTCAGCGTTGAAAACTATCCGCACGCGGCCGTGCAGCGAAACCTTTTTATGGGCGTGATCGTAGGTCCACTGCGTGCCGGTGGCCTCGAGGTCGTCGCGGATAAGGCGCATGCCCTGATCGCCATGGGCTAGGTTTTGATTGGGAAGCACGGTGGCGGCGGTGCTGAGGATGACGGTTTCGACGCGGTTGGTGGCGTCGCCGGAGAAGGCCGTGAGATTCAGGTTTACGACATTGATCTCGCCGCCGGCCGGAAAGCTGGCCCGGGAACCGCGCAGTGTCATCGAGTGGAAATTCTCCTTGGTGAAAAGTGATGACATCCAGTTGATGGCCGGCGCCATCGTCGTGGCGCCGATGGCGGCACCGGCGAGGCTGCAATAAGCGAGCAGGCAGAGCGGACGGAGAAGGCGTTTCACCGGATCAACGCTAGACACGCGAGGTGAGGAGGTGTTCGCAGATCTCCCGCACGGCGCCCCGGCCGGCGGGCCGGCGGGTGACGTAACGGGCGGCGCGGAGGGCGGCGGGCATGGCCCCGGGGACGCTCACGCCGACGCCGGCCCAGGCCATCGCGGCGGCGTCAATGTCGTCATCGCCCATGTAAGCGCACTCGGCGGCAGTAAACTTGAGCCGGGCCGCGAGTTCCTGCAACGCGGTGAGTTTGTCGGTGCGGCCTTGGATCACATGCGGGATCTTCAGCTCGGTGGCGCGGACGGTAGTGGCCGAGGAAGGCCGACCGCTGATCCAGGCGACGGTGATGCCGGCGAGTTCGAGGCGCTTCAGACCCATCCCGTCGAGAATGGAGAACACCTTGGTTTCGGAGCCATCGGAGCAGATCCGCACGGTGCCATCGGTGAGGACGCCATCAACATCCATCGCGAAAAGCCGGATGCGCGACCAGGTGGCGCGGGTGATTTTGGCTGGGGACTTTTTAGAGTGAGGCATGGGCGCGGGCACCGGACTTTCCCTGTCATTCTGCGCTTCGCATGGAATGACAATGCTTATCCAGATTCGGAAGATTGAAAGTGAGGATTCGAGCCACAGGGGGACATCAAATCAATCACTGGTTACAGAGGCTGCTCGCGGTGAAGGACGAACGCTGGTCATTCTACACCGGCGACGATAGCATGGGCATTTCCGATAGTATTCACTCAAACGTGTCCTGAGCGAGCGCCGGAGTTCGCTACACTGCGAGAAAGACAGCTGGCGGTTGGTCGGCTTTGTTTTCAATCATTCCAACGTCCCGTTCATCAACCACACCCATCAGGAGACATTCGTTATGCCCAATCCATTCGTTCACGCCGAACTGGCGACCACCCACGTACCCAAGGCGAAGGCCTTTTATTCGAAACTCTTTAAATGGAAGCTGAAGGACTTGCCGATGCCCACCGGCACGTACACGATGATCGACGTCGGTGAAGGCACGGGCGGCGGCATGATGAAGCAGATGATCCCCCGGGCCGGCTCCGCATGGATGCCCTACATGCTGGTGAAGGACATCGACGCCTCAACGAAGAAGGCCAAGAAGCTCGGCGCGAAAATCTGCAAAGGCGTGACCGAGGTCGAAGGCATGGGCTGGCTCAGCATCATCGTCGATCCCACGGGCGCGATGTTCGGCCTGTGGGAACCGAAGGAGGAGTGAGCCGCGACGGGAGGAGACCAAGAAGACGCCTTGGATCCCTGCGGGAGGAGCATTTGGGGCCGCTCGCCGGCGAAATCTTGACGAGAGTCAAGACATGCCCCTTTTCGCGGTTCCAAAAGCATTGACCTTATCCACTATTATCGTCGCTCAATGATAGCGCCTCTCTTCACTCCATCCAAGCTGTGATCTGTTCGATCAACTTGTCCTTCGTGGGGCGGTAGGCCTCCTCGAGTTCCGGGGCGAAAGGGACAGGCAGGTCGAGCGCGCCGATGCGGAGCGGGGCGGCCTTGAGCGAAGCGAAGTGTTCCTCGGTGAGGCGGGCGACGAGTTCGGCGCCGAAGCCGTGCGTGCGACGGCCCTCGTGCACGACCACGAGGCGACCGGTGCGGGTCAGCGAGGCCTTGATGGCGTCGAGGCGGAGCGGAGAGAGGCCACGGAGATCGAAGAGATCGAAGCTGTGCTCGTATTCGGCGGTGAAATAATCGCAGACCTCGGTCGCGGTGTGGACGATCTCGCCGTAAGTGACGAACGTGGCGTAGTCGCCTTTGCGCAGCTGTTTCGGTTTCCAGACGTCACGGTAGGCCGGGTTCCAGACGACGAGCTGTTTCTTGCAGCGGTAGAGCGCCTTGTTTTCGAACAGAATCACCGGGTTGCCGTCCTCGTAGGCGGCGAGCAGCGCATCGAACGCATCCTGCGGCGTGCTGGGATAGAGCGCCTTGATCCCGGGCATGGAGAGGAACATCGACTCGAGTTCCTGGGAGTGAAAGGAGCCGAGTTGCACGGTGCCGCACGGAAAACGAAACACCATCGGACAGGCGGCGCCGGAGCGGAAGTGGTAGGTGGCGGCGTTCTGCGTGATCTGGGTGACGGCCTCGGTGGCGAAGTCGGCGAACTGGAATTCCTCGATGGGTCGGTGGCCGTTGACAGCGAGGCCGATGGCGTAGCCGGTGCAGGCGCTCTCGGCGAGCGGGGTGTTGAACACGCGCGGGCGGCCGAACTCGGCCAGCAGGTTCTCGGTGACCTTGAAGGCGCCGCCGTAGACCCCGATGTCCTGGCCGAGGATGATGGACTCGGGGCGCTCGGTGAGAATTTTGTGCAGCGCGGCGTTGAGGGCCTGGGCGAGATTGAGCGAGAGAGGCGCGGCGGGCTCGGCTTTCCAGGGAAAGGCGGGTGCGTCCGGCGCGAAGAGGTCGGCCTCCATGCCGGCGGGATCGGGCTTGGGGATGCTGAGGCAGGCCGTGACGCAGGCCTCGATGTAGGCGTGGAGTTCGGCATCGATGGCATCGAGGCGGGCGGTGTGGCCGGCGGCGACGAGCCGGGCGCGGAATTTGGGCAACGGGTCCCGGGCAAAGTAGGATTCGCTTTCGCCCGGCTTCATGTAGTCGCAGGTGTCGTAGGCGGCATGGCCGCGGAGACGGAGGGTGTGTGCCTCGATGAGCACGGGGCGCGAGGTGGCGCGGACCTTGGTGATGGCGGCGGCGAACGCGCGGGTGCAGGCCTCGACGTCGGTGGCGTCGACCGCGAAACCCTCCATGCCGTAGCCGGCGGCGCGGCGCCAGAGCTCGGTGCCCTCGGCGAACTGTTCGCTCATCGGCGTCGAGTAGGCGTACTGGTTGTTCTCGATGACGAAGACGACCGGGAGCGAAAGGAGGGAGGCCAGGTTGAGCGATTCGTGGATGTCGCCGGTGCTGGACGAGCCGTCGCCGAAGAACGTGAAACCGACGGCGGGCCGGCCGAGCCGGCGTTGGGAATCGGTGGCGCCGGCGACATTCGAGAGCATGGCCCCGAGATGCGAAATCATCGGGAGCGAGCGGGTTTTCGGGTCGCCGTGGTGAATGTTGCCCTCGCGGGCCTTGGTGGGGCTGGCGGCGTTGGCGAAATACTGGTTCAGGTGATGGCAGAGATGATCGCTCCACACGAGGTGGCCGCCGAAGTCGCGGTGGGAAAACGAGATGACGTCGACGGACTTGTCCGCGAGAAGGGCGAGCGGGACGATGAGGCCCTCGTTGCCCTGGCCGCCGGTGACGGTGCCCTTGATCAGGCCCTGGCGGTAGAGATCGAGGATCCGGTTATCGGCGGTGCGGGCGAGCTGCATCCAGGCGTAGGTGCGCAGCCAGGCATCCGTGGGCGAGTTCTCGAGCTCCGCGGCACGCAAGTCGCGTGACGCCAGAATGGCGGGAGGTTTGGGGAGGGCCATGTCCAAAAACCAACGTTGGGCACGCCACGTGCCGCGGGCAAGCCTGCGTCACTAACTAGAAGCGAATGTCTCCTTGATGGCGCGGTGCACTACACGGTCAGCGATTCGCCCGGCTGCATGACTTTGACGGCGTGACCGGCGCGAGTTGCTTCGGCGGCGAAGGCGTTGGGATCGGTGCGGATTTTCGCCGTGGTGTTGTAGTGCATCGGCACGGTGAGTTTCGGCTGAAGAAGGGCGATTGCTTCCAGGGCATCGGCGGGCCCCATAGTGTAGCGGTCGCCGATGGGCAGGAGCGCAACATCGAGTCCGTGCCGGCCGATCAATCGCATGTCGCTGAAGAGCGCGGTGTCGCCGGCGTGATACAGCGAACGGCCGCCGGCGCGAAGGAGATAGCCGCTGGCCACGCCCATGGGCTGGTTCAGGCCGCCGGGCAGTTCGAAGGAAGAGCTGTGGATGGCTGGGGTCATGTCGAGGCGGCCCCACGGGAGCGCGATGCCGCCACCGGGCATGAGGTCGATCGTGGTTGCACCTTGGGCCGCGAAGTATTCGGCGAGTTCGTAGGGAGCGACGAGCGTAGCCTGATGAAGCCGGGAGAGTTCGAGGGCGTCGCAGGTGTGATCCTCGTGCGCGTGCGTGCAGAGCACGAAGTCGCAGGGCACGGACGCAGGATCGACCACGTCGTGGGGATTCTCGCTCAAGTAGGGATCGAGCACGAGCCGGACGCCCGCCACCTCCACGAGAAAACACGAATGGCCGAAATAGGTGATTTTCATGCAGCGGTCAGGGTAGGGAAAGCGGACAACGGCGCAAAGTGGCGGCGCGACCATTAAAAATCCGGAGATTAGGGTGAGCCTGCAAACCAGCGACTCTGGAGTTTGTCATTCTGAGCGTAGCGAAGAATCCAGTGAGATTTCGCCGCGGATTTCGATTACGTCCAACTGGATGTCAAACCAGCCCCAAGCGGCTAGACTTCACTTCGTTCAGAATGACAATCGGGTTTGAAGACACACCCTTAATAAAGGGTGGCCCGGTTTTACCGGAAATTGACCACCCCGGGCTGGAGTTGCCCGAGAGGGGTACGCTATGGCTTTAAACCCGTCGAGCCCACCCGCCGCCATGCCTGCCCAAATCCTCTTCGCGAAAAAACGCGCCACCGAGACCCGCGCCCACTCCATCGTGGTGAGTGACACGGGATTTTATTGGCGGGAGCTGCCGGGCGAGAGGGAGCTGGCGGCTGCGCTCCGCACCGAGCGTTTTTCCCTGATCATCGTCGATCACGCCGACCTGGCGGAGAATCCGCTGGTCTACGTCGAGTCGCTGCGCATCGGCCAGAAGGACACGCCGGTGCTGGTGGTGAGCGAGGAGTTCGCCTTGGAAAACGTGGTGCGGGCGATCCGCGTGGGAGTGAAGGATCTCTTTCATCCTCCCATCGACCTTGCGGCGATCGTCGAGCGGATTTATTCGGTGCTGAAGCCGGAACTGGGTCCGTCCCGCGGTTCCCGGCTCGACGAATGGCAGGAACTGACCGTGCAGTTTGCCGACCGGGTCACGATTCCGCCGCTGGTCGACGTCGAACGCCGGGTTGGTCAGCCGCGCCGGGCGGCAGATATTCTCCAAGCCAGCCAGTGGGAGGCGGAACTGACCGCGACGCGCGACGCGTTGGCCCAGGCTCGGGCGCGTCAGCAGGAACTTGAGCGGGAACTCGCTGAGCACGCTGCGAACCAGCCGGCAAGGGTGGCGGCCCCGGCCGTGATGGACGGCGTGGCGGAGCAGGAACTGGCGGCGGAGCGGGAAAAGCTGGAAACGGGGCGGCAACTCGTGATGCAGCTGGGCCGGAAGTTTGAAACGGAGTTTGCCGCCTGGAAGGACTCCGAGCGGACCGCCCGGGCGGAACTTGCCCAGCGCGAGTCGGCCCTGGCCGCGCAAAAGCGGGAACTGGCTGCCGCGCAGGAAAA
Organism: uncultured Opitutia bacterium; assembly: GCA_903859715.1. Classification (GTDB taxonomy): domain Bacteria; phylum Verrucomicrobiota; class Verrucomicrobiia; order Opitutales; family Opitutaceae; genus Opi-474. The sequence goes on from CAIONS010000051.1 coordinate 41,820, forward strand.
GCTCGAGGTGGAGACGATTCTCCTGAACGAGACCAAGGAAAAAATGGCGCAGGAACGCGTGGCGGCGTCGGACACCCAGGCGGCGCAAAAGGACGCCTCGGCGAAGCTGAAGCAGCTGGTCGTTGAGCAGTCGGCGCTGACCAAGGCGAAGGCGGAGCTCGCCCAGCGGGAGCAGCAGATCGCCCAGCAGGAGAAAGAGCGGGCGGCGCTCATGGCGGAACTGGCCGTGGCCGGGGAAAATTTTGAGTCCGAGCGTCTGCTGGCGAGCCAGCAGGCCGCGAAAACCGCGGAAGAACGGAAGGAACTCGAGGGCCTGCGCGGCCAATTGCTGCAGCAGACCCAGGAGTTGGCCCGGAAGGAAGCGGACCTGCAGGAGATGCAGGAGCAAGCCCACGTGCTGGCGACGCAGGCGGCGCAGACGCAGCTGCACCTGAAAGCGGAACTTGCGGCGCTGGAGGTGGAAAAAGAAACCTTTGAACAGCAGGCCGAGACTCTTGCGGAGCGCGTGCGGCTGTTTGAGTCGAAGCAGCGGCAGGCCCGGGAGCAGATGCAGCAACTGTTCGCGGCGGGCTGAGCCGCTAGTTCAGGCCCAGCCTCGTTACCTCGGCTGCTACGGGCCGGGCGGGCCGGAACGGCTTCAGTCCGCTACGGGTTTCGAGATGGCGTCGATCCGTTTCATGAGCTCGGACGTGAGCTGTTCGGCCACGGTGAGCGCGCCGAAATTTTCCTGCAACTGACTGGGCCGCGAGGCGCCGAGGATGACGCTGCTCACGTGGGGATTTTTGAGGCACCAAGCGAGCGCCAGGCGCGGCAGCGTCGTACCGAGGTCCGAGGCGATACCGGCGAGTTGCTTCACGGCGGCGATTTTTTTGGCGAAAGCAGGGTCACCGGTCAGGCGGTCGCGCAGCCATTCCATGCCGGGTGAATTGAGCCGCGAGTCGGAGGGAACGCCCTCGTTGTACTTGCCGGTGAGCAGCCCGGTCGCGAGGGGCGACCAGATCGTGGTGCCCAGGCCGGGCGAGTGGTAGAACGGGGCGTATTCCTTTTCCACGCGGGTGCGATGGAAGAGGTTGTACTGCGGCTGCTCGACGACGGGACGATGCAGATTCAGGCGGGCGCAAAGCTCGAACGCTTCGTGCAGCTCGGAGGCGCTCCACTCGCTGGTGCCCCAGTAGAGCACCTTGCCCTGGGTGATGAGATCGTGCATCGCCCGGGCGGTTTCCTCGATGGGCGTCTCGGGATCGGGGCGATGGCAGTAGTAGAGGTCAAGGTAGTCGACCTGCAGCCGCTGGAGGGCGGCGTGACAGGCCTCGACGACGTGCTTGCGGGAGAGACCGATTTGGTTGGGGCCTTCGCGCTCGGCACCGAAGAACACCTTGCTCGAGACGAGGAACGTGTCGCGCGGCCAGCCGGATTTCTTCAGGATCGCGCCCATGACGCGTTCAGCCTGACCGTCGGCGTAGGTCTCGGCGTTGTCGAAGAAGTTCACACCCGCGTCATAGGCCGTGGTCATGAGCTGCTCGGCGACGGGATCACCGACCTGTTTACCGAAGGTGACCCAGGCGCCGAAGGAGAGTGCGCTGACTTTGAGGCCGGACGTGCCCAGGCGACGGTAGGTCATGCTCATGGCGATGAGCATGCAGGTCCGCCGGGGCTTGTCTAACGGTCTGCGAAGAATTTTTGCGCAGCCGCCAAGTCAGCGGCGACCAAGCCGTGGCTGGCGGGCGAAGTCTGCAGGGTCACTGTCGCGCCGCCCGCGCGCAGCAACGCGGCGAGATGAGGAGGATGCGTGGCGGGGACAATGGGATCCTGTGTACCGCTGGCGATCAGCATGCGTTTGCCGGTGAGCGAACCGGCAGCGGCGGGTTGATCGAGCACGACCATGGGACGCAGAAGGACGGCGCCGCCGAGAACGGCGGGGCGCAGCTGGAGGACGGTCGCGGCGATATTGGCGCCATTGGAGAAACCGACGGCGATGAGCGTGCGGGCGTCGAGGTGGTACCGGGCCGAGGCGGCCGCAATGAAATCGGCGAGCTCATGCGTGCGGCGCGTGACCTCGGCGGGATCGAACACACCCTTGGCGAGCCGCGCGAAGAAACGCGGTGCGCCATGCTCGCTGACATTGCCGCGCGGGCTGAGCAGCGCGGAGCCGGGCGAGAGTTTGCGGCCGAGCGGCAGCAGGTCGTGCTCGTCGCCGCCGGTCCCGTGAAGGAGCAGCAGCGGCGGAGCCGAGGGATTGGTGGCGGGTTCGAAGAGGTGATGATAGGAGAGGTTCATGGCGTGATCGTGAGGGCGGGCAGGGCGGCCTCGATTTCGGCGCGGTGAGGCTCGAGGTGCGGGGGCAGGCCGAGCTTGGTGCCGAGGGATTCGATGGGTTCGTCGATGGCGAAGCCGGGTTGGTCGGTGGCGATTTCGAAGAGCACGCCGGCGGGTTCGCGGTAGTAGATGGACTTGAAATACGCGCGATCGATGATCGGGCTGATATGCAGGCCGGTCTTGGCGATCTCGGTATGAGCCTGCGACTGGCTGGCGTCGGTCGGCGTGCGGAAAGCCACGTGGTGAATGGTGCCCGCGCCGTTGAGGCCGCGGGGCAGGGAAGGATCCGTCAGCAGGTCGACGTAGGTGCCCGGACCGCCGGCGGAGATGGTGTAGCGGGCGCGTGGGCCGTCTTCGGCGGCGAGACGATAGCCCATGACCTTGGTCAGGACCGTGGCGGTGGCCTGAGCGTTGACCAGGCCGAGCGTGCTGCTGTGGAAGCCGCGAATGCCATGGGCGGCGGGCACGTCCTTGGACGGTGCGGGCGGGCGAAGATCAGGCTCGTGGGTGGCGACCAGCTCAAGGCGGAGGCCATCGGGATCGAAGGCGGTGAGCACCTGATCGCCGAAGCGCGTGGTGACGGGTTCGGTTGCGATGCCGAGCTTGACCAGACGCTCCTGCCAGAAAGCGAGGGAGCCGGCGGGAATGGAAAACGCCGTGGCGTAAGCCTGGCCGGTTCCGGGGCGGCCACGGCGCAGACCGGGCCACGGGAAAAAGGTAATAGCCGTACCGGGCGAGCCAGCGTAGTCACCGTAGTAGAGATGATAGGTGCCGGGGTCGTCCTGGTTGACGGATTTCTTGATGAAGCGAAGGCCGAGCACGCGGGTGTAGAAGTCGAAGTTGGCGCGTGGATCAGAGGCCATGGCAGTGATGTGATGGAGACCGAGCAGGTTCATGGTGGGTTTTGGATTAGGTGTTGGGTTTTATGTGTGAAAGTTGATCGGAGATATACTTTGAACTGGAAGTATATGGGATGAATTTAGGGATAAAGCTCAGGAATTGGCTGAATCGGCTGGGATGGTGGCCGGAAGGCTGCGGGCGCCGACTTTTTTGCAGAGCCAGCCGAGGGTGAATTGCTCGGCGGACGAGAGGGCGGCGAACTCGCGGGTGATACTGGCGGCGACTTGGGGGAAAAGTCCGGTGATCAAGGTGCGGCCCTTCTCAGTGAGTGAAACGGTGATGAAGCGGCGATCTTCCTGGTCGCGCTCGCGGGTCACGAGGCCGGATTTCTCGAGGTTGTCGACGATGAGCGTGAGATTGCCGCCGCTTTTCAGAAGCTTGCCGGCGAGTTCGCTTTGGCAGAGTGGGCCGCGGTGGAGCAGGGCCTCGAGGACACTAAATTGGGAAAGTGTGAGGTCTTTCGGGAGAACCGTATGGGCGCGGGCAGTCACAGACTCAGCCGCCCGCATCAGCTTGATGTAGGCGTTGAGGGCATCGACTTCGGCCTTCGTTCCCCGGTAGTTGGTTCCCATAGTAATTTGACATGGAATTAATATATGATTCGATGTCAAATTATTTTGATGGAAGTTAACCCGCCCAAGTGAAGATTCTCGCTCTGAGGCCTCCATCCGGAGTCCGCTGTTCTCCATCGGAGAGCAAGCGGACAGCAAATCAGGCCATGCTGTCCAACTTCTGAATCCGCGGGATATGCCGGCCACCCTCGAAGTCGGTGGCGAACCAGATGCGGACAATCTTGAAGGCCTCATCCAGGGTGATGGTGCGTTCGCCGAGGGAGAGGCAATTGGCGTCGTTGTGTGCGCGATTCCAGATGGCGACCTGTTCGGTCCAGCACACGCCGCAGCGCACGCCGCGGACGCGGTTGGCAGCCATGGCTTCGCCGTTGCCCGAGCCGCCGATCACGATGCCGCGCTCGACTTCATGGCTGGCGACGGCGCGCGCCACGGGGAAACAGAAATCGGGATAGTCGCAGCGCTCGAGGGAGTAGGTGCCGAGATCGCGCACGGTGTGGCCCTCGGAGAGCAGCAGGCCCTTGATGGCTTCCTTGTAAGTGAAACCGGCATGATCGGAGCCGATGGCGATGGAAAATGTTTTTGGCATGGCGGGGGTGAACAGCAGGGGGATTGCGCTGTCCATTTGCGGAGTCCAGTTCTGGACCAGCAAACAAAATCCCACCCGATGAACCCTCCGCTCCGCTGCCTGTTGTACGCTTCCATCCTGTTAGGCGCGGCGGCCTGCGCCACCACCGAGTCCCGCGTCAGCAGTCATCAGGCCGCCTTTGCTACCTGGCCGGCGGACGTGCAGGAAAAAGTCCGCGCCGGCCGGGTCGGCGTGGGATTCACGCAGGAGATGGTGCAGGTGGCGCTGGGCGAGGCGGATCGCAAATCCACCCGGACGACCGCTGCGGGTACGGACGAGGTCTGGGCCTACTTCGATCACCGGCCGAAATTTTCCTTTGGACTTGGGTTGGGTGCCGCGAGCGGCTCCACGGCCTATGGCGGCGGTGTGGTCGTGGGCGACAGCGGGTTTCGCGACGACGAGGTCATGCGGGTGATCTTCGAAGGCGGCAGAGTGGTCGCGATCGAAACGCGGAAATAGCGGGCAGCTGACCACGTGTTTACGTTCGTGGCGGCCACCCGGAAGCCAAAGGGCGAGTCTTGTCTCAATCTGCGGCGCCAATCGCGCGCAGGAATGCGGCGGTGTCGCTTAGATCCGGAAATACGGCGGATGGAGCATGGGTGCGCAGTTCCTCCACGGAGTATTGGCCGGTGGCAACAGCGATGGTCCGGGCCCCGATGATTTTGCCGCAGGCGATGTCATGGGGAGTATCGCCGATGACGAAGACGCGTTCCGGAGGAAATTCCACGCCGAGCAGTTCGCGGGCGCGGCGCAACGCAACGGGACCGAGATCGTTGCGCCACTGGCTGTCGTCGGCAAAGGCGCCGAACGGAAAATAATGCGAGAGGCCATGGTGGCCGAGCTTGATGCGGGCACCGCGCTCAACGTTGCCGGTGAGCAGGGCTTGCGTGAAGTGCGGCCGGGCGGCGAGGGCGGTCAGCGCGGCGGAAACACCCGGCAGGATCCGGGTGCCGGGGTTCTGCAGGGCGCGGGGCAGTTCGGCGAGGTAGGCGTTGAGAAACCGCGTGAGGTTGGCCTCGGTATCGGGCAACGCGGCCTTGCCGAAAATCTGGCGCATGATCCACCGGTCGGTCCGGCCGGCGTAGTCGATGTCGTCGAGCGGCCGGGCGAGGCCGAACTCCTGCTGCAGGGCCACCTGCAAGGCATGCATGCCGGCCCCGCCCGAAAGGGTGAGGGTTCCGTCGATATCCCAGAGCAGCAGCGTCTTCATAGTCGGACCTGTGGATGAACCGGGGTGGGCGGACTGGCGCAAGATTCTTCCGTGCCGGGGAACCCCAAGGCAGGGTAACTTACCAAGACCGAAAGCGTCCTCATCCCTACCATGAAAACAATTCTCTCACTCCTGATGCTGGCCGGCGGACTCGTTGTGCTTTCCGGCTGTGCCACCCCGGAGTCCCGCATCAATAAGAACCCGGAGGCGTTTGCCCGCCTGACCCCGGACCAGCAGCAGTTGATCAAGGAGGGCAAGGTCGCGATCGGCTTTGACATGATGATGGTGAAGCTCGCGCTGGGTGATCCTGACCGGGTCCGGGTGCGCACCACTGCGCAGGGTGAAACCGAGATCTGGAGCTATGTCACCTACGAGGGCGACGACGGCGTGATCCTCTACCGGGGCTATTATCACCGGTATTATTACGGCGGGATCGATCCGTTGTATCCCTATTACCTCGGGTATCCCACCCGTCATGAGCACGAGCACTTCCGCGTCATCTTCCGCGACGGCCGCGTGATTCAGATCGAGAAAGAGACCAAATAAAATTCCGCCCGGGAATGCCTACCGGGCGCGGGCTTCCGCCTGATACTGGGTGGGAGTCCGGCCAGTGAAGCGGCGGAAGACGGTCGCGAAGTACTGCGAACTGGAAAATCCGAGCTCATGGGCCACGGCGGTGACCGTGGCGGCCGGAACCCGCAGCCGGGCCTGGGCGAGCGCGAGCTTGTGCCGCAGGACGTGCTCGCGGGGCGGCAAGCCGACTTCCTCGCGAAACCTCGCCTTGAAGCGCGATGGCGAGAGCCGGACCAGGCGCGCTAATTGGGGCACGGTGGGTAGTTCGCCAGCTTGGGCCGCGATATGCGCCAGGCTCCGCTGGATGCGCGGTGACGGCGTGGCCTGCTGGTTGCGATGCGAGGCGCGCAACGTGGCGAAGAGATAGCTTAGGATCAGCGAAGCGGTGCGGAGACGGTCGAGCTTGGTCCGGGCGAGTTCGATGGAATGGAAAATCTGCTCGAGCAAGTCCTGGGCCCCGGGCTCGGCGGCGAAGTGTCGCGAGGGCAGGGTGAGCAACGCCTGCCGCAAGGCCTGCGAAGCCGGGCCATCGAGAAAGAGGAGCGGCCGCCGACTGGGATTGAGCCGGAGGAAGAGCCAGTAGAGCACGCCCTTCTCCTCGGGCATGCCGGCGGAGTCATGCGGCTCGCCGGGAAACACCAGGTATTGGTCACCGCCGCGCAGCCGGTAAATCCGGTTGTTGACGCGATAGGTCTGCTGGCCGCGGGCGAGAAAACAAATCTCGAGTCCGTCCGGATGGGAGCGAAGCCGCAGGCGCCCGTAGGCGTTGGCGTAACGGTAGCGGCCGATTTCCACGACCCCGGGAATGCCGATTTCGGGCTCGAATCGCTCCAGCCGCCGGGCCTGCTGCTCGGGCGTCATGACATGCTCGGAGGTGAGGGTTTTCGCCACCGCCCGGATGTTCGATTTTGTACTGCGCGACATTGTCGGACGCCACGTTTCCCCGGGGCGGGTATGCTGTCGAGCGATGAATGCAACGACCCCCTTGTCCGTCCCGAACTATGCCGCGCCCGCCAAGCTGGCCCCGACCCGCCTGCTGACGCCGGAGCAGATCGCGTTTTTCAAGCAGAACGGCTATCTGGCCGTCGACAACGTCATGCCGGTGGAGGAAATCCCGCAGGTGCGCGTGATCTATGACCGCCTGTTCAACGAGGACCGCAGCCGCACGGAAGGCGACCTGTACAACCTGACCGGGGAGAAGCAGAAGGGGAAGAAGGAGGATGTGGCGCAGATTCTCCAGCCGGGCAAATACGCGCCGGCCCTGCTGGAAACGCAGATGGTGGCGAACCTCAAGGCCATGATGAAGCAGCTGCTCGGACCGGACACCCACATGGTCGGGGATCACGCCATCAACAAGCCGCCGCACAACAACTCGCCAACACCGTGGCATCAGGACGAAGCCTATTGGAATCCGGGGAAGGAATATCGCGGCCTGAGCATCTGGGTGCCGCTGCAGCCGGCGACGAAGCTGAATGGCTGCATGTATTTCGTGCCCGGCTCGCATAATTTCGAGGTCATTCCGCACCAGCCGATCGGCGACAACCCGCTGACCCCCGGCCTGGAAGTCGTGCCGGGAGCGTTTGATTTCAGCTCGGCGGTGTCATGCGAGCTGCCTGCTGGCGGCGCGACGTTCCACTTAGAGCGCACGCTGCACTACACCCCGATCAACCAGTCGGATGACTATCGCCGGGCCTACATCGCGGTCGGAACGCAGTTCGAGCGTCCGCGGGCTACGCTGCGGAAATTTCCCTGGCAGGAGCGCCAGCTCGCGGCCCGGACGGCCGCGAAATCGTAGAGTAGATTCATCGCGGAAACGCGGAGGAGCGGAAATAGGGAAAAAGATCCCGGAGGATCGGCTCCGCATTTCCCCGCTTCTGTGCTTCCGCGATCAGGTTTTTCTGACGGCGGGTAGTGCGCTGCCCAGCAGGATGAGCCCGGCGCCGATGAGTTCGTGCGGCAGAAAATGCTCGTGAAAGAAGACCGCGCCACCGATGGCGGTGCCGAGCGGCACAAGCATCTGCAGGAGTGAACCCTCCCCGACCGGCAGGTCCCGGAACGACCGCGTCATGCTCAGCTGGCCGGCGGCAGCACCCAGCCCGGCGAGGATCATGAGCAACCAGGCGAGGGGCGCGGTCGGCGCCCAGTTCACGGCGGCGGGCGTCGCGCAGATCATGAGTCCGAAGACGCATTGGGCTGAAAAGATCGTGGCGGTATGCTCACCCTCGGCATGGAGCTGCCGGATGGTCACCACGACGTAGGCTGACGAGAGGGCGGAGATGATGGCGATGACGTCATAGAAGCCGATGCCCGCGCCAGTGCCAAAGGCGTTGGTGATGAGGGCGAGGCCGATGATCGTGAGGGCTCCGCCTGCGGCCAGGACCGGACGGAGGCGTTCACGCAGCACAAGGACTGCGAGCACCGCGCCCATCGCGAAGTAGGTGCTGTTGATGAACGTCGCCCGGCCCGCGCCGAGGTGCACCACGGCCAGATAGTAGGTGTAGACGCCGATGGCGCCGCCGAAGCCGCGAAAGATCAGGCGCCGGTTTCGATAGAGATTCCGGGGCTGCAGTGCGTCGGGCCCGGTGCGAAAAAAGCTGCCGACCACCACCAAGCCGACGGCGAACCGCAGGGAGGTCAGCAGCCAGACATCCACGGACTGGACGGCGCCGAGCGCGCGGATGATCAGCGTGGTGACGGTGAAGCTGAAAGCGGAGAGCAGCATGAACCACACGCCGCGGGCGTGGTGGGAGCTGGATGGGGAGGCGGTCATGGGAAGGGAAGAGAAACCACGAAGGACCACGAATGGGCACGAATATTTTTAACCACGAAGCACACGAAGGCCGGTTCCTCCGATCCTGCATTCATACCGCCAAGAGCGCGAAGGCCGCCAAAGACGGCCAAGCACGCGAAGACGGAAGCCTGATGGTTTGATTCCGAATTTTGCGCTCTGGGCGACAAATATCCGGATCCGATGGCTTGGTCTTCGTGCGCTTTGTGCCCTTCGTGGCTAATCCCGGTTCAGAGTGCGTGGATCGCGCTCTTGCTGACCGCGAGGCCGGCTTCCTTGACCGCTTCACTCATGGTTGGGTGTGCATGGATCGTGCGGCCGAGGTCCTCGGCGCTGCCGCCGTATTCCATGTGAGTGACGACCTCACTGATGAGCTCGCCTGCATTGTGGCCGAGAATCTGGGCGCCGAGGATTTTGTCGGTCTTCGCATCGGCGATGATCTTCACGTAACCGTCCGTGGTGTCGGCGGCGATGGCGCGGCCGTTGGCGGCGAAATTGAACTTGCCGATGTTGACGGCGCGGTTCGCGGCCTTGGCGGCGTCCTCGCCGAGGCCGACGCTGGCGACCTCAGGCTCGGTGTAGACGATGGCGGGCACGAGATCCCAGTTGATGTGACCGGCCTTGCCGGCAATCCATTCGGCGACAGCGGCGCCGTCCTCCTCGGCCTTGTGCGCCAGCATCGGGCCAGCAACCACGTCACCGATGGCCCAGATGCCGGGGGCAGTGGTCTTGAGGTGGGCGTCGACCTTGACGCGCTTCTTTTCGTCGAGCTGCACGCCGGCCTTTTCCAAGCCGAGATTGTCGGTGTAGGGCCGGCGGCCGACGGCAACGAGAACCTTGTCAGCGGGGAATTCGAGCTTCTGGCCGTCGCGTTCCGCAGTGAGCACGCCCTTGGCAAAGCCGGTGACCTTGGCGCCGGTTTCGATCTTGAGGCCCTGCTTGGTCAGCAGGCGGGTGAAGTTGCGAACAATGTCGTCATCATAGGCCGCGGCGATCTTTGGAAGAAATTCCACAATCGTGACCTCGCTGCCGAGCCGGGACCAGACGGAGCCGAGCTCGAGGCCGATGGCGCCGCCGCCGACCACGACGAGTTTTTTCGGCACGGTGGAGAAGGCGATGGCGTGGTCGCTGGACACGATGGTCGTGCCGTCGAACTTCATGAACGGCAGCTCGACGGGTGCGGAGCCGGTGGCGATGACGATGTTCTTGGCGGTGACGGTCGTGGTTTCCTTCTCACCCTTCACCTCGAGAGTGTTGGCGGAGGTGAAGGTCGCGGTGCCGGTGAGGACGGCGACCTTGCGGGCCTTGGCGAGCAGGGCGAGGCCGCCGACATTTTTGGCGACGACCTCATCCTTGCGTTTGAGAAAGGTCGCCAGATCGAGCTCGATGGAGCCGAGCTTGATGCCGTGGGCAGAGGCGTGGCCCTTGGCGAACGCGAAGTGCTCGCTGGAATGAAGGAGGGCCTTGCTGGGAATGCAGCCGACGTTGAGGCAGGTGCCGCCGAGGGTGGCGCGCTTGTCGATCAGCGCGACCTTGAGGCCGAGTTGCGCGGCGCGAAACGCGCACACGTAGCCGCCGGGGCCGGCGCCGATGATGATGAGATCGTAGGAATCCATGATTTTGAGTCGAGAAGTCGAGAGGCGAGGGGTCGATGAGCCGGTCAGAAAGAGAGCGCTAAATGCAGGATCTGGCTCCTCGACTTTTCGACGCTCAGCTCTTCGACCACAGTGAAGGCCGTGGTTCAGAGACCGAGCACGAGACGCGCCGGATCTTCGATTGCCTGCTTCACTTTCACGAGGAAGGTGACGGCCTGTTTGCCGTCGACGACGCGATGATCGTAGCTGAGCGCGATGTACATCATCGGCCGGATGACGACCTGGCCGTTGACGGCGATGGGGCGCTCGTTGATCGAGTGCATGCCGAGGATGGCGCTCTGGGGCGGATTGATAATGGGCGTCGAGAGCAGGGAGCCGAAGGTACCGCCGTTGGTGATCGTGAAGACGCCGCCCTCGAGGTCGGCGAGTGTGATCTTGCCATCGCGGGCCTTGGTGGCGGCGAGGGCGATCTGCTTTTCCACGTCGGCCATGTTGAGGGAATCGCAGTTTTTCACGATAGGGACCATCAGGCCCTTGTCGGTCGAGACGGCCACGCCGATGTCGTAGTAGTTGTTTTCGACGAGCGTGTCGCCGTCGATCTGGGCGTTGATGGCGGGGACTTCCCGGAGGGCGTGAACGACGGCTTTGACGAAGAAGGACATGAAGCCGAGCTTCACGCCGTTCTTCTTCACGAAGTCGTCCTGGTATTTGGCGCGGAGCGCCATCACGCCGGACATGTCGACCTCGTTGAAGGTGGTGAGCATCGCGGCCTCGTGCTGGGCGGCGACGAGGCGCTGGGCGATTTTCTGGCGAAGGGGGGACATCTTGCGGCGCGTCTGGCGCTCGCCGGAAGGTTTGGCGGCGGCCGCAGGTGCCGCGGCGGGCGCAGCGGCTGGGACGGCGCGGGCGGCTTCGGCGGGCTTGGCCTCGGTGGCGGCGATCATGTCTCCCTTGGTCACGCGGCCGGCCTTGCCGCTGCCGGTGACGGCGGCGGGGTCGATGCCGGTCTCCGTCGCGAGACGGCGGACGGCAGGCGATTGGGTGTCGGCGGCCAGGGCTTTGGCCGGAGCGGCGGGTTTGGCGGATTCAACCGGCGCGGCTGCTGGCGTTGCCGGGGCAGCGGCGCTGCTGGCGGTAGCATCGATGGACGCGACGACCTGGCCGATCTTGACCTCGGCGCCGGCTTCGACCTTCAGCGAAATTTTGCCGGCGGACTCGGCGGTGCCTTCGGACGTGATCTTGTCGGTCTCCAGTTCGAAGAGCGGCTGGTCCTTTTTGACGACATCGCCGTCCTTGACGTACCACTTGGCAAGGACGCCGGAATTGATCGATTCGCCCATCGGCGGGATTTTGACTTCAATGGCCATGAGAAAAGGAAGTTGGGAGATAGGAGATGGAAATTGGAAGCTAGAGGGTGAAGGCTTCCTTGAGGAAGGTGGCGAGTTCGTGCCGATGCAAGGCGAGCGAGCCGACCGCGGGTGACGCGGAGGCGTCACGACCGGCGTAGAGCGGCACAAAGCCACCGAAGATCTCGGTGAGCAGCGGGGCGATGTAGGACCAGGCACCCATGTTCTGGGATTCCTCCTGACACCAGATGACGCGCGCGCCGGCATATTTCCTGGCGATTTCGGCGATCCGCTTCAGGTGCAGCGGATAGAGCTGCTCGAGGCGCACAATGGCGGTGTCGGTGTGGCCGTTCTTTTCGCGGTAATCGATGAGGTCGTAGTAAACCTTGCCCGAGCAGAACACGACGCGGGTGGGCGCCTTCGCCGCGGTGGCGAACGGGGCGCGGGTGCCGCTGCCGGTGGTGGCGAACGCGGGATCGTCGATGATCTCCTTGAACGAGCCGGTGGTGAAGTCCTCGAGCCGCGAGGTGGCGGCGGGGAGGCGGAGCAGGGACTTCGGCGACATCACGATGAGCGGCTTGAGGAAGTCGCGCTTCATCTGGCGGCGGAGTGCATGGAAGAAATTCGCCGGCGTCGTGATATTCACGATCTGCATGTTGTCCTCGGCACAGGTCTGGAGGAAGCGTTCGAGGCGGGCCGAGGAGTGCTCGGGGCCCTGGCCCTCGTAGCCGTGGGGCAGGAGCAGCACGATGCCGCTGGCACGCTGCCATTTCGATTCACCGCTGGCGATGAACTGGTCGATGACAACCTGCGCGCCGTTGGCGAAGTCGCCAAACTGCGCCTCCCAGATGCAGAGCATGCTAGGGTAATCGAGCGAGTAGCCGTAGTCGAAGCCGAGCACGGCGGCCTCAGAGAGCAGGGAATTATAAACGCAGAACCGCGCCTGCTTCTCATCCAGGTTGAGCAGGGGGGTGTAGGTCTCGAGCGTCTCGGCGTCATGCAGCACGGCGTGGCGGTGGCTGAACGTGCCGCGCTGGGTGTCCTGGCCGCTGAGCCGAACCGGCGTGCCCTCGAGGAGGAGACTGCCGAACGCGAGCGCCTCGCCAAAGCCCCAGTCGATGGGCCCGCCCTCCTTGTAGGCTTGGGCCCGGGTCTCAAGGAAGCGCTTGATCTTCGGGTTCAGTTTGAAGCCGGCGGGTACCTTCGTAAGGCCGCGGACAATCTTCCCGATCTCGTCGGCGCCGATGCCGGTGACGATGGGCTTGAAATGGTAGTCGGGCTGGAACACCGCGGTGGAGCCGTGGAATTTCTTCGCCTCGAGCACGGCGGCGCGCTTGGCGGACTTGGCGGTCTCGGTGGCCTTGGCCTTTTCGAGGTTGGATTCGAGCGCGAGGGTGTACTCGGCCTTGATCGCGTCGGACTCGGCCTCGGTGATTGTACCCTCGGCGACGAGCTTGGCGCTGAGCACGGCGGATACTTGCGGATGGGCGGCGATCTTGCGGTAAAGGAGAGGCTGCGTGAACGCGGGCTCATCGCTCTCGTTGTGGCCATGCTTACGGTAGCAATACATGTCGATGACGATGTCGCGCTGCCATTCCTCGCGGAAATCGAGCGCGAGCTGGGCGATCATGCAAACGGCCTCGGGATCGTCGCCGTTCACGTGGAAAACGGGCGCCTCGATCATCTTCGCGACATCGGTGCAATAGCGCGTTGAGCGGGCGTCGCTCGGATCGGTGGTGAAGCCGATCTGGTTGTTGACGACGAAGTGCAGGGTGCCGCCGGTGCGGTAGCCGGGGAGCTGGGAGAAATTCATCGTCTCCGCCACTACGCCCTGGCCGGCGAAGGCCGCATCACCGTGGATCAGGAGCGGCAGCACACGACGGCGCTCGGTATCGCCGCGGATGCGCTGGCGGGCGCGGGCCTTGCCCTCGACGACGGGGTCGACGATCTCGAGGTGGGAGGGATTGGCGGCGAGGCGGACCTCGACCTGCGGACCGGCGGCGGTATCGAGGATGGCCTCGTAGCCGAGGTGGTATTTCACGTCGCCGTCACCGCCGACGGTCTCGGGGATGTAGTTCTCGGAAAACTGCTCGAACAGCAGGTCGAAGTTTTTCCGCATCACGCTGGTGAGGACATTGAGCCGGCCGCGGTGGGCCATGCCGAGGACGACCTCCTCGACGGTGACGGCCGGGCAGTGCTCGATGATTGAGTCGAGCGCGGCGATCATGGTCTCGCCGCCCTCGAGGGAGAAGCGTTTCTGACCGACGTATTTCGTGTGGAGGAACTTCTCGAAGAGCTCCGCCTTGTGGACGCGGCGGAGGATGCGGATCTTCTCGGCGCGGGTGAAATTGGGCTGGTTGCGCGTGGACTCCATGCGCTCCTGCAGCCAGCGGCGGACGTCGACGTCCTGGATGTGGGTGTACTCGACGCCAATGTGGTCGCAGTAGGTGGTGCGCAGGGCGATGAGGATATCGGCCAGTTTCATCTGACCGCCGCCGAGGAAGGTGCCGACGTCGAACGACGTGTCCAAGTCCGCCTCGCCGAGCTCGAACTGCGCGAGCGAGAGCTTGGGATGGGGCGCGGGCGGCTCGCTGAGCGGATCGAGATGCGCTTCCATGTGCCCGATCGCGCGATAGGTGCTGATCAGGTAATGGACGTGCGACTGCTTGAGACTGTCGATGATGGGGGCGCCGGCCGCGGCGAGACCGGCAACAGGGGAGCCGCCATTGCTGCCGAGCGTGAAGCCTTGGAAGAACGCGCGCCAGGTCGGGTCGACCGAGTCCGGGTCTTGCTGCCATGCCGCATAAGCCGCCTCGATGACGGCGGAATTGGCGCTGGTGGGGACGTTGAGGGAGTTCATGGAGGGCGATAAGAAACGCGCTCAGCGGACAAACGGCCCGAAGGCGCCTCCACTGGATACGTTATTAGCGATGATTGTCCGAACATTCAGCACGGGAGGGCGACTTAGACAAGCTCGCGGGGACGGTTTACGGGGATTGCAATCGAGCTTAAGGTGGGTAACAGCGGGATTAGTTTCTTCATTCCGCGCCATGGAACCACAGATCAAAGCCTCCCTTATCTCATTGCTGGACGCCATTAAGCGTTCTGATGGGCAGCGCGTCGTGAGTGAAATGGAGCGGCTGGATGGCTTCCTTTTGCGCGGACAGACGGACGGTTCGTTGCATCCGCAGCTGGAGCATTTTCTTGAGAAGCGGAGCTACGCCAAGGCGCTGATGTTTCTGGGCGGTGAAACCGACATCCCGGTGGGAGCGTGCGGCGGCCGGCCGGCGAAAAGCTGACCATGAGTGGAAGCGGCAAGATTCCGACGGATGGGGGCGGTGGCTTGGGGCAGAATCCCTTTGCCGCGTTAAGCGCATCGGGCCTGCCGGCGAGTCACGGAAAGCCAGCCGTTCCGGCGCCGGCTCGGCCGGCAGCGGCTGAGGTCCGAAATCGCGGCCGGGTGGATATCGTTCGCGAGACCGGCAACCGGGGCGGGAAAACCGTGACGGTGGTGAAAGGCTTCATCGGCATCGGGCTGCCGGAGAAGGAGCAGCTCGCGAAAAAAATGCGTGCGTCGTGTGGCTGCGGCGGAACCGTGAAAGACGGCCAGATCGAGTTGCAAGGTGACAAGCGCGAGCAGGTCGCGAAGATTCTGGCGGAGGCGGGGTTTCGACCGGTGTTCGCCGGCGGTTGATGGCCGTCGCGATCCATCACCCATTGTCCATGCCGTCCGAACCCAAACCTCCGTCGATGCTGGCCGGCACGGCGGGTGAATGGGAAACATTCGCGCAGGAGGATCCGCTGTGGGCGATCCTGACCGATCCGTCAAAGCAGGGCGGGCGGTGGAAGCTCGAGGAGTTCATGGCGATCGGTGCGCGCGAGTTCGCCAGCACGATGGAAGTCCTGCAGCGCCTGAATCCTCCGGTGGCGCGGGGCGCGGCGCTCGACTTCGGGTGTGGGGTGGGACGCCTGACTTATCCCATGGGGCATTTTTTTGCACGCGCAGTAGGCGTGGATGTGGCGCCGTCGATGATTGCGTATGCCGACCGGCTGAAGGGCGCGGTCACCAATGTGGAGTTCAAGCAGTCGGCCGCGTTGGAGCTGCCGTTTCCAGACCGGACCTTCGACTTGGTGCACAGCATCTTTGTCCTGCAACACATCCCGTTCGAAGCTGCGCTGAATTACATCCGGGAGTTCGTGCGGGTATTGCGCGTGGGTGGTGTCGCCTATTTCGCAGTGCCAGCGCAATTTTTCGGGGTCGTCGGCCGGCAGAAAGGCGAATCGCGCATTTCCTACGGCACCCGGGAAGCGGTGATGCTCATGCACTGCCTGCCGATTTCGGAAGTGGCCGCGGCCGTCGAGGCCAGTGGAGCTGTCATCGAGCAGTTGAATTCCGTGCGGCACGATGATTCCACGCTCCAGACCACGTATGTGGTGCGGCGGATGGCGTAGACATCGCTAGTTGACTGAGGCGATCAACAGGCCGAGAGCGCTGTTCTATTCCGATGGATGACGACTCAAGCCGCCAATCCTGCCGCCAGCGTCAGCGCGCCCTTCGCGCGGTTCATGATGTAGATATGGTAGCCGGGTGCGCCTTGTGCGAGGAGATCGCGAATCTGGGTGAGGGCCCAGTCGATGCCGATGGTCTCGACGACCTCGGTGTTCTCGGCGGCGACTTCCAGGCGCGTGATGAGTTTTTGCGGGAGGGCGGTGCCGCACATCGCGGTGAAGCGCTGGATCTGCTTCAGGGAAAGCACGGGCATGATGCCCGGTACGATCGGCACGGTGATTCCGGCGGAACGGCAGCGCTCGACGAAACGGTAGTAGACGGCGTTGTCGAAGAAGAGCTGGGTGGTGACGAAGGATGCGCCTGCGTCCACCTTGCGCTTGAGGTTCGCGAGGTCGGCCTCGGCGCTGGGTGCCTCCGGATGTTTCTCCGGGTAGCCGCCGACCCCGAGGCAGAAATCGGCATGGCGCGACTTGAGCAGCGCGACGAGGTCGCTGGCGTAGCGCAGGCCATCCTTGTAGGGAGTGAAAGTCGCCTCGCCCTTGGGCGGGTCGCCGCGGAGCGTCATGATATTCCGGAAACCGCCGGTGTGAATGCGGTCGGCGATCTCGGACAGGTCTGCGCGCGAATGGCCGACGCAGGTGAGGTGGGGCATCACCGTGAAGCCGAATTCGCCGCGCAGGATCTCGCTGACCTGTGCGGTGCGCTCGCGCGTGCTGCCGCCGGCGCCATAGGTGACGGAGACAAAGTCGGGGTTCATGCGCCGGAGGGCGCCCGCGGTGGCGCGGAGCGTCTCGACCCCGGCGTCATCCTTCGGCGGGAAAAATTCCAGCGAACGCAGCGGGCGTTGCTGCGCGAACAGTTCGGCGATGGGCAGGTCGGGGGTCATTTAACGTATCAACGCATAAGCAATCGTTGATACGTGTAAAGATTAGAAAAGGCTCCAAGTGGCTCAGCGTGGCCGATGCACCTACCGGCTGGCCGGGACTACGATTTGGGCAGAGGCGCGGTCGTGACCTCGAAAACGAGATAGGCGCCGGATTCCCAGGTTTTCTTCACGGTAAAGAACGGAGCCCGCCACCGGGCGAGCCGCAGCAGGAGTGCGAGTTGAGCCGGTGCGCGGGTCATCACCACGGAATGCAGGCCGGATTGCCGCCAGTGGCGCGCCACTTCGACGGGCGTGAGTTTGGAATCGAAGAGCCAGGCCACTTCCGGGCTCCACATGGGCACCACGGTGATGCCGGCGGGTGCCAGTGAACGGGGCAGGCTGACACATTCGCTCAGGATCCTGGCATGGCCGGGCAGCGTTTGCAGATAGCGCGACAGCTCGGCATCGGCCGCGCGGCTGACGTCGACGTACTGGCGTCCCGCGCCGGGCCATTCGCGCGGGGAAAGACGATAGGGATTTTGCGGGAGAGTCAGGGTGGCGGGCAGGGTGGCGAGCAGCAGGCAGGCCAGGGCGCCCTGCATGATGCCGCGGGACCATGGAGCGCGCGCGGCGGGATAAAGGGCATAGCCCCCGAAAGCCGCGCCCAAGGCGAAGGCCGGGCTCAGCACGCGCAGCGAATAAAAAAGTCCGCCGCCGGTGTAGGGCACCGAGACGAACCAGAGCACGGCGGATACGCCGACCGCCAAAGCGCACCAGCGGGCCTCGCGCAGGCCTCGCGCCGCATGCAAGACGAGCACGAGCCAGGAAAAGATGGCCACGGGCGCGCACAGGATCAGGGAAACCACGATTTCCTCCCAGCCCGCCAAGGTACCGAAGCCCGCGCCGGTGCCTGCGGAGATGCTTGTGGACCAAGCGAGGAAGATCGGGTTGACGGAAAAAACTCCGTCAAGATTCAGACTTTAGAATGGGTTTCACGTCAGCACCCAGGTACGTAATGGCCAGATGAGGGTGGCCGGCAGGGTGATGGCAGCGAAAATAAACAGCGCGCGCCGCGGCGCGCGCATGAGGGCGAGCATCCCGAGTCCGAGCAGAGGGAAGGCGAGGCCATACTCGCGCGTGCTCGCGCCGACGACCGCGGCCAGGGCGGCCAGCGCGAGCCATCCGGTCTTTCGCGCCTGATACCAGCGGGTCAAGCCGAAGCACAGGGCGCAGACGGCCACGGCGGTGAGACCGGTTTCCTGACCCATGAGGACAGCCCAATTCAGGATCGGGGTGGTGGCGGCGAGCAGCACCGCGCGGCGGGCCGCGATTTTTCCTCCCCACTCAAAAGCGAGCCGCCACACCAAGTCATGCAGTGCCAGCAGTTGCAGCCCCACTCCGATTGAGGCCCAGATCTCGCGCGTGCTCGCGCCGCACAGATAAGCTCAGGCGTGCAGGCCGGCGACGCCCGGCGGGACGCTTTCTACCCAGAAATATTTGGTGAAATCCGCGGCGCTGCGCGGCGGATAAAAATCCAGCGATCCCTGGTGCAGCATCTGCTCGGCCAGCCAGCTCCAGCGAAAGTCCACGTCGCCGCCGTTGAGCGGCTGCGTGATGAGCCGCCAGAGGACCACGACCCAGAACACGGCGTAAAGCGGAGTCCACGCGCCCATCTCCTGGAAAAATGAAAACGGCTGCGTGGCTTCGGCGGGAGGAAGCCGAGAATTTCGCTGCTGCGCCCAACCAGCGGCGGCGAGTGTCACCAGGCCCAGTGCCACGGCGAGCGTGACCAGCGTGATCGGCACGTGCAGCAGGGCGAAGAGCACGACGCAGGCATAGAGGTTGGCGGCAGACGCAACGAAACTGCCGGCGAGCATCCACGGCAGACGCAGGACGCGCAGCACCATCGTTCCGGAGAGGAGTAGGCCCGCGAACAACAACCCGAGCCGGCCCAGGTTGATGAAGATCTCGGCGGCGCCCATGGAGAATAACCTTCGCCCGGCGCCGCGGACGTTTGCAACGCCGTTCCGACGGGTGCTGGCTAGACGGTCGCGAGTTCGCGGGCTTTTTCCGTCTTGAGCCGGAGCTGGCCGCAGGCGGCGTTGATGTCGTGGCCCTTTTCGCGGCGGAGGGTGACGGAGATGGACGCGGCTCGCAGGATGTCGGCGAAGCGTTCCTGCCGGGTGATCGACGGCCGCTTCCACGGGAGCCCCTCGACGGTGTTGTACGGAATGAGATTCACGTGGGCGTGGAGATCGAGGGCGATGTTGCGGAGAATTTTGGCCTGCTCCAGCGAATCGTTCACATCCTCAATGAGGATGAATTCCAGCGTAACCATGCGGCCGTGCTTTTCCGAAAATGTCTTCACGGCGGGCAGCAGCTTGGCCAGCGGAAAGGCCTTGTTCACGGGCATGATCTTTTCGCGCACCTCGTCCGTGGCACCGTGCAGCGAGATCGCGAGGCGGAAACCCAGCGGTTCCTCGGCGAGCTTGAGGATCTTCGGGACGAGACCGCTGGTGGAAATCGTGATGCGGCGCGCACCGAACCCGAGGCCCCACTCGGCGTTCACGATGGTGAGGGCGAGGATCAGCGCGTCGTAATTGGCGAGGGGCTCGCCCATGCCCATGACAACGATGTTGTCGAACGACGCGAGCTCCATGCGGGCGCGGGGCGTGCGGGCATCCTCGCTGCGGCAGACGTGCAGCAACTGGGCCACGATCTCGCCGGCGGACAGGTCGCGCTTGAGGCCGGCGAGGCCGCTGGCGCAGAACACGCAGCCCATGGCGCAGCCGACCTGGGTGGAGATGCAGATGGTCTTGCGCGAGTGGTCGAGCCCGACGCCGTCCTGCGGGGCGCGGATGATGACCGTCTCGATGAGGGATTTGTCGCGGAGCTCGAGGAGCAGTTTGTCGGTCACGTCCTCCGAGTGTTTGTTGAGCACAAGCTCGGCGGGCATGAAATCGAATGTTTCGGCCAGCCAGGTGCGGAGTGGCTTCGAGAGGTTGGTCATGTCGTCCCAGGACGTGACGCGCTTCTTGTAAACCCACTCGAGAATCTGCCGCGCGCGAAATGCCGGCTCGCCCCGCTCCAGCAAGCGGGCGGTGAGCGAGTCGAGGGTTTCGCCGGTGAGCGGCGGTTTTTCGGGCGCGAATTTCATGACACGGGCAAGACGCGGATTGAATTACCGGGCCAAGGCGCGGTTGAGGGCGCTAACGATCGCCTTGATGGAGGCGAGCTCGATGTTGGTGTCGATGCCGGCGCCGAACAGGCTGAGGCCGCGGTCGGTCTTGACCTGGATGTAGGAGACGGCGCGGGCCTCGGCGCCCTTGCCGAGCGAATGCTCGGAATAGGAGAGGACCTCGAACTTGGGCAGCGGAGTGGTGCCGAGCGCGCGCACAAAGGCATCGATGGGGCCGTTGCCCTGCGCAGAGAGCTGGTGGGGCGAGCCGTCGAGCTGGATGGCCACCTCGCACTTCACATCGCTGTCACGTTCCGTGGTTTTGAAATGTCCGAGCGTAAGCGGGGTGGTGCGCTGGAGATACTCGCGCTGGAAGGCGCCGTGGATCTCGTCCGGCGTGAGCTCGGTGCCCTTCGCATCGGCGAGATCGTTGATGATCCTGCCGATTTCCCGGTGCATGAGCTTCGGCAGCGTGAAGCCGAATTCGTTCTCGAGAACATAGGCGACGCCGCCTTTGCCGGACTGGCTGTTGATGCGGATGATGGCCTTGTAACTGCGGCCGATGTCGGCGGGGTCGATGGGGATGTAAAGCACGTCCCACGGCCGGCCGGGCTGCTGGTGCGGCCACGATTTCTTGATCGCATCCTGGTGCGAGCCACTGAACGCCGTGAAGACGAGTTCGCCGGCGTAGGGCTGGCGTACCGGGACCTCGAGCTTGGTGCAGCGCTCGTACACTTCGCGGATGCCGTTGATGTCGCTGAAATCGAGCCCGGGATGGATGCCGTGGGTGTAGAGGTTCAGGGCGACGATGACGATGTCGAGGTTGCCGGTACGCTCGCCGTTGCCGAAGAGGGTGCCCTCGACGCGGTCGGCGCCGGCGAGGAGCGCGAGCTCGGTGGCGGCAACACCGGTGCCGCGGTCGTTGTGGGTGTGGAGCGAGACGATCGTGCGGTCGCGGCGGGTGAGATGCGTGCACATCCACTCGATCTGGTCGGCGTGGACGTTGGGCGTGGCGTACTCGACGGTGGCGGGGAGGTTGAGGATGAGCTTATTTTCCAGCGAGGGCGACCAGGCATCGGTCACGGCCTCGCAGATCTGCAGGGCGAATTCGAGCTCGGTGCTGGTGAAGCTCTCGGGCGAATACTCCAGCTGCAGGCGGGTACCGGCGGAGGTAAGCGGTGTCATCTGGCGCTTGAGGAAGGCGACGGCCTCCGTGGCGATGCGGATGATGTCGGTCTGGCTCGCGTTGAACACATACTCGCGCTGCTTGGGCGACGTGGAATTGTAGAGATGGAAGATGGCGTGTTTCGCGCCGCGGAGCGCCTCGAGCGAGCGGGTGATGAGATCCTCGCGGCACTGGCAGAGAATCTGGATGGAGACATCCTCCGGGATGCGTTTTTCCTCGATGAGCCGGCGGCAGAAATCGAACTCGATCTGGGAAGCGGAGGGAAAGCCGATCTCGATCTCCTTGAAGCCGATCTTCACGAGCAGCTCGAAGTACTCGAGCTTCTCCTCGACGCTCATGGGCTGGGCGAGGGCCTGATTGCCGTCACGGAGATCGACGCTGCACCAGAGGGGCGCGTGCGTCAGGGTGCGGTTGGGCCACTGGCGGTTGGACAGGGCGACGGGTGGAAACGGGCGGTATTTCGAAACAGGAGCGGGTTGCATGGCAGCGAAACGGGCAGGAAAGGATTAAAGGGAGAAAACCGGGGACACCATCGCGAAGACGGCGGAAAAACCAACAGGGCAACGCACGATCGACCGCCAGCGGCGATTCAAAGACCGTGCGCGGAAGTAAGTCGAAGCACCTGTGGCGGGTTTCGCATTGAGCGGCGGCAGTTAGGGCAGGGCTTTACGGGCTGTCAAGAAGGCCCGGGCCGGGTGTAACCGGGGCGGCAACGGGCCCGTCTTGCGTGTTGTGCCAGAGTTCGCCCATATCCTCCTATGCCTGAAGACGAGTTGTTCGACTTGGTCGGCTGCCTTGAGCTCGTGCGCCAGCGCGATCAATCCGCGGCGCGTGACCTCGTGGAACATCTTTACCCGCTCGTCATCCGGATCATCCGGGCGCATCTCCCGCGCCGGGTCGCTGAGGAAGACCTTGCCCAGGACATCTTTCTAAAAATGTTCACCCGACTCGAACAGTATCAGGGGGCCGTGCCTTTTCCCCACTGGGTCTCGCGGATCGCGGTGACGACCTGCATCGACCAGCTGCGCGCCCAGAAGCGCCGGCCGGAGTTCCGGTGGGCCGATCTCTCCGAAAACGAGGCCGATGTGCTGGACGCGGTGCTGACCAACGAAAACGACGTGGAGGCGGGCGACGCCCTGGCAGCCCGCGAACTGGTGCACAAGCTGCTTGAGCAGCTCAAGCCCGACGACCGTCTCGTCATCCAGCTGCTCGATCTTGACCAAAAGACCATCGCCGAAATCAGCGCCCTCACCGGCTGGAGCCAGTCCCTGGTGAAAGTGCGGGCCTTTCGCGCAAGACGGAAGTTGCAGAAACTCTTCAAGGAACTAGAACAAAAGGAGCATTCATGAACCCCACCGATCAAAAATGGCCCCGTCTCGCCGCGGCCGTGCGCCGCGCCGAGGATCCTCGCGACCTTGCCGCCCCCTATGGTTTCGCCACGCGCGTGGCGGCGCTGGCGCTGGCCCAGGAACGCGCGGTCGCCTCGCTGTTTGAGCGGTTCTCCTGGCGCGCGCTCGGCGTGGCCGGCCTGCTCGCCGTCGTCAGCCTTGCCGGCAACTATTCCACCTTGGTCAGCGCTTTCCAAAATGAATCAGTGAGCGTGGATGATCCCGTGTCGGAGATCGTCGACATCGCCTCCTGATCATGGACAAGACTTGGAAAGTCGTACTGGTCTTCATCGGTATTTTTGCCGCCGGCTTGGTGGTGGGCGGGTTGGTGACGCTGCGGGTGGTCAAGTCCCTCGCCCCGCCGCGGATGGGCTCGCCCGAGCAGTTTGGCCCGCAGCTGATCAAGCGGTTTACGACAAAACTCGAGCTCACGCCGGATCAGCAGGAAAAAATCAAGCCGATCATCACGCAGGGGGCCGAGGAACTGCGCCAGATGCGCCGGACAGCCTGGATCAACTCCCAGGCGGTGATCGACCGCATGGAGGCCGAGATCGCCGCCCAGCTGACTGCGGACCAGAAGGTCAAGTTTGACCAGATGCTGGCCGAGCAGCGCGAGCGGATGAAGCGCTTCCTGGAGGAGCGTAACCGCCGGTTGAAGGACAGTCGTCCGACGGGTGACGACGCGCCTCCGCCGCATTGAAATAAGGTGTTGCGCGAGCCCCGAACCGGGGCATGGTCCGCACCGGCCAGGTGCCATGCATGGGCAGGCGCGTGAACTCCGCCAGGGCCGGAAGGCAGCAACGGTAACGACGTCCTCCCAGTGCCGTGGAGTGCCTGGCCACCTCTTTTTATTTCGGATCGTTGATGGCGAAAACCGGATGGGTCCGGAACGCGGTTTGCCGGACTTGAGCGAAGCGAACGGGACGGATACGGCGTGCATTTGATTTTCCGGGTTTCCGTGCCCGCGCGAGGCCGGGTCGCGAGTTTTGATTTGCGCTTTCGGATTTCGGATTTGGTCTTGGCCCCAGTGTCCACGGGTTACCAAGTCATCGCGCGCAAGTGGCGGTCTCAGACGTTTGACGACGTCGTGGGCCAGGATCACGTCGTGCGGACCCTGAAGAATGCCATCACCCGGGGCCGGATTGCGCATGCCTATCTCTTCGTGGGTCCCCGTGGCACCGGGAAAACCTCGCTGGCCCGGCTCTTTGCCAAGGCGCTCAACTGCACCGGCGGTCCGAAGGCGGATTTTGATGTCAATGATCCCGCCTGCATCGCCATCGCGGAGGGTTCGCACCTCGATGTGATTGAAATCGACGGTGCCTCGAACAACGGCGTCGACCAGGTGCGTGACCTGCGCGACACCGTCCGCTACGCGCCGGCGCAGGGGAAGTTCAAGGTCTACATCATTGACGAGGTGCACATGCTCTCCGTGCAGGCGTTCAACGCGCTGCTGAAGACGCTGGAGGAGCCGCCGGCGCATGTGAAATTTGTCTTTGCCACCACCGACCCGCAGAAAGTGCTGCCGACGATCGTGTCGCGCTGCCAGCGGTTCGACCTGCGGCCCATCCCGCCGGCCCTGATCGTGGAGCGGCTGAAGAAGATCGCGCTGGCGGAGAAGATCAAGATCACGGACGCGGCACTGGCCTGCATTGCGCGCATGGCGGATGGCGGCATGCGTGACGCGCAGTCGATCCTCGACCAGATGATCTCATTTTGCGGCGGCGAAATCTCCGAGCCGGATGTGCTGGACGTCTACGGCCTCGTGGCGGCGGAAAAAATCGCCGCGCTGGCCGCCGCGCTGGCCGCCGGGGATCACCAGCGGATCGTGGCGATCGTCGATGAGTGCGATGCGAACGGCCGTGACTTGGTGCGGCTGCTGGCCGATTTGCAGGCGCAGGTGCGCACGGCGCTGCTCGATGCCATCGCGAAGGGCGGCCGCAGCGATGTGCTCGGCGGCGAAGCGATGACGACGGAGCAGATCACCCGGCTGCTGGACGGTCTGCGTGAAGGCGAGGGTGCCGTGAAGCTGGGCTTGGCGGAGAAAATCAATTTCGAGGTCACGCTGCTGAAGGCCGTGGACGCCAGCCGGGCCCGCGCGATCGACAGCCTGATCAAGGAACTCGCGGCCCTGGCCGACGAAACACCCGCCGCTGGCGCCGACAGCGAAAAAAAAAAGGACTGATTGACCGGTTGGAAGCGCGGTTGTCGGCCACGCTCGGCCTGATCGGCCGGGAGCCAGGCCCCGGCGCCGCTGACCCTGCGGTCACCAAAGCCGAGCCGGCCGAGGAAGCGGTGACGGCGGCAGCGAGCGGCAGTGAGTCCCAGTTGGAGAACGGCGCGAATGTCTGGCCGGATGAATCCGCCGAGGTGGCGTTTTTTGCCGAACAGCGTGAGCAAGGTGCACCGGTGCCCGTCTCCAGCGCCGCGGAAGCCGGAGAGGAAATGGATCAATCAAGCCCGCTGCCGGCCTTGGAGGAATTGGTGAAACGGATTTCACCCGAGGCGCGCACGCTGATGGATGAACTTTTCCGGGCGAAATTTGTGACCGTCAAACGCGTGCCCAAGACCGCCCTGAAGGAATCGGGCCCGGTGTGAGGTGCGCGGAGAACGCCACTTCAGGCCCAAGTAGACCCCAGGTCGCGGCGGCCTTCGATGCTGCGCGCGTACAAATAGGCTTCCACGTTCTGCCCGATGAACGGCGCCAGCAGCGGCACGCGTTCGCGCCGGTAAAGACCCTCCGCAATGCCCTCGAGGAGGTCGAGCTGGGCGAGACAATCAGCATCCACGGACCATACTTCCCCGGTGACACCGGTGCGGTCGTTACTGAAGGCGATCATGCCCGGATAGCTGTCGAGCTCGTAAAGCCGGAATCCCGGCGCTGTGCGGGCTTCGCCCAAGAATTTCTGGCCGGCGAGGTGCGAGTAATTGCTGCCGCCGCGTTTCAGGGTGCCGTAAACGAAGACCAGGCTCATGGTGCTGCGGAAGTCGGGGTCAGGCGGATGCGGGAATTTCGATCACGACGGCGGTGGTGTTATCTCGGCCGGAATTTTGCACGGCTTCCTCGACGAGGCGTTGCGCGAGGGTCGGGCTGAAATTTTCCGGCGCGGGAGAGCCGAGTAGGGTTTCGAGCCGGTGATCCCACAGGCCGTCGATGAGGCCGTCGGAGCAGATGAGGAAACGGTCGCCCGGTTGGTGGCCGACGGCGCCGAGATGCGGCTCGAGGAACTGGTTGCTGGCGCCGAGGGCCTGGTTGAGCGCGTTGCGCGTGGGATGTTCGCGGGCTTCGCGTTCGTTGATCCTGCCCTGGCGGCGCAGCCAGCCGACGTGGCTGTGGTCGTGGGTGAGCTGGGTGAGTCCGCCGCCGCGCGGCAGATAATAAATCCGGCTGTCCCCGATGTGGGCAAAATACATCCACTCCGGGGTGAACCAGCCGAGGCTGAGCGTGGCGCCCATGCCGGCGCATTCCTCATAGGACGAGCCGAGCTTGAGCAGGTCGGCGTGGATCGACGAAAACAGCTCCGTGAGCACGTCCGTGAACCCGCTGTTCATCCCGGCGGCGGAGAGACGGAAGGTGCGCGGCAGCAGTTTCGTAATGCGGTCCACGGCGATGCGGCTCGCGAATTCGCCGGATTTCGCGCCGCCCATGCCGTCGCTCACGGCGAAGACATAATCTGCGCCCGCGAGTGAGGCCTGGCCGGTCTTGCCGAGGTAGTGGACTTCGTGTCCGTCAAAACTGAGCGCGAGGAAGGCATCCTCATTGTTCGGCCGGAAGCGTCCGCGGTCAGTGAGCCCGGACCAGAGCAAATGGGGCGGTGGAACGGTTCCGGCGGAGGCGCTGGGCGAAGGAGGGGCGTCCATGGTCAGCCCGTGGGCTTCAGCGAGGCGTTCGCGCTGGGATCGTCGAGCAGGGTGGCGAATTCAAAGTCGATGATGCAGAACCGGCCGTCCGATGCGCGGTAGGTGATGTTGCGGAGTTCGCGGTCCTCGTGGCGCACGCCAAACGGCTCGAGTTCGGCGAACACCTCTGCCTGGCGCTCCGCGCTCAAATGATCCACGCGCGTGCCGCAGTTCGTCGTCACGATTTTCAGCTGCGCCGGATCGACCTCCAGCAGGCGCGGCACAAAGGTGCAGCCTTTCGCCTCCAAGTGCCGCAGCACTCGGACCTCGTGTTCAAACCGCTCCCGGGCTTGGTGTCCGCGAAAGGTCTTGTGCACGCGGCTGTCGTAGCCGATGCGAACCAGGGCGCGGGCGGTGTCCTTCATCTCATGCATGGCGGTCGGGCAGCTAGTTTCGGACCGGCCGGGGCACTGGCAAGCATGATGACCGGATTACGAAACGTGCTGGCAGTGAAATTGATGGCTCAAAATGTGACATGGCGGGCAGTTCTGGTTGCCTCTGGCATGTAAGGTGCTGAATTGGGCCCTGAGTTTTTGATGCCCCCATGGAAAGTCCAAGGCATCCGCACTCACTTCACTGAACGATCCCGAATCCCGTCTCAAAACCAAACACTATGGCCAAATACAAACTGGAATACATCTGGCTCGATGGCTACACGCCGCTCGCCAGCTTGCGTAGCAAAACTCAGATCAAAGAATTTGCCAGCTTCCCGAAGCTTGCCGAACTGCCCGTCTGGGGCTTTGACGGCAGCTCGACGCAGCAGGCCGAGGGCAAAAGCTCGGACATCGTCCTGAAGCCCGTGGCGGTTTTCCCCGATACCACGCGCAAGAACGGCGTGCTCGTGATGTGCGAGTGCTTCCAGCACACCGGCGTGCCCAGCCCGTCGAATTCCCGCGCCACGATCCCGGATGATCCGGATACCTGGTTCGGCTTTGAACAGGAATACTTCTTCTGGAAAGACGGTGCTCCGCTCGGTTTCCCGAAGGACGGCTTTCCCTCGCCCCAAGGCCCGTATTATACGGGCGTCGGCTACAAAAACGTCGGATCGATTGCCCGTGAGATCGTCGAAAAGCACATCGATATCTGTCTCGATGCCGGCATCAACCTCGAGGGTATCAACTCCGAGGTCGCCAAGGGTCAGTGGGAATTCCAGATCTTCGGCAAAGGCTCCAAGAGCGCAGCCGACCAGATGTGGGTCGCCCGCTACATCCTGACTCGTCTGGCTGAGACTTACGGCGTCGACATCGAGTGGCGCTGCAAGCCCATCCTTGGGCCCTTCAATGCCCCGCTCGACTGGAACGGTTCCGGCATGCACTCCAACTTCTCCACCAAGTTCATGCGCGAAACCGGCGGCAAGGAATACTTCGAGAAACTCATGGCGGCCTTCGCCAAGAATGTCGGCGAGCACATCGCGGTGTACGGCCCGGAGAATCACCTCCGCCTCACCGGCCTGCACGAGACGCAGTCGATCGACAAGTTCAGCTACGGCATCGCCGACCGCGGCGCCTCGATCCGCGTCCCGCACAGCTTCGCGAACGCCGGCTACAAAGGTTACCTCGAGGATCGCCGTCCGAACTCCGCCGCCGACCCGTACCTGGTCGCCGGCCGGATTCTCAAGACGATCCAGAGCGTGCCGACCCAGTGAGTCTCGTATAACACAGCCGAAAGGCTGTTTCCCTTCGCTAACCTTCCGCCTCTTGGAAGGTTAGCACCACAAGATCGAGGACTTCCCGTCCTCGATCTTTTGCTTTCGGGTCTTCGACTTAGCGGTATCTAGAACCAGTCGCTGAATTGCCCCGCTGGTGGTATCGTGACGCCGTGGTCGCAATGTTTGGCGCGCCGATCCATTTCAAGGATCACGCCTACCGGGCCTGCGTGGCGACCCAGCGCGTGCACCAGAAGCTCGCCGAGTTCCGGGCGAAGTGGAAGGAGCAGGGTGACAAGTGGCCTGAGATCGTATGGGAAATGCAGACCCGCATCGGGCTGAACACCGGCGTCTGCATGATCGGCAACATGGGCAGCCGCACGCGGTTCAACTACACGATGATGGGTGACAACGTGAACCTCGCCGCCCGCATGGAGAGCGGTGCGAAGAGCTGGGGCGCCTACACCATGTGTTCCGAGGCGACGAAGCTCGCCTGTGTGCAGCACGGTGGTGATCGCGTGGTCTTTCGCGCCCTCGGCCGCATTGTGGTCAAGGGCCGCACGAAGCCTGTGCCGATCTTTGAAATCGTCGGCCTGAAGGAAACCCTCGCCGAAGGCGCCCGTGAATGCATCGCATTGTTCGAGCAGGGCTTGGAGCGGTATTATGCCCGCGACTGGGACGGCGCGATCGCACTCTTCCGGCAGAGCCAGGCCCACGAGCCCAACCAGCCGGGCAAAACACCCGGCGTTAAGACCAATCCCTCGCTTGTCTACATCCACATCACCGAAGGTTACAAAGAGGAGCCACCGGCCCCCGATTGGGATGGCGTGTACGTGATGACGGAGAAATAGGGGTAAGGCCTGCCGTCAGGCCCGTTCGCGGAAAAAATTTATGGCGCGCCCAGCGGTCGCGCCCTACCTCGGAATCCAATCAATAAAAGCCCGGCTTTGGGCCGGGCTTGAGGGAATGCGGCGGATGATCCGGCCGCCTTATTTCAGGATCATGTCCTTCACTGTCTTGCCGGCTGGGATCATCGGCAGCACGTGCTCCGTGTAGGGCACGATGACGTCGAGGACGAACGGGCCGTCATGGTCGAGCATCTCCTGGATGGCGGCCTTCAGCTCGCTCTTCTTGTGAACGCGGCGGCCCTTTACGCCGAAGCCCTCGGCGATCTTCACGAAATCAGGATAGAGGCCGCCGAGATTCTCGGGGCTGCCCACGTTGGATTCGTCGCCGAGGATGGTGTTGCCGCGGACGCTGCCGTAGAAACGGTCCTCCCACTGCACGACCATGCCGAGGTGCTGGTTGTTCAGGATCATGGCCTTCGCGGCGATCTTCTCGATGTGCGCGGTGGCGAGCTCCTGGATGTTCATCATGAACGAGCCGTCACCGTCGATATCGATGACCTCCTTGTCCGGGAAGGCCACCTTTGCGCCCAGCGCGGCCGGATAGCCAAAGCCCATCGCCCCGAGGCCGAGCGAGCTGATGTAGCGGCGCGGCTCGTTGAACCGGTAGAATTGCGCGGCCCACATCTGGTGCTGGCCGACCCCCGTCGTGATGATCGCATCACCCTTGGTCAGTTCATACAGCGCGGCAACCGCCTCCTGCGGGACGATGTGCTTGCTGTGGTCGAAGCGGAACGGCTGCTCCTTCTTCCACGTCGCGATCTGGGCGTGCCACGCGGCGGTGTCGGGAGCCTTGAATTTGTTCGCGACGGCCAGCTCGTTGAGCCGGGTCAGCGCGGGCTTGATGTCGCTGACGATCGGGAGAAGGACGCGCTTGTTCTTGTTGTGCTCGGAAGCGTCGATGTCGATGTGGACGATCTTCGCGTGCGCGGCGAATTTGTTCGTGTCACCCGTGATGCGGTCGTCGAAACGTGCGCCCACGCAGAGCAACAGGTCGCACTGATCCACAGCCCAGTTGCCATAGGCGGCGCCATGCATGCCGAACCACTGCATCGAAAGCGGGTGTGACTCGGGAAAGCCGCCCAAGCCCATCAGGGTGGTGGCGACCGGCACGTTGGTCTTCTCGGCGAACGCCTTCAGCTCGGCGTGCGCGCCGGAGGAAATGATGCCGCCGCCGGCGTAGAGGACGGGTTTCTTCGCGTCGCCGATGAGCGCGAGGACTTCCTTCAGCTGCTCGTCGGTGGCAGTCTGTGTCGCGGTGGCGTAGGGATTGCGGAACTCCACCGTGGCGGGGAAAACCGGCTGGAATTTCGCCTGCTGGACGTCCTTCGGCAGGTCGATGATGACCGGGCCGGGCCGGCCGCTGCGGGCGAGGTAAAAGGCCTCTTTGAACACGCGCGGCAGCTCATGCACGTCCATCACGAGGTAGGAGTGCTTCACGATCGGCAGCGTCATGCCGTAGAAATCCGTTTCCTGAAACGCCATCTTGCCGATGTACTTCGAGTACACCTGGCCGGTGATCGCGACGAGCGGGATGGAGTCCATGTACGCGTCGGCGATGGCCGACACGAGATTGGTCGCGCCCGGGCCGCTGGTCGCCATGCACACGCCGACCTTGCCGGTGGCGCGGGCGTAGCCTTCTGCGGCAAACGAGCCGCCCTGTTCATGGCGCGGGAGAATGGTCCGGATCTTGTCGGTGCGCGCGAGCGACTGGTGCAGCTCCTGCGACGCGCCGCCCGGGTACGCAAAGATGACATCGACGCCCTCGCGGATGAGGCACTCGACGACGGCGTCGGAGCCCTTCATTTCGCGGCCGATCTCGGCCTTGGGAAACGCAGCGGGGGAGGTGTGGTCTTTTTTCATGGCGATAAAGGGAGGCGTGGGGAGGTCGAAATAACACAAATTTGGGCGCCGGTGGCAAGCCGCGGGATACCGGGTGTGTCATAACGATTTCGGTTGGCGCAACCCTTCACGCGCAGCACGTTGGGCGCATGTTCAAACTGCTCTTCATCGGTGACATCGTCGGCCGTCCGGGCCGGGACATCATCAATGAGCGGCTGGCCGGGCTGCGCCGGGAGCACAGTCTGGATTTCGTCATCGCCAACGGCGAAAACGCCGCCGCCGGAGCCGGCATCACGGGCGTGATTGCCAAGTCCCTCCTCGAGGCGGGCATCGATGGCCTCACGCTCGGCGACCATGTCTGGGACCAGCGCGGCTGGGAGCACGAGATTATCGAGGCCGGCCCGGTTTGCCGTCCAGCCAACCTCCCGGCATCCAATCCCGGCAGCGATCACCTCATCATCGAACGCCGCGGGTTTCGGGTGGCGGTGTTTACCGTGCTGGGCCGCACGTTCATGGGCCTGAAGGCCGATTGTCCGTTTCTCTGCGCCGACCGCATGCTGGAGCGCCTGAAAGGGCAGGCCGATGCCATCATCGTTGAGATCCATGCCGAGGCCACGTCGGAGAAACAGGCGCTCGGCTGGTATCTGGATGGCCGTGTGACGGCTGTCCTCGGTACCCATACGCATGTGCCGACCGCCGACGCCCGCGTGCTGCCCAAAGGCACGGCGTTCATCTGCGATGTCGGCATGACGGGTCCCTATGCGAGTGTTCTCGGCCGCCAGATCGAGCCGGTCGTGGCCCGGTTTGTCGATGGCATGCCGCGCCGATTTGAGGTTGCGACGGAGGATGTGCGGATTTCGGGCGCGTTGATCGAGATCAGTCCCTCCATGGCCCGCGCCGAGAAGATCGAACTGCTGACGGTGCGGAAGTAGGGCGGGCGGGCGAATTCGCCCCGGCTTCAATTGCGCACGACGCCTTCTTCCTGGTAGGAACCGAGGCGGCGGTACCGCTCGTAGCGCGTGCTGACCAGCTTCTCCGCACTTAGCGCGCGCAGGTCGTTGAGATGCTTCAGCAGCGCGTATTTCAGCGCGGCGGCGGCTTGGGCAGGATCGTTGTGGGCGCCGCCCTGGGGCTCGGGCAGCACTTCATCCACCACGCCGAGGCCTTCGAGTGTGGCGGCGTTGAGCTTCAGCGCCTCGGCCGCCTTCGGGGCGGCGGCGCGGTCTTTCCAGAGGATCGCCGCGCAACCTTCGGGCGAGATGACCGAGTAATAGCTGTTCTCGAAAATGAGCACGCGATCCGTCACGCCGATGCCGAGTGCGCCGCCGGAGCCGCCTTCACCCACCACGATGGCGATCGAGGGCACGCGGAGCATGGCCATCTCGCGCAGGTTGACCGCGATGGCCTCGGAAACGTGGCGGGCCTCGGATTCGACGCCCGGGTACGCGCCCGGCGTGTCGATAAAGGTGATGACCGGCAGGCCGAACCGCTCCGCCGTCTTGAGGAGTCGCAGCGCCTTCCGGTAACCCTCGGGCTGGGGCATGCCGAAGTTGCGCAGGATGTTCTCCTTGGTGTCCCGGCCCTTTTGCTGGGCGATGATCATGACCGCCGTGCCATTGAAGAACGCCGTCCCGCCCACCAACGCCCGGTCATCCCGGAACTGCCGGTCGCCGTGCAGCTCTTGGTAGCCTTCAAAGAGCATCTCAACGTAATCCAGCGCATAGGGCCGTTTCGGGTGACGCGCGATCTGCACCCGCTGCCATGGCGTCAGGTTGGTATAAATGTCGCGCTGGGCCTGCTCGATCCGCTTTTCAATCGCCCGCACCTCGGTGGAGAGGTTGAGGTTGTTCTCGAGCGACTTCTGGTGGATGGAATCGAGCTCCTTGGTCAGTTCGAGCAAGGGCTTCTCGAACTCCAAAACGTAAACCGGCTTTTGCATCCCGGCAAAACTACCGGCGCCGCCCTTCCGCTGTCAACGGACGGGGAAATCACTTGATGCCATCGGTTTGCTGACCGGGATTCTTCAATTGGTCCTTCCAGCCTTGGATTTTCGCCTGCGCGCCGAAGTGTTCCGCCCGGGCCTTGTCGCCCCGTTCCATCCAGATGCGGGAGAGCGTAGTGTTGATGAACAGGTCATCGGGCCGCAGGGCATGGGCCCGCTCGCCCGCCGCCAGGGCCTGATCCAGCCGGCGCAGGGAGAAATTGACCTCCGAGAGTGCATGCCATGCCTCGAATGACTCCGATGCCGCCGCGGTCGCCTCTGTGAGCTTCACGATCGCCGTCTCGCTCTCCCCGAGCGCAAAATCCGCGGTCGCGTCCTCTATCAGGGTCTGCAGTTCGTCGTCGGTCATGGGTGGGTGCGGCCAGTGTGCCGGGGTCGGGGGAAAAAGAAAGGACGGCCTTGCGGGCCGTCCTTGGAATGGCAGGAGGGGAGGGGTGGCCTTAGATCTTGTCGGCCTCGACGCCGATCGTGACCGAGACCTCGTCGCCCAGCGCCTTGTCGAGGAAGCTCGGGCCGGCCAGGCCGAAGTCGGACTTCTTGATCTTGGTGGTCGCTTCCCAGCCGGAGAGCGCCGTGCCGGGCTTCATGCCGGGGCCGAAACCGAGGGACGTGACCTTGAGCACGACTTCCTTGGTGATGTCCTTGATCGTGAGGTCGCCGGTGACGTCATAGGTGTCCTCACCGGTCTTCTTCCACGACTTGCTCTTGAAGGTCATGGCGCTGAATTTCGGGAAATCGAAGAAATCCGGGCTCTTGACGTGGGCATCGCGCTTGTCGTTGGCCGTATTGATCGAGCCGACGTCGATCGAGGCCACGACCGAGCTCTTCTCGAGGTTCTCGCGGTCCACGGTGATCGTGCCGGTGACCTTCGTGAAGCTCCCGGTGAAGTTCGAGATCATGTGGCGCAGGGTGAAGCCGGCACTGGAGTGCACGGGATCGATGCTATAAGTCTCGACCGCGGCGTGCGCCGAGGCGAACAGGCCGAGGGTGAGGACGGAGGCGAGGACCAGACGGGTGAAGTTTTTCATGGTTGGGTGTGAACGTGGGAGTGAAACGAAGTTTGCCCGTGGCGCAACTCACAGGATCAACATCGCATCGCCATAGCTGAAGAACCGGTACTCCCGGGCGATCGCCTCGGCATAGATCTCGTGCAGCCAGGCGATCCCCGCGGTCGATCCGGGCGCCAAAAACGATGCCACGAGGCACAGCAGGGTGGAGCGGGGCTGGTGGAAGTTCGTGATCAACGCATCCACGCCCCGGAATTCGTACGGCGGATAGATGAAAATCCCCGCCTCCCCGAAATAATCCACTCCGTTGTCGTCCCTGCTCCCTTCTCCTTCCTCCTTTCTCCCGCTCGCAGGACTTCCTTGCTTCGTCAGGAAGTCCTCGAGCGTCCGCACCGTCGTCGTGCCCACGGCCACGCGCCGGCCCGCAGTCTGGACGAGCGCCTGCCGCGTCGCCGCCGGCAGCTCGTAGAGTTCCCGGTGGATGTCGTGGGCCTCGACCGTGTCGGACATGATTGGCCGGAATGTCCCGAGCCCCACATGGAGTGTGATCTCTGCCGTCTTTACGCCCTGCGTCTCCAGCGTGGCGAGCAAGCCCGGTGTGAAATGCAGTCCAGCCGTCGGCGCGGCGACCGCCACTTGCCGCGCGCGGTTGGCATAGACGGTCTGGTAACGCTCGAGATCGTCCGCCCGGTGCGAGTCATCTTCGCGCTGGATATAAGGCGGCAGCGGCACCTCGCCCAGCTGGTTGGCGATGACAGTGATCGGCTGATTATCTCGGGTGGTGAACCGCACGACGGCCGAGCCGTCGGGTTCCTTAGCCTGGATCGTTCCCGTGAACCTGCCTGTAGGATGGGCGAACGTCGCGCCCACGGGCAGTTTCTTGCCCGGCTTGATCAGGCAGCGCCAGGTTTGATCGCCCTCGACGGGGCGCAGGAGAAAGCATTCCACCTGTCCGCCGGTGGGCCTCACCGCCCGCAGCCGGGCGGGCAGCACCGCGGCATTGTTGCGGAAGAGGGTGTCACCCGCGCGCAGAAATTGGGGCAGGTCGGCAAACGTGTGGTGCGCGATCGTGTGGGCCGCGCGATCGACGACCAGCAGCCGCGACGCATCGCGCCGCGCCGCGGGCGACTGGGCGATCAGCCGCGGCGGCAGGACATAGTCAAAAAGATCAGTGGCAAGCGAAGGCACGCCCCGCCACGACGCCCAAACGCCCGCCGGGAGGCGAGACGGAACTTGAGGCCCGGAGTGTAGGGCGGGGTCGCTGACCCCGCCTCTTCACTCCTGCCCCAAGGTCCAGCTACCGCCTTTGCGATCTTCCGATAGTATCGAGCGATGATCCGGTGCGATACTCAGTGGGTGGTTCTCGTGACCCGGCTGCTGGTTGGAATTCTCATCGGCATCTTCCCTAGTATCCTTACCGGAGCAGCCGACACGCAGCCGCCATCGATACCGGATGGCGACCAACGATTACTACGCGTGGACGACCGTGCTGATGGTCGCGTCAATCGGCGTCGTCTGGCTGGTCAAACGGCCCAAGGGCCCGCTGAAAACGGTCGCCCACTGATGCCGGTGAACCTGCTTCCGGGAAGACCAAGGGGTCAATGAGCGCTATCAGTCGATCGTGATCCAGTTTGACCATCTGGTAGGTTGCGCGCTCGCGCGCAACGTGGCGTGGCAAGTACGCCACCTACAGGGAAACTGAAACTGCGCCGCTACCTGCCCGTCGCTCAAACGCATGTGGCGCACCCAAGCCCTGCTTAATGACCCTCAGTCGGCTGCCAGAGCTCAACCTTGTTTCCCTCCGGATCCATGACCCAACCGAACGATCCGAAATCCGAGTCCTCAACCTTATCGAGCACCTGACAACCCTCTTCCTTCAGCAGCTTCAGGAGCCCCCGAAGATCCGCCACGCGATAGTCGATCATGAATGGGGCATTGCTTGGAGCGAAGTTGGAGCCGTCGCCGACGTACCAGGCGGTTTTGCCATTCGCCGGAACGCTCGCCGAGTCGCCCCAGCGAAAGGCCGCGCCACCCCACGTCTTAACATCGATGCCGAGATGGGTTTTGTACCAGGCGCGCAATTTGACCGGGTCCTTGGCCTTGATAAAGACCCCGCCAATTCCAGTGACGCGTTTGATTGCTTTCTCCGGTTTGGCTTTCGCGGTATCGGCTGACGCGGTGCTCGTCGCAGGAGCCGGCGCTCCAGAAGCAGGCTTCTGATCCTGGGCATGGAGACAGGAGAGGGACAGGGTGAAGACGGTGAAGGCAGCCAGTAATGTTTTTGTCTTAATAGGCATGATGCGAGCCGTTATGGTGAAAGCTACGATCCTTGCGATACTGTTCATGCATGACTCTTTCTGGGGACACCACGAAAGTCGTTTTCAGTAAGACCCTGGCACTTCGCCAGCGGTTGGCTCAGTGACCACAAAAGTTAGGGGCTGACCCCTTCTGGCTTTCCCTTCTGGCTTTCTCCGATGGTGACCATTTATTCTTCCCATGCGAAAAAAGCGAAGGCAGTTTGTGGCCATGTCTTCTGCGTCAGGGCGGTCAAGCGAAACGGTCGCGTCGCGGCGCGAGTTCCTCAAGGTGGCAGGATCGGCGGTGGCGCTCGGCGCGCTGGGCTATAATTTCACCCGCGCTGCTACTGGTGACTCAATTGGACTGGCGGGCAATCCCTGCTTTGCCAGTGCGGCGGAGCTGGCGGCGGAGATTCGCACCCGGCGGCTTTCGGCGCGCGAGGTGATGGCGGCGCACCTGCGCCAGATAGAGCGCCTCAACCCTCGGCTCAACGCGATCGTGGCGAAGCTTGACGATGCCGCTTGCCTGGCGCTGGCCGACGCAGCCGACGCGCGCGTAGCGCGGGGCGATTCCGTGGGCCCGCTGCACGGCCTGCCGATCGCCATCAAGGACACCGAGCCGGTGATGGGTTTCCCGTTCACGCTCGGCTCGCCGATTTTCCGCCACAATTTCCCGAAGACCGAGTCCGTTCTCGTCGAGCGCTTGCGTCGCGCCGGCTGCCTGATCATCGGCAAGACGAATATGCCTGAGTTCGGTATGGGCTCGCACACCTACAATAAAGTGTACGGTACGACGCTGAATCCCTACGACCTTGCGAAAAGCGCGGGTGGGTCCAGCGGCGGGGCCGGCGCCGCCCTCGCGGCCGGGCTGATCCCGATCGCCAACGGAAGTGACCTCGGTGGCTCCCTCCGCAATCCAGGGAATTTCAACAACGTAGTCGGCTTTCGCCCGACCATAGGTCTCGTCCCCGGCACGCCCACGCCTCTCCCGTTCGGGAACCTCGCCGTAAAAGGCCCGCTGGCGCGGTCCGTGGCGGATGTAGCGCTGTTGATGAGTGTCCTCGCTGGCCCGGATGCGGCCGATCCAGCTAGTTACCCGGCGGATCCCGGACGATTCGCGCAATCGCTCGGGCGCGACCTCAGCGGCGTGCGCGTGGCATGGTGTCCG
This sequence comes from uncultured Opitutia bacterium, assembly GCA_903859715.1. Classification (GTDB taxonomy): domain Bacteria; phylum Verrucomicrobiota; class Verrucomicrobiia; order Opitutales; family Opitutaceae; genus Opi-474. Next base: position 79,635 of record CAIONS010000051.1, read on the forward strand.
GACCTCGGCGGGCTGCCCATGGAACCGGCGGTGCGCGCGGCGCTGGCGCCGCAGAGGGCGGTGTTCGAGCGGCTCGGCTGTATCGTGGAGGACGTGCATCCCGACCTGACCGGGGCCAATGAAGCGTTCCTGATTTTGCGTTCCTGGCGTAGCTGGTCGACTTACGGGGTGCTGCTGCGGGAGCACCGTGCGGAGATGAAGCCCGAGGCGATCGGTGAGATCGAGGCCGGCGCGGCGCTCACGCTGGGGCAGGTGACGCAGGCCATGCGCTCGCAGGCCCAGGTGATGGAGCACATGCGGCGCTTCCAGGAAAAATATGAGTTTGTCGTCTGCGCGGTGAACCAGGTCACGCCCTTCGACGCGGCGCTAGACTGGCCGAAGGAGATCGCCGGCGTGAAGATGGAGCACTACGTCGCTTGGATGAAGTCGGCGTACTGGATCACAGCCACCGGCTGCCCGGCGATTTCGGTCCCGGCCGCGTTCACAGCCGGCGGCCTCCCGGTCGGAATTCAATTGGTCGGCCGTTACCGCGCCGACTTTGAGCTCCTGCAGTTTGCGTACGCCTTCGAGCAGGCCACGAAGGTCGGCCTCCGCCATCCCGCGCTCGCGGTCTAAGCGGTGGGGCGCGGAGCGGCGGCCGTGGTCTGGTCGCGTGGTTCGGCGTGTTGTTCATTTCTTCGGAGAGCAGACTAAGGGGTCAGCCCCTAAGACCCTGGCACTTCGCCACTGTTTGGCGCAGCAACCACAAGAGTTAGGGGCTGACCCCCTCATCAACTGAGATTGCCTCGATTTAGTGGACACCCGACCAGCGCATGAAACGTGCGCTGTTTGGTCGCTTCCGAGGACAGGAGCCCCAAGGCTTGCCGCAGGAAGCGAC
>CAIONS010000052.1 GCA_903859715.1 uncultured Opitutia bacterium
CCATCCGTCCGACCACGGGCCGACTCCTGCGGCAAGCTCTTCGGCTCCTGTCCTCGGAGTCGGCCAAGGCATCCAAAGCGCCTTTGTCTCTCATAACTTAATTTACCCGATCCGCTGTCCAACGATCGGGGTCCACTTCAGAGTGCCAGGCAGAAAAGCTGGCCGCCCACGAGCCAGTCGGTGCCGCGGGGTTCGCCCTCGTGCAGCAGGGTTGCGCCGTGCAACGCCATGGCCCCGGTGCCGGCGACCAGCAGCCACGCCATGACGCCGACATATTCACCTCCGGTCGCCCCGATCAGGGCAAAGGTGCCGCCCATGGCGAGCACCCACGTGCCGTTCAAGCGGGCATGCCGGAGCACGCGCTCAAGGGCTTCGGTAGGGAGAAGGGGAGGTGATTTGCTCATGCGGGATGGGACGCGGACTGACTGCGGGGTTGGTCCGCGGTATCAGCGGCAGTTGCAAGCAGGCTCACCCGGATGTCAACCAGCGCGGTTTTTGCGCCACTCCATTTCCACTCCCGTCATGCTGAGCGAAGCCGAAGCATCACTGTCATTATCGCCCTCAAGCCCGCTTCCGGCCACTGACACTTCCACGACGACGCTTAAGTGTCTGGATCCAAACGCGGAACAGCGGGAAAGATCCTAGAGATCCTTCGGCTTCCTCAGGATGACGGTTCAATTTAGGGCCCAGCCCTACGGGCTAGACTTCGCTTCACTCCGGCTGACAAACTCAATCCCGTGTCCGCCCGCCCGCCTGAGCAACCTTTCCGCTTCCGCCTTGAGTTCCCGCCCGAGCTGCCGATCAGCGCGCGGGCGGAGGAGATTGTCGCGGCCATCCAGGCGCATCCGGTGGTGATTCTGGCGGGCGAGACGGGTTCGGGCAAAACCACGCAGATCCCCAAGATGTGCCTCGCCGCCGGCCGCGGCACGGCCGGGCGCATCGCCTGCACGCAGCCGCGGCGCGTGGCGGCGCTTTCCATCTCGCGGCGCGTGGCCGAGGAGCTGGGCGTGACGTGGGGCCGCGAGGTCGGCTGCAAGATCCGCTTCAACGACCAGACCACGCCGGCGACGGTCATCAAGTTCCTCACCGACGGCATGCTGCTGGCCGAGGTGCAGGGCGACCCGTTGCTGCGCGACTACGACACGCTCATCATTGACGAGGCGCATGAGCGCTCGCTCAACATCGACTTCCTCCTCGGGCACCTCCGCACGCTGCGCTACAAGCGGCCCGAGCTGAAGATCATCATCACGTCGGCGACCATCGACACGGAGATGTTCAGCCAGGCCTTTGATGGCGCGCCGGTGCTCAAGGTCGAGGGCCGCACGTATCCCGTCGAAGTGATCTATGCGCCGCTCGACTCGCTCGGGTCCGATGCCGCGGAGGGCGACGAACGGGAGTCGAAGGCGGAGGCGCTGCATTACATCGACGGCGCGGTGGAGGCGGTGGAGCGCATTGTCCGCGAGAGCACCGGGGGCGATGTGCTGGTGTTCATGCCGAGCGAGCGCGACATCCGCGAGGCGAGCGACCTGCTCGAATCGAGAATCCAAAATCAAAAATCCAAAATCGAGATCGTGCCGCTGTTCGGCCGGCTCTCCAACGCCGAGCAGCAGCGGGTGTTCAGCCCGACCCAGCGCCGGAAGATCGTCATCGCGACGAACATCGCGGAAACCTCGCTTACGATTCCTGGCATCCGCTTTGTCGTCGACACCGGCCTGGCCCGGCTCAGCCGCTACTCGCCGCAGGCCCGCACACAGCGGCTGCCGATCGAGCCGATCGCGCAGTCGAGCGCCGACCAGCGCAAGGGCCGCTGCGGCCGCGTGGCGGACGGCGTGTGCATCCGGCTTTATTCCGAAAAGGACTATCTCGAACGACCGCGGTTCACGCAGCCGGAAATCCAGCGCGCGAATCTGGCCGATGTCATCCTGCGCATGAAGGCTTTCCGCCTCGGCGACATCGAGCGATTCCCCTTCATCAACATGCCGGCGGCGAAATCCATCCGCGCGGGTTACGCGCTCTTGGAGGAACTCGGCGCGATCAAGGAAGGTAGGGCGAATCCTCCGGATGAGCCGGGGCCGGACCGCGTGACGGCTCATCCGGAGGATTCGCCCTACCTTCGGGAGCTGACGCCCCTCGGCCGCGAGCTGGCGCGGCTGCCGGTGGATCCGACCGTGGGCCGGATGATCCTGCAGGCGCGGACGGAGAAGGCGTTGCGCGAGGTGCTCGTCATCGCCTCGGGTCTCTCGATCCAGGATCCGCGCGAGCGTCCGATGGACAAGCAGGCACAAGCCGACGCGGCGCACCGCCGGTTTGCGCATCCCGACTCGGATTTTCTCACCCTGCTGAACATCTGGGAGACCTACCACGACCAGTTCGAGACGATGGCGCAATCGAAGCTCCGCCGTTTCTGTCGCGATCATTTTCTCAGCTACACGCGGATGCGGGAGTGGCGGGACATCTACTCCCAGCTGCTCGACGTGTTGAAGGAGCGCGACGGTTTCAAGATGACCTCGGCCTTCAGCGGGCTGAAGACCGACGACGCGAAGGCCACGGCCTTCGGCACGCCGCCATACCGGGCGATTCACCGCAGCATCCTGGCGGGATTGCTGGGTAACATCGCACATCGCGACGAGGAGAACGGCGGCTACAAGGCGACGCATGACCGGCGGGTGACGTTGTTTCCGGGCTCGGTGCTGTTTGTGCGGGAGGAGCCGAAACGGAAACCCACCGCGACCAAAGCCAACGAGGAAGGTGCTTCCCGGAGCCGCCGGGCCCCGCCGTGGCTCATGGCGGCGGAGATCATGGAAACGACCCGGCTCTATGCCCGGACAGGTGCGCGGCTCGACCCGGCGTGGGCGCTCGACCTCGGGGCGCACCTTGTGCGCGTGGCACACAGCGAGCCGTTTTGGAATGAGACGGCCGGCCGCGTGATGGTGAAGCAGCGCACGCGGCTCTATGGATTGGAACTCGAGAGCCGGGCGGTCGGCTACGGGAAGATCGACCCGGTGCACGCCACGGAGCTCTTCATTCGCGAGGGGCTGGTGAACGACACGATCACGTTCCCGCTGGATTTCATCGCGCACAACCGCGCGATGCGGGAGCGGATCGAGGTGATCCTGACGCGCACGCGCGACGCCGGTTATCTCAATCTGGACGAGGCGATGTACCGGTTTTATGCGGAGCGGTTGCTGCCGGAATCTTCGACAGGTAGGGCGAATCGTCCCGATGAGCCGGGGTCTGGCCGCGTGACGGCTCATCCGGAGGATTCGCCCTACCTCGGAATCAGTGCGGTGGCGGAGCTGGTGGATTTGGTGCGCGAGCGGCGCGGGGCGGAGCCCCGGTTCCTGATGATGGAACCGGATGACCTGCGGGATCCGGACACTCTTATGCACGACGCCGAGGCGTTTCCCGAGGCGCTCCCGTTGCAGAACAGCGCGCTGCCGCTCGCGTATGCCTACAAGCCGGGCCAGACGGACGATGGTGTCACACTCGATGTCAGCGTGCACGAGGCGGAGCAACTCACGCCCGCGGCGCTCGACTGGGCGGTGCCGGGTCACTTGGAAGCCAAGGTGGAGCACTATTTGCGGGCCTTGCCGAAGGAGTTGCGGCGGGCGTTTGTCCCGCTCGCGGAGACAGCCAAAAGCCTCGCGACGCAGATTGCGGCCCGCGACCGGCTGACGGACCGGCGTGAGTCGCTCACGGTGGCGCTGGCGGCGCAGATTGCGGAACGTTTTCGCGTGGCGGTCGATCCGGCGCAGTGGGCGGACAAGCCGCTGCCGGAGCATTTGCGCGTGCGCATCCGGGTGGTCGACACCGACGGGCGTGAACTCGGGGCGAGCCGTGATCTGGGGGAAATCCGGGCGGCGCTGCAGCTCCATGCGCGCGAAGCCAGCGCGAGCGTGGCGCGAGAGGATCCGGTGGCCTGGCGGGCGGCGCGGGTCCGGTGGGAAAAGCCGATGCAGACGTCCTGGACATTTGGCGACATCCCGGAGCGCGTGCCTGTGAGCGAGCAGGCTGGCGTGCCGGTGTTCGCATTTCCGGGGCTGCGCGCGGGTGAGGGCGGCGTGGAATTGCGCCTGTACAAAACCCCGGAGGAAGCGTCCGCCACGACGAGGCGCGGACTTGCGGCGCTACTGGAGCGGCAGCTCGGCCATGATCTGGGCTGGACCGAACGCGATCTGCGGGCCCTGCGGGAACTGGGCACGCTGACGGCGACGCTGGCCCCGACCGAAAAACTGCAGGCGCAGGCGTTGGAGTCGATCCGGCGCTGGGTGAGGGATGCGGACCGGGTTTTAGGTATGGAGCGCTTGAAGGGTAGGACGGATTCTCCGAAGGAGCCGTCACGCGGACGGGCCCCGGCTCATCCGGAGGATTCGCCCTACCTTACGGCTGCCGCTTTCGCCGCCGCGCTCGAAAAGGCCAAGGCCGACCTGCGCGGGCTGGTGCCGCGGCTGGCGGACCTCCTGCGCGAGATCCTGACCCTCCGACAGGCACTGCTGGTGCACCCGTCACCGCCGGCGGGAATGGAGCGGGAACTCGCGGCGTTGCTGGCGCCGGATTTCCTGCGCACCACGCCCTACGCGCAGCTGGCGCAGTTCCCGCGTTATTTGAAGGCGATGAAACTGCGCGCCGATCGCTGGCGGCAGAATCCGGCCAAGGATGCCGAGCGGGTCGCGCAGCTGGCGCCCTACCTGGCGGCTCTGAACCGGATGGGGACTGTAGGCGGGGTGCCCTCACCCCGCAGCGAGGCTCAGCGGGGTGAGGGCACCCC
>CAIONS010000053.1 GCA_903859715.1 uncultured Opitutia bacterium
CCCAGTCAAAGCGACGGGTGAGTTGCGCGATCAGATCCAGATTGAATCGATCCGCTCCTCCCAACTCGAGATGGGGTAAAATGAAAAGGGCGCGATGCGTCTTCCGACCGAGAGCTGGGCTTGCCTCGAAAAAACGGACACCAATTCAGGCGGCTTTGATGTGTTTTAGTGTTTGTTGATTTTCGAAGTCCACAGGGGAGAGATAACCGAGGGAGCTGTGGCGCCTCCTTGGGTTGTAGAACGTCTCGATATAATCGAAGACGGCAAGCTCTGCTTCACGGCGCGTGGACAGGATGGCCTCGTCGAGCCCGGTGTCGGTCTTGAACGTGCTCCAGAACGATTCCATCGCGGCATTATCGTAACAATTTCCGGATCGACTCATGCTGCGCACCAAGCCAGCGGCATCGAGGAGGGCAACGTAATCGGCGTCGACATACTGGCAGCCCCGATCGGAGTGATGCAGCACACCTTTGGGCGGCTGTCGGCGCTGGAGGGCGTCTCGAAGGGCGGCCAAGACCAAACTGGCGTGCAGCGTCGGGGCACAGGCCCAGCCCACGACGCGACGGCTCCAAGCATCTAGGATCGCGGCCAAGAACAGCCATCCTTCGGCGGTTTTGAGGTAGGTGATATCGGTCCGCCACGCTTGATTCGGACCGGTCGGCGCAGGCCGTTCCGCGATCACGTTCGCGGCGACTGGCTGCGCATGACGGCTGTCTGTCGTCCGCGGCCGCCGCCGGTTCTTCTTCTTGCCGCGCAGTCCTTGAGCGCGCATGAGCCGGGTGCAGCGGCGCTTGCTCGTGCGGATTCCCTCCTCGCGCAGATCCTCGACGATGCGGGGCGCTCCGTAGGTTCTGCGGCTGGCCCGGTGGGCGGCCGCGATCCGCGCGGCCAAGGCCGCGTCCTCGCTCTGCCGCTTAGTCGGCCGGTTTTGCCTCCACCCGTAATAGCCGCTGGGCGAGACGCCCAGCAACCCGCACAACATCCGGACTGAATGCTCGCCCTTCATCGCCTCGACCTGGGCATACCGCTCGCGGGCGTTTCGGAGAGGATGCCCAGTGATTTTTTTAGCGCGGTCTCCCGTTCTCGCATTCGGACGACATCTGCCCGCAAATCGGCGATTTCCTCCTCGGCTTCCTCCAAGGTCCGCGGAGCCGGCCGGTTGTAGCCAGGCCGCCCCGCATACAGCTTGCGCCAGTCGTACAACGCCCACGCAGCAATCCCCAGTTCCCTGGCCACGGCTTTCACCGTGCGATCGCCGCGCAGCGTCAGATCCACGGCGTGCCGCTTGTACGTTTCGTCGTACTGCCGCCGGGGCTTCGCCCCGGTTCCATTTTGCTCAGGCTTATTCATTTGGTTCCTTTCGCCGCACCGAACCGGTGTCCGTCCGCGTCCAACGCTGGTTGGGCGCTCCCTGCGGCAAGCTTTGGCTCCTGTCCTCGGGAGCGCCCAACCAGCTTACCCGGCGTGTCCGCTAAATCGAGGCAATCTCAAAGCACGGATGTCATGGCGACATTGGGGTACTCGAACCGCTCATCGTTTTGGGAGTTCGTGCGCCGAAGCGGGGTTCCACACATACGCTTAAATCAACGGAAGATTATTTTCGAAGAGGCGGCTCTTGACGATTGGTTGAACAGCCGGAGCTCTCATCCCGTATGAGGTTCGTGAAGCACCAACGACTGTGAATCGCATTTAAGCCCGCATCGCCTCCACTTTGGCGAGGCTGCTCGGCGCAATCTCAAACCATGCCTCGCCATCGGCCTTAGTGAAAAGTTCGCGGTAATGGCGAAAAATGACTCGCGCTGAATTGCCCGACTC
>CAIONS010000054.1 GCA_903859715.1 uncultured Opitutia bacterium
CGCACAATATTGCACCTGTTTTTGCTGATCGCACGCGCGATCAACACAACAATCAAAGTACCGTATCCAAATAGTGTTTATCGCCGACTCCTTATGGAGGACGGCGAGATGGGTACGATGGGTATAAATCTATTGTATTATTGGTTGGGGGTATTTTCGCATGTATGTCGTATGCCCTAAGACCACGTGTCACCTCTCGCGTTCCTCTGCGCACCGTCCTCAGATAATCTGAGAAAAGAAGAAAAATGACAATTTATCGCCAAGTCTTAGCGCCCCCCCCCGACAATGCGGCCGTCACGTTCCGGATCCACTCCGAGCCCAAAACTATGATCACGAGGAACGCACGCAACGCGTTCAACGAAGCGCTCCTCAATCCCAAAATATTCGGATCCTTGGGTTCCATCGGTCCCGTCACGGACTTCACGCCCCAAGCGCAGCGGTCCCTGCCCGCACGCCTCGGAGGATCTGCACCCGCCGGCGGCGGATATGGCTCGGAAAATGAAGCTATCATTCGCGCCGCCAGTGCCTATCATCGCGCCCTGGATCGCCAGACCATTCCCGCCCGTGACGCATCGAGTGCATTTGAACGCGCACTCTCCGACGCTGATGATATCTGGCCCCGGCCAGACGGGCGTTCGCCTGACCCAAAGTACGCATCGAAAGAGGATGCACTTGGCGACGGCGAACAATGGTGGCCGCCCGCCGACGTTCTCTCGCGTCCTCCGAAAGGAGTGATGCACCCTCTACTGCCCTCGAAAGAGGAGATTCACCCTCTACTGCCCTCGAAAGAGGAGACCCGGACCCTGAAAGGGGAGCCCTCGAAAGAGGAGATGCGGGGCCGAAATGCCACGCAGCCCTCGAAAGAGGAGTCCCGGACCTCGAAAGAGGAGGCCTCGAAAGAGGAGAGGATGAGCAGTCAGCACGCCCCGAAAGGGGACGACGGGAAACAGCCTCCGAAAGGAGAGAAACCGTCTGGCTCAAGCGGCGTTCGCGCGCCCATGCAAGGGGACTGGGAGGGCGACTCGGAGGAAGCACGTGATCAACGCGCGCTCAACTCTGCGCTTTCCGATCGCGCCGATCGCGATGAGATCGGGATCCTGGATCGCAAGGTGAAGCGGCTGGCCTCAGAACTCGACCTCGCCCGGCAGACCATCGATGCAATGGAAGCCTCGTTGATCGTAATGAGCGATCAAGCCGGTCGGCAGCGCGACGCCCTCGCTGTCACCCTGGACAGGATCACCAAGAGTGAGATAACGGACGAGCTGACCCAGATACTGTCCTCTGCCGTGGAATCGATGCAAGCCCAGGACGCACGAGTCAGCGTCGCCCATTACGCACGCAAGGAGAAGGTGCGGCAGGCAGATGTGCAACATAAGCAGCTCGTTACCGCGATGGAAGAAAGTGTTCAAGCCAAAACGCCCGAGGCGCGAGTGCGGCGCACGTCGCAACGGCTTGCCAGGATGCGGGACCCAACCATCGCCACCCGGCCACTTGCATTGGCACCAGCCCCACGTCTCCAACCCGGGCCGCTTCTCCAGCGGACCCCAATCTCTCCACTGTGCGGCGACGGAAGCGAGCGCGGTCCCGACGACAAGCCGCTGGCCCAAGAAGTGTCCCCCCCGAGACAATCGCGCCTAGTACTTCCCGGATCTTCGGGAGGGTACGAGGAATTTGAATATCACTCCCAGCCCGGCGCCCATGGAGAGATACGCGACATGAAGGCAGGCCTCGAGATCCAGCACTCCCATGCCACCAACGTCGCCATTCTCGAAAGAGCACGGTCCCGGTACCCAATGACGTGGGACGCTCTTCGCACTCGCATGGCGGGTGGGCTCCCTGGTGGTTCGGTTCACACCTTACCTATCGCGGCTATCTCAGCGCTCGCGGAAGCCCAGAGGCAGCAAGAGATCGCCCGCACCATTATCATACGGTCGGCAATGGCTGACACGAAAGGCGGCAAGCGCGGCGCCCACTTATCTGATACCCTCTTCGATGAAGATTTGTACGACGGAGAAGCCGCGCGCGTGGTCCTCAACCCCGCAATCGTCGTTGACATTCTAATCTCGGAACTAGTGGCGGGCGTCATTCCGCACGCCGCCATCATGCTCATCATCGTGGACAAATTCCACGGAGGCATCTTGCACAAAGGTGGCGACCTATACGCGGCTGCCGAAGCTGCCAATCTGTGCAACGACAAAGGCCTATGTATCACAGACGGATGCCGCGACTTCTTCAAGCAGTACAACCACGCCACCAGATTCGAACAGCGCATTTCGGTCCCCAAACTCTACGCTATCCTCGTCAAGAAGCTATCCGAAGCC
>CAIONS010000055.1 GCA_903859715.1 uncultured Opitutia bacterium
CGCGGCCAACGCCACGCAGTACCTTGGCCGCGCCCTTATTCGGCTCGGGCATCGCGTACATGTGCTGACTTCGGGCTTGCAGGGCGGTGATGGAACCGTGGTGGAGGATGAGATGCCGATTCATCGACTGCCTGTTGGGCGTTTGCTGCCCGACCGCGCCCGCCAGTCGGAAATGATCAAATTTCTTCTGCAGAGCCGCGCGGCCGTCGCCGCGCTGCATCGCGCCTATCAGTTTGATGCCTCGATCGCCTTCTTCACGATCCCTTCCGGGCCCGCCGCGTTGAAGCTATTCCGCGTGGCCGGTGTGCCCTATGTGGTCTCTCTGCGAGGCGGTGATGTGCCCGGCCATGTCCCAGGCCTTCATTTGAAGCACTGGCTCACGCTTCCCGTGCGGCGCGCGGTGCTGCGGAATGCGGCGGCCATCGTGGCCAATTCTGAAAGCCTGGCCGTCACCAGCCGCGCCGCCGACCCGTTTCCAGTTCAGGTGATTGTCAGCGGCGTGGACGGAGACGTCTTTTACCCGGCTTCGAAGGCTGAATGTCCGACCGCGAACGGCCGGGTGCGCCTGCTCTTCGTCGGACGCGTCCATCCCGAAAAAAACCTCGGCAGTGTTGTGCGACAGCTGGCGGCCCTGCCCGCACCCGTGCGGGACAACTATGAGCTGCAGGTGGTCGGTGACGGTGCCCAACAACCCGAGCTGGCCGCCCTCGCGGGAGAACTGGGCGTGACGGGAAATATCCACTGGCTTGGGTGGCAGAAAAAATCCGTCCTGCCCAAACTCTATCGCGAGGCGGATGCGCTGGTGAACCCGTCGCATTACGAGGGCATGCCGAATGTCGTGCTTGAGGCCATGGCCAGCGGCCTGCCGATTTTCGCCAGCGACGTGCCCGGCAACCGTGCCGTGATGGTGCCCAATGAAACCGGCGTTTTGTTTCCGTTGGGGCAGCCCGCCGTGCTTGGCGCCGCGCTGGCTCGGCTGGCCACCGAGCCGGCTTGGGGGCGTGCCCTCGGTCAGGCCGGCCGACGCCGCGCGGAAACCGATTTTTCGTGGACGCGGGCGGCGCAAAGTTATCTTGAGCTACTGGGCCGCGCCCGGCCACCTTCGTCGCCTTCATGAACGAAAAGTACGCCATCATCGGTCTGGGCTATGTGGGCTTGCCCGTGGCCATGGCTTTTGCCGAAAAATTCGGCGATGTGGTCGGTTTTGACATTGATGGCGAGAAAATCGCCGGCTTTCGCGGCGGTCATGATGTCACCGCCCAGTTTTCGTCGGAAGAACTGAAGTCTACCAAGCTGAAATTTTCCGATGATCCTGCAGCCCTAAGGGATCGCACCTTCTTCATCGTCACCGTTCCCACCCCGATCGATGAGCACAAGCGTCCCGACCTCCGGCCGCTGGTCTCGGCCTCGACGACCGTGGGCCAGGTGATCCAACGCGGGGCCGTGATCGTGTATGAGTCCACGGTCTATCCCGGCGTGACCGAGGAGGTCTGCGGGCCGGTCGTGGAAAAGCTCTCGGGCCTTAAAGCAGGCGTGGATTTCTTTCTCGGCTACTCGCCCGAGCGCATCAATCCCGGGGACCGGGAGCA
>CAIONS010000056.1 GCA_903859715.1 uncultured Opitutia bacterium
ATCCCTGGCGCCGGTCAGGCCCGCCGAGCCGGGCCTTCCCTCCGCCAGGGATGGACAACCAGCGTCAGTCGTATCAACATCAACCAATCGCCCAGACCGACTCTAGGGATGGACCGAAAAGAGGGATCCACTCACGGCCGAGCACCGAACCGGGCACTCCCACGGCGAGAACCAACCACGGATTGAGGTCAAATCTCACCAGCATGAAGACCATCACGGTCCATACCGGAGGACCAATCAACGGAATGAGGTCGGTGGCCAGCGCCGCCAGGAACATCGCGAAATAAAGCCAGGTGGAATGATGCAAATTATGTCCTGAATTGGAGCTCCAGCGATCGTAAGAACGGACTTACCGGTTCTAGTGTCCAAAAAGAAACGGTGATGGTCGTGCCGCGACTTAAAGGAGCCGGGAATGGGTCTTTCCCAACAATGTTGTGAGGCGGTTGGTCATGTGGAGTTGCGAACGATTGGGGCAGTCATAATCATCTTCGCACGACCCTGTCTGAAAAGCGACCAAACATGCCTGAGGTTCGATTCACTGGCGCGGCCACCCGGCCGGAAACATCTGTTGGCGTGATCGTCAGCGCGGCATGTGGCCGACTATTAACGGGAGGTAACCTGACGTTCGTTTGAGTTTTTAGACAGCACGGGGAGTCCTCCGGCCGGTGAAAGCAGGTGAACGTCGTCGACTCTGACCGTGAGGATGTGTCGGTCGCCGTTCAGGCCGGGTGAGCGACTACCTCGATCTTCATCCGGCTCAACCGCAAGAGCAACGATCCGCGACGTTTGATAGGCCACCAGTCATAGAGGTAAATCTCCATCGGACGCCACATGGCGACCCAGCCGGCGATCGTCAGCCCTTCCTGGGCTATGCTCCAGAACGCGCCGGACGGCTCCCGGTGGGCGATCGCCTGGCTGAGCAGGAGACAGCCGGCAAGGAAGCTGGTCCCGATCAGCAGACTCGTGCGGCCCTGCTTGAAAAGATAGCGCAGCTCAAGGCGGTTGATGGACGCGCGGTAGGCGAAATAATGTCGGATTGCATCGCCGACAATTTCGGCTGTCTGCGTAGCGGGCAAGGGTCGCTCGAGGCTCAGGGTCAGGCGCAGATCGTGATGCCGGGGCAGCTCGCGCGCCCAGCTCACAATGAATTCCTCGGCATCGTGGTCGAGGTCCTGTTCCGTGAAGGGCGAAGGATCGAGCGAATTGAAGAGCTGCGTGATCTCGCGCAATTTCAGTTTGATAGTACTGCCCGTCACTCGGGAACCTGGGTTCGGTGGAAAGGCCATGGGTAATCGGTGATCGGGTGAGTCTGGCCGCGCAACTTGACGAATTCCTCCTCCACGACAACCCGCTTCGCCTTTTTGGGGCAGGCCGCCTGGAAATAATTGATGAGTGGTTCCGGATTTGGACCATGTGAAGCATTGTCAGGTCCAGAGGGGGAGGCGCCGAAAGCCACGTGTTGCGCTGGCACGTGCCGGCTAGAGCGTGACACGTTGCGGCCCGTTGCACAGTTGATCGAGCCGTTTTGTGGCATCTCAAATTCCTAATCCAACTTCGCGCGGTGACTGTTGCACACACGGTTTCGCTAGTTCTATTGTCCTTAGCTACTTAGAAGAGTGTTCAACACTCGATAAATAATTTGGATTTAAAAAAGCGATGGCTGCCCGACTAGGAGTCGAACCTAGACAAAACGAGTCAGAGTCGTTTGTGCTACCATTACACAATCGGGCAGTGAAAATTTAAAACGTCGCGCGGCCGCCGGGAGAATCATCCCATGGAAGAAAATGGAGCCGGCGATGGGATTCGAACCCGCAACCGCCTGTTTACAAAACAGGTGCTCTACCATTGAGCTACGCCGGCGCGAAAGAGTCGCGGATCTGCGAGGAAGTTGACTGGGAAATAACGGAGAAGTGGTGGCTCCCCGGGGACTCGAACCCCGAACCAATTGATTAAGAGTCAACTGCTCTACCATTGAGCTAGGAAGCCAAAAGCGAAGGGTGAAAAACTCATGAAGCCCCAGTTGAAGTCAACTGCGATTTCGGCGGATAATGCCGGGTAAATTGTTCGAGCGCGGGTGACCGGATGGCGGTCCGCTGCTTCCGCGTCGGATTCAGTCTCTTTGATGCACTCGGGCTTGTTTTGCTCCGGCGGCCCGGCTGGAGTGGCGGCGAATCATTCCATGAAGATCGCCTGCCGCTTAATTTTCCTGACCGGGTTGACCTTGGCGATTGCCGCCGCCGCGCAACCGCCGCCTGTCACAGTCACGCCCGTGACGGCCAAACATGGCATGGTCGTGGCGGGACACCCGCAGGCGGCAGCGGCGGGCCTGGCGGTACTCCAAGCCGGGGGCAATGCCATCGACGCCGCGATCGCGACCTCGCTCGCGCTGGGAGTCGCCGAACCCTATGCTTCGGGCCTCGGAGGCAAGCTGATGCTGCTCTATTATGAAGCGTCCACCGGCAGGACCCGCGTGATCGAGGCGATGGACGCCGCCGGTTCACTGGATGTGCCGGCCTACTTGAAACGCCCGGCGGAGGCGCACAGCTACGGTTATGGCTCCGTCTGTGTGCCGGGGCTAGCCGCCGGCTTGTGGATGGCGCACGAGCACTGGGGCGTCCGGCCGTGGGCGGAGGATGTTCAGCCGGCGATTGCCCTGGCGCTCGCGGGTTTCGACGTGCTGCCGAAGTCGCGCGATTTCTTTGAGGAGCAAACGAAAAAACTGCACCGGGGTGATGCGGAGATTGCGCGGCTCTATCTGCCCCGCGGTCAGCTCCCCGCGGTGGGCTCGCTGCTGCCGAATCCGGACCTCGCGCATACGCTGACTCTGCTGGCCCAGCACGGGCGCGATGGATTTTACCGCGGCCCGGTCGCAGCGGCGATCATCGTTGCGGTGGAAAAGGGCGGGGGAGTGATCACGGCAGATGACTTGGTGAACTATGAGGCGCGCCTGACCGAGCCGGTGGGCATCGATTTTCGCGGCGATCAAATCCTGAGCGCCCCGCCTCCGGCGAATGGCGCGGCGATGTTTCTGACGGCGCTGAAGGTGCTGGAGGATGATTCGTTCGGCGGGAGGCCGCTGCGCACGGCCGGAAATCTTGACCGGCTGGGCCGCGTGTGGCGCCTGGTCGAACTGGAGGCTTACCGCCTGATCGCCGATGCGCCGCAATCGCGTTTCTATTTTGAGAAACTCGTCTCGCCCGACTCGATCCATGCCCTCCGGGCCAAGGCCATGGTCGGGGCACCAGCTTTGCCCGATGCGGCGGCGATAGATCAGGCGTTGTATCAGAGTGCGATGGCGGCCACCACGCACTTCATCGTGGTCGATGCACACGGCAATATCGTCTGCGCGACCCAGTCACTCAGCGTGCACTTCGGGGCGGGAGTGATTCCACCGGGCACGGGCGTGGTGCTCAATGACTCAATGAGCAACTTCGAGTTCACCGACGCGAAGCACCTGAACTACATTGCGCCCGGCCGGCGGCCGCGCAGCACGATTTCGCCGACTATCGTGCTTCGCCAGGGCAAGCCGGTCTTCGCCCTGGGAATCCCGGGTGCAGCGCGCATTCCGACTTCGACCCTGCAGGTGCTGCTCGATCATCTCGTGTTACAGCGGCCGTTGGCCGATGCCATCGGGGATACGCGGTTTCACTTTGTGATTCCGTGGAAGAAGGGCGACGTGGAGACCTTTGAGGCGGAGCAGTCGTTTCCGGCCGCCCAAGCAGATGCCCTGCGGGCACTTGGCTGGAAGGTCGTGCTGCCCGAGATGGCGGGCCGGGGCCGCCTTTTCAGCGGGATCAATGCCGTGGAGTTCAACCCCGACGGCACTCTGACGGGTTATGCGGATCCCCGCCGGACCAATGCGGCCGTCGGATATTAGCCCGAATCCATCCGGCGGCCGATGGAGTGCGAGGCGGCGGAGATGCCTTCATGGGTAAAAGAGAGACACATCCGAGCTAAGTTTACCCTTTACAGCCGGCGCCCGCTTCTGTGTTTTCAACCCTTCCTCCATGCAAAAGACCAAAAAGTCCGTTGCCAAGCGCTTCAAGATCACCGCCAAGGGCAAGTTGCTGCACCGTTCGCCGGGTACCCGGCATATGGCCAGCACCAAGTCCTCGAAGCAGAAACGCCGTCTGGGCAAGGCCAAGGTTCTCTCACAGACCCACACGCCTCCGCTCCTTCGCTGTCTGCCTCACGGCCTCTAATCCGCCTGAGCGCTCAATCATAACTTCGCTTGGCGGGTGAAATCCTAAGCCGACCCGCCAGCGACCAACCTACAAAGGAACCCACCCAACATGGCTCGTGCAACTAACTCCCCCGCGTCGCGCAAGCGCCGCAAGAAAGTGCTGAAATACGCCAAGGGCTATTTCGGCAACAAATCCAAGCTCTTCCGCTACGCGAAAGAAGCCGTCCAGCACGCGTGGCAATACGCCTACATCGCGCGCAAGAAAAAGAAATCCGACCGCCGCGGTCTCTGGATCGTGCGCCTGAACGCCGCCTGCCGCGCCGCCGGCATCAGCTACAGCCGCTTCATCGAGGGCCTCAAGGCCGCTAAAATCGAGCTCGACCGGAAGATCCTGTCGGACATCGCGATTCGCGACGAGGTGGCCTTTAATGCCCTGGTCAAACAAGCCCAGGACGCGTTGAAGACCAAGGCCGCCACGAAGGCCTAAACTCTGACTAACGCGAGCCGGGCCCGGCTCGCCTCCCTGTCTCTCCGGAGGACGGGCCTCACCCGAGGTTCCGTCCTCTTTGTTTTTCTTCGCTTCGCCGCCGCCGCTCTGGTTCAAAAAAAGCCCACCGTCATGCAAGACACCCTGACCGCGCTCGTTGCCAAGGCCCAGACCGATCTCGCCACGCTGAAATCGCGCCCCGAATTCGAGGCCGCGAAGGCGCGCCTCGTCGGGCCCAACGGCGAGCTCACCGCCCTTATGAAGCAGATGGGCACGGTGCCGAAGGAGCAGCGCCCCGCGATGGGCAAGCTGATCAACGAGACCAAGACCCGCCTCCAGGAATTGCTCGACGGAGCCCTCCGCACGATCGAGGCCGGCGAACTGCAGGCCCAGCTGGGCCCCGCGGTCGACCCCACGCTGCCGTCGCCCGACGCCGGTCCCGGCACCTATCATCCGCTCACGCTCGTGCGCGAGGAGATGTGCCGCATCCTGCGCAAGGTTGGTTTCACCGTCGCCGACGGCCCCGAGGTGGAGACGGAGTACTACTGCTTCGACGCCCTGAATACCCCGGCCGATCACCCGGCGCGCGATGCGCAGGACACGTTTTATTTCCCGGAGACGGCGCATTTCGGCAATGTCTCCAAGAAGACGCCCGGGGAGAAATATCTCCTCCGCACGCACACGTCGTCGGTGCAGATCCGCACGATGCTCAAGGGCTCCCCGCCCATCCGCATCGTTTCGCCGGGCCGCACCTACCGTCGCGACACGACCGACGCCACGCACTCGGCGAACTTTCACCAGCTCGAGTGCCTGTATGTGGACAAGAACGTCACCGTGCGCGACCTGAAGGCGCTGCTCGACTACATCTTCGCCTCGCTGCTCGGCAAGGAGACGAAGACGCGGTTCCGTCCGCATTATTTCGGCTACACCGAGCCGAGCTTTGAGGTCGACCTGAGCGCGAAGCATCTCCCGAAGGTGAAGAAGGAATGGATCGAGATCGGCGGCTGCGGCATGGTCGACCCGGTGGTGTTCGCGGGCGTCGGCTACGATCCCGAGGTGTGGAGCGGTTACGCCTTCGGCATGGGGCTCGAGCGTCTCGCGATGCTCCTCTACGGCATCGATGACATCCGCTATTTTTACCAAAACGACCTGCGCTTCCTCAAACAGTTCGCGTAACCGATCCCAGCGCCTCGGCGCCTTCGCGATTCAAAATTTTTCCTGTCCGTGAAAATCTCCCTCAACTGGCTCCGCGACTACGTCGCCCTCGATGCATCGACCGACGAGATCTCCCGTGCGATCACTTTTCTCGGCTTCGAGGTCGAGCAGGTCATCCGCACCGGGGCGCCGCTGCTCAGCCAGGTGGTCGTGGGCGAGGTGCTCGTGCGCGACAAGCACCCGAATGCCGACAAGCTCTCCGTCTGCCAGGTCGACATCGGGCCGGCGGGCGGCGTCAAGACCATCGTCTGCGGCGCACAGAACTATCAGGTCGGTGACCGCGTGCCGGTCGCGCTGCCCGGCGCCGTGCTGCCCGGGAATTTTGTCATCAAGCTTTCCAAGATCCGCGGCCAGTCCTCCGACGGTATGATGTGCTCGGCGAAGGAACTTGGCGTCGCCGAGGATGCGAGCGGCCTGCTCATCCTCGCCGGCCGGCCGGCCCTCGGCACGCCCATCAATGACGTCTTGCCGGCGAGTGACACCGTGTTCGACATCGAGATCACGCCCAACCGCCCGGACTGCCTGTCGCACCTCGGCATCGCCCGCGAACTCGCGGCGTGGTTCAAGCTGGAGCTGGTTTATCCGCAGGAAAAATTCCGCGGCGACATCGAAGGTGCGCCGCATCCCGAACTGCTGCGCGGCGTATCCGTGCTCTCGCCCGAGGACTGCCCGCTTTATTCCGCCCATATCATCAAGGGCGTGAAGATCGGCCCGAGCCCGGAGTGGCTGCAGCGGCGCCTGTCCGCCGTGGGTCTGCGCCCGATCAACAACGTCGTCGATGTGGGCAACTATGTGATGCTTGAGACCGGCCAGCCGCTGCATGCGTTCGATGCCCGCAAGCTCGGCGGAAACCAGATCATCGTGCGGCGCGCGACGGATGGCGAAAAGCTCGTCACGCTGGATGGCAAGGAGCGCACGCTCACCAGCCGCATGCTGGTCATTGCCGATGCGGAGAAACCGGTGGTCATCGCCGGCATCATGGGCGGGGAAAACTCCGGGGTGAGCGCCGACACGACGGATCTCGTGCTGGAGTGCGCGATTTTCAAGCGCCAGACGATCCGCTGGACGTCGAAACGCCTCAGTCTCACGTCAGACTCGTGCTATCGGTACGAACGTGGCGTGGACCCGCACTCGGCCCTGGAAGCCGCTTATCGCGCGGTTGACCTCATCCTCGAGACAGCGGGCGGCACCGTGGTCGGACCGGCCTGTCAGGTTGGCGGTGATGTGCCGTGGAAGCGTGAGATCGTCGTCACGCATGATTATATTTGCGAGAAGCTCGGTTTCGATATCCCGGCGGCCGAGATGAGCGCGGCGCTGGAGTCGCTCGAGCTGAATATTGTACGGGAAGAGGCGACCGAGTCACGGGGCCCGGCCTGGACCGTGGCGATTCCCAGCTGGCGCGATGACCTTGACCGCCCGATCGACCTCGTTGAGGAAGTGCTCCGCCTCCACGGCACGGACAAGATTCCCGCGGCGGTGGTGTCGTCGCCCGGGCTCATTGGTGACGACGACCCGGTCGTGCTCTTCAACCAGCGCGTGACCGACTATCTCGTCGGCCATGATTTTCATGAGTGCGTGAACTACACGCTCCGGTCGGCGAAGGAAATTTCCACTTGGGTTTCCCAGACGGCCGCGGTCGAGCTCGCCCTGGCCAACCCGTTCGTTGACGACCAGTCGCACCTGCGGCCCACGCTGACCATGGGCCTGCTGGAGTCGCTCAAGCTCAACCAATCCCGCGGCGTCGCGGTCTCGCGGCTCTGCGAGACGGGCCGCGTTTTCATGGAGCGCAACGGCCAGAACTTTGAATGCGCCGCCGTGGGCTTCATCATTGCCGACCCGGTCGGCGAACGCTCCTGGCTGAAGCGTGAGCCGGCGGATTTTTATACCGTCAAGAAACACGTCGCGGCGCTCGCGGCCGCGGCCGGGATTGATCTTGGGCGCCAGCCGCTGGTGCCGGTCTCCGGCCCCTATTATGGCTGGCAGGAAGGCCAGTCGGCCGCCGCGGGTGAGATGGCCCACGGCTGGACGGCGCGCTTCGGTCTGCTGAGCCTGGCGATGGCCAAATCACTGGGCATTGAGGGCAAGGTATACGGCGGGGTCTTCGCGATCCTGCCCGAGAGGATCACCGCCGAGACGACGCGTCGCCGCTACGCTGACTTCAGCCTGCTGCCGGCTGCGTTGCGAGATCTGGCGCTGGTGGTGGATGCGGGAGTTCATGCGGACGAAGTGAAGAAAACGCTCGCGAAAATCACGCGGGCCGCCGTGGGCAATGCCTTCACGCTCGAAAGCGTGGAAACGTTTGACGTCTATCAGGGCAAGGGCCTGCCCGAGGGAAAGAAGAGCCTGGCCTTCTCCCTCGTGTTCCGGTCCATCGACCGGACGCTGACCGACGATGAAGTGAACGCCGTTTTCCAGAAAATCCAGAACGAGGTCACGCAGTCGACGACCTGGCAGATCCGGAAATGACCATGTCGTCCGCGCCTGATCTCGATATCGACCACGTGGCGAAGCTTGCCCGGCTGGCCCTGACGACCGAGGAGAAGGCAAAATTTTCCCAGCAGCTGGGCGACGTGCTCCATCATATCGAGCAGCTCGGGAAGGTCGACGTGACGGGCGTCGAGCCGACCGCCCACGCGTTCCCGATCGTCAACGTGTGGGCCAACGATGTGGTCCGGCCCGGTTTGACGGTCGAAGCTGCGCTGCGAAATGCGCCCGCTCAACGGGACAACATGATCGTGGTGCCCAAGGTCGTGGAGTGAACCTGCCATGGCCGCCGAATTGTTTTTCAAATCCATCGCTGAACTCGGGGCTCTGCTCGACACTAAGACCGTTTCGTCGGCCGAGCTGACGCAGGCCGTCATCGCCCGGACGAAGGCGGTTGAGGGGCGCGTGAAGGCCTTCAATTCCTTTGATGAGGCCGATGCGCTGGCCCAGGCGAGCGCCTCCGACGCACGCCGGGCCGCGGGGCAGGCGAGAGGACCGCTGGAAGGCATTCCGGTCGGGCTGAAGGATGTCATTTCCGTCGCCGGGCAGCCGCTGACCGCATCGAGCAAGATGCTCGCGAACTTCGTTTCGCCCTACGATGCCACGGTCACGACCAAGCTGAAAGGCGCGGGTGCGGTCATTTGGGGGCGATTGAACTGCGATGAGTTCGCGATGGGTTCATCGACGGAAAATTCCGCTTTCGGACCGACGGCCAACCCATGGGATCTTTCCCGCGTGCCCGGCGGCTCTTCGGGCGGCAGCTCAGCGGCGCTGGCGGCGGGTGAAACCATTGCCGCGCTCGGTTCTGACACGGGCGGTTCGATCCGCCAGCCGGCGGCCCTGTGCGGGGTCGTCGGGCTCAAGCCGACCTACGGCCTGGTTTCGCGTTATGGTCTCATCGCCTTTGCTTCCTCGCTCGACCAGATCGGCCCGTTTGCGCGGACGGTGGAAGACGCGGCCATCATGCTCGGAGCGATCGCCGGCCACGATCCGCTGGACTCGACTTCGTTCAAGGCGGACATCCCCGACTACCGCGCGGAAGTGAAGCGGCGCCAGGGCCCGTGGCGGCTCGGCATTCCGAAGGAATATTTCGGTGCCGGTCTGGATCCGGAGGTCAATGCCGCGGTGGAGCGGGCGATCGCGTTTTACCGGGCTCAGGGTTGCGAGATCAAGGAAGTGTCGCTGCCCCACACGCAGTACTGCCTCGATACGTATTACATCATCGCGACGGCCGAGGCCTCGTCGAATCTCGCGCGCTATGACGGCATCCGGTACGGTCACCGATCGAAGGACGCCAAGGATGCCGTGGACATCTACTTCAAGTCCCGGGCCGAGGGATTTGGCGCCGAGGTCAAACGCCGCATCATCCTCGGGACGTATGTGCTCTCGAGCGGCTACTACGACGCGTTTTACCTGCGGGCGCAGAAAGTCCGGACGCTGATCCGGCAGGACTTTCTCAACGCCTATCGTGAAGTCGATGCGCTGCTCACGCCCACCTCGCCCGTGCCCGCGTTCAAGCTCGGGGAGAAATCCGATCCACTCGCACTCTATCTCTGCGACATTTACACGATCGGCGTAAACCTCGCGGGTCTGCCCGCGCTGAGCGTGCCGTGCGGATTTACCACCGGCGGCCTGCCCATCGGGCTCCAGCTGATCGGCCAGCCGTTTGCCGAGGCGAACCTGCTCGCGATGGCCCGGGCATATGAGCAGGCCCACGACTGGCACCGCCAGCACCCCTCCCTGTGATGAACTACGAAGCGGTCATCGGCCTTGAGGTTCACGTCCAGATCAAGACGAACTCCAAGGTTTTCACGCGGGTGGCGGCGGGTTATGGCCAGCCGGAAAATACGCTGACGGATCCGGTCGTACTGGCGTTGCCCGGCACGCTGCCGGTGATGAACAAGGCCGCGCTCGATGCGATCATCAAGGCGGGCCTGCTGCTGGGCTGCGAGATTGCGCCGGTCTGTAAATGGGACCGGAAGAACTATTTCTATCCTGATTCGCCGAAGAACTACCAGATCTCGCAATACGACCAGCCGATGTGCCTTGGCGGCAGCGTGGAGATCGAGCTGCCCGGCCCGGCGCGGAACGTGATGGGCGAGCACAAACGGATCCCGCTCACCCGCATTCATCTGGAGGAGGACGTGGGTAAACTGAACCATTTCGCGACGGAGTCGCTCGTGGACTACAACCGGGCCGGCACGCCCCTCATGGAGATTGTTTCCGATCCGACGATGCATTCCGCCGAGGAGGCGTTTGCTTACCTGACTTCGCTGCGGGCCACCATGATCTATGGCGGTATCTCCGACTGCGACATGGAGAAAGGCCAGCTGCGCTGCGATGCGAACATTTCGATCCGTCCGGTGGGAGAGACGAAGCTCGGGACCAAGGTTGAATTGAAGAACCTCAACTCGATCTCGTTTGTGCGCGACGGCATTGCCCATGAGATCAAGCGGCAGCTCGCCGTGCTTGAGCGCGGCGGCACGCTGGTACAGGAGACGCGGGATTACGACGGCCAGACGGGCACGTCGCAGTCGCTGCGCTCGAAAGAAATGGCGCACGACTACCGCTACTTTCCCGATCCGGACCTGATGCCGGTGAAAGTGGATGAAGGGTGGAAGGACAAACTCCGCGCCGAATGCCCCGAGTTGTCCTTTCCCAAGCAGCGTCGCTTTGCGGAAGCCTACGCGCTGCCGTATACGCTGACCTCCGTGCTGGTTTGGGACAAGGCCCTGGCGGATTATTTTGAGGAAGCCGTAAAACTGGCGGGCAGTGGCAAGGCCCAGGCCGTGGGCAACTGGGTCGTCAATGATCTGCTCCGTGAGCTGGGCACCTCCCATCGGGCGTTATCGGACTCAAAAATCAGCCCGGCGCACCTCGCCGCACTCGTGCAGCTGGTGGATAGCGGCACCGTACTGACGAATGCCGCGAAGGAAATTTTTGTCGAGATGTTCGCCACCGGAGAGACTCCTGGGGTCATCGCGGATCGCCGCGGCCTCCGGGCCACGGCGACCGATGCGGGTGAGCTGGAGCAGTGGTGTCGTGACTCCATCGCGGCCAACGCCAAGGCCGTGGTGGAATTCAAGGCCGGCAAGGACAGTGCGATCAACGCCTTCAAGGGGCCGGTGATGAAGGCGGCCAAGGGCAAGGCGGACCCGAAGCTCGTGGATGCCACACTCCGCCGGCTGCTCGCGGCGATGGGATAGGAAGTGGCGCAGGCATTCTGCCTGCGCTACCCAGACGATGGTGCGAGGGGAGTTGCGTCTGCGGACACTCGATTCTAGCTTGGTTGAGCTATGAAAGACACGAATCGCGGGACTAATTCAGTTTCGCGGCGCGAAGCACTCAAGACCTTGGGTGCCGGAGCCGCTTTGTTGGGATTGGGCATGATTTCCACCCGGGCGCTGGCTGCCGACAGTCCGGCGGGGCCGGCTGCGGGTTTGCCGGCTTCCCCGACGCAGCCGTTTGTCCTGCCCAAGCTCGGCTATGCCTTTGATGCCCTCGAGCCGCACATCGATGCGCGCACGATGGAAATCCATTATACGAAGCATCATCAGGCCTATGTCACGAACGCCAACAAGGCGCTGGCCGATTATCCCGACCTGCATAAGCTCAGTGCGGGGGAAATCCTGAAGAACCTCGGGGCGATGCCGGAGAAAATCCGCACAACCCTGCGCAACAACGTCGGCGGACATGCCAACCATTCATTTTTCTGGCAGGTGATCGGCCCGAACGCGGGCGGCGCCCCGACCGGAAGCCTCGCGGCCGCCCTCACGGCCTCATTCGGCTCGGTCGATAAATTCAAGGCGCAGTTTTCCGAGGCGGCGACAAAGCGCTTTGGCAGCGGTTGGGCCTGGCTCAGTGTGAAGGGTGGAGTGCTCACGGTGAGTTCATCCGCCAATCAAGATTCACCGCTCAGCGATGGCGCTACACCGGTGCTGGGGCTCGATGTCTGGGAGCACGCCTATTATCTGCATTACCAAAACCGCCGGGCGGACTACATCGCGGCCTTTTGGAACGTGGTCAACTGGACCCAAGCCGAAGCGAACTACGTCGCGGCGCTCAAGGCGTGAGGCTTCGCCGGCGCTCCGGCCGAAAACAATACTACGACGCGGACCGATCAGGTTCGCGTCGTTTGCTTAAGAGGGGAGCGATCGCCTGCCTCAATGGATGCGCGAGTGGGCGAATTGGTCGGGGTAGGTATGCGCGCAGCCGGGGGAGCCTTGCCGAAGAATTCAACCATGTGGGTCACGTCCGTGTAACCCTTGGATTTGAGCACTTCCTCAATCTGCATGACGCACCGGCGGACTTCGGCGGTGGTCTCGCTATCAATCTCCTCCACCCGATTGGTCTCCTTACAGATTAAATGGTAGCTCTTGTTCTCGCCCAGGTTGATATTATACAGGCTGGTGCCGTTGTGGTAGAACGAGCGTCGGACCAAGCCGATTTCCTCAAATGCAGCCAAACAGCGATAAACCGTCACGAGATCGCAGGAGCCAGGGGTTAGGTCGCCGTGGATCTGCTCGATGCTGGTCGGCTGGCCGCGTTTGACGAGGGCGGTGAGAATGGCGATGCGGGGCTGGGTAATGCGAAGGCCGGCCCGCTTGAGGTGGGAGCAAGCGAGAGTGATAGGCGACTGAACTCCAGCGCTGGGTTTGCCGCTAACCAGGGGGTGATTAGTTTGAGTTGAAGCGATCATTGGTCTGCAAAGTGTAACAATCACCCAGAACTGGCGAGGGAATTTAACCTATCCCTTGGTACAGGTAACCCCTAGACTCGTTCCGTGTGGGTTGCTGGTTGCGCGGCCAACCGGCCTGTGCTTACTCCTCCTGCTACGAATCATGCAAGACCCGGACTTCGCCGAGATCGTTGGACTCATCTGCAAGGAAGACACCCGCTTTGACCGCAAGGCCTATGACTTTATCCGTCAGGGTCTCGATCATGCGGTCAAGGAACTGAAAAAGAAGGATGCCCCGCGGGCGGGACGTTCCCGCCATGTTTCCGGACCGGAACTGCTTGAAGGACTGAAGGTTTATGCACTGGACCAATTCGGCCCGCTGGCCAAGACCGTGCTCAATTCCTGGGGCGTCAAGCGCTGTTCCGATTTTGGCGACATCGTTTTCAATCTGATTGAATATAATGTCTTCAGCAAAACCGACAATGACCGCCGCGAGGACTTTTCCGACCTGTACACTTTTGAGGATGCCTTCGTGAAACCCTTCCTGCCGACCAAGGCCCGCAAGGGTTCTTCCAGCACCGAGGCGGTTGGGTCTGTCTAGACTCGCGCCCGTCCGAGCCCCGCCACCTTCATGCCTAACGCCTATTCCGCCACCGCGGATCTCCGACTCCTTGACCCTTTCTGGCGCGAATCAGTCGACCGCAGCGTTCTGCCGAACGGCCTCACGCTTATCCTCAAGCCCGACCGCTCCGCCGCACTGGCGTCCGTGCAGGTCTGGGTGAAGACCGGGAGCATTCACGAGGGCGGACTTCTCGGCGCGGGGCTCTCGCACTACCTGGAGCACATGCTGTTCAAGGGCACGTCCCGCCGGGCGGGCCGCGAGATCTCGGCAACCGTCCAGGCACATGGCGGCTACATCAACGCCTACACGACCTTCGATCGTACCGTCTACTACATCGACCTGCCGAGCGAGCACACCGCGGTGGCGATCGATCTGCTCGCGGATGCCGTGTTGCATTCCACGTTGCCCGCGGATGAAACTGCGAAGGAGAAGGACGTCATTTTGCGCGAGATCGCGATGACGAAGGACGACCCTGACAACCGCCTGTGGGACACACTTTTCTCGACGGCATTCCGGGATCATCCTTACCGCCAGCCCATCATCGGGCATCGCGATGTCTTTTCCGCCGTCACGCATGAGGATCTGGTGGGCTATTATCGGGCGCGTTATGTGCCGAACAATCTCGTGGTCGTCATCGTGGGCGACATCGACGTGGCGGCCACCCGCTCAGTAGTGGAGCAACACTTTGGGGCTGCGGCCCGTGGACGACTGGCGCCTGTCTTGGTGCCGGCGGAATCGTTGCAGCTCGCCGCCCGTTCCGAGCATCGGTTTGAGGAGGTTGAGATCACCCGCGCGGCGCTGGCGTGGCCGATTCCCGGCCTGACACATGACGATGCGCCGGTGCTCGATCTGCTCGCCATGGTGCTCGGCAGCGGGGACAGCTCGGTTCTCTGGCAGGAAATCCGGGAGAAAACCGGCCTGGTCCACACGATCGATGCCGCGAGCTGGAATCCCGGCACCAGCGGATTGTTTTGCATTTCCTTCACGACGGATACCGCCAAGCGGGCGATTGCGACCACGGCCATTGAAAAGGCCATTGCCCGCTGTGCCACCCGCGGGTTCACCGCTGCCCAGCTCAAGAAGGCGCTCCGTCAGCTGGTGGTCGGCGAGATCAACACGCGCAAGACCATGAGCGGCCAGGCTTCGCGGCTTGGCGCGGCCGAGGTCGTCGTGGGTGAACTCGATTTTAGTCGCGCGTACTTCGAGCGCCTGCGAACCATCACGCCGGCCGAACTTCGCCGGGTGCTCCGGACTTACCTCGTTCCGTCGCGCCAGACATCGATTTCAATCAATCCGAAGGAATCCGCGCATACGACTGGACAGCAATCCGCGGTGATGGAGACGGTCGCCGATTTTCAGGAAATCCGGCTGCCGAACGGCGCCCGGTTGCTGCTGCAACCCGACCACCGGCTGCCGAATCTGCATCTCCGCCTAGCGATGCTGGGCGGCCCGCTGCTGGAGGAACCGGGCCGGCGCGGAGCCACCGCGCTACTGGCGACCATGCTGACCAAGGATACGCGTCACCATAGCTCGGCCGAAGTGGCGCAGTTCATCGAGGAGGTTGGCGGATCGTTTTATCCGTTCTCGGGCAACAACTCGATCGGACTGGCCGTCGAAGTCCTTCCGCCCGACGCGGCGCGCGCGCTGGCGATCTTGGAGGAGGCGATCTGCACGCCGGCTTTCAAGCCGGCGACGTTTGCCTTGGAACGCGACACGCAGGTGGCCGCATTGCAGCAGGACGCGGATGATGTGGTGACATGGGCCCGCAAACGGATGCGGGAGTTGTTTTTCGGAGCGTATCCGCTGGCCCTCGATGCCGCGGGCAATGAGGCCGGCGTCAAAGTGCTCACTCCGGCCGATCTGGTGGCGCTGCATCGCCGGCTGCGCGTCGCTTCCAACGTGGTCCTCGCAGTTGCGGGGGATTTCGACCCGCGCAAACTGACGCCAAAGCTGAAGGCATTCCTGGCGAAACTTCCCCGCGGGCCGGTGCCGGTTTCGACCGCGCGCTTTGCCGGTCCGGCGAAAACCGGCGATTTTGTGGAAAACCAGCCGCGTGAGCAGGCAGTCGTGCTGCAGGCGTTTCCCGGTCCGTGCGTCAACGCGGACGACTTCTATGTCAGCGAAGTGGCCGACGAGTTGTTCAGCGGCATGGCGTCGCGCCTGTTTGAGCGCGTGCGTGAAGAAAAGGGGCTCGCGTACTTCATCCGTTCGGGGCGGATCGCTGGAATGGACGCCGGCATGTTTTACTTCTTTGCCGGGACCCAGCCCGGCCGCGAGGCCGAGGTCTTGGCCGAGATTGATGCGGAAATCGCTCGGGTACAGCTCGGCGGGGTGGAGACGGAGGAACTCGCCCGCTGCCAGACCCGGCTGAAGGCGGCGCGCCGCCAAGGCATGCAAACCAACTCGGCCCGCGCGATGCAGGCTGCGATCAACGCGCTGCAGGGCCAGCCGGTTAACGACTGGAGGAATCATGACGCGCGCATCGACGCTGTGAGCATCACCGACCTTGCCCGGTTCGCGCAGCGGCATTTCCAGCGTTCGCTCCGCACCCAGCTGGTCGTGAAGCCGTGAGCGAGCTCGCCGCGCTTTTCCCTGACGGTAACTACCGCTTTCATCTCACCCTGCGGCGGGGAGATCCCAAGGATTTTTTCGGACCGCAGGACCCGTCGGGGCACCTGTTGCGGGAACGGGCGAAATGGCTGGCGGAAAATCCGGCGCGCTACGTCGCGTTGCTGCCTGAGGGCGAGCCATTGCTGGCCGAGGTGGTGGAGCTGGGAGAGAAAGAGTGGGGCTTGCCGCGAGTGACGTCGGTGCGGGAACTGGGCGCGGCGTGGGAACCTGATGTCCTGCTCTTGTCACCGGATGCGACGGGCGCATTTCGGCTGTGCGGCGGGGCCCTGTGCTTCCCGACTGGCTGGGCGCTCGACGAGAAAATCGGGCATCCGCTGAATTTTATTCATGGCCCGGTGCCGGGACTGAACGTGGCGCTCGCCTCGCCGATCCAGCAATTTCTTTCGCGGTTGAAACCGGGGGCCGTGTTTTATCGCGACAACTGGGGCATCGTGGCGACGGATGAACTCAATCTTCATCCCGCGCGCGAAGTGCCCGCGCCTGTGCTTCCGGTTGCGCTCGAGCGCCTGTGGTTGAGGGTCGAATACCAGGCGTTGCTCGCATTGCCACAATCCAAGGGCGTGCTTTTTGGCATTCGCATCGCGCTGCACCGACTGGATGAAGTTGTGAGAGATTCCGCGGCCGTGGCGGGTTTGCGCCAAGCGCTGGCGACTATGCCCCCTGAAATGGCCTCGTACAAGAAACTCGCTGGCATCAGAGTGAAATTAATCGAATTCCTGGAAGAGAAATCTGGATTTTAATTTCGACGCGCGGCAGTTTTTCGCGCGTATGAAAAAACCATCCCCCCAGTTAGTCGCAGTGATCAGTCTGTTCACCCTCGTCTGCACCATGGTTGTCCCGGCCGTGCGCGCGGATGAGAAATCGGAAGCCGCCGCCACGCGGAAAGCCCAGCGCGAGGCGGAGGTGCTCAAGAAGTATGACGCCAACCAGGACGGCAAACTCGATGACACCGAGAAGGCCGCAAAGAAGGCCGACAAGGAAAAGGCCAAGGCCGAGCGGGACGCGAAGAAGAAGGAACGCGCCGAGAAGAAGGCGGACGACGCGCAGAAGTGAGGCGGGTGCAGCTGCCTGTTGACTCGAGCCCCGGCGGAAACGCCGGGGCTTTTTTATACCCCGGATTTGGGCGCGTCAGCCGCGCCGCCGTTCCACTTGAGCTTCGTGCGTACCACGGAGAAATGCGAATAGTCCAACCGCTGGGCGAGCGACAGCTTGAGCTTCGAGATCGAAATCTCGACGGGGGTGCCGATGCCAACCTTGAGGTTGCGCTGTCCGTCGAGCGCCACGAGCAGGCGGGACTGATCGGTGCGGTTGAAGACGCGCAGGCGGACGTTCTCGCGGAAAATGATGGAGCGGTTGCTCAGCGTGTGCGGACAGATCGGGGTCATCGCGATGACTGCGGCGCTGGGATGGACGAGCGGGCCGCCGGCGGAAAGGTTGTACGCGGTCGATCCGGTTGGGGTGGAGAAAATGAGGCCGTCGCAATAATAGTCGGTCACCAGTTCGCCATCGGCGACGACTTCGAGTCGCACCAGGCGGGAGTTGACCTCGTCCTTGATGAGCACGTCGTTCAACGCGAGGTCGTGCACGCCCGGGCCGGTCGAACAGTCGAGCATCGAGCGGTGAGCGATCTTGTAGGCACCGTTGATCAGAGCGCCGAAATGAGCCCGGGCCTCGTCGGCGGAAAACGTCGTGAGAAACCCCAGGCTCCCGCGGTTCACGCCGATGATCGGGACCTGCTCGCGAACGGCCTCGCGCGCGACGCCCAGCAGCGTGCCATCGCCACCGATAACACAGCAGGCATCGACGCCGCGCAGGAAGCCTCGGGCCACCGGAAAACGCGTGGTGTGCTTGAGCTTCACGCCTGATTGCTTCGCGACGATCATGAGGGTGTGGGCCAGCTCCAGGGCGCCGGACTTGTCCTCGTTCACGACGAACGCGAGTTTGCGGATGGGCTTCATTCGGGACTAATCCTACACACAAGCTGCAGGAGGGAAAACCTTATTTACCGCGAAGAGCGCAAAGGTCGCGGAGGTCGATCCAGTCACCACGAAAGACACGAAATCCGGATTTCTGAATTGATCGCTGAAACGCGGAGGAGCGGAAACACGGAATCGATCCCGATCAGTGAATTATTCGCCAACTTCCGCCCTTCCGTGCTTCCGCGATAAAATGATTCGAACGTCGTGTTCTTAGCGGCTAAACTTTTTCAGGCCGAGCAGGAACTCGCGGTTGCCGTCCGCGCCGGTGATGGGCGAGTCGATGCTGCCGAGGAGTTTGGCTCCGGGAAGTTCAGCGAGGGCGAAGTCACGCACGCTTGCGAGCGTGGCGTCCTGCACCCCCCGGTCGCGAATGACGCCGCGGCCCTTGTCCACCTCGGTCTTGCCGGCCTCGAATTGCGGCTTCACGAGGGCGATCAGCGTGCCGCCGGCGCGCAGGCAGGGCCAGACGGCGGGTAGGACGGCCTTGAGCGAGATGAACGACAGATCCATCACGATCACATCAAACTCGCTGCGCGGCAGATCGGAGGGCTTGAGATGGCGGGCGTTGACCTTCTCGAGATTGGTCACGCGGGGATCGGCGCGAAGCTTAGCGTGAAGCTGGGCGCGGCCGACATCCACGCAGACCACGTCTGCCGCGCCGGCCTGCAGGGAGCAATCGGTGAAGCCGCCGGTGGATGCGCCCACGTCAAGCACATGGGCACTCGTCAGATCGAGGGCGAAATGGGCGAGGGCGCCGGCGAGTTTTTCGCCGCCCCGGCTGACAAAGCGCGGCGGTTGTTCGACAGTCAGTTCGAAGTCGGCCGGAAAATCCTTGCCGGGTTTGTCGAGTCGCTCCGTGCCGTGCAGCACGCGGCCGGCCATGATCAGCGCCTTGGCTTGGGCCCGGGTCGGAGCGAGGCCGCGCATGACCAGCAGCTCATCGAGGCGGAGTTTGGCGACGGACATGATTCGGAATTGAGGTGGAACGCGTTGTCCTTAACGCGTCGGCTTGGAGATGGAGCCGCGGCGCCCGCGCCGCGGTTGTTGGCTGGGACGCGGCGGGGGCGCCGCATCTCCAGCAAAACATGATTTCAAGCAATCACTCACATCGCGATGCCGACCGCATTGAGGAAGGCGCGGGCGAGGATGGCATGGCCGATGTTGTTGGGATGCACACGGTCCCAGGCGATGGCGTTGGCGTGCATGTGCTGCAGTGCGGCGTTGAAGGCGGCCTGGGTGTCGATGAAGAGGGCGTCGTGCTTGGCGGCGGTTTTTTTGACGATCGCGCCATACTCGTCCATGCGGGCGCGCATGGCGTCGGCGGGGTTGGGCTCAATGTAGAACGGCGACATGAGCACGAGGCCTTTCACCTTGGACTTGGTCTGGGTGACGAGTTCGTCGAGCGTCTTGGCATAGACCTCGGGCGAGACGTGAATCTCGGTCTGGCGTGGGAGGTCGAACTGCCGCCAGACGTCGTTGACGCCGATCATGATGACGAGCCAGTCGGGCTTGAGATTGAGGACGTCGGTCTGCCAGCGCGCCTTCAGGTCGAGCACGGTGTGGCCGGAGGTGCCCATGTTAACCACGCGGAGGGCACTGGCCGGGTGGATCGCGTACAGCAGCCCTTCGACGAGCGAGACGTAGCCCTTGCCCAAGGCGCCGAAGAGGCCCTCGCCAACGGGGCGGGCGCGTTCGCAATCGGTGATCGAGTCGCCGATGAAGACGAGTTTGCTGTGCGGGGCGATTTTCATCGGGGCGGATGTTTAACCACGAAAAACACGAAAGACACGAAAATCGATCTCCTGAATTTATCGCGGAAGCGCGGAGGAGCGGAAACGCGGAATCTGAATCCTGATCAGAAGGGATTGTTTCCCCAACTCCGCTTCTCCGCGCTTCCGCGATAAACTGATTGAAGGTTTGGGGTTGGCGATGACTCAGGACGCACTAGGAATGATGCACCCCACCTCAATCATGCGCTTTCCCTATCGTTGGGCTTTCTTCGCCCTGATTCTTGCTGTGCCGTTGCCGCTCCTGCGTGCGGCTGATGAGCAAAACTACACCATCGCCGTGATCCCGATGGGCACGACCCATGAATATTGGAAACTGATCCACGAGGGCGCGCTCAAGGCGCAGGCCGAGTTCAAGGCGCAGGGCGTGAAGGTGGACATCATTTGGAAAGGACCATTGCGGGAGGACGACCGCGACCAGCAGGTACAGGTCGTGGAGAACTTCATCGGCCGGCGGGTGAGTGGCATGGTGCTGGCGCCGCTGGATTACCGGGCGCTGGTGGCTCCCGTGGAGCAGGCGGCCGCGGCGGGCATTCCGGTGGCGATCGTGGACTCAGGTCTGAACTCAAAGGTGCCGGTTAGCTACATTGCCACGGACAATCATGCGGGCGGACAGCTCGCGGCACGCCGGCTCGGCGAGCTGCTGCACGGCAAGGGCAATGTGATCCTGCTCCGCGTGCAGGTGGGCTCGGGCAGTTGCGAGGCGCGCGAGGCGGGCTTTCTGGAGGAACTCGCGGCGAAGTTTCCCGGGATCAAGGTGATTTCGTCCAACCAGCACGGCGGGGCGACGCGGGATACCGCGATGGCCGCGTCGCAGAACCTGCTCAACCGCTTTGGCACCCAAGTGAACGGCATCTTCGCGCCGAACGAGTCCACGCTCGCCGGCATGCTGCTGGCGCTGAACAACGCCGGGCTCAGCGGCGGGAAGGTGCAGCTGGTCGGTTTCGCCAACAGCCCGTCCTTCGCCGCGGCTCTCAAACGCAACGATCTGCACGGGCTCATCCTGCAGGACCCCGTGAAGATGGGTTATCTCGGGGTGAAGACGATCGTCCAGGTACTGCGCGGCGAGAAGGTGCCGGCGGTGGTGGATACGGGCGTTTACCTCGCGACAGCCGAGAATCTCACGGATCCGAACATCGCGGGGCTGTTAAAACCGCCGCAGTAAAATCACTGAAAAGCTTTTGATTAAGCCCCGTCACCGGTCGAGGTTGAATGCCAACCAGAATGCAACGGCCCATTCGATGATGGCCAAGAGACTGATGCTCTTAATACCCGGAAGTTTCGTGATCAGAAACCAGAAGACCAACAGAGCAACTCCGACCAAGGTAGCACCCGCCCAAATGAAGAAGATCGGCCAATCATGCGACATCTTGGACAGAAGATATGAAATACCGATGCATGGTGGCGTCGAAGCGAGTAGCGCGAACCAAAGCTTGGTGTCCTCCCGAGAGGGTGGATTATATTTTTCTCCCGAGAATATCCTGAAGAGCAGCGCATAAACTGCGATCATTGGGCTAAGACGCCGGCGTTATCTTCAGGAGCGCTCAAACACCCGTGCTGCCCTAATTCGACACCAGCGGGAACAGTTCCTGATTCAGCTTCGCGCCGGGCTTGAGCTTCAGCGGGTCGGTGGTCTGGTGGGCGGATGGGAAATAGGTCGTGCCGTCGGGCATGTAGATGATGGCGATCGCCTCGCGCAGGCCATCGGAGCGGTTCGGGCCGGCGTAGTGGAAGGTCATGCCGTTGTGCACGGTGACGGAGCCGGCCTTGAGCTCGCAGGTGACGGGCTTGATGCCCTTGGTCTGAGGGGCGACGGAATAGAGGTCCTGCGGATCGCCGAGGTTCACCGGCTCGATGTCCAGAAAGCGGTGCGTGCCCGGAATGAACGACATGCAGCCGTTGTGGATTGTGGCGTCACGCAGCGCGACCCAGATGGTGAGCTGGTGCATCTTCTGCTCGTGCGGCCAGTAGGGCGTGTCCTGGTGCCACGGAGTCTTAGCGCCGGTATGGGGCTCCTTGAACAGCGCGTGGTCATGCCAGATGCGAACGCTGGTGCCGCTCAGCTTCATGGCGATGTTGGCCAGCCGGCGGGAAAGCACGAAGGGCTTCACGGCCGGGTAGCGGTGCCAGAGGTTGACGCACTGGATGAAGATCTGCTCGTAGCTGCCTTTGACCCGGTTCGGATCGAGGTCCTTGGTGTCCTCCTTCACTGCCTCCTCGACCGCATCGCGGAAGGCGACGAGATCTTCACCGGTGAAGACATCTTCGAGTTTGATGTAGCCGTCACGCTGATAGGCGGTGACCTGCTGGATGGAGAGGGGATAATCGTCGGTCATGGGTAAAAGGGGTTACCTGAACGAACCCAACGCGGGCGTTTGGTCAAAGTTTTTGTCGTGCCGGGGACCAGCAAGTGGTCCGGCCGCCGATCTCGGCGCGGGAGAGAGGCGTTTTGGTGCGCGGGTCGAGTCCACCATCTTCCCAGCGGTGCCAGAACAGCCAGGTACGGGGAATATGGGCGTTGAGGTCAGGCGGCAGGTAATTGCCACGGCCGGCGATGGTATCGAGGGCGAGCCGGCAGACATGGCCGCACTCGCGCCAGAGAGTCTTCACCTCGGCGGATTTGAGCGAGCCGGCGAGGCGCCGGGGGTGGATCGCGGCGCGCCAGAGGATTTCGTCGGCCATCCAGTTGCCGACGCCGGGAAAGCGCTCCTGCATGAGCAATACGGCCTTGATCGGCGCCCGGGCGCGGCGCTTCAGGAAGGCGGCGACGACTTCGATTGTGAACTCGGGAGAGAGAATAGGCGGGGCGATTTTGGTCCACCACGCGGGTGCCGCGGGGCCGTGATGGAATTGGACGCGGCCGAACATCCGCGGGTCGGAGAATACGAGCGAGTGTTTCGGGGTGTGAAGCACGAGGTGATCGTGTTTGGCGGGCGTGCAGCCGGCGGGCCGGACCGTGAGCTCGCCGCTCATGCCAAGATGCACGCCGACCCAGGCGCCGCCGCTGAAACGGAAGAGCATCTGCTTCGCCTGCGCCTCTGAGGAGAGATACTTCGCGCTGGTGAGGGCACGGCGGATGGCGGCGGGGCTGGTCCCGCGGAAAATCTTCGCGGCCGGGTGCAACTCCACGGACTTGATCCGCTGGCCGGCGGCGGCCTGCGCCCAGCGTTTTCTGAAAAATTCAACCTCGGCGAATTCGGGCATGACTATGGGCTTTGGAGCCGGCCGTAGCTGCGCAGGATCCGGAGGTTGGCGAGCGTGAGCACGGCCTGCCATTGGAGTTTGGCACGCGGCCACGCTTCCGGGAAGGAGTCGCCCCAATTCCAGTGAGGAGCCCAAGAGCCATCGGCGGTCTGCGCGCGAATCAGGAAATCGAGATGAGCTTCGATTTCAGCCGCGAGCAGGGAACGCCAGGGCGAATCGCTCCACGGCGCCACATCCAGCGGACGCAGGCCATAGCCGGTCCATTTCATGGGATTGCGCTCAACGCCCTGGGCAATGGACGCAGGTAGCACGCGTTCCAGCTCGGTCTTGAGTTCGGGCGAAAGATTTGGCTCACGGTACAAGCGCAGGTAACAAAGGAGCCCGTGCATCTCGATCGCGCCTTTCGTCGCGCGGAGCCGGACAAGGGTCGCAGCTGTAACGCGCGCGACCAGGTGGCGGGTTTTCTCAACCGGAAACGCCAACAGGCAGGCGAGGACATCGGGCCGCGGGTTATCCAGCAATCCCTGCCAGCTCTCCGCCGTCGGATCGGAGAAGTGCCACCACGGCGCGTGCGGCTGGGAATTGTCGTGTGGCGGGATGATCGGCCATGCGCCGTTGGATTCATCATAAGTGGCCAGCAGATAATCCAAGGCACGCTGCACGGCTGGATGCCTGGCGGGCGTTTCCAGTTCGCGGAGAATATGCAGGGCGTGGCACGTGCTGAGCACAGTGGAAAGGCTGAACCCGATATCAGCCTCGAGGCTGTGAAAGCCGCCATCACGATTCTGGAAAGCCAGGAGCGCGGCTCGCGCCGGTTCCACGGCACCGCCTTCAAAGTGAAACGAGAAAAGCATGTGCTCCAGCGGCCGGGCCTGCCGGAGAAATCCGGCGGCACGGGCAAAGGCCGGGGCCGTCAATTGCAGGACTGAATTCATTGGAGCTATTGAATGCCGACGAGGCCCTTCACGGACTCGAAGAGTTTCTGGGAATCGTAGCCCACGCCGTCCTTGAAGACGATCTCGGCCTTGCGGAGGTCGGAGATGTTCTTCGACGGGTTGCCGTTGACGATGATCAGGTCGGCGGCCTTGCCGGCCTCGAGGCTGCCGGTCTGGGCGTCGATCTTGAGCAGCTTGGCGCCGTTGTGCGTCGCAACCTCGATGGCTTCGAGGGGAGTCAGACCGGCCTCGACGAGCAGCTCGATGGCGCGCCAGTTGCCGTAGCCCGCGAGACAGCCGCCGTAACCCGTGGGATCGGTGCCGGCCACCAGCAGGCCGCCGGCGTGGAAGAATTTGACCTCGAGCTGCATGTCGCGCGCGAAGGCCTCCCGCGAGGTCTTGCTGTTCTGGATGTTGATGGCGGCCCAGCGGGTCAGATAGCTCTCACGCAACGGGGGCGCGAGGGTGTCGAGCTCGGCCTTGCTGGCGACGCGGCGGCCGGGAGTGAAGGTCTCGAAGATGGCGAGCGTGGAGGTGAGCGTGACATGCTGGCTGATCAACAGCGAGATGAGCCCGTTGATCTCGGGGCTGTTAGGCTGAAGCGACTCGATGGAGCGGTAGGTGTTGAGCGCGTTGGAAGGATCGCCCGGTTTCCGGCC
Source organism: uncultured Opitutia bacterium (assembly GCA_903859715.1). Lineage (GTDB taxonomy): Bacteria > Verrucomicrobiota > Verrucomicrobiia > Opitutales > Opitutaceae > Opi-474. The sequence continues at coordinate 24,865 of CAIONS010000056.1, forward strand.
GGGGATCAGGTCGGACATGGCCATGAAACCGTGCTCGAGATTGTCGATGCCGAGCCCGGCGGCCTCGCGGTAGCTGACCTTGCCGATGTGACCGGTGACCTGAAGCCCGCGCGCGTGGGCGGCGGTGATCGTGGCGGCCATGATGTCGGCCGGCAGATTGATGTAGACCTTGATCGAGGTGAAACCCTCGTCGGCCCAGTAGTTGACCATGCGGGTCGCGGCGGCTGGGCTGGCCACCGCGTGCAGCTGGGGAATGCCCGTGCCGGCGCCGTCAAAGTAGGGTGCGGTGAGATGGAGCTTCGGGCCGAAGGAAGTGCCGCTCTCGATCCGGGCCTTCATCTCAAGGTCGGTGTACGGCTCCATGCTGCCGGTGGTGCGGGCGGAAGTGACGCCGGCGGCGAGATAAAGCCGCGGGAAGGAGAACTCCATTTCGTTCACATGAAACGGGCCGCCGGCAAGGGACGAATAAAAGAGATGCTCGTGCACCATGACGAGGCCGGGCAGCACCGATTTGCCGGTGAGGTCACGCACGGTTGCGCCGTCGGGGATTTTTAGATCCGGGCCGATGGATTCAATTTTGCCGTCGCGCAGAACAACCGTCTGGTTTTCGAGCGGCGCATGGCCGAGCCCATCGATCACGCGGGCATGGGTAAGCACGACGACGGGTGCCTTGATGGCGATGATGGGATCGGTGGGCGCGGGTGTTTGGGCGGAGAGGCGGGCAAAGCAAAGGCCGGCGAGAGCGAGGAAGGCGGGTTTGGAGCTCATGGGCGGAGGGGAAGGAAAGCCCGGGTATGATTTCTGATTTTTAACCACGGATTTCACGGATGGCACGGATCAGAAGTGCCGATCCTCGATCGGGATTTTTACAGGAGATAACGAAGGGAACGAAGGACGAGGTGGATCAGGGCCACTTTGTTACCTCGGTTACCTTCTGTTCAAATCAAGATTCTGAATATCTGAATCCGTGTAATCCGTGGTAAAGAATCAGGTGAGGGTGGCGGCGAATTCGGCGAAACTGGGATAGATCGGAATGCGGTGGGCGGCGATTTCGGGCAGGGTGGAGGGATCGATTTTTCCCGTGCTGACGGCGGCGACGTTGATCCGGGCAGCGAGGGCCGAGCCGATGTCGGCGGCGGAATCGCCGACCATCCAGCATTGCGCGGGGTCGAGGCGGTGCTGCTCGATTTTCTCCAGGATATAGCGCGGGGAGGGCTTGCGGTAAACCACGGGCTGGCCCGGCGCCTCGGGTGCGATGCAGACGCCGGCAAACAGCGGCGAGCCGAGGCCGAGCAGTTCCTCCATGCGGGCGTTGACGCGGAGGGTATCGTCGAGCGTGTGATAGCCGCGACCGATGCCGGACTGGTTGGTGAAGAGGAAGAGCTTGTAGCCCAGCGTGCGGGCCCGGCTCAGGCCCTCGATGGCGCCGGGGATGAGTTCCACGCCGGCCGGATCGGCGAGGTAGACTTTGTCGAGGATGAGCGTGCCGTCGCGATCGAGGAACAGCGCCTTGCTCATGACTCGTGCGCCACGTACGCCGCGAGTTCTTTGGGCGTGACGGTGGCGGTGCCGATCTTGCCCACGACCACGCCGGCGGCGGCGTTGGAGAAGTGCGCAGCCTTCTCGAGATTTGCGCCCGCGGTGAGCGCGAGCACGAGGGCGGCTAGCGAGGTGTCACCGGCACCGGAGACGTCGAAAACCTCGCGTGCCATGGTTGGGATGGTTTTTTTAACCAGGCCGTTCTCGCTGAGCAGCATGCCGTCTTTGCCTCGGGTAATTACCAAGTACTTTGTCCGGTAAAGCTTATGCAGTTTGGCGCAGACTTCGGCCGCGGGAAATGGGGTGTGGGGCAGCAGTTTGATGCCCGCCAGTTGGAGTGATTCCCGCTCGTTCGGAGTGATGAGATCTAGGGCTTTGAACGTGAGCAGGCGACGAGGTTTCGGGTCGAGCGCGATGAACTTGCCGGCCGCGTGAGCGAGTTTGCTGACGCGGGTGATGAGTTCGTTGTCGAGGATGCCTTTGGCATAGTCGGAGAGAATCACGGCATCGCAGGCTTCTATTTCAGCGGCCAGCAACGACTCTGCATCCTTTGCGGTCACATGATATTCTGCGGGCGGTGACTCGCGGTCGATGCGGCAAAGCTGCTGTCCACGCACCATGACGCGCGTCTTCATGATCGTCTGGCTGGATCCAGGCGTACTCAAAGTGACAATGCCCTTGTCCTCGAGCTTCTCGCGCAAGGTCTTCCCGGTTTGATCGGAACCAAAATAGCCGGCGACGACGCACCGAGCGCCGAGGGCAGCGATATTCAGCGCCACGTTGCCCGCGCCACCAGCCGTGCTGAATTCCTCCGACACGTCGATGACGGGAACGGGCGCCTCGGGGGAGATGCGGGTGGCATCGCCTTTGATGTACCGGTCGAGCATCACGTCGCCGACGACGAGGATGCGCAACTTAGCGATTTTCCGGAGCAGACCGGGCAGGCCTTTTATCTGAGTTCCCATTCGTAGTGGTAGTTGGAAAGCATCATGGGAGCGCGATCGGTGACTTGCACGACATCCTCGATGCGGCAGCCGCCGAGGCCCGGGTAATACAGCCCGGGCTCGACTGTGACCACGGCGCCCTTTTTCAGCAGCATGGAAACGGTGGGACTCAGGCGCGGCATTTCGTGGACGGCGAGGCCGAGGCCGTGGCCGGTGCCGTGGAAATAACCGACGGAGCCGTTCTTGGTATGCTTTGTCTTATAGCCGGCTTCGACGAAGGTGGCGGCGACTTTTTGGTGCACCTTCTGGCCGTCCACGCCGGTGCGGATCATCTTGATCGCGGCCAGCTGGGCGGCGCGGACCGTGGTGACGAGCTTCCGCTGGGCATCGCTAGCGCGGCCGCGGAGGAAGGTACGGGTCATATCACCATAGTAACCGGTCTCGGTGACGCTCGGGAAAATATCGAGAATGATGAGTTCGTTCGGACGAAGGGGGCCGGTGCCGCGGTTGTGCGGATCGCAGGCCTGATCGCCGCCGGCGACGATGGTGTTGAGCGACGATCCGCCCTCGTGGAGGATGGCGCTCTCGATGGCGAACTTTAGGACCTCGGAGGTGAGCGGCTGGCCGGCGTAGCGGAGCGAGCGGCCCTTCGGGCGCGACGCGCGCAGGATAGCCTCGGCGGCGGCGAACCCGACGGAGCTGAGGCGGTTGCCCTCGCGGATCGCGGCGGCCTCGGCGTCGGACTTGATCTCGCGCTCGGGAAACATCGGGCCGCCGGCCGGCTCGACCTTCACGCCGAGGGCGCGGAGCTTCAGGAAGAGCGCGACGGGAAAATCATCCGGCACGCGAAAGCCGGGCACGCGGTAGGCGCGGGCGAGCTCGGCGATGACCTCGGCTGCGCCGACCTTGCGGCGGGGCCAGCGGGCGGCGGCCGTGGCGTGCCAGTCGGCGAGGGGCAGGACGGCGTCGAAGGTGCGGGCTTTCTTGACGCGGCCCAGCTCAAGCGCGTTCTGGACGGTGAAGCGTTTTTTCCCGACGCCGAAGGAGATGAACGGGTCCGGCACACCGACGCGGCTGAAATAGAGCTGGTCGGAGCTGGTGGCGGTGTCGGCGTAGAGGAGGGGAGGAAGCGGGGAGCGGGCCACGGCGGAGAGAGAAGTTGAATTGAGGGGCGGCCGTGATTAGCCAACGAGTCTGTGAAAAACGCAAATCCGGTTTCGTGGCGCAGCGCCTTGCTGGTGATGACTCTCCTGGCGGTCGCAGCCTGCGGACGGTCGGCGGCGGAGAAAGCTCCCAGTGTGCCGCCGCTGCCGGTGGCTGCTTCCGGGGTCATCCCGTACACCTATGAGGTGATTGCCACGTGGCCGCACGACCCGAAGGCGTTTACCGAGGGATTGCTGGTGCGCAACGGGGAGTTGTTTGAAAGCACCGGCCTGTACGGTCAGTCGAGCTTGCGCGAGGTGGAGATCTCCACGGGACGGATCGTGAAACAGGTGTCGGTCCCCGCGCAGTTCTTTGGGGAGGGTCTCACCATCATCGGCGACCATGCGTACCAGCTGACCTGGCGGAGCGGAAAGGGCTTTGTCTACGACGCAGACACGTTTCGACTGGAACGGGAGTTCACTTTCGAGAGCGAGGGCTGGGGTCTTACGACCGACGGGCACTGGCTGATCCAGAGCGACGGGACCAACCGGATTCGGTTTCTCGACCCCGCGACGTTCCGGGTCGTCCGCACCCTCGACGTCGTTGCGGAGGGCAAGCCGGTCAGCCGGCTGAACGAGCTGGAATGGATCAACGGCGAGATCTTTGCGAACGTTTGGCTGACGGACAAAGTGATGCGGATCGATCCCGCCACCGGGCAGGTACGCGGGGTGATTGATTTCTCGGGTCTGCTGGCGCCGCAGGACCACGGTCCGGAGACGGACGTGCTCAACGGGATCGCCTACGATGCGGCGAACGACCGGCTCTTCATCACCGGGAAACGCTGGCCGAAGATTTTCGAGGTGCGGCTGAAAGTCCGGCCCTGAGCGAGCGCGGAAGTTACTCCTTCGGAATCTCGTTGTTCGTGCGCAGCATGAGGACGGGCGTCTTGGTCTTCACCCAGACATCGGCGTCCTTGAAATGCTTGGCCGGAACGTTCTCGAACGCCTCGCCGACGGTCTTGACCGGGAGCAGGCGGCCCTTCTTCGAGGCGTTGAAATCATAAACGCCGCGCAGGACGCGGTCAGGCGTGGTGACCACGCTCTCATTCTCGGGGATCTGCAGCACCCAGCCGACGAAATCGCCCTTGGGCAGCCGGCCCTCGGGGTCGGAGAGGACGATGACCCACTGTTTTTTCACCGCCGGCGGCTTTTCCTCCCCGGTGTCGGGCTGCACGGCGATGTTCATCTCCTCGATCACGCGGCGGAGCACGGTGGGGTCGATTTGGTTCTTCTTTAAAATCTCTGCGACTTTGCTGACGTCGATTTTCGGCATGGTGTTTTCCGTTTAGGGGACCACGAATGGACACGAATGAACGGGAATGTAAAGGCGGCGCATGGCTGAGGAATTTTTTGACGTGGTGAACGAGCGCGACGAGCCCGTGGGCCGGGCGTTGCGGGCGGAGGTCCACGCGCGCGGGCTGCGGCACCGGGCCGTGCTGATCTTCGTCTTCAATACGGCCGGCCGAATTTTTCTGCAGAAGCGGTCGATGATGAAGGATGTTTCGCCGGGGCTATGGACGGTGTCCTGCTCCGGGCATGTGGATGCGGGCGAGGACTACGATGTCGCGGCGAGGCGTGAACTGGGCGAGGAACTCGGGCTGAAACTGGAAGTCGCGCCGGTGCGTTGGTTCCGGGTCGAAGCCTGTGCCGAGACGGATTGGGAGTTCTCGTGGATCTATCGGATTACGGCCGACGGGCCGTTTATCCTGCATCCGCAGGAAATTGAAACCGGCCAGTGGATCGATCGGACCGAACTCGAGCGCTGGCTGGTGCTACGTCCGCAGGAATTTTGCCCGGGATTCCGCTGGATCTGGTCGATGGCGGAGGAGAAATCGCCTGAGCGTGCAGGGTAGAGAGTCGTTTTGCCTTGCCCGAGGGTAGGGCGAGTCGTCCCCGACGAGCCGCAGCGCACGACCGGCTCATCCGGAGGATTCGCCCTACCGCACAAACCGGCGGGGTCGGCGACCCCGCCTTAAAGAACCCAGGAAGAAGATCCTTCTTACCTTTGCTCGGTCGCGGGGCGGTCCATGGCCGGGTTGTGCGAGCCGGGCTCGTAAAACGACGGCCCGTTGCCGGTCACGCGCCGTCCCGTGATTTTCCCGGGGCCGGTGTTTTCGCTGAGGCGCTTGATCTCCTCGAATTGCTTGGTGGAGATCAGCCGGCGCGGGACGCGTTTCTCGGCCTCATAGATGAGGCGCTCGCGATCATCGTTGTCCGGTGTGTAAGGGTCCCAAGAGGAATGATGCCCCTGGTGCTTGGTCCATTCGATGTTGCCACCGTGCACGACTGCGCTGACCTGGAATTTCTTCCCGTCCGCGTCCTTGTTCCACCAGCCGAACTCGATGCTCATGGCGACAGTAAGACGGATGGCGGCGGCAACCCGCAAGGCGGGACTGTGGGGATTGATTTTTCAGGAGGTAACGGAGGGAACGGAGAAGAGAAGCAGACCTCGGAATTTTTAACCACGGATTGAACGGATATACCCGGATGGGAAAACACAACCAAGGCATCGATCCTATGTTTGAGGTCTTATCCAGATCGAATCCGTGAAATCCGTGGTCAAATATTCTGAATGCGTGATCATCTCTCCATTCCCTCTGTTACCTCCTGTAAAAGGGATCGATCAAACGCTGAGGGGAAACTCGGCCACGGTTTGACCGGGATGAAACTCATGCCGCCGTTGGTCGATTGCGCGCAGGATTAGGCGGTCGGAGTGCACATCGACCATCCATCCGCCCAGGGGCGGGCCGAACGAGCCGGTGTTGATCACGGTGACTCCGTTGGGCATCCGCCAGAAACCCGGCCGGTGGATATGGCCGATGATGACAAATTGAGCCTCCGGGCGATACCGGCGGGTCAGCGCGGCGGCGAGCCCCGGAGCGCGGCGCCAGGCGCGCAGCACGCGCAGAATGCGCAGCGGCGGCCAGACAGTGTCGGCGAGTAAGCCCATCGTGTACTTGAAGCCGTTGCGTTCGGACTGGTGGCGCTGCGGAATCGATGCGGCGACGCGGCGGTAGACGCCCAGCCGGGGGTCGAGTTGCTCGCGCGCCTCCGGGCTTAGCTTGGCCAGCTCGACGGCAATCCGTTCGCGCACGACCGGCGCGTCCTGACCCCACGGCACAAGATCCTCGAAGATGATGTCGCCATGGGTGACGAAAATCCGGCCACCGGCGAGATCGAGCGTGTGCCGGGTGGAGATATCGGGGTCGTGATTTCCCGTGAGGAAGGTGGTGGGCGGGGTCGAGTGGGCGAAGAAGTCCAGGGTTTCGGCGCGCAAGGCGGCGGTTACGTCCGGAGTGCGGCTCGGCCGGGTGTCGATGGTGTCGCCGTTGAGCACCAGCGAGGAGGCCCCGGCAAACAGGGGCAGCAGCTCGGGGAGCGCCCGGATGCGGCTCGCCCGGTCGCCATAGTGCAGGTCGGAAAGAATGCGGATGACGTCGGTGGACACCTTTTGAATGGCGGATTTCGGAGGGCGGAGAGCGGATTGGCAAGGAGTGAGACACGGGTGCCTTTGATCAGCTTATTCCATCTTCCCGTCATCCCTTCGACAGGCTCAGGGCAGGCTCTGAGCGAAGCCGAAGGATCTCTGCTATCCTTCCCGGTCATTCTGCATTTGATTGGGATACTCAAGCGTCGTCACAGAAGTGGCTATGGTCAGCCGCAGGCTTGAGGAATATAGTCACAGAGATCCTTCGGCTTCGCTCAGGATGACGGGTTTAAGGGTGGTTGGTTTTGCCTGTGACGACGGGAGCGGGCGGTTTCGGCGCTTGCCAGTGCGGCGTGCCGCGCGTGGATTCGCGCCATGGCTCTTTATGGTTCTCTCGCTACGGTCCGTGCGCAGACGGCGCGGATGGAACTCTTCACCACGGCCTTTGCGTATTTGGACGAGGTCTTTCAGCCCGGGTCGCCGGCGAATCTGCGCTTGCTCGGCACCGCCGCGGGCGAAACCCAACGGATCGAACTCGCCGGCGGGGCGTTTGCGCTGGAACAGGTTTATCCGGCCAAGGTGCGGGCGGACGGTTTTTTCGAGTCGCACCGCAAGTACATCGACGTGCAGGTGGTGGTGGAAGGGGAGGAGGTGATGGAGCTGGCCGACATTTCCCGCCTGACGATCCGCCAGGATTACAAGGCCGAGCGCGATCTCATTGTCTATGCGGACTGCACGGATGCCTCGGTGCTGCGCGTGAAGGCGGGCGAAGTGGCGGTGTTTTTCCCGGTGGACGGACACATGCCGGGGCTGCGGGCGCGATCGGAGGCGACGCTGGTGCGCAAGACGGTGGTCAAGGTGCCGGTGCCGGCCTGACGGGTGACGCGCGGATGAATTACCGTCACCATTTTCACGCCGGGAATTTTGCCGACGTGATGAAGCACGCGTTGCTGGTCAGGCTCGTGACAGCGCTGCAGAAAAAGGAAAAGGGGTTTCTCTATCTCGACACGCATGCCGGCCGCGGCAGTTACGACCTGAGGGCTGCGGCGCAGGGCGACACGCTGGCCCGCCAGCCGGAATATCCGCTCGGCATTGGGCGCCTGTGGACGAATCCCGGCCTGCCGGAGGGACTCGCGGAGTATGTGGCGCGGGTGAAACAATTCGACCGGGACCTGGGCAACCCAGGTGAGACGCCGCGGTTTTATCCGGGGTCGCCGTGGATGGTCCGGCTGCTGGCCCGGCCGCAGGACCGGCTGGTGCTCTGCGAGAAGCAGCCGGACGAGAGTGAGTTGCTGGACATCGAGTTCGGCCGCGAGCCGCGGGCGAAAGTGATCACCATGGATGGTTATGCCGCTCCGCGGGCGATGCTGCCGCCGCCGGAGAGGCGGGCGCTGATCCTGATCGACCCGCCGTTCGAGGCTCAGGACGAGTTTGCGCGCATCGCGGTGGCGGTCGGCGAAGGGTTGCGGCGGTTGCCGAGCGCGGTTTTTGCGATCTGGTATCCCCTGACCGAACGGGCGCGGGTGGACGCATTTTTCGGCGAACTGCTGGCCTTGAAGCTGCCGCCGACGCTTGAGCTGGAGCTTACTGTCGCAGGCGAGCAGTCAGCCGTGAAAATGAAAGGCTGCGGACTGGTCGTGATCAACCCGCCCTGGCAGTTCGATGGAGAAGCCCGAAAAATGTTGGAATGGCTCGCCGGGGCGCTCGCGCAGGAACCGGGTGGCCAGGCCAGATGCCGCTGGCTGGTGCCGGAGTAGGACAGGAATTTCGGACGTCGGATACCGGATTGCGGATAGACGGCGGGATTCAGTCCACCTCGGGATCGCCGGCCATGCTTGGATTGATACCTGAAAGCGGAGTCGGTGACTTCGCTCGGTAGAATCTCAAGATCGAACTCAGCGACCGGCTTGAATTCCCGCGGGGGAATTCACGGCAAAGAGTTCGTCAGCGGACGGCACGGATACAACCAGCGGCGGCGCCTTGAAGGTCGGCCGGTTCCACAGCACATCCTCGCGCCTGATCACGCGGACGATGGCCGGGATCTCGCGCGCGGGCGGCAGATGGAAATTGGGGTTGGGCAGATTCATGTCGGGGTGCTTCTTGACCATCACTTCCGGACAAGGTGCCAAAAATTTTCGGAAAAAATCCGCCAGCCCGATTTTCAAGGAAATCAGGCTGGCGGATCATGGCTCAGGCGACGCGCTGCGCGGGCAGGCTTTCCCCGAGCGGGATGCGCTTGGGGAGGACGACCGTGAGCACGCCCTGGTGGATCTCGGCGTGCAGCGCGGAGTAGTCCACGCCATGGCCGAGCCTCAGGCGCAGCTGGTAGTCGCGCTGGGCGCTCTCGAGATGGAGGGCCTGCCAGTTGACGCGGACAAAATGAACCTTGTGGGCGGTGACGATCAGGTCGGGGCCGCGGATCTCGATTTCCACGCCCGAGGCTTCGACGCCGGGGACGTAGACCGTGAGCTTCACCGCGTCCGTGTGTTCGCGGCAGTCGTAGCTCGGCTTGCGGAGTTCGGCCGAGGTGGACGAAGCATCTGCACTGCGCGGGCGACGGGCCGGACGGAGGGGATGGATGATGGTGGTCATGGGAAAATGGGAGGAGGAACCTCGGGGCTGGTGGGCCGCCGGGCTTCAGGATTTTCTAAACGTGGTCCGTTAAACGGAGGGTTTAGGCCTGGAAGCCCGAGCCGGTCTGGTGTTTGCCCCAATTAAGGACGACCGGTCGCATCTGGGCGCGGCAAATAGCAACACAGGCCTTCGTAATCGAAGTGCCGGCGGAGCCGCGGAGATGTTTTTGCTGAACGGTCATTAGAACGATGGGAGACCATGCATAGTGCAGAAGTCGTGCCAAGAATTTATTTTGTCATCACGTCAAGATTGCGTGACGGCCAGGCGGCCGCAGGCTGGGGACGATGAACGACGCCACTACCACGACGGCCGAACTCAAGGCCCGCGTACTCGCCTTTGTCCGCGAGCGGGACTGGGAGCAGTTTCATGCGCCCAAGAATCTCAGCATGGCGCTCGCCGCCGAGGCGGGCGAGCTTATGGAGCATTTCCTGTGGGCGACGCCCGAGCAGTCCCGCGCGATCGCCCAGGATCCGGTAAAGCGTGCGAAGATCGCCGAGGAGCTGGCGGATGTGGTGATCTACGCCCTGGAGTTTGCCAACGCGACGCAGCTCGACGTGGCGGCGGTCATCGAGGCCAAGATGGCGGCCAATGCGAAAAAGTATCCGGTCGAAAAATCGCGCGGGCGTTCGGAGAAGTACGACGAACTCTAGGACGAGGGACGATTTGAAGCGCGCTGCATTAATTCCGCTCAAGCGTAAATCGGAAATCGTACCCCGTAAATTTTCAGAACGTATCGCCCTTCCAGCCCCACATACCGCGATTCACGTCGATGAACTTCACGTAAACGCGTTCCTTGGTGATGCCGAGATGCTCCTCGATGAGTTCGCACAACGACTGGCTGAGTTTCTTCGTTTTTTTGCCCGGCAGGCCGACACTTTTCAATTCGAGGAAGGCCACGGGCTCATCGCTGCCGGCAAACAGCATGGTGGTGTCGGGCTGCAAGGCGATCATCACCAGTTCCTCGGACTTTTCGAGCTCGCGGGCGACGAGGGAGGAGGCGTTGCGCAGGATCGTCTGCTGGGACTTTTTCCCGATCGGCAGGTTGGTCTGGATTTTAAGGTAGGGCATGGAGGGCGGGAGTGAGGGAGTTAGCCGCGAAATGGACTGACCGCGCGAGGCTGAAACGGTTCGCCGGAGACTGCAATCATAGCGCGTACCGTAGCGCAGGCCTCCGGCCTGCTCCGAGATCGATGCAGGCAGGATGCCTGCGCTACTTTTTCAAACGGGTTCCCCTACAAACTTTCCGAGAATTTCCGCCGGGGTCACGCCCTGCGCGCGCAGGGTGCGCAGGCTCAGGGCGTCGTGGCGCTTGGCGAGGCGCTGGCCGCTGGCGTCGTTCATGAGCGGGCAGTGATGGAATGCGGGAGCAGTGGTGCCGAGCGCGCGGTAGACCAGGAGCTGACGGAAGGTGCTCTTGATGAGGTCCGCGCCGCGAACGACCTCGGTGATGCGCATCGCGGCATCGTCCACGGCGCAGGCGAGCTGGTAGCTGGGGACGTCGTCTTTGCGCCACACGAGGAAGTCACCGAAGTCGCGCCCCGCGATCGCGCGCTGTTCGCCAAAGTGTCCGTCGGTGAATTTGATTTCCTCTCCGTCGGGGACGCGGAGCCGCCAATTGACGCTGATTTTTTCGCCCAACGGCGGGAGCGGGGCGCCCGCGGGCGGGCGGAATTCCTTAGGATAAACCGGTTCGTCGTCGGTGTCCGCGCCTTCATGCGGGGCGCCGATGGCTTCGAGCACGTCGCGGCGCGAATGCGTGCAGGGAAAGATCAACCCGGCGGCGTGCAAGTGTTCGAGCGCGGCGCGATAGGTGGAGCGGCGGGCGCTTTGGTTGTAGGGGGCGAAGGGTCCGCCGACATCCGGGCCTTCTTGCCAGACGAAGCCGAGCCAGCGGAGGTCCTCCAGCATGGCGTCGACGAAATCGAGCCGGAAGCGGACGGCATCGAGGTCCTCGTTGCGCAGGACGAGGGCGCCGCCGGCGGCGCGGGCCCGCTCAGCGGCCACCCAGAAGGTGCGCGCGTGGCCGAGGTGCAGGTGGCCGGTGGGCGACGGCGCGAGGCGGCCGCGGTAACTGGAGGCTGGGAAAACCACGAATGGACACGAATGAACACGAATCAGCCGGCCAATACAGCGCTTTCTCTGCTTTAATTCGGCCCGATGAGCGTTCATTCGTGATACACGAACCATGGCCAAACTGCTCTGCGTGTACTGCTCCTCAAGTGACCGACTCGATCCGAAATACGCCGCGGCCGCGGTTGAGCTGGGACACGCGATGGTCGCCCGCGGGTGGGGCCTGGTCTATGGCGGCGGCAAGACGGGGCTGATGGGGGCGGTGGCGCGGGCAGTGAAGGAGCGCGGCGGCCATGTGGTGGGTGTCATCCCGGAGTTCATGAAGGCGCGCGAGCTGGCCTACGACGAGGCGGACGAGCTCGTGACGGTCGTGACAATGCGCGAACGGAAACTGCTCATGGAAACACGCGCCGATGCCTTTGTGACTCTGCCGGGCGGATTCGGCACCCTGGAGGAAATCATGGAGATCCTTACCCTGCGCCAGCTCGACGTGGTGAAAAAGCCCTGCGTGTTTTTCAACCAGGACGGATTCTACGACGACCTGCTCCGGTTGTTTGACCGGATGCTGCGGGAGAAATTCTTCAAGCCCTCGAACATGGACCTGTTCAGGGTGGCGACGACGATCCCGGACATCTTCACCCAGATTGACGCGGCGGCCGGGGTGCGGGCGGAGTCGAAATGGTTCGAAACGCGCTGAGTTGGATTCTCGGAGACAATCCCAGTCAATTTAACCACGGATTACACGGATTCGATCTGGATAAATCCCAATTTATTGTAGGACTGACTTGGACTGCGGCTTGAGGATCGGAATTGCTCATCCGTGGTATCCGTGAAATCCGTGGTTAAAATTCCGGGGATTGATGGAGTCGCAAAGGACTTATTCAAAAATGCACCGCACCCAAGTTCTCACTCTGCTGCGCGCCCACGCTGGGCGGACGCTTGACTCGCATGAGGCGGCGATGACGGCGGAGACGATCCGGTTTGTGGAAGCGTACCCGGACTGCCTGCTGCGCACGCAACTCAGCGGACATCTGACGGGCTCGGCGTGGGTGGTCGATGTGAGTCGGACGCGGACGCTCCTGACGCACCATCGCAAGCTCGACAAGTGGCTGCAACTCGGCGGTCACGCCGATGGTGATCCTGACTTGCTGGCCGTGGCGCTCCGTGAAGCCAGCGAGGAAAGCGGGCTGACGCGGTTGCGGGCGGTGACACCGGAGATCTTTGATCTCGACCGGCACTGGATTCCCGAGCGTAAGACCGAGCCGGCCCACTGGCATTACGATCTGCGGTTCATGATCGAAGCAGATCCGAACGAGCCATTGACCGTGACCCACGAGTCGAAAGATCTCGCCTGGGTGGAAGTCGCGCGGGTGACTACGCTCAATCCCGAGGAATCGATGGCGAGGATGGTAAGGAAGATGAAGCTCTAAGGTAGAAGTTCGAAATCCGAAAGATAGCCTGCCGGGACTCCTTGGGTGTGTCTATAAAACCGATTGTCATTCTGAACGAAGTGAAGAATCCAGTTGGATGTCATCGAAGTCCGCGACGAAATCTCACTGGATTCTTCGCTGCGCTCAGAATGACAAACTACGGAATCGCAGGTTTGAAAACACATCCTAAGAGCGGATCCTAATTTTCGAATTTCGGATTTCTACCTTCGAATTTCATCTCCACAGCCCGACCACATCGTCCTTCCGCACCCAGCCGGTCTGGCCGTTGTCGAAGGAGAGGCGCACCCAGTTGAGGAACGTCTTGTCCACGATCGCCACGCTGCCGGCGGAGAGGGTCGTGCTTTTCTGGGTGGTGTCGGCCTCGGTCGGGATGGAGCGCAGCACACTGCCGCGCCAGAGGATGACGGCGCTGCTGTCGGCAGTCTGGCCATAGGCCTGTAGGCCGAGGAGTGAGGCCGTGCCCAGCAGCAGGCTCACTGCCAGTAAAATCACCGCGCTCCATGTCCGGAAAGCGGAGGAGCGGACGTAGGAATTGTAGAGCAGCAGACCGAACGCGAAGGCCAGGGCCGCCGCCGCGGCGAGCAGCCACCGTTGCCACGAGCCGGGCGAGGCCAGCTGCGCGAGCGATTGCAGCGGACCCGGCCGCGGAAACGCCGCGAGCGGGGCGGGCAGGAAACCGGATTTTTCGCCGGCGAGGGCGAACTGCCAGCGGATGGACGTGTTGGCCGGGTCCTGGACCAGGGCGGCGGTGGCATGGGCGAGCGCCAGATCCCAGCGATCCTGCTGGGCCAGGGCGAGCGAGAGGTTGTGACGGGCGATGGGATTAGCCGGATCCTGGGCGACCTCCGCAGTCCAGATTTTCTCCGCGGCGGCGAAATCTCCGCGGCGGTAGGCGCTGCCGCCGTCCTCGGCGCGAAGGGACGTGGCGATCATCGCGGCGGCCACGAGCACAAAGAAAGGCGCAAGATTGCGCGGCAGGAGTGCAGCCAGCGGCGAGAAGCCCGGCACGCGGCGGGCGGCGAGGGCGGCCTCGGCGCGTGTGACCCAGTCGGACGGCAGGGCGGTGTCGGCGCGGTAGAGCGCGCGATCGGATTCCACCCAAAGCTTGCTCCATCCAGCGTCACCGAACGCCGCGGGTGGCGGCGCGGCGTGAAGGATTTCCCAGAGAACGGCCGAGTCATGCTGCCAGGCGAGGAGCAGGGCAGGACGATCCGCTTTGCCGGCGGTGCGGAGCCGGGCGAGCGTGGCGGCGAGCCGCGCGTGGGCTTCGCGGCGAAGGCGTTTGGGATCGGTTTGCCGGGCGCGCCGCACGGCCAGCCAGCCCCAGAAAATCACGAGCAGCGCGAATGGCGCCGCGAGCAGCAGCAGGAGCTGATCGCTGGCCAGCGGCACGGGGGTGTGGTCTGCACCGGGAAGGGCATCGCGCGGAATGCCCTCGGGCGGGGCGGTGGGCGGGGTGTCGGTCTTGGGCGCTTGATTGGCGGCCGGCGCAGCCGAAGGCGTTTCAGGCGCACCGACTTGGAAGCGCGGAGCGGAGCCGGCCGGCGTGGCTGCGGCGGTGATCGTGACGGTCGTGCCGGAGGTACTGAGCGTCTTGTACTCGCCGTCCTTGGGATCGAAATAAATGAAGGTGACCGGCTTGAGCGGATAGCTGCCGGCGCGGGTGGGGACGAGCACGACGTCCTCGGTGAGCGTGACATCGAAGAGTTTTCCATCCGCGGGGACGCGCTTGGCCTGGGGCTGCACGACCTGAAAGTCCTTCGATACCTCGCGCTGCGGGAGCCCGGCGATGTCAGGCCAGTTGCCCGTGCCGCTGAGTTCGAGCGTCCAGGTGATCGGTTCGCCGATGGCGGCGCTGGTGGGGACGACCTTGGACGTCAGTTTGAACTGCCCGACCGCGCCGGTGAAGCCGGCCGGCGGCGCGGGCAACGGGTTGACGAGGAGATCGACGCGTTTGGAGTTCACCGTGAGCTGCTCGACGCGCTGCTGCTGGAACAGGCCGAAGCCGATGCTGCCGGTGGCGATGTTCACCAACTGCGTGGTGGGACTGAGCGTGAGCGGACCGGACGTCTTGGCGTAGGCCCGCGCCTTGTAGATGATGTTGAGCCGGGCTTCGCCGTTGAGGCTGGTTTCATACGGCTCCGGTTTCGACCAGTCCTCGACGATGAGCGGTGAGGCGTTCCAATCGATGGCACTGGCGAGCTGGTTGAAACTGCGCCGGGCGGCATCGAGCACGTAGGTCAGCGGAAACACTTCGCCGGCCCAGACGGACACGGAACCGGGAGTGAGGCGGGCATTGACGGTGGCATCAGAGATGACCCGGGCGGCGCCGCCCGTGTAGGATGCGACCGGCTTGGGGCCCTTGCTGGTTTGCACCGTGAAGGCCGGAATCTGCAGGGTAGCGCCAGCCCGGCGGGACCGCGCGCTGTATGTGAGGATGGTCGAACGGGAGAAAGAGCCGTTGGTGATGGAGGTCTGGGTGGAATTCCCCGTCAGCGACAGGGAGGTGTCGGGCATGATCGGCAGCTGGGGATCCCCATCCGGGGCGCAGTCCTCGAACACGAGCTGAACCTCGGCGGGATCGTCGGGCGAGCCCTCCCAGTGCACGGATTGCGCGCGAGCGGTCAGGGCGAAGACGGGCAGGAAAATGAGAGCGAGGAAGCGGCGCATGGCGACCGAACCGTAACCCAACGCAAACCCTGGAAGGATTGGCCACAAAAAGGCACAAGGGGTCCGTGGCTGCGAAGGAGTCGCCATTGCGCCTATAGGCGCGCGGAAGATTCGAGATGTAGCCTCGGAAATTTTTGTGCCTCTTTGTGGCCAACTTCCGGGATTGAGCGTTCTCATGGCTGGCGAGGATTTTACGGTAGGACAGGGCATGGCGATCACCAGTCTTTGCCTGTTTTCTTGGGCGCGGGCTTTTTGTCAGCGTCCATCAGTTGGAAGAGTTCGGCGGGAGAATCCTGATTGCGGAGTTGATCGAGTTTTTGGAGCGGCAGCGCCAGCTGGGGATCCGTGGAAGCTTTGTCGGCATCCCTCTTTTCGGGAGTGCCGCCGACTTTCTGGGTCTCGCCGGACGGCGGCGGACGCTTTTCCGGTTCCTTCATGTTACCGAAAGCGGAGGAGGGTTTTTTCCCATCCTCGGGTTTGGATTTTTGATTCTGCGGGGAATCCTGCTGCTGGGGTTGCGAGGATGAATCCTGCGAGGGCTTTTGCTGCGGGGAAGAATCCGACTTTGGCTGGCCCTGTTTCGACTGATTCTGGTTTTGCTGATTTTGATTCTGCTGGTCGGATTGATCCTGCTTTTGCTGCTGCTGATCCTGCTGGTTCTTGGGCTGGTCCTGCTTTTTGTCGTCGGGGGTCTTCAGGAGGGCCTCCAGTTCTTCGCGCAGTTTGGACCAGTCGGCGGTTTTCGGATCCAGGGCGGCGCCGAGCTCAGCCGCCGAGAGGGCATCATGGACCGGGCCCGGCGGCACCGGCCGCGATTCGCTCTGGATATGCTGGCCCCAGGTGATGGTCTCGCGGGCGAGTTCGGCCCAGTCGCGGGCCGTCTGGTCGTCCTGGGTCGAAAGCCGGGAAACGATTTTCGCGAGCGGCAAGGGCGGCTCCGTCGGCTCTGCCGACGCCATTGCGGATTGCGGATACCGGATACCGGATAGGAGGATCAGCACGGCGACGGTGACGGCGAGTTTCGTGGATTTCGGATTGGGTTCTTCGGATTTCGAGCTTGGACCTTCGAACTTTGGATGTCCCGTTTCGGGATTCCCTCGCAGCTTTAGCTCGCGGGGCTTGGGGTGCACCGGGAATTCGTAGCAGAAGCTCACCAGCAGGCACCAGAGGCCGAGGGCGAGCGGCCATTGAAAGCGCTCGGCGAGGCGCACGGTGTTTTTCTCGAGGAACTTGCCCTTTTGGCCGGTCTCGACGGTGGAGCTGAGCACGCCGGCGAGGTCGATCCAGGTGCTGGCATCGCGATAGGTGCCATGGGTGACATCGGCGAGTTCCTGCAGGGTGCTGCTCTCAAGCTTGGAGAGGACGACGGCCCCGCGCTCATCCTTCATGAAGGCGCCCGCACCGTCGGGGATCATGGCGCCGGCGGTCGTGCCCACGCCGAGGCCGATGACGCGGATGCCCTTTTTCTTCAGATCGTTCACTGCGGGTTTCCAGTCGTCATCGGTGGCCTCGCCATCGCTCAGCACGATCAGGAAACGGTCGGCCGCGTTCGTGGTGCCAAAGGCAGAGACAGCGGTGTCGATGAGCGCCCGGTAGTTGGTGCCGCCTTCGGGCAGGAAATCGGGATTCAGTGCGGGCAGGAATTCACGGAGGATCTCGTAGTCCGAGCTGAGCGGGCTCTGCAGGAAGGCGGTGCCGGAAAACACCACGAGCCCGACGCGCTCGCCGGAGAGTTTTTCGAGCAGCGACTGGGTGAGCAACTTTGCGCGCTCGAGCCGGGAGGGCTTCACGTCCTGGGACAGCATCGAGCGGGACAGGTCAATCGCGATGATGATTTCCCGGGCCTGATCGAATACCGGTTCCTCCAGCCGGCCCCACTGCGGGCGGGCAAGGGCGACGATGGCGAAGATGAGCCCGAGGCACAGCCAAGGGCGCCACCGATGCGTTACGGCGGGTTTCGCGACCAGCGAGAGCTCGTGCGTGCCCGCCTCCGCGTGGAGGATCTTCGGATGGCTCATGGCCGCGGCCCGGCGGCGGCGCATGAGCTCGGCGGTGAGCAGGGCGACCGGCGCGAGCAGGAGCCAGAAAAGCTGCGGCCACGCGAAGGTCATGCGACGGCCTCCCGTTGCCAAAGCGGCCGGGCGAACAGCGCGGCCAGCACGAGGGCGAAGAGTCCCGGGGCGGCGGGCCAGTAAAAGAGCTCGGTCGTGATGAGGTAGCTCTTGGCCTGAAATTCGATCTTCTGCGCGCGGTCGATGGCCTTGAAGGCGGACTCGACTGTGTCGACGTCGGCGGCACGGAAGAAATGGCCGCCCGTCGCCTCGGAGATCCGCCGCAACGCATCCTCATCGAGATCGGCCACCAGATGGGTGTAGCCGATCTTGTTGCCCTTGTTGTCGAACACGGGGAACGGCACGATGCCGTCCTTGCCGGCGCCGATGGTATAGACGGGCACGCCGCGATTCTTTGCGATGTCGGTGGCCTGTTCCGGGGTGAGCGCGCCGCGGTTGTTGGCTCCGTCGGTCAGCAGCACGACGAAGGCGCCGGAGCGTTTGCCGCCGCTCTCGCGCTTGGCCTGCTCCAGCCGGGTAAGGGAGATGCCCAGGCCGTCGCCGATGGCGGTGCCGTCCTCGATCATGCCGATTTTCAGGCGCTCGGTCTGCCGCGCGAGCCAGTCGTGGTCGAAGGTGAGCGGGGCGAGGGTGTAAGCGCGGCCGGAGAAGACCACGATGCCAATGCGATCGTTGGGCCGGTCGTTGATGAAGGCCTGGATAACGGGCTTGATCGCCTGCAAGCGGTTGATGCGCTCGCCATCCTTCTCGTAGTCCTCGGCGAGCATCGAGCCGGAGAGGTCGACCGCCAGCATGATGTCGTAGCCCTGCGAGCGGACCTCGCGCTTGTCCTCGACATGCTGCGGACGAGCGAGGGCCACGACCAGCAAGGTCAGGCCGAGCAGGGCCAGGGCGACAGGCCAGCGGGAAACGGAGGCGAGGGAAGGGCGATGCCAGGCGGCGGCAAACGGCACGAGCAGCACGGGCACCCGGCGCCGGCCGCGGACCCAGACGAGCAAGGGAAGCGCGACGAGGGCGAGGAGCCAGAGCGGATCCTTCAGGACGTAGCCGCCGAAGCCGCCCAAGGCGGCCAAGTGACAAGTGACAGGTGACAAGTGACAAGGCCCTGTGGGCAAGGGCCAAGAGACAAGTGACAAGTGGCAAGAAAAGGCGGCGGGCGCGATCATCTGGGTTCTTGTTACTTGATCCTTGTTACTTGCCACTTCAGCGCCCGCTGCGCGGGCGCATCCGGGCGTGGAAAAATCTTACCAGGGCATCGAGGCGGTTTTGGCCGGTGTCGACCACGAGCCGGCTGAGCCGGTCGGGAAACAATGTCTGCCATGCCGCCTCGCGTTCGGCGACCCAGGCGGCATGTGCGGCGCGTTCGGCGGAGCTGCCATCGAGCGTAACGAGCCGGCCGGCGGCGGGATCGTAGGCGGCGAAGGATTCTTGCGCGGGCAGGGCGCGCTCCCACGGGTCGTCGACGCGAAACCCCATGGTCTGGTAGCGGCGCTGGAGGACGGCCCAGCCTTCAGGTTCGACGCGCGGCGGAAAATCCCCGAGCCAGAGAAACACGCTGTGTTTTGGCGCGGCGCGCGCGAGAAACCGCCACGGGATTTCCGGCGCGTGGTCGGTGGGCGCGGGGGCTGGACGCCCCAGCAGCGTAGCGGCGGCGTGGAGAATGGCACCGCGGCCGCGGACGGGTTCGCGGACGAGGTTGCCGCCGGGCGCGGCGTGGACGAAGCCGACGCGGTCGCGGTTGACGGCGCCGAGCAGCATGACGAGGCCGGCGAGCTCGAGCAGGGCCTCGCGTTTCGACTGCGCGCCGGAACCGAAGAGCAGGGACGGCGAGTCCTCGAATACGAGGAGCAGGGTCACCTCGCGTTCCTCGACGAATTTCTTCCGGTAGGCCTCGCCGAGGCGCGCGGTGACATTCCAGTCGATGTCGCGGACGTCGTCGCCGAATTCGTATTTTACGACCTGGTCAAACTCCATGCCGCGGCCGCGGAACGTCGAGCGGTATTCGCCGCTGAGGACGTTTTCCACGGCATGGCGCACGCGCCACTCGAGCTGGCGCAGGAGGGCCAGGGGATTTTGCGGAGCGGTCGTGGTCGTCTCAGCGGGCATGGGAGAATCTTTCTTCTTTCTCTTACTCCTTATCTTTCTCTCGTTTCGTGGGGGCCACCCGGTACGCGGAGGAGAATGATTAAGATAAAGAGGAAAGAGAAAGATCAGGTCGTAGCGGGCACCGGGGTTTGGGTCACGACCTGGGCGATGATCTTGTCTGCGGTGATTTCCTCGGCCTCGGCCTCGTAGGTCAGGCCGATGCGGTGGCGCATGACATCGGGGGCGAGTTCCTGCACGAGGGCGGGGGAAACGTAATCCTGCCCGCGGAGCCACGCCAGAGCGCGGCCGGATTGGTAGAGGGCGAGAGAGGCGCGGGGCGAGGCGCCGAAGTTCAGGTAGCGCTTGGCGGTCGGGCCGCCCTCGGTGAGGGCGCGCGTGCCGCGGACGAGGGCGAGGATGTAGCCCTGCACGGCGGGGGAGACATGGATGGCGTCGACGGCGGTGCGGAGTTCGAGCAATTCGTCGCCGCTGGAGGCGGCGGTGAGCGCGGGCTGTTTCGTGACCTGGCCCCAGCGCTGCATCATGGTGGATTCCTCCTCGGCGGTGGGGTAGTCGACGATGAGCTTGAAGAGGAAACGGTCGGTCTGCGCCTCGGGCAGCGGATAGGTGCCCTCCTGCTCGACGGGATTCTGGGTCGCCATGACGAAAAACGGCGCAGGCAGCGGATGCGTCTGGCCGCCGATGGTGACCTGGCGCTCCTGCATCGCCTCGAGGAGGGCGCTCTGGACCTTGGCGGGGGCGCGGTTGATTTCGTCGGCGAGGACGAGGTTGGCGAAGATGGGGCCGCGATGGGCGGAGAATTCGCCGGTCTTCGGCTGGAAGATCATGGTGCCGACGACGTCGCTGGGGAGGAGGTCCGGCGTGAACTGGATGCGCTCGAACTGGACACCGAGGGCGGTGCCGAGGGATTTGACGAGGAGGGTTTTGGCGAGGCCGGGCATGCCCTCGAGGAGGACGTGGCCGTTGGCGAGGAGGGCGACGAGGAGGCGTTCGATGGCGGCGTCCTGGCCGATGACGGCCTTGCCGATTTCCGTGCGAAGTTTTTCTGACCAGGCGGGACCGTTAATCATGGGAAAAGGAAGGGGAAGGGATGGGGCTGGTTTGACTCCGGGGCCGGGGATAAGTTTCCATCAGGAAAAAGCCGCCCCGATGCCTTTGCCACCCCAAATCGACCGACGGTTGAGCGCCCTCGGGATCCAGCCCGGCGACGTGGATGAACGGTTTGTGCGCGGATCTGGACCAGGAGGCCAAAAAATAAATAAAACGTCTTCAACGGTTTGGCTACAGCACCGGCCGACGGGCATCGAAGTGCGGTGTCAGCGGGAGCGCTCCCAGGCAGCCAACCGTGAACTCGCCTGGGCCGAGCTATGTTCGAAGCTGGAAGAGCGGCGGCGAGTGGCCGTAGCGGAGAGAAAGGGTGAGCAGGAAAAGAACCGTCGCCGTCACCGCCAGAAAAGTCGCGGGCAAAAGATGCGGATGATCGAATCGAAGAAGCACCGGGCCGGGGTCAAATCACAGCGCGGGCGGGTGGGGCAGGACTGAAATTTAATTATTTATGTGGGTGAAATACACTCCAGATGAACTCGCTGCGATAACCGCAAAGCGAAAAGCCGACTTCGAGCGTACTTCGATTATTATACGTGTCCCGTTTGCTTTATTACTCTGCGGTCTCTTTTTGTTCTTATCTATTTAACTGGCGGAAACTCGACGGCGCAGCTGGTTAAGTGGCTCGCCGGATCGAAGGCGATGGCAAAAGACTACATGGTACGGACCCTGAGGGTAAATGATCCGATCCAGAGAAGAAACGTCGAATACGTAGCGATCGGCACTCTTTCACCGCAAAGAAACCGGCACACGTGAACACGTTGCCGAACCAATCACCGGACCGACGTCCGCGTTTGTCACGGTCCCTGCGGGGCAGGTCCCGCGCCTTCCTTAGCCAGCGTGGATGACATCAATGTTTGACGAGAAAATGCATCCCATAACGGATCCCCCGACGATTCTAGCGCTGACGGGAGTCGCTCTTCTCGTTATGATCGCCGCGCTACTTAGAAAAAAAGTGGTCTTTACGGACGCGAAGACGAGAACAGAGGATATACCTGCGATATTCCAGCGGTTACAAAGGACGGCAAAAGACGGAAGTTTTGTTACGTTCATGTTTACGCCACCTGGAGAGCGCTCATCCCAGGAAGCGGTGAACCTCCAGTTTTCGATTGAGCAAAGCCGAGTCGGTCTTGATTGGGTGTTGTTAGCTCCGTCGAACGTCAGAGATAAAGAACGATTCGCGCAGTTTGCTTCGGCGCGTGGCTACAGGGTCTTTGAACGCGAGATGAACAAAGTAAAATATCTCAGGGTAGAGGACGGCGGGAGCTTACCGGACTTGTGCAAAGCAGTGATTCATGACTTATATTTCATTTCTCCGGAATCGCAGCTGGATCTGCTTACAGACGGATTTGCGTGGCCCTAAGAATGTCTGCTGTCGCCAATCATGCATGACCTCAAGCTGTCTAACCACTCAACCAAACCGGTGACCGGCGCAGTTCACTGAAGCGTCAGGCAAAGAATAGAGATGAATGAGTCTTCTCACCCCCGGCTGGCGCGCATTGCCCGTGTGCTCGCACTGGTCGGCGTCATTGGCTGGTTCAGTGCATTTGCCTATTTCCTCTATCTGGAAGGAAATAGTCCGGGCGCGCCGTTTGCGGCGGCGGAGATGACAGTAGAAATGGCCAATCATGGGCACCGCTTTTATGTTACCCGTGCTCAGAACATTACATTTGATGCTCTCTTGTGTGGCTCTGGGAGCTTGGCGGCCGTCGGCATCGGTCTTGGCATCCGATTGCAACCGTTCAAGCCGCGGGAAAGAAAGGCTTAACCGCCAAAGCCAATCCCCGTAGCCAGCCACATGCTTCGCGTGAGGCTGATCTCAACGTTAGGTGCTTAACGCTTAATTTGTCCGGTCGGCCAAATGCTGATAAAGCGTGGTCTGAACCTCGGGCAGACTTTTTGAAATCCATGCAGCAGCCCGGCCGCTTTGGATGGTAATCCAGGCCCGGTGCTGCTGAGGCCAGAGGGTCAGCTCCAACGTGCCGGTTTGGCCGGGACTCCGCACGTGCCAGTGCAGGCAGCCGGGGAATTTCTTGAGCGTGCCGCGCAGGGCGATCTCCAGGCCCTGTGCGACGATAGTGGCTTCAATCGCCTTCTCGATGCTGGAGAAAGTCGCGGTGGTTGGCAGTTTGATTTCGATGTTCTGCATCGGAGTCGCGGAGCTTGGGTCCCTAGACACATCGACAGAAGAGGAAAATGATCGGAGCCAGCGAGCACTGTACGAATCACAAGATGGAGCATGGCTGAGTAAGAGGGAGCGAATGGATTTTCCTTTGCCACGTCGGTGAAATCATCGATGTTTACCCCATGGAATTAACCGATCAGAGGCTGGAGGAAGCCCGGCGGGCTGGCTTTGATTTGGACCTGCTAGATTCCAATCTGGCGCTGACACCTGAGCAGCGTGCTCTCAGGCATGCGTCAGCCTTGGAACTGGTGCAGGCATTGAGGGAAGCCGGAGCCGCTTATGAACAGTCTTCATCTGCTGCTGCAGCGGTTCGCTGACGCGAATCTGGAGTTTGTGATTGTGGGCGGCTATGCAGGCGTACTGCACGGCTCGTCCCTCGTTACCAATGACCTTGATGTCTGCGCGGTGCTAACGGCGGAAAATGTGGCGATACTTCGCCACGTGCTCGCCGATTTGCATCCCATCCATCGGATGACACACCAACGCATGTCCTTTCTGGAGCATCCTCCGGCAGGGCAGGCGCTTTCTAATCTCTATTTGGAGACGGACGACGGGATCATCGATATCCTGTCCACCATTGCGGGTGTAGGCGATTTCGACCGGTTGCGGCAGAACGCGATCAAAGTTCCGCTGTTCGGCCGACAGGTCTGGGTGATTTCGATTCCGGACTTGATCGAGGCAAAAGCAGCCATCGGCCGGGATAAAGACCTCCTCGCGATCAAGGAATTGCGGGCAATTGTGGCGAAGCGGGGGGCGAGCTGAGCGGTTGGGCGCCGCAGGCGCGTTGCGCGGCGAGCGCGCAACCTACATGAGGGAGAGGGGATCAGCTTCCCGTAACGGCGGAACGAAAGCGGACGTTCCCGTCCTACAGTAAAATCACAGGGTCGCCAACCCGGAGGGAGCCGGACTTGGTTTCGTGGATCAGGTTCTGGCCAAAATTGACGTCGGTCGGGTCCTCGGTGTCGCGGCGGTAGGTGGCGAGGGTGCGCAGCGGCTCCTTGCCGCGCTCAGCGGTGAGCTGGTCGGTGGTCGTGACCACGCAGCGGGCGCAGGGGCCGGCGGTGCGGAAGGTGATGCCGCCGGCTTGAAAACGCGTCCAGGTGTCCTCGGCGAAGGCTTCGCTTCCGGTCACCACGATGCTCGGACGGAAACGGTTCATGGGCAGCGGGGCGGCGAGGCGGGCGTTGAGGTCCGCGAGCGAGGCTTCGCCGATCACGAGAAAGGGATAGCCGTCGGCGAAGTTCACGATGTCGCCGGGCTGCGCCTTGCCGGGTTTCAGGATCGGCCGGGTGAACTTTTCGCCAATGCGCACCAGCCGGGAGGGACCGCGGAGAAAATCCGAGAGCCAGGCGGCGACTTCCTCGCCGCAATCTTCGGCGAGGAGTCCATCGCTTTTCCAGACGCGGACCGGGATGATTCTGGCCGGCGCGGAGGCCTGCAACGGCACGGCGCAGGAGCCGGTCTGCGGAGTGCGGAGAATGAGCTCGTGGGCGGTGAGGGCGGTTTCGATCAGCGCCATGCGGGGGATCGTGCGCTGGGTGAGAAACTGGCCGTGCCCATCGACGACCATGAAGCGGCGGTCACCGACGAAACCGAGGGCGTCGACTGCGGCGGAATCAACTGCCAGGCCGCGCAGGGATTTTACCGGGTAGAGGAACAGTCCGCTGACGTGCATGGCTGAGCAGGTTCGTGCGGGAGGGTGGGGTTGGCAACGCCGGAGCGGGAGTGGATCGGATGTAGGGCGGGGTCGCTGACCCCGCCTTACAGTTTCCGGCGGTAGGTGGCCAGATAGAGGTTTTGGCCGGTGTGGGTGGCGAAAGCGGCAGGTGCGGCGCCGTCGAGCCCGTAGCAGATGCGCAAACGGTCGCGGACGAGCTGGTAAATCGCCGGGATCATCCGGCCGGCATTCGCGCCTTCGACTCCGGTCAGGTACATCGCCTTGGGGTCGCTGCTGACATCGAGCGTGTAGATGCCGCTATCCGACACCTCGCCGGCGAAACGGACGGTGTAGGACCCGGCGGAGAGTTCGACCTCGATTTTCTCCGCGACAAACGCGGGCATTTCCTCGCCCGCCAGCTCGGCCTTCACGATCTGCCAGAGGCCGTCGACGTCGGATGAGAGGGAATTTTCCACGCGGCAAATCTGGTGGAGGACTGTCTCGAATCAAGACTGGGCGCCGAACCGACAAACGCGGCGAGGGCGCCGCGGCTCCAGGGAAGATCCAGCCGGGTCAGGGCTTCAGTTCGGGGGCCGTCAGGGTCCGGGGGATTTCGTCCACGATCCGGGGCTCGACGATCTTCTTTTCGCTGCCGGCGCCGAGTTTCTCGAGCTTGCGGCCGGTGACGAGCACCTGGCTCTCGGTCTGGTAAATGGTGCTGTTGTAGGCGCCGACGGCCTGCTGCAGGCGCTGGCCGAGGTCGTCGAGGTTGCGCGCGACGGTGGCGACGCGTTCGTGGAGCTCGACACCGAGTTTACGGATCTCGTCGGCGTTCTTGGAGAGCGCCTCCTGTTTCCAACCATAAGCGGCGGCCTTGAGCAGGGCGATCAGCGTGGCAGGGGAGGCGAGGATGACGCCGACACTGGTGCCGCGCTCGAACAGATCCGGCTCATAGCGCAGGGCGGCGCTGTAGAACGCCTCGCCGGGGATGAAGAGCACGACGAACTCCGGGGAAGGCTGGATGGATTTCCAGTAGGACTTGGCACCGAGGGCGTCGATATGCCCGCGGACGATGCGGGCGTGCTCGGTGAACTTGGCCTTGCGGACTGTTTCGTCACTGGCCTCCAGCGCCTCGAGATAGGCCTGCATGGGCGCCTTGGCATCGACGGCGATGGATTTGCCGCCGGGCAGGCGGATGATCATGTCGGGCCGCACCTCGCCCGTGGCCTCCTGCTGGATGAAATCCACATTCTCGACCATGCCGGCGAGCTCGACGACGCGCTGCAGCTGGAGTTCGCCCCAGCGCCCGGCGGTGCTGGTCGAGCGAAGCGAGCGGGACAGCTTGGTGGTCTCCGACTGGAGGGACGTCTGCGCGACGGCCAGGCCCTTCAGCTGCTCGGTGAGCGAGCCGTAGGCTTCCTTACGGGCGTTTTCGAGGGCGGCGATCTTGGTGTCGACCTGCTGGAGCGATTCCTTCAGCGGTTTGACCAGCGCATCGATGGCTTGCTGGCGCTTGTCGAGGTCACCGGTCGATTGCTGCTGGAGCTTGGCGAAGGACTCGCGGGCGAGTTCGAGAAAGGACGTGTTGTTGCGGCTGAGCGCGTCGGCGGAGAGGGCCTTGAACTCGTGGGTGAGGCGGACCTGCGCGTCGCGTTCGGCGGTGAGCTGGGTATCGAGCTGAGTGTTGAGCGTCGAGAGCCGGGCGGCTTCGGTGCGCAGGGCATTCACGTCGGTGGCCAGGCGAAGGTTTTCCGCCTCGGCGGCGCGCAAGCGCTCGATCATGGCGGCTTGCTGGCCGCGCAACAGCAGCCAAGTGAAGGCACTGGCAACAGCAGCGGCAAAAAGGGCGATGAGTGTAAAAACCACGTAAAGGATAGTTTGGGGCGGAGTCGTGCAAATCAATGCCGGACGCGTTCCTTGACACAAGTTGGCCCGCTCTGCAAACACGCGTCATGCTCTCCGAGAGTTATTTACCCCGGCAAATGGCGAACCCCGCGCTGCTGACCGCCGTATGCTAACCACCTCTTCCGCTGTCGGTTAAAAGCCCCTCGTTTTGGTGGTCGATGACGAGTACGGCCCGCGTGAGTCCATCGCGTTTACGCTGTCATCCGAGTTTGCGGTCGAAACCGCCGAGCGCGCCGCCGAGGCCCTGGCCAAGCTGAAGGCGAAGGCCTATCACTTGGTGGTGCTGGACATCCGGATGCCCGAAATGGACGGCATTCGTGCGCTGGAGGAACTGCGCAAGATCGACCCGCACGTTTCCGTGATCATGCTGACGGGTTACGGCACGCTGAGCACCGCTCAGCAGGCGATGGTGGCGGGGGCGAACCAGTACCTGCGCAAGCCGCCGGACATCGCCGAACTGATCGAGGCGGCACGCAAGCAGACCGAGGCGACGCGGGTGCGCCGCCAGCAGGCCAGAATCAACCAGGAGGCCCATGAGCTGAATGCCGCGCTCAAGCAGGAGATCGACCAGAAGGAGCCGCAAATCTGGCAGGCGCGGGCCTCGGTGGAATTGGTGCACGATCTCAACAACCCTCTGACGGTCGTCATCGGTTACGCGACGCTGTTGGTGGAAGAAGCCCGGGCGGTCGCGGCGCTGGACGCGGAACGCGGACGCCGGCTGCTCGACTATTCGAGCGTGGTGGAGCGGGCGGCGGAGTACTGTCATCATCTCTCGGAAAACTGGCGCCTTGCCTCGAAGCAGACTTCCGAGTTCGCGCTGCTCGACCTGGTGGGCGTCGCGCGGGATGTGCAGCAGGTGGTGTTCTTCAGCACGGTGGCGATCCGATTTTCGGGACTGGGTCAGGCGCAGATCCGGGGCTCGAAATTCGAATTGATGCGGGTTTTCCAGAATGTCTTCAAAAACTCCCTTGAGGCCGGGGCGGAGCAGATCTCCGTGTCGGTGGTGCGCGCGGGCGAACGTTACGAAATGACGGTCACGGACAACGGTGCCGGCATGGATGCCGAGGGCGTGCGGCGGGCGTTGAAAGGCGGCTTTAGCAGCAAGAAAAACGGCACGGGGCTCGGCTTGAGCATCTGCCGGCACCTGCTCGGCGCGCACGGCGCCACGATGAATCTCGAATCGACGCCGGGCCAGGGCTCGGTGGTGCGGCTCGTTTTCCCCGTGGCGGCATGACCGCGCCATGAAACGCCGCCGCGTTAAAATCACCGGGATCGGATTCGTCACCCCGGCCGGGATCGGCAAGGAGGCCTTCTGGCAGGGCATCCTCGAGCCGGTAAGCCGCGTGACGCCGGCGAAAAAATTCCCGGAGGAAGCGGGACCCTTCGTGGCGGCGGAAGTGAAGGGGTTTCACCTCGAAGACCACGCCAAGGGTTTCAACAGCAAGCGCATGCCGCGCCACACCCAGTTCGCGCTGGCGGCGGCGGCGCTGGCGGCGGCCGATGCCGGCCTGACGTTGCCGAAACTCCGGGGCAAAGGCGCGCTCATCATGATCGGCGCAACGCTGATGGACTTTGGCGTGATCAACAAAGGCGTGGATATCATCGTGCGCAAAGGCCCGAACAACGCCCTTCCGACGTCCGTGGCCACGGCGCTGGTCAGCGCCATCGGCGCAGCCGTGAGCGAGGCGATCGGCGGCACTACGCGCACGATGTCGCTGCAGAGTGCCTGCTGCTCCGGGTTGGATGCGATTGGCCGGGCGGCGGACATGATTGCGAATGGCGAGGCCGAGATCGCGGTCTGCGGGGGGGCGGAAGCGCCGCTCTATTTCCATCCTATGCTGGAGCTGAAGCTGGCCGGGCTCGCGCCGGGCAACCCGGATCACGCGGAGCGGCAGTGCCGTCCCTTTGATCTCTGGCGTACCACGGGAGTGATTGGCGAGGGATCGTGCGTCATGATCCTTGAGTCAGAGGAAAGCGACCGTCCCGGCTATGCCTATGTGGGCGGTTACGGCTATGCCTCGGATCCGGCGGCCGCGCCCTGCCTGGGCATGATGGAGTCGATGCGGCTGGCGCTGGCCAATTCGGGTCTGCGCCCGGGTCAGATCGAATGCATCAGTGCGTGGGGCCCGGGACACAAGGTGCTGGATGCCGCGGAAGCGCAGATGCTCGAGAAGTTTTTTGGACCGGACCTGCCTTTCATCCCCACAGTTTCCCTCAAGGGCGCGGTGGGCAACCCGCTGGGCGCCGCGGGCGCCATCCAAGTCGGCTGCGCGGCGCTGGGCATCCGGCTCGGGGCCATTCCTCCCACCGTGAATTGGGAGCATCCGGATCCTTCGTGCCTGCTGAATCTTAGTGCCAAACCCCGGTTTATTGCGCACGACAATGCGCTGATCAACGCGCACGGACTTTCGGGGACAAACGCATGCCTGGTTCTCATCCGATAACCCTCTATCCAGCCTTGCTGGCGACGATCACGGCGGTGGTCGTGGGCTTTGCCGCCATCTGGTCCAATCCGCACCGCCCCATCAACCGGGGATTCTTCAGCGCCTCGCTGCACGTGGCGCTGTGGCTGGGCTGCCTTTATCTGGCGGTGACGAGTGCCGACGGCCTGTTCTGGCTGCGGATGACCTCGGCGGTCGGCGCCCTGGTGGTGCTGCAGCTTTGGATGGTGAAGGAGACGGTGATCGGTGGGAGTGAATCGTTCGGGGCGATGGTCTGGCGGAGCCGCTGGTGGTCCCTGCCGACGGTCCTGATCGCGTGCATCTGCTTCACGGATTGGTTCATTCCGGGAAGCACCACCCACAGTGCGGCGGAAAAGCAGGTCTACGGACTGGGTTATTACGTTTTTATCATCGGACTGGTCGTGCTGTACGGCCTGCTCTGCCGCGAGACAGTGCTGCAGATGCGCGTCCAGAAAGGCGTGGCGCGCCTGGAACTGCAGGTCCTGATGCTGGGCGGAACCGCCACCGCTTCGGGGGTGGTGGTGCTGATGGCCATGCGGGCGTTGCTGGCGCTGCCGGTACTCATCCGGTTGCAGCCGCTGGTGATCCTTGCGTTCTACACGGCGACCGTCATCGCCATCACGACCCACCGCATTTTCGATGCGCGGCAGATCATGAAGGTGGGCCTCCAGAAGGTCACGCTCATCGCGCTGGTCGCGGCCATGGCGTTCCTTGCGGACCTGCTGTTCCAATTTTTCCTGCCGGAGCCGTTCGCGTTCATCGCGACGACGGCGCTGGCACTCTGGTTTGCCTCACTGCTCAACGGCTGGCTCAACCGCGTGTTTCAATTTTATCCGCAGGACACAGCGGTCCGGCAGGCGGCCTATGCGGTGGCACGGCGGGAAGTGCGCGTGGAAAACCTCGAGCAGGCCTTTCTCACCGTGCTCAAGGGCTGGGGTCAGACCGATCACGGCCTGGTCCTCTCCGGCGGCGTGGGCTCGTTGCGCGGGGCCGGGGTGGAGTTGCCCGAGGATTGCTCGGTGCTGAAGACACTGCGGCAGATCCGCTGGGCCACGCCGGAGCGGCTCGCCCGCGAAAAGACGACGCCGGAAAGGGCGGAACTCGGCCGGTTTTTGACGGAGCACGGCCTCGGAGTGGTGGTGATTGGCGAGGGTCCGACGCTCACGGTGCTGGTCGGTGTGGGCGTCGCGGCGTCGCGGCAGCCGTTTACTTACCCGCAGGTGACGCAGCTGACGGAGCTCGCGTCGATCATCGAAAACGCGCTGGAGCGCGCGCATTTCTCCGTGAAGGCGCAGCGCGCCGAGCAGCTCGCGACGGTCGGCCTGCTGGGCGCGAGCCTGGCGCATGAAATCCGCAATCCGCTGGTCTCGATCAAGGCGTTCGTGCAGCTCCTGCCGCAGCACTATCAGGACCCGGCCTTCCGCGAAAAATTCTTCCGCCTGATTGGCGATGAAGTCATGCGCATCGACCGGCTGACCGAGCAGCTGCTCGACCTTGCCTCGCCGCGGGTTTACTCGGCGCAGCTGATCGAGCTGCATCCGGTGCTGCGCTCGAGCCTGGAGCTGGTCGCGGCGAAGGCGGTGGACAAGCGCATCCCATTCCTGACGGATTTTCAGGCGACGCCCGATGTGGTGTACACCGATGCGTCGGCGGCGAAGCAGGTGCTGCTCAATCTTTGCTTTAACGCCATCCAGGCGGTGGAGACGCATCCGGGCGAGCGTTGGGTGAGGATTTCCACGCGCAACGTGGCCAACGGCGTGGAAGTGTTGCTGGAAGACAGCGGCCCGGGCATCGCGCCGGAAATCCGGCCCCGGCTGTTCCAGCCTTTTCAATCCACGAAATCTTCCGGCTTTGGGCTTGGACTCGCCATCTGCAGCGACATTCTCGCGGGCCTTGACGCGACCATCATGGTTGATCCGGCCCTGCCCGGTCGCGGCGCGACCTTCCGCATCGTCTTTCCATGCCAAGCCTAGTCATCCTCGCGACCGCCGACGCCGTCCTAGCCGACGCGTGGGAGCGCCAGCTGCCGCCGGGTCGGTCCGCCCTGCGGCTGACGCCGCAGAGCTTCCCATCGGGCACGTCGCCCGGGTTTGCCGCCGTGGTGGTGCTGGATGCCGCGACCGAATCGGCGTTGCCGCCGTCACTCGCCAAAAGCCCGACCATTTATGTCGGCGAACCGCGCAGCCTGCCCTACGAGCAGGCGCGCATGACGGGCCGGGCGCGGGTTTATCTCTCCTATGAGGAAAGCACCACGCGGCTGCGCGAGTTGCTGCCCTTGGTGGAGGAGGTGGCGGAGAAGCAGTCGATGGTCGAGTTGCTCACCGAGAAGGCCCGCCGGGCCGAGCCTGCGCGGTTGCCCGCCCGGGCTTCCGCGGCCGGCGATGCGGCCGAGTTGTGGGATTTTCTGGAAGGCGCGGTGGAGAATCTCGACACGCGGGACCGGCTCATCGCCGAGTTTCGCCGGGCCTCGCGCCAGATGCTGCGGGCGTCGCACGCGGTGTTTTTCCTGCGGGAAGCCGACGGATTCCGGGCGGACCGTGGCACCTCGTTTTTCTCGGTGGATGATCCGCTGGTGGGGCTGCTGGAGAATCACCCGGCGGTGATTGATGGCGCGAATTGGGAGGGTCCGGCGGATCCCGTGGCGGAACTGGCGGTGCGCAACCGGCTCGCGCTGTGGGGCGCCCGGCTGCTGGTGCCGATCCACGACAATGGACGTCTGCTCGGCCTCATCGCGCTGGGCGTGAGAGATGACGGCGAGCCCTACGAGGAGGCCGACCGGACGCGCGCGGTGTTCTTCGCCCGCCTGCTGCGGCATTTTCTCGCGAAGTCGGCCCAGTTGAGCCGGCTGCACCAACTGGCTGAGCAAACCCGGCTGGGCGCCAAGTATCTGCCCAGCACCTTGGTGCTGGCCCCGGATGAGAGCGTGCCGCGCCATGTGCCGCTCGTGGTGCGCGACCTGATCGGTCAGGCGCGCCGTTCGCGTGAAGTCGCCCGCGTGGTGCCGGCGGCCGGACAGCCTTTCCGGGCCAGTGCGGGGCTGGTGGCCGAGACTGGCGGCGTCTGGGCTTTCTGGGAGGAAGCGAGCGGAGAGGTTCACGATGCGGCGTCACGGCAGCGGGCCAACCGCCGCAACCTGCTGCGCGAACTTGCGCTGACCCTCAGCCATGAACTGGGCAACGCGCTCGTCTCGCTCGCGACCTTCCGTCAGAGCACGCCCGAGCAACCGCTGTCGGCGCCGCTGCTCGAGACGGTCAAGAGTGACATCGTGAAGCTCGAGGCCCTGAACCGGCACGTGGGGCTGATGCATGCCCTGCATGAATCCGATGTGACGCCCACGGATGTCCGCGAGCTGGCCCAGACCATCGGTCACTCGCTGGGAGTGCGCGTGGAGGTGGGTCCGGATCCCGTGGTACTGGCGGTTAGCAAGAAGTTGCTCGATTTCGCCCTGCGGTCGCTCATTGCCACGATCACTGAAAATCGCGGCGAACTCGGGACGAAGGAGCTTTCGTTGCAGGTGCGCTCGACCGGAACCGGGGCGGATCTCACGGCTTTGTTTTCCATCAAGGGGCGGCAGCTTGAACTGGAGGGCATCCTGCCTGAGCCGATGGAAGGGGCGGTGCCCAACCAAGGGCGGCTCGGGGTCTTTCTGGCCAAGGAAATCATCCGCCTGCACCACGGTGAAATCCATGCAGGGCCGGGCATGGAGGGTACGGAAATTCTGCTCTCCCTGCGCAAATGGTGACGCTGCTGGACTCCCTGCGCGAGTGGATGAAGGACCAGCCGGATGTCCGCGTGGCGGCCGTGTTTGGTTCGCACGCGCGCTCCCTGTCGGGCGAAGGCCAGCCGGCGGATCCCTGGTCGGATGTCGACCTGCAGATTGTGACCACGCAACCGGGCCGGTATCGCGACCGGGCTTGGACCGCGCAGCTCAAGGGCCAGGAACTGCACGCGTATGCGGTGCGGCCGGTATTCGGCGGAGTCCAGAAAGTCACGGCGCTGTTCTCCGGCGGCGAGGCGGATTTTGTGATCATCCCGTATCGCCGGCTCTGGCTGGGCCGGCTGGCGTTCAGCCTAGGCCTGCACAAGCGCGTGCCCGGCATCCAGCGCGGGCTGGGGGAGTTTGCCCTGGTGATGAGCTTCGGGCAGAAGGTGCTGAAGGGCGGTCCCGGCTGGCAGCAATTTTACACGCGGGCGGTGAAGGAAGTGCCGCTGGCCCATCTCACGGACGAGGATGCGATCGCACTCGGCGAAGGTGCCTATGTGGATGCGACGTCGATCCTCGGAAAACTGGCCCGGGGAGAGTTCGTGGCCGTGCAGCGCTGGCTGCACCGCTCGCTGATCGAGACCAATTTCCGGATCATGCACGAGCTGCGGGTGCGCAAGGGATTGGTTTCATATCCCGACGGCCGCCGCGTCGAGCAGCTGCTGAGCCCGGAGGAACTCGCGCTCGTGCGCTTTGAAGTGGGCCTGAACGAGGCGTCGTTGCGTGCCGCGATTTTTGCCTCGCTGGCGGGCACGCGGAAGCTGCTGACGGAACTCACGGGCAAGGTTCCGACCTGGCCGGAGCTGAGATAGGATTGATCGTGGAAACGCGGAGGGGCGGAAACACGGAAATCAGCCGATTGGGTCAGCGCTTCCGCTCCTCCGCGTTTCCGCGATCAGCCTTCACGCCTGGGACTGGAACAGTTCGGTGATCACGTCCTCGAGGGGAACGTCCTCGATCGTGATGTCGGCGACGGGGCCGGTGCTGAGGACTTCCTGGGAGACGGCGACGACCTTGTCGCTGGGCACGCACAGGGTGAATTTACCATCGTCCGCGCGGG
The DNA here is from genome assembly GCA_903859715.1 of uncultured Opitutia bacterium. Taxonomy (GTDB): domain Bacteria; phylum Verrucomicrobiota; class Verrucomicrobiia; order Opitutales; family Opitutaceae; genus Opi-474. The sequence continues at coordinate 59,116 of CAIONS010000056.1, forward strand.
TGGTGGTGCCGTAGCGGGACTGCCAGGTGTCGGGAAAGGCGCCGGCGAGCGCGCCCTCGGCGAGGGCCGGCAGAAAGGTGATGATCTTTTTGCGGGCGCCGCCGGCGTTTTCCAGGCGGTCGAGGGCGCCATCGTAGATTTTGGAGCCCTTGTGGATGACGATCACGCGTTCGCAGAGTTCCTTGATGTCGGCCATGTAATGGCTCGTGAGGAGGATGGTGACGCGGTAGCGGCGGTTGTAATCGCGCAGGAACTGGCGGACGGCCTTCTGCGAGACGACGTCCAAGCCGATGGTCGGCTCGTCAAGGAAGAGCACGCGGGGGCGGTGGATGAGCGCGGCGATGAGCTCCATCTTCATGCGCTCGCCGAGCGAGAGTTCGCGGACCATGACGTTGAGCTTCTTCTCCACGTCGAGCAGCTTGACGAGTTCATCCAGCGACGTCTGGTACTGGTCCTGCGGCAGTCCATAGATGGCGCGCAGCAGGTTGAAGGACTCGATGGCGGGGAGGTCCCACCAGAGCTGGTTTTTCTGGCCGAGCACGAGGGCGAAGATGCGCCGGTAGGCGTTCTCGCGCTTGGTGGGGTCGAAGCCGGCGACGCGCGCGGTCCCGCTCGTCGGGTAAATCAGGCCCGAGAGCATCTTCAATGTCGTGGTCTTGCCCGCGCCGTTGGGGCCGAGGAAGCCGACGAATTCACCCTCGGCGATGTCGAAGGAAATGTCCTTGGCCGCGGCGGTTTCCTCGAACTCGCGCTTGAAGAGTCCCTTCACGCCGCCCCAGAAGCCGGGTTGTTTCTTGTAGGTGCGGAAAACACGGGTGAGCTGGCGGACTTCGATCATCGGGAGGGAAAGTAGCGGGCAGCGGGTAACCGGTAGCGAGTAGATTTTTCCCGGGTGCTCAGTTGGATTCCCTTGGAACCGTGGTTTCGGCGATGGCGCGCAGAAACGCGGCATGATCAGTAAAGTCGGGCAGCACATGCGAGGTGCCGAGCGTCCGCAGCCGGGACGCATGCGCGCCCTGGCCGATGCCGACCAAGGGCCAGCGAATTTCCCGGCAGGCTTTAACGTCCCAAACCCCGTCGCCAATATAAACGATCCGATCAAACGCGATGCCGCCATGGTGGGCCGAGGCGCGGGCCAGGGAAGCACGCATGATCTCGGTGCGAATGTGCGACGCTTCGCAGAATGCGGCGGGCAGCGACTCGAACGGGATGCGCGCGGTCTTGAGCTTGTGCCGTGCAGTGGCCTCCCAATCGCCGGAGGCGATCGCCACGGCATATCCGGCCGCCTGCAGGGCCTCGACGCACGCAGCCGCACCGGGAATCTCCCCGGTACCCCGGCCGTGGCGGACGTGCAGGCCGTCCATCAGCTCGATCATGCGTTGCTGCACAGCGCGCGACTCGGCGGCGGTGGGCGCGTGGCCGCGGGCCGTGCGGACGATCTGCTCCAGGCAGTAGGACGAACTGGCGTGTGCATAGGACTCCCAGTCTGTGACCACGGACGTCAGGCCGAGCGCCTGCTCGATGGCGAGGACGTAGCAATTGGCATCGAGGGCAAAGCTGTCGGTCAGCGTGCCGTCCATGTCGAACATCACGAGATTCATGGAAGCGACGCGGTCCTGGAAAAATTCGAAAGTAGAAATCCGAAATTCGAAATGATCCGGGCCCTTGCCAGGGAACGTTCGGATTTGAGGTCGAGTTTCGGGTGCTTCATTCGAATTTTGGGTTTCTATCTTCGAATTTCAACTCAGGCGTGTCCGAGCTTCGTGTAATCCAGGACGGAGTGGCTGATGTGACCGGCGGCGAGGGCGGCGCGGTCCGTCAGTGGAGAGGCGGGAGAGAGGTCTTCGCCATGGCGGAAGATGAGGCGGTGGGTGCCGTCGTCGCCAGCCGGGCTGAACAGGCGGGGGACGAGGACCTGCGCAGGCACAGTGCGGTGAACCGCAGGATGTCCGTGATGCGGGTAGGGAAAGTTTACGTTGTGGACGACGAAACGTCGGGCTGCAGTGCTGGCCACAAATTCGGGCACCAGCTGGGCCGCGCGGGAAGCAGAGGTGACGACCGAGGCCAGGAGTTCGTTGTCGGGCTGGTCGTTTTGCGCCTTCAGGCGATCGTAGGTTTCCACCGTGAGATCCTGGGAAAACGCGATGGCGGGCAGGCCATGGAGTGCGCCTTCCCAAGCGCCGGCGATGGTACCGCTGGCGATGATGAAGCCGAGGCTGGCATTGAGGCCGACGTTGATGCCCGAGACAACGGCCTCGGGCCGCGCACCGGGCGGAAGCAAGTGATCGAGGGCGATGTTGACGGCGTCGCTGGGTGTGCCGTCGACGATCCACGTGGGGCAGCCGAGCCCGCGGTCGCCGATGGCGGCATGGACGGGACGGTTGCGCGACTTGGCGGCGCCGACCCAGCTTTGCTCGTGTTTGGGTGCGACGACATAAAGGTCATGGCCGGCCTGCCGCAAAGCGTGGACGAGTTCGTGGAGAAAGACGCTGTTGATGCCGTCGTCGTTGGTGATGAGAAGCCTCATGAAGGCTTCCAGCTGTAGGGGTTAAGCGACAGGCTGTAAGCCTAAAGTTTTCCGGGCCGAGCCCGGAAAACTTTTGGAGATTGCAGATCGTAGTTGGGAGATCGGTTTCGGCCGCCTCCGCCCGTTTGTCACCTATTGGGTGACAAACGGACAAGCGCTCAGCGCACGACGTAGATCTCGGTCAGCACGACGCCGGAGGAGCCGTTGGGGCTGGTGGCTTGGACGGAGTAAGCGCCGGGAGGCAGATCGATCAGAAGGGCGGAGTCCTTGCTGCCGGTGGGAAGGGCGAAGGCGCCGACCTGGGTCATGGCTGCGGTCAAGGCGGTCGGGTCAGGGTTATCGGACCAGTTGTCATTGGTGGCGATGACCTGGCCGCTGGCGTTGTAGAGGGTGAGGATGGGATCGGCGAGGGGTGTGGCGACACCGTACTGGGAAAGCGCGGGACCGACGACACGGAGCAACACGCGCACGGTGCGGCCAAAGCCTTGGGGATCGACAATGACGAAGCCGGCGGTGGCGATCTTTTCACCGGGCCCCGTGCGAGCCCGCAGCGAGAGGTTCACAAATTCACCATTGGTCAGGTCATTGCCGGTACGATAGACTTCCAGCAACCCGATGCCGCTGGCATGGGCAAAGTCGCTGAGTTGGAGGGTGGTGTTACCTTGATTGAGCGAACACAGCATCGCGGCGTCGGTGCTGCCGGCGGTAAAGGGAAAAGCTCCCACGGCCGCGGCGGCGGGGGCGACATTGGGGTCGTTATTCCAAGTATCATTGTTCAGCAGCAGGTGACTGTTGGCATCGTAGAGATTGAGCACGGGATTGGTCAGGCAGTCACTGATGCCATAGGGCTGGAGGGCAGGCCCGGCTCCACGCAGCAGCGCGGAGATCGTCAAGCTGCCCGAGATTTTAGTGGTAAGACCGGCAATCGCCACATCATCGCCCGTGCCTACAAAGGCGCGGCCGGAAAGGTTGGCGAGATAGGGCAGTTCGGCACTGTAGGCTTCGACGGACACATTGCTGAGAACCGATCCTGAGGAATTGGCGACGCGCAACTGGTAGCGGCCGAGATTGGCCACGTCGAAATTGGGGATGACGAGCTGCGGTGAGGTGGTGTCGGCCGGCAGGGGCTGACCATCCAGCGCCAGCCATTGATAGGAAACCGGAGGAAGACTGACGACCGTGCTGGTGAGCGTAACGGTTGCTCCCTTATTCGGTGCGAAGCCGTTGCTGATGGAGACAACGGGCGGGGGAACCACCACGTCGTTAGCCCTGATGCGGGCTAGGAAAGGCGTGTAATGACCGTCCCATTGCGTGCTCCCGTAAACGGCCAGAAGCTTTCCGCCCGGAGCCAATTGAAGGTTTCTGACAGAAGCTTGGCCCTGATAAAACTCCGGATCATTCACGATTCCGGTCGAGGTGACGAAGGCGCGGTGCACGGTGCCGGTATTATCGACGTAAAAAATCCGGTCCGTGGTGCTGTCCACGGCCAAATTTTGATCTGCGCTTACAGGATAAGGATTGAGGTCAAAAAGGCCGGTGTAGGTCCAAGCGGTGTCGAAGGTCCCGTCGGGGTTTAGCCGCATCGTATAAGGTCCTTCGAAATTGGAGGTATAATATACGACCAGCAGACTGCCGTCGGACAGCGGACGAGGATAGAACCAAGTCCGTGAGGCGTCCACGCTTTGGAAAGTGAGGTCGTCCTGGCCATCCGGATTGAGCCGGTACAGGACCGCGTGATTTATGCCGTAGGAATCAACGTAGCCCGCGCTTACCACCGCTCGATTGAAGGAATCCAGGTGCACGGCGCTGATACCGGCATAGGTACCCGCATAAGTCCGCGTTCTGGGAGTATACGAGGTGTCGACCGAACCATCTGGATTGAGCCGGACCAGATTGGTTTGGACGATCAGGAATTTTCCGTCGGTCTGGACCGCGGCGAAGCTCAGGGGAAGGCTGGTCGTGAAGCCCGCCGGCAAGGTAAATGGACCCGTGCTGCCGTCGGGCCGGATCCGAAAGGGCGCCTGTCGCATGATCAAGTCGCCGTCCGGCAGCACGGCGAGTACCTGGTTGTATTGGATATTCAGGTCCACGGTGGGATCCCGGCTGCCATCCGCGTTCAGCCGGACGACGCGGTTGTAGGCCAACATGCCGGCATACGAATTTCCCTGGACCATCAGGCTGCCATCCGCGGCGCCCTGAAAAACGACCGGGGCGGTCAGATCGGAAGGGAGGCCCGAAGTGAACGTGAGATCGACGGGGCTCGGAGGAAACGGCAGAACGTTGATTGTCAGCGTGGAGCTGGTCTGGGTAGAGCCGTTAGTGGCGACCACCAGCTGGTAATTGCCGCTATCGGTGGCAGTGAGCGGGCCCAGCGCTAGCGTACTATTGCTGGCACCCGGGATGACCACGCCGTCGTGAAACCATTGGCAGCTTCCGGTGGTGACGGGAGTCGTGGGGACCAGTTGAATGGACGAGCCGGGAGCGTACTGCTGTGGGAAAGCAGGATTGGCGTAACCTTGGACTTGGATCGTGAGGGCGGTTTCCGCCCCAAATGAGGACAGCGCGGTGAGCAGGGCGATCAGCGCTAGCCTCCCAATGACCCATCGGCTGAAACGTGGCGGGGAAAAGACACCAGTCATACCCTTGCAGGACAATTTTGGCGGGCAGATCCGCTATCCAAGGGCTGAATTCCGTCGGGCACAAAAAAGCCGCGACCCGGAGGTCGCGGCTTGAGAGGAAAAAGGCGGGATCGGGCGATCCCGCCCTGCAATCAGGCTTGGGCGGGAGCGGCCGGGGCGGCTTCGCCGGCGGCAGGAGCCTGGGTCTCGAGGTCCTTCATTGCGGCCTTGCGCGAGAGGCGGACCTTGCCGGAGCGCTCGTCGATGCCGATGCACTTCACGGTGATGGACTCGCCCATCTTCACGACGTCCTCGGTGCGGCGCACGCGGAAGTCGGCGAGTTCGCTGATGTGGCAGAGGCCTTCCTTGCCCGGCAGACACTCGACGAAGCAGCCGAACTCCTTGATGCCGGTCACGCGACCGGTGTAGATCTTGCCCATCTCGATCTGGGCACCGCCGCCACCGCCGCTGGCGCCACCGCCGCAGAGGCCGTCGATTTCCTGGATCGCGCGGGCCATGGCCTCGGCGTTGTTCGAATAGACGAACACCTTGCCGGAGTCGTCCTCGGCGATGTCGATCTGCGCACCGGTCGTCTCGGTGATGCGGCGGATCGTCTTGCCACCGGGCCCGATGAGGAGGCCGATCTTCTCGGGATCGATCTGGATCGTCTGGATGCGGGGCGCGTATTTGGAGAGGTCGGCGCGGGGTGCGGGCAGCGAGGCGAGCATCGAGCGGAGGATCTCGATGCGGGCGTCGCGGGCCTGGAAGATCGCGGCCTTGGCGATCTCGAAGGGCAGGCCGTTGATCTTCAGGTCGAGCTGGAAGCCCGTGATACCCTTGGTCGTGCCGGCCACCTTGAAGTCCATGTCGCCGAAGTGGTCTTCCTCACCGAGGATGTCGGTGATGGTGGTCCACTTCGTGATAGAGCCGTCGGCTGCCATCTCGGTCATGAGACCGCAGGAGATGCCGGCGACGGGGGCGATGATAGGAACGCCGGCGTCCATGAGGGCGAGACAGCCGCCGCAGATCGAAGCCATCGAGGTCGAGCCGTTGGAGGCCATGATCTCGGACACGACGCGGATCGAGTAAGGGAACACGTCTTCGGCCGGGAGTACCGGGACGAGCGAACGCTCGGCGAGCGCACCGTGGCCGATTTCGCGACGACCGGGGCCGATGAAGCGGCCGGCTTCGCCGACGGAGAACGGCGGGAAGTTATAATGGAGGATGAACGACTTGGAGGTCGCACCGCCGGTGAGGCCGTCCATGTCCTGGGCTTCCTTCGTCGGCCCGAGGGTGACGATGGCGATGTTCTGGGTGTCGCCGCGCTGGAACATGGCGGAGCCGTGCACGCGGGGAAGAACGCCGACCTTGGAGCTGAGCGGGCGGAGCGCCTTAGCGTCGCGGTGGTCCGAGCGGATACCCTTGGCGAGCACGGTGGCGCGGTAGGCCTTGTACTGGAGATCCTCGAACACGACGTTGAGGTCGACGTCCGTGAACTTGCCTTCGCCGAGCTCCTTCACGAGGGCGGCCTTGGCCTCCTCCTTGAGGAGCTTCACGTTGGCGGAGCGGACGTTCTTCTCGAAGCCGAAGATGGCGGCGGAAACGCGCTCGGCGGGGACGACGCGTTCGATGATGGCGCGGGCCTCGGGGGTGGCGCCGACGAGCTTGAAGGTGGCCTTGGGTTTGCCGGCGAGGGAGACGAGCTCCTTGATCGCGGTGATGATGGGCTGGATGGCCTGGTGGCCGAACGCGAGGGCCTCGACGAATTTCTCCTCGGAGATCTGGTCGGCGGAACCCTCGATCATCAGCATGTCCTTGGAATTGCCGACGTAGATGAGGTCGAGCGAGGACGAGAACATCTGCTCGATGGTCGGGTTGGCGACGAACTGGTCGTCGATCAGGGCGACGCGGACGCAGCCGATGGGCCCGTTCCACGGAATGTCGGAGATGGCGAGGGCGGCGCTGGCGCCGTTGACCATGGCGATGTCGGAGTCGTGGATGAGGTCGGCCGACATGAGCTGGCCGATGATCTGGACTTCATTGAGGAAACCCTCGGGAAAGAGGGGGCGGCAGGGACGGTCGCAAAGGCGGGAGATCAGGATCTCGCGCTCGGAGGGACGGCCCTCGCGCTTGAAGTAACCGCCGGGAAAGCGGCCGGCGGCGGCGTACTTGTCGCGGTAGTCGCAGGTGAGCGGGAAGAAGTCCTGGCCGGGGCGCATGGTCTGCGCGACGCAGGCGGTGACGAAGACGTTGGTCTCGCCGACGTTGACGTTGACGGCGCCGCCCGCGAGCTGGGCGATGGAGCCGGTCGAGAACGTGAGGCCGAGGCCGGGGACGGTAACATTATGTTTCTGATTCATTTTCGGACTGATTTTCGGATTACGGATGGGTGTCGGCGGATAGGACGGATCGGGCCAGAGACACGAGACTGGCGACGACCCGGGGGCTTCCCGGGAGGGAAGCGGCGGCGGCCGGAAGGCCGCTGCGGTGGATTTCACGAACCCACTTAATCTGCTCGTTTGAGACCCGAGAGATTTCCGTTTGCCGCCGTCGGGCGGGGCCGCGAAGCGGCAAGCGGAAATGTCCCGGTCCTGATGCGAGTGTCGGTAAAGACAACGGGCGACCCGCGGATCGGGTCGCCCGTGCGATCAAGGTGGTTACTTGCGGAGGTTCAGCTTCTGCAGGAGTTCGCTGTACTTCGGCAGGTCGTGCTTCTTGAGGTAATCAAGGAGCTTGCGACGGCGGCTGGCCATCTGGAGGAGCCCGCGGCGCGAGTGGAAGTCCTTGCGGTGCGTGCGCAGATGCTCGGTCAGGTGATTGATCCGGGCGGTCAGCAGCGCGACCTGGACTTCGGACGAACCGGTGTCCTTCTCGTGAGTTTTGTATTCTGCGATGATTTCGGGTTTAACGACTGTTGGCATGGTTTTGGTCTGAGGGTTACACGACTGTAGGGAACCCTCGCGGGCTCCGTAACACCCGCCCCGCCCCGACAAGTCGGGGTTGAGCCGGCGTCACCGTTCCAATCCGGCGGAATGCCGGACCAGTCATGGTGGGAATCCGCAACCGACGGATTTCCACTAACGCAAGGGGCCAGAATCCAAAACCGGCCCGGGTGGCGCAAGCGTATTTTTTAGGGGATTCGCCGCCCCGCCACCGGGCTAACCGGCCCGGATATTCAACGACTTGAGGGTATCGCAGCCGGGCAACTGCCGAAGGCGCTGCAGGATTTCCTCCCGGTGGTGAAAGATCTCGTTCCGGACGACGGCATGGGCGGCGACCACGACCAGCCGCTTGCCATCGACGCGGACGGCATGGGAATAGGCGGCGTTGGCGGCGCCGACCAAGTCGACCCAGTGGTCGCGGATGGTCTGCTCGGCCGAAGGGCGGCCAACCTGATGCTTGACCATCAACTGCTCGATGAGCCCGGCGAGGGGCTGGGTCGCGCGCTTGACCTGACGGCGCGGCTCGCGGAATGGCACGCCCCGGAGTTCGCCGATCAGTTCCTCGGCGGTCTTGCTGAAATGATAGGCGTCCTTGTCAGGCACGGGAATCAGGCCAAGGCAGGTTGGCCACGAAAAGGCACAAGAAGAGATCAAGGTTTGGGGCGAACTCACCCGCGCGCCTATAGGCGCAATGGAGATGAGAGTCGGAGCAAGTGAGATTTTTGCGCCTCTTTGTGGCCATCACGGTTTGGGGTCCCGGCGGTTTTCGAGTTCGTGTAACCGGCTGTAGCGCACGAAGGCGCCGAAGGCCGTGGCCCAGGCGATGTAGAAACCGGGAAAGCCATCGAGGAAACCCAGTTTCAGCACGTAGGCGCGGAAGAAGCGCCAGAAGGGGCGGAAGATCGCGGCGAAGAGGGAGAAGCGCCCGCCCTTGTCCTGCTGCTGGCGGACGAAAAGGTCGGCGAACGGATTGATCTTCGCGACGTGGCTGGCGAGCGTCGGAAACGAGTAGTGATGCAGATCGCCGGTGAGTGTGGCGACCGGGCCGTCGCATTCGACTTTCTCGTGGACGATGGCGTCGCCGCCCCAACGCGCGCGGCCGCGCTGAAGCAACCGCAGGCTCAGATCGGGATACCAGTCGCCATGCGTGATCCAGCGGTCGATGAACCAGACCTTGCGCGGGAAGCGGGCACCGGCGAACTGATCGTGATCCGGGCGAGCGAAAAAAGCGGTGAGTGCATCGTGCAGGGCAGGCGAGGCCTCTTCATCGGCGTCGAGCGAGAGCACCCACGGATGTGAGGCCAGCGCGAGGGCGGCGTTCTTGGTGTCGCGGTAACCCTGCCAAGCGACGTGGTGGACCTTGGCGCCGAGGGCTTGGGCGACGGCGGCGCTGTCGTCGGTCGTGTCATTCAATGCGACGACGGTTTCCGCGACCCAACCCTGCACGCTGGCGAGGCAGCGTGGCAGCGTGCGCGCCTCGTTCTTGGCGACGATGACGACGGAGAGAGGAAGCGAGGACGGGGAAACCACTAACGAACACTAATGAACACTAATTAAGGGCGAGGAAGCCGAAATGTGGGGATTAGGATTCGAGGCAGGAATTCAAATCGTCGATCCGACTTCCAATTCATTTGAACAGAAGGTCGCTAAGATAACGAAGAGCCGTCCGTCGGCAGAATCCTGGTTTACAAGCCTGGCTGGACGATTGGGTGGAGAGAACCCCGACTACAGCCTGCAACCCGGAGATGGACGGTGGACAGCTCTTCGTTGCCTCTGCGAGCTTCTGTTCAAATTCCGATTCCGAATGTCCCATTCTAGATTTTTCCCACGAGCGAGCGCGGGATTTGGTAGAGGTAGCCGCAGGAACGCCAGGCGCGGACGAAGGCCTTTTTGCCGGCGTCGGAACGGAACAGAATAAAATTCAGCAGGCCTAGCAGGGCGAAACCGGGGGCTTTGAGGACGTTGCCCGCCAAGCGGCTCAGCAGGTAGCCGGTGGAGGAGCGGCCTTCGTCGCGGTCGTCGCGCACGCGGCCGACCACGCGCGAGCGGGCGGAATCGAAGGCGTGCTTTCTGACGTACGCGAAGGTCGTGCGTGAGCCGGGCATCTGGTGCAGGGCGCGGGCAGCGGGGGCGAACCAGACCTCATAGCCGCCCTGAAGCAGCCGCTTGATGGCGAGGTTTTCATCGCCACCGAAAACGACGCCGCCCTTGCGGCCCAGCTCGGTGTCGAAGTAGCCGAGCTCGGGAAAGGTTTTTCGCAGGAAGGCGAGGCTGGCGCTCATCGGTACCTGGCCGGGACGCAGCGGGCCGGCGTCGGGGCGCAGCGCCTGGGGGCCGTGGAAGCCGGCGACCCAGGCGGGGCAGCCGTCGGGAAACACCGGGATGACCTCGCCGCCGACGGCGCCGACGCGGCGCGAGGGATTTTCCTGAAAGGGCCGGACAATTTCGCGAACCCAGTTAGGTTCAATGAGAATGTCGTCATCGCCGAAGATGATGATGTCGCCGCGGGCTTCCCGGATGGCGCGGTTGCGGGCGTGATTGGCACCCTGCTGGGTCTCGAGTACGTGGCGCGGGACCAATGGAGCGTTGGCGAAGCTGGCGACGACGGCCGGAGTGTCGTCGGGCGAGTTGTTGTCGATGATGAGGAGCTCGAGCAGGTGGGGCGGATAATCCTGCCGCACAAGACCCTCGATCGTCTGGCGCAGCATGCCGGCCCGCCGGTAGGTGGGGATGGCGACGGTGACGGTCAGGGTTGGCTCGGACAGGCTCATGCGGTGGGTAAAACGGAAGACAGTACGGAGAAATTAACCACGAAGGGCACGAAGATCACGAAGGGAAACAAAGGCTTGGGCTTCGTGTTCTTCGTGCCCTTCGTGGTTAAACATGGTTCGCGAGTTTTGTCTTGAGGGTGTCGAACACGAGGGTCGCGTCGAGTTTGCGGACGCAGTAGCTGCGGTAGGAATCGCCTTTGACGCAGGGCGTGGGCGCTTCGGCGCCGAGGCAGGCACAGGGCAGGGAGGTTTGCAGGACGGTGTGCCGGTCGCCGAGCGGGTGCCAGATGACGGCGTTCTGCGAACCGAAGAGAGCGACGACGGGAGTGCCGACGGCGGCGGCAATGTGCATCGGGCCGCTGTCGTGGCAGAGAAACAGATCGAAATGCGTAAGCAAGGCGGCGAACTGGCCGACAGTCAGCCGCTGCTCGAGGGCGATCAGATGAGTCCTGGCGTGTTCGCGGATTTGTTTCACGAGTGCGGCTTCACCCGGGCCGGAGACAACGAAGACCTGCACGCCGAGTTCGTCCTGCAGCCGGTCGCAGACCTCGGCGAACCGCTCGGCGGGCCAGAGGCGAAAGGCGCTGCGGCTGCCCGGGTGCAGAAGAATCCTTTTGAATTTTCGATTTTCGATTCCGGATTTTGGGCTCCCTGTCAGAGAGGCTATGGCGGATTGGTCGGCGGGGCGAGGGGTGAGGCGGACTTCGCGGGTGACCGCGGGGACGGAGATGGCGGAGAGGAGCGAGAGGTAGGTCTCGGTGATGTGGTGCGAAGTGTAGAAGGCGTTGGTGACGGCGGCGTGGCCGGTGTAGGCCCAGCGGTGACGGAACGGATTGGTCTCGCGGTCGAACGTGACGCGCACGGCGGCGCCAGTGACGCGGGTGACGAGGGCGGTCTTGTCGGTGTTGTCGAAATCCAAGACGTGCGTGAAACGCGCGCGACGCAGCGCGCCGATGAAGCCGGGCCAGCCGATGGCGGAGCGGGGAAACGTGAGTGCGGCGGTGACGTCGGGATTGAGCGCGAGGACGCCGGCGTAGGCGGACTCGGTGAGGACCTTGAGATGGGCATCCGGCCAATGGAGGCGCAGGTTCCGGAGCACACTGCCGAGCAGCACGATGTCACCGAGATAGCGGCGGCGGATCAGGAGAACGTTGGGCGCGGCGTCGGCCATGCGGTCACGCGGCGCCGTGCTGGCGGTCGTAGAGCGACTTGTAGAGGGGGCTCGCGGCGTAGAGTTCGGCATGGGTGCCGGTGGCGGCGATCTCACCGTGGTTGAACACGAGGATCATCGAGGCATCGCGGATGGTGCTGAAGCGGTGCGCGATGATCAGGACGGTCTTGCCCACGACGAGTTTCCGGAGGGCCTCCTGGATCAATTGCTCGCTCTGCGAATCCAGCGCGGACGTGGCCTCGTCGAGAATGAGAATGGGGGCGTTGCGGAGGAAGGCCCGGGCCAGGGCGACGCGTTGCTTTTGCCCGCCGGACAGGAGCGAGCCGCGCTCGCCGACGACAGTATCGTAGCCCTGGGGCAGTGTGCGGATGAAGTCATCGGCGTGCGCGTCGACGGCCGCGGCCACCACTTCCTCGCGCGTGGCGTCGGCGCGGCCGAGCAGCAGGTTTTGATAAATCGTGTCGTTGAAGAGAACGGGATCCTGGGAGACGACCGCGATATTGCGGCGCAGATCGGCGAGCCGCAGGGACCGCACGTCAAGACCATCGACGGATACGTGGCCGCCGGTGGCCTCGTAGAAACGCGGGACGAGGTTGGCAAAGGTGGTCTTGCCGGCGCCGCTGGGGCCGACGAGCGCGCAAGTCGTGCCGGCGGGGATCGTGGCCGTGATGCCGCGCAGGACGGGCTCGCCGGGCTGGTAGGCGAAATCCACGCGGTCGAAGGTGATTTCACCGCGCAACCGGCCGGGCACCACGGCGGGCTGCGCGGGATCGGTGATGGTGATGGGCTCGTGCAGGATTTCCTCGATGCGGTTGAGCGAGGCGGCGCCGCGGGTGAACTGGCTGTGAAGATTGCCCAGTTTCTTCATCGGTTCGTAGCAGACGAACAAGGCGCCCAGAATGGAGACAAACACCGCGAGGGTGATGCCGGAGTAATAGGCATAGTAGAGGGAGAAGGCGACGCCGAGCGAGGCGATGAACTCGATCGAGGGCGACAGGGCCTGGGAGTATTTGACCACCTTCAGCTGGACGCGGAAGAGCTTCCGGATGGTCTGCTGGAACACGCCGACCTCCTTTTCCTCGAGGCCGAAGGCGCGGACTTCCCGCGCGGCGGCCATATTCTGGCTGGCGAGGTCGGAGATGTCGCCGAGCAACTGCTGGTTTTCCCCGGCGCGGCGGAGCAGTTTCTTGCCAATGAAACGGACGGGAAAAATGCACGCCGGCACAGCTGCCAGGGAGGCGAGAAAGAGGCCTACGCCGTGATTTTCCAGGGCGGTCTTGGTCAGAAACCAGATGGCGCCGGCCAGCGTGAGGGGCTGGATGACCAAGTCGCTCGCGCTACTGGTGATCACCTGTTGCACGACCTGGGTGTCGACCGTCAGCCGGGACAGCAGATCGCCCGTGCGATTGCGGCCGAAATAGCTCAGTGGGAGATATTGCAGCTTGCGATAGAGCTCGATGCGGAGCGCCTCCAGCACACCGATGCCGCAGTGGCTCATGAGGTAGTTGTTGAGGAAGCCGCAGACCGCGCGAATCAGGAAGATCATTGGGATCAGCAGCGCGTAGAATGCGATCTGCCGCCGCGGCAGCGTCCGCCGCGCCTTGATGCTCTCGGTATTGGCGGCTTGTTCGGCGGGTGTGAGCGCGGCGGAAGCGGAAGCTGACGACGAGAGGGACGGAAGCAGGCCGCCGGATTTTGGTTTGCCGAACGGGAGCGCATCTTCGCCGCCGGATGCATTGGTGAAGATCTTCGGAAACACCTCGTTCATCACCTTCGGCAGTCCGTAGCCATAAACGATTCCGCTGATCGCGCCGCACAACAGCGCGATCACGAGGGCGAGGCGGCGGCCGCGCAGGTATTTTAGGTAGGGCAGGAAGCGTTTCATGGGCGGCGGCTTAGAGCACGCTGGCGGCGGCGGGTTCCACCTTCAATCCTTCGATGCCCGCACGTCCAGGGCGTCGCGGAGGCCGTCGCCGAGAAAATTCAGCGAGAAGAGCGTCAGCGAAAACACGCTGCCGGGAAACACGAGCAGCCACCAGAACTCCTCCATCTTCTCGGCACCGTCCTTGATGAGCGCGCCCCATGAACTCATCGGCGGCTGTACGCCGAGGCCGAGGAAACTCAGGAAGGCCTCGAGGAGCATCACGGCCGGCACGGTGAGGGTCGAGTAGACGATGATCGGGCCGAGGATATTGGGGATGATGTGGCGGAAAATGATGCGCCGCCGGCCGTAGCCGAGCGAGCGGGCGGCCTCGATGAACTCCATGCGCTTGATGGAGAGGACCTGGCCGCGGACGATCCGGGCCATGGTCAGCCACTCGACCGCGCCGATCGCGGCGAAGAGCAGGAGCATGTTGCCGAAGCCCTGCAGCCCCTCGAGATGGACGGTGTTGCGGAGCCACGCATCGAGATTTTCGGACGGCTCCTTCATGAAGACCATGAGGAGGATGACGAAGATCGTGAAGGGCAGCGCGTACATGATGTCGACGATGCGCATCATCACGGTGTCGGTCTTGCCGCCAAGGAAGCCGGCGACGGCGCCATAGGTCACGCCGATGGTGAGGGCCACGAAGGTGGCGACGAGCCCGACCATGATGGAGATGCGGCCGCCATAGAGGATGCGGGCGAAGAGATCGCGGCCCAGCGTGTCGGTGCCGAGCCAGTGGGCGCCGCTCGGACCCACGGCGCCGAGGTCGAGGTTCTGATCCTGATAAGTCTGCGAAAACCACGGCCCGCAGACGCAGAGCGCGGTGAGCACGAGCAGCACGATGCCGCCGGCGACGGCGAGACGGTTCTTCCGGAGCCGGGCCCAGGCATCACGCCACGGCGACGAGCCCTGCTCGAGCTGGTCGGGCGTGACCTCGGCGGAGGGAAGGCTTTGGGGAGAGAGGGAAGGCATCGGAGGAGCAGGCAGTAAGCGGTAAGCTTTAGGCGGTAGGCGGGGTGCGCGGCTGAGGATTGGATGCTTACAACTTAGAGCCTATGGCTTATCGCTTATTCAAACTTCAGCTTCGGATTCAGCCAGACCTGGACGACGTCGACCACGAGGTTCAGGCCGATGATGAGCGTCGCATAGAGGATGACGGTGCCGAGGACGAGGGTGTAGTCGCGGTTGAAGGCGCTGTTGACGAATTCGCGGCCGAGTCCGGGGATCTGGAAAATCGTCTCGATGACAAACGAGCCGGTGAGGATGCCGGCGATGGCGGGTCCGAGGAACGACACGACCGGCAGCAGGCCGCCGCGGAGGGCGTGGCGGAAAATGACGCGGGTCTCGGAGGCACCCTTGGCGCGGGCGGTGCGGATGTAGTCCTGATTGAGGACCTCCAGCATGCCGCCGCGGGTGAGGCGGGCGACGTAGGCGGCATAGACGCAGCCGAGGGTCAGACAGGGCAGGACACGGTCGATCGGGGTGTACCAGCCGGAGGCGTTGACCCAGCCGAAGTGGATGGCGAACGTGAGCACCAACAGCGGGCCGAGGACGAAGGTGGGCACGCAGATGCCGATCATCGCGGCGGAGGAACACACGTAGTCGATCCACGTGTTGCGCTTGATGGCGGCGAGGACGCCGAGCGTGAGACCGAGGACGAGGGCGACGGCGAGTGAGATGAAGCCGAGTTCCAGCGAGACAGGGAGCTTGTCGCCAATGATCTCGTTGACGGTGCGGTTGGGGTATTTGAACGACGGGCCGAGGTCACCGTGGAGGAGACTGCCGAGGTAGTCGAGGTACTGGCGGTAGAGGGGTTTGTTCAGGCCGTAGTGCGCCTCCAGGTTGCGCAGGATTTCGGGCGTGACGGCTTTTTCCGCCGTAAAGGGTCCGCCGGGCACGAAGCGGATCATGAAAAACGTCGCCGTGATAATGATCAGGAGGACGGGGATCGTCTCCAGCAGGCGGCGGGCGATGAAGCGAAGCACGGGTGGAAAGTAAGAAGGAAGAAGGCGGAAGGAAGAACGAAAAAATGCAGGCGGTCGAAGGGTCCGCTATGCTGGAGATGCGGCGCCTTCGCCGTGTCCTGCCTCGAACCGCGGCGGGGGCGCCGCGGCTCCAACCTGAAGCCTCATGGAACGACGTCGGCGTATTTCCACGAGTAATTGTCGATGGGGGTCGTGTAGAAACCCTTGACCCGCGGACTGACCAGCCGGGCGCGGGTGTAAAAGAAGATCGGCAGCACGGGCATCTCATCGATAAGGATTTTTTCCATCCGCTGGTAGATCGCGAAGCGATCGGGGTTGTTGGAGGTCGAGAGGGCGGAGTGCAGCAGCCGGTCGTACTCGGGGCTGCCCCAGTTGGTGTCGTTGTTGCCGTTGCCGGTCTCCCAGAGGTCGAAGAAGACATGCGGGTCGACGTAGTCGGCAATCCAGCCGGAGCGCTCAAACTGGAAATTTCGGGAGTGCTGGGCGTCCATGTAGACCTTCCACTCCTCGTTGGTGAGGGTGATGTCCACGCCCAGATTCTTGCGCCACATCTGCTGGAGGGCCTCGGCGATGGTCTTGTGTTTCTCGAGGGTGTTGTAGAGCAGCTCGACCCGGGGGAAGCCTTTGCCGTCGGGATAGCCCGCCTCGGTGAGCAGGCGGCGCGCCTCGGCGAGGTCGGCCTTGAACGTGTGGTCGCTGTGGTAACCCAGCAGGTTGGGCGGAACGAAACTGTAGGCAGGCGCCTCGTCGGCGAGGGTGACGTACTTCACCAGGCTTTCGCGGTCGATGGCTAGGGCGAGGGCGCGGCGCACGCGGACGTCGTCGAACGGTTTGCGCAGGACATTGTAGCGGTAAAAATAAATGCCGTCGTACGGGTCGACGCGGACTGACTCCGGGTGCTCGCGGCGGTAGACCGCCAGCTTGGTGAGCGGGACCTCGTTGGTGATGTCGAGCTGGCCGGTGCGGAACATGCGCTCCTCGGTGTCGGCGAGTTCGACGGGGTAGAAATCGATCTCGTCGATTTTCACATGGGCGCGGTCCCAGTAGGTGGGCGAGCGCTCGGCCACGATGATCTGGTTGGGCTTCCATTCCTTGAGTACATACGGGCCGTTGCCGACGTAGTTTTCCGGACGCGTCCAGGCCGTGCTCCGGCGATCGAGGCCGCCGAATTTTTTTACCGTGGGAATGTGGACGGGATACCACGCGTAGTGGTTCATCGCGTGCAGGAGGAACGGAGCCGGCTGCAGCAGCGTGATCACGAGCGTGCGCGGATCGGGCGCCTGGAAGCCGGTCCGGGCGAAATCCTTGATTTTTCCGTCATAGTAATCCTTCGCGCCCCGCACATGATTGAAGAGCATGTAGGCGTACTCGCTGCCGATGGCGGGGTTCAGTTCGCGCTGGTACGATTGCACGAAGTCCTGCGCCGTGACCGGGTCGCCGTTGGACCACTTCGCGTCGGTCCGCAGGTGAAAGGTGTAGGTCAGGCCGTCGGGCGAGATATCCCAGCGTTCCGCGACGCCGGGGATGATGTTCATCTGCGGATCCTCGCTGACGAGGCCCTCGGAAAAAGTGTCGAGCAAGCGGGCCTCCGGGATGCCGGTCACCACGTGGGGATCGATATCCTGGGGCTCGGCGCCGTTGCCGTAGCGCAGGATTTTGCGCGGGGCCGGATTGCTGCCCGCGGACGGGGCGGATTCCTGCTTCGTGCAGCCGCCGAAGAGCAGCGCGGCGGCCACGAAGATCAGGCAAGGGCGTTTCAGCATGTCCCACACCAGAGCAAGTCGCGGGCCGGGCGCAAGCGACTTGGCGGCGCTACCCTGATTTGGGGACCTCGAGCCAGAGGGCGCGCCAGTCGATCGTGTGCAGGGGATTGTTGCGCCAGCCATGGACCGACGGATGCAGGAGAAACCCCTGATTGTTATAAAAGAGCGGCGCGTACGGCACTTCCCGGGCGAGCAGGCCTTCCATGGCATCGAACGCCGCATGGCGCTCCGCCGGTACCGGGGTTGCCTCCGATGCGGCAAACGCAGCATCGCAGGTGGGGTTGCTCCAGGCGGAATCATTGTTCGGATCGCCGGTGGTGGTTTCCTGCAGAAGATCGCGCGGATCGTCGATGCCGTAGCCCCAGCCATCGAGCAGCAGCTGGAACTGCTTTTCGCGCAGCGTACTCAGGTAGACCTTGAATTCGGCGGGCTGCACGTTCACCGCCACCCCGAGATTCTGCACCCACATTTCCTGCAGGGCCGCGGCGATCAGGAGGGTGATCCCGGTGTTGCCGTTGAGCGTGAACTCGACCTTGGGCAGGCCGGCGCCGCCGGGATAGCCCGCCGCGGCGAGCAGCCGGCGCGCTTCCGCGGGGTCGAACCGGGCTTCGGCCGGCGGGGTATAGCCGCCGGTGCCGGGACGGATCATCGCATAGGCCGGCGTAGCCAGCCGGCCCAGCGTGGCGCGGACGAGCTGCTCGCGGTTGACCGCGAGGGAGAAGGCTCGGCGCACCCGCGGGTCCGTGAACGGCGCCCGGGTGACATTGAAGGTCAGATAACTCGTGCGCAGCTCGGGCGAGATCTGGAGTTCGTCCGGCCGCTCATGCTCGTAAACCGCCACCTTTGCCACCGGCAGGCGGTAGGTGATGTGAAGCTGTCCCGCCCGATAGCTGCGTTCCTCGGCGTTCTCGTCGTCGGTGGGATAAAAGCGCACTTCCCGCAAGCGGACGTGCGCGGCATCCCAGTACTGCGGATTGCGCACCACGCGAATGACCGCGTTGGGGCGCCACTCGGCCAGAATGAACGGGCCGTTGCCCACGAGCAGCCCGGGTTTTGTCCAGGCCCCACCGCGCACGTGCCGGCCGCCGTTGGCATCCACCGACTTCAGGTTCACCGGGTAGAGCGGCCCGTTCTGGGCGAGGATGCCCAGCCAGTAGGGCGCGGGATGGCTCAGGATGGTGATGAAGGTGTGCGCATCCGGGGCGCGGATGCCGACGGAGTTTGGGTCGGTGGAACGACCCTCGGCAAAGGCGCGGGCGCCGACGATGGGGAAGGCCTGGTTCGACTGCTCGCAGCCCAGCGCCGGATCGAGCACCCGCAGGAAGGAGTCCCGGAAATCCTGCGCCGTCACCGGCTCGCCATTCGACCAGCGGGCATTGGCGCGCAAGTGGAAGGTATAGGTGAGCCTGTCGGCGGAGATGTCCCAGCGTTCGGCCACGCCCGGCAGGATGGTGACGCCGTCGTTGGAATAGCTGACGAGTCCCTCGAACAGGGAGGTCAGAATGATGCCGGTGCTGGCACCGTTGTTGGTATGGGGATCGAGGTCGGCCGGCTCATCGTGGTTGCCCAGATGGAGGACCTGGTCGCGCGTGCCCGACTCGACAGCCGTCTCGTGACGGGCGCAGCCGGCGAGCAGCAGCAGGACCGCGAACGTGGCGAGCGAGGCAGGGAAACGGCGGCACGGCATCATCGCGGAAGGGAGTGTTCTTAATCAGCAGGCAACACGCCAACGGCGACGATGTGCCGCGGGCCTACTGTTTCGCCGCGGCCATCATCGCATCGCGCCGGGCCTTGAACTCGTTGCCGGGCCGCCACTCGGGCCACGTGTCGCCGTTGGCGATCCGCCGGATCAGCTCGACGAGGAACTTCGCATCCTGCGCGCCGCCGGCAAAGGTCCAGTCGGGCTGCACCTCGTCGGTGACCTTGTGATAGTTCTTCAGGTCGTACTCCGCCTCGAATTTCAGGCCCCAGCCCGCGGGCCGGTCGACATAATCCACGCCGCGCTTGGGATAAAAGGACGGGACGCCGACCTTCGCGAATTCGAAGTGGTCGCTCCGGTAATAGCTGCCCTTTTCCGGGGTGGGATCGGGAATGATGTAGCGGCCCTGGCCCTTGGCAATGTCGGTGGCAATGTCGTCGATGGTCGAGGCGCCGAGGCCGATGATTTTGACGTCGCGCGTCGGGCCGTAGTAGTTCGCGCCATCGGTGTTGATGTTCGCGACGGTCTTCGTGAGCGGATAAAGCGGGTTGTGCGCATAGTAGCGCGACCCGAGCAGGCCCTTTTCCTCGGCGGTGACCGAGAGGATGAGCACGGTGCGCTTCGGACGCTGGGCCGCGGGCGCCGAGGCCAGCGCCTGCGCCACTTCCAGCAGCATGGCGGTGCCCGAGGCGTTGTCGTCCGCGCCGTTGAAAATCTGGTCGCCGGCCAGCGCCGGGTTGCGGCCGAGATGATCCCAGTGCGCGGTGTAGACCACGTATTCGTTGCGGAGTTTGGGATCGGAGCCGGTCAGCCGCGCGACGACATTTTTCGAGTCCACGTTGCGCAGGGTGGTGTCGATGCTGAACGACGCCGTGGTGCCGAGCGGGACAGGGTGGAAATCGCGGCTGACGGCGGCGCGCTTGAGCGTGGCGAAATCATGGCCGGTCGCGGTGAACAGCCGCTGGGCGGCGTCGATCGTGAGCCAGCCTTCCATCGCGACGTGGTCCGCGTTGCCGTTGGCCGAGCGGAGGGTGAAGTTTTCCCTGCCCTGGCTGCCGACGATGACGGCAAAGGGATAGGCCGCGGGTCCGGTCTCGTGGACGATGAGGCAGGCCGCGGCGCCCTTGGCCGCGGCGATTTCGAATTTATACATCCAGCGGCCGTAATAGGTCATCGCCTTGCCGCCGAAAACCTTCGGATCGAGCTCGCCTGTCTTCGGGTCGATGACCGGCGGGTCGTTGATGAGCATGACGATGGTCTTGCCGCGGACGTCGACGCCCTTGTAGTCGTCCCAGTTGTATTCGGGCGCGACGACGCCGTAACCGACAAACACCACGTCGCTGTCCTTCACCGCGACGTGACTCACCACCCGGCTGGTGGGGCCGACGAAGTCATTGATAGGAGTCATTTCCATCGGCTTGCCACCGATGTTGAAGGAGAGCGTCGGCTTGGACGTGATGCCCACGAGCGGGACGGCCTGGAGGTAGGTGCCGTCGGGGTTGCCGGGCTCGAGGCCCATTTTTTTGAATTCACTGACGAGGTAGGCGACGGTCTTTTCCTCGCCGGGTGTGCCAGGCGCACGGCCTTCAAACTCGTCGGAGGCGAGCACTTTGTCCCGGGCCAGCATGCGGGCCGAGGAGATGCCATCACTGGTGGGGGTGGCGGGAGTCTGCGCGAAAGCGAGCGACGCGGAGACGGCGAGGAGGAGCGGGAGGAGTCGGGTTCTATTCATCGAGGTAAACATCGTGGTAAAAGCGTGTCCAAAATGCGTCCTGGTGCCAGCCTTGAACGTTGGCCCGCATCAGCCAGTTGGTCGTGTTGAAATAAAGGGGTGCAACGGGACATTGCTCCAGCAGCCGGGCCTCGGCGTCGCGCAGGCGGGCGGCTTGCTCTGCGGCTTCCGGAGCCTGCGCGGCGGCGGCCATGAGCTCATCATAGCGCGCATCACTCCAGTGAGGATAATTCCCGGGCGAGCCGGTCGTGAAGTCATCGAGCAGGTTGATGGCGTCCGGCACGTCGGGGATGGCCGTGATAAATCCGATGTCGTAAAGCCCAGCGCGCAACGCGGCGACGTGCACCTTGGCCTCGCGGGTGAGCAGCTTCACATCGATACCGAGTTCTTTTTTCCACATCTCCTGGATGGCTTCCGTGACCGGCGGCCCGATGGTCCAGCCCGACAATTCCAGGCGGGGGAAGCCACGGCCATTGGGAAAGCCGGCGGCGGCCAAGAGTTCGCGGGCGGTGGCGATGTTCTCCTCCCCGCCGCCGAGCAAGTGCGAGTCATGATCGTCGGCCCCGCGCAGGACAGGAGGCACCATCCGGAAGGCCGGCTCCTGCCCGGCCCGCACCACCTTTTCGGCCAGACGCGCGCGGTCGAGCGCCAGGGAGAGGGCGCGGCGGACGCGGATGTCATTCAACGGCGCCCGCAGGGTGTTGAAGGTAAGGTAGCGGGTTTCGGCGAGCGGGGCGCGATGAGCCTCGTCGGGCCGTTCGGTCCAGTAGGTTTCGAGCTTGGCGAAGGGAATCGCCATCGTGATATCGAGCTGGCCGGAGCGGAAAGCGCGCTCCTCGGTGTCGCCGCTGTCGAAGGCGATGAACTGGATCTCATCGAGGTGGATGTGGTCGGCCGCGTGGTACGAGGGATTTTTCCGCACGACGATGCGCTGCTGCGGGCGCCATTCCTCGAGGGTGAAGGCGCCGTTGCCCACGAAATTGCCCGGGCGCGTCCAATGGCGGCCCAAGGCGGTGACGATGCGGGGGTTCACGGGAATCCAAGGACCGCTGGCGACGTAGCGGAGGAACTGCGGCATCGGCCGCTCCAGCGTCACGACCAGCGTCAGGGGACTCGGCGCCCAAAAGCCCACGGCGGAAAAATCATTAAGTTGGCCGGTGGCGAAGGCGCGGGCGTTTTTCACCATGAAGAACAGCGGGGCCTTGGGCGCGGCAGTGGCGGGAGTGAGCACCCGGCGGTAGGACGCGACGAAATCGGCTGCGGTCACGGGCGCGCCGTTGGACCATTGGGCGTTGCTGCGGAGGTGAAACGTGTAGGTGAGCCCGTCAGCGGAAACTTCCCAGCTCTCGGCGGCGGCGGGTTCAGGCGCGCCGTTGTCGGGCGCGGGCGTGACCAGTCCCTCGCTCAGGGCGCGGATGATGAACAGTTCGTCGGGCAGCGACGCGGTCGCCGGGTCGAGATCGGCGGGTTCGTTCCGCTGGCTGATGCGGAGGATGTGCTGGGGCGGCGGTGGGGGCGGCGCCGAGGATTCCTGCCGGGAGCAGCCGGCGAGCAGGGCGGTGAGGAAGGCGAACGCTGCCAAGGTGGAGCGGCTTGCCCTCAAGACGCTGGTTTGAAACGTCTGCGCAATCCAGCGCGTTGAGGGCAACAGGCTCCATCTTTCCGAAAGGCGGGGTCGGCGACCCCGCCCTACATTGCCTGACGGCTCACTCTTCCAGCCACACATGTTTGTAAGGGTGATGGTCGAGGAGCGTGGGCAGCCAGCCTTTCACGGAGGGCTGACACAGAAAAACGTGGGTATTATAGTAGAGCGGAACGACCGGGGCGGCGGCGAGCATGAGGGCTTCCGCCTTGGCCAGCTGGCGGGCGCGATCCACGGAATCAATGGTGCGGGCCGCGGCGAACAGCCGGGCATCGTACTCCGGGCTCGCCCAGCCGGTGTAATTGTTGCCGCTGTCACTGCGCCAGAGGTCGAGGAAAGTACTGGCGTCGAGGTAATCGCCAACCCAGTCGGACAGCAGGATCTGGTAGTGGCCGGCGCGGCGCTCGTTGAGGACGACCTTGAATTCCTGGTTCACCAGCCGCACTTCCAGCCCGAGTTCGCGCCGCCACATTTCCTGCACGGCCTCGGCGAGGACGCGGTGGTTTTCGGAGTGATTGTAGAGCAGCTCGATGGCCGGCAGGCCCCGGCCGCCGGGAAAACCGGCCTCAGTGAGCAGGCGGCGGGCGGCGGTGAAATCGGTTGGCAGCCCGGCGGGCGGAGTGTAGCCCGGCAGTCCGGGCGGCGTGATCGCGGTGGCGGCCTGCTGGCCGCCATGGAGGATTTTCCCGACGAGGGCATCACGGTCCACGGCCTGCGCGAGCGCCCGGCGCACCCGTTCATCATCGAAGGGCGGGCGGCGGGTGTTGAGGCGGAGGAAATAGGAATTGAGGTAAGGATCGGCGCGCAGGAACTGCGGGGCCTCGCGCCGGTAGGACTCCACCTTGCCGAAGGGCAGCACGTAGGTGACGTGGAGCTGACCGGAGCGGAAGGCACGTTCCTCGGTATCGATGCTGTCGATCGGGTAAAAATAAATGGCCTTCAACCGCACCTGGGCCGCATCCCAGTAGGTCGGCGATTTTTCCACGATGATGCGCTGGTTCTGCTCCCAGGTTTTCAGGATGAAGGGGCCGTTGCCCACGAGGGTCCCGGCCCGGGTCCAAGGATTGCCGCGTTCGGCCGGCGCACCGTTGGCGGTGATGACGGACAGCGGGACGGGCAGCCACGCCGGGTTGGACAGTAGGGAAAGAAAATACGGCGCCGGGTGCTCGAGCATCACGCGCAGCGTGCGGGCATCGACGGCGGTGACGCCGACCTGGCTGAAATCATGGGTGAGGCCCTTGTGAAACGCCTCGGCGCCCTGAATGAGGTGGAGCAGGTCGGCGGTACCGGCGCCGAGCGACGGCGTCAGGATCCGCCGCCAGGACGCGACGAAATCGCGGGCGGTGACAGGGGTGCCGTCGGACCAGCGGGCGTTGGCGCGCAGATGAAAGGTGTAGGTGAGCTGGTCAGACGATATTTCCCAGCTCTCGGCGACCCCGGGCACCGGATGCAGGTCGGCGGGATCCTCGGCGACGAGGCCCTCGAACAGCGCGGAATCAATGTCGCCCTCCGCGATATTGGTGGCGAGCTGCGGGTCGAGATCGCCGACGTCGGAGCCAATGCCGCGATGGAGAATCTGCTCGCGGTTGCCGCTCTGCACGGCGGTCTCACGCCGGAAGCAGCCGGGCAGAAAGGCGATAGTGGCGCAGAGAGCCGGCAGAAGCCAGGCGCGGGCAGCGTGGGGAATGCGAAGGAAACGGCGCCTCATCATGGCCATCACTTCTTGCTGAGCAGGACGACGGCGTGAGCGGCGATGGCGAGGCCGCGGCCGAGGTCGCCGACGCCCTCGTTGGTCGTGGCCTTGAGGCCGATCTCATCCGAGAGGAGCCCGGTGGACTGCGCGAGCGCGGCCTTCATCGCGGTGAGGTGGGTGGCGATCTTGGGCTTTTCCGCGATGATGGTGAGGTCGGCGTTGACGAGATCGTAGCCGAGCTTGGTGACCTCCGCGACGACGCGTTGCAGGAGTTTCTGCGAGTTGATATTCTTAAACGCGGGATCGGTGTTGGGGAAAAAAATCCCGATGTCCGGCAGGCCGGCGGCACCGAGAATGGCGTCGCAGAGCGCATGGGTCAGGCAGTCGGCGTCGGAGTGACCGTCGAGGCCGTAGTCGGTGTCGAACGTCACGCCGCCGAGCACGAGCGGGCGCCCGGGCACGAGGCGGTGGATGTCGTAGCCGTGGCCGATGCGGAAGTTCATGAGGAGGCGGGCGACCGGGGGTGGAATGCGTTGTCCCCAACGCGTTGCTTGGCTCCGTATGTGATCAAGAACAGGCCGGGATTTTCAACGCATTGGGGACAATGCGTTCCACCTCGCGCAAAAGGTGCGGTCGGCGACCCCGCGCTACATGGGACGGAATGATTCATGACGTGAGCAGAAACTCGAGGTACGCGAAGTCGGCCGGCGTGGTGAGCTTCGGGTTGGGATGCGGATTCTCGAGCAAGGCGATCGGGTGGCCGAGTTTCTCGACGGCTGCGGCATCGTCGGTGATGTGCAGGCGGCGGGCGGCGACGCGCGCGTAGGCGCGCACGATGAGGTCGCGGGAGAAAACCTGCGGCGTCTCCATCACCCAAAGGCGTGAACGGTCGAGGGTGCGCAGGCGGGCGTTGTCGCTGTGCTGCTTGATGGTGTCGGTCACGCGGTGGGCGAGGACAACCGCACCCTCGCGCCGGACGATCTTGTGCAGCGCGACAAGCTGCTCGGGCCGGACGAACGGACGGGCGCAGTCGTGGATGAAGACATGGGCGATGTCACCGGGCAGGGCGGCGAGGGCGTGCATCACCGAGTCCTGCCGCTCGCGTCCACCTTGCACGAGGGCGGAAGGCGTGGGCGCGTAGGCCATGAGCTCGGTCATCTGGCGGGGATCACGATAAACGACGACGTAGTAGTCGGCGATGCTGCTGGCCATGAAGGCGGCGACGGAGTGGGCGAACACCGGGCGGCCGGCGAGCGGCGCGAGCACCTTGTCGGCGACGGTGCCCTTCATGCGCGAGCCGGAGCCGGCGGCGAGGAGGATGACGGCGGTGCGGCTCATCGAGCGGGAGAAGGGAGCATGGAGAAAGGAGAAGGGACGTCCTAAACTACCCGGCGGAAATCTCGGCGAGCATGGCCCGGGCGGCGGCGACGGGGTCGGGGGCCTTGAAGATGGGGCGGCCCACGACGAGATAACTGGCGCCGGCGCGGGCGGCCTCGGCGGGGGTCATCACGCGGGTCTGGTCGTCGGCCTTCGCGTCGCGCGGGCGGATGCCGGGCGTGACGAGGGCGACGTCGGCCGGAAGGATCGCGCGCAGCGGGACGATTTCGAGCGGAGAGCAGACGAGGCCGCGCAGACCGGAGTCGATGGCGAGCCGGCTGAGTCGGAGCACTTGCTTTTCCGGCGAGTCCGGCACGCCGGTTTCGGCGAGACCGGCGGCGCTGGTGGAAGTCAGGACGGTGACACCGAGCAGGAGGAGGTTGGGCGCGTGCTGCTGCTGAGCCTTCACGGCCCACTGCATCATCTCGCGGCCGCCGCCGGTGTGCAGCGTGAGCATCTGGATCGGGAGCTTCGAGACAGACTCGACGGATTTCGCGACGGTGTTGGGGATGTCGTGGAGCTTGAGGTCGAGGAAGACCTTGAAGCCGAGCCCGGAGATTTCGCGCACGCAGTCGGGGCCGCAGGCGGTGAACATTTCGAGGCCGATTTTTACCCAGCGGACGGTGCCTTGGAGCTGCTTGAGGGCCGGAGTGACATCGCGAGGTGACTGGGCGTCGAGGGCAAGGATGAGATCGCAGGGCATGGTGGTGGAAAAATGCTGACGGCCCGGCCCGGCCATCGCCAATGTTTTCTTCACGCGCCGTGAATTCCGCCGAACTTTTCTGTCCCGCCAAGCTCAACCTCCTCCTGGCCGTCACCGGCCGTCGGGCGGATGGGTTTCATGAACTCGTGTCGGTGGTCGCGCCGGTGGAGTTCGGCGACCGGCTGAAGACCGAGCCGGCGGCGGGGTTTTCGCTGAGCTGTGACGACCCGGCGGTGCCGGTCGACGGGACGAATCTGGTGCTGAAGGCGGCGCAGGCCTTTCGCGCTGCGACCGGCTGGACGGGTGGGGCGCACTTTACCCTGACGAAACGCATTCCAATGGGAGCGGGGCTGGGCGGCGGCAGCAGCAATGCGGCGACGGCGTTGCTGGCCTTGAACCGGCTCGCGGGTGGTCCGCTGACCGCGGTGGCGCTGGCGAAGGTCGCGGCCGAAGTGGGGTCGGATTGCGCGCTGTTCCTGGCCGGCGGGCCGGTGGTGATGCGCGGGCGGGGTGAGCGGGTGGAAGCGCTGCCTGCGGCGGTGACGGCGCGGTTGCGCGGGCGCCGGGTGCTGATTTTCAAGCCGGCGTTCGCCATCGCCACGCCTTGGGCGTATGCCCGGCTCGCGGCGCAGGCGCCCAAGGGCTACCTGCCGGCAGGGGAGGCCGAGGCACGGTTGGAGGCTTTTGTCCGCGCAGCGGAGGCCAGCGAGGCGTGGGAGAATGGGTTGTTCAATTCACTGGAAGGGCCGGCCTTCGCAAAATTCGCCGCGTTGCCAGTGCTGCTCGGGCAGCTGCGGGCACGGTTTGGACTCGCGCCCCGGATGAGCGGCAGTGGGAGCGCGTGCTTCGCCCTCTTGCCGGACGGAGTGCCGGGGTCCGAGATCGCGGCGGCGGTGCGGGCGGCGTGGGGTGCGACGGCGCTCGTGGTGGAATCAAGGCTCGCCTGATAAATCCGCATTGACGCGTTGCGGGCGGGGCGCGTTATCGTCCGGCGCCGCCTGCACCGCCCCGTGCGAGCGGCACCCGGCATTTTCATGGACACACCCAAAAAAGACGAAGTCACCGTGCAAGGCATCTCCGCCTCGCAGGGCATCGCCTATGGGCAGATTTTCGTCTTCATCCAGAGTGACGTCGAGGTGCCGAACTACCAGGTCGACCCGGAGAAGCGCATCGCGGAAGTCGGCCGGTTCGAGAAGGCGCTGGTGACGACCCGGCAACAAATTTCGAAGATCAAGGGCGAGGTGGAGAAGAACCTCGGTCCGGAGGAAGCGCTGATCTTCGACGCGCACCTGCTCGTGCTCGAGGACCAGGCGCTGATCGGCGAGACGATCCGGGAGTTCGAGACGACCGGCCGCAACATCGAGACGTGCTTCAACCAGATTTCGACGCGGTACATCCAGGCCTTCTCCGAGATCGACGACGAATATCTCCGCGAGCGCGCCGGTGACATCCGCGACGTGGCCCAGCGGGTGTTGCAGAACCTGCTCGGTCAGGCGGAAAACAGCCTGAGCCGGCTCGCCGACAAGCGCATCATCGTCGCGAACGACGTTTCTCCTTCCGACTCCGCCAGCATCGACCGCTCGGCGGCGCTGGCGCTGGTCACCGATTCCGGCAGCCGGACGAGTCACGCGGTCATCATGGCCCGCTCGATGAAGGTGCCGGCGGTCGTGGGCGTGCGTGACCTGACGGCCCGGGTTAAGAACGGCGACTGGGCGCTGGTCGATGGCTACGCCGGCCTCATCATCGTCAACCCGTCCGAGGCCACGCTGTTCCGCTACGGCAAGATCCAGGAGCAGAAAAAAACCTTCGAGTCGCGCCTGCTCAAGGCGAACAGCCAGCCGTCGGTCACGCTCGACGGCGTGGCGGTGGCGCTCATGGCCAACATTGAGCGGGTGGAGGAGTTGGGCGCGGTGAAGGAATACCAGGCCGAGGGCATCGGCCTGTACCGCACCGAATATCTTTTCCTCAACTCCGCCCGGATTCCAACCGAGCAGGAGCAGTTCCTCGCCTACAAGACGGTGGCCGAGGCGCTCGCGCCGCACCCGGTCATCATCCGGTCGCTCGACCTCGGTGGCGACAAGCCGATGGCGGGCAGCCCGCACCTGTTTCCGAAGGAGGACAATCCGTTCATGGGCTTCCGCGCGATCCGGTTCTGCCTCGTGCACACGGATATTTTCAAGGACCAGCTCCGCGCCATCCTGCTGGCCAGTGCCCACGGCAAGGTGCGCCTGATGTACCCCATGATCAGCGGCTCGGAGGAGCTGGCGCAGGCCAACGCCGTGCTTGCGGAGTGCAAGGCCGAGCTGAAGGCGCGCGGCCAAGCGTTTGATGAAAAAATGGAGGTCGGTGCCATGATCGAGATCCCCAGCGCGGCGACCACCACTGACATCCTGGCCAAGGACTGCGCATTTTTCAGCGTCGGAACCAACGACCTCATCCAGTACCTGCTGGCCGTCGACCGGGTGAACGACCGCATCGCCCACCTCTATGAGCCGACACATCCCGCGGTGATTCGCACGCTGAAGCACATCGTGGACGAGGCGCACAAGCAGAACGTGCCGGTGAGCGTGTGCGGCGAGATGGCGGGCGACCCGGTGTTCGCGCCGCTGTTGCTCGGCTTGGGCATCGACGGCCTGAGCATGTCGCCGGCCTGGCTGCCGACGGTGAAGTACATCGTGCGCGCGATGACGATGGCGGACGCCCGGGCGCTGGCCGCCGAGGCGCTGACGATGAGTTCGCCGAAGGAAATCTACGCGAAGTGTGATGCCTTCTACCGGGCGCGCGTGACGGTGGAATGAGTTCGAGTACCGGGGGGCGCCCGGAAATTCGAAGGTAGAAATCCGAAATTCGAAGCGCGGGTTCGAGAAACTGGCCACCCCCCCCGCTTTTGGATTCGAATTTCGGGTTTCTACCTTCGAATTTCCAGCGCAGCTACGCGACGCTGGCCGGCCACATCTGCGGGAACTGCGGGCCGTAAAACTTTTCGCCCGGCTGCGGGTGCTCGGGGTAGCGCTTCATCATCCAGTCGTTCATGTGCTCCTGGCCGGGACGGTAGGTGCACTCGCCGGACATCACGTGCGATACGATCGCGCGGCGGCGGCTGGGGGAGAAGTTGCGGTCGCTGCCGTGGAGGAGCAGGCCGTGGTGAAAGGACACCGAGCCCTTCGGAATGATGACGGGCACTTCGCGGGTCTTGAAGCCGGCGGGGAGGTTGGGCTTCTGCGCGTCGTCGCCGGTGATGCCCATTGGGAGTTTCCAGATGCCGAGCTTGTGGCTGCCCTCGAGAAAAATCATCGGGCCGGATTCGGGCAAGACATCGTCGAGCGCGATCCAGCAGGTCACAGTCTGGCACTCGGCGATCATCTGCCAGTAGGCCCAGTCCTGGTGATAGGTGACGACGCGGCCGCCATGGGGCGGTTTGTCCAGGAGCTGGTCGTGCCACATCCGGATCGTCGGCGCGCCAATGAGCTGGGCGGCGATGTGGCCGATGCGCGGGTCCAACACGGCGCGAGCGAGGGTGGTGTCGGCCTTCCACGTGTTGTCGATCTTGATCAGGTCAACGGGCTCCTGGCGCAGTGTCGTGACATCGGGCGGCGAGCCCTTGTCGAACTGGCCGGCGATGACGCGGTCAGCCGCGGCGTTGATGGCGGCGACCTCGGCGTCGGAGAAAACGTGCGGCTGGATATGATAACCGCGCTGGTCGAAGAGCGCGATTTCCTGGGGAGTGAGGGTGGTGGAATCGGTCACGGAGGGGGAGGACATGGGAAAGTGGTTGCAGGCTATCATGGTCCGGGGAAATTACGTTCAGAATCAGAGCCCAGTTTGTACAGCTCTTTGCCTCCGCCCGATGAAAGCCCTGCGCACCCACCAGATCCTGAGCGGGTTCTTCCTGGAGAACCCGGTGGAAGCCCTGCCGGCCATTACGCACTGCGGCGAGGCGTTGTGCAGCTCGCATCACCAGCTGACGCCGCATGCGCACACGGGATTTGAGTTCGTCTACATTTCGCGCGGGCAGGCGTTCTGGCGGATCAAGGATACGCTCCTGCACCAGCGCATGGGCGATTTGCTCATCACTTATCCGCGCGAGGTGCATGACACCGACCGGGAGCCGGGCGTGGAGTTTTACCTGAACTGGATCGGGCTGGATCTCGATCAACTGGGGCGCGAAGGGAGAAAGCTCGCGGCGCTGCTCCGTGCGGACCGGCCGCATCTGCTGACACACTGCCACGAGATGGAGGCGGTGTTGCGCGGGATCTATGCGCAGATGGTGGCGGCGCGTCCGCTGCGTGACCGCGTGATCTTGCAATACCTGAAAACCTTTCTGCGGTTGCTGGAACAGCGGCTGAGTCTGTCCGCCACACCCGTGGCCGCGTTGTCGGTCGGTCCTTATTCCGCGGCGACGGGCCGGGCGCTGGCTTTTCTGCGGGAGAATCTCGACCGGCGCGCCTCGGTGCAGGAACTGGCCGCGGCGGCGACGGGTGGGAGTGTGGCGCGGTTTTGCGCGCGGTTTCGTCGCGAGGTGGGCGTGGCGCCGGGGGCGTATCACCTGCGGCTGCGCCTAGACG
This sequence comes from uncultured Opitutia bacterium, assembly GCA_903859715.1. GTDB lineage: Bacteria > Verrucomicrobiota > Verrucomicrobiia > Opitutales > Opitutaceae > Opi-474. Next base: position 90,231 of record CAIONS010000056.1, read on the forward strand.
CGGCGCGGCAGGCGCTGCGTCAGCCAGAGTCGCGGGTGACGCATGTGGCGATGCGGTATGGGTTCAGTTCCTCGCAGCATTTCAGCACGGCTTTCCTCCGAGCCTTCGGGGTCACGCCGCGCGCGTGGCAGACCGGGCGTGCGACGAACGAGGGAGGCGGTTAATTCTATCGGGGAATCACGCAGAGGCGCGGAGACGCGGAGAGCAGAGATCGGAGGATGCGGGCGAGTCGTCCCCGATGAGGGCTTAAGCTCTTGCAGACTGCCGTGGGCGGAGCGCATGGCTCATCCGGGAAATGCCGTTCCGCGGAACCACCAGCCCGGTGGGCGTACGATAGAGACACTCACCTTAACCGCCCGATTCGTTTGCCAGTGGCACGATAGTGGCTCCCTCTAAAATATATCATGAGCACGCCCAACCCCGATTCGGCGGACTTTGATGTGACCGTGCGGATTGGCTGCAACCTGGTCTACGAGGTGACGGGATCGGCCACGCTGCTGCTCAACGTGAAGCCACGGCCGGACCGGCGGCATGCAGTGGTCGAGGAACAGCTCACGCTCGGCCGCAACCTGCGGGTGGATGAATTTGACGACAGCCATGGCAATCGCGTTTACCGGCTGGCGTTGCCGGCGGGACGTCACGAGATGCGGCACGATGCGGTGGTGCGGGTGTATTCGCAGCCGGACAACCATGACCTGATGAACACGATGCCGCTGCCGCCGGACGCCCTGCCGCCGGGAGTGCTGCGCTACACGCTGCCGAGCCGGTACTGCGATTCCGACAAACTGGGTAAGTTTGCATGGGAGAAATTCGGCCGGATTGAGCACGGCTGGCCGCGCGTGCAGGCGATCAGCCAGTGGGTGCACGACAATATCGAGTACCGCTACGGTTCGGGTCAGCCGGACCTCTCCGCGTGGGATGTGCTGCAGCGCGGCCATGGCGTGTGCCGGGATTTCGCGCACTTGGCAGTGGCGCTGAACCGGACCTTCAACCTGCCGGCACGCTATGTGACCGGGCATTTGCCGGACATCGGATGTCCGGATCCGGAGAACCACATGGATTTCCACGCCTACGGGGAAGTGTACCTCGGGGGGAACTGGTTCACGACGGATGCGCGCTTCCATGTGCCGCGTATCGGCCGGATCAAGGTCTCGTGCGGACAGGACGCGGTGGACGGGGCGTTCTCGACGATCTACGGCGGCGCGAACCTCGCGTGGTTCGAGGTCTGGGCGTATCAGGTCGTGCGCGGGACAGTGGCCGTGGGCGACCCGCTCGATTTCACGAAGCGGATCGACAATCAGTGGACGGTGCAGACGGACGCGCGGAAGTAACCACAAGAGTTAGGGCTGACTCTTTTCTTGGCTCTTCAGGCTTTTTTCAGGATGAGCTTGCCTGTCGAGGGATCCACGGGGGCCGAAGTATGCTGGTGGACAATCTTCCATCCGCCGGGACGGTAACTGAGTGCCCACGTCAACCGGTTCTGCATCTCGCGCAGCTTTTGCCCGTCAGAGTTTACGGCCCTAAACGTGACGGTAGCGTGGGCGAAGGCTAAGTCGGAGCCAGTCGTCACGTGGACGTCCGCAAACTCGACGACCACCCGGTCGGTTCCGAGCGAACCCAACCAGTCAGCCGCCGTCTTCCGCCAAGCGGCGATGCCTTGGTAAGACCAATCGCCCCACATGTCGAAGGCGCAGATTTCCGTGTCAAAGAGCGCGGCGAAGGCGTCGACGTCCTTGGCGAAGACCGCGGTTTGATAGGCGGAGAGAAGACGGTGAATCGGTTGTTCGCTGGTGTTCACGGGTAATTCATCTCAATCCACACCCTCATCTGCCAGACTTGATCCCACTCGCCAGCAGCGTCTCGAAATGGGGTTCGTTTTCCTCGCGGGCGACGGCAGTGACTTCCACTTTGGTGAAGCCGGCTTTTTTCAGGAAGGCGTGGAGGGCGCTCTCCTTGAAGCCCAGCCAGACGTCGGCATAGAGCTCGCGGGCTTTTTCGAAGGTGTGCTCGTTGAGGTCGAGGATGAGGATCTGGCCGCCGGGTTTCAGGATGCGGAACGCCTCGTTGACGGCGGCCTGCGGGTGCTGCGCGTGATGCAGCGCCTGGCTGAGGATCGCGAGGTCCACGGATTTGTCGGGCAGCGGGACCTGTTCGATGTCGCCGTGCTTGTAGACGAGGTTGGCCAGGCCGTTCTTTTGCGCGAGCTCGGTGCCGACCTCGACCATCTTGGCGGAGTTGTCGATGCACCAGACCTGCTTGGCGCGATGGGCGAGCAGTTGGGAAACGAGGCCCTCGCCGGCGCCGAGGTCGGCGATGGTGATGGCGGGGGTCAGGCGGAGGGCGAGATGACCGAGTGCTTCCCACGAGCGGCCGGGGCAGTAATTTTTGCCGAGGCGGCCGGCGATGAGGTTGAAATATTGCTCCTGCGTGCGGCGGCGTTTTTGGAGGATGCGGTCGAGATTGTCGCGGTCGTCGGTCAACGTGGGCAGGTCCGCGACAGAGTCGGTTGCCGCACGGAGCAAAGTGAGGTGCTTGGGCGGGAGACTGGAGCGGAGCGAATAGAAGGCCTTCTTGCCCTCGCGGCGGTCGCTGACGAGGCCGGCCTGGCGGAGGAGGGCGAGCTGCGAAGAGATGCGGGACTGGCCCATGCCGAGAATTTCCTGGAGCTCGGCGACGGAGAGCTCCTCGCGCATGACGAGGGCAAGCAGCCGGAGCCGCGTGGGGTCGGAGAGGATTTTAAGGATGTCCCAGGAGGCGTTCACATGCGGAGCGGAGGAAGGAGAAGGGAGAAAGGAGAAAGGGGAAAGACGAAACGCGGAGAGGTGGGGTTTTTATCGCGGAAGCGCGGAGTCGGAGGGATTGGGGTAGGGGGGGACCGCTGGGCCCGCCGGGTTTGGTTGAAGGTGGAACGCGTTGGTTTGATCGCGCAGCGGAAAGCGCATTGAGGGCAATGCGCTCTATCTCGGACGGCGCGCCCAGCGGTCCCGCCCCACCTTTGAGCCACAAAAAAGCCGCGACCCGAGGGTCGCGGCTTGAAAGAGACGGGCGCCTGCTCAGGCCTTGGCGTAGAGCGCGATGCTCACGATCGTGTAGTTCTCCTCGGAGGCGCCGGTCTTCACCTTGACGGTTTCGCCGGCCTTTTTGCCGAGCAGGGCGGAGCCGAGCGCGGTCTTGTAGGAGATGATGTTCTGGTCCGGGTCGCCGTCCCAGGCGCCGAGGATCGTGTAGCGGGTGGTCTTCCCGTTCTCGGCCTTGATCTCGACGATCGTGCCGGCGCTGGCCTGCTCGGTGGAGGCTTCCTTGAAGTCGGTGACGCGGGCGCGGCCGAGGTCCTTCTCGAGGTTGGTCTTCTGGGCCATGAGGACCTGCTGGTCCTGCTTGGCCATCTTGTACTCGGAGTTTTCCTTGAGGTCGCCGTGCTCGCGGGCGGTGGCGATGGCCTTGGAGTTCTCGGGGATCTTCTTGGAGACGATGATCTCGTACTCCTCGCGCTTGCGCTCGAAGCTGGGCTTGGAGACGAGCAGCTGCTCTTCCTTGCCCTCGGCATCGGCGGCGACGAGCGACTGGATCTTGGGGAAGATCTTGATGAAGCGGGCGAGCAGCGACTTCTTGGTGAGCTCCTCGAAGCCCTGGTTAAGCATCAGCGTGTTCGCGAGATCGCGGGCGGTCTCGGGATCGGCGGTGGAGAGGAGGTCGGCGATGAGGTCGGTGTCCTCGCTGAGGATGTCGGCGAGCGGGATGCGGCGGGCGCTGGAGGCCTGGAGCGCCTCGTAATCGATGGCGAAGAACACGGCGCCGAGGAGGCGGGGCGTGATCAGGTCGTTGAGGAGCTTCGCGAATTTCTTCGAGTGGCGGTTCTTGACGATCCAGAGGAGGACCGGGGCGCGCAGGTTCTGCTCGGTCTGCCAGCGCTTGAGGGCGGCGGCGAGTTCCTCGGCATGGCCGTTCTCGACGAGGAAGTTGATGCACTCGGTCGTGAACTTGCCCTGCGAGGTCTTGAGGAGGGTGAAGACGATGTCACGGCACTCGATGGGGTGGGTCTCCTTGACGAGGTCGAGGAACTGGCCCTGAAAGTGAACGGGGATCTTTTCCGCGATGGCGGGCAGGTCGCGGACGGTGGCGATGAGAGCGGCCTGGGAGGGCTCGAAGACCTCGTCGGAACCGGCGAGCTTGGCGAGGTCGTCGCGGACGGACGCGCCATAGAGGCGCTCGGAGGCGTCGATCTGGTTGCTGTCCTTCACGGCGTCGGCGACGGCCTTCAGGATGGCGACGAGGTCGGTCTTGATCTCCTTCTTGGCGACGGTGGCGACGAGTTCCTCGGCCAGCGCGATGCGGCGGCGGGCGGAGCGGGTGGAATTGAACTGCTCGAGGATCTCGTCCTCGGCGGACACGGGCGTCTCACGGAGCACGAAGAGCTCGGTCTTCTTTTCCGGGGTGGAGATGCGCGGATCCTTGGCGACGGCCTTCTTGGCGACGGACCACCACTTCTTGTACTTATCCTCGCCGACGACCTGGGTGAGGGTGATCTCGAGGTCGATGGCGCTGGTGGCGTGATTCGGGTAGGCCTCGAGGGCCTCGGCGATGAGCTGGGCGGGATTCTCGGCGATGAGCTCGGCGATCTTCTTCGGCTCGGTTTCCTTGCGGACCAGCAGGTGCTTGGCCGGCAGGATCTCCATGGTGTTCAGACAGAACGTCGGATCCATGGGGTGGCCCTTCTTGCCCTTGAAATCGATGATGAGGCGCTGGGAGGACTCGTCGTAGGACTTGATCTGGCCGAAACCCCAGCTGCGGTGGATGCAGTAAGCGCCCGGTTCCATGGCCTCCAATTTGGCTTTGGCCGCCTTGAGGGACGGATTTTTGGCAATGAGCGCGGAGAGAGCTTCGGAATTCATAGTTGCGAAAGTGATGTCCTGAACGGGAGAGTTGAGCGGATAATGACTAACCTTGTCAAACAGTGTGTCGAAAGCCCCTCCCATGAGTAATAACGAGTCCACGGGGACCTCGGGAGCATGGCCCGCGGCCATCCACCTCCTCGCCCGCTGGCTCGACCGCCGGGAACGCATCGACGAGCTGATCGACAGCCTGCCGCCGGGCCTGAGCGGGCCGGAACGGGCGCGCTGCCAGCACCTCGTGTTTGGCGTGGTGCGCCATTTTGGACGCCTGGATGCGGCCCTGAGCCGGCTGATCGCGCATCCGCCGCGGTTCCCGACGCGGGCGGTGCTGCTGATGGCGGGTTATGAACTGATCGAGGCCGCCGGCACGCCGGAGGCGGACGGATTGGTGGCAAAGATTGTCCACCACGCCGTGGAGCAGACCAAGGCGGTCGCGAGCAAATCCGAAGCCGGGCTGGTCAATGCCGTGGTCCGCAAACTGGCGGGAGTGCTCGCCGCGCCGCCGCCGCCGAAGGTCGCGCCGGCGGAAGTGCTGGCGGAATATTTTTCGCATCCGGACTGGCTGGTGCGGCGCTGGCTGGTGGACTTTGGAGCCGAAGGCACGCGGAAGCTACTGGAATGGAATCAGCAGCCGGCGACGGTTTATGCGCGCTGGCGCGGCGCCGAGGGTGAAGCTCCGCCTGATTTTTTGAAGGCCACGCCCTGGGCGGGGTTTTATGAAGTGCCCTCGGGACGCTGGTCGCACGTCGAGCCGCTGCTGAAGACCGGGAAAATTTATCTGCAGGATCCGGGCACGCGGTTGTCGGTCGAGCTGCTCGCGCCGCAGCCGGGCGAGACGGTGCTCGAAGCGTGTGCGGCGCCGGGCGGCAAGAGCCTGCTGATGGCGGACACGATGAAGACAGGCAAGGTCGTGGCGATGGATCTGCCGGGGCCGCGCATTGCGCGGCTGAAGGAGAATCTTTCCCGCGCCCATGGTGTCGAGGTGGCGCTGGTGCAGGCGGACCTGCTCGAGAACACCGCGATGATCCTGCATGAGCACAAGCTGCCGGACACCTTCAGCGCAGTGCTGATCGACGTGCCGTGTTCCAACACGGGCGTGATGCGTCACCGGGCCGACGTGAAGTGGCGGCTGGATCCGCGCGACATCGACAAGCACGCGCGCCAGCAGCTCACGTTGCTGCACGCGGCGGCGCGGCTGGTCGCGCCGGGCGGGCGGCTGGTCTACTCGACCTGCAGCATCGATCCCGAGGAGAACGAGCGGGTCATCAAGGCGTTTTTCGACAGCCGGGCGGGCGGGCCGTTCAAGCTCGAGGCCAAGGCGGTGAGCCTGCCGTGGGTGGCGGGGCACGACGGCGCGGCGGCGTTCTTGCTGCGCAAGAGCTAGCGGGCGGGTTAGCTCTTAGCTTTCAGCGATCAGCGGATGACGAGCCCGTTGCGCGGCGAGCGCGCAACCTACGGGACGAGATCGAAGACCTTGATGCGCTGGGAGGTTTCCTGGGCGCCGTTCAGGAAGGTGAATTCGATCGAAGTCGCGGTGGCCACGAGGAGCTCGTAACGGCGGATATCCCAACGGGGGACCGGCTCGCCGTTGAGGCGGGTGACGAGGTCGCCGGGCTGCACGCCGGCGGCCGCGGCGGGTGAACCGGGCACCACGCTGGCCACGCGCCAATAGGCGGGTGTCTTGGTGAAACTCAGTCCGGCGCTGCGGCGCGGTTCGGCCGGGATGGGCGCGGTGGAGTCGCGTTGGAAGGTCACCCGGCTGCGCTCCTGGTCGAACGTGACGGTGAAATCCTTCAGGATGCCGCCGCCGAGCGACGAGAGGTCATCGGTGAGATCGACGACGGGCCGGACCAGTGCGTGGTTGCCGATCATGAGGGTGGAGGCGAGACGGCCGATGCGCTGCTCGCGGTCGCCGGTGAGCGTGCCGACCATGGCGCCGGGCCGCGGGGCGACGGCGAAGACGGGCTGCAGGCCGACGGGATTGAGGCTGAGGGCGGCATCGCTACCCGAGTCGATGAGCGCGGCGAACGTCTGGTCGCCGAGCCGGACCGGAATGATGGGCGTCTTGCGGTCGTTGTTGAAGGCGATGGTGGCGCCGGACTGAGGAGTGGCGTCGAGATCCTGGAGCAGGACACGGGCGTGGGGGTAATCGAGCGTCAGGAGCGTCTCGCGGAAAAGCGGAAAGCCGAGGATGCCGTCAATCTTCACGCCGAGGTGCGCGGACAGCGCGGTGAAATCGTAGACGAGGGCCTGAACATCGTCGAAGCGCGCGCCGTCGAGCTGGAGGCGGCTGAGGAGCGTGGCGGTGAGCAGGGCGGTGTCGCCCTCGGCGGACTTGACGCGGACGAGCGGGGTGTCGGGCGGGAAGGGATTTTTTCCACCATAGCGCGCGGCGAGTTCGGGTGAGACAAGGGTGACGGATGCGCCAGTATCGATCAGGAAATGGTAGGGCCCGTGCTTGTCCCATTTCGCCTCAATGATGAGGTAGTTGGAAACGGTGATCGCACTCAGGGTGACGACGGGCGAGTCGAGCTTGGTGCGGCCGGGATGCGGTGGCTCGCGGTGGAAGCTGAAACAGCCGGTGACCAATGCGAGCAGCGTGGCCGCGCCCAGCCAGCGGAGCACACGCGGGCGCGGGGAGTCGGCGTCGGTCGGGGAGTCGGCGGCGGGAGACACGGTGAAGCTGGAACCCAAAACAGTTCACCCGCAGACGCCAAGGCGCAAACGGAAGTTCCGCGCAATCGTGACGGAGGGACGGAAGAGTTGAAAGTCGAGGGTTGAACGTTGAAAGACTGGAGCCGGAAAGGCGCCGCTCAGACATTCTCGCCAAAGACCCATCGTGAAAACCTTGGGCAACCGGCCTTGGAGCTTTCAACCCGCGACATTCAACTTTCAACCGCCTCTCCGGGCTCAGCCCAGCAATTCGCCGAGCTTGCGCTCGAGATCGGACCGCGTGAACGGCTTTTGCATGAAACGCAGCGGACCGACGCCGGCCAGCCGGGCCATGCGGGCATTTTGACTGTAGCCACTGACCAGAAGGACGCGCACGTTCGGCGCCAGAGTGCGGAGGGCGACGAGGGTTTCCTCCCCGCTGAGGACGGGCATGGTCAGATCGAGCAGCACGAACGCGAAAGCCGTGGGATTCAGGGCGAACTCGGCGATCCCTTCGGCGCCGTCCTTGGCCTCGGTGGTGGTGAAGCCAAACGTGCGCAGCAGTTCGGACGCCGCCTCCCGCACTGGGGCCTCATCGTCGATGACGAGCACGCGGCCGGTATAGTGCCGGGGCGCGGCGGGTGCGGGAGGAGGGGCCGGGAGGGGGCGCGAACTGGGCGGCAGGATCAGGGTGAAGGTCGAGCCGCGACCGGGCTCGCTGGTCACATGCAAGGCGCCCTGGTGGCCGCGGGCGATGCCGCGCACGGCGGCGAGGCCCAAGCCGCGGCCGGCGAATTTCGTGGTGAAGAAAGGGTCGAAAATCCGGGAGATCACCTCGGGCGTCATGCCGCAGCCGTTGTCCCGTACCTCGATGAAAACGAAATTGCCCGGGGCGAGGGCATCGCCGTCGTTCGCGGCATGCAGGAACTCCCGGCTGAACGCGCGGTTCCCGGTGGCCACATGGATTTCGCCCAAGCGCTCGCCCATGGCGTCGGCGGCGTTGATGACGAGGTTCATTACGATCTGGCGGAGCTGGGTGGCGTCGGCGAGGACCACGCAGGGACCCGGGCTGAGATTGAGCAGCAGGCGGGCCCGGCTCGCGAGCGAGACGTGGAGGAGGGGCAGCGTGTCGTGGACGAGCTGGCTGAGGTCGACAGGCTCGATGAGGAAGCTGCTGCGGCCCGAATAGGAGAGCATCTGCTGGCAGAGCTCGGCGGCGCGGGCCGAGGCGAGCTCGATCTTGTGCAGATGAGTCATGACCTCGGAGTCGGCGCTGAGCTTCAGGCGGGCAAGGCTGGCGTTGCCGAGGATGCCGGTGAGGATGTTGTTGAAATCGTGGGCGATGCCGCCGGCCAGCAGGCCGAGGCTTTCGAGCTTCTGGCTTTCGAGCAGCCGGCGCTCCATCGTGAGCTTTTCCAGCTCGGCCTGTTTGCGGCCAGTGATGTCGATGGCCAAGCCCTCAAGGAACAGGGGGCGTCCGTCGTCGCCGTACACGCCACGACTGCGGGACAGCAGCCATTTCACGGATCCATCCTTCGCTGTAAGCCGATACTCGACCTCGATGTCGCGGTGCTCCCGCAGGCCGGTCTGGGTGGCAATTCGGACCCGGGAAACATCCTCGGGGTGGATCAAGTCACGAAAGTGCAGCGAGCGGGAGATAAACTCGTTCGCGGAGTAGCCGGTCAGCGCCTCGACGCCGATGCTCACATAGATGACCTTGAGCTGATCATCATACTGGCAGCGATAGGCCATGCCAGGGAGGGAATACAGCAGGCTGCTAAGCTGGCGGCGGCTTTCGCTGAGTTCGGCGGTACGTTCAGTGACCTGTTGCTCGATGACTTCATTGCGGTGGCCCAAGATCAGCACCAATCCAGCGATGAGGCTGGTGAGCAAGAGCACACCGATGGCGCGGCCCAGGGGAAAGAGGGTCAACTGGCCATCGAACCAGCCGGGATAGGGACGATAAGTGATTTTCCATTCCCGGCCGCCGAGAGAGAGGGGAAGGGTACGGGCATGTCCAGACTGGGGGAACTCTTCCTCAGAAAGAGCGGGTAGTCGGGCGGTCTGTGCGTCATTGGGTCGGTAATAAAGCACCCTTTGCGCGGGGTTGGGCTCGGAATCATCGACGAACAGCACGTCGAGAATGCTGCCACGGCCCCAACTATGAGAATGGGCGGTTTCCAGGATATCCGGAACCCGAAACACGGCTAGGACAAAGCCGAGAAACAACTCGGGCTCAGGGTTCGAGCTGGCAAGGGAGGCAGGACGGTACACCGGCCAGATCATGAGGATGCCCAGCCGACCGGCCTTTTCCTGCACGAGTTTTATCTGGTGGGTGAGGACCATCCGGTGGGTCTGCCGAGCCCGCGCCAGTTCATCGCGCGCCGGCCCGGTCAATAGGTCGAAGCCAGGCATGGTCTCGTTGCCCACCAATGGATAAACCTCCGCGATGGGATAATATTCCGGGCGCCGGGAGGCAGGGGTCAGTTTTCCATTCGGACTTAATTCCCTGAATTGAACGGGCGGGCCGCCAGTGTTCCGGCCAATGGCGTCCTCCATAGCAGGTCGATTCGCATCGGATACGGCGGGAATCCATTCGAAGGCCTGCACCCCTGGATTGCGTTCCGCCAAGCCGTGCGCGAGGCTCATGAACTCGGCATGGGTTACGCCTCCCTGCAGTGCGAAAGCGGTGCGCAGGCCATAGAGAGAGTCCTCGTTGAACTGAAAAAAATCAGTGATCCGGGCGTGGGCAAAATTAGCCCGGCGGACGACCGAGTCCTCGGCCCGTTCCACGTCCTTTTGGCGTAAATCCCTGAAGGCAAAAATACTGGCCGCTATTCCGATCAGCACTACGACGATAGCGGCAAAGGAGGAGGTCGTGAAAAATGAAGGACGAGGAACACTAGCCATGGTCGGGGTAGAGCCAGATCATGGGCTTTTTCAACGGGGCGGCAATCGTTTCCGCGGGCCGTCGGGGCTGGCCTGAAACGGGTCGCAGTTCGATCATGGCGGGGTCTGCGACCCCGCCCTACAGCTCAGAATTTGTAGGGAAGGGGAAACCGGGAGGTCAGGGCGACCACGCGCGTTTTCACGGCGGCGAGCGTGGCGGCTTCCTCGGGCTGGCCGATGGCGATGAGCACGGCGTCGATGCAGGCTGCGATCTCCTCCATGTCCTTTTCCACAAGCCCGCGCGTGGTGATGGCGGGCGTGCCGAGGCGGATGCCGGAGGCCTGGAAAGGGGAGCGCGTCTCGAACGGCACGGTGTTCTTGTTGCAGGTGATGTTGGCGCGATCGAGCGTCTCCTGCGCGATCTTGGCAGTGAGCGCGGGGAGCTTCGGGCGCAGGTCGACGAGCATGAGGTGGTTGTCGGTGCCGCCGGAGACGATCTTGTAGCCGCGCGCGGTCATGGCGGAGGCGAGGGCGCGGGCGTTCTTCACGATCTGCCCGGAGTAGTCCTTGAACTCGGGCTTGAGGCACTCGGCAAAACACACGGCCTTCGCCGCGATGACGTGCATGAGCGGGCCGCCCTGGGTGCCGGGGAACACGGCGGAGTCGAGGGCCTTGGCGTGGGCGGCGCGGCAGAGGATGAGGCCGCCGCGCGGGCCGCGCAGGGTCTTGTGCGTGGTGGTCGTGACGAAGTCGGCGTGCGGCACGGGCGACGGGTGCACACCGGAGGCGACGAGGCCGGCGATATGCGCGATGTCGGCGAACAGCAACGCGCCGACACTGCGGGCGATCTCGCCCATGCGGGCAAAGTCGATCGTGCGCGAATAGGCGCTGGCGCCGACGGTGATCATCTTCGGCTGTTCGCGGCGGGCGACGGCGGCAAGCTCGTCGTAGTCAATGAGGCCGTTGTCCTCGCGCACGCCGTACTGGCAGAAGTTATAGAGCTTGCCGGAGAAGTTCGCGGGATTGCCGTGGGTGAGATGGCCGCCGTGGCTGAGGTTCATGCCGAGGAGCTTGTCGCCGGGCGACAGCACGGAGGCGTAGACGGCGGTGTTGGCCTGCGCGCCGGAGTGGGGCTGGACGTTGGCGTGTTCGGCACCGAAAAGTTTCTTCGCGCGCTCGATGGCGAGGATCTCGATCTTGTCGACCTGCTCGCAGCCGCCGTACCAGCGTTTGCCGGGATAGCCCTCGGCATACTTGTTGGTGAGCACGCTGCCCTGCGCCTCAAGGACGGCGGGGTAGGTGAAGTTCTCCGAGGCGATGAGCTCGATATGGCTCTGCTGGCGGGCGAGCTCGGCGGAGATCGCGGCGTAAATTTCGGGGTCGAGGCGCTGGAGCGGGGTGGCGTTGAGCATTTTCGATTTTGGATTCTCGATTGAAAGGCAGGCACGAAAGAGCACGGCCACAATCGAAAATCGAGAAGCGAAAATCGAAAATTACGCGCGTGGCGTGCCGAGTCGTGTCTTAAGAAACTCCAGCAGCGAGGGGATGGCCTCGACCATCTCGTCCCGGGCCGCCTCGTAAACCCGCAGCGGGCCGCCGTACGGGTCGGCAATTTCCTTGTCGCCGCGCTGGGGCATGAATTCGCGGAAGAGAAAAAGATTCCGGGGCGGGACCTCGGCCTGCAGCTGGATCATGGCGCGATGGGATTCGGTCATGCACAGCACGGCGACCGCGTCCGCCAGCATGGCGTCGGTCAGCGGGCGGCTGACATGGCCGGCGATGTTGATGCCGGCCTTCTTGAGCGCGATGACGGAATTTTCCGAAACCCGCTCCCCGTCGCGGGCGGCGACTCCCGCGGAGACCACCTTGAGCGAGCGTAGGGGCTCGGGCTGGGCGGCGAGCGCGTGCTGCAGCAGACCGGCGCCCATCGGACTCCGGCAGATATTGGCCGTGCAGACAACGATGACGGTGGCGGGCGCGGGCATTGGGTACGGTCTAACGGACACGGTTTGGGATGAAAGGCAAAATCGGAGAGAAGACAGAGTCGACCCCAGGCATTTTACAGGAGGTAACGGAGAGAACGGAGATCTTAAACCTCGGCGTTTTTAACCACGGATTTCGCGGATTCGATCCGGATAATACCGGCCGGAGACGAGAACAGATGGTTCTGATTCGAACCCCATTTCAGGGCAGCCTCTATCCAGATCGAATCCGTGAAATCCGTGGTTAAAAATGCCGAGAAATTATTTCGCCGTTTGGTCGGTTCCCATAAGAATCTTCCAGGCACAGAGCAGGCCAACATTCCATCCCTGACCATCCCGGCTCAGATTTTCTTCAGCGCGAGCAAGGCCCGGTGGAGGTGCACGGCGCGCTGAAGGGCGGAGTCAATGAGCGGGGGCGGAGCGACGGGAAGGACGGCGGCCGGGGTGCGGGAGTCGTCCGGGCCGGCTTCGTCGTCTTCGGAGTCGGCGGAGGACGCGGCGTGATCCTGGGCGATCGCGGCCTCATCGTGGCGGGGTTTGGTGGGGTTGTCGGTGAGGAGGGTTTCGAGCGGAGTGCCGTGCTCGAGGGCGTCGTAGGCCGAGCGTTCGGTGGCGGCGGAAATCCGGAGGGTTACATCGGGAACGAATTTCGACGACGCCGTGCCTAAGGTGAGCAGGCCCGGCATTGGCTCGGTATCCTCCAGGAACTCCAGGACCGCGGGCGCCGTGCCGGCGTTGACGAGGACAAAGACGGGGGTGTGGGCCGAGGCGCGGAATTTCAACCAGGCTCCGAGGATGGCGACGGCATCCGCACTGCCGCGGGCATAGCGCAGATCGAGGACGAGGGCGCCGGGCTTGGCGGGAGCGGGCGGCAGGTCGGCCGGAAGCGAGTGGATGCGGACGTAGGCCAGGCCCTGGCCGAGATCGCGTTCAAGCGGGAGGGCTTCCGTGGCGAGGGACAGGAGCGGCAAAGCGAAAGCAAGCAGGGCGGCGGAAATTTTTTTCATCGACGGTTCAACTGGCGGGCGCCGATGTCGCGGCGGAAATATTTGCCGGAGCATTGAATGGCATCGCACGTGGCGTAGGCGGCGGTGGCGGCTTGGGACAAGGTGGGAGCGAGCGCGGTTACGCCGAGGACGCGGCCACCGTTGGTCACGATCCGGCCGGCGTCGTTCCTCGCCGTGCCGGCGTGATAAACGGTGACGCCCGGGGGAAGCGTGGATGGGAAAGTGATGACATCGCCCTTGGCATAGGCTTCCGGGTAGCCTTTCGCGGCAATGACCACGCAGAGGGCGTGGATGGATTTGACGGCAAGGCTGAAGCCGGCGAGTTCGCCGCGCGTGGCGGCCCAGAGCAAGGCAAGGAGATCGGTCTCGAGCCGCGGAAGGACCACCTGGGTCTCCGGGTCGCCGAAGCGGGTGTTGTACTCGATCACGCTCGGGCCCGAGGCCGTGAGCATGATGCCGATGAAAAGCGTGCCGCAAAATGCGATGCCCTCGGCGGCGATGGCGTCGATGGACGGGCGGACGATCTCGCGATCAATGCGATCGAGGAGAGCGGGTGTGACGACGTCGGCGGGCGAGTAGGTGCCCATGCCTCCGGTGTTCGGGCCGGTGTCGCCGTCGCCGATCCGCTTGTGGTCCTGCGAGGTCGGCAGGATGACGTAGTCGCGGCCCGAGACGACGACGAGAATCGAGGTTTCCTCGCCGTAGAGGCAGTCCTCGATGAGGATCTGGCTGCCGGCGGCGCCGAATTTATTGCCGGCGAGCATGTCGTGAACGGCGGCCTCGGCCTCGGCGGCGGTTTGCGCGACGATCACGCCTTTGCCGGCGGCGAGGCCGTCGGCCTTGATGACGATGGGCACGGGCCGGGTGTGCAAGTAGGCGAGGGCGGGTGCGATCTCGGTGAAAAACCCGGCGGCGGCCGTCGGAATTTTATATTTCAAGAGCAGGCGCTTGGTGAAGGTCTTGGACGCCTCAAGGCGGGCGCCGTCGGCCTTGGGGCCGTAGACAGGAATCTTTGCGGCCAGCAGCCGGTCGGCGAGACCGAGGGACAACGGAATCTCGGGACCGACAACGACCAATTCCACCTGCTCGCGCTGAGCCAGGGCCAGGAGGCCGGCGACATCGTCCACGGCAACCGGGAAGCACGGCGCATCCTGGGCAATACCGGCGTTGCCCGGAGCGCAGAGGACGCGCGGTTTCGCGGGCGAGGCGAGGAGGGTGCGGACGAGCGTGTGCTCACGTCCGCCGGAGCCGACGACAAGGATGGATTTGGGCAATGCCATGAAGGAAGGGTCAGGTTGACCGTGTTACGTTTTAGGTGTCGGGCGGCTGAGTCCGTGGCTTTTGCGTAATACCTAACACGTAACACGACGCTTCGCGTCACAGCACCTGCAGCTTTTTGCGGTAGAAGGCCACGACCTCGTCGGGATCGTCGGTGAAGAGGATGTAGTCGCCGATCCAGGCGGGGGCGCGCTTGGTGCGGATCATCTCGCGGATCTGGCGGCGGAGATCGCCCCAGAACTTGGCGTTGAAAAACACGTAGGGCACGCGCGGCCGGATGCCGAGCTTGAGGTTGCACATCTCGATGCCGATTTCCTCAAGCGTGCCGACGCCGCCGACGTTGAAGATGCAGAAATCCGCGGCCTCGAACCATTTTTGCCGGAAGTGACGGGAGCTTTCCTGGAAAGTGTTGAAGAAATCCACGCCGAACTCGGGCGGCTGGGCCTCGAGCTCGAGGAAGCACGCGCCGGTGAGGGCGCCCTTGTTGCGCGCCTGGTCGGTGGCGAGGCGCATGACGCCGCCGCCGCCGCCGGTGAGTACGCCGACGTTCGGCCCGATGAAACCCGTGAGCTGCTCGACGAGACGCGTGATGCGCTCGGTGTCCGCCTTCTCAATCCCCACGGCCGAGCCATAGAAGGCGAGGATGGTGGTCTCCTGGAATTTGCGGGCGTTCTCCTCGCGCACGAAGAAGCCGTGCTCCTTCTTGTAGGTATGGATGTAGAGATCCTTCGTGATCTCGTCGTACCAGTAGACCTGGATGCCGATGGCGTCGAAGGTATCGAGCCGCGCGTGGGCGTTGCTGGAGAGAAAATAACCGTGGGTGCGCGAGGCCTTGCGAAAGACTAGGCGCTTCAGCTTCACGTCGCCGATGCGGGTGAGGAGCTCGATGTGCTCCAGCAAATCGGGGAAGTAATCGATGATGAGCGTGTCGGCGTCGGCCGGCGCGTTGTCGAGCGCCTGGATCATGGTCCGGCTGCCGAGCGGGCAGGCTTCGTCGGCGAGGAATTTCTTCAGGTCCTCGTTGGCCCGGACGAACACGCTGCGGTTTTCCATGGTGCCGCTCTGGCCGCGGACGATGATCTTGGTCTTCGGCTTGGCGGCGGCGGTGTCGAGCGGCGGGCTGTTATCGAGGCACTTGTAGAGCTGGCTCGCGGTGGAGAGCAGGCGCTGGCGTTTCTTGGTGAGGGTCTTGACCTCGGGGTCGGTGAATGGCGGGGCGCGGAAAATATCCACGGACACCATGGGATTTACCACGGGCTGGTCGCCGGTGTTGTAGATTTCCAGCATGACATTCGTGCCGAACGTCTTGATGGGATCGAGCAGGATGGCGCTGGTGTGCAGGCCGAAGTTGCCCTCGCCCTGGTTGAGCACGACATAGTGCTCCTTCAGGTACATGGAGCAGCTGGTCAGGATGCCGGAGCGCGGCGGGATGGTGAGCGGGGAGGCGTCGTGGCGGAGCTGGGCCTTGTCGAGGAAGGAGCGCCCGGCGTTCCCACTGACGATGTGCTCGAAGTTCAGGCGCTGGAGCTTGGTCGAGAGCGTGTAGCTGACCTGGTGGGGCGTGAGGAAGACCCGGCCGCGCGAGTCGATGCTGATCGTGTTGGGGAGCTTGAGGTGGTTGCCCTTGATGGCGGCCCAGATCTCCTCGCTGGAAAGCTTGGCAGCGGCGGGTGCGTAGAAGAGCCGGCCGACCGGTGAGCCGGGCCGGAGGAGCTTTTTCCAATACGGCGAGTTGGGGAAACTCAGGTCGTAGATGAAGGCGTCGGCCGTGAGCTGGATCTGGTTGCCGGTGAGGCGGGGTTTGCCGTGGATCAGCATCTCGATGCCGATCCGCGCGAGGGAACTGCGCTCGGTGAAGTGCAGGTCATCCAGGTGCTCCTTGAGGAAATCGAGTTCGGCGGGGTTGCGCGGCCAGAAGGCGAGGGTGAGCGCGACCGTGCGGTCGTCCTTGCTCTTCACGGTGAGGATCTGGCCATCCAGACTGGTCCAAAATTGGTCGGGATTCATGGGGAAAGGGATCAACATGTGGCGGGGAGGGGAAGAGGACACAAGCGGGGAGTAATTGGTTGCATTTCCCGCCGCCGGCTGGCACATCAAAAAACTTTACGGCACAAATACACGCCGTCCGTTTCCATACCGTCCCACTACTCCACCCGCATGAAACTCAAGTCCATCCTCCTCACCTCCCTGCTGGCGCTTGGCGCCGCCGTCGCGGTTCGCGCGCAGGAAATCAAATTTCCCGCCAAGACCGCAACTCCGGCCGCGGATGCCTCCGCCCCGGCCGCCCAGCCCGCCGCGACCCCGGCTGCGGCTCCCGCCCCCACCTTTACCGACACCCAGGTCCTCGAGACGATCGGCTGGTTCATGGGGAAGAACAGCCAGGCTGACACCTTTGAGTTCACGAAGGAGCAGATCGAGGCCGTGACGCGCGGCTTTGCCCTTGCGCTGGCCGGCAAGGAATCGCCCAGCGACCTGAAGCAGATCGGGCCGCAGGTTGAGGCTTTCGTGCACGTGAAGCAGGAGGCCTTTCTGGCCAAGCTGAAGCAGAAGGGCATGGTGGAATCCGTCGCGTTTCTCACCGAGATCAAAAAGAAGCCCGGCGTGATCACCCTGCCCGACGGCCTCTGCTACGAAATCATCAAGTCCGGCGAAGGCCCGGCGCCGAAGCTGACGGACACGATCAAGGCCCACTATGTCGGCGCGCTCATCAACGGCACCGTGTTCGACAGCTCCGTGCAGCGTGGCCAGCCGGTGGAATTTCCGCTGGACCAGGTCATCCCCGGCTGGACCGAGGGCCTCCAGAAGATTTCCAAGGGTGGCAAGATCAAGCTCTACGTCCCGCCGCAGCTCGCCTACGGTGACGACGGCCGTGCTGGCATTCCGCCGGCGTCGACCCTCGTGTTTGAGATCGAGATCCTCGACATCAAGCCGACTCCGGCCGCACCGGCCGCCGCCGCTCCCGCCGCCAAGTAAGCGCGGTTGAGTTCAGGCAGTTTTCAGCCCCCGGTTTTGCCGGGGGCTTTTTGTTGGCTGAACCGAAGCGGCCTCAGGCGCCGGCCGCTGCTTTCAGGTCGGCGATGAAGTCCGCGACATCCTGCTCCGTGGTGTCCCATGCGCACATCAGCCGGTACCCGTGTTCGCCGATGAAGCGATAGAAGTGCCAGCCGCGGGCCTCGAGCGCGGCGAAGACGGCGGGTGCCAGCTCGACGAACACACCGTTGACTTCCGGCTCAGTAATGAGGCGAAGGCCCGGGAGGGCTTGGACGGCATCGGCGAGCTTGCGGGCCATGGCATTGGCGTGGGCGCCATGCCGCAGCCACGCGCCGTCGGCGAGCATTGCCTCCCACTGGGCGGCGGCGAAGCGCATTTTGGAGGCGAGCTGGCCGCCCTGCTTGACGCGGTACTCGAATTCCCGCGCGACCGGGCGATTGAAGAACACGACGGCCTCGGTCGTGTGCATGCCGTTCTTGGTGCCGCCAAAGCAGAGGACGTCGACCCCGGCGCGCCAAGTGAAATCGGCCGGCGCGAAGCCACGGGTCCGAAGCGCGGCGGCGGCGTTGGCAAAGCGCGCGCTGTCCATGTGGACGGCAAGGCCGTTGGCATGAGCCACCGTGGTCAGCGCGCGGATCTCGTCAGGCGTGTAGACAGTACCCCACTCGGTGGACTGCGTCAGCGAGAGCGCGCCGGGCTTCGGATAATGCACGCCATGCCCGCGGTGGAGGGCGGACTCCACGGCGGCCGGCAGGAGTTTGCCACGGGGGCCGGCCAAGGCGATGACCTTGGAGCCGCCGGTGAAAAACTCCGGGGCGCCGCATTCATCGGTGTCCACATGCGAATAATCGTGGCAGAGCACGCTGTGATGGCTGCGGCAGAGGGCGGCGAGGGCGAGGGCGTTGGCGGCCGTGCCGTTGAAGACAAAGAAAACCTCGCAGTCGGTCTCAAAGACCTCGCGGAAGCGCGCCTTGGCCCGCGCCGTGATTGCGTCGTCCCCGTAGCTGGGCACCCGGCCGGCATTGGCCGCGGCGAGCGCGGCCCAGGCCTCGGGGCAGATCCCGGCGGTATTGTCGCTGGCGAACGTAAAATTGGCGCGGGGTGGCATCGTGATTTTGGTGTTTGGCAACACCGGGGCGGCGGCGTTTCGTGACAGCGCACGCGATGAATGCAGCAGACGTCAACCTCTACCTCGTTGGTTTCATGGGCACGGGCAAAAGCACCGTGGGCCGGGCCGTCGCGCAACGGCTGGGATTCCATGCGCTCGACAGCGATCACGAGATCGAGCGGCTGAAGGGCAAATCCATCCCGGATATTTTTGCACAGGAGGGCGAGGCGGTGTTTCGCGGGTATGAACGGGACTTCGTGCTGGGCGGGCACCCGGCGGAGCGGACGCTGATTGCCTGCGGCGGCGGGCTCATCGTGCAGCCGGGCATGATCGAGCTGCTGCGGGTCCGTGGCGTGATCATCTGCCTGCACGCCTCGATCGAGACGATCCTCGATCGCACCGCGCGCCACCGGCACCGGCCGTTGCTCAATGTCGAGAACCCCGAAACGCGCATCCGTTCGCTCTATGCCGAGCGGGAGGCGATATATAAGCGGGCGGGCACGGTCATTCTCACCGATTCCCGGCCGCTGAACGACATCATTGCGCATGTAATCCGGAGCTGGCGGCGCGAGGCGGAGGATTTTGCGCGCGCCCGGGCCGGGGCGAAGTGACCATGGATCCGCGCCGGGAGGAATTGCGCCGGAGGCTGTCGGCGCTGGGGTTTGACGATGTGCGCTTTGCCGCGGCGACGCCGCTGGCGGGCGAAGGGCTGCAAGACTGGCTGGGCGCGGGCATGCAGGGCGACATGCAATGGATGGAACGCACGGCCGAGAAGCGGCTGCAGCCCGATCTCGTGCTGGCGGGCACGCGCAGCGTCATCATGCTGGGCGTGAATTACTGGCCGGGAAAATTGCCGGCGGGCGGGGCGACTTGGGCGCGTTACGCGCTGCATGAGGATTATCATGATACGATGAAGCCCGCGCTGGCCGCGGCCGGGCGGGCGCTGGAGGAAATCTACGGGGCGGGCAGCGGGGACTACCGGTATTATGTCGATACGGGCCCGGTGCTGGAGCGGAGCTGGGCGGCGCGGGCGGGGCTCGGGTTTGTCGGAAAAAATGCGATGCTCATTTCGCGCCGCCACGGGAACTGGCTGTTTCTCGCGTCGATCCTGACCCGCGTGGAACTGGCGCCGGATGAGCCGATCCGTAAAAAAACCAGCGATGCCACGATCGGCCTGCTGTGCGGCAAATGCACCCGCTGCCTCGACGCGTGCCCGACGAACGCATTTCCGCAGCCGGGGGTCGTGGATGCGCGCCGGTGCATTTCCTACCAGACGATCGAAAACAAGGGCGTGATCCCGCGGGAGCTGAGGCCGGGAATCGGCGCGCGGATCTATGGCTGCGACGTGTGCCTCGAGGTCTGCCCGTGGAACCGGTTCGCGCAGGCCGGCCGCCGCATGCTGTTGACGGCGCGGCCTGAGCTGGTGCAGCTGACGTTATCCGAGCTGCTGGAGCTGACCCCGGCGCGATTCGCGGAAGTATTCCGGCGCACGGCGATCAAGCGGGTGAAACTCGCCGGGCTGCTGCGCAACGCCTGCATCGTCGCGGGCAATTCGGGCGACCGCTCGCTGCTGCCGCAGCTGGTGCGACTGGCGGGTCATGAGCTGCCGCTGGTGCGCGGGCATGCCGTTTGGGCCGTGCGGCGGCTGGGCGGAGACGACCTGCTCACGGCGGCGCGGGTGGCGGAGACTGATCCGGCAGTGCTGGAAGAATACAGGGCCGAGGTGGAAAGCTCGAAGTTCGAAACCCGAAATTCGAAGGAAGGGGCTGAATCCGAAAATTAGAAATGGCCCCGGTGAGTGGCCTATCTTTCGAATTTCGAACTTGGACCTTCGTGCTTCGTTCCATCCTTCACCTAAACACTTCGTTCATCCGCGCCACGAAGGCCGCGGGCGGACGAGTGGGGCGTCCGGTGAGATCGCAGAAGGCGTGGGTGCTGTAACCGGTGGCGAGCAGTTCCTCGCCGCGCATCACTTCATATCCGAGGCGGATGCGCAGGAGCGGCTTTTCCGTAATGGTGGCGACGATAGTCAAGGTGTCGTCGTAGAGGGCAGGGCGAAGATATTTGGCGCTCACCTCGAGCACGGGGATGCGATAGCCATCGGTCTCAAGCTGACGGTAGGGGAACCCCTGTTCGCGGAGCAGCTGGGTGCGGGCGACCTCGAACCACGGCAGGTAATTCGCGTGGTAAACGATGCCCATCATGTCGGTTTCAGCGTAGCGGACGGTGACCTGGGCGTGCGACTTGATCATGCTCCGTCCTCCACTTCACGGTGGCCGAAAAGCGCCTCGGCGGATTGTTTCCAGCAATTGCGCCCGGCCCATTCGCGGCCGGCGTTGCCCATGCGCTGACGGAGCGTATCATCATGGATCAGGCGCTCGAAGGCTGCGGCGAGTTGGGCGGGCCGGTGGGCCGGTACGAGCAGGCCGGTGACGCCATCCCGCACGGCCTCGGCCACGCCGCCGACGTTGTGCGCCACGACCGGCAGGCCGTGGGCGGCGGCCTCAAGGTAGACGAGGCCGAAGCCCTCGATGCTGTGATCAAGGTTCACGCTGGTCATCGCGAAGATGTCGGCGCGGTCGTAAATTTCGGCAAGCTCATCGTCCGGCAGGTTCCCCAGGAAATTCACGGTAAAATCGGACTCGGCGGCCGCGGTCCGCAGGGTGGCTCCGTAGCCGCCCTTGCTTTGGCCGCCCACGATCCAGTATTCGAGCCGGGCGCGCACTTCGGGGGCCAGGGCCTGCAAGGCCCGCAACGTGAGCAGCTGGCCCTTGCGCGGGTGCAGGCGTCCGACGGTCAGCACGATGATTTTGCCCTTGGGGCGGACGGGTTTTGGCGGCACGACGACAAAGTCCGTGCGCAGCGCCCCCGGCGTGAGAAAGATTTTCTCCGCGGCTTCGGGAAACGAGGCGAGCAGCAGTTCCTGGGTGTAGTTGGTCAGCGTACTCACCCGGGTGGCGTGGCGGATAAGGCGCCCGGCGAGCCAGCGGCGCAGGGGACTGCGGGAAAATTTAAGGATCTCGGAACCGTGGAACGTCAGCACGAGCCGACGCGGGCGAAACGCATGGAAGAATTGCAGGGCCATCATCGTCATCATCGGTCCCGGTTCGGGCAGATAGACGATGGCGTGGCGAAGCTGGCGGCGGGCGCGGACCAGCTGCCAGGCGAGCCGGAGCTGGCACCAGAGATCATGCGAGCCCTTGAGCGGCAGGCGGCGCAGGCGGAAGGGCCAGGATTTCTCGATCTGCGGGGGGGCGGACTGGGCCCAGACTTCGACCTCATAGCCGAGCCCGGCGGTGGCCTTGGCGATCTCCTCGGTGAAAGTGGCGATACCGCCGCGCACCGGGTAAAACTCATGCGTGATGAGAAAAATCGGTCCGGCGGCGGAGATGGGGGAGGAAGAGACGCTCATGCGCTGGCGACAGGTGTGATGGATTTGGAGGGATGGGCTGGCAAGCGCCGTGCGCGAAAACGCCGGAACTATAGCGGGGAACTTTTGGCCGGATTTGGCAACTATTGCGCCGAAGGTCCGTCCCAAAAAATGGGTTTACTTTCCAAGGCTCTGTAACATACAAAGACCAAACAATGCCAGAAGCCGCGCCATCCCATTTGGGCAGTAACAAACCGTTTGTCCTTCCAGCCAAGCCGTTTGCGCCAGAGGATGAAGCCTCCCTGCGCGAGGCCCTGAAGCGTTGCTCGCCCTCGACGTTTGAAGCGGCGGTTCAGTTTCGCAAGACGGGCAATCCCGAGCACCTGCCCGCCGTCGTGATCGGCGTCATCGAGCGCTTCGTCGAGCCCGACCTGCGGACCAAGCTCAAGGATGCGGATGATGACCTGCGCCTGATTGAGGATCTGGGCATCGATTCGCTGACGATGATGGAAATCGTGATCCTCGTGGAGGACGTCCTGCAGATGTCGATCAACAACGACGAACTGAGGAACCTGCGCACGGTGGGTGATGTGAAGACTTTCATTGACTGCAAGGTGCGCGGTCTGGACCTGCCGAAACCGACCAAATTCCTGCCCATCGAGCACATTGCGGCGGTCATGCCGATCCAGCCGCCCTTCCTGTTTCTCAACGAGGCCTCGTTCAGTTCCAGCGGTGCCAACGGCAAGTACAAGATCACCGGCCAGGAGTTTTTCCTGCAGGGCCACTTCAAGGACAACCCGGTCATGCCGGCCTCGATCATGCTTGAGGCGCTCGGCCAGCTCGCGGTCCTCTTCCTGTTGGAAGGCGCCTCGACGGAGCCGGGCAAGGTCATCAGCCCGAACACCATTTTCTTCACCGGCTGCGAAGGCGTACGCGCGCATCGCGTCTGCCGCCCCGGCGATATCCTCACGCTTTCCATCAAGCCCAAGCGCATGAAAATGCCGCTGGCGACGTTTGAGGGTGCCATCCGGGTCGGTCAGGAAAAGGCAGCGATCGCCGAGGAAATCACGATGACCTTTGGGTTTGCTGAGGCCAGCAGCCAGCCGGTCTTGCCGGCTGACAGTGCGGCGAAAGTCAACGGCGCCAATGGGACCCATGCCCCGACCCCGCTGCGGGCGGCAGTAAATGCCTGATTGGTTTTTAGCCGGGGATTTGATTTTCAGCGGCCTCCGATAGGAGGCCGTTTTTTTGTGCGCGGGAGTCGCGCCTCCCGCGTTGACCACGGCTCCTGAACTGCCTTCATCTCCGGCAACAACTTTTTCTTCCGGCGCGAACGCCCGGCCCATCCGTGGGTCTATCGTCGCCGTTCCGTACTTTTTCCCAGCATGCCCAGAGTTTTCATCACCGGTCTCGGCTTCATTACCAGTATCGGCAACGACGCGGCCCGCGTCACCCAGAGCCTCCGTGAACTGCGCCATGGCTTTGAACTCTACCCGCCGTTCCAGGATCCCGCGATTCCCGTCAAGATCGCGGCGCCGGTGCGGGAGTTTGCGATGGGTTCCACCGACTGCGAGGACTGGACGTTTCCCGCGCCCTATGTGATCAAGCGGGAAATTCTCCGCGGCATGGCGCCGCATGGCGTCTATGCATGGTGCGCGATGCAACAGGCGATCGGGGATGCAAAACTTTCGGACGCGGATGTTTCTAACCCTCTCACCGGCCTGTATGCCGCCTCGGGCGGTTCGCCGTACCTGATGGGCCATATGCTGCAGCGGATGCACACGCACGGAGTGATGCGCTGCTCGCCGCTTGGCATCGTCGCCTCCATCTCCGGCACGGTGCAGTTCAATCTCGTCGCCCACTTCAAGATCAAGGGCTCCTCCTGCGGATTTGCGTCGGCCTGCGCCTCCTCGTCGCATGCCCTGGGCTTTGCCTATGACGATCTCGTGCTGGGCCGCCAGAAGCGCATGTTCGTGGTCGGGGCCGAGGATTGCAATGTCGACGCCATCCTGCCGTTTGCCGGCATGCGGGCGCTGTCCCTGCAGACCGATCCGAACCTTGCCTCGCGTCCCTTCGATACGGCTCGCGACGGCTTTGTTGGCACGGGCGGCGGCGTGGTGCTCGTGCTGGAGACCGAGGACGAAGTCATGCGGCGCGGCGTGAAACCCTATTGCGAGGTATTGGGGTGGGGCCAGTCCTCGGACGGCCACAACGTGGCGATCTCGCACCCGGAAGGTCACGGCCTGAAGGCGGCGATGGAGAACGCGCTGCGCTATACCGGCACCGCGCCCGAGGCGGTGGATTACGTCAACGCCCATGCCACCTCCACGCCCATTGGCGATGCCTCGGAGGCCCGGGCCTTGAAAGCCATATTTACGACGCCCGCAGCGCGACCCGCGATCAGCAGCACCAAATCACTCACCGGGCATGGCCTCTCGCTGGCTGGGGCGATGGAGAGCGGCTTCTGTGCGCTGGCGATCCGCGATGGCTTCATGCCGGGATCGGCCCACATCACGAAACTCGATCCGGAGTGCGAGGGGTTGAACATCATCCGCTCCACCTTGCCGGCGCGGCCCGCGGTCGTGCTCAACAACGTCAGCGGCTTTGGCGGGGCCAACGTTTCCCTTGTTTTCAAACAAGCCAGCTAACCGTGACGGCCACCCGCGTCTCCGATCTTTATCGTACCGCATTTGTCACGGGTGCGAGCACGGGCCTGGGTCGCGCCTTCGCCGAGATGCTGCTGGCCGACGGCGTGCGGGTGTGGGGCACGGCCCGCGAGACGGCGCGGCTGGCTCCGCTGGCGGCCCATCCCGGCTTCACTGCCGTGGCGCTGGATCTCCGCGACGGAACGCAAGCGGTCGCGGTGTTCCGCGAAGCGGAGCAGGCGGCGGGCGGGTTCGACCTCGTCATTAACAACGCTGGTTATGGGGTCTTCGGCGATTTTGCCGCCACGGACTTTCCCGTCTGGCAGGAGCAGATCGAGGTGATGCTGGTGAATACGGCGCGTCTTTCCCATGCCGCGCTGCGCAGCCTGCTGGCCCGTCCGGCGGATGGACAGCGTGGCGCCTTGGTTAACATCTCGTCGCTCGCCGCGGAATTTCCGCTGCCGTTTCAGAGCGCGTACAACGTGATTAAGGCCGGCCTCACGGCGCTCAACGAAAGCCTCATGATGGAAGTCGCGGGCACGGGGATTGTGGTGCTGGATGTCCGGCCGGGCGACTATCGGACGGATTTTGAAGGGTCGGTCCGGCGTCCCCCGGGCGCGGCGACGCCGCGCATGGCGCGGGCGTGGGCGGCTTTTGAGCGCATGATGAAGTCGGGGCCCGCCCCGGCGCACGCGGCGGCCGCGCTGCGGCGCGCCCTGCTGCGCCAGCGCAGCGGCACGGTGCGGATCG
Organism: uncultured Opitutia bacterium; assembly: GCA_903859715.1. GTDB lineage: Bacteria > Verrucomicrobiota > Verrucomicrobiia > Opitutales > Opitutaceae > Opi-474. Next base: position 115,795 of record CAIONS010000056.1, read on the forward strand.
GGCGCTTTTTCCAGGCCGTGCTGGCGCCTTTCCTGGCCCGCTTCGGCTCACTCGGGCTCCGCCGCCGCATCCAGGCGGGGTATTTCGACGTCTCCTGACCCATGTCCAAAATCCGCATCCTTGTTTTGACATCGAGCACCGGCGGCGGCCATGACGCCCGGGCGGAAGCTTTTGCGGAATGGTGTTTTCAACTTTACCGGCACGACGTGGATGTACGCATCGAGCAGATGCTGGAGAAATCCTCGGTGGTGAACCGCGCGGGCGTGAATTTCTACAACCGTATCCAGAAGGCGGCGCCGTGGGTCCACATCTGGTTCTACACGTTCGTCGAGGCGCTCAGCTATCTGAACAGCCGGCGCGTGACGTTCGGGGCGCATTATTACGCCGAGGTGCTGCGCGATTACCGGCCTCATCTCGTGTTCAGCGTGCACGACTGCCTCAACCGCGGCTATTTCCAGCTGGCGCGGAAAATTCTTGGCGCCGACAAGGTCCGCTGCGCCACGTATTGCGGGGAATTCTCCGGCGGCTGGGGTTACTCGCGCAACTGGATCGAGCCGACGGTGGACCTCTATATTTCGCGCACCCCGACGGCCCGGGATTTTGCCATCAAGAAGGGCATCGCCCCCGACAAGGCCCGGGTCCGGGGCTACCTCATGCTGCCGCGGGCGCATGTGGAGGTCATCGCGCCGAAGGACTGCGCGGCATACCGCGAGAAAAAACTCGGCCTGCGTCCCGACCTCTTCACGGTGTTTCTCGCCACGGGCGGCAACGGCGCGCACAACCATTTCGACCTGCTGCCCGCGCTGGTGAAGCATGCCGACCGCGTGCAGGCGATCGCCATCTGCGGCAAGAACAAGCAGGCTTACAATGACCTCGTGCACTGGCGTGCGAACCATCCCGAGTTCAACTGCTACATCGAGGGTTATTCCGAGATCGTCCACCTGCTGATGCAGGCGAGCGATGCGATCGTCACCCGCGGCGGCACGACAACCTGCGCGAAGGCGCTGCATTTCGAGTGTCCGATCATTTTCAATGCCTTTGGCGGGATCATGCCGCAGGAGGAGCTGACCTGGAAATTTTTCCATAACGGGGCGAAGTCTGAGAAGATTGAGAATGCGGCCGATTTTTCCGTCATTCTCGACCGCTGGATGGCCGAGCCGGTGCGCTACGTGGAGGCTAGGAACGAATTCCTGAAGCTGCGCTATGAGGAAGATCCGACCGTGGTCATTGACGAGCTGGTCGGCCTGGCCAACGAAGTCGCCAAGACAAAGCTGAAACGCCGCGCCTATCCACCCGCGAACGGAAATGGAAATGGGAATGGACTGAAAGCCGGGTAATCCGACCTGCTGTCGCAGTTCGCGGGGAGCGGGGGCAGGGCGCAAAGGAAAACCGCCCCTTGCGCAATCCGCTTGGCCGCGGCGCTTCCGAGCCTCTAGCTTGCGGGCACCTTGCCTGACTCCAAGCCCGTCATTGCCTATCTCTTCACCACGTTTCCCAAAAGCACGGAGACGTTCCTGCAACGTGAGATCATCGCCATGCGTGCCCATGGTGTCTCGATGCGGCTTTATTCCCTGTGGGGCGGCGGCGGTTCATTTCGCGGGCTGCCGGTGGCGCGTTTCAATAAGTGGCGCCTGCTTACGCTGCTCTGGATGATTCCCTATGAGTCGTGGCGCCGGCCCGAGGTGTTGAAGCAGGTGTTGCGCGGCCTGTTCACGCGCCGGCCGCCCTCGTGGCTGAATTTCTGGGAGAACATGCTCGGGGCGGGCTTTGCCTGTCTTTTTGCGCGGGAATTCCGAAACAATCCGCCTTCCCTCATCCACGCCACTTGGGGCGGCGCGCCCGCCACGGCCGCGTGGCTGCTATGGCGGCTGGATGGCCATCGCTTCAGCGCCGCGGCCCATGCCTACGACATCTACGAACATGGCGGCGACTGGTGGCTGCGCGACAAGCTCGAGCATGCGGCCTTCATCCATACGTCCACCGACATGGGGTGCCGGGCACTGATCGAGCGCGGGCTGCCCGCCGACCGGATTTTCTGCATTCGCCGGGGTCTTGACCGGCTGCCGGCGCTCAAATCGTTGCGGGCGTCGCGCGTGCCGCTCCATTTGCTGTGCGTGGCGCGGCTCGTGGAGAAGAAGGGCCTCGATCATCAGCTCCGGATTTACGCGGCGCTGCAGGCCGCCGGGGTGGAGTTTGCGGCGCATATCGTCGGTGATGGTCCGCTGCGTCCCGATCTCGAAAAACTGGCGGGCCATCTAGGGGTTGCGGCCCGGGTGTCGTTCACCGGGCATCTGCCGCAGCACGAGGTCTGGAGCCAGCTCGAGTGGGCCGACGTGCTGCTCCATACCGGCGTCATCGCCCCGAGCGGCGACCGGGATGGGTTGCCCAATGTCATTCCTGAGGCGATGTCGCTCGGGACCCTCGTGATCACGTCGCCCGTCGCGGCGACGACGGAAGCCATCACGGACATGGTCACGGGTCTCGTGGCGCCGGCAACCTCGCCCGATGCGTGGGTCGTCGGGTTGCGCCGGCTGTCCCATGATGATGCCCTGGCGGAAAAATTGCGGGCCGCTGCCCATCGCTGGGTGGAAGAAAACTTCGATGCACACAAAAATGCCGAGCGGCTGCTGCGTCAGTTCGAGCGGACGGTGGCCCAGACGTGAGTGTTGGAAGGTTTATCCATGATCTATTTTGACGTCACCAAGACCGGCAGTGCCACGCATCGCTCGGGGCTCACCCGGGTGAGCGCGCGGCTGGCGGCAGAGTTGGGGACGGCGGCGACGGCGGTACGATGGCCGGCGTGGGATCGCGCGGTCAGACCAGAGGACTGGTTGCTGACGGCGGAGCTTTTTTCCGATGATGAGCGGCCGGGCTGGAGTGAGTTCATCCGCGCGCGCCGCTGCCGCACAGCAGCGATTTTTCACGATGCGATTCCGCTCAAGTTTCCGCAGATCACCTGGCCGCAGAGTGTGGCCCGCCATCCGGGTTATATGAAGTTGCTCGCATCGGTTGACCGGGTGTGGGCGGTGTCCGCGGCGAGCCGGGATGAATTGATCGGTTTCTGGCGGTGGCAGGGACTTGCGAAGCTGCCGCCGGTCGAGGTACTGGCATTGGGATCCGATTTTGATGGATCGGCTCGCGCGGTTGAAAAGGCGGGGTCGGCGACTCCGCCCTCTCTTCTGTGCGTCGGCATTCTGGAACCAAGGAAGAACCAGCGGCTGCTGCTCGAGGTGTGCGAGGAACTCTGGCTCGAAGGTTTGGGCTTCGAGCTTCATCTGGTGGGGCGGGTCAACCCGCACTTTGGCGAGCCCATCGTTGCGCAAATCAAGGGACTGCGGAAAAAATTTTCCAACCTGCACTATCATGAGGCCGCGAGTGATGAGGACGTTGTCCGGCTTTATGGGTCGGCCCGTGCCACGGTGTTTCCGACTCTGGCCGAAGGCTGCGGGTTGCCGGTGCTGGAGTCACTCTGGCGGGGTGTGCCCTGCGTGTGCAGTGATCTGCCGGTACTGCAGGAAAACTACCAGGGCGGAGGCTGCCTGCCTGCGAAGACGGATGACCGGTTGGCGTGGAAAGACGCGCTGCGTCGCGTGCTCACGGACGACATGCTGTATTCGCGGCTGGTCACCGAGGCCACGACGAGGCCGCTGCCGACTTGGGCCGGGGCGGCGCAGACACTGCGCGAGGGATTGAAGTAGGGCAGGCCGGAAGCCCGCGCGCTACTCAGAGCTTCTTCACCGCGAAGGCCATGGCATCCGCGATTTTATCGAGCTGCTCATCCGTGTGCATGGCCGAGATGGCGGTGCGGATGAGGTCCTTGCCGGCGGGCACTGCGGGCGCAATCGACATGACGGTGAAGACACCCTTGTCGAGGAGGTTCTTCCAGAACGGATAAACGCGTTCCTTGGACCCGAGGACAATCGGCACGGCGGGCGTCTCACTCTCCCAGGTGTCGAGGCCGAGATGCTTGAGGATGGCCTTGTATTTTTTCGTGTTGGCCCAGAGGCGCTCCAGATGCTGCGGCTCGCTCTGCATGATCTCGAGCGCGGCCATGGCGGCGGCGGCCTGGCCGGCGCTGATGGCGGCCGAAAAAATGGTCTGCTTGGAGTTGGTGCGCAGGTACTCGATCACCTCGCGCGAGCCGGCCACATAGCCGCCGGTGCTGGCGAGCGACTTGGACATACTGCCGCAGATCAAGTCGACCTTTTCGCCGAGTCCAAAGTGATCCGTGGTGCCGCGACCCTGGCGGCCGAGCACGCCGAAACCGTGGGCGTCATCGAGCACGGTGAAGCAGCCGTATTCGTCGCCGATCTCGGTGAGTTCCGGCAGCCGCGCAATGTGGCCCTCCATCGAATAGACGCCCTCGACGACGAGGAGTTTGGCGGCGTCGGAATTGCTGGAGGCGAGCACGTCGCGGAGATCGTCCGGGCTATTATGGGAAAAGCGCTCGACCGTGGCCCGGGAAATCTGGATGCCGTCCCAGAGGCACGAGTGCAGGTTTTTATCGGCCAGGATGACATCCCCTTTCTGGGCAAACGTCGCCATGCAGGTCATCACCGAAAGGTAGCCGGCGGCGTGGATATGGCAGGCTTCCTGGCCGAGGAAGGCGGCCAATTTCTCCTCGAGTTCGACGTGAAAGGTCCGGGAGCCGTTGGAAGAGCGGGCGCCATTGGTGCTCGTGCCCCATTTGCGCGTGGCGGCATTGGCGGCCTCGACGACCTTGGGGTGAAAGGACAGCCCGAGGTAATCATTGCTCGAAAGCATGATCATGTCGCGTCCGCCGAGTTGGACCGTCGTGTCCTTCTGGGCCTCCATCGGGAGATAGTAGGGGGCGTATTTTAGCCGCATCTTCGTCGCGTAGTCATCGCGGCAGCGGTTGATGACGCCCTTTTTATTTTTGGCGAAGAAGGAAATGGCCATGAGAACGGTTGACGATGGGAGGGGACGGGCCGGCTTGGCAAACGGAAAGGCAGGTGGGAATTATCTCCGGCGTGGGAGAGTTTGCATCCAGGCCGCAAGCTCGGCGGCGTAGGTGCGCCAGGGTTTGAACGTCCGGGCCTGCGCGGCGGCTGAAAGCGTCGCGAGCTCGGTGGGTGAACCGAGCAGCCGGGCGATGGCAGTGGCGAGATTGGCGGCGTCAACGGCCTCGAGCCCGATGACTCCACCGCCGGGGGACAACTCACCCAGGGCGCCGTGCGCGGAGCAAATGCACGGCCGGCCATGGGCCAGGCTCTCGATCACGGGCAGACCGAATCCCTCCGCGAGCGACGGATAAATTGTGAAGGCACATTCAGCGTAAGCCTCGCCAAGAGCAGCATCGGGCAATGGTCCGTCATAGCGCAACGGCCAGCCCGCCGCCTGCAATGCCCGGACCTTGGCGAGCGCGGTGTGGCCGGTCTGACTTTGCACGGAGCCAGCGAGCCGCAGCGTGAATTTCTCGCCCCGGGACCAAAGCAGTTCGCAGGCCTCGAGCAGGGCCAGGTGATTTTTCCGCCCTTCCAGTGTGCCGACCGACAGCACCACCGGCGAAACGGCTCCCGTCAGTTTGTCACCTATTGGGTGACAAACGGGATCGACGCCGAGCGGGAGGGCGATGACGGGCGGAGGATTTGCCACGCCGAGCCAGCGCCAATAGTCGATGAGGGAAGTGCGCGAGTCCTCGGAAACCGCTGCGATCCCGTCGAACTGCAGGAGTTCACGGAGGTAGCTGGGAAAGCGCGCCACAGTGCCGGTCGGGGTGAGTTCGGGAAACCGCAGGGCGATCGCGTCGTGAAACACTGCGACGCGCGGAAAGATCTCGGGCAGGTGGGCGCCGACTTGGGCTGAGAAAAGTTCGGCGGTCAGGAAGCCTTGGTAGTCGCCGCGCAGCGCGAAGGCAGCGGTGCGGCCAGTGGCCCGTCGCCAGCGACCACGCCAGCGGGCAGACAGCGGCCATTGGGCGCGGCGGCTTTTGGAAGTGTCTTCGGCCGCGAGGTTGGCGAGTTCCCATGCTTCCAAGGGACGCCAAGCATTCAGAAATGGGTCGTGGGTGACGGGCGTTGCAGCTGGGCCGAACTCGCGGTGCAGGGCACGGACCACGCGCTGAATACCAGTCCGCGCCCGGGTATGGCTGGTGTGGGTCAGGTCGAGCAGAAAGGCGGGCATGGCGCGGGTCATGGTTCTGCCACGACCCGCCGGGCGGCATAAAGCGCAAACGCGGGCTGCGGGTGGCCGGAGAGGACTGTCATGGAGTGGCTTTCGGTGCGGCGATCACGGCCGGCTGCCAGATGGTGACATCGCCGGCGTGGCCGACCGCGGTCCATTCTCCGCCCAAGCGCTCCTGGAGTCGGGATTTCTCGAAGGCAAAGAGCGGGGCGTAAAGGGCCCGGTGCTGGCGGGCGGCGGTGCGCTGCAGCACTTCGAAGGCAGTGCGATCAATCTGATCCCAGCGCACGAGTGGCTGGGTGTTGTAGAACATGATCGTTCCGCTCAGCTGCATGCTGAGGAGAATGGCATCGGACGGCACATGGGCGTCCAGCCAATGGGCGGCGAGCCAGTAGTTTCGCTCGCCTTGGCGCACATCCGTCACAGCGAGATCGCGCGCGAGGCTGACCTGAAGCCCGAGGCAAACCGCGAGCAGCGCAATGGGCACCCCGTAGCGGGCATCGCCCTTGAGATATTCCGCAGCCCTTTGACCGGCGAGCAACGCGGCGAGGATCACGGCCGGAAAAGCCGGGAGCAGGAAGCGCAAGTATCCCCAGGTCTCACCTGCGCAGAAATAGGAAATATAGAAACCCACGAAGGCCGCGACCCAGAGCAGCAGCAGCCATGCAATCCGGCCGTGATGGCGGAGCAGCCAGGGCAGGCCGACGATGGCCGATATGACGACCGGCCACGATAGCAGGCGCGGAATCCAAGTGGCAAAGTGACGGAGATTGACGCTGACAAATTGCGCGCCGAACGCGGACCAAAGGTCTTGTCCGCCTTGGGTGTAGCCGGAATTCAGGACGCCGCCATAGACCTGAAAATTGTACCAACCCCAGCACACAGCGCCGGGAAGTCCCCCGAGCGCGAACAGGAGCCAGCTCCGACCGGGCCGGCCCAGGGCCAGTGCAATCGGCGCCAGCGCGAGGATGCTGGTGGGGCGGACCAGCACCGCCACGGCGAAAGCGGCCCCGGCTGCCAGCGCCCAGCGCGGCTGCGTTGTGGAGCGGAGCGCGAAGACCACCGCAGCGAGCGTCCAAGTGGTGGCCACACAGTCGCTCAGGGGCTGCAACGAGTGATAAATCCAAACCGGGCACGCCCACAGCAACGCCGTACCGGACAATGCCCAGCTCCTGGCCAGACCGAGCTGACAGCCCAGCGCATAAAGCAGCAGGCCCGCAGCGAGCACGTTGAAGGCGTTCACCACCCGGGCGGTTTTTTCCAAGCCGACGGCGAGCGAGGCGACAAAGTAGTGCAAGGGCAGGCCGACGGGATAGATCGGCGCCATGAGGACGGTCCGGGGTTTGACCACATAGCCGAGGGGCTGGTGATAGAAATAGTCCCATTCCGGCGGGTCCAAACCCGGAATCGTGCGCGCCGCTTCGGTCAGCCGGCCCAGGGTCAGCAAGCGGGCGCTGTTCAGGTAGCCCGAGGAATCGGCGCCGGCAGCATAGGGCGAGCCCGCCTGATAGATGAAACCCGCGTAACCCAGCGCAACAAAGGTGAGAACGATCCAGCTGGCACGGGTGACCAGAGGGAACCGGCGGCGGCAAATTCGGGGAGAAGAATCCATTCTTGCGTCGAGACCATGGAGAGAGAGCCTTTTTCCTTTCGTGGCCAACCTCAGACTTTTTTTCCAACGTTACTCGGACCGGGCGATCTGGGCGGCCTATGCCCTCACCGTGGCGATGTTCCTCTGGGTGTGCGGGCAGTTCTACCTGCCGGGCAAGGGTTTTACCTACCTGATCATATTCGGGGACAAGGACAGTGCGCGGTTCATTCCCCAGTTGCGGACGGTGAACCATTACGAACTGGAGAATTCGGCCGGGTACGACGGCGCCTATTATGCGCAGATCGCGATGCAGCCCAATCTGTCGGACCCGGCGCTCAAGCGGGGAGTGGACAATCTGGCTTACCGGTCGCGTCGCATCCTTTTCTGCTGGACCGCCTATGCGCTGGCGCTGGGAAATCCGATCCGGGCGCTGCATATTTACGCGGTTCAAAACATCGTCTGCTGGCTATTGCTGGGCGGATTGCTGCTGCGCTGGTTTCCTCCCAACTGCTGGCAGAATTATCTCCGATGGTGCGGAGTGATGTTTTCTTACGGACTGTGCTTCAGCCTGCGCGGATCGCTGGTCGACGGGCCCAGTCTGCTCCTGATCGCCTGTGGCGTGGCGCTGGTGGAAGCAGGGCGGCCTTGGTGGTCTGCCATCGTGCTGGGAATCTCCGGCCTGGGCAAGGAGACCAACATCCTGGGCGGGGCCGCGCTGGCCCGTCCCGAGAGCAACACGATTCAAGGGTGGTCCAAGGTCGCGCTTCGTGGGGTAATTGTGGTCCTGCCGGTCGTGCTCTGGCTGCTGGTCGTCCGGCGCTGGCTGGGTCCGAGCGATGACTTGGGCATCCGCAACTTCACCTTCCCGCTGGCTTCCTATTGGAAGAAATGGTTCGACACGATCACGGAGTTGATCGCCGAAGGGCCCGGCGCCTTCGCCCGTTCAAGCCTGCTGATGCTGGTGTCGCTCACGGCCCAGTTCCTGTTTTTCGCCTTTCGCCGCCGGTGGGAGGATCCTTGGTGGCGCATTGCCGCGGTCTACTCGGTGATGATGATCTTCCTGGGCGAAGCCGTGTGGGAGGGCTATCCCGGGGCGGCTTCGCGCGTGCTGCTGCCCATGACGCTTGCCTTCAACGTGCTGGTGCCGCGGGGCCGGCGCTGGTGGCTGCTGTTAGTGTTGGGAAACCTGACTGTTTTTGCCTCCCAGGACATGCTTCGCGCGGCCAGCTCGGAGAGCTATCAGGTCGAAGGCGAGCGGAGCCTGCGCATCGCCAGTGAGACGGGCCGAATGGTGGAGGCGGTGTTTGACGACAAGTGGTACCCGCCAGAGCGCTCGCACCTGGAGTACTGGCGATGGAGCAGCGGGCCCGCGACGCTGATCCTCCGCAATCCCCATCCTTTTCCGATTCTGGCGACCGTCACATTTGGCGTGAAGGCGAAGGACGCGCGGACGGTCGGGGTCTGGCAAGGCACTTATGCCCGGTGGGAACGCAAACTGGCGCCCGGAGAGTTGAAGGAGATCAAGGTGCGCAACATGCGGCTGGAGCCGGGTGACACCCTGTGGCGGTTTGCGACGGATACGCCGGGAGCCTATCCTGACAGCAATGACCGGCGGCGCCTGGCGTTCAGCCTGCGCGACCTGAAGATCGATATTATCGGCAAGGCAGATGTCCTGCCGCCGGGCAAATAATCCCGCCCACAGCCTGAATGGCCGCCGGCCTTGTAGACATGCTGCGCTGGATTCCAGCTTACGCCCAAATGGAGAAAGAGAATGCGCAGCTGCGCCTGCGCGTGGCGGAGTTGGAGCGGAAGGAGGCGGAGTGGGCCCGGTTCGTTCCGCCCGGGCATTTCTATTCACCGCTGCCGTCGAACGAGGAGATCGCCCGGGCCTTTGCGCGGGGCGGATTCGGTCCGCCGTTTTCGGCGGTGGATTTGAATGAGGCGGGGCAGTTTGCGCGCATCGAGCGGTTTGCGGGCTATCATGCGGATCAGCCCTTTCCTGAAGAGCCGGTGCCGGGGCGGCGGTTTCACCTGGGGAACAATTCCTACGGACACTATGACGCCATCATGCTGTACGCGATGCTGCGGGAGGCGCAGCCGAGACGGGTGATTGAGGTCGGGTCGGGCTTCAGCTCGGCCGCGATGCTGGATGTAAGCGAGCACGTGCTGGCCCGCCCGATTGAATTCACCTTCATCGATCCGGACATGATCCGGCTGCGTCCACTGCTCCGGGCGGACGACCTGACGCGCTGCACCCTCATCGAGCGCTGCGTGCAGGATGTGCCGCTGGAGACTTTTGCGGCCTTGGAAGCGAATGACGTGCTGTTCATCGACTCCTCGCATGTGAGCAAAATTGGCAGCGATGTGAACCGGATCTTCTTCGATATCCTGCCGGTGCTCGCGCCCGGGGTGCTGATCCATATCCACGATGTGACGGGAAACCTCGAACCTCCGCGGGGCTGGCTGGAGGAGGGGCGCGCGTGGAACGAGCAGTATGTCCTGCGTGCCTTCCTGATGTACAATCCGGCCTACCGGATCGAGCTGTTCACCAGCTGGCTGCTCAACATGAGACATGCCTGGTTCATCGAGCACATGCCGTTGTGCGCCCGGGGCGGCGGCGGACAGCTGTGGCTGCGCAAGCTGGCGAAGTAGGGTGGCTCGTCCGGAAGATTGCCGGACCTAAAACGCCGCGATTGATTCAAGCCGGCGCCGATAACGCGCGCCGATGACGGCGGGCGAAAAATGAGTCTCGATGGCGATGCGGGCGGCCTGTCCCAGGGAAGCGCCGAGCGCGGGATCGGCCGCGAGTCTTTGCATCCACGAGGCGGCGTGGGCGAGGTCGGGCTCGGCCCACACCTGACCCTTGCTATAGGGGCCATGGCTTAGGGCGAGGGTCGTGAGCGTATAGTTGACCGGACAGCCGGTCTGCGCGGTGACGAACTCCGCCGTGGCCGACCAGTTGGTTGAGATCACGGGTTTGCCGAGGGCCATGCATTCGGCCACGGCAAGGCCGAAACCCTCGGAGCGGTGCAGGGACACGAAGCAGTCACATGTGGACTCGAGCAGATAGACCTCCTCCCGGGAAAGGGTGTCGGTCAGCAGGATGGCGCCGGGCAGATCGCGCAGGGCGGCCTGCAGGGTGGCAAAATCGGCTTCGTTGCCGGCGATGTTCTGCACCTTGATAACCAGCGCGGCGCCACTGTGGCTGAGGCCGGACTGACGGAACGCCTCGATCGTGGCGTGCGGATTCTTCCGTTCGGAATAGGAGTTCAGGTCGTAAAGGGAAAGAAAGAGGAATTTATCGGCGGGCAGACCGAACCGGGCGCGGCCGTCACCCGCCGGTCGGGCGAACGAGATGGCGTGCGGCATGGTGATGACCGGCAGCGGGGACTTGGCCGCGATAGCGGCACGGACAAATTCGCTCGGGCACCACACCTCATCGAAAAAGGCGAAGTGCGGCAGCCAGGCATCGGGAAACTCGGGCAACTCCCAGGCCCAGTAAGCGATGTTGTAGTGACCGGCGCGGAATTTTTTCCCGTGATGATGATCGAGATCGGGTGAGGCTGGCGGATCGAGATGGACGACGTTGACCGGATAAGGGTTCGTTTCCTGCAGGCGGCCGGCATACGTCAGATCGCCGAGACGATTTTTGCAGTGCAGCTTCAGCGGGATGAGCGTGGCGGGGATCTCCGCGGCATCGGCGGCGCGCACCATGCAACGGGCGGATTCGCCGATGCCGAGGTCGGCGGTGAGGAAGCCCGCGATGTTGAGACCGAGCCGGGTGTGCTGGCGAGCGAAGGCGGCGGAAAAAGGCGCGAGACGGAGCGAGAAATCGAATATCACTTCGCCGACAGCAGTAGTGAGCGTGGTGATGCGGAGCTGGCGATTTTTGATCTGGTGACGAAAATGTTGGAGCGCGCCGAGACCGGTCACACGGCCGAGCCACGCCAAGGTGTTGGTCCGGCTGACGCCCTCAAGTCGGAGGGTGATGCGCGGGCCGTGTTGAACAGTGTCAGCCGGGAGGGAGAGCTGCAGTTCGAACGGGCCCGGACGGACGGGACGAACTTCGCCCGCCCTGATGCCGTTGATCTCGCAGGCGAGTCCGGGCGCGGTGGTTTCGAGTCCGCGGGCGTCAGGGTGCGGGCGGTATTCACCGCGAAGGATCACGGTGGAAATGCCCTCGCACGGAGGCAGCCGAAGCTCGGCGTGCTCCCGGATCCAGGCGGAATCAGTCGCAAACTCGTCGAAGTACAGGCCGGTGTTACGAGCAGGGCGTCCGGCGAAGGCGGGGCCGGAGAAAATGGAACTGGCAGGACGCATGAAAGCTGGACGAAAGGGAAAGCCGCAGCGTTTGCCTTGGCAAAGCTTTATCCCGTGGCTGGAATGGTGGCTCATGGAACCCGAGGAATACCGCAAGATGGCTGCCGTCGAGGATGCCATGTGGTATTACCGGGCGCTGCATGCGCATCTTTACCGCGAACTCGCCGGGTTCCTCGGCAAGCGTCCGGCTCGCATCCTGGATGCGGGCTGCGGCTCGGGCGGTTTGATCCGACGACTCTCCGTCTCGGAACCGGGTTGGCAATGGACGGGAGTGGATGTGTCGCCGCTGGCCTGTGAACTGGCACGCGGTCGCTGCCAGGCGGATATCCGCGAAGCGTCGGTAACGGCGCTGCCATTTCCGACCGCGAGTTTTGACGCGGTGGTTTCGGCCGACGTGCTGTATCACGTGGAGGACGATGAGGCGGCCCTGCGGGAGTTTGCGCGCGTCCTCCGGCCGGGCGGCCGGGCCGTCATCAATGTCCCGGCGCATCGCTGGCTTTGGTCATATCACGATGTGGCGACGCATTCGAAGCGACGTTATACGCGGAAGGAAGTGCGGGCGAAACTGCAGGCCGCAGGGTTGACGAACATAACCGCGACCCATTGGAACACCCTGCTGCTGCCGCTGGTGATCGTGCGCCGGAAACTGATGCCGCCGCCGGACGGCGGGAGCGATGTGCGATTATATCCGGCGCCAGTCGAGGCGACATTCAACGCGGCCATGGCGTTGGAGCGGTCGTGGCTGGGCGCGGTGGGGGCATTACCGTTGGGGAGTTCGATTCTGGCGCTGGGCCAGGCAGGCCAGGGTTGACCTGCCGGACAGTTATCCCGTGGTTTCGTGCTTCACGCTCTGAAGAAAAATATCCAACGGACCAATTGCAGGGTTTCGAGGGAATATGGCGGGCCAAGCACGCGCCCTGCTTAAAGCGAGGCGTGAATCCGGTCAGAATCGCCTTTAACTTTTTGAGGCCAAGCCTAGTGTAATCACCCTATGGTCTACTTCCTGACCGCCATGGGGCTACTCCTGCACATTGTGCTGTGGGGCGCTGGCGCGGCCATCCTGTTGACGCCCCGTCCGTGGAGAATTTGGTGGCCAGTCTTTTGTGCCCCGATGGGGCTGGCGCTGCAGTCGGCCGTCGTCTGGGCCGGAGCGTATTCCGGGCTGGCGGGGACCAATGTGTACTCCGGTTGGTGTGAGCTGATCCCGGTGTTCGTGCTTGCGGCGGCGTTGTGGCGAAGAGGTGCCAGTCGGATGATAAACGTGTTACCGAAGTTCGGTGCCTTGGGCATCGTGATGCTGGTGGAGCTGTGCTTCCTGGTGCTGCCCATGGCCCTGGCTTCGCGAGCCCTGACCACTTTGTCGTTGGGCAGTTGTGATGCGGCGGATTATGCCGCGGGAGCCCGGGTCTTTCAGGAGTTTTCCCGGAACTACCGTGGCGGCTTCATCGGGCTCACGGAGGTGGTGAGCGTGGCGTCGGTGGATAATTTCTACGATTTCTGGATCCGGCTGAATCATTTCACGCCCTCGGCGCTGATCGCGTTCAATGGGTCGATTTTTGGCTGCGTGCCGCACGAGATCACTGGACTCATGACCGTGCTGCTGCTGGTACTGTCGCTGCCGGCGGTGTTTTGGATGGCGCGCGCAGTGCTGCGGTATTCGCCGCGGGTCAGCTTGTGGATCGCGGCCATTTACGGATTGAACCCGATCACGTGGTACGCGGTGGCGCACGTGGCGATGGGCCAGCTGCTGGCGGCCCAGGCCATTGTCTTCATCACGTGGGGCGGCATCGCGCTCTGGCGGGGCCGGCTGACATGGCGGCGCGGCTGGGCGATGAGCGGCGTGCTGGTCATGGCCTACTGGCTGGTGCTGGGCAGCTACAACTTCATCGTCATCGTCTGCCTGGTGCCCGTGCTCACTTATGCGGGGGGCCAGGTCCTGATCACGAGTGGGTGGAAACGATTTGGTCAGTGGCTGGTGCTCATGCTGGCGCCCTTCGCAGTGACCAGCGTGGTATTCTGGGAGCGCGTGCGGGGCCTGATCGAGCGGTTCATGCTGTTTCAGCAGTATGACTTTGGGTGGCACATCCCGGTACTGTCGCCCGAGGGCTTGCTGGGAGCGGTGAACGGGCCCGGCTTGGGCCCGCTGGCCATGTGGCTGCGGCTGGTGCTGACCCTTTCACTGTTTTTCCTGCTGGCGGCCGCAATGCTGCGCGACCGGAGCTACCGGCAGCTGGCGGTCTTTCGCGCCGCGACCATGATGCTGCCGGTCCTGGTCGGGTACAGCTATCTGGAACTCCGGGGGGCGATGCTCGGCACAAATGCGAGCTACGACGCCTACAAACTCATGGCCGTGTTCTTCCCGGGACAGCTGTGCGGATACTGCTATTGGACGACGCTGTCGCGCAGCCGGCTGCAATGGCAGCGGTGGGCGGCCCGGATTGGTATCGTGGGCATGACCGCGTTCAACCTGTCGGTCGCGTACCGCTTTGCCGTCCGCATGCAGGATCCGCCGCTCATCGTGGACCGGGACATGGTGGAGCTGCAGAAAATCGAAGCCCGGCCGGATGTGACCTCGATCAACGTGGAGGTGACGGATTTCTGGTCACGGCTCTGGGCCAATTCCTTTCTGCTGCAAAAGCCGCAATATTTCCTGACCCACACGTACGAAGGACGGCTCAATACCGCGCTCAAGGGTGACTGGGAACTGACGGATGGAGTGATCACGGTGTCGGCTCCGGCGGAAGCCGGTACCATCCGGGTGGGGCGGAGCTTTACCCTCGTGAACACGCACAGCCGGTTCTACCTGCGCGCCAAGCTGGGCGAGGGTTGGTACGCGGAGGAACGGATCGCCCGGGTCTTCCGGCGGTGGCAGTGGTCGCAGGGCGATGCCACGCTTTTGGTGGAGAATCCGCAGACCACGCCGTTGAAAATCAACCTCAGGATTTCAGTACGCAGTCTCGTGAAGCAGACGGTCGAAGTCTGGCATGGCGGCCAGCATGATGGCACGATCAAGGTGGGCGACTTGCTCGGCGAGCGGGTCGTGGAGGGCATCATTCTGCCGCCGGGCAAGACGACGTTCGAATTGCGTTCCAGTGTGCGTCCACGAGCCGCCAACGCACGTGACAGCCGTCTGCTGGGGTTTGCGGTCTACGGCGTCGAGCTTGAGATCCAGTCCGCCAATGAATCGGCCACGCGCTAAATTTTCGGAATCGCATCGCGGAGGGCTTTGCCTTGAATTGCGCCTTCCGGATGACCACCTCGTTTTTTAAAAAGGCCTACGCCGGCCGGCGTATCCTCATTACGGGAGGACTGGGATTCATCGGTTCGAATCTTGCGCGCACCCTGGTGGAGCTTGGCGCGAAGGTCACAATCGTGGACAGCCTGATCCCGGAATACGGCGGCAACCGTCGCAATCTCGCGGGCGTGGCGAACGGCGTGCGGGTCCACATTGCCGACGTGCGTGACTGGCCCAAGCTGCCCCGGCTCGTGCGCGGGCAGGATGTGCTCTTCAACCTGGCTGGCCAGACCAGCCATATGGATTCGATGACGGATCCGCAGACGGACCTCGATATCAACGGTCGCGCGCAGCTTGCGATCCTCGAGGCCTGCCGCCTGCACAATCCGGCCATCCGCATCGTCTTCGCGAGCACCCGGCAGATTTACGGCCGGCCGGATTACCTGCCGGTCGATGAACAGCATCCGCTCCGGCCGGTGGATGTGAACGGCATCAACAAAATCGCCGGCGAGTCATTTCATCTGCTATATTCGCGAGTGTACGGCCTGCAGGCGACGGCCTTGCGGCTGACCAACACCATCGGGCCGCGCATGCGCGTGAAGGATGCCCGGCAGACGTTTGTGGGCGTGTGGATCCGCTGCCTTGTGGAGGGAAAACCGTTTGAGGTCTGGGGTGGGGAGCAGCGGCGTGATTTCACCTGCGTGGATGACGCGGTGGAGGCTTTTTTGCTGGCCGCGGCCCGGCCGGAGGCGGTGGGCGAGGTCTTCAATCTCGGCGGCCCGCCACCGGTCACATTGGGCCGGCTCGCGGAACTGCTGGTCGAGATCAATGGCGGCGGAAGTTTTGCGGTGCGTTCGTTCCCGGCGGACCGGAAGAAAATCGACATCGGGGATTTTTATGCGGACGACCGCCGGATTGGCCGAAAGCTCGGCTGGCGGCCGCGCACGGATCTTCGCACGATGCTCGCCCGGACGCTGGCCTATTATCGCAGAGAGCTGAAATATTA
Organism: uncultured Opitutia bacterium; assembly: GCA_903859715.1. Taxonomy (GTDB): domain Bacteria; phylum Verrucomicrobiota; class Verrucomicrobiia; order Opitutales; family Opitutaceae; genus Opi-474. The sequence continues at coordinate 132,091 of CAIONS010000056.1, forward strand.
TGTCTGAACCGCTGTTTTCAGCTGATCCCAAGGCCGGCTATCTTGCCCATGCGGACGAAATCCGCGCGGCCATCGAGCGCGTGCTGGCCAGCGGTCATTACATCCTGGGCCCGGAGGTGGAGGCGTTTGAGCGCGAGTTTGCCGATTATCATGGCAGTGGGCAGGTGGTCAGCGTGGCCAATGGCACGGAGGCGATCGAACTGGCGCTGCGCGCCGTGGGCGTTGCGGCGGGAGACAGCGTGGCGACGGTGGCGAACACCGTGACGGCGACGGTCTCGGCAATCGAACAGATCGGTGCGCGGCCGTTTTTTGTGGAAATCGATGCGGACACGATGCTCATGTCAGCGACTGCGCTCGCCGCGGTGCTGGCAGCCCAAGGCGGAAGGATAAAAGCCGTGGTGCCGGTGCATCTTTACGGCCAGCCGGCAGCGATGCCCGCCATTGTTGAGGTGGCGCACCGGCATGGAGCGAAAGTCGTCGAAGACTGTGCGCAGTCCCATGGCGCAGTGGTGGCGGGCCGCAAGGCCGGCACCTGGGGCGACGTGGCGGCCTACAGTTTTTACCCGACCAAGAATCTCGGGGCGCTGGGTGACGGGGGCGCGGTGTTCACGCGCGACGCGACGGCGGCGGAAAAGGTGCGGATGCTCCGGCAATATGGCTGGCGTCAGCGTTATGTGAGTGAGATTCCCGGCCGCAACAGCCGGCTCGACGAAGTCCAGGCGGCGGTGCTGCGCGTGAAACTGAAGTACCTCGACCAGGAGAACAGCGTGCGCCGCGCGAAGGCCGCGCGCTATTTGAGTAAACTAGCGACTGCGCCGTTGCGATTGCCGGTCGTGGCATCCGGCGCTGAGCCGGTCTGGCATCAGTTCACGGTCCGGACCCCGCAACGCGAGGCGCTGCGCGGCAGCCTGGCGGAGCGCGGCATCCATTGCGGCGTGCTCTATCCCGTGCCGGTTCATCACCAGCCGGCCTATGCCAGCTATTCCGTCCCTCTGCCCGAGACAGAGCGGGCATGTGCCGAGGTGCTCTGCCTCCCGGTGCATCCGGCGGTGGCGGATGCGGACGTTGACAGGGTTTGCGAGGAAATCCTTCGTTGGTCCAAATCATGACCAACGCCGGTCCCGCGCTCAGCTTTGTGATCCCGCTGTACAACAGCGCGGAAACCGTCCGGGCGGTGGTGCACGCCATCGAGGAGCTGACGGTCGAAGGCGGCCATGAAATCATCCTGGTGAACGACGGCAGCCGGGACGGCACGGCAGAGGCGTGCCGGGAACTTGTGCGCGGATCGCGGGTGCCGATCGTGTACGTCGAACACGCCCGGAATTACGGCGAGCACAATGCCGTGCTGACCGGCTGGCGGCATGCGCGCGGGGCGTATGTCGTGAATCTGGATGATGACGGACAGAACCCGCCCGCCGAGGCAGTGCGGCTCTGGCAGCAGGCCAGGGTTTCCGGACTTGACGTGGTCTTCGGCCATTACGCCGACAAGCAGCACTCCTGGTGGCGCAATCTGGGCAGCCGGTTCACGAACCGCATGACCGACTGGGCGCTCGACAAGCCGCCGGGATTTTATCTTTCCAGCTTCCGCTGTGTCACGGCCTTCGTGGCGCGCGAAGTGACGGCCCACACCAGCCCGTTTCCTTACATCGACGGACTGATCCTGCAGGTCACCCAACGCATCGGCTCCATCGAGGTGCGGCATGAGGCACGGCAGGTCGGCGCGAGTGGCTATACGCTGCGGCGCCTGATGCGGCTGTGGTTGAGTGCCTGGGTGAATTTCTCCGTGCTGCCGCTGCGCGTGGCCACGGGAATCGGTCTCATGATGGCATTGGCCGGGTTGGTCGGCTTTGGCTGGGTACTGTGGCTGCGCTACACCAACCAAGGGCCGAACTTCGGCTGGGGTTCACTGATGGTGGCGCTGCTGGTCTTTTCCGGCACGCAGTTGGTCATGCTAGGACTGATTGGCGAGTATATCGGCCGGATGTTCATCGCCATCAACCAGCGTCCGCAGTCCGTAGTACGCGAGGTGATCACGAGTCGCAGCGACGGCGCAAACTAGCACCGGCTTCTTATGTAGACTGCGGGCCGAGAATCCGGTCCCAGCGCGCGAGTTCGACGGCGATGGCGGCCTGCATGCCCGCATAAGCGGCAGCGGGCGGTTCGCGGCGCAGCCGCAGTAAATAAAACAAAGCCTGCCGGGCGAGCGGGTAGTCGGTGGCGTCGTGCGGTCCGGTCCATTCACTCTCCAGATAGTGTCGGCTCCAAGTGGAGTGGGCGGCGAGGCGGGCGAGTTCATCGCGCCAGCGCAGGGTCAGGCGGCGGCTGTTCTGTTCATCGCGCAGTTTGCGGCCGGGCGAGGCGCTGATGTGATGGCGCACGACGCTGCGCAGGGCGACGGCGCTCAGATGACCGGCTGCGCGGCTGCGCAGGCAGAAATCGACATCTTCACCGCCATTGGCGAAGCCTTCATCGAAACCGCCCAACTGGATGAACAGCTCGCGACGCACGAAGGTGCAGGCGCCAGTGACAGCATCGGCCGGCCGCCAGGTATCACGCGGACGGAAACGCAGGCCAAGCGGAAGGGACGTATCGTGCTCGGGTTTTCCGCGGTGATTGATGAAAATGCCGGAATGATCGATGGCACCGGTCCGGGCGTTGCGCTGGACATTCCCGACCAGACCCGCGCGGGGCCCCAGCTGCTGATGCACCGCGAGGATGGGCTCGAGCCAGCCAGGAGAGAGCACGAGGTCATTGTTGAGCAGACCGAGCAGATCGCCACGGGCCGCCGCGGCTCCGCGATTGTTGGCCCCGGCGTAACCGAGGTTGTGCTCATTCAGGATGACCCGAAAAGGTCCGGGCGGGGAGGTCAGGCCAGCCAGCCAGTCGCGGGTGCCATCCGTGCTGCCGTCGTCCACGAGGATGATTTCATGCGTCAGGTCGGGAGGCATTGCGGCCTGCAGGCTCGCGACCATGGCCTGTGTGAGCGGCAGGCAATTGTAGAGTGGAATGACGAACGAGACCTGCATTGGGCGGCCCAAACAGGGCAGAAAAAATCCCGGGCTCCGAATCAAATCTTAGTCGGGCCGGTAAACGGGGCGACTCACTGGCCGGACAGGCAAAGACCCGGTGCAGCGCAAGCGCCTCACGCGATCTTGCGAAGGTACGCTGCGTAACTGGATTTGCCGAGCTTGGTAATATTGGCATCCAGCTGGGCGCGATCGATCCAGCCCTGATGGTAGGCGATTTCCTCAAGGCAGGCGATCTTCAGCCCCTGGCGGTTTTCGATGACATGGACGAATTGGGCGGCCTCCATGAGCGAGTCGTGCGTGCCGGTGTCGAGCCAGGCGGTGCCGCGGCCGAGGAGCTCAACGTGCAGCCGGCCGGCCTCGAGGTAGAGGCGGTTGAGGTCGGTGATCTCGAGTTCGCCGCGTTTCGATGGCTTGAGTTTTCGGGCCAGACCGACGACCTCGCGGTCATAGAAGTACAGGCCGGGAATAGCGTAATTGGACTTCGGCTCCGCCGGCTTTTCCTCCAGCGAGAGGACGCGGCCATCCGGCGCGAACTCGACGACGCCATAGCTTTTGGGGTCAGCCACGTGATAACCGAAGATCGTGGCCCCGGTGGTGCGGGCCCCGGCGGTCTTGAGTGAATGGGTGAGCTCGTGGCCGTAGAAAAGGTTGTCACCCAGGATGAGCGCGGAGGGTGAATCGCCGATATGGTCGGCTCCGATGAGGAAGGCTTGGGCGAGACCGTCGGGGCTTGGCTGCTCGGCATAGCTGAGCGTGAGGCCGAGGTTGGCGCCATCCCCGAGCAGGCGGCGGAAAAGCGGCAGGTCCTGAGGAGTGGAAATAATGAGAATCTCCCGGATGCCGGAGAGCATCAGCACCGACAGCGGATAATAGATCATCGGCTTGTCGTAGACCGGCATGAGCTGCTTGCTCACGGCGATGGTCAGGGGATAGAGCCGGGTGCCGGAGCCGCCGGCGAGGATGATGCCTTTGCGGGCCATGAGAAGCGTGGGGTTGGATTTTTAGAGTAGACGTTTTAAGCAGCAGGCATTCCGGCCTTACAACTTAAACCTTGGCGGACTCAGGCCTTAACGCCGAGGCGTTCGCGGGCGTATTTCTTCGAGGTGATGTCGGAGCACCACGGGCGGTGGGCGAGGTACCAATCGACCGTTTTGGCGATGCCGGTGGAGAAATTCTCGCGAGGCGCCCAGCCCAGCTCACGCTGGAGCTTGGCGCAGTCGACGGCGTAGCGGCGGTCATGGCCGGGCCGATCGGCCACATAGGTGATCTGGGTCGTATAGGGTTTGCCGTCGGAGCGCGGTGATTTTTGATCGAGCAGCGCGCAGATGGTCTGGACGATCTCGATGTTCGGTTTTTCGTTCAGGCCGCCGATATTATAGGTCTCGCCCACGCGGCCTCGCTGCAGAACGAGCCAGATGGCGGTGGCATGATCCTCGACGTAGAGCCAGTCGCGGATCTGCTGGCCGTCGCCGTAAACCGGGAGCGGTTTGCCCTCAAGGGCGTTGAGGATCATCAGCGGGATGAGCTTCTCGGGAAAATGATAGGGACCGTAGTTGTTCGAGCAATTGGTCGTGAGCGTGGGCAGATGGAAGGTGTGCTGGTAGGAACGCACGAGATGGTCGCTGGCGGCCTTGGAGGCGGCGTAAGGACTGTTGGGTGCGAAGGCGGTTTCCTCGTTGAAGGCAGGATCAGTCGGAGAGAGCGTGCCATAGACCTCGTCGGTCGAGACGTGAAGGAAACGGAAGGCCGCCTTCTTGGGTTCCGCGAGCCGGGCCCAGTATTGGCGCACGCTATTGAGGAGCCGGAGCGTGCCGACAACGTTGGTCTGGATGAAGGGCTCGGGCGAATCGATCGAGCGGTCGACGTGGGATTCGGCGGCAAAGTTGACGACGGCGTCGATGGCGTGCTCGGCGAGCAGGCGGCTGACGAGCGTCGGGTCGCCGATGTCGCCGTGGGCAAAAACATACCGCGGATCCGACGCAAGATCGGCGAGATTGGCGGGATTGCCGGCGTAGGTGAGGGCGTCGAGGTTGACGAGCCGGGTCAGGGGCGAGTTTTTTTCGGTCAGCCGCTGACGGATGAAATTGGAGCCGATAAAGCCGCAGCCGCCGGTGACGAGGAGATTCATATGGGCTTAAAAGCTTAAGCGGATTTTTTCCAGAGGCGGAGGGCCTGCTCGACGGCGGCGTGCACCTCGGTCAGGCGGATGCCGGCGGCGGCGAGTTTGGCGGAATCCATCACGCAATTGGAGCGGGGGGTTTTGGCGGCGAGCTTCATGAAGTCGGCCTCGCTGGCGAAGAACTCATAGTTCTTCGGGTGGACGCCGCTTTGCTTGATCAGGGCCACGACTTCATGCGTGGTGACCTGGCCGGGATTCGTGACGTTATAGGTGGCGAAGGGGATGCGCTTTTCCCAGCAGGCAAAGGTGGCGGCGACAAATTCCTCGAGCTGTGAGATGGAGTTGGTGGCCTCAAGCAGGCGCGGGTAACGCATCAGCTTGGTCAGATAGTTGCGGGGGTTGTCGACCTCGTTGAACGGGATCCGCAGGCGCCAGATGAAGACGTTGGGCTGACCGGCGAGCACTTCCTCGCCGAGGGCCTTGGTGCCGCTATAGAATGAGCAATTATCCTGGCGGAAGGTGAAGTTGGGGGCGTCGGTTTCGGTGAAACCGCTGCCGTCCGGCCGCGCGCCGGTAAAGATGCAGCCGGAGGAGACATGGCCCCAAGGCACGCCCGCTTCGCGGCAGGCTTGGGCGATGATTCCCGGCAGGACGGCATTGCCCATGAGACATTCGCCTTTGTGGAGCTCGCAGGCGTCGACGTTGGGCTTGCCCGTGTAGCCGGCGGCGTTGATGAGGAATTCCGGGCGGTCGCGACGCAGGGCGTCGGCCAGCAGGGCAGGATTGCTGTAATCAAGGTCCGCCCGGCGCAGATTGCGAAAAGGGATACCCTTGCGCGTCAGGAGCGCCTGATAAGCCTGACCAACGTAGCCGGAACCTCCGAGCAGATAAATCATGGAAAGGTCAAATGAAAGGGAGCGGCTGCAGGCTGAACAAGGTTTTTTCTCGGCGCCGGTTCGGCAAGGCGGATTGTCCAGATACTGGCGACGTCGCGAGGGTTTCCCGGCTTCCAGCAGACATGGACCACCTCACGGTGCGCGGTTGTTGTGCACGTAGATCCGGTATCCATTGAGATCTTCGACCAAGTGATAATGACCGGCAACAAAAGTGGCGAGCTCCGGAAAGATTTGCAGGCCGAAGAGCGAATGCGCAGTATAGATAAAGCCGCCGTCCGCGATGGCATCCACGAATAAAGCGGGCGGATGTTTCCGAATGTCCCACATCATGCGGTTGCGATAAAACAGGTTCATCGGGCCTGGAGCGATTTCAGGCTCGGCCTGGGCATCGCGGACGCCTTGGGTGAGACCGCTTTCAGTGTAGAACTGCGGGGCCCAGCCCCAGACGACGAGGGTATCACCCGGTCGGGCTAACTCCCGTAAACGCCGGGAAACTGGATGCACTGAATTACGCTGTCCTTCCGCCAGTGTTCCGACAACTGGCAGGTCATGCACCCGGGTCAGGATTTGTGGCACCAGGATCAAGACGACTACGGCGGTGACGATGCCCCAGCGGACGTGGGCGGACCAACGAGCCGGGACCTTCATTTCGGCCAGGCGGAATCCAGCCGCGAGCGAAAGCCCACTCAGCCAGGCGAGGGGCAGCACCAGGAAATGCAAGTAGTGCCAGAAAATCCGTCCCGGATAGATCACGGTCCACAATCCGACCGCGACCAGCAGCCAGGCGCCCCAAAGCAATTTCCTTGATAGCGGCCGGACCAGGCTGCCGATCAGGGTTACGGCCATGGCGAGACCGAGCGAGCCCAGAAAAAACGGTTTGAAGACAAAATCGATGTCGACGAAAAAGGCGTAGAAATCCCGCAACAACTTCAGCCGGTCCTCGACGTGGCCTGCCACATAGACCCGGTTCGATTCGATGTAAGAGATATAGGCTTGTGCTCCCTGGCCGTAGAGGGCGACCCAAACCAAAAAAATCCCGGCAGGCAGAAAAGCTCCGATCGCGAGTGCTAAGGCGCGGCGAATCCGCAATCCTCGAGGCGCGACAGGCACGGACCAAGCAGCGACCAAGCCAAAGCATCCGAGGGTAAGGCCGAGCCCGACTGCCTGGGCCTTGGCGAACGGCAGGCATCCCAGGCACAAGCCCGCCACGATAAGTCGCCAGTGCCGCGTCGACTCGCGATCATTTGTAAGAGTGCAGGCGTCGGCGAGCAGCCAAGCGGCCAACGCCAGCAGGCAAAATGAAGCCTGCTCGCTGGAATACTGGACGAATTCCCAGACCGAATTGAATGCGACGAAGTCGAGCAGCGGGAGGGTTCCGAGCCGGGCGATGCCGTCGCTGGTGAACCGGCGCAGCAGCCCGTAACAGGCGAGCGCAGCAGCGCCATGGGCAAACAACGCGGCAAGGCGTAATCCAATATAATCGATTCGGCCGTCGAATAACAGGGCTGGCCAGAGGAAATAGGCGTTGATTGGGCCGGAGGTGTGCATGTCCACCGAACGCCAGGGAACCGGATCGCGCCAGTACGTCATCGCACCGGCTCCCAGCTGGGTCTCGTCCGGATTTCGCATCGGTCCGGCAAACAGCACCGGCCAGCGGAACGCCAGCATCGCGACGACCGCGACCAGCGCGAAGGTGCGTGGGTAGAGCACCCAATGCGGGATGCATCGCCAGAGCCGACCCGCCGGGTGCCAGTCAACGCCGAGCCGCAGGAACGTGAACAGCAGGAGCACGCTCCACGTGCTCCAAGCGATGGCCCAATAGCGAACCGGAGCTTCGTCGAACCACTGCAACAGGCCGGCCGGTGCCAGGGTCAGGGAGACGAGTGGAGACAGAAGCATGGTCGGGTGTGCTGGAGCGGCAGGGAGCTTGAGAGTCGAAGGCCGGGACTCGCAGCGCGGACCGTGAAAGGCCGGCTGGGTCGGGCAGCATTCCTCATTCGGCTTTAAAAAGGCCCGGGGGCACTGGATCAGCGTCGCTGATAGTCGCCACGGCTGAAGTATTTTTCGAGCCAGACGTAGGCGCAGATGAAAAAATACCGGCTGCCCATTTCCTTGATCTTGAGCTTGGGCACGCCGTATTTCCGGTTCCGCCAGGAGATGGGTGTGATCGTATAGGTGAAGCCGCGCACGATCGCCTTCAGGGGAATCTCGACCGTGAGGTTGAAGTGAGGGGCGAGGAACGGCCGGCAGCCGTCGATCGCGGTGCGGCGGTAGGCCTTGAAGGCGTTGGTGGTGTCGTTGAGCGGGATGGCAAAGCCAATGCGCACGAGGAAATTCGCGAGGCGGTTTACCATGAGCTTCACACGCGGATAATCGATGACCTCACCGCCCTTGATGAAGCGGCTGCCAAACGCGCAGTCATAGCCTTCGTTGAGCAGCTGCCAGTATTTCACGGCATGGGCCGGAGAATCGGAGGCATCGGCCATCATGATGACGACGGCGTCGCCCTTGCTGTGGTCGATGCCCCAGATCACGGCGCGGCCGAACCCGTTCAATCCGCCATTCTGGGTCGGGGCGAGGGCGGGAAATTTTTGCTTCAGTTCCTGAAGAACAGCCCAAGTGCGGTCCTTGCTGCCGTCATCCACGACGATGATTTCATGCGGGATCCCCTCGGCGGCGAAGGTGCGGCAGATATCCTCGACGGTTGCCGGCAATGACTCCTCCTCGTCCCGGGCGGGAATGATGACGGAAAGCAGTTTTAGCGGGGCGGCTGGAGCGGGCATGAAGGGCACGAAAAATCAGAGCGGGGCGGAGATGTCGAGCCACCCGGGATGCGCCCGGGCATGGGCGGCGATTTCGTCCAGGATGGCGTCGGTGGAAATCGCGGGCCGCCAGTGCCAGAGGCGGGTCGCCTTGGCATGGTCGAGGATGATCCAGGGAATATCGAAGGCCCGGGGCGCAGGATCTGCCGTCACCGGATGCGGGCCGAAGCGGGCGTCACACCAGTCGGTCAGCTGGCGCAGGGATCTGGCCGAGGCGAGGCCGCCGGAAAAATTGGCGACGCGGTCGGTCGCGGGCATCGGCGGGGCGGCAAATTGCTTTTCCAACAGCGGCACGAGGTCGCGGGGATGAAGGCAATCGCGCACTTGGTGGCCGTGTCCGCCGAAACCGATGTACTTCAGGGGACGGCGATGCAGGTGGCTGTTGAGCCAGTAGGTGAAGATGCCCTGGTCGGGCCGGCCAAACTGACCCGCGCCGGCGAGCACGCCGCAGCGGTTGATGAAGACGGGCAGTTGGAAGGTTTCGCCGTATTCCAACGCCAAGGCCTCGCTGGCGAGTTTGGTGGAGCCGTAAAGAGAGATGGGCGCCAGGGTCGCAAAGGTCTCGTCCACGCCTGCAACGGAAACGCCCGCCGGCAGCGGGGTGCCTGAAGCCACGCGGAAGGCACCGTTCACGGCGTCCACGGCGAGAGCGGCGAGCGGGGCGATGGAATAAACGCGGCTGGTACTGAGCAAAATGAAACCGGCGCGGTGCTGCTTGCAGTATTCGAGCAGGTTGACCGTCCCGCCGAGATTGTGCTCAATGAGCTGGCGGGAGCTGGTTTTTCCATCCACGCCGGCAAGGACGCTGGGGTTGGCGGCGGCATCGATCACCCAGTCGCAGGCCGGCAGGGTTTCGAGGTCGCTGGCCGCGCGGAGATCGCCATGAAAGAGCTTCACGCCCAAGGCCTTGAGCTCGGCGCGGTTGGTCTCGCTACCCGGGCGGATGAAATTATCGAAGCCGTAAATCTGATGACCGCGCCCGGACTGAAGAAGGGCGCGCGCCAAGGTGCTGCCGACAAAGCCACACACCCCGGAGATCAGGATTTTCATGGAATGAACCAAGCAGGGTAAGCCGCATGGCGGAAGGCGAAATTTGGCTAATGGGCCCGGCCAGCTCCTTCAGTCCTTTATTTCTTGTCTGCGGCGGCCTTCTTCTGAGCCTCTTCATAGGCCTTGCGCTGCTGTTGGCCGATCTCGAGCAGGTCGGTGACCAGCATGCGGGCCTCGCGTTCCTGCACCTCCGGGGGACCGACCGGAGCAGGCAACGGCGGGGTGGGAGCCGCTTGTGGGCTGACGTCGCTGGTCACCGGGGGTCCGCCGTTGCCGGCCTGCACGACGGTCTTGCGGAGACTGAGGGTGAATTTTTCACCATTGGCGCTGAGGGTGGCCTCATCCCGGTCGGAGTTGCAGCTCACCACGGTGACTTCGTTGACGGTTCCGCCCACGGGAATCCAAAAGCTCTGCCGATTGCTCACACGGGTAATACTGACGAGGACCTCCTTGCCTTGGGTAATGATGCCGCCGAGCTGATAACGCGCAGCAGGCAGGGCGCCAGCTGAAGCCGCAGTACCTTGAGGCAGGAAGGGAGAGACCTTGGGTAAGTCCTGAGCAATGGACAGGGCAGGAAATGCCAGCAGGACAAGAGCAGCGCAGGATCCGGACAGCAGGGAGAGGCTCATCGGCGGTAATGATGGTCGGTCGGCAGTCATAATCAATTCAATGGAAGACATATCCCTCGTCTCGCTGGAGCATCAGTCAGGATCGCGAACTAGGAAGTGAAAACGAGGGCGGAGACTCTAGACTCCCAAGCACGGTGAATGAGCCGGACTTTCTGCCGATGAACGGGTGAACGAGGAGGCGGTCAGGAAATTCTTTCTGCTTTATCGCTTGAACCCGGTGTCACTTAAAGTCCACCTCGGGCCCGGCGATTTCATAGGCGATAAACCCGTTGAAAGCGTGGATCACGTCCGGCTAAATTGTCTCCTCTCTCTATGCTAAGAGCTAATTACAAAAACGTCTGGAACGACCTTTCGCAGAGTGTGGGCAGTGCCAAAATATATGTGGGAGGCACCGAAGATGAGGCCGCCTTGGCGACGGCGACCTTGCACACCTTGAATGTTTTGCGCGCCACGGTCGGGATTCGTCCGGAAGATGAGTGCCTTGAAATTGGCTGCGGCGTGGGACGGGTGGGCCGGGGACTCGCTCCCTTGGTTCGTAAGTGGACGGGATGCGATGTTGCGCCCAACATGGTCGCGCATACCAGGGCAAGGCTGAAGGATCTGCCCAACGTCGACGTGGTGGAGATCTCCGGCTACGACTTGAAACCAATCTCGGATCAATCCTGTGACCTCGTGTATTGCACGGTGGTTTTCATGCATCTCGATGATTGGGACCGCTACAGTTACGTGAAAGAGGCGTGGCGCGTGCTGCGTCCGGGCGGGCGTTTTTTCTGCGACAACACGAACCTGCTGACTGAGGACGGATGGGCGATTTTCGAGCAAAACCGCACGGGTTATCATCCCTTGGAACGACCGGCATTTATCAACAAGTGCTCCACCCCCCAGGAATTGGAGGCGTATCTGCAGCATGCCGGGTTCAACCAGGTTTCCACCCGTGCCCGGCATCTCTGGGTGGATGCGTGGGGCGTCAAATAACCGCCGGTTGGAATCGGGCCGCAAGGCGACTTTGGCCGGACCCAAGGTTCACTTTGCCTCGCGGCGGCGCCAGGCTTCGACGATCTGCCGGATCGTCTCCTCCAGGGACTGCGTGATGTCCCACGCGGGATAGTGGGCGCGCATTTTGCGCAGGTCGCTGTAATAGCAGATGTGGTCGCCGATGCGGTTCTGGTCGACGTAGGTGAAGACCTGCGGCCGGCCGGTGAATTTCTCGGTGAGCTTGAAGGCCTCGAGAATGGACGTGCTGTTGGCCTTGCCGCCGCCGAGATTGTAGACCTCGCCGGCGCGCGGCGCGGCGACAAACGCCGCCATGAAACGGGCGACATCGAGGGAGTGGATGTTGTCCCGCACCTGCTTGCCCTTGTAGCCGAAAACCTTGTATTCCCGGCCCTCAAGATTGCATTTCACGAGGTAACTCAGGAAGCCGTGGAGCTCGACGCCGGTGTGGTTGGGGCCCGTGAGACAGCCACCGCGGAGGCAGCAGCAGGGGAGATTGAAATACCGGCCGTACTCCTGGACCATCACATCGGCGGCGACTTTTGACGCGCCAAAGAGCGAGTGTTTGGACTGGTCGATGGTGAAGGTTTCGGCGATGCCGTGCTCGTAGGCGGGATCGGCGTAATCCCAGCGCGTCGCGAGTTCCTGCAGCGCAATACGGTTGGGCGCGTCGCCGTAGACCTTGTTCGTGCTCATGTGCACGAACGGCGACTCGGGCGCGGCTTGGCGCACGGCCTCGAGCAGGTTGAGGGTACCGACGGCGTTGGTGTCGAAGTCGTCGAACGGGATGGCGGCGGCGCGATCGTGGCTGGGCTGCGCGGCGGTGTGGACGATGACGTCGGGCTTCACGGACTTGACCAGCGCGAGCACGCCGGGGCGGTCGCGGATATCGAGTTCATGATGGACGAAACCCGGCAGCTCCTTGAGCAGGCGCTGCTGGTTCCAGCGGGTGTCGCCCTGCGGGCCAAAAAAGACAGCGCGCTGGTTGTTGTCCACGCCGTGCACCGTGTAGCCGAGCTCGCGGGCAAAATAGACGCAGACTTCCGAGCCGATGAGGCCGGAGGAACCGGTGACGAGGAGGGTCTTGGACATGGCGGGTTGGGACGAGGGAACCGAGGGTAAGCAATCAGGGAAAGGGAGTGGCCGCTGGCTTTCCAGCCGATTTCTCCGCTGCAGAGGAAGGAGCCGGCGAGGCCTGAGGACGCGCAACCAGCCAAAGCGCAAAGCCGATGAGTAGGCCTGAGAACAGCAGAAGGGAGATCATGCCAAGCTGGAGGGGCGACGAACCGAAATAGGGCAGCCACGTCAGAGTGAAATCAATGAGGTGCCACCCCAGCAACGTCCAGGCGATCCAGCCTGGCAGGCTCAAAATCAAAATGATCGCGAGCAGGAAGAGCGATAGCATCATCGCATAGGAACTGGAGTGGATGATCGTCGATGCCGGAATGAAGATAGCCAGTGCCCAGAAGGCGAGTGTCAGCACCGTCCAGCCGAGGAACAGCCCTTGAAGCTCCAACTGCGCGGGAATCCGGCGTCGAAGCAGCCAGACGCCGGGAACGAGTATCCAAGCGAAGTTCAGGATGCCGAGGCTCCGGAAAACATAGAAAAATTCGTCTACCCGCCGTTGTCGAATGGGTGTGGTGAAGAGATCAAGCGCCGAGCCATAGGAGCCATTGAACAGGGTGCCGAAGTTGGCGCGCTTGTTGGCGAGCAGTGTTTCGCGCGACAATGCACCGTAGGAATCGCGAACAGCCTCGAGGGTTCCGCGGGAATCAATCGGGACCACTCCGGCGAGGTGCCATTTCAACAGGCGGTTGGCCGGAGGGTCGTAGAGCTTCTGGTAGGCCGTCCAAGGCAGTGCCAGCAGGCCGAAGACGGCGGCGGCGATCAGGCAGTTTTTCCAACCGGGAAAATAGCGTGGCAGCAGGAGTATGAGCGCAAGGGTCACGAGGGAGAACGCGACCGCTCCGTGGGCCAGCCAGCCGAGCGCGGCGGCCGCGGCGGCCAGTCCGGCGATCCTGGGGGAGCGGGGCGCGGAACAGTCGAGCAGCAGCACTGCCGCCATCAAGACGAACCCTCCCGCCAGCAACTTGGGCCAGACATACGTGCCGTTGAACAGCAGGAAGCCCGAGGCGGCGGCGAGCAAGACGGCGATGGCGGACCGGCGGCGACCCAGCTTCAGCGCCTGACAAAGCAGCCAGGCGGCCGGCAGCCAAAACAATTGGGCCAGCGTGCCCAGACACTGATAACCCAAGCCGTCGGGCAGATGGACCAGCGCGAGCCACGGGCGGACCAAAAGATAGAGTCCGACCTGGAGCGGCGGTCGGTCACTGCTCAGCCAGCCCGCTTCCGGCAGAAACGGTTTCAATGGTTCACCCGCATACAGCCGGTCCCCCAGCATCTTGGGCAGATTGGCATCCATCGGAAACTCGTAGAGAAAGCGGAAGCTGGATTGCCATTCAGGGTCGCGCCCGAGTTGCGGCAAGTAGAGCAGGGCGAGGTAAAACAGCCCGATCGCAAATCCGAGCAACGCGGGGAGCGCGAGTCCGGTTGGCGCGATGGTCCGTTTCAGCCGGGACCGGGACTGCACAAGGTAAAGGCCCAGTCCGATCTCGATCAGAAATGAAACAGCTTGGCCGAAGACGGGGTGCAGGAAAAATCCGAAGAAAACAGCGTAGCCAATCAGCCCGGTAAAAACCAAGGGAGCGGTCAGCAGCACCCGCTCATCCTGCCAGCCGCGCCGGACCAACCAGAGATGGGTGGCGGCCACTGGGATCGCAATAAGTGCGAAAATAAAAATCCAAATAACGAGCAGCAGCATCGAATCAAGGGCGGGGGCGCCGCAGTTGTGGGAGTGCGCCGCAGGCGAGCAGGGTGAGGCCGGCTGCAATCACCAGGAAGTGATACTTCAGCAGTTTCTCCGCAACCCAGGTAAGCCGGCCAACGTCGACGGGCTCGGTGAAGGCAAACCAAGTCCCGGAGTCGGCTGCGGTAACCTCCAGCCACCATTCACCGGCGGGGCGAAAGACACTGACGTTTTTCCAGTAGTTGCCGGGAGCAGAGTCAGGCTCAACCAGGACAGTGCCAGCCGCACTCCTAACGACCAGTTGTCCTTGGTAACCAGGCCGTCCGAGATCGCCGGCAATCCGGAAACGCAGGACCGGCAACGTGCCTGCAGACTGGGGTGCGCTGCGCCAGTGGAAGGGCAGCGCATGGGCCGGTAGCGACCAGGTGCTGAGGGCGATCGGACGGATGGCGGCGGGCGCGGTGGCTGGAAGAATAGTGGGCGCGCCATTCGACACCGGGATCGAGCGCCGCACACTGGGCGGCATGATCGCTTGGATGGCGGGCGAAGCCAGCCGCTGGACCAGCGTTCCGCCGTCCGGATACGGCACATCGCCCCACGGTTGGTTGAGCAAATGGGCCGGATCGCGGGTCCGCAGGAAATCACGCACGTGTCCCTCCTGCCGCTGATGGCGGGAAATATCCGGCTCGACGTTATCGCGCCACATCATGCAACTCTGCTGGATCAGGCCGGCCGCGACGGCGGCCAGCCAGACCGCCGCAAGCCAGCGTCTCACCCGGCCGGAAAATTCCCGCGCCAGAAAAATCCAGCCAAGGGCGAGGTTAACGGTCAGCAGGTCGAGATAGCGTGGGGCAAGGATCGTGCCGCCGCCGCCGCGGGCGGCGGCAAGGGCGAGACATTGCAGCAGGAGCCAGATCTGCAGGCCGAGCAGGATGGCGTCGTCCGCCGACGTGGCCTGGCTTCGGATGCGGCGCACGAGAAAAATCACCGCGGGGGCAAACAGCACCAAGGCCCAGGGGAACAACGTGGAGCCGGGCCAGGCGAGCAACTCGAGAAACGCCCCGGCGAATTGCCCGGGCCCGCGCGCATGGAGCACCGCATGGCCGGGCACCTCGTATTTTAGCAACCAGCCGGCGATGCAGGAAACCAGGGCCAGCCCGGCGGTGGTGATTTGCTGGGCCGACCAGCGGCGCTCGCGCACGAGGCGGTGGCCGAGCACCGCGAGGATGGCCGCGCCGGATAAAAATCCCGAGGCCATGGTAATCACGGCGAGCCCCCCCGACAATTGTCCAACGGCCCAACGCCCGCCAAAACGGTCGCCCTCCAGGGTCAGCCAGACATGGCCGAGCGAAAACAACAGCAGGAAGTAAAACTGCACCTGGAAGCCGCAGAGGGTGTTTTCCCAGGAAAACGGCAGGGTGAACAACAGCACGAGCAGGGCGGCAAACAGCCCGAGCCAGATGCCAGCCAGCCAGCGGCGCGCGAGGAGGAGGAGCAGCAGCGCGCAGAGCGTGTGGACCGCGGCATTGGCGGTGGTCTCCAGGAAACAATCCCACTGGCCGTTGGCGATGAAGAGGCCGAGGGAGTAGAGCTTGGTGGTGACCAGCCGGTGTTCGTTGTGGGGTTGGAAAACATCGCGGATGTGCCAGCCGCCCTCGAGCCACGGGCGCAGCACATTCTCGCTCTGGGCATCCCATTGATCCCACGTCGGCAGGTCGCTGCCTCCGACGTCGATGAACCAGAGCTTGGCGCCGAAAATCAGCAGGCAGAATCCCAACATCATCAGCCACGGAGGATGGGGTTTCATACCTCGCAGAGGGCGAACAAATGGTAGGAAAGCGGTAGGCCGTCCGTAGAAGCCAGGGGGTGGCAACCGTAATCGAGGATTTCCACCGTACGGAAGTGACGCTGCAGTAGCGGAAGCAGATTGAAGCGCGTGAAAAAATTACGATGATCGCCCTCCAGCATGTGCCATGGGGTGACGAGCCGGCTGGCGAGGAAGGGGAGCATCTCAAGGTTCGGCACCGAGAAAAGTGCATGCCGGCGGGTCACGCGGGCCATTTCAGCCAGAAAGGGATCAGGCTCACGGATGTGCTCGAGCACCTCGATCGCGATGGCAGCGTCGAATTCGCGGTCGGCGGCGGGCAGGCGGTACTGCGACCAGGGCAACGCAGGTTGCCGGATGATGCGATGCGGGCGGCTGCGGAGGGCGAGCTCATGCACGCAGTCCAAGCTGGTCTCGCAGCCGATCCACGAGAAACCCCGAGAGCGCAGGGGCTCGCAGTAGGCGCCAATGCCGCAGCCGACATCGAGGAGACTGATCCGGGCGGGCAGGTAATCGGCAATCAGTTCGACGCAGTCAGGGCTCGCCTGTTCGGCGGGCAGGCCGGAACAATACATGTGTTCGCGGTGCAGCATGCCGGTCTGCTGTGGATTGCAAAGGTGGCCATAGGGCGCGCCAGTGTGGTCATTTGGCAGTATCTGGATATGGATGCCGGCGAGCGGAGTACTGGTGCCATCGGTGAATTCGACCCGCACCTCGATGCCGACGACCGCCGGCGGCGGCCCGGCCGGATCGTACACTGCGAGCAGCCGGAAACCGGTGCGAACCTCGGACGAAAGTTGATTCGCGAGGGCGACATCCGCGCGGGGATAGAGCTGCGTGGTGGAGCCGATCTCGCCATTGGGCGCATGCACGGAGATGCGCTTGATCTTGTCGTGACGGTAACCGGCGTAGACCCAGCCTTTGACGGGGATCCGCTGCCGGTAATGAAAATCGCCCTCGCGGGGCTGATCGACGACACTCGCGATTTGCATGCAGGGGAACGCGGCTCAGCGCGGCGGGAACGCGAGGGAGAAATCCTCCTGCTTGAGTGTCAGATTGGGATTGTAGGCAGGATCGTGGTCCAGCTGCCGGCCCCAGACGCGGCGCATGTAGGCGGCCTCGCGCAGAAAACGCTCGAGCTTCTCCGGTGTGTCCTCGGCTCCGCGACTCGCGGACTCGTGGTGATAGAGTTCGGCAAACGGCGTCCACAGGTTGCGGTAGCCGGCCTGCTGCACGCGCAGGCAGAAATCGATGTCGTTGAAGGCCACGGGCAGGTCGGGCTCGTTGAAGCCTCCGACGGCAGCGAAGGTCTTGGCGCGGATCACGAGACAGGCGGCGGTGACGGCGGAATAGTTCTGTGCGAGCCGGAGACGGTTGCGCTGGCCCTCGCTGCCGCGCGGGGCGTCCTTGAATGCGTGGCCGGCGACTCCGTCGCGGCCGGCGGGGCCGGTGAGGCCGAGCACGACACCGGCGTGCTGCACGGTGTCGTCGGGATAATAGAGCATCGCGCCGACGGCACCGATTTCCGGGCGCAGAGCCTGCGACACCATCTCGTCGAGCCAGTTGCCGGCGATGACCTCAAGGTCATTGTTGAGGAAGGCGAGGACCGGGCCGTTCGCGGCCGAGACGGCGAAATTGTTGAGGGCAGAAAAATTGAACGGCGCGTCGTAGTCGAGCACACGCACGCCGAGGCCGCGCAGTTCGCCGAAGTAGGCGAGGGTGGCGGGATCGTCGGAGCGGTTGTTGACGACGATGATCTCGAAATCGGGATAAGTGGTCTTGGCGAGGATCGATCCGACGCACAGCCGCAGCAGGTCGACGGCGTTCTTCGTGGGGATGATGATCGAGACCTTGGGTGCAGGCGACGGCAACGCGTGAAGGATCCGCCAGTGGTGGCCTTTCACGGGGACGAGTTCCGCGGCGAGCGAGAGACGGGCGAGATGATCCGTCAGTGCCTTCTTGGCGGCGATGAAAGGGTAGTCGCTCTTCTCGTCGATCACGAGGGCGGTCGAGCCGGGAATGGCGCGCCAGTGGTAGAGTACGCGCGGGATATGGTGCACCTGCGCTGCGGCCAGGCCTGTGATTACCCGCAGGGTGAGGTCCCAGTCCTGACTGCCTTCGTAGCCCGTGCGGAAGCCGCCCACAGCGCGCACGCGGGCCGTGCGGAACACGGACAGATGGCAGGTATAGTTCTGGCCGAGCAGCAGGTCAGGGTTCCAGTCGGGCTTGAAGTAAGGGTCGTAGCGGCGGCCGAGCTCATCGATCTTGTCCTCATCGGAGTAGATGAACTCGAGGCCGGGCTGTCGGGCGGCGGCGAGCACGACGTCGGCCAGTGCGCGGGGCGCGAGTTCGTCATCATGATCGAGCAGGGCGACAAATTCACCCGAGGCAAGATCGAGCGCAGAGTTGGAAGAAGCGGAGATGTGGCCGTTTTCCTCGCGGAAGGTCACCTTGATGCGGGCGTCGCGCTGAGCGAAATCCTCGAGCACGCGGCGCACATGGGTGGCGGGCGAGGCATCGTCTGCGATGCAGAGTTCCCAGTGCGGATAAAACTGCGCACGCACGGACTCGATGGCCTTCACGAGCCATTGCTCTGGCGGGTTGTAGACCGGCATCAGCACGGAAATGAGCGGCCGATGTTCCGGCGACAGGGCCTCGAGTTCGGCGCGCAGGATGACCTGCTCCTCGAGCGTCGGAGTGTCGAAGCGCTTCTCCCAAGTGGCGTAGTCCCGGCGAACGTGGCCGGGAATTTCCGCGCTGATCTTTGCGGTGGGGACGGCGAAGCAATGCCAGCGTCCGTCCTCGGTCAGCGCCTCGAAAGCAATGAACTGCGTGGTTTCGGCCGGCAGGGTGCAGGTAAGGGTGAAGCCGGACTCACGCGCGTGAGGATGATCGGGGTGGCCGGCGCCGACATCCACCCGGGCGAGACCATAGACCGCTTCAAAGGTTTTGCTAGCGGCGCGCACGCGCACAGCCACGATTCGTCCGCCGGCCGGGGCGATCACCCAGCCGCGGATCTCGCCGGAGGGAGGCACGTCATCCCAGTCCGTCGGCTCGTCGATCATGTAGGCAAAGCCCGCTTCAGGTGCGGGCGGGCGGGCGGTGACGGCCGTGGGCTTGCCCTTGGACGAATCGAAGAAGAGCCGGCGCAGCGAACGCAGCGGACTCGTCACCTGCCAGGAGAATGACTCGGTCATACGGCGGATCTTCTCGTCGCGCTGGCGGAGTTCATCGGCGTTGAAGGTGCGGGTGAGGCGCGACATCGCGGACGCGGACTCGACGAGCTGGCTGCGCAGCAACTCAACTTGATTTTGGCCGCCCTGCAGCTTGGCGCGATTGTAACCCTCCTGCGCGGTGAGTCGCGCGTTCTCGGCGCGGAGCAGGGCAAGTTCCCGGCGGGCAGAACTGATGGTGTTTTCCTTGGCGCGCATGCGTAGCGCGGTGTCGCCCTCGGCGAGCAGCACGTCCTCGGACGCCGGGGTGGCGGGATCGGTGAAGAGCGGAACGGCGGTGCTGACTATCTGCTCGTAGAAATCCAGCAGGCCGGTGGTGTTGGCCTTGAGATCGAAATGACCGCGGGCAAACTCGAGGGCGCCCGAGCTGAGGCGCTGGGCGAGGGCATCGTCGCCGAATACCTGCAGGCACTTGTCGGCGATTTCCTCCGCGCTGCCGGTTTCGAGCAGCAGGGCATGGCGGCCGTCCTCCATGGCGCGGGCGAGATTCGCGCGGGGCACGATGACGGGACGGCCGACGCAGAGAAATTCGGGAATCTTTGAGGGCAGGCGGTAGTCGTTGAAGGAGTCGGCGGCACCGGGCTGCACCAGGGCGTCGGCGAGGGCGAGCAAGGGGCCGAGCTTCGCCTTGGCGATAAAGCCGAGGTCGATGACGTGGCCGCCGCCGATGGCGGCAAGCTCCCGCGCGAGTTCGGGAGGATTGAGGCCGGTGCGGACGAGCCGGCACGGCGTGCCGCGCTCATTGATGAGGCGCACGGCGAGGAGCAGCGTGCGGATATCGGGCAGGTTCGCGAAGGTGGTGCTGCCTGTGTAGACGATCACTTTTTCCCCGGACTTCAGACCGATTTCCTCGCGCAGGGCGGGATCGGGAATCAACGGCTGATAGAGGGCGGCATCGATGCCGGGCAGCAGGCGGCGGGCGGGCTTGCCGGCGGGGATCAGGTCCTGCAGGCGGTCCGTGATGAAGGTGACGGCATGCGCGACGCGCAGGAAATTCCGATAGCGGAGCGGATGCGACAGCCGGGGCGAGAGCTGGAGCGCGAGTTCCTCATCGGTGCGCTGCCGCAGGGTGGCGAGGGATTCGTGCGCGTAGCTTTCCATCAGGAAGACCTCGTTGTCCTCGAGATGAATGAGCAGCGCGGCGCCGGGATATTTTTTGAGATAGGCGAGGGTGAATTCGCGGACATTTTCACGCGGGGTCCAGGCGTGGACGACCTCGGCGGGCCGGCGGTCGGGGAAGACGGGCTCATCCTGCAGCATCCGCAGAAACGTGGCGGCGGTGAACAAGGGCTCCGGTACGACGGAGAGGGTTTCCGGATTTTCGGGCACGGCGACCACGCAGGCGTGACCCATGAGCGTGAGCCGGTTGGCGAACGCGCCGATGTGGTTCAGGCTGTTGCTGGTGAAGTCGCCGTAGTTGACGAAAAGGATATTCACGCGGGTCCGGGAAGTTTAGTTAAAGCCGGCCGGCGAATTCGAGAACCGATTTGGCGGTGCCGGCCCATGAGAAAGCCTGGCTGCGCTCGAGGCTGGCGGCGGAGCGGGGGAGATAGGCGGCCGGCTCGTTTTCCAGGGCGAGCATGGCGTCGGCCAGAGCGGCGGGACTTTCCGGGGGAAAGTAAATCGCGGCGGAGCCGCCGACCTCGGGCAGGCTGGCGCGTTCGCTGGCGAGCGCGGGAAGACCGGCGGTCATCGCCTCGACCAAGGGGAGGCCAAAGCCCTCATGCCAGCTGGGCGCGATCAACGCATAGCTGGAAGCATAGAGGGCGGCCAATTCGTGGTCGGGAACATAACCGAGATAGCGCACGGGAAATCCGCGCGCCTTGAATTCATCAAGCCGGGCGTGAAGGGCGGCGGACTTCCAGCCTCGGCCGCCCGCGAGCACGAGTGGCCGGCGAAGGGTGGAATGCTCATGATAGATCTCGTAGGCATCCAGGGCTGCCGCGTGATTCTTGCGGGGTTCGAGCGAACCGACGACAAGCCAGGGCGCCGAATCCGGCCGGGAATGCGCTTCCTTGCTCGTAGAAAAACGGCTGGCGCCCGGGGCGAGGAGATGCGGGCGCGCCTTGAGCTTGAACCAGGCGGGAAGGATTTGCTCGAACTCGTTTTGAGTATGCTGGCTGACAAAGGTGAAACCCGCGGCGCGGGCCAGTGCCTGCAGCAGTTCCCGCTGGCAGACCAGCCGGGTTTCATCCGTGGCGAATGCCGGATGCATCCAGAAGGCGAGGTCATGCACCGTATAGACGAGCTTGGTATGCGGCAGCTTGGGGGCGTGGAAATTGAAGGAGAAAACCACGTCGGGTTTGCCCGGCAGCGGCTCACCGGTGGCGACCTCGTGCCAGAACTCCCGCGCGGCGGCGGAATTCATCGTGCGCAATGGGGCGGTCACGCGCGGATCATCGATCATCGTGCCGCGCTTCGTATCGGCGTTGATCCAATCGCCGAAATGGTGGTACAGTTCGAACGTGTGCCCGCGGGGCAGGCCCTCGGTGATCAAGGCGCGGCTGAGGGCGTCGGCATACCAGGCGCAACCCGCGCGTTCGGCGCAGGTTTGGGAAACATCGAGGCCGATCTTCATGGCGCCTGCCTCCGGGCGGCGGCCGCGAGGAAATGCGCGAGGCGGCCGGCCTCGAGTTCGAGCGAGAAAGCGGCCAGCCGCGCGTGGCCGCGGGCGATGAGGGCGTCTTTGAGGTCGGTCCGGATGGCGACCCGCCGCAAGGTTTCGGCGAGGGCCTGCGGATCGCGCGCGTCGACCTGCACGCAGGCATCGCCCGCGACCTCCGGCAGCGCGGAGGAGTCGGCGGCGATGATCGGCACGCCGAAACGCATGGCCTCCAACAGCGGCATGCCGAATCCCTCGCAGAGGGAGGGGAAAACCAACGCACCGGCCCGAGCCCATAGGGCGGTGAAAGCCTCGTCCCTGACATGACCGAGAAAGATGACACGGTCGGACAGGCCGAGGCCGTCGCGCAGTTCCCGCAGCAAATCCATGCGGGCGTCGGGATGCCCGGTGCAGACGAGCGGCCAGGCCCGCGATGCGGCGGCCTGGGCGTAGAGCCGGTAGGCGACGAGCAGGGTTTCGTGGTTTTTGTGCGGCCAGAAGTTAGCCGGATAAAAGAAAAAAGGTTCCTCGGGTGCACCTGCCGGCAGCGCGCTGCCCGTGGCGGGAAAGCGATCCTGCACGGCGTTATAAGTATGGAAGCAAAGAGCTGGGTTTACGCCGTATTGTTCGCATAGACGGCCAATGACATAATGGGAGTCGCACTGGAAATACGTGGCCTCCGCCGCGACGCGGGTGAACCACTTGTGGCGGTGATTTACTTCCTCGACCGGCAGAGCGGCGGGTAAATCGCGATGGAGCAGATCAACAATGAGACTGACGCACGGCAGGCCGGGTTGCATGAACTGCGAGGTGCCGAAAGGCGCATAAAGCACGTCCAGGCCCGCTTTGGCAGCGACGTTGTCTGCGAGAGAGAGCGTGCCGGCGGCGCGCCAGCCCTTGGGCTGACGGAGCGAAACAGTGAAGTGGCCCTCGGCGGGTTCGAGCAGGTAGTCACCCGGGCGCAGCACGGCGGCGAGTTCGTCGCGGAGTTCGGCGGGAGCGAAGAGGGCGAAGTTGAACTCGGAGCCGCGCTGCCGGGCAATTTCGGCGAGAAACGTGAGGACAAACGGCTTGATGCCGCCGTTGGCGCCACCGGGTTGGAGGCGGAGCAGATCGATGCCGATGCGGATGCGCCCAGATGAGGCGCGGCGGGCGCGACGTTCGGCCATCAGCGCGGCGCGATGAGAGCGGCGGAGGGCGCGGTGACCGAAGCCGAGTTTGCGGTGAAGCGGCGCGAAGTAGCGCTGGGCGGCGAGGGCGGCGTGGTCGCGGGCGAGCTTGAGATTCCATTCGCGTTCGAGCGCGGCGGCGCGGGGTGCCCAGCGAGCGAGAAATCGCCGGGCGTTGCGGTACTCGTAGGCGCCGCGGCCCGCGGAACTGGAGATATGATGGCGGATGACGCTATGAGTCGCGACCAGGTTGATGAAACCGTCCTCGCGGGCACGCAGGCAAAGATCGGTGTCCTCGAACCCATTGTGATAGCCTTCGTCAAACCCACTCGCGCGCAAAAACCACTCGCGCCGCACCAGGCAACAGGCCGCGGTGACGGCGGGAAATTCCGTGATCCCGCCCGCGGCCTGAAGTTCCGCCAGATCGCCGCGGTGATGCACGGGATAGCCGCCATCGCAAAAGACCACGCCGGCATGATCGACGGCACCCGAGGTGGCATGGAGCTGGATATTGCCGACGACGCCGGCCCGCGGGTGACTGGCAAAGGCGGCGAGCATCGGCTCAAGCCAGTGGGGCTCGAGCACGAGGTCGTTGTTCAGCAGTGCGAGGAAATCGCCCTGGGCGACCCGGGCGGCGCGGTTGTTGGCGGCGGCGTAGCCGAGGTTGCGGTCGTTCAGCAGGACGACGTGGGGCGGGGCGAGTTCCTGAAGGAACTCACGCGTCTCATCGGTAGAGCTATTGTCGATGAGAATGATTTCATGCGTGACGGACGCCGGCACAGTGGCGCGGAGCGAGGCGAGGCAGGCACGGGTGAGCGCGAGCTGGTTGTAGAGGGGAAGGATGAACGAGACCTGCACTGTCCGCCAGATTGGGTGGTGCGCGGGCGGATGTCTAATGACTAATGGCCAACGGCATCGATGACTTTCATCGCATCAGTCGCCTGACCCTGATTGCCCGATTGTCCCGGCCCAGCCGATCGGCACATGCATTCAGGCTCAGGAGGCCAGCTCGCGGGCTTCGGCGTTGAATCGAACGCCTGTGACCTTGGCTTCGATGAAATACTGGACGTCGCGCAAGGTGCGGAGGGCGCAGAGATCCTCGTTGTTGATCGTGATCCGAAGCGTGTCCTCCGTGAGCATGACGACCTCGATGATGGTCAGCGAATCAATGCCCAGATCTTCCGCCAGCCGCAGGTTGCCGGTGGACTCTTTCAGTCTGGGCCGGAATCTGGATTCCACGAAATGCTCAATGATACCGAAAATGATGACCGGCAGATGTTCCAAATTGCCGGTTTTCCGAAACTGACAGGCGGCCTCGAAGGTGGAAGCGGAGCAGCGTTTGAGTGCTTCCCGGAGCTGGGCCTCATCCTCGGATGTGAAATTCCTGGCGGCGGCGAGGGTGGGTGCGGCAACCGAAAACAGTGAGGCAGGGGAGTCCATCGGTCGTGGCTGGTTTCGCTTTTATGGATCTTGAGTCTGCAAGAATGACAGCAACCGACCGGTAATCCGCTATTCGGTTCGACGGAAAATCACGTTCCGGAGCACCCGGGATCTTTCCGGACGAGGCCGGTCAAAAGGAGGCGGTCACGGACAGAGAATAAGTGCGGCCGCGCCAGTCCCCGTAGGGCTGTACGCCGGCGCCCGCGCCGCCATTGACGTAGCGTGGGAAGTCGGAGCCGAAGATGTTGTTGACGCGAAGTTGGGCGCGCAGGCCATAGCGCGGATTCTTCCATGGCAGCCAGCGGGCAGGTCGCGGTGCACGTAGGAGTCGTACTGCAGGAATGAACCGATGCGGTCGCTGTCCTGCGCCGCCCATTCGGTGACGGGCAGAATGCGGGAATGGAAATAGTGTCCATCCAGTCCGAATCCATAATCATGGTTGGCCCAGCTCGCGCCGAAATTGGCACGGTATTTCAGCAGGCCCGAGGTGGCCCCGTCGGGATTGTCCAACTCGTCCACCTTGGGCGAAGTCGGATAGATCTGCACATCATAGCGCTGATAGTAGAGCAGCCGGCCGTAGAGTTCGAAGGTGCCCCCCAGGCATTCCGTCCACGTGTAGTCGAGCGAGGCATTCCAATTCTGCGAATGGCGTGAGGCGAGATTGACAGCGCCGGTCACGAGGGAGTCGATCGGGCCGGCGGTATAAGGGCTGCCGGGCGTGAGTGGCGCGCGGATCACGCGCTCGGGAAAAACAGACTCCAAGTTGACCACGGCCTGGGCGTCGAGCACGACCACCTCATTGGTCTTGCGGGTGTCGACAAAGTCCAGCCCCGCGCGGAACCGGTGGACCTTGCCGCGCTGGTAAATGATGCCCGCGGTCTGGGTGACGGCGGCCTCGGGCCGCAGGTTTGGGTCGGGCGCGTCATTGGCCTGCACGGCGTAGGTTTGCTTTCTGACCGGGTCGGTGATCTGCGTGTAATTCAGCCCGGGCGTGCCGCCGGGCGTCGACAGCGGCCGGCTCATTTGCGGCGTGGGCACGCGATTCGAGGTGGTGAGACTGCCGCGCACGGAAAATCCTCCGCCGAAATCGGCCTTCAGGGCGAAGGTCGGCGCCACATTGGTCTCCCGCGAGGTATCGGCCGCGATGTAGCGCACGGCCAAATCACCATCGAGGGCCCGGAGCCAGGTCGGGAGCCGGGCCACGGGCAGCACGGGCGACTGCAGTTCGCCGAAAAGACTCACGCGCTGCAGCGTGCGCCCCTGCCAGTCGATGGGTGGACTGGCGAGCGTGCCGTCGGCGTAACGCTCCTCGTCGGTGAAATCGGCCAGATGGGTGCGCCGATAATCCGCGCCGACATTTACGGCACCGCTCCCGGTCGGCAGCGACAGGGAGCGATTGGAAATCCGGAGAGCGGCGTCCAAGGTGTCGTAGTCGCCCAGGGTCACGAATCGCCCACGCCCTCCGCGGTAGATGAGCACCTGATCATAAAATTGCGACGGCGGTCCGTAGACTTGGGTGTCGCGCAGCGGGTTATAGATTCCGGCGTCGACGAGTTGCTGCCAGCGGGTGGGATCGGCTCCGCCGATGCCTCGGTATTTGGCGATGTTATGCGCGTACTGCCCATCGAGCGAGACGCGCCAATCGGACGGCAGCTTCAGCAAGAGACCGGCCAGCAGGGAGGAGAACTCCAGGCGGGCCTCGCTGTAATCCGGGCCCAGCAGCGGGGCGATTTCGTTCAACGAAACGGACACATCCTGCTTGAAGGGATTATAGGGCGAGTTCGCCGCCAGCGTCAGGTCCACGGGGAACACGTCATAGCCGCGATTGACCACGGTCTTCGCATAGGTGCCGTCCAGGCCCAGTTGGAGCCAGGGAGCGACATCATAGACTCCGGACAGGAAATAGGAGGCGCGCTGCTGCTGGCGGCCGTAGGGGTAATCGCGGCTGTTGGTCGACGCAGCCAGACCGCCGGGCGTGGCGAACAGGTCCGTGTTGCGGACGCCCTCGCGGCCGGCAAAGGCGGCGATCCCACCGGTGCCGTCGGCGCCGGGCGCCACGGAGGTCACGCTGGAAGTGCCGGGACCGAACAGCGGAGACCCGTCGACGCTGCGGATATTGGGAGTCGCGCGATAGAGCGGGGAATCGAGGGTTACGTTGGGCGTGTCGTTGGCGGCCAAGTAGCCCAGTTCGGCTTCCGTGGGCGGCGTAGCCTGCGTGAACGTGGCGCTGAGCCGCACGCGCAACGCGCCATCGCGCAAGGTCTCGCCGTGCTGGAGTGACAGGGAGGATTGCGGCGCATCGTAGCGGGCCAGCGCATTGGTGTAGGTGGCGGTCACCTCGGTGATGTCCACATCCGGACGCAGCACGATGTTGATGACGCCTCCGACGGGATTGCCCGTGTAAAGGGCGGACGCGGAAACCGGCAGCACCTCCACCTGCTCGACCAGGCTGATGGGAATGAGGCTGACATCCGGGGGTAGCGCGGCGGAACCGATGGTCAGGACCTCGGGGAGCCGGCGGCCGTTGACAAGCACAACGGTCTCATCGGAACCGTAGCCGCGCAGGTTCAGGTTGGTGCTGCCGGCGATGAAGCTGTTTTGGGTGCCATCCTGATCCGGGGACAGGACCGACGCATCGCTCTCGAGGATTTCGCGCTGGAGGAATTCATTAAGGTTCACGACGCCGCTCCGGGCGATCTGCTTGCGGTCAAAAATCGTGTAGGGGATCGCGTCGTTCATGGTCCGGCTCAGGTCCAGGTTGCCCGTGGCGGTCTGGGGCAGTGAAGGTGTCCGGCTGTGATCGAAGGCCTCATCGCGGCCCGATTTGTCGTGAACGATATAGGGTTCCAGCCGTGTGGGGTCATCGGCTTTCTGCATGGTCTGCGTTTCGAGGGTCAGTACGCGGCCGGCTTCCACCCGGGCACCGGCGATTTCCAAGGATCGGTAATTGGGCGCAGTAGCGAGCAACTGATAGGTGCCGGGGGGCACGAGGGGAAAATCGAATTCCCCGCTCTCACTGGTCCGCGTGGATTTGCGCAGATCGGGAATCCGCACCTGCACATCGCGGGCGGACGTGCCATCCGGAGCCAGCAGCCGCCCGTGGATCGAGCCGGTGGGCCGGCGGGCGGGTGTGACGATGAATTTGCCCCGGCCGTTGCGCCGGGCGATGAAGCCCGTGCCGAGCAGGAGGTGGGTGAGCGCATCCTCCGGCTCATACCGACCGAGGACCGGGGTGGATTGCACCTTGCCCAGTTCGTCGAAGGAAAACAGCACCTCGAGTTTCGCCTGCTGGGAAAAGGTCAGGAGAGCTTCGGAGGCGGGCTGCGCGGGGAGGTTGAATTCCAGCGGGTCAGCCCGGACAAGAACAGGAATCAGGAAGCCCAGGCATAGAAGAAGACGGCGGGGAGAAAAGAAAGCGGGACGCACAATGATAGTGTGAGGGAGAGTCGAAAGGGAAAGGGCGACACCCTTTAGCGGGTGGCGCGGGAGCTGACTTGCACTGTGCCGTTCAGGTCATGGGTCACGCGGACTTGCAGACCCTCCTCGATGAAACTCAGGAAGCCGTCGAGATCGTCGAGACTGTAGCGTCCGCCGACGCGCTTCCCGGCGGCTTCGGGCGTCACGGTGATGCCGCGGCCATGGTAGCGGGCGAAGCGGGCGAGGGCGTCGCGCAATGGCACCCCATGGAACACCACCTGGCCCTGCCGCCAGGCGAGGGCGTCATCCAGACCGGCGGCGGACAACCGCCGGACTTCAACCCCGTCAGGTCCGGCCGACAACTGGTCCCCGGCGCCGAGCGACTGCGGTGCGGAAGCGTGGCCGTTGAGCTCGCCGGGATGCGCCTGCACCGAACCCTCGATTACGGTGACCTCAAGCGCGGTGGCGCTTTCGGCGCGAACATTGAATTGGGTGCCGGTCACGCGTACGGAGCCGGCGGGCGTTTCCACGATGAACGGGCGGGAGGGATCCTTGTGCACGGCAAAGAAAGCCTCGCCGGAGGCGAGGAGCACGTGCCGGGTCTTGCCGGTGATTTCGACCTGAAGATTGGTCTGGGCGTTGAGGTCGATCCGGGTCCCGTCGGCGAGGGTGAGTGATTGCCGCTGAGCCACGGGAGTCGCCACGTTCTCCAGCTGGGTCTGCGGGCGGATCAGCCAGACCGTCAGGGCGATCGCAGCGGCGGCAGCGAGGGAGCCGCCGGCGGTCCATTTGATCCAACGCGACCGGTGCCGGGTCGCGGCCGGGGCGAGAAAATCCACCGCATCGGCGGCCAGAAGGACGGGGAGTTTCTTTTCAAGGTCGGCGGAGAACTGGCAGTACTGAGAGAGCAGGTCGCGGTGGGTGGGATCGTTGGCGAGCCAGGCGTCCAAGGCGACGCGGTCGGCGGCCGACAGCACGGAGCCGTCGAGCCGGGCGGCCCAGAGCGAGGCCTGTTCATCGGCGGCCGGATTGAAGGGAGGCGGATTCGGATTCATGAGCTGACCTCCGGTTGAGAGACGGGGAGGCTGGGGGAGCGTAGCGGATCGGAAGCGGTGGCGAGGGCAGTGCGCAGCAGGCGCAGGGCGCGGGCGTGTTGTTTTTCGACAGTACTGACGGCGATGCCCAGCTGACGGGCGATCTCCTGGTGCGAAAGCAGTTCGATTTTGCGCAGCAGCAGCACGGTGCGGCAGCCTTCGGGCAGCTGGGCGATCGCCTGCTCGAGCTGCTGGAATTCCTGCCGGGCCATCACCTGTTGCGCCACGCCGGGCTGGGCGGACGCCGCGGTTTCGAAATTGGCCTCGCCCGGAACGAACGGGGCGATCTTGCGGCGCTTGAGCCGGTTGAAGGCGAGGCGACGGGCGGTGGTATAAAGGAGGGCCTCGGGTTTTTCCGCCGTCTGGTCCTCCATCTTCGGATAGACCCGCAGATAAGCGTCATGGGCTACGTCCTGCGCCTCGGCGGAATCACCGAGCAGCCGCGTGAGGTAGCGCCGCAACGGATCCAGCGTCGCATGGTAGAGACTGGCAAAGCTCCGGGGTGGATCGGGTTCGTCAGACATGGGAGTAAGCAGGACGGCGTCCTCCGCTGCCGGCGGCCGGCCCCATTTTGAGGGAGGAAAGAATTAACTGGGGCAGACCAAGTTTCACGTTGGCAAATACTGACAACCGGGGGTGACAAAACCACTATTCCCTCCGTCGAAATACTTGCGACGATTTTCCGGGCCAACCTAAAACTCTGGGGCTCAACCGGCCGGGCACGTCACACCCTAGACCTTCTCGGCGACGACGAGGAACTGCTTGCCGAACAACCGCCAGAGGGCGGGCAGGGTGAGATAGAGCCGAAGAAAGGCCAAGGGGTAACGCGGAGCTCCGACCATCGAATAGGGCAGAAAGCGGGCATGCGAGAGGGTGACACGGTAGCCGTTATTCTCGAGGGCCTCACCGAGCGACATCTCCGTCAGGCAAAGAAAATGATCCCAAAAATCCCAGTAGGCGCCCTGCACGTACTTGATGTTGGGTCCAAGGGCGATGAGCCGGCCGCCGGGTTTGAGGCAGCGGCGGGCCTCGACGAGAGTGTCGCGGAGGGATTTTTTGTCGGGAAGGTGCTCGAAGAAATTACTGGTGAAGACGACGTCGAGCGAGGCGTCGGGCAGCTGCCAGCGGGTGGAGCAATCCTGCGCGAGGAATTTCACGCCGGGCGCGAGGTGTTCGGGCGACCGAGGATTCAGGTCCATGCCGAATTTCTGACCGCAGGAAATGTGGTTGATAAATTCCCCATAGCCGCAGCCGAGATCGAGCACGGTGTCCGTCGGCCGGACAAACTGCTGGAAATAGGCCGAGGTCAGGATCTGCCACACCTGGGTGCGGTAACCCAGCATGGAGGTGAAGCGAAGTTCGTAAATGCTCTGGAGCTCCGAGGGGTCCTTGATGCTTTGGCTCATAAACGGGAGCGGGAGCGAACGGCGAAAAACATGACAGGGCAAGCGCCCATTGCTGGGTAAGAAGGTTCAGGACTGGGCCGCGCCCCGCAGGAAGCGCCAGGCCCAGAGGGGAGCAAGGACCCAGGCTGCGAGTACGAGCGGGGTGGCCGGCGCGAGGTACATGGCGTGCAGCGCGCTGAAGGACGTCACATCGACCAGGGTGGAAACGATCATCAGGGCGAGCGCTCCGCCCAAGAGGGCGAACAGAAAGGCGATCTCGAGTGCATGGGAACGGCTGCGCCACGCGAGGAGCGCGGCGAGGCTGGCGGCCAGCAGGCCAACGAGCGTCGCCGCCACACCGCACCAACGGTAGACGTGGTGGATCATCATGCGCGCATGGGTGCGTGCGGTGGGCGGTACGAACTCGGGGACGGCACCCTCATGGGTGACTCGCGCAAAAAGTCTGGCTTGGTCGGGTGTGCTCCACATCGGAGGGAACTGGACGCTGAAGTCCGAAAATTGCACCGTCACCTCGGCGGCTCCGACGAAGGAGGTGCGGAAGGGAGCCCACAGGGCATCATCCCAACGCGGATAAAACCCGGTGCGTGCCGGTCCGGCGGCAATCCGCTGCTCGTCGCAGGCGGCGTTAATCTCCTTTGCGACCTGCGCCCAATACGCATCCGCCGTGGCGGCGTTGTGGTAGTAACCGGCCTTGGCCGCGGCTTCGCGCAGGGCCCATTGAAACCATCCGCCCCGGATTTCATGATCCGCCGGTTGCGTGGCATCGGCCGTGCGACTGAGTTGTTCCCAGCCATTGCCTACCGCGCCTTCCAGATAAGGCCGCAGGACAGCAAAAGCCGGGCTGACCGCATAGGCGCGCAGCCGGGTCTCGCGGGAGACGGGCACCGATGGATTCCGCTGGGCGGGGATGAGTCGCATCAATGCGCCGTACGCCCGGGGAAACGCGCCGTCTTTGACATCCACGCTGATGGGCGCGTGGTAGTAGATGTCATTGACGGTCCGAAGCAGCCAGCAGGCACTGAAAAAGAGCAGCATAGGTAGCGCCAGCAAACCGAGCCGCCACCACCGGTCGCGTCCGCTCTCGCGAAGTACCGCCGCGAGCGCCGCGCCGAGGATAAGCAGCAGCGAGGGAATGAGCCAGATACCTTCTTCGCGGGAAAACCAAAAAAAGGGCAACGCGACACCTGCGAACACGCTCCAGCTCAACTGACACCGGAGCGATTGGCGCATGCGTGCCGCCAGACCAATCGCTCCCGCAATGGCAAGCAGGGTCAGGGCAGGCTGGATGCCGCTGCGCAAGACGCGACCGACGGCTTCAGAAGAAAATGTGTGCGGATCAAAGAGCAGGATCATGAGCAGCAACAGGCGGCCATTGACGCCGGGAAGCAAGGGACGGAGCGCCTGCACGAAAATGAAACAGGCCAAGGCGTGGAAGACCGCCTGGGTCAGCAGGAGCGGCGCGCCAGAGAGCCCGACACCGGCCAGAAAAAGCGCGTACACGGGGCCTTTCGCGAGCGTGAGCTCGCCGAATTTCCCCAGCCAGTGGCCGCGCATGATGGTGTCCGCCTGGGCGACGAAGAGTGCGTCGTCATGGTTGGCGAAGCCCAGCACGGCCAGTTTCAGATCCGAGGCCAGGATCAATTTTATGGCGATGAGGATCAGGACGAGGGCAGGCTCGATCCATGGCTGACGCTGAACGGCGACCGGCAGGCCCTGCGCCAGGGGCAGTAGCAATCCAGCGAGCAGCAGAATCCACATCAACGTCACGGCCCAACTGCCATAAAATCCGGAAATGATGGTGACGCGGCGGATTTCGACAGGCCGGTCGAGATCATCGGGCAGGTCGAGGCGGAGAATCTTGGAGTTGGCGAGCTTCCAGTGAATGGTGAAGCCGTCGCTGGTGACGTGGCTCTCGCCAGTCGTGGCGTAAGAGTCGTTCAACATGACGCCGTTGAGGTAGGCGGGATATTGATAGATGTAGAACCGGGAGCGCCCTTCCACCACGGGACCGCCGAATTCAATCTGGACCTCCTGGATCGGGATGCTCGTGGCAGGCAGCTCCACCCAGACATAAGGATCGTCACCGGTCCGGTTGATCATCCGGGTGGAAGAATCCCAACGGATGGAATGGGTGTCGGTGAATCGCAGGGAGCCACCGGGAATCACGAGCGAGGCCTGCTTCAGGCGGAGCAGGGCGAGCAGACCCGCCAGGATCAGGAAACAGGTCGCGAGGCGCAGGGAAATTTTCATCGGCGCAAGCGAAGTCGGATCAGGCCGAGAAAGAAACCGCCCAAGGCCAGCTGGGTCGCCAGGATCAGGCTGGTGATCGCCGGGACGACCCAGCGCAGCATCTGGGTGGGGATCAGGTCACCAAAACGACCCGAACCCCACAAACAGAAGGCGTTCAAGCTGAGGGCCACGCCAAGCAGGGCGAGGAAGCCGGCGGCGATGAGGCAGCTTTCCACGTTGAGGCGTTCCAGCCGGGAGCGGGCGCGAGGAGTCGCGGGGGCCAGGCCGGCCTCGATGACGAAGGTCTTGGAGATGACGGCGAAGGCGCAGGCTTGGAAACCGCAGAGCACGGCGGCAGCGGCGTAGAGCAGGGTGTGCACATCGAACCGGAGTCCGGCGACCCTCACCGGACCTGAGAGCAGGAAAATAAATCCGGTCGCACCGATAGTGAGCAAGGCGAGGCCCGGGTACAGAAACAGCCATTGTGGGCTGAAGAGCAGCATGAACCGCAGATGGCGCCAGCCGTCGCGCCATGGACGCAGATGGGGCGGACGATCCCGGCCATCACGCCGCAGGGTGACGGGGGTTTCGCCGATGCGCAGGCCAAGGAGGGCGGCCTTGATGGGCATCTCGGAGGCGAATTCCATGCCGCCGGTATGGAGGTCGAGCCGCACGAGCGCAGCTTTGGAGCCACCGCGGAGGCCGCAGTGAAAATCGCGGACCTTCATGCCGAACAGCATCCGGCCGAGCGCACTGAGCACGGGATTTCCGAGATAGCGATTTTTCCATGGCATGGCACCGGGCTGGATCCCGCCGTCGAAACGATTGCCGATCACGAGGTCGCAGTCGGCCTGGAGCAGGGCGAGCAGCCGGCCGGATTCGCGAAAATCGTAGCTGCCATCGCCGTCGGCCATGATGACATACCGGCCACGGGCGGCCGCGATCCCACCGCTGAGGGCATGGCCGTAGCCGCGGAGGGAGATCATTACGACCCGCGCACCGTGCGCCGTGGCAATTTCCTGCGAGCCATCCGTGCTGCCGTTGTCGGCGACGACGATTTCCCCGGCAACCCCGAGCGACTGCAGGCCTTGCTGCGCCTCAGTGATACAGCCGGGCAGGGTCCGCGCCTCATTCAGGCAGGGAATGAGCAAGGTCAGCTCAAGATCGTCACCGGGGTATGAAGCCATGCTGGATTAGGCGAAAGGCATCGTGGCAAGGCGACATCTGACTGCTCAAGGGGAAGGCCTCAACTGGCGGGACTCCGAGCCATGTCAGTGGAGGTCAAAACCGGTGAGGTAGACCCAGTCCCAGGCGTTGTCCCCATTCGGGCCAACCGTAATCCTTAAACGCAGGCGGGTGCCGGCGGGCTGTGGTGGCAGCCGCGCATGCATCGTTTGATCTCCGCGATCCGCCGGTACAGTCAGGGGCTGCAGCCAACGTCGGAAGACAGTCTCGACCGAACCATCGGGCCGCAGGCATTCCACGATGAATTCCGCACCATCGGTCTTTGCTCCATGGGTGTAGCTGCCTTCCATGAGGCCACCGCTGAAGGTCAGTTCCCGGGCCGAAGCGGGCAGGTCGAACACGAGTGTGCTGGGTGCGATCACCATCAGGATATTCCTGGCCTGCTCAGGAATTACGCCGCAGCTGACGGACTCGACGGACACTGGCAAAGTGACGAAACCGGGAAACTGGCTGTGGACGAAGGCTCCGCGCAAGAACCGCACCTGGGTGATAAATGACCAGCCCCAGGCGATGCCGCCGCCGGGCACCGGATCCGTGCGCACCACAATCCGGGAGCCGGGCATGTAAGTCGGCGGTAGGGGGGCCCGCAGCAGATGGTTGCCGCGGTCGGCGGGCACATAAAGGGGCTGAAGCGAGCGGCGCGTGATCAGTTGGGGCGATTGCCCGGGTTGATCGAGTTCCACGGTGAAGCTGACACCGTCCGTGCGACCTTGCAGGTAGGCATTTTCATTGATGCCGATCACAAGATCGAGTTCCCGCTCCGTGCCCTTCAGCGTGAAAGCGATACGGCTCGGGGACGGCACGTATTCCACCCGGTTATCCTGGTACAGAGGCGTCGCGGGCTGCGGGGGATCAATGAAGTCGGGAGGGTCCTGGAAAACGGAGGGAGTATAGAAGGTGGGGAGTTTCCCGGTGACTGACACGGGCGGGCGGGGAACGGTGTAGAACGAGACGGTGAACTGATCGACGCGGAAGCACCCCGGATCGGGCGTGTGCAACCGGAGGCGTTGCACTTTCTTTTCGGAGTGCCCGGCCAGCAAGGCGATGAGATCGGAGGTGTTCTCGAGGGTCGGATTGAGCAGGGAGGGCACGGCCACGCTGCTCGCAATGATCCGCTGGTTGAGCGTCTGCGTGAGGCCGGGGCCCTGCAGGTCCATGAAAATCAGCGGCGGCTTGTAGGCGAAGGCGAGGGCATCGCCCTTCAGGTTCGAAGGCAGGGTGAATGAAAAGAGGAGCATTTCATCCGGCCCGACCTCGGGCACGGTGATCTCCTCGCCAAATTTGAATTTCCGGGTGGCGAGGAGCCGCGGAGCGAGGGGACTGGCCGGGCCGGGCCGGGCTTCAAGCAGCAGGGCGTCATCCTCCAGCAGGACAGGCCGGTACAAATTGAGCATGGTCAGCAGGCTCAGGGAGTCGTCGATCGCCACAAACCGGCTGTCGATCGATTGGAATTTCAGCAGCATGAAATCCGGCCGCGTGGCCGCATCGAGGAAGTGCCGGTAATTGAGCTCCTTGAAATGGCGGTTGTAGATGTGGTAGGTGCCGCAGCACATCGGCGTCGGCTGGTAATTGAAGTCATTCAGCAGCAGCAGGCCGATTTCATGGCCAAAGAAATCAATCGAGTGGCGGCCGATCGCCGCGCGAACCCGGGGCAGGTCATAGTTGGCCCGGCGGAGCGCGAGGGCCGTGTCGGACTGCGCCTTCAAATCCGCCGCGGTAAAGACCGCATGGAAATTGCCGAGCAATTGAGGGCCCACATTCCGGAGTAATTGGGACAGGCGATCGGGCTGCAGCTCGCGGCTGCCGGCGAGACTGAATCCGGCGACGGCAAGAGGGAAAAAAATTACGATGCCCCGGGCCAGAAGGTGACGGCTGCGCAGGCCGATGATATGTTCCAGCATCGGCACGGTGAAGGCGGCGACACAGGCGAAATCCATGAAGATATACATGTGTCCGTCAGACCGGACGTAACCGTGCTTCCACGAAACATAGGTGAACCCGGCGAGGAGAATGCAGCAGGCCAGCATGGCGGGATTCGCCCGCCGGTGCACGGCGGCCCATCCCAGCAGGGTCAGGAGACCCGTGGTCATGGCCGCCCCGATGACGAGGAGCCGTCCCGGTGTCTCGAGCGCCATCGCCTCATTGTAGCCTTGGGCGATATACTGGATGGCCCGCACATAAGCGGGCAAATGGAGGGGATTTTGTCCGGCGGCGAGCCACCAGCCGACGACGGCTACGAGGTAACTGGCGGCAATCCATCCGGCCCGACGCCAAGAGCGGATGAGCAGGGCCATGATCGCCACGCAGAGCAGACCGCCGAAGGTCTCAGCCAGCTGCGTGCCCTTGATCAGCGACAGGAAGGCAAGAAAGCCGGCCGCGGCGATACTCAGACGGAGCCGGTCGGACCGCTGGTAATTCAGGATGAGGAACAGGCTGCACAGCAAAATGGAGACGGTGAAGAGATTGTCGCTGACACCCAGTTCCAGCAGCACAGCCGCCAGCCAGGCCCAGTGCCAGCCGCTACTGCGGGGCGAGGCGCAAAGAAACCAGAGCACGAGGGCGGAGAACCCGAGAGTGAAGAAAAACTGCAGGACAAGCTGGGTCCAAAACAACTCGCCGGCGTAATCCCAGCCGAACATGACGAAGCCATACGGGCCGGCGGTGGTGTTGACCTGGGAGCCAAACTGGTAGCCGTGGGCGGTGAAGTGCGCATACGTGGCGTGGATGGATGAATCGAGATCCGGCTCCATCACGTGCCACACCGGCGTCACGTAATAAAATCCCAGGACCAGCCACAGAATTCCGAGGCCCAGGCGGCGCCACGTGAAGAGAGGCTGGGCCGCCGGGGGGAGGATGCTGGAGGTGACTGGGTTCATGCAGCCAAGATCGCAGGGGCTTTTCTATTTGGAAAAAATCACGTCGGTCCAGTACGTCCAGCCGAAGGCGTTGTTATTGGAGGGTCCGGGAGTGGTGCGCATGATCAGCCGCCCGCTGCCGGGGGGCAGGGTCAGCTCGAACGACTGCTCGCCGCGGTCAGCGGAGACTGTGACCGGTTGCAGGAGGCGGTAAAACAGCCGCGAGGTTTTGCCCGCATCATCCATCCACTCGATGATGAATTCGGAGCCCCGGGTGGCATTGCCATCCTGGTAGGCGCGCGCGATGAAGCCGAAATTGCCCTTGAGGTGGTGAGTGGGGGGAACGACGAGAAATTCCAAAACACTGGGGGCGTGGACGAACAGGACCTCCTTGCCGGCCTCGGGGGTGATTTCGGCGGGGACGGCGCTGCTGGCGCTGATCGGCACCTGGTTGAAAACGCGGAACTTGATCTCCGGCGGCTTCTCCACCACCCGCATC
Organism: uncultured Opitutia bacterium; assembly: GCA_903859715.1. Lineage (GTDB taxonomy): Bacteria > Verrucomicrobiota > Verrucomicrobiia > Opitutales > Opitutaceae > Opi-474. Next base: position 169,449 of record CAIONS010000056.1, read on the forward strand.
GCGCGGGGGAAGGGAGGCAGCCGGTAGAACCGCACCTGCATGTTGGCGGAGAAATATTTCCGCTCGTCGGGTGGCATCAGGGCCGTGAGCCGGGCGATCCGGGGCCCCGGTTCACCTTCCTGATACTTCACGACGTTATAATTGCTGGTGATGTGGGGATAGATGAGGAAACCGGCCTCAGCGCGGCCGCGGACCATGCGGAAGATGGCTTGATTGCCACCACCATCGGTCACGGCGAATTTAAGCTCCGGCGGCTTGTAGAAAAATGCGCGGACGCGGCCCAGGAAGGATGGTGTGATCTGAAACTCGCACCACACCGGGGTATCGCCCAAATCCGGAGTGATCACCGTCTCACCAAACCCGACTGTGTCCGTGCGAAGGAGGGTCTTCTGGTCCAGAGCGGGATTGGGCGCCTGGCGCTTCCAGACCAGGAATTCCTGGTCCTCCATCAGGAACACGTAATGGTGGTAAAGATAGCGGACAGCCAGGGCGTCCTCGATCGCGGGCAGGTGATCGTCGATGGTGTTGCGGTTAATCTTCTGGAGGACGAATTCCGGAGCCCGGGCCGAGGCATAGAAATCGGCGTTGAGCTGCTCGAGATGCCGGTTGTAGGCCGCATAACCCTGCAGGGTCGGCCGGGCGCGGAAATTGAAGCCGTTGAAAAGAGCATAGGCCTGCTCATGGCCGAGGATATCGACCGGTTGGTCCCGGATCAGGGCCTTGATGCCGGTGAGGGAGTAAATTTTCGCCAGGCGAAGAAACTCAGCGCGGGCAGTCGTGGGAAAATCCGGGACACTGCCCAAGGCGTGGGAGTTTTCCACGAGCCGGCTGTTGAGCGTGCTGGGGGCCCAGATGATCGTGGGCGGGGAATTTGCCCAGATCCCCGTCAGGCTGAAGATGGCGCAGGCGGCGAGGAGGAGACCCTTGACCCGGCGGAAGGCAGGTTCGTCCTGCAGCAGGACCGGGTACGCGCTGACCAAAAAAAGACTGATGAAGAAATGGGCGAGGACATGTCCGTCGGCGCGGACAAAACCATGCTTCCAGTTGAGAAACGACGCGGCGGCCGCGATCAGCGTAAGAGCGGTAACGCGGGGCCGGTCCACCGCGCTGGCCAGGCTCACGCCATAATAGGCCGCAAGGGTGAACGCGGCGCCGAGACCGAGGAAAAGCATGGCGCCTGATTCATCCAGCCCCATGGCCTCGACATAGCCGTCACTCACGCTCAGGGAATTGAGCACATAGGCGGGCAAGTTGCCGAGGGACTGGCCCAAGGCGATCCAGCCGCCGAAGAAAGCGATGGCAAACGACGTGCCAATCAGGCCGGCGGTGGCGCGGCGGTGGCGCCAGAGTTGCCAGACGAGCACGCAGCCGATGGCGAAGCCCGCGAGAAGCAGATTCGTAAATTTAACGAGCGACATCACCCCGAGGGCGAAGGCGGTGAGGCCCGTCAGCCAGCGGTTCGCCAAGAATCGATCCCGGGTTAGCGCCAGGCTGAAGATCAGGATCATGATCATGTGGACGGCGTCCACATAGCTGACCCCAAACACGAAAAAATAGACGTAATAGACCGCCTTGCGCCAGGCAGTGAAACTCCGGCCGAGACCCCAGATGGCGAGGGCGAAGATAAAGTTCGCGCCGAGCTGCCACGCGAGTTGCGGACCGTAGAGTCCGCCGGAATTGGTCGGGGCGAGGACATGCCCGAGCGGGCCATACGTGAATACGATATCCTTGCCAAACTGCCAGCCGTGCTCGATCGCGTAGCCCAAGGTCATCCGCCAGGACGGATCAAGGTCCACCGTGGGAGAGAGCGGCAGCCGGATCAGGGTGAGCCACAGGCCGACTACGAGCGCGGCATTGCCGAGAAAGCCGCGGATTTTGGCACCTAACTGGCCGGGGTGGGCTGAAAAATTGGCCGGTTCTGGGGTAGACATAGGACGGAGCGAAGATGGGTCACCAGCTTGATTCAAAGCGGTCGGGCCGGCCAGAAAGCTTGCGGGGGTCTTTCCGGGCGGTGTCCCGGTCGAAATCCAGCAGGGCTTCGCGGGCCAGGTCGGCGTGCTTGGGCAGCACCCGGTCAATGTCGTAGGCGCGCACCACCTTGGAGTAGCCCATGGGCGCGGTGGAGGTGCCGTTCCGCTGCTTGTCGAGGCAGGTCTTCATGATCTTGGCGAACTTCACGGGATTGCCGGGTTCGACCAGGTAGGCCTCGGCCTTGTCGGTGACCATTTCAGGGATGCCATGCACATCGGTACTGACAATCGGCGTGCCAAAAGCCATCGCCTCCAGCAGCACCCGGGGAAAGGATTCCTCGTAGCTCGTGCAGACAAACATGTCGGCCAGCGCGAAGAAATCGTAGGCCTCGCGGGTCTCCGTGATGATGTCGACGTTGGCAATCCCGAGCATCTCCATGTCGCGGATCAGGGAATCCTGGTACTCGCCGGGCCGGCCGCCGACGAAGAGGAACCGGTACTTTTCCCCGGCGGCATAATTCCGCATGAATGTGTCGATGGTGCGGATGAAGATATGCTGGCCCTTGCGTTCACAGACGGTGCCGATGTTGGCGATGATGATCTCGTCGTCCGCGTAGCCATACTTCCGTCGCATCGCGGCCTTGGAGTGTTGCTGCTTGAAGGCCTCGATGCGCGGGAGGTCGATCCAGGAGGAAACAAAGCGGTAGTTGTCGTAGTCGTTGAATTCCTCGAAATACGAGCGGCTGGCCCGGCACAGGAAGCAGACGCGCGTCGCCTGGCGGAAGGCGGCGCGGGCGACGTGTTGCATGTGCGGGTGCAGCGCCTTCGAGAAGAACCGCTTGATCGAGGCGCTTTCATGGATGTACAGCATCGACGGCTTGCCCGCGGCGGCGGCGAGATGCACGCCCCACCAGCAGGCCACGGTATTGCAGAGCACAACGTCGACGGCGGACAGATCGATCTTCCCGCGCATGACCTCGAGCTGCTCGGCGAACTCCTGGTCGGTGTGGGCACCGTGCAGCGGATGGCGGTCGATAAGGGTGATCTTGATCCCGAGGGCCTCGTAGGCACCGCGCAGCGGGCCGTCCTCAGCGGCGAGCAGGTCGAGGGTGAAGCCCTCGTGGCGGATCATGAAGGCGGCGTATTCGAGCAGGAACAGCGGCGCACCCTCGTAGTTAAGGTTATGGGTCACGAGCAACAGATGCAGGCGGCCGGCGCGGGCCGAATGCTCGTAGCGATAGGTGTCCAGCTTCAGCGTGGCGTGCTCGAGGTAGAATTGACGCGGGAAGTGCGGGTCGGTGAATTGCGCGTACTTCCGGACAAAATTGATGTGCTCGCTCTCGTAATAAGTCGTGCCGCGGGAGGCGCTGCCCCAGTGCCACAATTCCGCCTGCGGAGTGTAGACGATGCGATGGCCGGCGGCCTGGAGCCGCAGACAGTAGTCCACGTCGTTGTAGGTGACGCTGAACTCCGTTTCGTTGAAGCCGCCGAATTCACGATAGAGGGAGGTGCGCGTCATCATGCACGCGCCGGTCACGGCGCTGACATCGCGGGCGAGCTTGTGGAGTGGGAAGAAATCGTCGGATTCCGCATCGAGGCCGGCCAGGGGCACATCAGCCAGGCCATGGTGCGGGCCGACGGTGATGCCGGCGTGGTTGAGATGGTTGTTGGGGAAGACGAGCTTGGCGCCGACCACCCCGACCTCGGCGATGGCGAACCAACCGGCCATGGCCTCGATCCAGCCCGGCCGCAGGGCGTCGACGTCGTTGTTGAGATGGAGGATGAGCGGCGTGTCGATGTGCGGCAGCGCGGTGTTGACCAGCATCGAGTAGTTGAACGGCTTCATCGGGTCGACCGAGGGGCGGACGACGCGACAGTTGAACTCGCGGCGCGTCGGCAGGAGGCGCAGCAGCCGGACGGTTTTTTCGTCGCGGGAAAAATCGTCCACGATGAGCAACTTGACGTGACGCCAGTCCACGGTGAGCAGCAGTGCTTCCAGGCAGCGCTCGAGGAGATCGCAACGGTCGCGCGTGGGAATGACGATGGTCACCGGATTGGCGGCGAGGAAAGCGCTGTCCCAGTAAAGCTGGTGATGCAGACTGCCGCGTTTCTGGGCGAAGGCCGGCTGAAAGGCACGGGCCGGCAACCGACGCCGGATGATGGCTGCCTCCAAGGCGTAGCGGGTATGTTCGACGAGGGCGCTGCCGGTTTCGTGGGCGGTTGCCGGACTGGCGGCGTGGTAGCAGATCGCATCGACATGTCGGACGTGTTCGGGCCGGATGTGCTCGGAGAGGCGCAGGGCGAGATCGTAGGCCAGCGCCGGAGCATAATCCGGCATGAACTCGCGGGATCGCATATAGAGCCGGCGATGCATTACCAGCAAATGGCCGGGCTGGCAGCCGGACAGGACGAGTGCGGGATTCCACCCGCATTTAAACTGGGGTTCGGAACGTACGCCCGCGTCGTCCATGACGTCCTCATCCGTGTAGATGAGCTCCGGTTCGGGCGCGAGCTGGATGGCTTCGGCGACACGCAGCAGCGCATCGGGGGAAAGGCGGCCATCGGCGTCGGGAAAGGCCAGCCAATCATCGCTCAGGGTATGGGCGGCGGCGTTCAAGGCGGCGGCGTGGTTGGCGTCGGGCGCGATGATCACACGCACGCGGGGGTCCGTGGCAGCGAGCCGGGTCAGCTCCCGGGCAAATTCCGGGGTCGCGTCCGAGGGTTGGAGCAGGCCGAGGTTCCAGCGGCCGTAGAGTTGGGCGCGAAGGGAAACCAGCAGGCGGGCGAGCCGGTCGGGACTAGCGGAGCGGGTGTCGACCACGAGCGCAAAACCGGGACCGGAGCCTGCGGTGAGCTGCGCGGCGGAGAGGACAAGAGCCTGGCTCAAACGCGGAGCGAGCGAATTGTGCGCGAGCCAGCTCGGGAACGGCAGGAGCTTTTGCCAACCGAACCAGGGCAATGGCTCCGGCGACTCGTGACGGTAGAGCTGGAGGACAGCGAGGCCGGTGCGCCAGAAGGAGAGTCCACCCGTCCGGACTTTCAAATGACGGCAGGCGCGCAGGACCGCGTGAATGAGATCGTGGTAGTTGGCGAACGAGTAGGGCGGGAGCGGCTGCTCCTTCTCGAGGGAAGTCCACGGATAAAGCCGCTTGGTGAAGGCGAGGACTTTTTCGCCATTCTCGAGCACGGCGAAAATCTTGAGGCAGACCGGTTCGGCCAGACGGGCGGGCAGGTCGACATTGCCGCGAAAGAGCGGGGTCCGGGCGCGAGGGTTGTCGGGAAACAACGCGGCGACGTCGTCGCGCTCCAGCCCATGGATGAGATTGTTCTGGGTCCGGTTGTCAGTGGTCGCGATCAGCTGCCGGATCGGCTGCTCGGCATGGAAAATCCAACCGCCGATGTGCAGTTTGTCGTACTGCGTGTGTCCAACGACGTGCGGACCCTCGAACACGCCGTAGAGCGGGGGTACAGGCAGGGTTTCGAGCGGGATCACGGAACGTTCGCGAACGAGCTTGGCCGCATGGGCATCGCGGGTGGCCCGGGCGGTGAGCGAGGTCACCTTCAGCAACTCGAGCAGCATCGGCTTGATCAGGGCCGGATTGAGCGTCGGGTGGATCTTCCGGCAAGGGCCGGGACCTTTGCACGTGATGGGCACGCGCCAGAATTCCGCCCAGTCGTTGTTTTCATTGAGGATTTCCAGCCGGATGAGTTTGGCCCCGGGCCAGGGATCGAGTCGGAAGGAGAACCCGGCATGGACGCCCTGCGTCCAGTGCGCATAGGTGGCCTCGATATCGCGCCGCGGCAGGCCGAACAGGCCCATGATGGGCACCTCGTCGATGAAGGCCCGTACATCCGTATAGCGGAGGCCGTTTTTCGAGACGAACCAGCCCGTGATCCAGAATTGCTCGGGCTTGAGGGTCCAATCCGTCGGCTGCTCAACGCTGAAGAGGTAGGATTCGTTCTCGTTGATATGGGCTTTCATCCGCTGGAAGAACCATGAAAGCCGTCCCGTCACCGCCGGCAAAGGAATTTTCATCCAAACCACTGGGGCTCTCCGATTGGGACGGCGGCCCGATGGAACGGATCACTTGATGTCGATCCGTCCCCAATAGGCCCAATCGAAGGCGTTGTCATCCTTATGCCCGGCGCCGGCCTGGAAGATCAGCTCGGCGCCTTCCGGCAGGACAAAATTCAGGTTGAAGGCATGGACGCCGCGATCGGCCGGGACGTTCTGGGGATCAAGGAAGGATTCAAACAACTGCCGGTCGGCATGCAACGGCCGGCGCACGAGCACGGCGAAGCTTACGCCGTCCGAGTTGGGCGGTTCCTTGCGATGATAGGCGCCTTCCATCATGCCATATTGGGCATGGAGGCGGTGTTGCCCGGGCGGAATCCGGAAGACCAGTTCGGACGGGGCGTGGGCGTTGAACCTGTTTACGCCGTCAACCAGCGTTGAAAACGTGATACCCCAGAGGTTCCGGTTGAACACGGGAACCGGGGTCATGGCGGCGAAGGGGGATTTGTCGGCTAGGTTGGCGACTGCAACTTCCTTTAATCCCAAGCGGCTGGCGGTAAGCGACTCCGGAGGAAAAAGTTTGAGTTGATGGTAGGCGCCCGCGGCGTTGTCCCGCAAGTAGGTCGCGACATGATCGTAGAGCTCCTCGTTAAAATAGAAGACAAAATCGTCGCTGTAGGTGAACGCGGGACCTCGCAGAATACCCAGCGTGCGTTCAGCCCGGTCAAGGATCGAGTGATAGGCCAGGGACCGCCGGCTAATGATAAGCGCTCCGACGCGCTGGCCTTTCAGTGCGGCAAATGCCTTGGTGAGATAAGCTTCATCTCCCTCGCGGGCGGTGGTAATCATCAGGGCGCGCCGACCGGCATAGTACGGGATAATGGAAGACCAATCGTCGCCCACGACGATGATCACGTCCTCCGGGTCGGTAAGCAGGCGGACCAACTGGGTGTGTTCGCCGCCGGCCACGGTGAGTTGCTGCAGGGGCAGGAAATCCCGCTGGTAATCCCGCAACTGAATGAACCCCACAACGACCGCCAGCAGCCATGGGATCCAATTCATCCACCAAAAACGCGGCGCGTATTCAAAAAATGCCCCTATGGCTACGCCAGTCGCCAGGATGAGCAGGACGCCATTGGCGTAGAAGTAGTATTGATGTAAATAATAAAGGTTCGAGAACAGCAGTTGGCTCGCGAAGAACAGGCCGAGCAACCCCGCTATGGCGCCGCGCCAGCGACCGCCGAAGACGAGCCACGCGACGATGGTACCCGCCGTAAAAAAAGAAGGCTGCAGCGCATCGCGCCAATGACTGGTGACGGTATGCCAAAAATCCGCAGAGAGGCGCTGAGTCCAGGTGCCGAAGATGAATTGATCAGCCGAGCGCGAATTGAGAAAATCGGCGCTGGGGTTGAGCGCTTTCACCTGGTCGCTGAATTTGACCCAGCAGGCCCCGGCCAGCAATGGTGTCAGGGCGCAGCCCAGAATGCCGTGACCTGCCGTGCTCCAGAAAGGACGCCAGGACTGACCAAGCCGCGGCCGTGACTGCCACAGGCACATGCCACCCCAGAGTGCCGCGGGCAAGAGGTAGACCATGAAGGTGGTGACCTTGATGGTGGCGGCGGCGATACCGAGCAGATTGGTGGCAACGAGCCAGCCAGTATGCCGGGTCGTCATGGTCTCGATGAACGCAGCCAGAAACCAAAGTGCAAACATCAGCGCCATCGATTCGATCAGGAAGGCGCGAGTGTAGAGGATGTAGAGCGGGCAGGCCAGCACCAGTCCAAGCGCTAGCAGTCGGCGGGCCGGCGGCAGTCCGAGGCGCCCTAATAGCAGATAAAGCGCGGCCAACATGAGGTAAAAGCAGCCGAGAGTAACGGCGCGCCCCGCCTGCACCAGTGGCACGCCGGTCGTGTCACTGAGCCCCACGGCTGTCCATTGGTAGAGTGGAAACTCCATGGGGATGGACCACGGTTTTCCGAGTACGGGCGTGGGATAGGCCATGGAAAAATCATGGTCTCGTTGGATGAATTGGGCTGAGATGGCAGTTTGCGCCTGTCGGAACTCCTGGCCGGCCAGTCGCTCCAATTTCCATCCGACGGTGACACAATACAGATGAATCAGGAACAGGGTGGTGAACCATCCCATGCTCACGAGCCATTGCAGGCGTGAAGTTGCAGGAACGGAAGATGCCATCATCGAGGGGAGCAAGACACCCGCAGATTCATACTCAAGTCATCCTGCGTGCCATGGAATTTTTTCGCTGTGCCGGATTACTTCACGACGATCCGGGCCCAATAAGCCCAGTCGTAGGAATAGCCGCGGTTTGGGCGGGTGGAGAAGATGAGAGTCTCGCCGGGCAGTGACTGATAAGGGATGATTTCATGCTGGCGTCCGCGATCCTTGGGACGGTGCGCAGGATCGAGGAGCCGGTGGTAAATTTCCCGTTTGGATCCGCTCGACGTCTCACCGGTGACGCTGAACACCACTCCTTCGGATTTGTCTCCGGCCCGTTCGTACGCTGAGGGATGAAGGCCGAAATCCCACATGATGACGGTGGCCTTTGTTGGTGCATGCAACCAGAGGTCGCTGTCGGGATGGGCGGAGAGCACCATGTCTCCCTCCGACCACACGCGGTTGAAACCATAACCGAACCGGGCTTGGAAGGGGACGGGCGAAATTGATTTGAACGCCGTGCGGGCCACGCCCGCCGTAATGGCCGTTGGCGGATTGATCAGGGTCGCGATGGGTTCGTCCTGACGGACGGTGACGTGTTCGTAGGGATTGCTGTTTCGGAGATAGGTCAGCACGTAGTTGCGGTAGAAACGGCTGAAATAGACGTCCCCGGTAGGGTGGGAAAAAGTGGGAATGCCGTCGATGTGGAACTTGGCCATGGCGCGCTCAAGCAGTGCGTGATTAGTACGCTGTTCGCCCATCAGGATGACGGCGGCGACATCCTCGTCGTCGAGATCGGTGAAAGCCCGGTCGAGGTAGGCCGGATCATTTTCGAGGCCATTGCGGATCATGAGAGCCTTGTGCTGCGAATAATAGGGTACCATGGCGGCCCAGTCGGCTCCCGCGATGACGAAGACCGAGCCCTTGGGCGTGATGTCCAGCAGAGCGCCCGTGAGCCCGGTGCCGCCTTGGGAAACCAGGAGCTGCTCGGGCCGGTAGCCTTGCCAGTAAGTGGTGACCAGGACGGCGAAGGGCATGGCAACCAAGGGCCAGCGGACCCAGCCAGGCAGGCCGGAATCCAAGAGCCCGCCGAGCACAAAACCGAATGCGGCCATGAGGAAGACGGTGCAGGCGTAGAAATAATAATCCTGATAAGCGTAGGCGAGGGGGAAGAGCACCTGCGCCAGCAGGAACAGGCCGGTGAGCGCGAGGACCCACCACCGGATGGAAGACCGGCCGGCCAGTCCGGCCACCAGGATGAGGCCAATGATCCAAGGCGCCATGATGGCCTCGTGCCAGCGGGTCAGCAGGACCCGCCACGTGGTCGGGGAAAAGTGAGCGCCCAAGTCGAACATGCCATAGTTCCCGGCCGCGAGGCTTTTGGACGTGAAGATGGCGCCGGCGGGATGGCTGGCCTTGATGGTGTCGGTAAAGCCGATCCACCAGTAGAGGAGGACCAGCGAAATCACCACGCCACCCAAGCCGCACAGGGCGGTGCGCAGCATCGCGAGCCAGCCGCGGCCGGACCGCCAGTCGCGCCAGAGGAGCCAGACGACGTAGGCGGCACCCGGCAGCAGCCAGAGCGCATACGTGGTGTTCTTGATCAGTGCGGCGCAAATGCCGATCACGGTCGTGGCGGCAAACCAGGACCAGCGTCGCTCATCCATCAGGCGCACGAAGCAGGCCAGAAACCAGGTGCAGCACATCAGCTCCATCGAATCGATGAGGAAGGCCCGCGAGTAGAAGATGTAGACCGGGCAGGCGAGGACCAGTGCGAGGGTGAGAAGCCGGCGCGGGCGGGGGACTCCCAGCCGCCCGAGCAGCAGGAAGAGGGCCGGCAGCGTCAGGTAGAAGCACGCGAGGGTGATACCACGGGCCGCCTTGAAATGGGGCAGGCCGGTGGCCCGGCTCAGCGCGACCACGCTCCACTCATACAGCGGCACCTCGAGCGGCAGTGCGACCCAGGGCTTGCCCAGGACCGGGGTTTCGTAGCGCAGCGAGAAGTTGTCCTGTTGATCGATGTAATAGGTGACGATCGCCGTCTGGGCCTGCCGGAATTCATGGCCGGGCATGAAGGCTGAGTTCCAATTGGCGGTGGTGAGATAAAAATGGGCGATCAGGGCGGCGCAGAAGATGCCGACTAGAGGCCAGGTTTCGCGCCGCGAGGGAGTAAGTTCGGCCATGGGGCAGGAAGGTTGTCAGCCTAAGTAGGCCTCACGCGCCATGGCGACGTGGGCGGGCAGGGAAACGCGGGCGTCGTAGAATCGCGACATCCGGGCGAAGGCCATTGAGACCATCTTGTCGTCCCGCGCGAAAAATTTGTCGAGACAGGCCTTCATGGCGGCGGAAAGTTTGTGATAGTCGCCGGCCGGAATCAAAAAGGCCTCGTCATTGTTGACCAGCATTTCCGGGATGCCGTTCACGTTGGTGCTGATGATCGGGATGCGGAACGAGGCCGACTCCAGCAGGACACGGGGGAATGACTCCTCGAAGCTGGTGCACACAAAGATGTCGGCCAGCCGGTACCAGTCATAGATGTCGAGGGTCTCGGGAAAGAGGCGGGTGTTCTTCAGTTCCATGAGCGCGATGTCCTGCTCGATGGACTCAAGGTAAAGACCCTCGCGGGCGCCGACCATGAGGAACTCGATCCGGCCCCGGTCCGCGAAGGACGGGCCATGCTGCTTCATCAGCTGGTCGATGGCGCGGATATACACGTGCTGGCCCTTGCGCTGGCAGACGGAGCCGATGTTGACGACCAGGGTGGCGGCGGGATCGAGGCCGTATTTTTCCCGCAGCTTCCGCCGGTCATGAGCGGCGGCGAAACGCTCGATGCGTTCGATGTCCACCCAGCTCGCGAGGGTGCGGAAGTTGTCGTTGGTATTGAGCTCCTCGAAGATCTGCCGCGTGGCGCGGGCGGTGAAGATGACCCGGCCGGCTTCCTTGATGGCCTGCTCGATGAGCGGGACGACCTCGGGCGAGGCCAGGCTGTGCTCGGCGAAGAATTTCCGCGGCGTGTTACTCTCGTGGATGTACAGGGCGGACGGCTTGCCGAGGGCCTGGGCGAGATTGACGATCCAGTAGGCGACCATTGTGTTGCCCACGATGAGGTCGATGGCTTCCCAACGGAGCCCGGCGGCGAACGTCTTGAGATTGGCCTGAAATTCGGCGGCGGTCTCCGCCTTGATAAAACTGTCGGCGGCGAGCAGCTCGACCGGCAGGCCGGCGTCCTCGAATTTCTTCCGCAACGGCCCCTCGACCGGGGAAAAGACGCGCACGTCCCAGCCGGCTTTCTCGGCGAGGTAGCGGGCATACTCGAAGATGAACAGCGGCGCACCCTCGAGGTTGAGGTTGTGCGTGACGACGGCGACGCGGAGTTTGAGCGGCCGGCGGGCGTGGCGGTGGTCGTTGACGTTGAGCTTGAAGCTCGAGGTTCCGTAGTCGACGACCTCGCTGATGTAGGGATCCCGGTAGTTCGGGTAGCGCTGCACGAACGCGAGATGCTCCTTCTCGGTATAGCTGTTGCCGCGCGAAGCGCTGCCAAGGTGCGTGAGCGTGGCCTGCGGCGTGTACACCGTGCGGTAGCCCGCGCGGGCGGCACGCAGGCAGTAATCGACGTCGTTGTACGCGACCTGAAAATCGCGTTCGTCGAAACCGCCCAGCTGGCGGTACAGGTCGGTGCGGGTCAGCAGGCAGGCGCCGGTGACGGCAGAGGTGTTGCGCGCGGCATGGGACAGGAACAGGTAGCCGAAATCATCCTTCGGCTGGCCGAAGAACATCGCGTGCGCGAGGCCGCCCTGGGGACCCACCCAGATGCCGGCGTGATTCAGGGTTTCATCGGGATGGATGAGCCGGGCGCCCACGACACCGACACCGGGTACCGTCATCCAGCCCACCATGTCCTCCAGCCAGCCGGGATCATGGGCCACGATATCATTGTTCAGATGGAGGACCAGCGGGGTGTCGGCCTGGACGGTCCCGAGGTTGACGAGGCGCGAATAATTGAAGGGAGCCGTGACGTTGCCGGTGCGAATGATCCGGCAGCGCAGGTCGGTGCGCGCCTCAAGTGACTGCAACAAGGAGAGGGCCTGTGGCTCGGTCGAGCCGTCATCGACGATGATGAGCTTCACGGATTGCCAGTTGACGGTGCGCTCGAGCGACGCGACACAAGCCTGCAGGAGTTCGTGGCGGTTTTTCGTGGGGATGACGATCGTGACAGGATTTTTCGCAAGGGGCGCCGGATCCCAGCGCAGCTGATGAAGGCAGAGCGCGTGATCCTTCATCAAGGGAGGCAGGAACGCCGTGGCCACGAGCCCGCGGCGCTGCACGCTGTCATTGATCGCCCGGCGGGCGGCGTCGAAGAGGTAGCTCTTTTGATCGCCCTTGCTGGCCGTGCTCTGGGCGTGGGCGCGCCAGTGATAGCCGATGTGGGGCACGTGCAGGATGCGCTCGTCGCGCATCAACTCGACGCAGCGCAGGATCAGGTCGATGTCCTGGGCACCCTCGTAGCCGAGCCGGAGCCGGCCGGCCTGTTCGATGATGCGGCGGCGGATGACGGTGAGATGGTGCGTGTAGTTGTGGGTCAGTGCCATCTCGGGACTCCAGTCACCCTTGAACTGGGGATCGAAGCGGCGGCCGGCCTCGTCGATCTTGTCCTCGTCGGTGTAGATCATCTCGGCATCGGGCCGCGCGGCGATGGCCTCGGCAACATGGTAAAGCGCACTGGCCGGCAGCAGATCGTCATGATCGAGGAACGCGACAAACTCGCCGGTGGCGAGATCCAGCGCCGAATTGGTGGCGGCGGAGATGTGGCCATTCTGCGGGCGAAGGGTGAACTTGATGCGCGGGTCTTTTTTTGCGGCGTCCGCGAGCATCTTTTTCACGTGGCCCTGCGTCGAGGCATCGTCGGCGATGCACAATTCCCAGTTGGGATAAAACTGCGCGGTGACGGAGGCGAGCAGCTCGGCGAGGAACGGAGCCGGCGTATTGTAGGTGGGGACGACAATGCTGATCTTCGGCCCGGATCTGGCCAGCGCGGCGGCCTCCCGGGTGAGATAGGCGGTGAGCCGCGGGGTCAGCTGATTGTGATTAGTCCAAAGAGTGTAGGGATCCTGCTGCTGCCAGGGTGTGGGTGGAGCGGCCTTGGCGGCCCGGCGGATCATTTTCTCGGCGAGCTTCGCGCGGGTCTGGCGGACCTCGCGCCAGAAATCCGGCCAGCTTTCCATGACGTAATCCCCGGCGAGTGCGCCGCGGACAAACGCCCAGACGGTCCGGGCGAATTTCCGCTCATGGTAGAGGGCGATGGGACCGGAGTTCTCGTCGATCTTGTTGAGAAAAATCCGCTTGGAGCGGAGCAATTGGCGCGGGCCGTCGGGATATTCGGCGAAAATCTTGAGGCAGGCCGGGCTGAAGTTGGCCGGCCGGACATCGACGAGACCGTAGAAGGCCGAGCGCAAAGCCTGGGGCCAGGCGGGATTGTGGAGGAGCACGTCCTCGCGTTCCTTGCCCCAGATGAGGCGATTCTCGTTCACGGCCCCGACGGTGGCGACGAGGCGCGTAATGGTGCGGCTCATCGAGAATGCCCAGCCACTGACCCGGAATTTCTCGTAATGGGCGTTGACCCAGTCCTGTGGCAGGTCGAGGAAGCCAATTAGATCATTCTCGGGCCGCATCTCCGTGGTCTGGACGGTGATTTCCCCAAGGACGCGCTTCGCCTCGCGCATCATCAGCGCGTGCGGCTCGTAGTGGAAATGACGGTAGAGGTAATGGAGGCTCTCGCCGACAAGCTCGGTGCGCAGGATGGGCTTGGGCCGGCGGGCGGGCAGATCCGTTCCGCTGGTCGTGAGTTCGGTGCGGAGGAATTCGGTCCAGATATTGCCGGGACGGAGGGTTTCCAGGGTGAGCGTCTTGGCCCCGAGCCAAGGCCGGACTGTGACGCGGAAACCCGAGCGCCGGGCGGGCAGGCCGCCCTTGAAAAATTCCTCCAGATCGGGCCGGTCGAGGCCCATGATGCCGTAGGTGATGACGCCATCGAGTTTGGCGCGCAGGTCGGTCAGCTCCTCCCCATTCTTGGCGTAAACCCAGCCGCGGATGTCGATCTCCTTGGCGGTGATTTGCCAGGATGTCGGTTGATCGATGAAGGAGTGAAAGGAGTCTTTCTCTGACATTAAAGGGTCAAGCAGAGCGATGGCACTGGGCGAGGTAAAGCATGGTTTTCTCCGCGATCCGGACGCGGGCGCGACGTGGTGCCGGCGAGGCCTTATGGATCAATCGATCTTGATGCTGCGCCAGTAGGACCAGTCGGAATTTGCGTTGTTGGCCGGTCCTGGCAGGGTGCGAAAAAGGATCGAGCCCTGCAACGGGGCCACGGTCTCGATGGAGAAAGTCTGCAATCCGCGGTCCTGCTTGATGGTGCCGGGCTGCATCCAGCGGTAAAAGAGCCGTTGGCGAAGACCGTTGGCCTGTGCGGAAACGACCTCGAACTCGACGCCGTCGGAGTGATCATATGCCGCTGGATTTATGCCGAATTCGGCCGTGATGTGGCGGGCGCCGGGCGGGGGAACGATTTCGATCTCAGTGGTCGCATGCGCGTTCAGCACCCAATGACCTTCGATCATCTCGGCCGAGATTCCGTAGGGCACGGTCATCTTGACCGGCTGCGGGCTGACGCCGGCGAACATGCTGCGATCTTTCAACTGGTCTATCCAGTATAGCACGCGGGGCTGTTCACCCGGCTTGGAGAGCAGGCCTTGGTAAAGCAGCATGCCGTTCAGGGAGAAATCCTTTAGTGCCTTTAATGCTTCGGGCACCACATCCTTGCGTACGTGGATGGTGTATTCGCCGGTCTGGAGAAATGGATTTTCATCCATGTTCAGATCCTTCAGCCAGTGCACGTAGGATTCCGGACCAGGTTGCCCGAGGCGTGAGAGAATGACGGCGGCCACCCGGGCCGATCCCAGACGGTGGAGCGTCTCGCGAATTGCAGCGTCATCATGGATATAGCGATCAGGTACCATGAGGGCGCGCCGGTTGCCGTAATAGGCCATGATGGGACTCCAGTTCATGCCGAAGCCGACGAGCACGTCATCGGGCTTAGTAATCCGTCCAATGGCCAGGGCGAGGTCCGGTGGGTTGATGGCCGCCTTGGTCTGGGGCTCGTAATATTTTTGGAGATAGCCCGAGAATTGCGCGACCAGGACGACCACGACCACTCCGAGCCGGCCAAAGAGCGGGATCGACGGGCTTTCCATCAGCCGCTGGAGCGGCAGGGCGAGGAGCAGGAGGAAAAAGATCCCGCTGGAGTACAGGTAGTAGTCGTGGACAAAGTAGAGATTCGCAAACGCCAGCGGGCCGGCCATCGCGACCAGCAGGACGACGGCAAACAGCCGCCCACGGCCGCGGAGAAAGAGCAGCAGCAGCACCGCGAGCAGGAACAGGGAGAAGCTGGGAAAGAGCGCCCGTTCAAGTTGAGCGCCGAATTGCTGCCAGAAGCCGGGATCGAAGCGCTGGGAAAGCGGGCCGTAGGTCCAGTCATGCAGTTCCGACGAGACCAGCATCGTGCCAAAGACATTTTTCCGCTTGATCGCGTCGGTGTAGTTGACCCACCACGCGGCGGTGAGGACACCGGGCGCAGCTGCCACGGCGGCACGGCCGAGGAGGGGGCGCCACTCCGCGCGGCGCGACCAAAGGGCCGCAAGCGTGAAGGCTGCCGCCGGGGCCAGGAACACCGCATAGGTCGTGACCTTGGTCAGTCCCGTGGCGATGCCGACCAGTGCCGCCGCGGCGAGGGCGGACCGGCGGCTCGACACGAATCCGGCATGGAAAAAATTCAGGAACCACAGGCCCAGGCAAAATGCAGTGGATTCGATCAGGAATGTGCGGGAGAAAAATTGATAAACCGGGCAGGTCAGGATCAGGGCGAGGAAGAGCCAGCGATGAGAGGGAGGGACTTTCAGCCGGCGGAGAAGCAACCACGCGGCCGGCAGGGCGGCGTAAAAAAAGAAGAGGGAGACGGCACGCCCGGCGCGATCCAGCGGGAGCCCGGTGGCTTTGCAGAGTCCGGCGACGGCCGCTTGGTAAGTGGGAAATTCAAGCGGGATCGCCCAAGGCGCACCCATGATCGGTGTCTCATAGTCGAGCCGGAAACCGTCGCGGATCAGCCAATAAGTGGAGAGGGCCGTCTGGGTCTGACGAAACGGATGGGTATCGAGGATTGCGTTCTTCCAGCCGGCGCGGACGAACCACACACTGACGACCAGGACAATCAGGAAGATGGCGAGGCTGGCGACCCGCTCGGGAGACCGGGTTGGGCTGGGATGCGGTTCGGTCATGGTGGGCAGTGAAATGAAGGAAGCTTAGCTGGATGGGGCAATGCCTTACGAAAGTCCTAGCCTAGTGCAATGAGCAGAGGCGGTTGACAATAAAGGTTACAACACAAATGCAGACAGGCTGCACAATCTAGTAAAGGACCGGCTAGGCTAACCTAGTGAATCCCGCTCCGGCTAATCTCTAAGGGACTTCGTAAACTTCGATAAGAGCAATACCAGTGGTATTACCCACTCCGGAGACCTTGGCGGAATAGATCCCAGGCTGTAATGTGACGAGAATCGCCGCGTCTTTGCTCGTCGGACCAGCCAAGCTAAACGCGCCAACGGCGACACTTGCCGAGGCAATTTGGGTGTCGCCACCCCAATTGTCATTGCTGGCAACTATCACAGAGGTGCTGCCAACGGTCTGAGTTAGCTGCAATTGCGGATCAGCGAGCACGCCGCCGACCCCGTAGTTGCTCAAAGTTGGGCCAACTGCTCGGACGAGAACTGTGACCGGCGCAGAGCCAGCAATGACAAAACCTGCAATGAGTACACCGTCACCTGTGCCGACCTGCGCACGGGCTGAAACATTGATCAGGCGCGGGGTCGATGCCGAGTAAGCCAATCCGGAAGCATCATAGATCTCTGCGAGCGCGATGCCGGTGGTGCCTCCGGCCCCGACGACGTTGGCAGAGTAGGCGCCACTAGCTGGTGTGAGGTATAGCGCAGCGTCCTTGCTGGCATTTGAAACCAAGGGAAAGGCGCCGACAGAATTGCCTGCAGACGAGATTTGAGTGTCTCCACCCCAATTGTCATTGGTTGCTATGGGCGCAGCAACAGTTTGCCGGAAGAACTCCAACTCAGGATCCGCGAGAACACCGGCTACCCCATAGCTGCTCAACGTGGGTCCTACTCCGCGGACAAGGAGAGGCATCGTTCCGCCAGTGCCGCTGCCGCCGATCACCACGCCAACGATCAATGTATTGTCTCCTGCGCTGGTACCCGTGCGCACCGAGACATTCGTCAATCGGCTCGGTATTCCAATACTAAGGGTCAGCGGGACGGCATTTGCTCCCGCGGCGTTGGACGCACTGACCGTAGCTGAAAATGTGCCGGCGATCGTGGGTATTCCTAAAATCGTTCCCGTGGTTGAATCGAAGATGAGTCCGGCGGGTAGCCCGTTCACGCTGTACTGGCCGACGGAACCGGAAAACACGACAGTGGAGGATAAGTCCGATCCGAGTGATCCTGTCACCGTGGTTGTGCTGGTCAGGGCAGGCGGAGCCAGCGAACCCCAGTCGATTTTATCCCCAAGTGCTTCCGAGACATAGAGATTGCCCGCGGTGTCCACTGCAATGCCATAGAGACTGTCGAAATGAGCGGCACTCCCAATGCCGTCGATCGAAAGGAGAGAAGGGAAGGTGTTGATGGAAGAACCGGTAAGTCCGGCGAGGGTTGTCACAACACCGGTTGGAGAAATTTCACGAATCGTGTCGATATCCCCCACATAAGCATTGCCCGCAGCATCCGCGGCTATGCTGAACAGGCTGCTAAATCTGGCGGCGCTTCCGGTGCCATCGATTGCCCCTGGAGTGTTAGGCATTCCCGCCAAGGTCGTGACCATCCCGTCAGGAGTAATTTTTCGAACCGTGAGGGCGTCCGCGACATAGATATTACCCGCCGGATCCACGGCCACGCCTTGAGGCCCCTCGAACCTCGCCGCGATGCCGATGCCGTCCGCCCAGCCAAAGCTGCCGGCTGAACCTGCCAAGGTTGTTACGACGCCGGCGGGAGTGATTTTCGAATCGTATAATTTCCAAGATCGGCAACATAGACATTCCCAGCATCATCTACCGCGACTCCTGACGGCCCGGCAAATTGCGCCGCGCTCCCGGTGCCATCGGCCGAGCCGTAACTTCCTGCTACGCCGGCAAAGGTCGTCACTACGCCACCGCTGGTAATCTTGCGGATGGTCTGATTCCCGAAGTCCGCCACATAAAGTATGCCTGTTTTGTCCACCGCCACGCTCTTGGGAAGTCTAAAAAAGGCATTGCTGCCGGTGCCGTCGGCCCAACCCCAACTTCCTGCCAAACCGGCATAGGTTGTCACCACACCGCCGCTAGTAATCTTGCGGATCGTGGAGTTATTGCAATCTGCCACGTAAATCGTACCTGACCTGTCGACAGCCAAGCCTTGGGGAGCATTAAACAGCGCGTTTATGCCGGTCCCGTCTCGGGATTCATTTAACCGGTTTTCTCCCGCGAGCGCCTTGAATGTATAGGGCGTAACATAATTGCTCTGGGCGCGGAGGGTTGAGGCGGAGAAAAATACCAGCATCACGGCGGCCAGGCGAAATGAGAGTTTCATAGGGGAAGGTGGTCACGATAATTCTGTCGTCGTAAGAATAAATTCAGGGTCGTGCTTTTGCGCCGACCCCCTGAACCCAATCTCGATCGAGCGGTGATGCGATCAGATTTATGGTGAATAAATTGTCGGAGCCGACCTCTGAGTCCGGAGGTTCCGTGAGCATCCAGAAGTTGGCGTATTTCTTCCTCTGCGCTCAATTTCCATGGCGGTAATGCACCGGATGACTCAGGGAAGGGCTGAAATCGTCGCTTCTTTTATTTGGCTTGAGCGACGGTACGACGGATGCCCTTGGCGAGATTTACCGTTGGCCGCCAGCTGATCGCGGTCGAGAGCTTGGTGTTGTCGAGCAGGCTGTCGTGGACATCCCACGAATTGGCCGGGGCGCGCTGAATCGGGATTTTTTTACCCAAGGTCTGCTCAACGCATTGAATGACCTCATTGACCGAGTGGGACTCGCCATGGCTGACATTGAAAACGCCATTGGGGCGGACGCGGATGACTTGTTCGAGCGCGGCCGTAAAGTCCGTGTGATACAGGAAATCCTTGCGCGCGGTGCCGTCGCCCCACAGCGAGAACGGTGTGCCGGTGCGGGCGCTGTTAAGGAGGAAAGGCACGAGGCCCTGCGGCTTGTGGGTCGGCACGGGAAAGCCGTAGGGATTCGAGATGCGCAGGATGGTGTAGGCGAGTCCGTGGCGCTGGCCGTACTCCTCGATCAGTCGCTCCGCGGCGAGCTTGGCGTGGCCATACCAGCCGATGGGCGCGCAGGGATCGCTTTCGCGACTGGGCCGGCCCTCACGGGCGTTGCCATAGACGGTGCCGCCCGAGGAGAAAAATACGAAATGCAGGTTCTCCCGGTTCGGCGAGGCGCAGATGGCCTTGAGCAGCTTGATGAGAAAGGGAATATCCTGCTCCCACTCGAGGCCGACATGCCGCTCGGAGCTGAGCGGCACCGTGCTCCAGGCGAGGTGCAGCACCGTGTCGGCCTGATCGACGAGGTTGTTGACGAACAGATTTTCCAAGCCGAGGTGAACGCCACCTTCGGAGCGGGACAAAGACGTGAGCTGGGCGCCGGCTGCAACGAGGGACGGGTGAATGATGCCGGCCAGACGGCTCCTCCCGCCGGTGAGGATAATGCGTTTGGCTAGGGGCGGGGCGTCCATGCGGGCAGGACTCAGGACGATGGCATTGCCGCCAAGGGCGTCAAGGAACGGTAGAACTCCGCCAGATGACGCGCGCTGCGCGGCCAGGAAAAATGTTCGGCAGCGAAGGCCAGTGCACCCTGCGAGAGCCGGTCCGCGCGGGCAGGATCGGTGTGCAATCCGGCAATGGCCGCGGCAATGGCCGCGGCATCGGCCTTGGCCAGCACGCAGGCATGTTCGCCATCGCGCACGAGGTCGCCGAGATTCGTCTGCGGCAGGATCACGGGCCGGCCGATGGCGAAGAATTCGGGAAGCTTGGAGGGGAAGCGGTAATTGTTAAACGCCCCGGGCAGGCCCGGCTGCACGAAATAATCTGCCAGGGCCATCAGCGCGGGCAGATGTTTGGCCCGGCCGATGTGCCCGAGATGGATTAGATGCGAGCGGATCCACGCGTCGCCTTCCGGCAAAAACTCCGGGAAGTCGCGGCCGGTGCGGATGAGCTGGGTGCGCAGGCCGCGCTGATTGAGCAAAACCACCGCCTCGTACAGGCTGCGGACCTCGGCGGCGTTGGAGGTGTGCACATTGCCGTGATAGAACAGCACGATGTCACGCGGGCCGAGGCCGAGAGCGCTTCGCAGTTTTTCATCGCGCGGGCGGGGCTGGAAATAACGGGCGTCTGCCGCGGGCCAGATCACGGCGGAAGGCCGCCCGGCTGGAACCTGTTCCTTCAATCGCTCGACGATCACCGTGACCCCGGCGGCTTCGCGAAGAAACCGGGGGGCGCGACGAGGGTGGGAGAGTACGTCCGGGACAAGCTTGTCCAATTCGTCTTCCGGCAGGGCGGCGAGTTCGGCAAAGGAGCGCCCGAGCCGGGTCTCGAGCAGCTCCTGCTCGTTGTCTTCCAAGTGCACGAACACCGCGCTGCCGTAGTCCGCCACGACGTCGGCACAGAATTTGCGGACATTTTCCCGCGAGGTCCACGCATGCACGAGGCAGGGGCCGCGGCCATCCTTGAAGTAGGCGGGCAGATGCGGGAGCTCGGCGAAATGCAGCGCCATGAAGCGGGCCTGCGGCAGGGCACCGAGCGTTTCCTTGTGGTCGGGCACGGCCACGACGCAGTCATAGCCGGTGGCGATCAGCTCGTTGGCGAGGCTGGCGACGTGCAGCGCGCTGTTGGCGGAAAAGTCCCCGTAAAGGGCGAAGAGGATGTTTTTGCTGCCGGTGGGGCGACGTTCGCCGGTGGCGAGACGTACTTCGTCCGCTGCGCTCAAGGTAGGTTGAGCCCAGGCGAGGGTGGACAGATCGTGAATTGGACTGGGCGGCGGCGGTTTGGGAATCCAGCCTTGCTCGATGTTCACTTGATGTTCCGAGCGGACGAAATAGACGCGGCCGCACTCGGTGGTGGCGCGGATTTTTACTGGCCCGGCGCCGCGCGGGAGATTTTCCGCCGTGATGAAGCCGGAGCGGGCGGCGGCGGGGTGATCGGGAAACCGGGCGGCCACATCCGGGCGGGCCACGCCGTAGTCGCAGGGCACCTCGACATTGCCGAATTGGAGCACGATTTCGCGGACCGTGAATTCGGGATGAAAGCACCAGCCCTCGATGCGCACGGGCTGGGTGATGACGGTGCCGGCAGGCGGTTTCTCGATCGCACCCAGGACGGGGTGGGAGCTGACCGGGATGGCGAGCGGACAGACACGATGCCACGCCTGGCCGTCGGCTGAAACTTCCAGCGAGCCCTCATAAAACCCGAAGGGCAGGTAGCAGATGAATTTGAATCCGCTGAGGCGGGCGGCGGCTTCGGATGGAAAAGCGGCGGCGGCATCCGGCCGCTCGATGCGCTCGGCCGGGAGAAAAATCCGGTCGCCCACGACGACGCGGACTTGGTTGCGGGCTGCGGATCCGGGCAGGAAAGCCCAGCCGATCAGCTGGAAATAATTCTGCGTCGGCTGGAACGGGTGAATCGTCTCCAGGCTGTAGAGCGGGGCCGGCATGGCGACCGCGCTCATCGGCCCGGTTCCAGGGCCGCGAGCTTGAGCAGGGCCTGCCGGAGCGCTTCCTGCGCCTGGGCGAGATCGCGGGCGTAGTTTCCGGCGAGTGCATGGGTGGCGCCGATCTCGCGGTTGGCCAGGTCAAGTTTCTGGACGAGGTCCTGGATGATCTGGTCCCGCGCGGCGATTTCGGGAGCTGCGGCGGTCGCGGCGTTTTGGGCGGCGGCGAGCTTTTCATTGAGCACGCGGTCGAGCTCGACGATATAGTTGATTTTGCCCTCCAGCGCATGCTCGGCCTGGCCGAGGATGGAGATGGCATCGGCCTTGTCGGTCTCCTTTTGGAGAACGGTGTCCTGCAGTTCCAGCACCGTGATCTGCGACAGGATCAGCTCCTTGCGGATGTTTTGGATGAGGAGGATGTTCTCCTCCAGCTCACGCTGCAGTCGGGTGATTTCCGGGGAAGGCTGGGGAGGGGACAGGCTCATCGGGACGCTTCAAGCACTGACCCAGTCGTGCCGGACTGTGAAGTCCTTTTCCCGCAGCGGCACGGTCCGGCGGACGTTGGAATCAGAGCTTGAATCCGGCGTCGGTAGAGTCCTTCAGGAAGGTTTTCACCGTGTCGAGCGAGAGATCAGTGAGATCCATGCCCAGCATTTTGGCGGCCTTGCCAATGATATCGTGGGGAACGGTGATGATCTTGCAGCCGGCTTCCTCGGCCTGAAAAAGGTTGAGGACCTCTCGGGTGCTGGCCCAGAGCAATTCAGCCTTGGGATGATCCTCGAGGAGCGGCGCGCAGGCGCGGATCATCGGCATCGGGTCGACGCCGGTGTCGGCAATGCGTCCGGCAAAAACCGAGACCACCGACGGCACCGCGGGATTCAGGGTGGCCGCGACGCTTGCCACCTGTTTCAGGGTGAGAAGGGCCGTGACATTAAGCTTTACGCCTTCCTGGGCCAGATCGCGGATCAGCGGGAGAGAGGATTCACCGCGGGAGTTGGTGATCGGAATCTTGACGTACACATTCGCACCCCAGGATTTGATCTTGGCGGCCTGCCGGCGCATTTCGGCGAACTCGTCGGAGAACACTTCGAGTGAGATGGGCTTGGCGGTGACGGTCTGGAGAATGTCCTTGGCGAAGGCCTCGTAGTCCTTGATGCCGGCCTTCTTCATGAGGCTGGGATTGGTGGTCAGGCCCTTGATGTAGGGCTTGGCGTAGAGGTCGAGGATGCCGGCCTTGTCGGCGCCATCGGCGAAAATTTGGATCTTGAGATCGGTGAGGGATTTCATCGCGGGTTTAAGTTGAGGGATTGAGCTTCCGGGCTTCCGGCTGGGCAAGGATAATTCGGACGGCCTCGGTGAAGCTCTTCACCGTGAAGTCCGGCTGGGCCGACAGATGCTCCTCGTAGCCGAAATTGATGAACACCGTGCGCACGCCAGCCCGCTGGCCGCAGTCGACGTCGCGCCAGCGGTCCCCGACCATCCAGGAACGGGTCAGGTCGAGCCCGAGGTCGTGGGCCGCATCAAGCAGCATGCCGGGCGCGGGCTTGCGGCGAGGATCGGGCGGAGATTCGCCGCGACCCGGTGCATAGCAGACCTCAATCCGGGCGATCTCAGGCACGAGGCGGCGCAACTGGTTATGCATGGCCTCGACCACGGCTTGAGACTGCGTGCCGCGGCCCACATCGGGCTGGTTGGTGGCGACGACGAGGACGTAGCCGGCGGCGTGTAAATTGCGGCAGGCGGCCGGCACGCCCTCGAAAAGCTGGAACTCCTCGACCGTGTGCGGCGGAAACGGCTGGCCGGCACGAATGACCTGAAGGTTGAGCGTGCCATCCCGGTCAAGGAATACTGCCGGGCGGAGCTGCATGAAACGCGCAGGCCGGATGGGTTCAGGGCTTTACCGTGACCGATTCCCACTTGGTCTGGTTCACCTTCAGGTCGGGGTGGGAGACCCAGAGATGCCAGATGACGGCTTGGAAGGCTTCACTGTGTGGCGTGATGTTATTGGGATTGACGGTGGGCACGATCACGCAGGCGTCAGCCACCTTGGCGGTATAGCCGCCATCCTTGCCGACGATCCCGATGATGCGGGCGCCGACCTGTTTCGCGAGTTGCATGGCCGCGACGAGGTTGGGAGAGACATTTTTCTCCAAATTGCCGCCGCCCACGGAGAGGATGAGCAAGGCGTCCTTGGCATTAAGTCGTGAACCGCGGAGCCATTCTGCAAACACGCTGGCCCAGCCCTCGTCGTTGGTGCGGGCGGTGAGTTCGGAGACATTGTCCGTGGGCGCGTACACTTCCAGGCCGGCAATCTTGCGAAAATCGTTCACGGCATGCGAGGCGTTGGCCGCGCTGCCACCGACACCGAGGATGAAAAGCCGGCCGCCCCGGGCGCGCACACCCACGAGCTCCTTGACGCATTTCTCGCTGTCGTCGGCGTTGATCTTACTGACGATCTCGATGGTTTCCTTCAGGTGCTGGACGGAATAGGACGACATAGGGGAGAAGGGAGCAGGGAGAAAGGAGCAGGGAAAGGGAAAAGAAATCCTCGGTCAGATTGGACTTTGTTGCCGGAGGAGGGCGTTGAGTTCGGCCAGCCCGGCGGGGGAGCCGATTTCGTAGAAGCGCTGCTTGATTTCAAAGCCGGCGAGCTGGTGGCGGGCGACCAAGGTCTGCTGCACCGCGGCGAGGTCGACCTCGGCATTGCGCGATAAACCGTCGAACGCGGTCGCGCGGAATACGCCGAGACCATAATCGATGTGGTGCATCTGCGGAAGCGGGGCTTTCTTGTCGTAAGCCTTGATCTCGCCGGCCTCGAACCAGACGTTGCTCCGGTCGTAACGTCCGTGGTTTTCAAACACGGTCATCAACCCGGGCTGGCCGGAATGCTGGAAGAAATCTCCAACCGCGTGATAGTCGATGGGCAGGTAACTGTCGCCATAGAGCACGTAGAAGGCCTCGCCGAGCCGGGGCAGGGCCTGGATCAAGGCGCCGCCGGTGCCGAGGAGCTTGGGTCCGTCGAAGGAGTATTCAATTTTGACGCCCCATTTGGCTCCATCGCCATACTGGTCGACGATTTGCTCGCCGAGGTACCCGACACAGAGGACAAGATGAGTGAGCCCGGCCTGCTTCAGGAGCTGGATTTGGTGCGAGAAGAACGGTTCGCCCGCGACCTCGACGAGCAACTTGGGGATCTTCTCGGTCATCGGACGCAGTCGGGTAGCCATTCCTCCGGCAAGGATCGCGACGGGAATATTAGGAGGCATGGGAGAAAGGGATGGCGGGAAAACAACCTCGCGGGAATGAAGGCTATTCCTGATAACCTCAGTTCTGCGCCACGACCTTCGTGCCTTCGAAATCGAAGCGGAAGCGAACTTCCTGCAGGCCCTTTTCTCGCATCGCGTGACGCAGCTTTCGTTTGTCGCCGGCGTAGAACATCAGGAAACCGCCGCCGCCGGCACCGATAAGTTTTCCGCCCAAGGCGCCATTCTCGATGGCATAGTCGTACCACTCGTTGATGCGGGCGTTGCTCATGCCCGAACTGCGGGCCTTCTTGCGCTGCCAGTGGATATCCATCAAGTGGGCAAATTCATCGAGGTTGCCGCTTTCCAGCTCCGCCAGCGACTTGTAGCCGAGTTCCTTGGTGAAATGGAGGTTCTCCAGCATGGCCGGATCATTCTGCTTCGACTTGTCATTCTGATCCTTGAGGATCGAGGACGCGCTGCGGGAGTAGCCGGTGAAAAAGAGCAGGAGGTTGTCCTCGAGGTTGAAGAGGGTCTCCTCGGAGATTTTGCAGGGGCGGTATTCGACGCGGCCATCCGGATGGAAGGTGAACGCGGTGATGCCGCCGACCGCGGCGATATACTGGTCCTGTTTGCCGATGGGCTCGCCCAGCTTGTTGAGTTCGATGTCGCAGGCCTGCTCGGCCAGCTCGGCGGGCGAGATGATGTTTTTGTTATGGGCGTGCAGGCTCTTGAGGAGCGCGGTGGTGAAACTGCCCGATGAACCGAGGCCGGTGCCGCCGGGAATATCCGCCATGGAGGTGAGTTCGAGATGCGGGTCAGTGACCCCGACGAGCTTGAGGGCCTCCCGCACGATGGGGTGCTCGATCTGGTCGACGGAGTGCACGCGCTCCAGCTTGGAATACTTGATGATGATCTCCTCCTGGAAGGTGCGGTGCTGGGTGATGTAGACGTATTTGTCGATGGCGGCGGCGACGAGGAAGCCGCCATGCTCGCGATAATACGAAGGCAGGTCGGTGCCGCCGCCGCCGAGGGAAATGCGAAGAGGGGAACGGGTGATGATCATGGGCTGAAAAGAAGGAAGCGGGGCAAAGATGAAGGAAGAAACGTCGGAAAGGCGGAAGGCGAAGGGTGGAAGGTGAAAGACTGAGAAGCTGAAATTGGAAAAGCTGATTACTGAACGCTGAGGGCGGTGGGTCGGAGAATTGAGAAAGCGGGAAAACGATCGGTTGCTGGATCAGGGTTTGGGGTACCCGCTTTGACGGTAAATTTGTTCGACGATTTCGAGGGTGCGGATGCCTTCGGCCAGGCCGGGGGTGGACTCGCGATTCAGCCGGATGTCTTCGAGGAAGGCCTCGCCTTCGAGGCGCCAGGATTCGTCGCCGGCAGGAAATTCGAAGACCGTGGTTTCAGGCGGGCCCATTTGCGGGAGCATTTTATAGAGGGTCAGCCGTTCGGGTCCATAGCTGCCGCCGAGGCCGTCAATCGCGATCTTTGCATCCCGGCCATAGAGTTCGAGGGAGAAGAGGTTTTTCCATTCCGTGCAGCTCACATGGAGCCATGCGGTCTGGCCGGCCGCCGTGCGCAGCGAAAGGAATGCGTTGTCGTCCACCGGCATGTCCCAGAAAGACGTCACGGCATGGCCCTCGACCGTGGGGAAGTCGCCGAGAAACCAGCCGGCGAGATCGATCAGGTGCACGCCCTGGTCGATGAGCTCACCGCCACCCGAGAGCTTCGGATCGGCGCGCCACTCGCGGTCATAGCCCTTGCGGCCGCCATGGCCGTAGCGGCCGCGCAGGAACATCATCGGTCCGAGTGCGCCAGCATCGATCAGTTCGCGGGCTTTTCGCAGTGCGGGATGAAAGCGGTGATTATAGCCCAGCCGGACGCGCACTCCGGACTGGGCGGCCGCGGACTGCACTTCGCGCAGCTGGGCGGCAGAGAGGGCGCCGGGTTTCTCGACCAGCACATGCTTGCCGGCACGCACGGCGGCCAGGGCGAGGGGTGCGAGCGAGGCGTTGAGCGTGGAGATGATAACTGCGTGGACACGCGGGTCCGCGAACACGGCGGCCGCTTCGGTGACGGCGCGACAGCCGGGTGCCAGCTGGGCGAGATCCGAAGCGCGGGCGGCGTCGAGATCGCACGTGTAGAGCAACGAGGCGGTCGGGCCGAGGGCAAGGACGCGCTTGCGGCCGATGAGGCCGCAGCCGATGACGGCGAAATTGAGTTGCTCGGGGTGGGCGCGGTTCATTCCGTAGCGAGGATGTTCAAGGCGAAGCTAAGCGACCGGCAGACGCAAGTGAGGTTTGCGCGGTTTTTGGTGGTGGGCGCCACGGCGTATGGCGTCCAGCTCGCGACGATGAAGCTGTTCCTGTTCTGGCTGGGTACGAACCCGGCTTTTACCCTGGCCTTTCTCTGTTCGACCACGACGCACTACGCGTTGAACCGTTTCTGGGCGTTACCGAGTGTTCGGGCCGATCGGTGGCGGCAGTTCCGCGAGTACGTGCTCACCGTGATGATCAGCTTTGCCATCAACTTCTGGGTCTTTCATCTCTGCCTCGACGCGTTTGGGCTTAGCCGGCTCTGGGCCACGGCGCTGGCGGTTCCGCCTTCGACAGTGGTGGTGTTCCTGCTGCTGAACTATCGGGTGTTCAAGGCGCGGGCGACGTAACCGGTCCGTTTTTTCACCGCAAGGACGCGAAGGGCGCAAAGCTCAAGCCACCGATGTGGGCGGCAGAAAAACCGGGGGGCCGTGAAGTTTTTTGCCGGGCTCCTCTGTCATCCCGCTCTCGCCTGGGGGCTTCGCGCGCTTTGCGGTTAAAAATCCGAATTCGCCTATTTTTTGTCGTCCGGCGTGATGCGGCGGAGCGTGTAGAGGTCGGATTGGGCGAGGGTTTTGCGTTGGGCCGCGAGGCCGCTCCAGTTGTCCCATTGGGCGCTCAGCAACCGTCCGCTGATGCCATCGCTGGCGGGAGAGAGCAGCCAGTCAATCAGCCCGAGCACTTTTTCGATTGGGGCACCACCCGCGGATTTCTGCTTCAGGGCCGAGGCATATTCACTCTCGCCGACCACTTGGGGCCCCAGAGCCAGGATCTCATCGGTGAGCCGGGTATTGATCGCGCCGGGCGCGATGGCGTTGATGTCCAAGGCGCGGTTACGTTCTTCCTCGGCGATGGTCTCGACCAGTCGGACGACTCCGGTCTTGGCAGCACCATAGGCGGAGAAATTGGCCCGGGGCTTGGTGGCGCCACCGCCGGAGAAGCAGATGGCCTTCGCGCGGCGCGGCGCCTTCATGAGCAGCGGGTCCAGGGCGCGCAGCGCGAAAAAGGTGCCGTCAAGATTCGCGCGGACGGTGGCGCTCCAGTTGACGGGATCGGCGCTGAGCGCGCGGCCGATTTCGCCCTGCAGGCCGGCGCAGGTGATCAGGCCGTCGACATGGGACCACGCGGCGGTGATCTCGTTGGCGGCATAGGCGACCTGGGCCCAGTGAGCCACATCACAGCGCGAGGCGCGGAAAGCGCCGGCATGCTGGACGGCGAAAGCGGACTGGTCGGTGCGGGCGAGTCCCCAGACGCGATGCCCGCGGGCGAGCAGGTGCCCGGCAAGGGTGCGGCCGATGCCGGAGCTGGAGCCGGTGAGGACAAGGTTCACGGGGAAAAGAAGAAAAGGAAAAGCGGAAAGAAGAAACCGGAAAATGAACTGAAATCAGCGTTGTGCCGGAAGTGTTCGCCGCTGGTAAAGCGAGATTTCACGGTCAAAAAGCGGGAAGGTTTCAACCCGCCGGAGATGAGTCTCGCACCATTGCTTCAGCACGGGATAAAGGCGGCGCATCTGCTGGTCATAGGGATAGTGTCCGTTTCCAACCATCCGGTCGGTGAGCAGGACAAAATCACACTCCCCAAGCCGGTCCAGGATGAGCTCATCCTTTTGACTTACTATCCCGGTTGGCAACTCGGTGCTGAACGGCAGCCAGATTTTCTGCCGCTCGTAGCAGAGGACACTCATGGTCCGGGCATCGAGGGTATCGGTCAGTTGGTCGGTGCCCAGGCGCGGCTGGGTGAGCCCGGCGGTGCGCGCGGTGACGAACAAATAATCCGCGAGCTGGTTGATCCGGGCCGCGCCGGCCACGAATTGATCGCTGAGGGGAGGCGCGAACTGGCACTCGAGAAAATAACCCTCCCCGGCTGCCACGGCCGCCGCCGCCAGCAGGACAGGGAACCATCGCCCCGCGGGATGTTTCACGCCAAAGCCGATCCGCGGCCACAGCACGGTCCAAACCCAAAGGATTAGAAGCAAGACCCCGGGGACCAAGATCCCCAGGACAAATGCGGACTTTTGCCGGTGCAGGCAAAGCACCGCGGCCGGGAGCAGCAGGAAGGCGAGGGCGAAGAACAGTCCGTTGCGATCAACCCCGGAAACCGCCCTGCGGCCGTGGGCAAAAGCAGAGAGCAGCGCAACGGTCAGGGCGGCGGCGGCCCAGCAGAACCACGGACCGAGCTGATCTGAGCCCAGATGGCCCGCAATGAACTGCAGCGATTCCCCGACATCCAATCCGGGGGCGCGGGCGTTGCCCTCGGCGCTGACCATCTGCCCGCCCCAGTAATAATTGTAGATCCCGGCGCGGTTGAGCCAGAACATGGGTCCCGCGATCACCACCGCGACGAGGGCGGCTCCCAGCAGATGGCGCAGTCGCAGAATCCGGGACTCACCGCACAGGACCCAGATCCCGGATGCGGCGAAAATCACAGTAAAGTATGTGCCGGTCAGAAACCGCTCGACGATCGTGAGACCGACCGCGGCACCGAAGGCCGCGGACCAGCCCGCAGAGCGGTATCCCCGGGTGAGCAGGGCCATTGCGGCTGTCACGCCCATCAGGCACATGGCGCCATGATCGAGCCGGAAATCCACGGCGCTGCCGGCATTGACCGCCCAAGGCCAGGCCAGGCAGGGCAACAGGCCAAATGCCATCCATCCCAAGGTGCGCGAGCCGGTCACCCGTGGGATGACGGCGAGCAGTGCGGCCTGCCAGGCGAGGAAGGCCAGCAGGTTCAGGCTCAGGGCAGCGCTGCGCGAAGGCCCGCCCAATACCCAGAAGACCAGCACAGCGAGGACGTCATGCAGTTTACCCTGCGGGACGGAAGCGCTGAGGGTCGCCTTCAGCCCGTGCCAGAAGCCGGTTGACCGCAGGTTCTCATAGCCGGAGTAGGCGTCGCTGAGATACTGGGTCTGGTCGGTCCAGCGGGGGTAAACATGGGCGTGAAACCGGGCGGTCATCCGGTCAAAGACCAGGAATTCGCCGAGCATCAGGAGTACGGCGACCAGCCACATCCAGCGCGCGGCTCCGCGCGTTGAAGGTGCGCGGGAGAAGGGAGAAGGGAGCAAGGAGAAAGGCGGAATGGGAAGGCGGGAAGCGGGCGGGATGAAAATTCGGCCGCCGGAAACAGCCGGGGTTATTTTCGCGTTTCGAAGACCCAGGGATTGGCTTCGAGCCAGCGCAGGGTGCGGAGGATGCCTTCCCGGATGGTGAGCTGTGCCTTCCAGCCGGCGCCCTGGATTTTTTTGGTCTCGAGGAAGATGAAGGGATTATCCCCGATCCAGCCGCGATTACCGCCGCTGAACTCGAGCCGTGGCTGGAGGTTCAGGGCCTCGCAGATCCAGCCGATGGAATCCCGCACCTGACAAAATTCCGGCGCGCCGAGATTAAAGACCTCGACCTGATGCGGCGCCTTCGCCGCGAGCCCGAGGCTCGTGACATGGAGCATCGCCGAGAGGCAGTCCTGGATATAGAGATAGGATTTGCGCTGGGTGCCGTCGCCGAGGACCCGGAGGTGGTCAGGATGCTCCAGCAACTGCCGGTAGAAATCGAAGACGTGTCCGTGAGTGTAGCGTTCGCCGAGGATGGAGACGAAACGAAAAATATATCCTTCGAAGCCAAAGCCCTCGCAGTAGGCTTGGATCAGGCCCTCCCCAGCGACCTTGGATGCGCCATAGAGCGAGGTTTGGACGGGGAAGGGCGCGTCCTCCGGCGTGGGGATGACCTTGGATTCGCCGTAGGTGGAGCCGGTCGAGGAAAACCCGAGGCGCTTGATCCCGTTGGCGCGCATGGCTTCCAGCACATGGTAGGTGGCAATGGTATTTTGCTGGAGATCCTTGCCGGGATGGTCGGTGCCGAAGCGAACGTCGGCATTGGCCGCGAGATGAAACACGAAATCACAGCCGGCCATGGCCTTGGTCAGCGCCGGCAGGTCAAGGTTGTCGCCTTCGACCAGCCGGTAGGCCGGGTGCTGGAGCGCACCGGCGGTGAACGGCCGCTGGCCGGTCGAGAAATTATCCCAGCCGACGACGTTTTTTCCGTCAGTGAGGAGACGATCAACGAGGCTGCTGCCGATGAAGCCGGCGGCGCCGGTAACGAAAATTTTCTCCATGAGAATGTACGGGAAATTGGCTCGGTGCCGCGGCAGCGTCCATCCAGAAGATGGCGGCACAGGAGCGACCCCCGGGGCGGTGCTCAAATCCTGCGGCTGGCAATCAAGTCGGCATGCTTGAGGCCGGTGAGTTCACCGCTCAGGGCTGCAAGCGCGGCATCGTCGAGCGGCTTGCGATCGTGCGCGCGATACAGGTGGAACCCGCGGTCATGAAGCCAGTGCGCCAAGTCGCCGGCGGTGCAGCCGGCGCGGTGCAATCCTTGTGGCCATAACTCCAGGTAAATCTCGACCGGTGGATGGCTGCGCACCATGGCGTCCATTCCCTTCAGAACCTCAAATTCCCAGCCCTGCACGTCGATCTTTACCAGATCCGGGCGCAGGCCGGGCAGAAAATGATCAACGGTCACCACCTCGGTTTCCACGGCGTGGCGGAACAGGCGGCTTCCGCCTTTGGCGAGATGATTGTCGCCGGCGTTGAAAATCAGCTTTTGGAGCAAAAGCCGGCCAGGCTGGCTGCCAACGGCGAGATTGTGGGGCTCGACGTTGGCACAGCCATTCAGGGCACAGTTGCGCTGAAGAGTGGCAAAGAGGGCGGGATCGGGTTCGAACGAGATGACCCGCCCGGCCGGCCCGACGAGCCGGGAAAGCAGCACGGTGTAGAGGCCAAGGTTGCTGCCGATATCGAGGACGGTCATCCCGGGCCGCACGATTTCGGTCAGCGTGGCCAACTCATCCCGGCCCATCCGGCCGAAGCGGTGCAGGCGCAGGTACAGCCAACGTTCGAACGTGGCGGCGGTCATGGTCTGGCCCCAGACTTTGCAGCGGCCCCGCCAGAAAGGCGCTTGGTTGAAAGCCGTGAACGTCCGCTCGAGCAGCCGAATGAACGGATTCATGGCTGGTCCGGCCGTGGCATGAGCAGGGCATTCACGCCTCCGCCGGGTGTGATCAGCTGGCGGAGGGCCGCGGCATCATGAGGCAGGGTATGTCCAGTATTGGCGTCGGTGAAATCATAGCGCAGGGCATCAAGGAAGCGTACGAATTCCTCGAATTCCCCGGCATTTTCCCCCTCATAAATAAAAGGGGCGATCTCAATGAGAATGAGTGGACGGAAGCGAAGCAGGGACTGATGAAACCCGCGCAGCACGGGGTACTCGTGGCCATCGACGTCGATTTTCACAAAATCGATCCGGCTAATACCCTCGCGCTGGCAAAAATCATCCGCGGTCAGAGTGGTGGCGGCGGTGAGGGACTGCGGTTTTCCGAGGTGCTCCAAATTCAGGTCATCGTGCTGATTGGCGACCGGCCAGCTCGAAGGGATCGAACTCGGCGGCTGGTCGGTCCGGTCGGCCACGAGAAAGCACTGCTGCAGCAATACCCGCGGGACCAAATCGGGGTTGAGACCAAGATTGGAGCGCAGCTTGGCCATGGCGAAATCCGTCGGTTCAAAGGCGAACACGCGACCGGCCGGGCCGACCAGGCGGGCAAAATGGAGGGTGTGCGCGCCGATGTTGGCGCCGATGTCGAAGACCACGGCGCCAGGCCGGATCACCCGCTCGTAGGCGCGCATGGTCCGGGACTCGTAGGCCCCCAGCATATAGATGGAAAGATCTATGCCCTCATTGAGATCGAGGTCCCATTTCACGCCACGCCGGCGGCATTGCACCCGCATGTTGCGACCGGTGAGTCCGCGGAGGAAGCCGAGTACCCGGTTCAACAGGCGGGCGATCAGGATTTTTTTCTTAACGGAGATCATGGGGCAATCAGACGAATTTGATCTTCCGCATGGCGAAGAGCACCATGCGGAGCAGCAGCCATCCATGGCTCCAGCGCTGGATATTGGTGGTGCCGTAGGTCCGCTCGCGGTAGCGGATGGGCACGTCGGCGATCTTCAGGTTCAGCTTCGCGGCGCCGAAGAGCAGGTCGAAGTCGCCGAAAGGATCGAAATCGCCGAAGTAGGCCCGGTTGGCAGCGATCCGATCATAATGCGTACGGGACAGCACCTTGGTGCCACAGAGCGTGTCCTTCACGGGCTGACCGAGCAGCCAGGTAAAGATGATCCCAAACGTCTTGTTCGCGCACAGATTGAGAAACTGCATCGCCTCCTCGTCCATGGGATAGACGAGCCGCACGCCGTTCGCGAACTCCGCGTGGCCGCTGGCAATGACGTCATAGAACTTCACCAGTTCCTCGGGTGGCATGGTGAGGTCCGCGTCGAGGATCATCAGGATGTCGCCCGTCGCGGCCGCAAAACCCATCCGCACGGCATCACCCTTGCCGCGTCCGGTCTGCTGCATGATCTTGATCTTCCGGCCGGGATTTTCCTTTGCGACCTGCTGAATCCGGACCCAGGTGTCATCCCGGGAGTGACCTTCGACAAAGATGAGCTCGGTGCCGGCTCCCAGTTCGGCGGTGCGTTGCACGGCGGCCGCGATGTTGCCGGCTTCATTGCGGGCGGGGATGATAACGGAGACCGTGCGGACCCGCGACGCCATCGGGCGCACCGGGCGAGCCACGCAGAAAACGGTCAGGCAGAACCAGCCGAGCAACGGCGCCAGCCACCGATTGACCAGAGCTTCCAAGCCGAGGCAATTTACCGGGATGAGCAGATGGGGCTGGAAGAGGACGGGACTCCAGTCGGCCAGCTGCAGGAGGTTGCGCACATCTGCGGTCGTCAGCCAGCTGCTCTGTGGCTGGGCGGATTTCAGTCCGGCCAGCCGGCCGAGGGAAAGCAACGGGCGCCAAAGGGAGGAGTGATAATTGAGAATCAGCCGGGTATCGGCATGGGAGACCGACTGCAGTTGTTCGAACAGTTGCTGGACATCGGCGGCGAGGTTCAGCGTGTCGGATACAATGATGTAATCGAAACGACCGTGGAGTTTGAGCTCCTCTCCAGCCTGGACATGGAATTCCGCCCCGGGCACGCGGGCGCGGGCAGCGGCGACCTGCACGGAGGAGAGATCGACGCCGATCTTGCGAGCGGCGTGCACGCGGGCGAGGAGCTCTCCTGAGCCACAGCCGACTTCCAGCACGGAGGCACCCGCGGGGATGAGCAGGTTGTAATAGTGGGCCAACAGCCTGCGATAGCTGCGCGCAGCAGCCGTGGGCTCGGTGGGTGCCGCGTCATAGAAGGCGCGGATCTTCTCGAGATGATCGCGCGTGATCTCTGAAAGGGAGGACATTTTAGGGGGAATTTTTTTCGAGTACGACCAGCAGGCGGGCGGCGAACGCGCGGGGAAAAGGCGCGGTCAGCCAGTCCAGCCCACGCATGAGTCCGTGCAGGAACCGGCCGCCAAGCCGCGGCCCGGAAAATCCGCCCGAAGCGAAGTACGCGAACGACGCGATGGGCTGCACTTCATCGATCCGCCAGCCGGCGAGCCGGGGACGGGCTTCGCCCCACCAAAACAGGCGCGTGGCCGAGCCCTGCGCGGCATAGTAATCCGCATCCTTCGCCGAGAAGCCCGCGGGGGCTTCCCAAGTGAGCTCATCGCGCAGTCCCACCGGCTCATGGTGAAAAGTCTGGTAGATGAACCGGCCGCTCCAGCTGGCGGCGGGCTCAAAGAGGATCAGCCGTCCGTGCGGCGCGAGCACGCGCCGGAATTCCTGGAGGGCCGTGCCGGGATAACGGAGGTGATGCCACACATCAAAAAGGATGAGGTGCGAGACACTGCCGTCGGCAAAGCTCAGGCGGTAGGCGTTTTCCTGGCGGTCCAGCCAGGGATTTGGGAAGAGGTCGGTGGTGATGCACTGCGGGATGATCTCCTTGATGGCTCCCATGCCCGAGCCGAGTTCCACGATGAGGCCGGGCTGGCTGGGATCGATCCGGGCGGCAATGGTACGGTAGAAATCACGATAGATATCCTGCAGGAGCGGCTTGTGCTGCCAGGCTTGGCGGTTGCGCTGGATCTCGATGTTATGCTGCTCGAGGGGCAGCGCCTCAGTGGTCTTCATGGAGCCAATGCCCCCCGGCTTGGTGTCCGACGACCGCCGGCCGGGCTCGATCCAAGCCGGGCGCAGCACGTCGTTCGTGAGGTGAAGTGCATGGATAAGGCGGACATCGATGAGGGCACAGCCGGTCAATTGGTGAAATCGTCGGCGGTGAGCACAAGCTCATAAACCCACAATGTATCACCCGGCTGCAGGCTCTCGCTGGTGAACTGGATCGTCCCGCGGGATTCCCCCAGAGGGATTTCCGCCCACTGGATATCCGCCGGCGGTGCGAGGATGGACGTCTGCCAGAGCGGTGGGACCCCGGCTTCCGGCCCGCCCACGAATTTCATGACGCAGGCCGGAGGGCGGGGCGTGCTGCCGGCGGCTGGTTCCCGCAGTACACCCAGGTGCAGGGTTCTTTGCCCGCGAGCATGGTCCAGGCTGAGGGTGAATCCCACGGTGGCCGGAGCGGAGCCGGCGGGCCGAAGGGCAAAGCGCCGGGGATATCTTTCCTGACCGGAACTGAGGCTCCACTCGGGTCGGGCGCCGATGAAATTAAGGTCGCCTGCGGCGGTGAGCTGGGTGGCGGACTTGGCCAACGGGAAGATCACCTTCTTCCCGAGATCGTAGGCGTGGCCATCGGCGGTCAGGGGAATGAACGCCTGGACCGCGGACACCTCGACATAGTAGGGCAGGTTGCTCACTTGGGCGGTGTCAGGGAAGGACCGGACGACCCAGGCGCCCTGGCGCCCCATCCACTCCCGCTCCGGCAGGTGCCGGGGAATCTCGACGTCGAATCGACGCGGGTTCATGAGCACAGGCCGGACAAAATCCTGCCGGTAAAGGAGCAGGACGCAGCGTTGCTGACCGGGGAGGTTCCAGACGAAACCGGAGCTCATGGCCGTGACGACCAACCGGGCGCCGGCATGGGCGTTGAGGTGAATCATCAGGTCATTCTGGTCTTTCACAGGCTGGGCATCGTGGACCGGACCGAGTCCGGCCAGCGCCGTGAGTGCCGGATAGGCCACGGGCCGGGCGCGGGAGAGCGCGATCATGCGTGAGCCGACGATGACGGCGCCAGTGGCGAGCAGCAGTCCCAGCGCGAGCCCGGCCCCGCTGAGGAAAATTTTCACGAGCCGGAGCGCCACCGGCGACGAGCGGGTCAGCCAAGTCTGGCTTGCCCCGGCGACGGAAGCCGGGGCGGGGCGAATTTTTCCTTGGGTGATGGCGCCCAACACGCCGATCACGAGGAGGTCTGAGACAAAGAAGAACTGAAAACCGAGCCGGTAACCGAGTGCATTGAGGTCAAGCACAGGGCCGAGCGGAGGCCCCCAGGTACCGCCGATCAGATAAAGCGCCGCGACGCCCACCCACCAAAATGCTGCCCAGAGGAAACCCGCGCGGCGGTTGAAAAACAACGCCAGGAAGCCGACGGCACTGGCTCCGATGACGGCCCAAGGTTGAAGTTCGGGATGCGCCGCCCAAACCCAGCCGAGCCCGCCGACCACGACGGCTGCGGCCCAGCGCCTTCGCCACAGGGCGACGGCGAACAAGACGAGGACCAGGGCCCATTTCGCGTGGGTCCGGGCGATCTTGGTTTCCCCCATGGAATAAGTGCAACGATCCGAAGTGTACCCGGCAAGCTGGACCGAATGGGGCCACAGTCGCGCAAGATGATAGCGCCAGTAGCGGCGGTAGTTTTCCTGTGTCAGGATCCAGAATTCGGCGTTCATCTGCCGGGCATCGGGGTTGGCGACATGGAAGTGTTCCTGGGCCGATATTTGAACCTTGGTAAACATGTCACCCCGCCAGACTTGGATCTGCGGATCGCTGGCGGCATAAAAAGTCGAAGCATCCTGACTGGCACCGGTCAGGGCGAAATTTCCCGTGGTGGCGGCCATCACACCCATCCACGCGAGCGTCGGGACCATGAAGGCGACGAGCATCACGCTGACGCCCAGCGCGGCTTGCCGCCATTTTCCCCACGACGCGGCGATCACCGCGATGACCGCCGGCACGATGAAAGGCGTCACCAGCGGGCGGGTGAGCGAGCCGCAGGAAAACAACAGGCCGAACAGGATGATCCATCCCGGTTTCAGCTGGCCGCGGACTCCGGCGATGAGCGCCAGCAGGGCGGCAAGATTGAGGATCATCCCGAGACCGTCGGACGTGGACACTGCGATCCACTCGGCGGTGAAGGGATTGAACACGAGGAACAGTCCGGTGGCCGCAGCGGCGATGCGCCCCACGGTGTCGCGCAGGGAAAGATAAAGACCGCCGGCGGTGATCAAAAACAACCCGAGCAGGATCTGGTGAAAGACGTGGTAGTCCGGGCCGCAGACCGCCGCCACCAGCCCGCCAAAAACGGCATACCCCATGCGATAAGTCAGGTTGGGGTTCTCGGCGATGATCCCGTGGGAGAAATGCAATGCGCCATTCCACCAGAATTCAGCGTCACCATACTGGGCGTTGCCCACATAGGTATTGCGGGCCCAGTGAGGGGCGTCGCGCAGGTAGAAAAATCCGGCGATGATCAGCGCGGCGCAAAAGAGAAAATCGACCCAGCTGACCTCCAGCCACGGCTGACGACTCGGGTCGGATGCCTGCCCGGGCGGGGATGTCAGGCTGGCATCCGACATAGACGAAGGGAATGGCGGACAGGGTGAGGCAAGGGAGATTTACACTGCATCCGATGCCTGGGGGCATGCCGAGGCAAAATTTCAAGGAAGGCTTTCACTTGGCTGCAGCATTTGGCCGGGCAGCCGGCGGGCCTTCGTTTCGCTTCAATCACCATTCTTATCTGGCATAGAATCGCCGGATGCCGGCATTCAAGGGCTCGGTGACGAAACGGGAGAGCGCAGCGCCGAACGAATAAAGCAGCGCCAGCATGATGACCGATGTTGTCAAATGCGCCAAGCCTTCGGGTGCACCCAGCGTTCTCAGCAAGCTGAGACCGGCTGGCATCAGGGCAAGAATCAGGGCGACATGAAAAACATAGATCTCGTAGCTCACTCGGCCGAGGGCGGTGATGGGCCATCCGACCCGATTGGGGCGATGAACGGGCTT
Organism: uncultured Opitutia bacterium; assembly: GCA_903859715.1. Taxonomy (GTDB): domain Bacteria; phylum Verrucomicrobiota; class Verrucomicrobiia; order Opitutales; family Opitutaceae; genus Opi-474. Next base: position 208,069 of record CAIONS010000056.1, read on the forward strand.
GGCACTCGCCGCGCCGATCAGAAACAGGGCGGTCCCCAGCCCGAGCCCGGTGGGTGCCAGCGTAAAATTTTGCCGGACTTGGAAATGGACGAAAATATACAGGATGATCGCACCCCCGGCGGCCCGGAGCGGCCAGCTGAAGGCGGAGAGTTGCGCCCGGCAATGATCGAGCGCGAGCGCGGCCAGACATCCCATGGCCAGCAGGTCAGCGGCGCCCCAGAAGCTGAAAATACCGGCGAAGCCTTCCCGTTCGAACGGTCCACCGATAATGAGGCCCGCGAGCACCGTTAGGAGCACGGTTCGGCGTCGCGTCAGGAAGCAAACCAGAGGGAAGGTCAGATAGAATATTTCCTCGATGGAAAGGGACCACAATGGAGCCCAGTGGGTTAAGCCCGGAGCGTTCGCGACAAAGTAGTAGGAGTTGTAGTGAAATGTCAGCGCGGCGTAGACACTGCCCCAGAGCAGTTCCTTGCTCGGCGGGGTAAAGCTTGGAAGCCCAGCGTAACCGAGGGGGACCATGATCGCGATGAAGAGCAGGAGGCACGGTAAAATGCGGGCCACTCGCATGGCGTAGAACTGGCCAAAGTCGATCCGGGCCGGCTCACCATAACGCCGCAACGCATTGCCCGTGATGAGAAATCCCGAGATGACAAAAAACATGGCGACACCGAAATAGCCCTTGTCGAGGACGGCTGACGAAAACCAGTTTGCGGTCGGGCCGGCCGAGGGAACCTGAAACAGGCCGTGCGTGCATAAGACGGAAAAAATACAGACGCCACGGAGGCCGTCGATCCACGCATTCCGATGCGCCATGGATACTGCTTCAGTTTCTTGCATCGAACGCCAATGGCTCCCTTCTGGTGCAGCTGGAGCACACCCTGACGCGGCCGGACGGGGATGTCAGGTTAGAATCCGACATAGACGAAGGGAATGGCGGGCAGGGTGATGCAATAAATGATGAAGATGCAGCCGAAGCCGACCAGCATGCCGAGGCAGAATTTAAGGAAAAGCTGACGGAATTGTTTCATGAGCGAGGACTATTGGATGGTCAGCGGGCCCAGATAAACCCAGTCACGGTTGCTCTGTCCGCTTTTCCCCGGGCCGACGAATACCTCGATTTCGGCACCCGGGGAAACATCGAACGCGACCTCAACCGGCAGGATGACGCGGTCGGCGGGCCGGTTCAGCGGGTCGATGGTGCGGTCATAGACGACGGACCGGTGGCCGTCTGTACTGAGCAGGGCGACTTCCAGCTGAACGCCGTCGGTGGCCTCGACGGCTGGAAGATGCTCGTAGGCGGCGGGATTGAAATGCGCGGACGTGCGCAGCACATGATGGCCGGCGGTGACTTGGAAGCGCAGCCGGGTATCGGGATGGGCGAAGTAGAATTCTCCGTAAAGGGCGGGACCATAGGTGGAATAAAACCGCGATGGCCGGGGGGCCATGAGCCGGAAGGGTTCCATTTGGTAGGGCCGGAGTGAACGGGTCTCACACCATCTGCCGGCCATGATCTCGGGCAATTTCTCCGCACCCGGGTTCGCCGGATCAAACCAGCCGCCCTTGCCCAGTAAATTTCCCGCCACGGCCTCGGCCACGCGCTGCTGGCCGTGGGGCGTCATATGGCCGAGATCAATGAAGTCCTCGACCTGCATCAGTCCATTGGATCCCGAATAAGATACCCAGCGCAGGTTGGGGATCCGGGCCATGTCCGCGCGCAGCTGATCCCAGATGGTCCGCCAAATGTTCATGGCAGTGGCATCCTGATGGGGAGCGTAATAGGGATTGAAATCGCCACTCAGCACGAGCAAGTGGCTCCGGAGGCGGGAAGGATACATTTCCTCAAAGTATGCGGCGCGCTCCTGCCACGGCCGTTGAATGTAAGTGTGGCGTGCCCCGAGGTGGGCGAGAAAAAAACCACTCATCTGGTCGGCCGTCCCGGCGGTGGTGGGCGGGATGAATTTATCCATCGTGACATCGGACTCGGCGGCCTCGCTCAGCGGCTGAATTTCGACCTGGCGGTTTGAGTTCACCAACGGCCGGCCCAGCCAGCGATAACGGATCCAGTTTCCGGCATCGAGATAGTGGGTCAGGATATCGAGGCCGGCCAACACGAAGGTATAGCGTTCCTCCGGCGACGTGACGGGAACGATTTTAAAGGAGTGATGGACCGCGGGATTATTGTCCCCGTCGCGCAGGGCGATTTCCGAGGTCAGCCACATGTGAAATGGATGACGCACGCCCACCTCGCTGGAAAAATGCCACTGCACGATATAGTAGGCGGCCGGAAATTTTGCCTGCAGATGATGAAAGAGAAAAGGTCCCATGAGGTCGCCGGCGTTTTGGGCGTAATTTACCACGCGTACGCGGGCATTCACGGCTTGAAGGCGTTGCTCAAGCTGCCGGGTCCAGACGGCGTCGCCCACTGCGCCGGTGCCGCGGATGGAGGAGTCGCCAAAGACCACGATGGGAATATAACCGTCCCTCAAGAGATCGTGGATGGGCTGCTCATAGGCGCGCAGGGAGGCAAAGTAAGCGGACTCGTATGACTGCCAGTAATTGGCCCGGCGCAGCTGGGGGGAGAAGACCGGTGCCGGCGGAATCTGCCGGACCAGGAGAATCGCGGACACGAAGCCGGCAAGAAACACCGTGGTCGAAAGCCTGGCCCAATTCCGCGTGGCGCGGGTGGCGGAAGAGGAGGAAGGGCCGGCGGGGTTCATAGCCAGTGCCCCAAGCGGCCGAGGATTTTCCAAGTGTCGCTCGCGGAACAGAAAAAGAGAATCCAAGTGACACTGACGAAGGCCTGGGTCAGCACCCAGCCTACCGCGGTCATGGCCAGTCCGCCCACCTGCCGCACCCTGCCGCCGACGGGGCTGGCGGGGGCGATCCGTTCACCAAGGGCTGACATGCCGTGCCCGACCTGAAGCGCGACGCCGTGCAGTGCGCCCCAGAGCACGAAATTCCAGGCGGAACCGTGCCAGAGTCCGCAGAGGGCCATCGCAAAGAGCAGGTTCAATCCCTTGCGCCACGCAGGAACGCGACCGCCACCCAGCGGGATGTAGATGTAATCACGGATCCAGGTGGAGAGGGTGATATGCCACCGTCGCCAGAAAGCGGAAGGGGACGACGCGATAAAGGGGAAATGGAAATTTTCCGGGAGCCGGATGCCCCACAACCGCGCGAGCCCGATGGCCATGTCGCAGTACCCGCCGAAATCCATGTAGATCCGGATATACAGTAGCAGGCAGAGCCAGAGTACGTCGGTACCCACCAGGATATTTCCAGGCTGAAATGTCGTGGCCACCAGATGCGCGGCCGGATCGGCCAGGAGGAACTTCTTGGCGAAGCCGGTGGAAATCCGGAGCAGACCGTACGCCACGTCCGTGTGCGTGACCGGCGGCAGGTCGGCCAGCTGCGGCACGATCTGTTGGAAGCGCACGATGGGGCCGGAGGCCAGCCGGGGATAGAACAGCGCGAAAATCCCAAAATGTAGCGGGTTGCGCACCGGGTCGGCGCCATGATACAGGTCGATCAGATAGTGGCAGAATTCGAAGGCGAAAAACGAAATGCCCAGTGGCACAAATACCGGCTTCGCCTGCTGGACGAGTGACCAGGCCGAGGGTGCGGCCGATACGCCCAGCTGAGCCAGGCCCTGGGCCAGCGAGTCGGTCAGGAATCCATAATAGCGGAAATAAACCAGGGCCAGTGCCGCCGGTGCGAGACATGCGGCCAGGAGAAGTTTGGGCGGATGGGAGGAGCCCTGGGCGCACCGATGAATCCATCCCCCGGCAAAATAGGTGAAGGTGGCGAGCAGCGCGATCACCAGAAATCCGCCCAAGCCGGCGAAGTGCCAGTAGAAGACCGTGGATGCCGCGAGGATCAGGAGCAGCCGGGTGAAACGCCAGGGCCGGACTGCCAGGTAGAGTCCAGCCGCCGCCAGGCTGAACAGCAGAAACCAAGGCGTGCAGAAAATCACGGTTAGGGACCCGCGCCCGGCCGGCGGGCCGGGCGCGGCACGAGGCTGAGACCAATGCAAAGATTGCAGAAGACCCACGGCACACCCAACGGGAAGAAGCTGCGGGCCGTGATCGTGAAATAGGGATCGAGTTCCTCCAGGATCTCATGCGGCAGGTTGATGTGCTCGCGCTGGTAGAATTCCTCGTAGCCGCCACCGAAGCGCCGGTTCCAGACCCGCTGGGCGGAAATCCGGCGGGCGAGCGAATAGGCGGGGCTCCCTTCCGTGGGGATGACCACTAAAAACCGACCGCGCTCCGGATTGAGCAGGCGATGGGCTTCACGGATCGCCGCGGGCAGGTTCGGCAGGTGCTCGAGCACATGCACGGCGATGACGCGGTCGAAAAAGCCGTCGGCAAAACCAAGGTGCTGCTGGCAGTCGCCGACGACCGTCTGCACGCGCGGGTGGCGCCGGCGGATTTCCGCGGCCATGTTCTCGCGGTATTCATTGCAGTGATAGTTGCTTTCCTGCTCCGGCGTGAGCCGTTCGTACTCGAGGTGCTCGCCGAGGCCGGCGCCGATTTCCAGCGTGGTCGTGAAACCAGGCGGTGAGTTTCGGACCGGGAACTGGTGGTTGAAGCGCTCGACGAGGCCGAAGCGCCGCGGCAGCACCTCGTGCCACAGCTTCATGAACTCGTCGCTGCGCTGCTGCTGCGCGGGCGTGAGCGCGGGCAGCACCTTGGGCCATTTGGAGGCGGAGGCGGTGGACATGCGCTTCAGGATTTAAAGCCTTCGGCCCGGTCGACAATGAATTTTGGCCGCGCGCGGACCTCCTCGTAAATCCGGCCGATGTATTCGCCGAGAATGCCGACGCTGATCAGCTGGATGCCGCCCATGAAGAGCACGAGGATGACAATCGTGGGATTGCCGAGCGGGAAGGGGAACCCCGCGAGCTTCATGATCAGGTACGTGATCGCGATCAGGAAGGAGCACGAGGCGATGGCAAATCCGGCCATGGTGCTGAGCGTCAGCGCATAGGTGGAGAAGCAGAAGATGCCGTTGAAGCCGATGCGCAGGGAGCCGAAGAAACGGTTGTAGTTGGTCTCGCCGGCGAACCGGGGCGGGCGGTCAAACGGAATCAGGCACTGCCGGAAACCCACCACGGCCACCATGCCGCGCAGGAAGCCGTGGCTTTCCTTCAGGCGCACAATCTCCCGGACCACGCGGCGCGACATCAGCCGAAAATCGCCCGTATTGGGTGGGATCCGGACGTCGGCGATCTTGTTGATCACATCATAACCGGTGCGCGCCACGAGCTTCTTGATCCAGGGTTCGCCGGTGCGGGCCCGGCGCTGGGGCAGCACCACGTCGAAGCCTTCGCGCCACTTCGCGACCATTTCCCCGATCAGCTCAGGCGGGTCCTGCAGGTCGACGTCGATGGCGATGACGGCTTCCCCCCGGGAGTATTCCAACCCCGCCAGGGTGGCCATGGGCTGGCCGAAGCGGCGGGAGAATTTCAGGAGCTTGATCCGGTCGTCCAGGGCCCGGGCGGCGAGAATGACTTCCTCGGTCTGGTCGGGCGAGGGATCGAGCGAGAAAATAATCTCATAGTCCTCCGTGAGGGCGGCGAGCACCGGGCGGATTTGCCGGAGAAACTCGGGAATATTTTTTTCCTCCCGGTAAACCGGAACGACGATGGACAGGAGAAGGGCGCTCATGGGGCGGGCAGGATCTGGATGGCTTTCAGGAGCACGGAAACCGGGCGGTTATCCGGTGCGGGCAGAGTATCGGTAGAGGCGAAGCGCAGTTCAACCCTTACGAAGGGAGCCGCGTGCGGCAACGGCGCTTGCAGCGTGAAGGTGCCGGGAGTGAGCTCGCGGGAGAGCAGCGAGACTCCGTCGGCCAACAGCTCGACCCGGCGAGAGGAGGAGGCCGCCCCGGGAATCTGCGGCAGCATGGCGGTGACCACGACGCGGTCCCCGGCTTTGACGGGGCCGAGCACGGCGAAGGCGTGGTTCGAGACCCAGCCATCTTCGTAGAGGCCGGAGTACTCGACGGCCTCCGGTCCGGTCAGGTCGGCGGGAAATGACCGGAGTTCCCGTTTGCGCGGGAGCTGGGCGTAGCGTTCCTCGCTAATCACGGAAATGTCGCGGCAATAGCCCAGGCCGAGGCGGGTATCGAGCGCGAGATTGCGATTGTACATTCCCTGCAGACCCGTGGCAGGCCGGCCGATGGTCAAGGGCGCCTCGCCCAGATCCAAGGCAACGTAGGCCGCACCGTTGAGAAAAAAGGGCTGCAGAGACTGGGAGAAAACATTGGCGCTGCCGCCGCCGATTAAGCCGAGCCCCGTCTGCTTCAGGGCAGCCCCTTGCACACTGGCCGCTGCCGGCAGGGTGGTGCGGCCTTCGCCAAGGATCGAGGCGGTCACGCTGAGCCGGAGCCTGACTGTGGCCGTGGGATTGATTACCCGGAACAACAGGTGGCGTCCCATCACGAAGAAATAATTTCCCGGGGCATAGAGATCGGGCTCGGGCTTGTAGACGGCAATGTCACCCGCGTCTCCGAGGTAATAATGCTGGCCTTGATTGGTCCGGATGAAGGCCAGGTGATTTTCCAGCCGCGAGACCGGGGCGTAGTCAAACAGGCCATGCATCCCGGCAAATTCTCCGGGAGAGAGTTTGTTGAACGACCGGACCTCACCCCGGGAAGTCACGAGGATCGTCGCCGGGTTGCCCACCGCATCTTCGGTGGCCGACCGGCGCAGGAAATCCAAGCCCTCGGCCTTTCCAGGCCGGTAGACCTCAGCCCGGAGGTAATGGACGAACCTGGCGGCGGTCGTATCGTCCACCCGGGGCCCGGGCAGCAGGCGGTAGATCCAGTTGGGCCAGGGGCGACTGGCGATGCCCATGAATTCTTCCCCGTAAAGCTTGCTGAGAAAAACCGGATGGAGATCGGCGCCCTTGAGCATGAGCAGTTTGGCCACGGGCGAACTGGCGATATCCGACCACACCGGAGCCGGCCCCGCGAAAGGCAGCCGGCCCAGCGAGTCCGAGGCATCGAAGAGCTCGCCGACGCGGCTGGTGGTTTCCACGAGGGAGGCCTGCGTATAGCGGAGGGTGCCGGCAAGCCAGAGCGGGAGGAGCAGAAGGAAGGCCACCCGGATGAAAGACCGGCCGCGTTTGAACTCAAACAAGCGGCTCAGCTCGAGGGCCACGAAGGGCAACGCATACATCGCCAGCTTGAAGAGGCCGAATCCGTTGTCGGAACTGAACAGTTTCACGCCGACGAAAAACATGCCGGCCAGCACAGCGGCCGAGCTGGAGCGTTGCCCCAGACCCCGGGTCCAGAGGGCGATCACAATGGCCAGGATAAGAAACCCGCCGATCAGAGCGGGGGTGGCCCATGGATTGGCATAGCTGGCGACGATCACATCGGTCCCGAGCAGGAACGCCGGGCCCAACGGCATCAGGAAATACGGGAAAAGGGCGATGCGGGCGGATACAGCCGTCGCACTCAAGCCATCCTGGGCCTGCCCCAGCAGGGTGAGTGCGGTGGTGAGCACGTTATGCCTCAGCAACACGAAGATGCCCGCGGCTGCCAGGCCGGTCGTGGGCAGGAGCCGTGGCAGTTCGCGCCACAGGCGGCGCGGCCGGAGCAGCTGGTAAAGTCCCCAACCGATGACATAAAAGGGGATCACCTCCGGATAATAGATGCACAATCCGGAAAGAAGCAGTGCGCAGGCGAGGGCGAGCCGCAACTGTCCGGTCCACCGGCGGGGAAAATGACTTCGGGCGGTGAGCGCCATTGCGGCCAGGAGGAGGGCCAGCCCGCTGACTTGGGCGATCAGCTGGCTCATTGTCCCGAAATACCACAAGGGCGACGCCGTCAAAATCACCCCGGCCATCAGGGCGGCAGTCCGGCGACGCGGGCAGGTGAACGCCAGCGCCATCACCGACCACAGCTGGATCATCGCGAGGCCCAGGATCACCGGCATGAAAACCTGCACGGGGTCCAGTCCCGTGACGCCGGCAACGAAAGCGATGAGGTGCTCGCTGCCAAACCGGATGAAGCCGGCGATGTTCATCAGCCAGAAAAGCTGGGAGTAATCGCCGCCGGCCAGATCCCAAGGCGTGGGCTGGGCATAGAAGCCGTGGGTCAGGAACCGACCGGCGCTCAGGCAGTAGTTGGTCATATCGTCATTGCCATAACCCACCCAACCGAAGCCATGCACGAGGGCCGGCCAGCCGCCCAGGATCAGCGCGGCCAGGGCGACGGCGCCAAACGGCCACAGCGCCCGCGGCACCGGTACCCGGGTGCGGATCAGCACCAGCGCCGATCCCAGCAAAGTGGCAAGGAGGAGCGGGAGGGCGAAGACCCGCACTGGCAGACCCGCCTGATTCAGTCCCATGACGAAGAGTCCGATGACGGCCAGCCCGAGGGCCGGCGCGAGCAGCCAGGTGCGGACCTGGCCGAGGCGGATGCCGAGCAGGCAAAACACGGCGCGCCCGCCCAGGGCCAGGTACGCCACGAAGGCCAGCGAGAGCAGCAGCGGCATGGCGGGTCAGTAGCGCACCCCGAAGCGGTGCAGCCACGCGATGAACGCGCTGCGCCGGATTTCCTCATCGTGGTGCTTCAGGATCTCCCAGTGCTTGAGGTCCTCGCCATGGACCCGACTCCGCAGGCGCCGCATCTCTTCCTCGCCGAGCGTCTCGATCTTGGCGCTGGTCTTCTGGTGGGCATGCACCCGGAAGCAGCCGAGGAACCAAGGCAGCCGCTCGATGATGCAGCCGGCCTGCTCAAACCGCAGCAACAGGTCCCAATCCATCGCGAAGTGAAACGAGGGATCCACGCCTTCGATCTCATTGTAGCAGCGTGCGCGCCAGAACAGCGTCTCCTGAGGGACGAAGTCCACCCAGCGCAGGGTGTGCTCATGATGGCGGGGCAGGTACCACCGGCCGACCTCGCGATCCTCATCGTCGATGATGATCCGGTGGCCATAGACCACATCGACCTCGGGGTGACGGCGGAAATAATCGCCGACGAAGGCCAAGGTGCCGGGCGCCAGCACGTCGTCAGAGTTAAGCCAGCCCATGATATCGTCGTTCTCCGGATAGAGTTTTTTAAATCCGCGCACGATCGCTGTCGCCTGGCCGTCATCCGGAGCGCTTTCCGCATGGGCGAGCCTGGGCAGGTAGCGGCCGATCAGCTCTGCGCTGCCATCGGTCGAGCCACCATCCTGTACGCCATAGGCGAGCTTCGGATAATTCTGGTTCAGCACGCTGCGGATCGTGCGTTCGAGGAACTGCACCTGCTGGTACGAGGGGGTGATTAGGCAGATGCGAGGCCAGTCCGAGCGCGGGGTCGGCCGGGGCAGTTTGTCCAGTCGAACGGGGCGGGGCGCATATTGGACCAATTTGCCGAGTTTGTGCGGGGTGGTCTTTGCCAGCTTTTCGAGCCAGTCGCGCCGGACGCGATCCCAGCGTCGTCGCAGGGGGGAAGGATAGAGTGGGGCGCCATCCGGGGTGCGGAGCCGGCCGGCTTTGCCATGCCAGATTTCCTGAATCACGGCGTCGCGTTCGTTGCAGGCCTGTTTCAGTTCCTGGATCATAGTTTCCTTCGCCAGCAATTCGCCCTGCTGTCGCTGGCTGGCGGCATGGATGTCGGCCAGTTCTTGGCGGAGATCGTCAGTGGCGACTATTTGGGAGCGTAGGTTGGCACCCGTTGCATTCAGCTGCTGGATCAAGGCGAGGCGCTCGTCGCTGATGTGCCGCAGCGAGGCGCATTCGGCTGACATCGTCTCATAGGTGGCGCCCGTCGCGGCGTCGCATTTCTTCACCAGCTCCAGCCAGAGAGGCAGGCAGGCGGTCCAGAGTTCCGCCCGGACGAAGATGAAGTTTCCCCAAGTCAGCGGCGCAAAGGTCGTGGGGCCGAGGGCCAGCCCGGTCATGCCAGCCCGGCGCTTGGTCACGATGTAGTGCTCGAAGCCCAGCTGGCGGGCGAGTTCAAGGATCACGCGGGGGTGGCTCTGGTTCCAGCCGGCATAGAGCCCCTCGGTGAAATATTCGCAGCACACGGCTTCGCAATAGTTCACCGGCATGCCGCGCAGGACCGCGGCATCGTTGCCCTCGGTATCGGTTTTCACGAGTCCCACGGCGGGCGGGATGGCTCCGGCGGCCACGAGGCTGCGGAGCGAGCGGCACTCGACGGGCTGGATGGTTTGCTGGCTGATGCGCAGGTCGTCGTGGGTGAGCTTGTGGAGGGAATTGAATTCGGGGATGACGTTGCCTTCGGGATCGGTGGCGATCTGCAGTTCGGCGCGCCGGTCCTGGTCGTCGATGGCGATCGGGTGAAAGACGCTGGGGGTGCCCGCGACGAGGGCCTTCAGAGTGGCCTCATGCTGGGCAAACGGCTCGAACAGATGGCCGGTCAGTCCCGCGGTGATGAAAAAGCGGCTCAGGCTTCCCTGCTCGGCGCCGATGTCGAGGAAGGTCCGGCTCTGCAAGTTCGGGATCAGCCGGTTGAGCAGTTCCAGCTCCACTTCCTGCGAGTGCATAATGGCGCCCGATGGGACCAAGGTGGATCCGCCGCCGGCCGGCGCTTCAGGCGCCGGCGTCCGAGGTGAGGTATGCGTAAGCTGCTGGGTCAGATTGCGAATCGTGGCTTCACGGGCCTCGATGATCTTCCAGAGCGCGTTGTCCGGGTCAGTGGGTGTCATAACCGAGAAGTTTGTCCGCCTCCTCGAAGAGGGGATGGGAAGGTGCGCCGTCGGGCGGAAGCACTTGGGCGATCTCGCGCTGGGTGCTGGAAAAAGTCTCGACCGCCAGTGTCGTGTTGCCCGTGCAGAAACTGTATTCGGAAAACTTGTCCGGGAAGTCATCCTCGTAGGCCGCGTCCAGCAGGTCGCAAATCCGCCGCATCCGCGGCTTCGGGTCGGAGGTGAAATCCGTGAGATGCACGACGGGATAGTTGCAGACCGCCTGGGCGTAGGCGAGGTAAGCTTGTCCGAAGGTTTCCGCGTCGAGCTTTAGAAACTGGGGAATGCGCGCCCGCAGGGAGTGGAAGACGCTCTCGGCCCGCCGGCTGAGCACGACCCGGCGGAGGCCCAGGCCGGTGCGGGCGAGATAATGTTCCTGTTCGAGTACTCCGCTGGGCTCGATGCCCTTCATCACGTCGATCAGAAAATTCAGTGCGGTCCAATCGCGCACGATCAGCCGGCGTCCGGCCTTCGTACTTAGCCGGGCCAGGGCCGCGACCTGTCCGTCGTAGGGCAGCGGCTCGATCGCGTTCTTGTTTCCTTTGTTTAGCAGGCCGAGCCAGTGCTCGGCTTGCCATAGGGCGTCGAAGTAGCTGCCCGCGGGATTGATCTCGGAAAGCACGGCATTGGTCGGATGGCAGCCGAGGCACTGGTTGAGCAGGGTGCCCCCGGAGCGGGCGAAGCAATAGATGACACCAAGCGTGGAGGGCGGCTGATCCATGGGGTGAATCAGGCGGAAATCCGGGTGTGTACCGTCACCGGCGGCCCGAACATGCCGAGAAAGGGCGCGCTCCGGTTTTCATAGTCCCAGTCCACCTTGATTGGCCCGGCCCAAGGGGTGGCGTCGCTGCGAATCCCGCGGTTGGGTTTGGCGCTGGGCAGGCCGATGACGCCGCAGACGGTGTACAGGCCGGCCTCGAAATTAAACGTGATCTCGAAATCGATCCGGGCGAGCTGCCCGGCGGTCAGGACCACCGGTTCCTGACCGCAGCCGATGGTGCTGAGCGAGCAGGCGACCTGATCGTGGCGGTTCTTCATTTCGACGGCCACGTTGAACGCCGCGTCGGTCCGGGCCTCGATGAGCAGGCTGAGCACCGCGGTTTGCCCGAGGCCGACCTTGGCCAAGGCCTTGCCCTCGCCATCCAGCAACGCCATCCCGAGGATGATGGCTCCGGCGTCGGGCAGCGCGATCCCGGTGGCATCCGCCCGCCAGAAGGCCTCATCGAGCAGCGCCCGCGCATCGGGGGTCTCAGGTTTTGCGACTGCGGTGTCCGTCACGCTGGGAGCGGAGACGGTGGGGGCGGACGGCTTCTCCTGAAAATAGAGCGAGACTGCGTGCTGGGTTTCGCCAAAGAACACGGCGCGGCCTTCCTGGAGCAGGAGGGCGCGGGACGTGACGTCGCGGACGCTGGCCATGTCGTGGGAGACGAAGAGGAGGGTGGTGCCCATGGCGCGCAGTTCCTGCATGCGGCGCATGCAGCGCTGGGAGAAGAAGAAGTCGCCCACGCTGAGCGCCTCGTCGACGATGAGGATGTCCGGCTCGACGGCCGTCTGCACGGCAAAGGCCAGACGGAGGGCCATGCCGCTGCTGTAGGTCTTCACGGGATCCTCCATGAACTCGCCGATTTCCGCGAACGCGGCGATGCCGTCGAACTTGGCCTCCATTTCCGCGGCGGTAAACCCGAGGATCGTGCCGTTGAGGATGACATTTTCGTGGCCGGTGAATTCCGGGTTGAAGCCGCTGCCGAGCTCGAGGAGGGCGGCCACACGCCCCTTCACGTCGACCGATCCGTCGGACGGTTGGAGGGTGCCGGCGATGATCTGGAGGAGGGTGGACTTGCCGGAGCCGTTGCGGCCGATGATGCCGACGGCCTCGCCCTTGAGGACGTCAAAGTTGATGTCACGCAGAGCGAAGAAGTCCCGGTAGCCACTCTGGGCTTTTTGTCTGAGTCGTTCGCCGGCGGCACCGGGCATGAGCCGGGCGGCGGCCGCATAGCCCGGGCTGAACAACCGCTGCGAAGGCGACTCCCAGATCCGGTAGGCCTTACTGACATTTTGAACGGAGATGACGGGAGCGTCAGGCATTACAAAGCGCGGAAATAGGGCTCGGGGTAATGCAGGAGTGTGATGGGAAAAGAAAACGAGTGTGAGAGCCTAGGCGGGCGAGGGCGAACTCCAGCAGCTTGGTCGCCGATGTTTCGGCCGACTCCGCCCCGGTATGCAGCACTAAGTCGGCGTGGGTCGGCGGTTCGAAAGAATCTGTCAGCCCCGTGAAGTGGGGCACATGGCCGCTGGCGGCCCGGGCGTAGAGGCCTTTCACGTCGCGTTGCCGGCAAATGGCGTAGGAGGCGTCCATGTAGATGAGAGAGACATGATCTGCTCCCACCACTTTGCGGACCAATTGACGGTGAACTTCCAGCGGAGTGATGAACGATGCTACCGTACACAGGCCGGATTGTGCCCCGATTTGAGCGATGCAGGCGGCGCGGCGCAGGTTTTCCAACCGGTCTTCGGCGGAGAATCCCAAGCCTTGGCTGACCCCGGCGCGCAGCGCGTCACCATCCAGTTCCAAGACGGGGATACCTTTGTCGCGCAACGATGCTGTCAGGGTGGCGGCCAGGGTGGATTTGCCGGCGCCGGACAGACCGCAGAGCCAGAAGGTGTGGGAGGGGGGCATATGCTATGCAGGAGAACCGCGACGGTGTCGCGTGGGAGCAAGGTGAATGGAGAAAGGAGAAGGGTAAACGCGACAGAGTCGCGTGGGAGAAGGGGAGATGGGAGATTGAAGATGGCGGCTGGAGATTTAAAGCCTACCGCCTATCGCTTATTTCCTACAACACATCCGCGAAGGCGGGCTTGAGGCGGCGGAAGATCATGTGCCCGAAGTAGCAGGCGGCGAACCCCACAACATAGAGATAGCCCACGTGCAGGAGGTTGACGGGCTGGTTCCAGAGCACAGCGTTCCGGGCTTCTGTCACGGAGAGCAACAGGGGATTGAAGCGCAGGATCTGCCAGACCGAGTGGGGGATCTTGCGGATCGGATAGAACACGGCGCTTGCATACATGAGCGCCAGCGTGAGGAAGGAGGTCAGCTGGCTGAGGTCGCGGAGAAAGACCCCCAGGGCTGCGATCGTCCACGACATACCCAAGGCCAGCAATGCGACGGGCAGCGCGAGCACGGGCATCCACAACACGCCCGCGGTGAGGCCGTTCCCGAAAAGAGCGGCCCCGATCAAGACGAGTCCCAGGCTGATCAGCAGGTGAAACACCGCTGCACTCACGCTGGCGGCTGACAGCACCTCCAGCGGGAACACCACTTTTTTCACAAAATTGGGGTTCACAACGATCAGGTTGGGCGCAATTGCCATCGTCTCGGCCAAGAACTGGAAAATTGCCAGCCCCAGGAAAATCCCGAGCGCGTAATCCACCTTGGTTTCGTGCGGCAGCACGCCGAAGCTGCCCCCGAAGATGTACCCGAAGACAAAGACGTAGAGGCTCAACATCAGGAGCGGATTCAGGAACGACCAGATCAAGCCGAGATGGCTGCCCTTGTGGCGCAATTCTACTTCACGGAGGCTGAACTGCCAGAGCAGTTCGCGGTTTTTCCAAAGACCGGTGGCGAAGGCGAACGGTGAACGGCTGGGTTTGGCGGTATCCCGACTCATAGAGTCAAAATGGCGCGTGAGGCGAAAAGGGGCAAGGAGAAAGGCGCAGCGCAGCGCGACGCGCAGGAGAAGGGGAATGGAGAAAGGAGAAGGGCGGACGCGGCGAAGGCGCGTGGCAGCAGGGAGAATGGAGGGCTGAAAGGCGGAGGACGAAAGCTGAGGGCTGATAGCTGAACGCTGAGAGCATAGGTGTTTCCGGATTCAACAAGAAGACAGACACCCGACCCAATCAGAACCGCTATTCCCTGATTGAGAGTCAGTTTCCCTTCTCTTTTCCTCCTGCTGCTTATTTCAGCGCTTGGCGCACGCAGATAGCGGTTTGAGCTCAACGAATTGTCATTCGCCCCATCGCGAGTATGCGTCTAGCGGCGATTCCTTTCCAGCGCACGTTGATTTCCATCCTCCGTGCTCCTTTCTCCCTTCTCCTCCGCGACATCGTCGCGGTGCCTCCCTTCTCCAGTCCCTCCCGCGCACCCGCGCGGAAGGGACTTTGGGCTTGCGTTGACTGATGTTCGCGATGGCCTCAGGTTTTCTTTGCGGAACCGATGCGCCCTTACGGCGTCCATCTAAACTCCTCCCGCTCAGCGCAAAATCAATCCGGGCTGAATGCCTCAAGCCACCTACTTAATGCTCCGCTTATCCCGTCTCCTCGCCCTCGGCCTCATGTTGGGCAGCGTCATCACCAGCGCCCGAGCCCAGGCTCCCGAACCGGTCTCCCTGCCTTTGCCGGAGACTTTTTTCCCCGGCCTGAAGCAGATCATTGCCGATGCGATCAAGCAGTCGCCGAGCATGGTCAGCCGGAATACCGAGAATGCCATTGCCGAGCAGGACCGCATCGCCGCCCGGGCCGGCCAGCTGCCTTCGCTCGGTGGCAATTTGCAGTACAATCCGTTGGAGCGCGACTACCGGGCGGATCATGCCGGTTACCTGAAAACGCAGCAGTTGACCTACAGCGTGACCTTGAATCAGCCGCTGTTTCACTGGGGTGAACTGAAAGCCAACACGCGGATCGGCGAGCTGAGGCTCAAGATGGCGCGGGGCCAGACGGCGGAGGCCTACCGGCTGCTCGTGCAGGAAATCCGCAGCCGGTACATGGCTGTGATCATGAGCAAGGTGATCGTGGCCCGTGGGCAGCTCGGGTTGGCCATCGCCCGGGACCAGCTCGCGGTCGCCCAGCAGAAGTACGACAAGAAGGTGTTCTCCGACGCTGACATGTTCCTGCCGCGCTTGACCTGCGACCAGGCGACCCTGACGGCCGACCGGACGGCTGAGGATTATCGGACCGCGAAGCTCACCCTGGCCAAGTTGTCCGGGGCCCCGGTACTGGATGACAGCCAGATCCCCGACGAGATTCCCAGCGTGCCGGGCGCGCAGGACCAGCTGCAGTCCCTGGTGAATGCGTACTCCTCCGAGAAGGACCTCAAGTCCTATGCCCTCGACAACCTCCGCACCCAGATCGAGGTCGAGAAGCTGAATTACACGGTCGCGACCACGCGCCTGAAGCCCAAACTCAACATGGTACTGGGCGCCACCCAGGATCAGCAGAGTTACACGGCCGACATTTCAACGCGGTATGAGCTTCAGACCTATTATGCCGGGATCCAGGTCAGCTGGTCCATTTTCGACGGCTTTGCGGCACGCAGCGCCATTAACAGCTCCCTCTTGCGCCGCCGGCAGATGGAACAGGGCTTTCAGGACGCGACCACCAACCAGCTGGACACTGTGCGCAACGAATTGAAGCAACTGGGCTTCTCCGCGCGCGCCATGGAACTCTCCGAACGTTTGCTCGGGTCGGCCGAGGCGGGCCTGCACATGAAGCAGGATGACCTGAAGCGCGGTCTGGCGTCCGACGCGGAAGTCAGCTCGGCCAAGCTCGACTACTCCTTCGCCCAGGTCGCGGCGTTCAATGCCCGCGCCGATTACCTCACGCGGATCAGCGGGCTCCTTTCGGACATGGTGGAGGATCCCGCCCTTGCGAGTCTGCCTGCCTATACCCCATGAAAAAAGCCCTGATTGCCGTGGTCGTGCTGGTCGCGGCCGTTTTCGGACTGATGATGTTTCTTAAGCCGGTGGCGAAAGTCGTCGCCGTCGTTCCGGGGATCGCCGTCAAGAGCGTGCCCGGCAGCGTGACGATCGAGGCGGAGTACCAGATGGACATGAAAAGCGAGATCAGCGGCCGGCTCGTGAAGTCTGACCTTGATCCCGGCAAGCCCGTCACCGCCGGCATGGTCCTGGCCCAGATCGATACCGGAGACCTGGCACTTGAAATCGAGCGGATCCAGAGTGACTACGAAGCCCGTAAACAGAGTATTGCGGTGGGGTCCGCCATCAAGCTCGACCTCGAGTCCGCCAAGGAAAGCCTGGAGAATTTCGAGCGCCTGACCAAGACCGGCAATTATCCCGTCGGCGAACTGGAAAAGCAGCGCCGGCTGGTGAAGCAGATCGAGCAGAAGCTTGCGCTGGAGGGCGTGACCCAGAAGCAGGACATCGCCAACTTTGAAAACACCCTGCGGACCAAGCGCCGTCAGCTCGACAAGATGACCATCACCGCGCCTTTCGATGGCGTGGTCTCGGCGGTCTTTGCGCGGCCGGGTGACCTGATCAACGCGAATGCCCCCATTGCCACGATTATCACGACCAGCCGGGCGGTGGAGGCGAAGATCAGCCAGGAGGACTTTGCCGACATCCGTCTCGATCAGAAAGCCCGCGTCCGGTTTCTCGGCCGCGATAACGACACCTATGATGCCACCGTGGTCAAAATCCTGCCTACTGCCGAGGCCGAGACCCAGCGCTACCTGATCCATCTCGACGTCAAGTGCCCGGTCGACGTGCTTGTGCCCGGCCTGACCGGGGAAGTGAACATCATCGTGGGCCAGCGGGCGGCTAAGGCGCTGATCCCGCGCCGTGCGCTGTTCGGCAATAATGTCTATGTCGTGCAGGACGGCCGCGTGCAGCTGCGCAAGGTGGAAGTCGGCTACGTCAGCCTCAACATTGCCGAAGTCACCAAGGGCCTCGAAGCCGGTGACCAGGTGATCGTCGAGGAGCTCGACAAATTCCGCGACGGCGACCGCGTGAGCACGGAAACCGTCAAATAGCCGGCTGGCTGCCACTCTTTCCGAGGAGCTACCACGAAATACCCCAAAGACACGAAAGTGGGTCAGGAGAGTGATCCGGGGCTTTCAATTTCCTTTCGTGTCCTTCGTGTTTTTCGTGGTGACCATTATCTGATCTCCGCCTAGCCCTGCGTTTACATGTCGCCGAATTTCCACATCGCCTTCCGGTTCCTCACCGCGAAGAAGCGCGCCATGCTGATGAGCCTGTCCTGCACCGTGCTGGGCGTCGGCCTGTTCATCGTGACGCAGGCGACCACGAGCGGGTTTGAGGAGTTTTTCATCAAGACGATCCTCGGCACCAACGGCGCCCTGCGTATCGACGATAAGATCCAGGACACGATGCGCAGCATGAACGCGGGCGGCGGCTCAGACTTCCTGGTCAGCCATCGCGAGGGTGTGAAATACATCCAGGGTGTCGAGGAGCCTAAACGGGTCATTGCTGGGCTGAACGATTTTGCGAACGTCTCCGGCACCTCCGCGGTGCTACAGGGCAATGTGCTGGTGCGCAGTTCGTTCAAGAACGAGACCGCCCAGGTCTTCGGCATCAACCTCGACGAGCACCTGAAGGTGTCCGATCTGCGCTCGCAGATTGTCCAGGGTGACATCTCTACTTTTCGCGAGGCGCCCACCGGGGCACTGATGGGCAAGGTGTTGGCCGAGCGCCTGCAGCTGGACGTGGGGAATTCTTTTATTCTCGATTACCAAGGCGAGTTGCGCCGCTACCGGGTGAGCGCGATCTATGAGACCGGGGTGACGGACATCGACAAGGTCCGCGTCTACGTGCACATGAACGAGGCCCGGTCGCTGCTGAAAAAACCGATCGGCGTGACATTTATTCAGGTCAATCTCTTTAACAAGGACCGCGCGGTGGAGGATGCCTTCCAAATGCAGGAGGTCCTCAAACACAGTGCCCAAGCGTGGCAGGACCGCGAGAAATCGTGGCTCTCGGCGTTTCATGCGCTGAGTGTTTCCTCGGCGATCACGGTGTCGGTCTTCACGCTCATTGCCGGCTTGGCGATGTTCAACACGCTTGCGATGATCGTCCTCGAGAAGACCAAGGACATCGCGATCTTGCGCTCCATGGGTTATGAGCGGCGCGACATCACCCGGATTTTCCTCTGGCAGGCGGCAATCGTTCTCGCGATCGGTGCGATCGTCGGCGCGCTGATCGGTGTCGTGGGCACGTTTGCGGTGTCCAAGATTCCGCTGCCGATCAACGGCATCTTCAAGACGGAGACGTTTCAAGTCTCCTGGAACGGCTGGCACTACGTCGAGGCCGTGCTGACCGCCGCCATCATGGTGATGGCCGCCAGCATCATCCCCGCCCGCCGCGCCGCCCGCCTTGAGCCGGGTGATATCGTGCGCGGGACCGCGCAGTAGCGCGGCGGAGCCGCGCTACGGGAGAAGGGAGTAGGGAGAAAGGAGAAGGGACGGAAACAAACCGGGACGAAAAATGGAGAAGGGGAGCAAAATTGAAGGGTTCGAGGATCTGGTGGTTTGGCAGTTGGCGATTGAGCTGGCGGCGGAGATCTACCGTCATTTTGAACCGACGCGGGATTTCACCCTGAAAAACCAGATTCAACGGGCGGCCATTTCGATTTCATCTAATATCGCCGAAGGCTATGAACGGGGTTCGAACAAGGAGTTTGTGCAGTTCCTTTATTACGCCAAGGGCTCGTGCGGTGAGGTTCGCTCTCAAGCCCAGTTGGCCATGCGGGTCAAATTGCTGACAGAAGCACGGCTCAACCGATTATTGCCGCATCCAAGACACTTTCCGCCAAGCTAGGCGCCTATATCAACGTCAGGGTCACCCAATTCACGTGAGCACCGTTCCCCCTTCTCCTTCCTCCCTTCTCCCTTCTCCTGCCGGCGGCAGCGCCGCCGGCGCCGGCATCGTGCTGCGCTGTTCCGACCTGAACCGTTATCTTGGGCAGGGGGAAGGACGCGTGCATGTGCTCAAAGGGGTGTCCTTCGAGGCCCGACGGGGGCAGGTCTATGCGATCGTTGGCCCTTCGGGCTGCGGCAAAAGCACGCTGCTCTACTTGCTCGGCCTGCTTGACCAGCCGGATGGCGGCGAGATCGCGATCAATGGCCAGGTCATGTCCAACAATGACGACGCGGCCCGCACTGCCGCCCGCGGGGCGCACATCGGGTTCGTTTTCCAGTTCCACTTCCTGATGCTCGAGTTCAGCGCCTTGGAAAACGTGATGATGCCGATGCGGAAGCTCGCCAAGCTTACGCCCGCCGAAATGACAGCGCGGGCCCACGAGCTGCTGACTTCGGTCGGGCTGGGGGACAAGACCCACCGTCTCGGGACGCAGCTATCGGGCGGCGAACAGCAACGCGTGGCCGTGGCCCGGGCCCTGGCGAACGAGCCCTCGATCATCCTCGCGGACGAGCCCACCGGCAATCTGGACGTCAAGAACTCCACCATGGTGTTCGACCTGCTCACGCGGCTGGCGAAAGACCATGGCCAGGCGGTCGTGCTGGTCACGCACAACCCCGAGATCGCGAACCGCTGCGACTCGGTTCGGCCGATGCGCGACGGGCTGTTTGTCTGACGCCGCGCGACCGCGACGTTGTCGCGCAGGAGAAAGGAGAACCGCGACGGAGTCGCGTAGGAGAAGGGAGAAAGGAGAGGGGGCAGGAAAAGGATTAATGCGCCGAGGGTGGAACGCATTGCCCTCAATGCGTTGCTTTTGGGAGCGCATTTGATGGAGCCGCGGCGCCCTCGCCGCGGTGGGACACAGAACGCGGCGAGGGCGCCGCATCTCCAAAATCAGGCGTGTCAAGAAGTCCGCCCCACCTCCCGGTCCATATGTCACGGATCGTTCCTGCTCCCTTCTCCATCCTCCTTTCTCCTGCGCGGCTGCGCCGCGCCGCCGCGCCGCCGCGATAAGCCCGGACGCGCCGGCTGAAAGGCGATGCTAATGATTTCGGCAATAAAAATTACGCCGGAAATTTTGGTTTACAACGGAAACGCCGCCTCCTTCCTTCGACCGCGAGTCCAACCATTCAACGACGAACCGTGAGCCACGACCCATCGCGAAAACACTTTCTTGCCAAATTGATCGGGCTTTTTGCCGTCGCTGGCATCGCTCCGAGATTGCTCGCGAAATCCGCCGCGCTTCCGCCGGCCCCGACTCCGGCCGCCGCCACGATTGCTCTGCGCCCTGATTCCCGCGCCGTCGCCCGCCGCGGCGAGGCGGCCTGAGGCCCGTTAAACGGACCTAACCCGGACCATGTCGAACATCTTTCCCAAGTCGGCGAACAAGCTTCCGCTCCAGATCATCACCTATCTGGTGGTCCTCGGCGGGGTGGTCACGGCGGGCGCGACCTATTACATGACGCCGAAGTACACGCGCGTCGGCTATGCGCCGGTCCAACCGGTGCCTTACAGCCATGCCCTGCACGCCGGCCAGCTCGGCATCGATTGCCGCTACTGCCATAGCAATATCGAGAAATCGGGCGTGGCGAACCTGCCTACGGCGCAGACGTGCATGAACTGCCACAACCAGGTGAAGAAAGACAGCCCCCTGCTCGCCGTGGTGCGCCACAGTTTCGAGACCGGCGAGGCGGTGCCGTGGGTGAAGATCCACCAGACTCCGGATTACGTCTATTTCAACCACGCCATCCACGTGAACCGCGGCGTCAGCTGCGTGGAGTGCCACGGCAAGATCAACGAGATGGACGTCGTGGCGCATGCGAAGCCGCTGAGCATGGGTTTCTGCCTCGATTGCCACCGGGATCCCGCGAGCCACGTCCGCGAAAAGGCCGACATCTATAACCTCGACTCACAGACGATCGCCGAGAAGTCCGGCTTCGCCGCGGCGCACAAATTCCTGACCGACCGGAACATCAAACCTCCGCAAAGCTGCTCCGGCTGCCATCGATGAAACGCAAATTTCACCATCCCGAACCGTCTGAACGCGAGCTGTCCGGCCCGAAGTACTGGCGCAGCCTCGACGAACTGGCGGCGACGCCCGGTTTCAAGGCGCAGCTGGCGCGCGAATTTCCCGAGGGTTCCTCCTCGATCGAGGGCGTGGATCGCCGGCAGTTCACCAAGATCATGGCGGCGTCCTTTGCGCTCGGCGGCCTCGGTCTCGCCGGCTGCCGCCGGCCGGAGCAATACGTGCTGCCCTACGGCAAGTCGGTCGAGGGTGTGATCCAGGGCCTGCCGCGGTATTTCGCCACGGCGATGCCGCTGCGCGGTTCGGCCATCCCGCTGCTCGCGGAAACCCATCAGGGCCGCCCGACCAAGCTGGAAGGCAATCCGTCCTACGCGCCCCACGGCGGTGCCAGCTCGTTGATCGCGCAGGCCTCGGTGCTCGACCTCTACGATCCGGATCGTGCGACGACGCACACGCTCAAGGGTCAGGCCGCCACGTCGGCCCAGATCGCCGCGCTGCTGGCGGATCTCAGCAAGAAGTACGTTGCCGCGGGTGGGGAAGGGCTCGCCTTCCTCGCGGAGGAATCCAGTTCCCCCACGCGCGCCCGCCTGCTGGGTCAGCTGAAGGATAAACTTCCGCGCGCCATCTGGGCCGAATACGAGCCCGTGCAGGACGAGCCGCCGGTCGCCGCGGCGCGCGCGAGCTTCGGCCAGGACGTCAAGCCGCTCTACCAGTTCGCCAAGGCCAAGCGCATCGTCAGCATCGATGCCGATTTCTTCCACGCCGAGGCCGGCAGCCTGTTTTACTCGCGCGAATTCGCCAAGGGCCGCCGCGTGACGAAGAAGGAAGACCCGATGAACCGCCTCTACGTCGTGGAGAGCGGCCTGAGCCTGACGGGCAGCATGGCGGACCACCGCCTGCGTCTGGCGAGCAGCCACATGCTGGCCTTCGCGGCCGCGCTGGCGAACAAGGTCATGGGCGCGTCCCCGCTGGATGCGCTGAGCCAGGGGCTCGATTTCAAGGACAAGGACAAATGGCTCGAGGCCTGTGCGCAGGACCTGCTCGCCCATCGCGGCGAGTGTGTCGTGGTCGCCGGGGCTCAGCAGCCCGCGGCCGTGCACGCCATCGTGTATGCGCTGAACGCCTTCCTCGGCAACGTCGGCTCGACGATCGATTTTGTTTCCGTCCCGGCCGCGACGGCTTCCGGCATCGTGGCCCTGGCCGCCGCCATCAAGGGCGGTTCGGTCAAGACGCTCATCGTGCTCGGCGGCAATCCGGTTTACAACGCGCCGGCCGATCTTGACTGGAGTGCGCTGCAGAAGTCCGTGCCCGAGGTCATCCGCTACGGCTACTATGCCGACGAGACGTCCGCGCTGGCCGGCACGCAGATCGCCGCCACGCACTATCTCGAATCCTGGGGCGATGCGCGCACGGTGGATGGCACGATTGTGCCGGTGCAGCCGATGATTCTGCCGCTGTTCAACGGCCTGACAGAGATGGAAGTCCTGGCCCGCCTGCTCGGCGAAACCCAGACGGATCCTTACGCGCAGGTTTATACCACGATCACCGCACTCAGCGCCGGGGAGGATGCAGCGAAGTTCTTCCGCCAGTTCCTGCACGACGGTTTGATCGCGGGTTCCGCCTACGCGAAGGTGGCGGTCGGTTACGATCCCAGCGGTGCCAACGCGCTGTTCAAGACGACGCCGAAGTTCGAGGCGCTGTCCGGCAGCAAGCTCGAGGTCCGCTTTGTCACCGACCACAAGATGGACGACGGCCGGTTCGCCAACAACGGCTGGCTGCAGGAAGTCCCTGATCCGGTGACCAAGATTTCGTGGGACAATGCGATCCTGATCAGCCCGCGCCTCGCGCGCGAACTGGGGATTTATCCAAAGGGGTCGTTGCTGCAGATCGCGCGCGTCGAGAATGACGCCGATGCCGCCGGCAAGGAAGACGCCCACATCGCCGAAATTTCGATCGGTGGCCGCAAGATTCGCGGCCCGGTGCATATCCAGCCCGGCCTGTCCAATTACACGCTCATCCTCCCGCTGGGCTACGGCCGCACGGTTTCGGGCCGCGTGGGCAAGGATGGTGGCTTCAGCGCCTATCCGCTCCGGACGAGCGAGGCTCCGCATTTTACCACGGGTGCGACCATTACGCTGACCGGTGAGCGCATGCTGCTCGCCAGCACCCAGGTGCATTGGTCCATGGAAGGCCGCGACATCATCCGCGAAGCCAATTTCGAGGGCCCGGAGAGCTACCGGGAGAACCCGGCCTTCGTGAAGGAAGTCGGCATGGAGGCGGAGACGCCTTCCGTTCTGGGTGAAGTCGGCGAGGCGATGACGCCGGCCGAGCGCGCCAAGGAAATCCCGCGCGGTGAGTCGCTGTACTCGACCCCGAAATTCGACGGCGTGCACCAATGGGGCATGTCAATCGACCTCAACACCTGCACCGGTTGCAACGCGTGTGTCATTGCCTGCCAGGCGGAGAACAACATTCCGATCGTCGGCAAGGACCAGGCGCTCCGCGGCCGTGAGATGCACTGGATCCGGCTCGACCGCTACTATTCCGACGGCCTGGCCGACGGCGCCGCCTTTGGCGGTGAGGGCAACCACCAGCTGCCCGAGGATCCGCAGGTTTCGCTGCAGCCCGTGGCCTGCCAGCAGTGCGAACTCGCCCCATGCGAGACGGTCTGCCCGGTCAATGCCACCGTCCATGACGACGAAGGCCTCAACGTGATGGCCTACAACCGCTGCATCGGCACCCGGTACTGCGCGAACAACTGCCCGTACAAGGTCCGCCGGTTCAATTTCTTCGACTTCAACCAGCGCCAGCTCGACAGCCTGTACCTCGGACCGCTCGGTCCGCACGGCATGCCGGAGCTCGTGCAGATGGTGAAGAATCCCGAGGTCACCGTGCGCATGCGCGGCGTGATGGAGAAGTGCACCTATTGCGTGCAACGCATCCAGAACGGGAAGATCGAGCACAAGGTGAAGATGGCGCAGGCCGGCCAGCCCGGCGACGTCGTCGTCCCCGACGGCACGATCAAGACCGCCTGCCAGCAGGTGTGCGCGGTCGAGGCCATCGTCTTTGGCAACATCCTCGACGACCGGAGCGCGGTTTCGCAGGCCAAGCTCCGGGAGCAGGACTACCAGCTGCTCGGCTATCTCAACACCCGCCCGCGGACGTCGTACCTCGGCAAGTTGCGCAATCCCAATCCCAAGATGCCTGATTACTCCGCGCTGCCGCTCAGCCGCATCGAGCATAACAACAAGAACCATGTGCCGAGCTCCGGCGGGAAGGAAGAGAAGGGCGAGCCGGGCCACGCCCTGCTGGATGCCGCCCAACGTTTTGGAGGACTTAGCTAATGGCTCACGCTGAAACCGCCGCCTCGCCGGCCATTCTCGACGAAGTGAAGCCCGCGGTGCTCGCGCGGCCGGACTTGGTCGATCACGACCGCAGCTTCTCGTGGATCACGGAAAAGATCTGCGGCATCATCGAGGGCAAGACCCCCGCGTGGTGGTGGTGGTGCTTCGGCGTCGCCTGCTTCGTGGCGTCGTTCACGGTTGCCGGCATCACGTACCTCGTCGCCACCGGCGTCGGCGTCTGGGGCCATCGCAACCCGGTCAACTGGGGCTGGCCGATCGTCAACTTCGTGTTCTGGATCGGTATCGGCCACGCCGGCACGCTGATCTCCGCGATCCTTTGCCTCCTGCGTCAGAAGTGGCGCACCTCGATCAACCGCGCCGCCGAGGCCATGACGATCTTCGCCGTCGTGTGCGCCGGCATCTTCCCGGTCTTCCACGTCGGTCGCGTCTGGTACGCGTGGTTCCTGTTCCCGATCCCGAATTCGAACTACATCTGGCAGAACTTCCGGTCGCCGCTCGAGTGGGACGTCTTCGCCGTCTCGACCTACGGCACGGTGTCGGTCCTGTTCTGGTATGTCGGCATGATTCCCGACCTGGCCACGCTGCGGGACCGTTTCCAAGCGGCCGGCAACAAGACGCGCTCGTGGCTCTACGGCTTCTTCGCCATGGGCTGGCGCGGGTCCAGCCGCCACTGGAGCAACTACGAGATGGCCTACCTGATCCTGGCCGGCATCGCCACGCCGCTCGTGCTCTCCGTGCACACGATCGTGTCGTTCGACTTCGCGGTTTCGCTGATCCCCGGCTGGCACACGACGATCTTCCCGCCGTACTTCGTGGCGGGCGCCATCTTCTCGGGCTTCGGCATGGTGCTCACGCTCATGCTCCCGCTGCGGGCGATCTACCACCTCGAGGATCTCATCACGCAGTACCACATCGACTGCATGTGCAAAATCACTTTGGCGACCGGCACGATCGTCGGCTACGCCTACGCGATGGAGTTCTTCATCGCGTGGTACAGCGCGAATCCGTACGAGGGCTTCACCTTCATCAACCGCGCCTTCGGTCCTTACGCCTGGGCCTACTGGATCATGATCAGCTGCAACGTGATCACGCCGCAGTTTTTCTGGTTCAAGAAGATCCGCGAGAACACCACGCTGGTCTGGGTGCTCTCGATCTTCGTGAACGTCGGCATGTGGTTCGAGCGCTTCGTCATCATCTGCACCTCGCTCACCCGCGACTACCTGCCCTCGAGCTGGGGCAACATGAGCCCGACGATCGTCGATATCTTCACCTTCTTCGGCACCTTCGGCGTGTTCTCGGTGCTGTTCCTCCTCTTCATCCGGTTCCTGCCGCTGATGGCGATGGCCGAAATCAAGGCCGTCACGCCGCGCGCCGATCCCCATGCCGGTCACG
The DNA here is from genome assembly GCA_903859715.1 of uncultured Opitutia bacterium. Classification (GTDB taxonomy): domain Bacteria; phylum Verrucomicrobiota; class Verrucomicrobiia; order Opitutales; family Opitutaceae; genus Opi-474. The sequence goes on from CAIONS010000056.1 coordinate 234,220, forward strand.
ATGACCACGCCGCCCACTAATCCGCCATGGCCACACCCAATTACGGATTGATTGCCACGTTCGACTCCACGCCGGACCTGTACCATGCGGCGGAGAAGGTGCGCGATGCCGGCTACAAGAACTGGGACTGCATCACGCCGTTCCCGGTCCACGGCCTGGACAAGGCGATGGGCTTGCGCCGTTCCACCGTGCCGCGCATCTCGCTCGCGGGCGGCATCACGGGCTTTTGCACCGGCATGTCGATGATCTGGTGGACGGGCGCTTACGACTACCAGATCACGGTGGGCGGCAAGCCGCTCTTCAGCCCGATGTTCGCCTTCCCGGTCAGCTACGAGCTCACGATTCTCTTCACGGCCTTCGCGACGATCGGCGGCATGTTCTTCCTGAACGGCCTGCCGATGCACTATCACCCCGTGCTCAAATACGACCAGATCAAGCGCGGCATGGACGACACCTTCTTCATCGTCATCGAGGCGCGCGACCCGCGCTTCAACCTCGCCAACACCAAGGCCCTTCTCGAGCAGGCCGGTGGCAAGGAAATCAAGGAGCTGGAAGCCTGAGCCATGCGCAACGTCTACTTAGTCACCGCGTTTCTGGTTGTGCTCACGGTTTCCGTGTTCGGGCTCCGGGGCACGAAATTCACGCATCCGCCGATGGACGTTTTCCCCGAGTGGGCGTTCCCCGGCATGAAGCGCCAGCCGAAGCCGCGTCCGCAGGGTGAGAGCACCTTCTTTGCCGACGGCCGTGCCGACCGTCCGATTCCCGCCGGGGTCGTGTCGCGCGATCCGCTGCGCAACGATTCCGCCCTCTACGAAGGCAAAGCCGCCGACGGCACCTTTCTCCGCGGGTTTCCCGCGGCCATCACCGTGGACGCAAAACTCATGGTGCGCGGCAAGGAGCGTTACACGATCTATTGCTCGCCGTGTCACGGTGGAGTGGGGGATGGCAACGGCATCACAAAACAGTACGGCATGGGCGCGACGCCCACCTATCATGACCCGCGCCTGCGCGCCATGGCCGAGGGCGAGATCTTCAACACCATCACCAACGGCAAGGGCAATATGCAGTCTTACGCGGACAAGGTCCTGCCCGAGGACCGCTGGGCCGTGATCCTTTATGTCCGCGCCCTCCAGCGCGCACAGACCGGCACCGTGGCGGACGTTCCCGAGGCCCATAAATCGGAGCTTGGCATCAAATGAGCACTCACGCTGCAACCGCTCCCGCCGCCTTGGCCACCGATTCGACTTCATCGTCCGCGGCCACCAAGGCCCTCATCATCGGCATCGCGGGCCTTGTCCTGACCGGCGCCGGCATCGCGCTTTCGCCCAACAAGCACGGCCCGGTGATGTCCTATCTGGTCGGCGTCACCTATTGGACCGCCATTGCGATCGGCATGCTGATGATGGTGATGATCCACCACATCGTCGACGCCTCCTGGTCGGTCGTCATCCGCCGCCAGTGGGAACACGGCCTGGCGGCCTTCAAGTGGCTGTTTGTGCTGTTCCTTCCCCTGTTGGTTCTGTCCTTGCTCAAGCCTGGCTACATCTGGCCGTGGATGGACCTGAATCATGTGCTGCACGGGCACGAGACGGTCGGCTCTGACGTGCTCTACCAGAAGAAGTCCGGCTTTCTAAATACGCCCTTGTTCATGGGCATGACAGTAGGATTTTTCATCATCTGGGTCTGGCTGTCCGCCCGCCTCCGCAAGGCCTCGTTCACGCAGGACTCCGATGGCAATGCCGCCTGGACGAAGACCAACCGCGTTAACTCGGCCATGGGCCTGCCGCTCGGCGCGCTCACGCTGACCTTTGCCGCCGTCTACTGGGTAAAGAGCCTGGAGTACCACTGGTTTTCCACGATGTACGGCGTCTGGTTCTTCGCGAACTGCATGCGCGGCGCGCTTTGCTGCGGCGTTGTGATCATGGTCTGGCTTTACCGCCGCGGGGATTACAAGGGCATCCTCAACACGAATCACTTTCACAGTATCGGCCAGCTGATGCTCGCCTTCACGGTGTTCTGGGCCTACGTGACATTCTCCCAGTATTTCCTGATCTGGAACGCCAACGTCCCCGAGGAAACCTTCTGGTACAACCTGCGCGAGCTGAACCATGACGGCACGACGAACCAGTGGTGGTATGTCGGTCTCGTCCTGGTCTTCGGCCACTTCGTGATCCCGTTCTGCGCACTGCTGTCATATCGCTTCAAGGTCACGCAGCACATCATCCGCCGCATCGCCTTCTGGGTGCTGACGGTGATCCTGGTCGACATGTGCTACAACATCCTGCCGGCGCTGAAGGATGTGCACGGTGACTCGCTGCCGTTCCTCTCGATCAATCTCCTGTGGGTGCTCACCTCCGTCATCGGTGTCGGCGGTGTGTGCATCTGGGCCTATCTCCGGAGCCTCCCGACCACCAAGCTGATCCCGATCCGCGATCCGCGCATCCGCGAATGCCTGACTCACCATGAGTGATTCTCCCTCCAAGTCCGCTCCGCTCGTGACGATCCTGACCGTGCTGGCCGGCTTCGCGCTGTTCCTGCTGGTTGTCTACTATCTCTACGTGCCGCTGCAGACCGGCCCTTATACCGATGACGGCATCCACACGGCCGCGGTGCGGAAGGAAAACCTGGCCAAGCTGCGGGAAAAGCAGGCGAAGCAGGCGGCGAGCTACGGTTGGGTCGACCAGAAGACCGGCGTCGTCCAGATCCCGCTGGAGCAGGCGATGGACCTCACCGTGAAGAACTACGCGTCGAAGCACTAACCGGCCCAACCCTTTTGAGATGACCACCGCACCCTCCGCCGCCACGCCGGCCGAAGTCACCGAGATCGACGCCTCCGCGCGCTGCTCGCTGCTTCTGTTGCTCGGTTCCGCGCTCCTCTGGCTCGTCGTGAGCGGCGCGCTGGCGCTCGTGAACCTCGTGCAACTGCACACGCCGTCGTTTTTGGCGGACTGCCCGCTGCTGACATTCGGCCGCACGCAGGCCCTGCAGGAGACGACCTTCATCTACGGCTGGGCCGCCAATGCCGGCCTCGCGGTCGCGCTCTGGATTCTGGCCCGCCTCGGTGGTTCGCCGCTGCGCTCGCTGAACTGGGTTAGTGCCGGTACCGTATTCTGGAATCTCGCGCTGACGCTCGGCCTCGTGGGGATCGCCACGGGTGACGCGATGTCGAATGCCTGGCTGCACCTGCCGCGCTACGTCCTCCCGATGATGCTCGTCGCCTACGGCACCATCGCTGTGGCGGGCGTGCTGGCCTGGACCGGCCGCCGTCAACAAATGACCTTTGCCTCGCAATGGTATGCGGTGGCCGCGCTGTTTCTCTTTCCGTGGATTTTTTCCGCCGCCCAGGTGATGCTCGTCTTCACGCCGGAGCGCGGTGTCCTGCAGGCCTTGGTGGCCGGCTGGTTTGTGCAGGGAGCCTGGACGCTCTGGCTGGCGCCGCTGGCCCTGGCCTCGGCCTATTACCTCGTGCCAAAAGTCAGCGGCCGGGCGATCCCGAGCTATGATTTTGCCGCGCTCAGTTTCTGGACGCTGCTGGTGGTCGGAGCCTGGACGGGTGGCCGTCATTTCATCGGCGGTCCGATTCCGGCCTGGGTCGCCTCGATTGCCGGCGTCTCCTGTGCGCTACTGCTGTTCCATTACATTGTCGTGGGTATCAACCTCCGCGGGGCGTTCTCCGGCGGTGGCAGCACGGTACTGAAGTTCGTCGCTTTCGGGCTCGGCGCCTACGTGCTGGGCGGCTTCCTGGACGCGCTGACCGCGATCCGGGGTGTGGCCCTGATCACGCAGTTCACCTATTTCAGCACCGCCCAGTCGCAGCTCGCGCTGAACGGGGCGTATTCGATGATGATGTTCGGCGCGATTTACTTCCTGGTACCCCGCATTACGGGTCAGGCGTGGGCCTCCTCGGCCCTGATCCGCGCCCACTATCTGGCGGCGATCATCGGCACCATCGGTCTTGTCGTCGCGCTGGCGATGGCGGGCTGGGTTCAGGGCCATGACTTGAACGACCCGGCGGTGACATTCGCGGCGATCGCGACGCATACCAAAACCTGGCTGCAGATCGCGACGGCGGCGCAGGCACTGCTGTTGCTCGGCAATCTTCTCCTGCTCGGCCACCTGCTCAAATCGGCCGCCTCCAGTTACCTCGCGCCGGCGAACGCGACCTTCCGCCAGCCTCCGACGATGGAGGCGTCTGTGTCATGAAAAACGGCTTCACTTTCTTCCTCGGCCTTTTCCTGGCCCTCGCGATGGCGTGGGCGGGCATCGTGCTGGGCTCCCATGCCCAGCTCGGCCACCTCGCCCCTTATTTCGATGAGAACGAGGGCAAGGCCTTCCCGGAACGCCTCCCCGGCATCGCTGCGCGCGGCCAGCTGGTTTACCAGGACTTGGGTTGCGCGGCCTGCCATACGCAGCAGGTGCGCCGGCCCGACTTCGGCAGCGACAAGGCCCGGGGTTGGGGCGACCGCCAGAGCGTGGCCCGCGACTATGTGAGCCAGCCGCATGTGCAGCTCGGCGAGAGCCGCATCGGCCCGGATCTGGCCAACTTCGGCGCCCGCCCGCATGCGGTGGATGCCGATCGCCTGACGCAGTATCTCTACGAGCAGCACGGCGGCATGCCGTCCTACCGCTTCCTTTTTGAAACGCGCAAGATTACGGGTGAGCGTTCCGCCATCGCGCTCAAGGTCCCGGTATCCGCGGGCATGGAGGTTGTGCCCACGCATCGCGTGCAGGCCTTGGTGGCCTATCTGCAGAGCTTGAACAACGTGTACGAATATCCCGAGGCCCGCCCGGTCGCACCGGTGGCTGAGAAGAAGGAGGGTGCGTCCAAATGAGCGACCAGAACCCCATCGACCCGCGTCAGGAGCAAGCCGGCGCCTCGGACGAGAGCCTGCTGGCCGCGCATGAGAAGCTGCTCGGCAAGAAGCCGGAGGACGGTGCGCATTACAAGCTGCTCCCGCTCGCGCTGCTCTTCGTGTTCAGCGGCCTGATTTTCTACGCCGGCACCTACCTCAATCACTATTCCGGCCACTACGATGCGAGCATCTTCAACGAGAATGCCCATCCCAGCAACGCTGCGGCTGAGACGGTGAAGATCGACCCGATGGTGCTGGGCAAAAAGAATTTCGAGCTGGTCTGCGCCACCTGCCATCAAGTCACGGGTCTGGGCGTGCCGGGAGTTTATCCCCCGCTGGCCGGTTCCGAGTGGGTGAACGGCTCCGAGGAGCGCGTCATTCGCATCGTGATCTACGGCCTCAAGGGCGACGTGAAGGTCGAGGGCACCAATTATAATGCGGCGGCGATGCCGGTCATCGGCAAGGTCACCGGCTCAGGCTACAACTGGAGCGATGAAAAGATCGCGGCGGTCCTGACGTACGTGCGGGCTTCGTTCGGCAACAAGGCCCCGGCGATCACCGCCGAGAAGGTGGCCGAGATCCACGCCAAGGAAGGCGACCGCAAGGAGTGGTCGCAGGAAGAGCTGCTCAAGATCCATTGAGTTCGCTCGGGTTGATTTCCAAGCCGCCCTCCTGAGGGCGGCTTTTTTATTGGACGCTTTTCCGAAACCCCAATTCGAACCGTCATCCCTTCGGCTTCGCTCAGGATGACGGGTGAAAAGAAAATGCGGGCACAGGACGTGCCGTATTTCCTTACTCCCCGAGCTTCTTGCCGGGCACGAGGTAGCCCTGCACGTAATCCTTCACCGCCTCGTTCAGCGGAGTCATCGCCCGGGCGTAGCCCGTGGCGCGCAATTTGGCGACGTCTGCCTGGGTGTAATACTGATATTTGCCGCGGAGCACCTCGGGCATCTCGATGAAGTCGATCTTCGGTTCCCGGCCCAACGCGGTGAAAATCGCTCGCGTCAGGGTGAGCCATGTGTTGGCCTGGCCGGAACCGAGGTTGTAGAGGCCGCCGGCCTGGGGCGCTTTCTCTGCAAAATGCAGGGTCATCTCGATCGCATCCTTCACGTAGAGGAAGTCGCGCATCTGCTCGCCATCCTTGAACTCGGGCTTGTGACTTTTGAAGAGCTGCACCCGGCCGGTCGCGAGAATCTGCTGGTAGGCCTTGTTCACGAGCGACCGCATGTCGGCCTTGTGGTCCTCGTTCGGGCCGAAGACGTTGAAATACTTCACGCCGACAATCTGGCTGAGCCAGCCGTTCTGCTGCGCATACAGGTCGAAGAGGTGTTTCGAGTAGCCATACATGTTGAGCGGCCGAAGGCGGCCCAGATCATCGCTCCGGTCATCCATTCCCTCGGCACCGTCACCGTAGGTGGCGGCGGAAGAGGCGTAGATGAAGCGGGCGCCTTGCGTGAGTGACCAGGCGGCGAGCTCCTTCGTGACGTTGTAATTATTGTCGATCAGGTAGCCGGCGTTTTTCTCGGTCGTCGAGGAGCAGGCCCCGAGATGGAACACGGCCGAGAACTGGCCGAACGCCCCGGGATTGGCCGCCAGCTGACGCCGGAAGGAATCAGCCTCCACATAATCCGCGAATTTCAGCGGCGTGAGGTTCTTCCATTTCTCGTCGGACCCCAGCACATCGGTCACCACGATGTTGGTATGGCCGCGTTGATTGAGGGCCCAGACCAGGGCGCTGCCGATGAAACCGGCGCCACCGGTGACGAGGATGCGGCCGGAAAGGGTGCTCATGAATCCTTGGACATTTCCTCAGACCTCGCCTTGGCGGCAAGCACGGTTTCGCGCAGTGTGCCGCGAAAATCCCGCGCTTCCATCCGGTTCAGGCCGGCGAGGGTCATGCCCTTGGGCGAGGTGACCTGGCGGCGCAATTCCTCGGGATCGGTGCCCGTGCGCGCGAGCAGGCGGGCGGCGCCGAGCACGGTTTCGACGGCGAGGGTTTTCGCCGTTTCCGGGGGCAAGCCCCCGGCCACGCCGCCGTCCCGGAGCGCGGCGGCGAACTCGAAGAGAAACGCAGGGCCGCTGGCGCTGACCGCCGCGGCCGTATCCATCAATGCCTCGTCGATCTCAATGGCGCGGCCGAGCGCCGCCAGGAGCGTGTCCACCGTGGCGCGATCCGGCGGCGTGAGCGGGGCGAGGCTGCACCACGGGGTCATGCCGGCGCCGATGCGGGCGGGGGTGTTGGGCATGGCCCAGACGAGGGCGCGGGCCTGCGGGAAGGTCTGCGCGAGACGCGCAGGGCGTTTGCCGGCCAGGACGGAGATGACGAGTTTGCCGACGGTCAGGGCGGCGAGCTGTGGATCGGCGCCGGCGAGCTGCTGTGGCTTGAACGCGACAACGAGGGTGTCGGCGCTGGCCGTGAGCCCGGCGAGTGAGGCGGCCAGGGTAATGCCGGTGCGGCGGGCGAGGGTGGCTGCCGTCTGACCGCTACCGCCGAGGCAACTGAGATCGGACGGGCTGACCGTGCCTTGGGCGAGCAGGCCATCCACCATCGCGGAGGCCATATTCCCGGCACCGAGAAAGGCGAATTTAGGCATCGCCGATTCTGCGCATTCTCTGCTCGAGCGGGTGGAGGAGCGTGGCACTCGCGCCGCCGCCGTCGCGGTCGGTGAGGGTCACTTCGCCATCCAGGTTGCGCAGCGCATGCCGCGCGATGGTCAGGCCCATGCCCACGCCGACCGTATGCTTGGAGCTGATGAAAGGTTCAAACACGCGGTCGCGGATTTCCGCGTCGACGCCGCGGCCCTGGTCATCGATGCGGATCTGGAGGAACCGGCGGTTGCCGGATCTTTCCACGACCTCGGTGTTGATCGAAATCGGCCGGGTGGTGGCGTCGGCGGCGTAGGCTTCCCAGGCGTTGATCAGGACCTTGGCCACCACTTCCTCGAAGATCTCGTAGTTCGTATCGAACGAAAAATCGCCGAGCGGATTGTTGATGGTCACCGGAGCAGTGAGGTTGTTCTCGATGTGGAAGCGCAGGACGCTGCCCTCGAGGAGGCGCTGCAGGTTGCCCTTGGCGAGGGGCGGGTTTGTCTTCACCAGCAGCAGGCTGAGCTGCTTGATGATCGAGACGATGCGCCCGATGGCCTCCTCGACATGGTGGGCATTCTTTTTCACCTGCTCCGGCTTGTCGTAGTAGGCCTTGATGAGATCGAGGTGCCCCATCACGACGCCGAGAAGATTATTGAGATTGTGGGCGATGCCCTGGGTCACAGCGCCGATGGTCGAGGCGCGGCGGGCGTCCACGAGCCGGCGCTGCAGGTCCAGCATCTCGCGGTTGATCGAGACGAAGCGAAGCTGCGTCTGGACACGGGCGAGGGTTTCGTCGAGATCGATGGGCTTGGTGATGTAATCGACCGCGCCGACATTGAGGCCCTCGATCTTGCCTTCCTTCGACGTGCGAGCAGTGACGAAAATTACGGGAATGGAACGGGTGTCATCCGAGGCCTGCAGGCGCTGGCAGACCTCGATGCCGTCCATGTCGGGCATCATTACGTCGAGGAGAATCAGGTCGGGCTTGTCCTTCCGGACCATGTCCATGGCCTCGATGCCGCTGTAGGCCGCCATCACGCGCATGCCCTCACGCTCCAATTTGCGCTTGAGCAGCTGGACGTTGATGGGCTGATCGTCGACGATCAGGATAGTGGGGGCGGCACTCATTTCCCGGTGAGCAAAACGACTGCGGGGCCGGAGCGCAAGCTACTGCGCAGTGTGCAGGCGGAAGGCCTTGACCGTGTTTTTCATCAACATGGCGACCGTCATGGGGCCGACGCCGCCCGGGACCGGGGTGATTTTGCTGGCGAGAAGCGACACTGAAGGGAAGTGCACATCCCCGGTGAGACGATACCCGGTCTTCCGGGTCGGATCCGGCACGCGGTTGATGCCGACGTCGATCACCACGGCACCCGGCTTGACCATGTCGGCCGTGACGAACTCGGCGCGACCGATGGCGGCGATGAGCACATCGGCCTGCCGGGTGTAGGCCGGCAGGTTGGTGGTACCGGAGTGGCAGACGGTCACGGTACCGTTGGCGCCGGCTTTTTTCTGGAGCGCGAGCAGGGCGACGGGTTTGCCCACGAGCAGGCTGCGGCCGAGCACGACGACATGTTTGCCCTTCAAATCCACGCCGCTGCGCGCCAGCAGTTCCATGATCCCGAGCGGCGTGCAGGACACAAAGCCGCTGTCATCGTCCTGGGCGACCTTGCCGAGATTCATGGTGCCGAGGCCGTCGACGTCCTTGTCGGGGGAAAGGCGCCGGAAGATTTTCAGTTCATCGAGCTGACGCGGCATGGGCGATTGGACCAAAATCGCGTCGACCGCCGGGTCGGCGTTGAGCTGGTCGATGATTCCTTCGAGTGCGGCCTGCGTGATATCGGCCGGGGGCAGAATGACCCGCCCGGCAATGCCGACCTCGGCGGCGGTCTTCTCCTTCTTCTTCACGTAGGAGACCGAGGCGGGATCCTCGCCGACGCGGACCAAGGCGATGCAGGGCTGGCGGCCGGTGAGTCCGGCGACCTCGGCCTTGAGTTCGGCGATGATGGCGGCGGCTACCTGGTTTCCGTCGATGAGTTCCATGAGGCGAAAAGAAAGGCCGGCCATCGGGTGATGGCCGGCCGGGAGAAAAGATTACCTCAGTTGCAGGCTTTCGACCTCGATCACGATGTCCTTGGTGCCCGGCACGGACTTGCCGGATCCGTAGACGACGACGACGTGGCCGATGTACTTGTCGATCTGCTCGGTGAGCAGAAGCTTGCTGATGTCGACGTACGCGTAGCGGTCGCCGGAGTCATCGGCGAGCGCCCAGTCGTAGGGCCGGCGCGGCTTGAATGCACTGCGGGTGGAAACGAATTTCCCTTGGAACAGCCGCGGCAGCGTGCTCGAGCCGCCATCGCCGAGATTGACCATCGGCGCAGGCCGGCCGGCGGTGGTGACGCCATAGGCGACCGGGGTGACCGGCGAGGGATCGAGGGGCGCGCTCGCGGCGGACGTGGCAGCGGCGGTGGCGATCGGCGGGAGATAGCCGGGAGTGCCGCCGATATGGATGTAGCCGGTCAGTTTTTTCTGGAGACGGATCTGGGTCCACTTGCCGTGCAACCCGGTGATGTCGGTCTTGTCGGCCAGCTCGATTTTCGTCAGTTCCGCGGCCCCGATCTTGGGAGCGGCATAAACGGACGCGCCAATGCGGGCGTCCAGGTTCTTCATGATGTCGCCATTCTTCACGTACCCGTCGAAGGGGCCGGCGAGTTCGACGGCCAGCCAGCCGGCGGGCGTAGTGGCGAGGGCGCCGGGGGCCACGACGGGCTCGCTGCCCGCATTGAGCACGGCGAGGGTGGGCGACGATTCGTCGGGCTGGGTGTGGACGGCGGTGGTCGCGTTCAGGGGCGCGGCGACCGCGGGGAGGGCGGTGGCAAGCAACAGGGCGGCGAGACGGAGGTTAGTCTTCATTGTCAAAATCAGGCGGAGTGGCGGAGGCTTCGAGCGCCGCATGCGGTGTGCGCGGCGACTGAAACAGCAGTTCGATCTCCTTGGTAGAAAGTTGTTTCATGGCGTGCAACGGGATTCCTTTCAGCCGCAACGCCCCGATCTGGTAGCGGCGGAGGCGCTTCACGTCGTACCCGAGGGTCGTGAATAGCAGGCGGATCTCGCGCTTCTTGCCATGGTGCATGTGCACATCGAGATGAGTCGACCCGTTGCCGGCGCCGGGGTTGACGAGCGCGGCGCGTTCGACCTTGAGGCGCTCGCCTTCCAGTACGATGCCCTTCACCAGCAGGGGCAAGCGGCCGGCGGGGAAGGGTTGCTTGAGGATGACGTAGTAGCGCTTCACGACCACGTTGGACGGGTGCATGAGGCGGTGGGCCAGATCGCCGTCGGTGGTCAGAATGACGAGGCCCTCGCTGTCCATGTCGAGCCGGCCGGCGCAGAAGAAGCGGTACTTGGCGAACTCGCGCGGGAGCACACTGAAGATGGTGTCGGCGTGGTGCGGGTCGTCGTTGGAGCAGAGGAGCCCGCGGGGCTTGTTCATGGCGAGCGTGATGCGCGGCTGCGCGACGGTGCGCACGGACTTGCCGCTGACCGTGACCTTGTCGACGCCGGGGGAGATTTTCTGGCCGAGCGCGGCCTTCTTCCCGTTCACCCAGACCTCGCCCTGCGCAATGAGTGCCTCGGCGGAACGCCGGGAGCACACGCCGGCGTCGGCGATGTATTTTTGCAGGCGGATGGGTTCGGCGGTGCTCATGAAAGTCGGGCCAGTTGGCGGAAGATTTCAAGTCGTAGCAAGCCTGCGACCGGAAGTTTGCCACAAAAAGGCACAAGGGCCTTGGGGCTGCGAAAGAGCCTCCATTGCGCCTATAGGCGCGCGAGAGATCCGGGCCGGAGCCCCAGAAATTCTTGTGCCTCTTTGTGGCCAACCTCCGTGGCTTGGCCTTCGTGAGCTTCGTACTCTTCGTGGTGAAATCGAAATCGTGACCTCACCGGTTGGCAGCGCAGTGGTGGACGAAACCGTGCTTGCCAGCGCGGATGGCGCGCCGTTTTCATGCGCTCAGCCATGTCTGCTGTCGTTGACGCCTCCGCCTACTCGAAAGACCACCCGTTTCCCGCCCGCGTGACGGAAAGCCGGCTGTTGAACAAGCCCGGCTCCGCCAAGGAGACCCGGCACTTCGCCGTCGGCCTCGCGGGCAGCGGCCTGCATTACAAGGCGGGCGATTCTCTGGGCGTGTTTGCCGAGAACCGGCCGTCGGACGTCGCGGAGATCCTGACGCTGCTCGGGGCGACCGGCGACGAGCCGGTCTCGCCGGCGATGCTCCGGCTGCCGGCGCCGCTGCCCCTCCGCGAAGTGCTGGCCTCGCGGGTGGCGCTCGCCGGCCCGACGCGGAAGCTCATCGAAACCCTCGCGGGCAAGGCGACCAACGCCGACGAGCAGGCCAGGCTCGCGGGCTTGCTCCTGCCGGAGTCGAAGGAAGTACTCACGGCCTACCTCGACGACCGCGAATATGTCGACCTGCTGGCGGAATTTCCCAGCGCGAAGCTCACCCCGCAGGAATTGACGGACCACATGCGGAAACTCATGCCGCGGCTTTATTCGATCGCCTCGTCGCCGAAGGTTTATCCCAACGAGATCCATCTCACGGTCGCGGTGGTGCGCTATGAAACCAACCACCGCGAGCGGGTGGGGGTCTGCACGACATTCCTGGCGGACCGCGTGCAGGTCGGCACGACGCCGGTGCCGGTGTTTGTGTCGCACTCCCATTTCGGGCTGCCGGAGGACGGCACGAAGGATGTCATCATGGTCGGGCCGGGCACGGGGATCGCGCCCTTCCGGGCGTTTGTGCAGGACCGGGTGGCGAGCGGCGCGACGGGCCGCAACTGGGTCTTTTTCGGCGACCAGCATCGCGCGACGGATTTCCTCTATGAGGAGGACTGGAACCACTGGCTCGCGCAGGGGCAGGTGGCGCGGCTCGACACGGCTTTTTCCCGGGATCAGACGATGAAGGTCTACGTGCAGGACAAGATGCGTGAAAACGCCGCCGAGCTCTGGTCGTGGATTCAGGGCGGCGCTTATTTTTATGTGTGCGGCGACGCCAAGCGGATGGCCAAGGATGTGGACACGGCGTTGCTGGACATCATCGCGCAGCAGGGCGGCCTCGCGGCGCCGGCGGCGGCGGACTACGTGAAGCAGTTGAAAAAGGACAAGCGCTACCAGCGCGACGTTTACTGACCCGGCATTTCAGGATGGAGCCGAGAAAGGGGTTCCCTTCCTCCCGCCGATCTCTTCATACTTTTCCTCTCCAATCATGATCACGTTCAATCAACGCACCGCCCTGGTCACCGGCGCGGGTCGCGGCATCGGCAAGGCGATTGCCGAGACCCTGGCCCAGCATGGCGTGACCGTCATCTGTGTCTCCAAGTCCGCTGATTCCTGCGGAGCCACGGCCGCGGCGATCGTCGCGGCCGGCGGCAAGGCGAAGGCTTTGGCCGTGGACGTGGCCGATGGGGCCGCGGTTGCCAAGGCCGCCGAAACGCTCCTCGCGGAATTCCCCGTGATCGACATCCTCGTGAATAACGCGGGCATCACGAAGGACGGCCTGCTTTTCCGGATGAGCGAGGCCGACTGGAACGACGTCATCTCCACCAATCTCACGAGCTGCTTCCACTGGACCAAGCACCTCGGCCGGCCGATGACGCGTGCACGCTGGGGCCGCATCGTGAACATCACGTCGGTCAGCGGCATCATGGGCAACGCCGGCCAGGCCAATTACTCGGCGGCGAAGGCCGGCATGATCGGCCTGACCAAGACGCTGGCCCGGGAGTTCGCCGGCCGCAATGTAACCGTCAACGCGGTCGCTCCCGGCTTCATCAAGACCGACATGACGACCGAGTTCGTCAACAACCCGGAGATTTCCGCCAAAGTCCTCGAAGCCGTGCCTTTAAAGCGCTTCGGCGAGGCGGCGGACATCGCCCACATGACGGCTTATCTCTGTTCTGAACAGGCCAACTACATCACCGGGCAAGTTTTTGCCGTTGACGGCGGCATGGCGATGTGAACCCTCCAAACCACTCGAATTTACCAACATGGCTGACCAAAAAACTATCGAACAGCGCGTCAAAGAAATCATCGTTAATCAGCTCAACGTGAACGAGGAGCAGATTACCCCGACGGCTTCTTTCCTTGACGATCTTGGCGCTGATTCGCTCGACACCGTCGAGCTGATCATGGCCTTCGAGGAGGAATTCAAGGACGAGATCAAGGGGGAAATCCCTGAATCCGACGCCGAGAAGCTCCAGACGGTCGGCCAGGTGATCGAGTACATCAAAGGCAAAGCGGGCAAAGCCTAAGCTTCCCTTCGTTTAAACTTTTGGCGTTCTGCCCGTTTCCCCCGCGGAAATTACTGGCAGGACGCCTTTTTGTTTCCTGAACTTGGCGCCGACCTCATTGCCCATGGAAAATTCCTTCACGCCGCGTCGGGTCGTCGTCACGGGTCTGGGCGCGGTGGTCTCCATCGGTCACACCGTCGACGCCTTTTGGGCGAGCCTGCTGGCCGGCCGTTGCGGGATTGAACGGGTGACGCACTTCGATCCCACGGCCTTTGCCAGCCAGATCGGCGCCGAAGTGCGCGACTGGGATGCGGCGCAGCACATGGATCCGAAGGAAGCCCGCCGCAACGACCGCTATACTCATTTTGCCTTCGCCGCCGCCCGCCAGGCCGTGACGGATGCGAAACTGGACGTCACGCATGAGAACGGCGACCGGGTCGGCGTGATCATCGGTTCCGGCATCGGGGGAATGCAGACCATCGAGACGCAGCATGACGTGATGCGCGCGCGCGGCCCGCGCCGGGTTTCACCGTTCATGATTCCCGCGCTGATCGGCAACATGGCCAGCGGGCTCATTGCCATCGAGCTGGGGGCCCGCGGGCCGAATTTCGGCATCGTCTCGGCCTGCGCGACGGGCACGCATGCGATCGGCGAGGCGGCCCATGCCATCCGCCGGGGCGATGCGGACGTGATGGTCGCCGGGGGCAGCGAGGCCGCGATCACGGAGCAATCGTACGCGGGCTTCTGTTCGATGAAGGCGATGAGCACGCGCAACGATGCCCCGCAGAAAGCCTGCCGGCCCTTCGACCGGAACCGCGACGGCTTTATCATGGGTGAAGGCTCCGGCATCCTCGTCCTCGAGTCTCTGGAGCACGCCCAGGCGCGCGGCGCACGCATCTACTGCGAACTGGCCGGCTACGCTGCCACGTGCGACGCGTTCCATATCACCCAGCCGGATCCGGAAGGGCGGGGGCTTTCCCTGGCCATGACACGGGCATTGGCGCACGGCGGCGTGCGGCCGGACCAGGTGGACTACATCAACGCCCACGGCACCTCCACGCCCTACAACGACAAATTTGAGACCCTCGCCATCAAGAAGGTGTTCGGCGATCACGCCCGCAAGGTCGCGATCAGTTCGACGAAGTCCATGACCGGGCACCTGCTTGGCGCCGCGGGTGGCATCGAGTCGGTCATTGCGGTCAAAACGATCCAGACCGGCATGATCGCCCCGACGATCAACCTGGACGACCCGGACCCGGACTGTGATCTCGATTATGTGCCCAACGTGGCGCGGGCCGCCACCGTGCGCACGGTGCTGAGCAACAACCTCGGCTTCGGTGGACAAAACGCCGCCGTGGTTTTCCGGGCGTTGTAGCGGAGGGTGCGCATGAGAGCGATCTGTGCCGTTCTGATCGCCCTCATGCTTGGTCTCGCAGCCTGCAAGCGGCGTCCCGCTGCTGAGTTGGCAGTGCCACCAACCCGCAGTGAAATCTGGGGCGCCATCCAGCCCATGGCCGAACGGTACCGGATGTCACCGGCGTTCATTTATGCACTGGTGGCTGCCGAGTCGAATTTCGACGCGATGGCACACAACGGCGAGGCCCGGGGCCTTTTGCAGCTCAAACCGCGAGCGTGGCGTGTGGTGTCGGCGTTGCCCTATGACCCGGCGGTATGGAACTGGCGGACGAACCTGGAAGTGGGGATCGACTACCTCGCTTACTCGCGGTCGTACCTGCACAGGAAAAACGCATTTTCCTATCCGCTGCTCCTCGCGGCGTTTCACTATGGCTTGGACTACGTCGATGAGCGTGATTTCGCCATCGGGCGCATCCCGACTCCGAACAGCCCGATTTATCGAGAGCTCTGGTCAGGCAATCTCGCGCCGGTGGCGCCACCGCATTAGCCCGCCCGGGTGGCGAGAACAGTCCCGAGCCATTTTTCCAGGCAGGCATGCAGTTCCTCGCGACGCACGGGCTTGGCGAGGAAGTCATCCATGCCGGCGGCGGTGCACGCGGCGCGGTCCTCGGTCATGGCATTGGCGGTCAGCGCGATGATCGGAAGCCGGTGGCCATTGAGCCGCGAGCGAATGCGCTGGGTCGCCACGTAGCCGTCCATGCCCGGCATCTGGCAATCCATGAGCACCACGTCCCAGAGCTTGCTGGTCGCGAGTTCGACGGCGGATTCCCCGTTGTCCACGACGGTGCTCTGGAGACCGAGTTTTTCGAGCATCAGGCGGATCACATGCTGATTGACCCGGTCGTCCTCGACGATGAGCACGCGGCCGGAGAGCGGCTTGAACGGGGTGGCCGCCGCGATGGACCGGGCAGGGGCATCCGCCGGCGCCAGCGGCAGGGTGACTTCAAAGCTGAATTCCGAGCCGTGTCCCGGCTGGCTTTGCACGACGATGAGCCCGTTCATCCGCTGGACCAGCCGCTGGGAAATGGCCAGCCCGAGGCCGGTCCCGCCAAACCGCCGGCTCATGGAGCTGTCGCCCTGCGTGAAAACCTGGAAGAGCCGGTGCTGCGTGGCTTGGTCGATCCCGATGCCGGTGTCGGTGACACTGAAACGCAGGGTGGCGGTGCGGGGATCCTGCCGCACGGCGCTCACGACCATCGCGATGCTGCCGCGCTCGGTGAACTTGATGGCATTGCCGACGAGGTTGAACAGCACCTGCTTCAGGCGTACCGCATCGCCGACGACCGCCGCGGGAAGATCGGGGGCGAGCCGGAGGGTGAGCTCGAGGTTCTTTTCCGTGGCACCGGGCCGCATCAGGGCCGCCACCTCGCCGGTCACGGCGGCGAGCGAGAACGAGAGCGACTCAAAGTCGAGCTTGCCGCTCTCAATCTTGGAGAAGTCGAGGATATCGTTGAGCAACCGCATCAGGGTGTCGGCGGAACCGCTGGCGATCTCAGCGTGGGATTTTTGCTCGGCGTTGAGCAGCGAGGATTGCAGCACCTGGAGCATGCCCATGATGCCGTTCATCGGGGTGCGGATCTCGTGGCTCATCGTGGCGAGAAATTCGCTCTTCGCCTGGCTGGCGGCCTCCGCGCGGTGCTTGGCCTCGCTCAGGGTGACGACCAGCTGTTCGTTTTCAAAGATCAGCCGGAACAGCTGGCGTACCGAGGTGTGCTGCAGGTGGGCCGTGTGGATCAGGAAGGCGGCGTAGACGATGGTGATCGCGACGAGGGCCAGCCCGCCGGCGTCGGACATGGTGACGACGCGGGCGAGAATGGGCAGGAACGTGCACACCACATAGAGCCAGTAGCTGGACAGCACGGGGGCGAGGGAGCGGGCCGCTCCGGCGTTCATGCCGACAATGATGAAGACCAAGAGGAGCCGCGGCAGAATCTCGTGGGTGTTGAGGTAGAACCAGCCGGCCATGCCCCAGGTGACGCCGGCGAAGGCCAGCCCGAGCAGGAATACCCGCCGCCAGGCAGGCAGTTCGGCCGGCGGGGGATTGCGCCGCTTGAACGCAAGGTTGATCCCCAGCCGCAGCAGGGAAATGAGGAGGATGGTGGACAGCCACCCGACGTTCAGCGGGGTGGGAAAAAATTGCCCGGCGACCAGCACCAGGATGCCTGCCAGGACAAAATTTGAAAACAGGCCAAAGTTTGCCGACCGGTACAGCAGCCGGGTCATCTCATCCTCGACCTTGCGGTCGATGGCCGGGTCTACCACGGAGCCCTGGCTCGAGGATGCGGGTAAATCCATGGCCGCTAATTTGTCCGAAATGATCGTGGGCGAAAGCGAATTCGCCCGTGACTCATGATCCAGTCCGGCCGGGGTTTACCAACAAAAAGGCCCGCGGAATCAACCGCGGGCCGGGAAACGGGGAAAGGGCGTGACTCAGGCCTTCTGGACGAGCCCGGCCTTGATGGCCTTGACCGAGACGAGCAGGCGCTTCGTGCCGCCATTGGGCATTTTGACGCGGATGCGCTGCAGATTCGGACGGAATTTACGCTTCGTGATGCTGGTCACGTGCGTACCGATCCCGCCGCTCTTTTTCGACTGACCTTTACGGTTGATGATCGAGCCCTTGACGGGGCGACGACCGGTGATTGCGCAGATTCTAGCCATGGTTTTGAGTGATTAAAGGGTCATACGTAAAGGTTGGCCGTCGGGCGACGCAAGGGGAATTTTAACGTCGCGCGGCATGCAGCACCTGGAATTTCTGGCCGAGGTGCGAGGGATGCAGAAGTTGCAGCAGGCCAAGTTTTTTCTGGCTGAAGCGTGCTGCCTCGGCCGCGGTGGTGGCGGCAATGAAGGTGGCGGCATGATGGATGAAAAAGGCTTCCTGTGATTCGACTGTCGTTGAAGCAAATCCCTGCCTCGCGAGCGCGGCCGCAAGCCAATCCCAGCAAATATGGCAGGTGAGGTCCTGTTCGCCCGGCTGGGCGAGGAGATGGTTCGACTGGGTATGGCGGTGGTAGGCGCGGGCAGTGCCGGCGGGAGTCGCCTCGGTCAGTTCCCGCCAGGATTTGCCGTAGTCGAACGCGAGGAAAAGGCCGCTCCAGCGTTGCGCGCCAATCCGCTCGGCGAGCGCCCTGGCGGCGAGTGGGGCATCGATAATATAGCCCTCGGGCCCCGTTGCAGGAAACTCGGCAGGTGCGACTGTGGGCAGGATGATTTCGGCCAGGGCGCCATCGCGAAGAGCCACGCCGAGTTCCTGCCACGCATGGCCGCGGAAAACGAAGCGGCGGAAAGGCTGGGCATCGAAGAGTTCGTTGGAAAACACCACGCAGGGTCCGGCCAGTTCGAGCGCATCCTCCAGCCGCAGCGTGCGGACCACCCGAAAGGGATGGGCGACTCCGGCCAGCACACTGCGGCCGGGCTCGGCACCGATTTCGATGAACGTGAAAGTGCCGGGATCTTGCCCTGCCAACAGCGTGACCACCGCGGCCGCGACGAGTTCGCCAAACAGAGGCCCGCTGGTGCTGGCGGTATAAAAATCCGTGCCTGGCCCGTAGCCCACGCGCGGTCGCGGCTGGCGGTAATAGCCCAGCACCGGATGATAGAGGGCGAGCTCCATGAATTCCGCAAAGGTCATGACCCCTTCCGCGCCGGCACGGAGGCGGAAAGCGGCGATAAATTCCGCGGAAGGCGCGAGGGATGGCGTGACAGACGAACCCATTTACAAAACGAAGCAGATGCACACAGTGACCCGGATGCTCAAACGCATTCTCATTGTTGCCGCAGGCATCGTGCTGGGCGTGGTCCTCTCGCTGGGCGCGGCGCGGCTGGCGCTGGCGTGGGGATTGTTTCCCAACCGGGACTTGGACCGCTCATCGTCCTACGTGAAGGAAGTGCTGCAGCTCGTGAACGAGAACTATGTGGATGCCAAGGCGTCCGACTACGACCAGCTCGCGAAATCCGCCATCCACGGCATGGTGGAGTCGCTGGATCCGCACTCGGAATTTTTGGAGTCGAAGGACTACACGGTACTGGAGGAGGAGTTGAGCGGGGATTTCAGCGGCATCGGAGTGCAGGTCGAAATGCGCAAGGGCCGGGTCCTCGTCATTGCGCCCATCGCCGGATCACCGGGTGATCGCGCAGGCATCCTGCGGGGCGATGAAATCGTCCGCGTCGACGGCAAACTGTTGGAGAAAGGTTTGACCATGGACGGGGTGATTGACCGCCTGCGCGGCAAGCCGAACACGCCGGTGACGGTCGGGCTATACCGTGCGAGCACGGCCAAAACCTTCGAGCTTACCCTGATGCGCAAAATGATCCAGCAGGAGAGCGTCCGGGACGTGCGGGTGCTGCCGGCGCACACCGGTTATATCGAGGTGACGGAATTTTCCGATCACACAGGCGAGGAATTTGCCAATGCGCTCGACCGGCTGCTGAAGGAAGGGATCGACAGCCTGGTCATCGACCTGCGGGGCAATCCCGGCGGCTTGCTGGATGCCGCGGTGGAGGTGGCCGAGCCGTTTTTCAAGAAGGGCGAACTCATCGTCTACACGCAGGGCCGCAAGCCGGCGGACCGCGAGGAGTACCGCGCGGAAGCCGATGGCGCGCCGCTCACGCTGCCGGTCGCTATCCTCATCAATGCGGGCAGTGCCAGCGCGGCGGAGGTGGTCACGGGTGCCCTCAAGGACACCGGACGCGCGGTTGTCGTGGGCGAGCGCTCCTTTGGCAAGGGGTCGGTCCAGTCCATCTTCAAGCTGAAGAACGGGGAAGGCCTGCGCCTGACCACGGCCCGTTATTTCACGCCGGGCGGCGTGAGCATCCACCAGAAGGGCATCAGCCCGCAGGTGGAGGTCGTGATGACGCCGGACGAGGACAGCAAACTCCGCCTGCAGCATCTGCGTTCCGACGTGACGGATC
Source organism: uncultured Opitutia bacterium (assembly GCA_903859715.1). Taxonomy (GTDB): domain Bacteria; phylum Verrucomicrobiota; class Verrucomicrobiia; order Opitutales; family Opitutaceae; genus Opi-474. Next base: position 254,268 of record CAIONS010000056.1, read on the forward strand.
CGAAGGATTTCAAGGAGCGCTTTGGATTTTATCCCATCGAGGACCGGCAGCTCCAGGCCGCGCTGGATGTCCTCAAGGGCATCAATCTCCTTGCGGACCGGGCCTCGCCGGCGGAGGCCCGCTAGCGCGCATGATCCTCGCGCTGGAAAGCTCGTGCGATGAGACTGCGGTGGCCGTGTTCGATCCGGCCCGCGGCGTGGTGGGCGAATGGGTGCACAGCCAGATTGCGCTGCACGGCCGGCATGGCGGCGTGGTGCCCGACCTGGCCACACGCGAGCACCTGCGGCATTTTCCGCCGCTGCTCGAGCGGGCGAAGGCCGGGACGGATTTTTCCCAGGTGACCGGCGTTGCCGTGACCAACGGCCCCGGGCTGGCGGCCTGCCTCGCGATCGGCGTGGCGGCGGCGAAGTCGCTGGCGCTGGCCTGGCGCGTGCCAGTGATGGGCGTGAATCACCTCCGCGGCCATGTGTGGTCACCCTTCATCGGTCTGCATGCGGAATCGCCCGGGGAATTTGAGGCCCGGCTGGGGGCCTTGCTGCCGCACCTCGGGCTGATCGTGTCGGGCGGCAACACGCTGCTTTTCACGTTGGGGGCCGACCGGCGGGTGACCGTGATCTCCTCGACGCGCGACGACGCGGCGGGGGAAGCGCTCGACAAGGGTGCCAAGCTCCTCGGGTTGGGTTATCCGGGCGGGCCGTTGATCGAAAAGCTCGCGGGCACGGGGCGGCCCGATGCCTTTGATTTTCCCCGCGGGATCGGCCGGCGGGACGAATTGGATTTCAGTTTCTCCGGCGTGAAGACGAGCCTGCGTTACCAGATTGAGAAAATGACGCCGGCGGAGGTTTCGGCCCGCCTGCCGGACCTGTGCGCCAGTTATCAGCAGGCCGTGCTGGATGCACTGACCCGCAAAACACGGGTGGCGCTTCAGCAAGGTGGCGGGAAATTCCGCAGTCTGGGCCTTTCGGGCGGAGTGGCCAACAATCGTGCCTTGCGCGCCGCGATGGAAGCCGTCGGGCGGTCTGCGCGTATTCCGTGTCTGGCGGCCCAGCCTCAGCACACGGGTGACAACGCCGGCATGATCGCCTTTGCCGCCTGGGCGGACACGACCGGGGTCGACCGCACCGCGGGCATGGACCTGCGGGTCGAGCCGAGTGCGAGAGTGGCGTGACGATTTCGGATTGCGGATACCGGAAACCGGATAGTTAGAAAGGCGGGCAGATCTCTTTTGCCCAGCGAAGCCCTTGAAGTCGGCGTCTCGCATGCGCGGACAAACTTGGATGAGCGATCACTGTGCCACATGTCGCAGGCGGCTGTGCCTGGCCTATCCGGTTTCCGGTATCCGCAATCCGAAATCACTTATAGTCGCGCCGAAGATTGCTCGGGAGGATGCCGAGTTCCTCGCGGTACTTGGCGACGGTACGGCGGGCGAGGGTGAGGCCCTTTTCCTGGAGCTTGGCGACGAGTTCCTGGTCGCTCAGGGGGGCGGCCTTGTCCTCCACGGCGACGAGATCGGCGAGCATCTCTTTTACGCTGGTGTTGGAAACCGAGGCGCCGCTGTCGGCCTGGTAGCCGGTGGTGAAGAAGAATTTGAAGTCAAAGATGCCGTGGGGCGTCTTCATGTACTTGTTCGCGATCGCGCGGCTGACCGTGGTCTCGTGCACGCCGACGATGTCGGCGATCTGCGTCATCGTGAGCGGTTGCAGGCTGGCGACGCCTTTCTCGAAGAAGGGCGTCTGCGCCTTGATGATCTCGCGGGTGATGCGCTCGATGGTCCGCTGGCGCTGCTCGATGGAGTCGATCAGGAATTTCCCGGAGCGCATCCGCTCGCGCAGGTATTCGCGCTCATCTTTCGACAGCGTGCCCTTGGCGATGAGGTCGCGGTAGGTGCTGGAGATGCGCAGGCGTGGGATGTAGTCGTTGTTAAGGTGGATTTTCCACTCGGTGCCTTCCTGTTCGACGATGACGTCGGGCACGACCACCCGGTTGTTGTCCTCGGCGAAACGGCGGCCGGGGGCGGGATCGAGCTTCCCGATTTCCTCGATGGCCGCTTGGATGTCGTCCGCGGGCGCGCCGAGCTTGCGGGCCAGCTCCGGGATGCGGCGGCGGGAGAGCAGCTCAAACTGGTCGCGAATCATCCGGGCCGCGAGCGCCTCGCCCCGACCCTTGGCCTTCAGCTGGGCCAGCAGACACTCGGCAAGCGTCTGGCTGCCGATGCCGGGCGGGTCGAAGCTTTGGAGCAGCTGCAGGGCCTCAAGGATCGTTTCGTACGGCAGCCCGGTTTGCAGCGCGATATCGGCGGGCGGCTGGGCCAGGAATCCCCGGTCATCGAGGCTTCCGATCAGGTGTTGCAGGGCCGCGAGCAACGGCGCGGAGAGATCGTCAAGTGCCACCTGCTGCATGAGGTGCTCCTGCAGCGAGGTTTCGCTGACCAATGAGTCAAAGAAATGCTGGCGCTTCTCTGCGTCCTCCGCGGTGTGGGTCTGAGTGCCGCCGGCGCTCGACATGTGGTCGCGCCAGTCCTGGTCGAGCTTGCCGAGGATCTCGAACTGCTTGTCGAAATCCATTTCCTCGCGGTGATCGCCATCGTCGGAAGATCCGACGGCGCCCTCTTCCTCGGGCGACGGCTCGGGGCCCTTGTCGATGCTTTCGCCGTCCATCGGCTGCTCCTCGAGCGTGGGATTGGACTGCAACTCTTCCTGGATGACGGACCGCAAATCCAACGCGGCCACCTGAAGGATTTTCAAGGAATGCCGAAGCTGCGGCGCGAGAACAAGGGACTGGGTCTGGCGCTGGCGGAGATCGTGGCTAAATCCGGGCCCGCTCATGAGCTGGATGATGACTGTCGGTTCTCATCTCAGGGGCGTGGGATGGGTGGACGGGAGGAAAGAGAGGTGCCGCCCGGGTCGTCGATGCCGAAGACTTCCTTGATGTAGACGCCGAGCTTTTCGTTGGTCGGGCCGTAGCGGTCGCTGTAAAGGTACATCTCCAGGTCGGTCAGCATCTCGAAGGCCGACTGGTAGCGCTGTTCGCGGTCGCGCGTGAGCGCCTTCTGGATGATGGTCTCGAGCTTGGGATCGATGTCCTCGCGCAGCGTGGCGAACCGCGGGATGGGCATCATGAGGATGTTGCGGCGCGACTGGGCTCGGTCGATGGCCCGGAAGAGATTCTTCCCGAGCAGCAGCTCGGTCAGGACAATGCCCAGGGGAAAGAGGTCGGCACGGGCGTCGGTGACCGCGTAGTTGGCCTGTTCGGGCGAGAGGTACTCATCCTTGCCGGCGATGACCTTGCCTTCCTCGTTGTACATGAGGTCGAGGGCCTTCGCGATGCCGAAGTCCGTGAGCTTCACGTCGCCCTCGAAGGCGAGGAGCACGTTCTTCGGGCCGATGTCTCGGTGGACGATGTTGAGGTGCCGGCCCTCGCGGTCGCACTTCTGGTGGGCGTAGGCGAGGCCGCGGGCGATGCGGGAGATGATGAAGGCGGCGAGATCCAGCGGGATCGGGCGGCGCAGGGAGCGGTGCTTGTCGATGAAGACCTCGAGGTTCACCCCGCGCACGAACTCCATGACCATGAAGTACTGCCCGCCGATCTGGCCGAGGTGGTAGGTCTGGACGATGTTGGTATGGATGAGGTCGGCCACGAGCCGCGCCTCGCCGATGAAATTCTTCTGAAACTCCTCGATCGCGGAAAATTCCTCGCGGATGAGCTTTACGGCGACGACCTTCTTGAAATTGCCGGCCCCGAGCTGGACCGCCTCATACACGACGCCCATGCCGCCCTCCGCGAGCTTGCGGATCATCTCGTAATGAATCTCGTTGAAAACGTGTTTGATAGACGCCACGAACCGGGAGGAAAGGGGGCGCCGATGCGACTGGCAAGTGTTCAGTCAGATTTCGGCGCGAAATCTGCTGTCCGGGAGTTTGACAGCCCGTGCGGCCAACTTACGTTGCGCGCATGATCACCCTCACTTCGCGCGCGGCGACCCGAGTGCGCACCATGCAGGCCGAGCTGACCGCTCCGACCAAGCGCCTGCGGGTCTTTGTCGAGACAGGCGGCTGCTCGGGGTTTCAATATGGCATGTCGTTTGACGAGCGAAAAGAGGGCGATGCCGAACTGGAGAGCGAGGGCGTGAGTTTCTTCGTCGATCCGTCGAGTCTCGCTTATCTCAGCGGCTCGAACATCGATTTTGACGACGGCCTGCACGGCAAGGGGTTCGAGATCAAAAATCCGAACGCCCAGAGCACGTGCGGCTGCGGCAAGTCGTTTAACTGAGCGGGCAGATCGCGGCGGTTGAAGTAGGGCAGGTCTTTGACCTGCCCTTTGGAAGTTCCGAAGGCGGGTCACAGACCCGCCCTACCACGCCGGAAAACCGCCAGACCAACGCCTACCGCACGGCCTCGTGGAGGGCGACGGTCCCAAAGGTCAGGCCGGTGGCGCTCACATGGGAAAATCCCGCGGCGCTGATTTCCCCGGCTAGCGCGGCGCGATCCGGAAATTGCTCGATGGTCTCGTTGAGGTAAACATACGCGGCGTAATCCCCGGTGACGGCACCCGCAATGCGCGGTAGGATTTTTCGCAGGTAGAAAAAATACAGCGGCCGCACCCAGGCCTGCGGCTGGGAGAATTCCAGGACAAACATCCGTCCGCCAGGCCGCAGGATGCGGCGCATCTCGGTGAGCGAGCGATGGCGGTCGGCCATGTTGCGCAGGCCAAAGGAAATCGTCACGGCGTCGAAACTCGCATCGGCCAGCGGCAGGGCGAGACCATCGCCTTGGCGGAAAGTGAGGCTGGCCTGTCGGTCTATCGGGAGGGCGGCTTTCTTGAGGTTGGCCTGGTCGAGCATTGGCTGGCAGAAATCCATGCCGAGGATGGTGGTTCCAGCTGGCAGACCACGGCTTAAGGTGAAGGCGACATCGCCACTGCCGGTCGCGAGATCCAGCACATCATGCGGCGAATTCCGCCGTACCGCCTTCAGCAATCGCCGCCGCCACCAGATATCCAACCCTCCGCTGAGCAAGTGATTGGCCAGATCGTAGCGGTTCGCGATACGGGCGAACATGGAGTTAACGGCAACAGGATCGGGCATGGAAAGCGGCGTTTGGCGGCTGGTTAATAAACCACGCCATAATAGTTGACGCAATTCAACATCTGGGAATACTTTAGACCTGTCTGGAAGAGGCTTTTAAGAAACAAAGGGAAAATCTCATGTCCACTAATCTCACCAAACGAGAGATCGTCCTGGAAATCTACAAAAAGACCAGTTTCCCCCAGAAACAGGTCGTAGAGACGGTCCAACTCACGCTCGACATCATTCAAAAGGCACTGGCTGACGGCCGCAACGTGGAGTTGCGCAACTTCGGCGTGCTCGAGGTTCAGGTGCGCAAGGCGCGCATTGGCCGCAACCCGAACAAGCCCGAGGCGGAGGTCGTCATTCCGCAGCGTGCCGTCGTCAAGTTCAAGTCCGGCAAGATTCTCAAGCAGCAGCTCAAGAAGCTGGATCTGGCCAAGTTGCAGTCGGGCCTCTGAGCGGGTTTCCACCGCGTTGGTTTTGCAGGCCGGGCCCGGTGCCCGGCTTTTTTATTTGGGCGAAAAATAGCATCGCGCTGCCTCCCGGCGTTTCGCCATTTTCGGACGAATGGCGACGTTTCAGTCACTCCCCGGCTTTCGTGAATTTTATCCCGACGATCTGTCCCGTCGGAAGCATATCTTCGATCTCTGGCGGCGCACGGCGCACACGTTCGGCTTTGCGGAATACGACGCGCCGGTGCTGGAGCCGCTCGAGCTCTACAAGGCCAAGTCGGGCGACGAAATCGAGGCGCAGCTCTTCAGCTTCACCGACAAGGGCGGGCGCGAGGTGGCGTTGCGTCCGGAGATGACCCCGACCGTGTGCCGGCTGGTCGGTGCCAAGGCGAGTGCGCTCAAGCGCCCGATCAAGTGGTTCAGCATCGCTGAATTCTACCGGTACGAGCGGATGCAGAAAGGGCGCGGCCGTTGTTTCTTCCAGTTCAACGCCGACATCTTTGGCGAACCCGGCCCCGAAGCGGAGATCGAGCTGATCGCCCTGCTGATCCAATGTCTGGCTGCGTTCGGGCTCATGGAGGACGATTTCTACGTGCGACTCAGCGATCGCAACCTGTGGTTCTATTACCTTGAGGCGCTCGGGCTCGACGAGCCACGCATTCGCGGCGTGCTGGGCGCGGTCGACAAGTACGAAAAGTACGGGGACGACGCCTTCAAGGGCTACACGGAGCAATTCGGCGAGTTGGAGGCCGGGGTGAAGGCGAAGGTGCTGGCCTTCCTGCAGATCAAGACGCTCGCGGCGCTGGAGCAGACGCTCGCCTCGCTGGGCAGCGACAAGCTCGTGGCCCGGCTGGCCGACTGGAAGAAGCTCCTGGGCGGACTCGAGGCGATGGGGCTCGGGCGCTTCATCGCCGTCGACTTGGGCGTAGTGCGCGGGCTGGCCTACTATACGGGCTTTGTGTTCGAGGCGTTCGACCGGAAGGGCGAATTGCGCGCGCTGGCGGGTGGCGGACGCTATGACGACCTCGTCGAAAAACTGGGCGGCCCGGCGCTGCCGGCGGTGGGATTTGCGATCGGCGACATGACGTTTGCGCTGTTGCTCGAGCAGCGCGGATTGATGCCCGCTTTTGTGCAGGCGCCGGATGTTTACTGCGTGATCGGCGGCGAGGCGGGCCGGCGGGCGGCGTTTGCCGATATTCATGCGCTGCGTGCGGCGGGCCGCCGCGTGGATTATCCGATGAAGGAAGTCGCGTTCGGCAAGCAGTTCAAGGCGGCGGCCGATTCCGGGGCGAAGCTCGCCCTGATCTATGGCGATGACGAGGTGGCGAAGGGCGTTGTGAAGATCCGTGATCTGACCGACCGCACGGAGCATGAGGTGCCGCGCGATCAAGCCGTGGCCGCAGTCCGGGATTTCTTCAGCGCGGAATAAGTCTCATATCATATCCAGACCGGCTCCTAAACCCCGCGACGCTGCCCGAAAATGAAACACTTCTTTTCCAAACTGCTCCCGCCGCGGTCCACCTTTCCGGCCGACATGACGCCGGTGGAGGCGAAGTTCATGAAAGAGCATGCCGACTACTGGCGCGCACTCGTGGCCAAGGATAGGGCCATCGTCCTGGGTCCCGTCATGGATCCGGCCGGCGCCTATGGCATCGGAGTCATCCGGGCCGAGGATGAAGCCCAGGCCCGGGCGATGGTTGACGATGATCCGGTGATCAAGGCCCAGCTTGGCTTCCGGGTTGACCTCTACCCGATGGGCGGAGCGATCTATCGGACGAAGTGAGTGTCGAGTCGGGTTGGACGCGCCGAGGGCGGCGCGTCTCCAGTGGGATCACTTACTGCTGCAGCAGCGATGGAGCCGCGGCGCCCTCGCCGCGGTGTCTGGTTCGATCAGGCTTTCCGGCGGTGCAGCAGGTTCTGAGGACCAAAAGCGGCCGGGAGGAGGCACTCGAGCGTGGTCTCGATGCGGTCCGGCTGGTCGCACACGCTGATGACGAGGGCGGCGGGGCCGAATTCATTGATGACCTGGCGGCAGGCACCGCATGGCAACGTAGCGGTCCGCGTGGGCGTGTAGACGGCGACCGCCTTCACGGTGTCCTCGCCGGCGGCGACGGCGGTGAAGATGGCGGTTCGCTCGGCGCAATTGCAGAGACCATAGGAGGCATTCTCGACGTTGGTACCGATGTAGATTTTGCCCGAGCCGGCGAGAATCGCCGCGCCCACACGGAACTTTGAGTAGGGCGAGTAGGAGGCCTTCGCAGCCGTGCGGGCGGCGCGCTCGAGTTTCCGGCAGAGTGGGGCAGGGAGTTTCATGAGGTTACTCTTGGTGGATTGCTCGTTTGAGCGAAGCAAAGAATGGAAGGTTATCGGGAGTAGGGCGGGTCTCCGACCCGCCTTGAGAGCCCCCCGAGAGCGGGTCGGAGACCCGCCCTACTCAGGGTCAAAGCCCGAGTTCTGCTTTCACCTCAGCGAAGGCGTTGATGGCGAAGTCGAGATCCTCGCGGCTGTGGGCTGCGCTGACCTGGGTGCGGATGCGCGCGGCACCCTGCGGTACCACAGGATAGAAAAAGCCGATGACGTAGACGCCTTTTTCCAGCATCCGGGCGGCGAATTTCTGGGAGAGCGCGGCATCGCCGAGCATCACGGGCACGATGGGATGGGTGCCGGGCTTGAGCGTGAGCCCGGCTTTGGTCAGGCCTTCGCGAAAATACTTCGTGCTCGCCTCCAGCTTGTCGCGGAGCGCGGTCGAGCGGGTGATCAGGTCGAGGGTCGTGATCGACGCAGCGGCGATGACCGGCGCGAGGGTGTTGGAAAAGAGATACGGCCGCGAACGTTGCCGGAGCAGGTCGATGACTTCCTTCTTGCCGCTGATGTAGCCGCCGCTGGCCCCGCCGAGGGCCTTGCCGAGGGTGCCGGTAATGACATCGACGCGGCCCATCACGCCGCAGTACTCGTGCGTGCCGCGGCCGGTCTTGCCCATGAAACCGACGGCGTGGCTGTCATCCATCATCACGAGCGCACCATACTTATCGGCGAGATCGCAGATGGCCTTCATGTTCGCGATGAAGCCATCCATCGAAAACACGCCGTCGGTCGCGATCAGCTTGAAGCGCGCCTTCGCGGCATCGGCCTCCTTCAGCTTGGCCTCGAGGTCGGCCATGTCGTTGTTCTTGTATCGATAGCGCTGGGCCTTGCAGAGGCGGATGCCGTCGATGATCGACGCGTGGTTCAGTTCGTCGCTGATCACGGCGTCCTCGGCGGCGAGCAAGGTTTCGAAGACGCCGCCGTTGGCGTCGAAGCAGGAGCCGTAGAGAATCGTGTCGTCGGTGCCGAGAAATGCGCTGAGCCGAGCCTCGAGGTCCTTGTGGATCTGCTGCGTGCCGCAGATGAAGCGCACGGAGGCGAGGCCGTAGCCCCAGCGGTCGAGCGTCGCGCGGGCAGACTGGATGATCTCGGGGTTGTCGGCGAGCCCGAGGTAGTTGTTGGCGCAAAAGTTGAGCACCTGCCTGCCGCCCGTCACCGTGATGTGCGAGTTCTGCGGCGTGGTGATCACGCGCTCGCGCTTGAAGAGGCCGGCCGCCTCGATGTCCGCGAGAGTTTTTTGCAGGTGGGCGAGATAGGCGGGAGTCATGGGTCAGCTCCAGGTCAGCACGATCTTGCCGCTCTTGCCGGAGCGCATCAGGTCGAAGCCCTGCTGGAATTCGGTGTAGGGAAAGCGGTGCGTGATGACCGGCGAGATATCGAGGCCACTCTGGATCATCGCGGTCATCTTGTACCAGGTCTCGTACATTTCCCGGCCGTAGATGCCACGGATCGTGAGCATGTTGAACACGACCTTGTTCCAGTCGACCGCGGCGGCGCCGGGCATGATGCCGAGCAGTGCGATGCGGCCGCCGTGCGCCATGTTGTCGATCATGTCATTCAGCGCGCGGGGATTGCCGGACATCTCGAGGCCGACATCGAAGCCCTCCTTCATGCCGATGTTGCGCTGGACGTCGGGCAGTTTTTCCGTGGAAACATCCACCGTGCGCGTGGCGCCCATCTTGGTGGCGAGGGCGAGGCGGTCGGGATTTACGTCGGTGACGACGATCTTGCGCGCCCCGGCGTGCTTCGCGATGGCGACAGCCATGCAGCCGATGGGGCCGGCGCCGGTGATGAGGACATCCTCGCCGACGAGGTCATACTGGAGCGCAGTGTGGGTGGCGTTGCCCAACGGATCGAAGCAGGAGAGCACGTCGAGGGGGATCGCGGGATCGACATGGACGGCGTTGCTGGCGGGAATGCAGAGATATTCGGCGAACGCGCCCTGGCGGTTCACGCCGACGCCCTTGGTGTCCTTGCAGAGGTGGCGGCGGCCGGCGAGGCAGTTGCGGCACACGCCGCAGACGATGTGGCCTTCGCCATCGACGAGGTCGCCGGGCTTGAAGCCGATCACGTTACTGCCGACCTCCTCGATCACGCCCACGAACTCATGCCCGACGACCATCGGCACCGGGATGGTTTTTTCGGCCCAGGCATCCCAGTTGTAGATATGGATGTCCGTGCCGCAGATCGACGTCTTCTTGATTTTGATCAGGACATCGTTGATCCCGGGCTTGGGCACCGGGACATCGGTCAGCTGGAGCCCGGGGCCGGGTGTTAACTTGGCAATGGCGCGCATGGTGGGAGCAGGCATGTCAGAATGATTGAAACACTGTGAGCACCCCCGGTCACTCCGCAAACAGTTCCGCGCCTTCCAGCGCCAGCAGCCGCAGCTTCGTCTTGATTCCGCCGGGGCCGGAAAAGCCGGTCATCTTGCCGTCTGCCGCGACGATGCGGTGACACGGGATGAGCAGCGGCCAGGGATTGGCCCCGAGAGCGGAGCCGACGGCCCGGCTTACAGCCGGAGTCTGGCCGAGCACGGAGGCGAGGGTGCCGTAACTCGTCGTGTGTCCGGCTTTGACGGCGAGCGTGGCGCGGTAAACCTCCCGCGGAAAATCGGCCACGCGGCTGAAGTCATAGCGGGCATCGGAGAAATCCTGCAGCGTCCCGGTGAGGTGCTGCTGCACGCGATAGATCAACGCGGCGATTTCCCCGGGCGGCTGGGCCTGGTCATCCGCGCGAACGGGCGCGTCGGGCAGTTCAAACCCGGACAACCCCGCGTCGCCCCAGGACAGGGCGCAGACACCCAGCGCGGTGGGGAAGGTGATGCGAGGCATGGGGAGGGACGGGAAAGTTAAAAGGTGAAGGGTGAGAGTTGAAAGCTGGCTCAGATCAGGGTGATCGGTCCGCGTTTGTCATTCTGAGCGTAGCGAAGAATCCAGTTGGATGAAATCGAAGCTCCGGGCGTACTCCCACTGGATTTTTGCTACGCTCAGAATGACAATCGGCCTCAATTCTCGCCGATGTAGCGGCGGAAGAATTCGTCGAAGCGCACGATCCGGTCGAGCCGCTGGCGGGGGTCGCCGCTGCGGCTGAGTTCGTGCGTGGCGTGCGGATAACGCGCATACTCGACCGGTTGCCCGAGGACTTTCAGGGACTTGTAGAGCATTTCGCTCTGCACGTAACCGGTGCGGAAATCGGTGTCGCCGTGCTTGATGAGCAGCGGGGTCGTGATGCGGTCGACGAAGGTCATCGGTGAATTTGCCTCGAGGATGGGCCGGATGTTCTTCTGCCACGGATAGCCGCCGAAATCATCCGGGACGAGCCGCCAAGCATTGCCCTCACCGAAGAAGGTCGCGAGGTCGTAGACACCGCGGATGGCGACGGCGGCCTTGAAGCGGTGGTCCTGCGTGATGAGCCACGCGGTCAGATAGCCGCCGTAGCTGCCGCCCATGACGACCTCGCGGTTGGCATCCACCCACGGCTCCTTGGCGGCGAGATCCACCGCCGCGAGCACATCGGCGCCGGGTCCGGGACCCCAGTTCTGGTAATTGGCATATTGGAAATTATAGCCGTAGCCGCCCGAGCCGCGGGGATTGCAGTAGACGATGCCATAGCCGCGCGAGGCGAAGAACTGGAACTCATGCCACATGGACGCCTCGCCCGGGCCCCACATCGCCTGCGGGCCGCCATGGATTTCCAGCAGCAGCGGGTATTTTTTGGTGCGATCGAAGGACGCCGGCTTGATCAGCCAGACATCGACGATGATCCCATCGGGGCGGGTGATCGTGCGGTGTTCGGGCAGGCTGACCTGCTTGGCGTGCAGCCACTCGCTGTTGTGCGTGGTGAGGATGCGCGGCTCTTTCGCGTCGAGACTGGCCGTGTAAAGTTCGTAGGGATCGGCCGGATTGGTCAGCACATAGGCGACGTGATCGCGACCGAGGTCGAAGGCATCGACCCCCGTTTCAAAGCTGGTGAGCCGTTCGGGTTCGGCCTTCGGCTGGGCGGCAATCCGGTAGAGCGGGAAGCCGCCATTGCTCGCGGCGACGAAATAAACGTGGCTGGAATCGGCGGACCACCGGAGATTGCCCGCGGCACGGTCGAGCGACTCGTTGTACCACGGGACGGACGCGTCGCCCAAGCGCTTGAAGCCGATCCGCACGGGCGCATAGACGGGATTCGTGGCGATATTCTGGGCGAGAAACGTGACGAGCTTGCCGTCGGGTGAGATCCGCGGATCGCCGAAACTCTCGGCTTTATCGTCGAGCAGGGTGGTGCGGCCGGTGCCGTCCGCATTGACGAGCTCGAGGCTGGTCGCGAATTCGCGGTCGGGATGGCGGGTGGTGAGAAGTTCCGTGGCGAAGATCAGCTGCTTGCCATCGGGGGACCATCCGGGACGGCTGACGCTGCGATAGCCCGGGGTGAGGGCGGTGGCGGTCGCGCCCTCGTGGCTCTCGATGACGTAGAGGTTGATGAATTTGAGCTGCGGCTCGAGGTCGGCCTCGCCGATGAAATTCAGCCGGTTGATGACGCGCGGGTTGCCATCGGCCTCGTTTTGCGCGAGCCACTCGCGCTGCTCCTGGCGGGTGCCGTCAGGGGAGGCCGCGGGACGTTGAACGTCCTTCGCCTTGTCGAACCAGTCGGCGGTATCGCCGGGTGTGCGCTTCGGGCGCTCGACGTCCCATTCGGGCTGCACGTGGGCCGCCTTGTGCTTGATGAGTTCCTTGCGCACTTCGGTCGCGTCCAGGGCGGAGGTGAAGGCGATGAGCCGTCCGTCGGGCGACCACTGCGGGTTGACTGCGCCGGAGGCAAGTTTCGTGAGGGCCACGGCTTCGCCGCCGTCACCGAGGGGCAGGATCCAGATCTGCGGTTTCTCGTTTTCGGTGCGGACGAACGCCACGCGCCGGCCATCGGGGCTCCACTGGGGCGAGCTCGCGCTGATTTCGCCGTGGGTGAGCTCGCGCGGTGCAGTGTGGCCGTCGGTGGCGGCGAGCCAGAGATGGGTGTGGTAGCTGTATTCGCCCTTTTTATCGGGCTTCTCGGCGATGCTCTTGACCGTGTAGAGAACGCTCTGGCCGTCGGGGGAAAGCACAGGAGCATCGAGCTGCCTGATCTTGAGGAGGTCCGTGGCGTTGATGAGCGATTCGGCAGGTGTGGGGGTTTCAGTGGCGCGCAGCGCGGGCCAGGCAAGGCAGGCGGCCAGCGTGATAACCAGGGTCAGGCGGGGCAGGGAACGCATATGGGTTTGCATCGTGTGCGGGATGGCTTTCGTGTCGAAGCGATTCCCATGCAGAACCGCTTCTACCACGCCTTCGACACCGAGACCTATGGGGCGGAGCGCAAGTCGGATTACCGCAGCCCGTTTCAGATCGACCGGGATCGCATCATCCACGCGCATGCGTTCCGCAAGCTCCAGTCGAAGACGCAGGTGTTCCTGTCGGGCGAGTACGATTTCTACCGCACGCGGCTGACGCATTCGATGGAAGTGGCGCAGATCGGCCGCTCGATCTGCCACTACCTGCAGTCGCGCGGCGGGCTGCTGAAGGACGATTTCTTCATCGATGGCGAGTTGGTGGAGGCGGTCTGCCTGGCGCATGACCTCGGACATCCCCCGTTTGGGCACTCGGGGGAGCGGACACTACAGGAGCTGATGATCAAGTGGGGCGGGTTCGAGGGCAACGCGCAGACGCTGCGCCTGCTGACGGGGACGATTTACCAGAACGAGACGAGCGTGCGCGGCATGCAGCCGACGCGGGCGCTGCTCGACGGCGTGCTGAAGTACAAGAAGCTCTTCCGGGAGTTTCCGAAAAAGCCGCAGAATCATTTCCTCTACGATGCGCAGGCGGCGGAGCGGACGTTCGTGTTGGGCAAAGCCAAAATCCCCGCGGCGTTGCATGCGGGAGAAAAACTGAATGCCTTCAAGAGCGTCGAGTGCCAGATCATGGATTGGGCGGATGACGCGGCGTATTCGCTCAATGACATCGTGGACGGGGTGAAGGCGGGGTTCCTGAATCACGAGAAGATCGAGACCTGGGCGGCGGGCGAGGCGATCGACGCGCAGCAGCAGCAATTGCTCGACGTGCTGTTCGACGCGATCCGTAGCGACCGGCTGGAGAGCGTGTTTGCGCAGAAGATCGGCGGGTTCATCACCGCGTGCCGGCTGCGGGAGCGCGACAATTTCATGGCCGCGAAGACGAACCGTTACCGGTTCGAGCTGCTCGTGGCACCGGAGGCGGAGCGCGAGGCGAAGTTTTTCAAGAAGATGGCGAACGACATCATTTTCGAGAGTCCGCAGTTGCAGCAGATTGAGCACAAGGCGCGGCGGGTGCTGTTCGACCTGTGGAATTCCACCTGGAGCAACTACGTCGAGAAAGGTCCCCGCGTGATCAACATCCTGCCGGCGCGGGTCGGCAAGCTGATCGACGCCGAGCCGACCACCGCGGGCAAGGCCCGGCAGATCTGCGACTATCTCGCCGGCCTGACCGACGGGATGATCGTCCACACGTATCGCCGGCTCTTCGACCCGGAGTTCGGATCGATCCGGGATCTGAGCTGAGAGAGGCTCGCAATCTTAGGAGTGAACCCTGATCCCGCAGCGCCCCGACTCCCCCAGTGATCACGATTTTTTAGGAACAGTAATACTCACCTTGTTATTGGCGGAGAATAATTTGTCGGATTGTACAATAGCCAACTCGGCGACTTTATCATCCAAGGCTGCCTGCTTCATGGCCTTTTGTATCTCCGGCCATTCCCCCTTTGCCGCGATGGCCCCGATAAAGGCGAAAAAATTCAGGTCTCCCAGGCTTGGCTCCGGGTTTAAGAAAAGGCTCAACTTGGCCTCCTGCCATGCTGGCCCGGGTTGTTGGGCATCGACGAGCAGGCGGCTGTAAAGTCCGTGGACCTCCCAGTCCCAAGGGTGCGTGATGCTGAGTGCCATGAGATATTTCCAAGCGGATTGCGCGGCTCCGGTGCGGTCCAATTCGTGTTCGGTCACCCAGTCGGCGAGGCGCTCGACCTCGTCGATATCATGCGAGGAGATGAGGACCGTCCAGTTTTCCTGCTCGGTCAGCTCCAGCATGCCGCGGATTACCTCGTCGCGGACCAGTGGATCCAGTCCACTGAACGGCTCATCAAGGACCAAGAGGCGAGGGCGATAGGCGAGGGAAGTGAGGAGCGCGGCCTTCATCTTCATGCCGCGCGAGAGGTGTTTCAGCTTTCGATCCAGCGGCAGATCGAACTCCTCGAGCAGTTTGGTGCAGAATGCCGGGTCCCACGTCGGATACATCGGGCGGCAGAAATTGATCAGTTGCTCCACCGTCATCCATTCAGGGAGCCGCTGGTTTTCCGAGACGTAGCCGATCTGGGCGAATTCCTTCGGGCCGAGCAGGGTGGAATTGACGCCGAGGACCCGGGCGGAGCCCGACGACGGCGTCAGGATGTTCATCAGGGTCTTGATGGTCGTGGTCTTGCCCGCGCCGTTGGCCCCGAGGAAGGCATAGATGCTGCCTTCGGGGACGGTGAGCGTGAGGCCGCTGACGGCGGCCACCTCGCCGTAGCGGCGGGTCAGGTTCTGGGTCGTGATGACGGAGTTCATTTCATTTTTCTCCCTGTAGTCGGTTCCAATGCTGCCGGATGGCTTGGACAAGATTGTCGCAGTCGAGGTGAAGCTTCTGGGCTTCCACGACGAGGCGCTCGACTTCGGTGCCGAGCAGGTCCTTCAGTTCCTCGCGGGTCGCGGGTTTCGCCTCGGAAATCACGGTGCCGATGCCCGGAATGACGGTGAGCAGTTTTTCCTCCGCCAGGGCGGCGACCACCTTCTGGGCGGTGTTGGGATTGATGCGCAGCTCCTGGCTCAGGACCCGGACCGACGGAAAACTGTCACCCGGCTTCAGCGCCCCGGCGATGATGGCCTTCTTCACCGCGTAGACGACCTGCTCGTAGGTGTGGGCTCCCGGCTTGAACTGGACGCGGAACGGCAGCATGGGCAACAGGTGTATGGTGGACCACGGTACACCATACGGGTCAAGCGGAATTCACGGAATGCGTGCGGCATTCAGCCGAAGGCGGCTCGTTGGGGACAACTCGCCCTACCTTGCGGAAGGCGGGATCAGCGATCCCCCCTACAATCAGGCGGCTTTGATCTCTTACTTTGCCGATCCGGGCTGGAGGTGTCCGGCGTCGACGGCGTCTTGCACCATCCGCTCGGCGTAGCGCCAGAGTTCGGCGCAGCCTTCGGCGATGTGGCGGTTGCGGGCGAGCACGCGGTCCTGGGTGACGCCGTGGCGGTTCCACGCGGCGCCTTCGGTGCGGCAGTTGAGCAGCATCGGCTGGAAGCGGTCCACGGCCGCGGCGAACTTTGCCTCGGGCGTCTGCTTCTCCTCGAACTCGTCCCACAGCGCGCGGAATTCGCGGGTCTGGTCCGGCGGCAGCAGGCCGAAGATGCGGTCGGCGGCGCGGGCTTCGCGCTCGTGCTGCCCGACCATGGCGGCGGTGTCGTAGGCAAAAGTGTCGCCGGCGTCGATTTCGACGAGGTCGTGAATGATAACCATCTTGAGCACGCGCAGTACGTCGAGGGTCGGGACGTTGGCGTGCTCGGCGAGGACGATCACGCAGAGGCAGAGATGCCAGGAGTGCTCGGCATCGTTCTCGGGGCGGCGGCTCTTGGTGTTGATCGTCTGGCGAAAAATTTCCTTCAATTGGTCCACCTCGAGAATGAACTCGATCTGGCGGGCGAGGCGGGCGGCGGGGGAGGAGGCATCATCCATGAGGCGACGAAAACGGTGCGGACGGTGGGTGGCAATGCGGGGTTGCGGATAAACTGATTTAACCGCGAAGAGCGCAAAGGACGCGAAGCCTGAGCCAGGGTTGGGTAGAACACTGTGATCTCGGCTCCGCGGTTTGCCATTCTGAGCGCAGCGAAGAATCCAGCTTGATGACATCAAAGCTAATTGCGGAATCTCACTGGATTCTTCGCTGCGCTCAGAATGGCAAACGGGCTTTGCGACCTTTGCGGTTAAAATGGGATTCTCTTCAGCCTCCTTACGTTGGCTGCTACTAGGGATCAGGGAGCGCGCTGCGCTTGCCTCACTGCACGAGATGATCACGCTGAAACCATGCGTAACTTGACCCCGCTCTGGTTCTGTCTGCTCTCCCTGCCCATGCTCGCTGCCCCGACTAAATGGACTTATCCCGCCGCCCCGCTGGGCGATGTCGTCGACGATTACCACGGGGTCAAGGTGCCCGATCCCTTCCGCTGGATGGAGGCGACGGATTCGCCTGAGACCAAGGCTTGGATCACCGCCGAGCGCGCACTCACCGCGAGCGCGCTGGCGGAGATGCCGGAGCGCGCGGCGATCCGGGCGCGGCTCACGGCGCTGTGGAATTATCCGCGCTTCAGTCTGCCGTTCAAACGTGGCGGCCATTATTTCTTCAGCAAGAACAACGGCCTGCAGAACCAGTCGGTGCTCTATGTGCAGGATTCGCTGGCGAGCCCGCCGCGGGTGCTGATCGACCCGAACACGCTGTCGGCCGAGGGCACGGTGGCGCTGGGCACGGCGTCGCCATCGCAAGATGGCAAATGGCTCGGCTACGCGCTGAAGGCAGCGGGCTCGGACTGGGAGGAGTTCTTTGTCCGCGACATCGCGACGGGCAAGGATACCGCGGACCATATCCAGTGGGTCAAGTTCTCCGGCCTGAGCTGGACGAAGGACAGCCAGGGTTTTTTCTACGGCCGCTATCCCGAGGTCGCGAAGGGCGACAAGCTCTTCGGGAAACTGCTCAACCGGAAAATCTATTACCATCGCCTCGGCACGGCGCAGGCCGCGGACGTGCTCGTGTTCGAGCTGCCAGAACATCCGGACCGGATGGTGAGCGCGCGTGTGACCGATGACGGCCGCTATTTACTGCTCTACGTCAATCAGAACGGCCGCACGCAGAATGCGGTCTACTACCGCGACCTCGTCGATCCGGCCCAGCCGAAGCTCGACGGCCCGGTCGTGAAACTCCTCGACGCGTTCGACGCCAACTACTCGGTCATCGGCAACCGCGGCGACACGCTTTATGTCTCGACCAACTTCGGGGCGGCCCGCGGGAAAATCATCGCGATCAGCCTTCAGGCGCCTGCGCCCGCGAATTGGAAGACCCTCGTGCCTGAGACGGCGGACAACGTCGACGGCGTGGATTATATCGGCGGGCGGTTTGTCATCACCTACATGCACGACGTGAAGAGCCGGATCGCGGTGTTTGCGGCGGACGGAAAACCGCTCGGCGACATCGCGCTGCCGGGCATCGGCAGCGTCGAGGGTATGAGCGGCCGCGATGACGACCCCGAGTTGTTCTACAGCTTCTCGTCCTATCTCGCGACGCCGACGGCCATCCGGCACGATCTCGACACGGGCAAGAGCGAGGTTTTTCAGCAGAGCAAGGTCGCATTCGATCCTTCACCCTACGAGACCGAGCAAGTGTGGGTCACGTCGAAGGACGGGACGAAGATCCCAATGTTCGTGACGCATCGGAAGGGCGTCGCGCTCGACGGGAAGTCACCGACGTGGCTCTACGGCTACGGCGGTTTCAACATCTCGATGCATCCCGCGTTTTCGATTCCGACGCTGGTGTGGCTCGAGATGGGCGGCATCTACGCCGTGGCCAACATGCGTGGCGGCGGCGAGTACGGCGAGGCGTGGCATCTCGCTGGCACGAAGGAGCGGAAGCAAAACGTATTCGACGACTACATTGCCGCGGCGGACTGGCTGGTCGCGAAGCATTACACGAGTCATGACCGGCTGGTGATCCAAGGCCGGTCCAACGGCGGGCTGCTGATCGGCGCGGTACTGAACCAGCGGCCGGATATTGCCGCCGTGGCGTTTCCGCAGGTCGGCGTGATGGACATGCTGCGCTATCACAAATTCACGGTCGGCGCCGCGTGGGCGGCCGACTACGGCAACAGCGACACGCCGGAAGGCTTCGCCTACCTGCGCGCCTACTCGCCGCTGCACACGATCAAGACCGGCGTGCGCTATCCGGCGGTGTTTGTCACCACGGGCGATCACGATGACCGGGTGTTTCCGGCACACTCCTTCAAGTATGCCGCGACGCTGCAGGCGGCGATGGCAAACTCCAAGAACCCGGTGCTCATCCGGATCGAGTCGAATGCCGGGCATGGCGGCTCCAGCGGAACGACGCCGGTGTCGAAGACGATCGAGGAATGGACGGATATGTTCGGCTTCGCCGCGCATACGCTCGGGATCAGCCTATAGAAGCGTCGCGGGCTGGTTTGCTCGAACTCAAGCTTCGGAGGGTTGGCCACAAAAGGCGCAAGGGCTCCAGGGCTTCGGCTCGACTCTCCCGCGCGCCTATAGGCGCAATGGGGACTCTTTCGTAGTACCCAGGCCCTTTGTGCCTCTTTGTGGCCAACTGGATTGACGTCAGTCGGGTCGGCTTTCTGGCGAGACTGGGTGTTCGATTCGAGCCCAGCCTCCTTACGTCGGCTGCTACTAACCTTTCGGGCTACCAGCCGCCGCCGAGGGCTTTGACCAAGAGGACGCTGGTGACGAAGCGCTGGGCGTTGAGCTCAGCGGCGGCCAGCTCGGTTTGCAGCGCGGTGCGCTCGGCGTCGACGACCTCGAGGTAACTCACGAGGCCGGACTTGTAGCGGACAGTTGAAAGCTTGGCGGCCTCGCGGGAGGAGCTGACGGCGCGGGCGATCACCGCGGATTGTTCGTCGAGGTAGCGCAGTCCGCTGAGGCCGTCCTCGACTTCCTGGAAGGCCACGAGCACCCGCGTGCGATAGTTGGCGACGGACTCGGCGTAGGCGGCCTTGGCGCGGTCGTAGTTGGCGACGTTGCGGCCGCCTTGGAAGATCGGGAGGGAAATCGCCGGCCCGAGCGACCACTGGCGGCTGTCGGAGTTGAGCAGCGAGTTGAGATCGGTGCTGTTGTAGCCGGCGGAGCCGATCAGTTTGATCGAGGGGAAGAACGCGGCCTTGGCCACGCCGATCTGGGCATTGCTTGCGGCGAGGGTGCGCTCGGCGGCGGCGACATCGGGGCGGCGCTCCAGCACCTCGGACGGCAGGCCGACGGGCAGGGCGGGCACGGTGACGGGCAGCGCCGCCTGATCGTCGATAGCAAACCCCTCGGGCGGCTGGCCGCAGAGCACGGCGAGGGCATGGCGCAGCGCGACGCGGCGCTGGTCGAGGGCCAGGGCGTCGCCCTCGGCGCTGGCGAGTTCGGTTTCGGCGCGCAGGACATCGAGCTTGGCGCTGGCGCCGCCGCTGAAAAGTTTCTGCACGAGCTCGAGTGCCTTCCGGCGGGTGTCGATGCTGCGGACGACGAGGTCGTGTTCGGTCGTCAGCGAGCGGAGCGTGAAGTAAGCCTGCGCGACATCCGCCTGCAGGCCGAGCAGCACAGTCTGGTACGCGGCATCGCTGGCTTCGGCAAGGGCCCGGGCGCTTTCGTTGGAGCGCCGCACACGGCCCCACACGTCGAGCTCGTAGCTCAGGTCGAGCGGCAGGTTGTACGAGTTGGTGGTGTAGGAGGCGTGACTCGCGCCCGGCGGTACTTCGCGATTGCCGGAATAGCGAGCGCGCGAACCGCTGGGATCGAGGGAAAGCGATGGAAAATAATCCGCGCGGCTCAGACCGGCGGCAGCAAACGCCTGGTCGCGCCGGGCGACGGCGGCCTGCAGCGTCGGGCTGGCGGCTGCGGCCTGGTTCTCGAGCGTGTCGAGCGCGGGATCATGGAAGATTTTCCACCATTCGCCCTTCGGCAGGTCGTCCTTGGGGGCGGCGACCTTCCACGGACCCGCCTCCGCGAACGCGGCGGGCGACGTGGCGGCGACGTCGGGTTGCTTGTAATCGGGACCCACGGCGCAGCCGCCGAGGAGCAGCAGCGCGCAGATCGCAGAAGAGAGCGGGCGGTTCGTCATGGCGCGGTTCAACCCTTCTTGACCGGAGCGGGAGCGAGCGGCTCTACGACCTGACCGTCGCTGAGCGCATCGTTCGGATTGGCGACCACCGTTGCTCCGTCGGCGAGGCCGGCGGTGATTTCCACCGTTGTGCCGAAGTCGCGGCCGAGTTTCACCTTTACGAAGTGCAGGGCGTTGGCCGCGTCCACGGTGGCGACAAATGTGCCGTCGCTGCGGAGAATGACCGCATTGGAAGGAATGACGAGGGGCGGCTCGCCGGAGCGGAGCTTGAAACGCACCTGGCCGAAGAGGCCAGGGAGGAGCTCGCCGTTTTCATTGGAGATCTGTACCTCGGTCAGGAGCGTGCGGGTGGCGGCATCGAGGGCACCGGCGACCCGGACGACCTTGCCGGGAAAAACGCGGCTGGGGAATTCGTTGACCATCACGTCGACCGCGAGGCCGGGCTTGACGGAGTTGAAATAGGCCTGGGGGATGCTGGCGTAAACGCGCAGCCGGCCGATCTGGGCGAGGCGGAAGAGTTCGCGACCGGAGCCGCCGGCGCTGATGAGAGCGCCGATGTCGACATTGCGCGCGGAGATGACGCCGTCGAACGGCGCGGTGATGGTCTGGTAATCCTTGAGCTGGCCGAGCCGGGCGACGTTGGCCTCGGCGGCGTGCACATCGGCTTCCCGCGCGGCGAGGGCGGCGACTTTTTCGTCGACCTCCTGCTGCGCGACGGCGTTTTGCGTGCCGAGATCTTTCCAGCGGACGGCGCTGGTCCGGGCGAGTTCGAAGTTGGCGCGGGCCTGTTCCAGGGCGGCGCGGGCCTGATTGAGCTGCTGGTCGACCTCGGGGCCGTCGATAATGGCGAGGGCCTGGCCGGCTTTGACGTGATCACCGAGGTCGACGAGGTACTTGGCGAGGTAGCCATCGGTGCGGGCATAAATCGGGGCCTCCTCCAGCGCCTGCAGGCTGGCGGGCAGGATGATCTCGTTGGCGAGGGCAGCGTGATGCGCGATCACGACGTTGACCGGCGGATGATTGAGGGCGCGCTCGCGGTCGGCGAGTTCGGCGCTGGCGCGCAGGCGCGGGCGCACGCCGACAAAGTAGATCACGCCTGCCACAATGGCGGCGAGAATGAGGGGAAGAGTACGGGAGGCGGACTTCATGGCTGGAAAGGAGGACGTTGGAAAAAGTGCGGGAGGAGATTACTTTGTGGGCATGTGCGCCTCGGTCATTTCCTCGGAAATGATTTCGTCCGGGCGATGCGCGGCCTTTTTGCGAAGGGCGGCGTAGACGACGGGCACGAGGAAGAGCGTGGCAACGGTGGCGAGCAGGAGGCCGCCGATGACGGCGCGGCCGAGCGGGGCGTTCTGTTCGCCGCCTTCGCCGAGGCCGAAGGACATCGGCAGCATGCCGATGATCATGGCCAAGGCGGTCATGATGACGGGACGCAGGCGGGTGTGGCCGGCGGCGAGGGCGGCGGCGCGGGAGTCCTTGCCCTCCTTGCGCTGGTCGTTGGCGAACGTGACGACGAGGATGGCGTTGGCGGTGCCGACGCCGGCGCTCATGATGGCACCCATCAGCGAAGGCACGCTGAGCGTGGTGTGGGTCAGGTAGAGCGACCAGATGATGCCGCTCAGCGCGCCGGTGAGCGCCATGATGATGATGAACGGGTCGAGCCAGGACTGGAAGTTCACCACCATGAGCAGATAGACGAGGACGATGGCGAAGATCACGCCCACGCCGAGGCCGAGGAAGGAGGAGTTCATGCTCTCCACCTGGCCGCGGAGCGTGATGAAGCTGCCGCGGGGGAGCTTCGGCGTGAATTCCTTGACGATCTTGGCGACGGCGTCGGCGACACTGCCGAGATCGCGGCCGTCAACGTTGGCGTAAACATCATAGACCGGCTGGATGTTGTAGTGGCCGACGACAGTCTGCTGGGTCGTGCGCTCGATGGTGGCGACGTTGCCCAGGACCTGGGCGCCGGAACGGCCGCCCGAGGGAGAAATGGGCGTGGCCTGGAGCGACTCGATGGAGTTGAGCAGGAATTGCGGGGTCTGCGTGGCGACGGCGTACTGGACGCCATTCTGCGGGCTCAGCCAGAAATTCGGCGCGGCCTGGGCGGAGCCGGAGAGCGAGATCAGGAGGTTGTTCGCGACATTCTGCTGGGTGAGGCCGACCTCGGCGGCGCGCGTGCGGTCGACGTTAATCTTGAAGGCGGGGGCGTTGACGATCTGGTGCACGTGCACGTCGACGGCGCCCGGGACGAGGGCGACGCGCGCGGAAATCTGCTGGGCGAGGGCGTAATTGGCGAAGCGGTCGCGGCCGGCGACCTGCACGTCGATGGGCGCAGGCAGGCCGAAGTTGAGGATCTGGCCGACGATGTCGGAAGGCTGAGTGAAGAACGTGTAGTCCGGATATTCGCGGTTCAGTCGGGCACGCAGCTCCCGCACATAGGCCCAGGTTGAACCGTGTTTCTCGGGATTGAGGGAAACGAAGATTTCGCCATCAGAGGCGCTGATCGTGGCCGAGTCGCTGAAGGCGAGGTTGAGACCGCCGTTGGGCAGGCCGATGTTGTCGAGGATGGTAACCAGCTCGTCGGCGGGGATGACCTCGCGGATGACGTTTTCGACCTGGGTGAAGACGCGCTCGGTTTCCTCGATCCGGGTGCCGGCGGGCGCGCGGACGTGCAGGCGGAACTGGCCGGCGTCCACGATGGGGAAGAAATCGCGGCCGAGAAACGGGATGAGCAGGGCGGTCAGCGCGACAAAAACAAACGTCCCGATGACGACGGCCTTGCGGTGGTCGAGGCTCCAGTCGAGGGCGCGGGTGTAGCGGTCGCGGAAACGGGCGAAGTGGCGGTTGAAGCGCTGGTGGACCCGCCAGATGGCGTCGCCCTTGGGCGCGTTCGGATCGATGTGACCGTCGTCGGCATCATGCAACACGGGCCGGCCATGCAGGAGGTAGTGCACGAAGGTCGGCACGACGGTCCGGGACAGGAAGTACGAGGCGAGCATCGCGAAGATGACGGCCATCGCGAGCGGGCTGAACAGGTACTTGGCGGTGCCCTCGAGGAAGAAAATCGGGACGAAAACGATGCAGATGCAGAGGGTGGAAACGAAGGCGGGCACGGCGATCTGCTGTGCGCCGTCGAGGATCGCCTGCACGAGGGGTTTGTGGAGGCCGAGGTTGCGGTCGATGTTCTCGATCTCGACGGTGGCATCGTCGACGAGCACGCCGACGGCGAGCGCGAGGCCGCCGAGCGTCATGGCGTTGATGGTCTGGCCGCAGGCGGCGAGGCACAGGATCGAGCAGAAGATGGACAGCGGGATCGAGAGGGCGACGACGAGCGTGTTGCGCCACGTGCCGAGGAACAGGAGGATCATGGCGGCCGTCAGCGAGGCGGCGAGCACGCCCTCGCGGACGACGCCGGTGAGCGCGGCCCGCACGAAGACCGACTGGTCAAACTGGGGCGTGAGATCGAGCTCGGGCGGCAGGGTGGTGCGGACGCGCGGGAGGATGGCCTTGATGCGCTTGATGATGTCGAGGGTGGAGGCGCCACCGTTCTTGAGGACGGTCATGAGGGCGCCGCGGGTACCGTTCTGCCGGACGATGTTGGTCTGCGGCGCGAAACCGTCGCGGACCTGGGCGACGTCGCGGACGTAGATGGTCGTGCCGTTGATCTGCTTGATGGGAAGATCGCCCAGGCCGGAGACGACATCGGGGCTGCTGTTGAGGAGCACGCCGTATTCGCGGTCGCCGATCTTGGCCGTGCCGGAGGGCAGGGTGAGATTTTGGGCGTTGATGGCATTGCTCACGTCGGAGGGCGTGAGACCGTTGGCCTGCAGGGCCTGCGGGTTGAGGTCGACCTGGATCTGGCGGACCTTGCCGCCGAGCGGGAGCGGCACCGAGGCGCCCTGTACGGTCGCGAGCTGGACGCGGAGGAAGTTAAGGCCAATGTCGTAGAGGGTCTGTTCGGAGAGTGTCTTGCTGCCGAGCCCGAGCTGGAGGATCGGGACGTTTGAGGCGCTGTAGCGGATGATGAGCGGCGGGGTGGTGCCGGTCGGCATGACGCGGACGACAGTCTGGTTGATGGCGGTGACCTGCGCCACGGCGGCGTCCACGCTCGCGCCGGGCTGGAAGAAGACCTTGATCACGCCGACGCCGGAGAGCGACTGCGACTCGATGTGCTCGATGTCGTTGACCGTGGTGGTCATGGCGCGCTCGCTGATGGTGACGATGCGCTTCTCCATCTCCTCGGGCGTGAGGCCGTTGTACGACCAGAGCACCGTGACGACCGGGATGTCGATGGACGGGAAGATGTCCTTGGCCATCCGGCCCAGGGTAATCAGGCCGAGAATGACGATCAGGAGCGCCATCACGGTGAACGTGTAAGGGCGGCGAAGGGCGAGGCGTACGATCCACATGGCGTAAAGCCATCATCATCGCCGATTTTGATTGAAACTTCCAATATGTCTTTACCGGCTGGCTGATACTTGTCGTGTATGGATCGATATGGAACTGCGACACTTGAGGTATTTCGTGGCGGTGGCGGAGGAACTGCATTTTGGGCGGGCAGCGCGGCGGCTGCACCTGGCGCAGCCGCCGCTCAGCCAGCAGATCCGCTCGCTGGAGGAGAAGCTCGGTGTCCGGCTCTTCCATCGGACGAGCCGGCGCGTGGATCTGACGGCGGAAGGGCATTTATTTCTGGATCATGCCCGGCTGGTGCTCGGCCAGGCGGCGCGGGCGGTGGAGATGGTCCGCGCGGTGGGGCGGGGCGAGGGCGGCCGGCTGAGGATCGGGTTCGTGGCGTCGTCACTGTACTCGATTGTGCCGGCGATTCTCCGGGATTTTCACCGGACGCATGCGCAGGTGGAAATCCGGTGTTTCGAAATGACTCCGCCCCGGCAGATCCAGGCGCTGCGGCAGCGGGAAATTGACGTGGGGTTTGTCCGCACGCTGGTGAATGAGGATGACCTGATGAGCCAGCTGCTGGTGAAGGAGTCGCTGGTCCTAGCACTGCCGGCGGAGCATCCGCACGCGGGCGGGGCGCATGCCCGGCTGGCGCAGTTTGCGAACGAGTCCTTCGTGTTAATCGCGCGGGCGAATGCGCCGGCGTACTACGACTCGCTGATGAATGTCTGCCGGGAGGCGGGATTCACCCCTCACGCCGGACACGAGGCGGGCGAGTGGCAGACGGTGCTGGCGCTCGTGGCGGCGGGGTTGGGGGTGGCGCTGGTGCCGGCTTCGCTGCGCAATTGGCAGCGGCCGGGCGTGGCCTATCTCACCCTTCGCCCGCGTACCGGAGATGTGCCGCTGAATCTCGTCTGGCGGGGCAAGGAGACGCAGCCGCTGGTCGATGCGTTTGTCGCCACGGCCACCCTGATCGCCAAGCGCACGCCGCCGGATGTGCGGGAGTAGCAGATCCCCGGAATTTTTGACCACGGATTTCACGGATTCGATCTGGATAAAACCCATGCTCCGGATCGGTGGCTAGGGTTCGCTTCCCATTCAGATCGAATCCGTGAAATCCGTGGTTAAATCATCTGGATTGAACGGTTTCGTGTCATATCCGCGGTCAGAGTCCGGAGCCGGACCTTGGTTTGAATTGCGTTTTGGCCTCCCGGACTTTTCGCTGCCGGGCATTTTGCCCCCATGAAAGTCCTCGTCGCCGACAAGATATCACCCAAGGGAGTCGCCTATCTGCGCCAGCAGAAGGGCTTCGAGGTCGTTGAGGCTTACGGCTCCTCGCCGGAGAAGCTGCTGGAGCTGGTGCGCGACGTCCAGGCGATCGCCGTCCGTTCGGAAACGAAGATCACGGCCGAGGTGCTGGCCGCCGCGCCCTTGCTGAAGGTCGTGGGGCGCGCGGGGGTGGGCGTGGACAACGTCGATGTCGAGGCGGCGACGGAGCGCGGGGTGATCGTGATGAACACGCCCTCGGGCAACACGATCGCGACCGCGGAACTGACCTTCACCCACATCCTCTGCGGCGCCCGGCCGGTACCGCAGGCCGCGGCCTCGATGCGCGCGGGGCAGTGGGATCGCAAGAATTTCTCCGGCAGCGAGCTCTTCCGCAAGACGCTCGGCATTGTCGGGCTGGGCCGCATCGGCTCCGAGGTGGCGAAGCGCGCGCAGGCGTTCGGCATGCGCGTGCTGGCGTACGATCCCTACCTGGCGCCGAGCCGCGCGAAGGCCATGCAGGTCGAGGCAGTGACGCTCGATGAGCTGCTGGCCCAGTCCGACTACATCACGGTGCACATGCCGCTGACCGATGCGACGCATTACCTGATCGACGAGGCCGCATTCGCGAAGTGCAAGAAGGGTGTCCGGATCTTTAACTGCGCCCGCGGCGGGATCATCAAGGAAGCCGCGCTCATTGCCGCCCTGAAATCCGGCCAAGTGGGTGCGGCCGGGCTCGACGTGTTTGAAGACGAGCCGCTCGCGAAGGAGAGCGAGTTCCGGGCGCTGCCCAACGTGGTGCTCACGCCGCACCTCGGTGCCTCGACCGCCGAGGCGCAGGATGCGGTCGGCCTCGAGATTGCCGAGCAGATCACCGACGTGCTGGCCGGCGGCATCATCCGCAACGCCGTCAACATGCCCAGCATCGATGCCGCCGGGCTCAAGGTGCTCGGGCCGTACCTCGATCTCGGCCAGAAGCTCGGCACCCTGGTGCAGCAGCTCGCGCCGCCGCAGATCGCCACGTTGCGCATCACCTATTGGGGCAAGATGATCGACCTCGATGCCACGGCGGTCACGCGTTCCATCCAGCGCGGCTGGTTGCGCCGCATCAGCGGCGAGTCCGTGAATTTCGTGAACGCTCCGCTGGTGCTGCAGCGTCTCGGGGTGCAGGTCGAGGTGGTGAAGTCCACGGATGACACCGATTACACCGAGCTGATCGCCGTGGAGGCTTTGGCTGGTGACGGCACCACGCATTCCGCCAAGGGCACGCTCATCGGCAAGGGCAGCAAGCCCCGCCTGGTCGAGCTCAACGGCCGCGAGGTCGAGGCCGAGGCGCACGGCAAACTGCTCGTCATCGAGAATCACGACGAACCCGGCATGATCGGCTACGTCGGCACGCTGCTCGGCAAGGACAAGGTGAACATCGCCAACATGTCGCTCAGCCGTCAGCAGGCGGGTGAGACGGCGCTGATGGTCATCAACCTCGACAGCGAGCCAAGCGCGGCCGCGCGGCAGGAATTAAAGTCGCACCGGTCGATCAAACTGGCGAAGTTCGCCCAACTCTAGCCGGACAACATGCTGTCATCCCTCCTCCTCGCGGGCGTGATCGGGTACCTCTTGGGCGCAATCCCATTTGGCTATCTCGTCGCGCGGGCGAAAGGCGCGAACATTTTCGAGGTTGGCAGCAAAAATCCCGGCGCGACGAATGTCCGGCGGATGCTGGGGAAGGGTCCCGGCAACCTCGTGCTGTTCCTCGATGCGACGAAAGGCGCGCTCGCGGCGGGCTGGCCGCTGGCGCGGTGGCTGTATGCGTCGCAGTCGCACAGCGAAGACTCGCTGTATGTCCTCATCGACCCGACGCCGTTCATGGTCACGGGCCTGGTCGGGGCCATCCTGGGGCATTCATTCTCCTGCTTCACCCGATTTAAGGGGGGTAAAGGCGTGGCGACGGGCGTCGGCGGCTTCCTAGTGATTTTCCCGCTGGGCGCGCTCGTTGCTGTCGTGGTCTGGGGGCTCACGGTCGCGTTGACGAAATACCTGTCGCTGGCCTCGATGCTCGCGGGCGTGGCCCTGACGGTGGCGGCCTGGCTGCTGCACGCCACGCCGCTGGTCCTCGGGGTCTGCGCCGCGGTCATGATTTTTGTCATCGTCCGCCACCGGACCAACATCGCCCGCCTGCTGGCCGGCACGGAAAACAAGATCGGCCAGAAGCCGGCTGAAAAAGCCGCCTCAACCCCATGATGAAACCCCTGCCGGTTATTCGCATCGGAATCTGCGGCCTGGGCACCGTGGGGCAGGGCGTGTGGAAGCATCTTTCCCGCATCCGGCCCGACTTGGAGTCGCGGCTTGGGGTGAAGCTGGAACTGACGCGTGCGTCGGTCCGCGACCTGCGCAAAAGCCGGGGCGTGAAAGTGCCGGCGAAGAAACTCACGACCGATTCACTGGCGATCGCGACCGACCCGAACATCGACGTCGTCTGCGAGCTCATCGGCGGCACCACCGTGGCGCGGCAGGTAACACTCGCCGCGCTGGCCGCGGGCAAAGTCGTGATTTCGGCCAACAAGGCGCTCATCTGCGCGCATGGCGCGGAGATTTTCGAAACGGCCCGCCGGCATGGCGGCCACTTCCTATTCGAGGCCAGCGTCGCGGGCGGCATCCCGATCATCAAGGCGCTGCGCGAAGGCCTCGTGGCGAACCGTTTTCCGCTGATCTACGGCATCCTCAACGGCACGTGCAATTATATCCTCACCCAGATGGAGGAGCAGGATGCGCCCTACACTGCGGTGCTCGGTGAGGCGAAGGAGCTGGGCTATGCCGAGGCCGACGAGTCGCTCGACGTGCAGGGCTGGGACACCGCGCACAAGGCGGCGGTGCTGGCGTATCTCGCGCATCATACCTGGGTGAAACCCAAGCAAATGATCGTGGAAGGCATCGACCGGATCACACCGGCCGATTTCAAGCACGCGGTTGCGCTGGGCTATGGCATCAAGCTGCTGGCCGTGATCGCGCGGGATTTTGAGACGGATGAACTCAGCGTGCGGGTGCACCCGACGCTGCTCCCCGAGAGCCACGTCGTCGCGAAGGTCAGCGGCGTGTTCAACGCGGTCTCGGTCCGGGGCGACGTGGCGGGCACCACGCTCTACATCGGCCGCGGTGCAGGCCAGGACGCGACGGCGAGCGCCGTGATCAGCGACCTGGTGGACGCCGTGGCGCTGCTGAAGAACGACCGTCGCGCCTTCATCACCGCTCGCAAGGCCAGTGCGCCGGCGCGACCCGCGCGCGCCTGCCGGCTGGCGCCGCTTGAGCACATCCGCTGCCGCTATTACCTCCGCATGACTGTGAGCGACGAGCCGGGCGTGCTGGCCCAGGTGGCGACCGCGATGGCGGCGAAGCAGGTCAGCATCGCGAGCGTCATCCAGAGCGCCCATGAACCCGCCGGGGCGGCGTCGCTGGTGCTTACGACCCATCGCAGCGATGAGCAGGCCATGCGGGCGACGCTCGCCAAACTGGCCCGGCTGCGCTGCGTGCTCGAGCAGCCGTTGCTCCTGCGCATTGGCGATTTCGCCGACTGAACCCATCTTACCGATCATGGCACGCATCGTTCAAAAATATGGCGGCACCTCCGTGGGTGACGTCGAACGCATCAAGAATGTCGCCGAGCGCATCAAGGCCTCGCGCGACGAGGGCAATGAGCTGGTTGTTGTCGTCTCGGCCCGCTCCGGGGTGACCAACGAGCTGCTCGCCCGGGCGAAAGCCGTGTGTGAATTTCCCAGCGAGCGCGAACTCGACATGCTGCTGGCCACGGGCGAGCAGGAGACGATCGCGCTGACCGCGATGGCGCTGCATGGCATCGGTGTGGATGCCGTGAGCTACACGGGCGCGCAGGCCGGCATCTTCACGGACAAGGTCCACACCAAGGCGAAGATCAAGACGATCAATGCCAAGCCGGTGGAGAAGGACCTGAAGGCGGGCAAGGTCGTGATCGTGGCCGGCTTTCAGGGCATCAACGAGGAAGGCCAGATCACCACGCTCGGGCGCGGCGGTTCCGACCTCACCGCCATCGCGCTGGCCGCGGCGGTGAAGGCCGACAAGTGCGAGATCTACACCGACGTCGACGGCGTTTACACCGCCGACCCGCGCGTGGTGAAGAGCGCCCGCAAGCTGAGCGAGATCTCCTATGACGAGATGCTCGAGCTCGCGTCGTCCGGCAGCAAAGTCATGCAGACCCGCTCCGTGGAATTCGCCAAGAAGTACAACGTCGTTTTCGAAGTCCGCTCATCGTTCAACCACAATCCAGGAACCATCGTGAAAGAAGAAGTCGCCTACATGGAAAAAGTCGTGGTCCGCGGCGTCGCCGTCGACAAGGACCAGGCCAAGGTCATCGTCAGCAACATCCGCGACAAACCGGGTTCCGCGGCGAAAGTCTTCCGCGCGCTGGCCGATGCGAGCGTCAACGTCGACATGATCGTGCAGAACGTCGGCCGCCAGGGCGTGGCGAACCTCACGTTCACCGTGCCGCAGACCGACACGGCCAAGGCCGTGCGCGCGCTGGAGCCGGTGCTGACCGCGATTGGCGGCGGCCAGGTGACGGTGCACGAGCACATCGCCAAGCTGTCGGTGGTGGGCGTCGGCATGAAGACGCATTCGGGCGTCGCGGCGACGCTCTTCCAGGCGCTGGCCGACGCGGGCATCAACATCGAGCTGATCAGCACGTCGGAGATCAAGATCTCGATCGTGCTGGACCTGGACCGCGCCGACGAGGCCGCCCGGGTGGCGCACACGGCGTTTCAGCTGGATAAGAGCTGAGCGTATTTTCGAATCTTTCTCTTTCCTCTTTCTCTTAATCTTTCTCTACCTCTGCGGGGCTATACGAAAGACTTCTGACGAAAGAGAAAGATTAAGAGAAAGAGCAAGATGCGTTACCTCTCCACTCGAGGCCAGACCCCGCCGCTGGGTTTTTCGGATGCCGTGGCCACCGGGTTGGCCCCGGATGGCGGGTTGTTTCTGCCGGAGAAGCTGCCGGATGTCTCGGGTCAGCTGAAACGGTGGGAAGGACTCGGTTATGCCGACCTGTGCTTTGAATTCATGCGCCTGTTTGCGACGGATATTCCCGCGCCAACACTGCGCGCCATCGTGGCGAAATCGTACACGGCGTTTTCGCATCCGGACATTGCGCCACTGAAAAAGCTCGGGCCGCAGCTGCAGGTGCTGGAGCTGTTTCATGGGCCCACGCTGGCGTTCAAGGATTTCGCGCTTCAGCTGCTCGGCAACCTCTACGAGCATCAGTGCCAGGAGCGCGGGCAATCGATCAATGTCCTTGGCGCCACCTCGGGCGACACGGGTGCGGCGGCGATCTACGGGCTGCTGGGCAAGCCGGGCACGGCCATCTTCATCCTCTATCCGGATGGACGCGTATCACCACTGCAGGAGCGGCAGATGGCCTGCACGGGCGCGGCGAACGTGTTCGCGCTCGCGGTCGACGGTACGTTCGACGACGCGCAAGCGGTGCTGAAGGAAATCCTGGGCGACCAGGAACTCCGATTGCGGCTCCGGCTTTCGGCGGTCAACTCCATCAACCTCGCCCGTGTGTTGGCGCAGTGTGTTTATTATCTCTACGCGTGGCTGAAGCTCCCGGCGACCGAGCGCAGCAACGCCGAGTTTGTCGTGCCGACGGGAAATTTCGGCAACGTGCTCGCCGGTTGGATGCTGCAGCAGATGGGCGTGCCGATCCGGGGATTCAAGATCGCGACGAACCAGAACGACATTCTCTACCGGCTGTTCACGACGGGGGAGTATCGCGTGAAGGACGTCGCGCCGAGTCTCGCGCCGTCGATGGACATCCAGGTGGCGTCGAATTTCGAGCGCTTCCTCTACTATAGTGTGGGCCGCGATCCGGCGCGGGTGCGCGGCATCATGGCGGAGTTCAAGGCGACGGGCGCGTACCGTTTCGACGGCTGGGATCGCGGCACGTTCACGGCATCGCACTGCACGGATGCGGAGATCCCCGGTATCATCGCGCGGGTGCACCACGAGCACGGCTACATCGTGGATCCGCACACGGCGTGTGCCTTCAAGGACCTTTCACCGGACCGTCTCAGCGTGGTGCTGGCTACGGCAAGTCCGGCAAAATTCCCTGAGACGATCCGGGCCGCGATCGGCGTCGAACCGACGGATCCGTCGCTCGAGGCGCTCAAGTCCCGGCCGGTCATCAAGTACCGGCTGCCGGCAAATGCGACGGCGATCCGGGCGTTCATCGAAGCGCACGCGGTGCGTGCGTAGTCCGCCGGCGGAAAATTTCTAATCTTGGGTACGGCGGCCAAAGAGCCCTCTTGCCTGCCCGTGAGCGCCGGCCAATTCTCACAGTGAAACTTTCATGCCGAAAACGCGCACGAGCTCCAAGGCGAAGGACCACCCGGGAAAGTCCCCCGAGGTGTGGGCGCGATGGGGTGTCATGCTCGGCGGCGCGGTGATCGTGCTCGCGGGGTGGGCGGCGTATGCGAACAGTTTTGCAGGGCCGTTTTTGTTTGATGACCTGGATTCCATCCCGGGTAATCCGACGATCCGGCATCTCTCGCCGATCTGGTCGGCGCTATGGGCGCCGCCGTCCGCGGGTTCGGCGGGCCGGCCGCTGTTGAACCTGTCCTTTGCGCTCAACTATGCGTGCGGCGGGCTGAACGTCTGGGGCTACCATCTGATCAACCTGATCATCCATCTGCTGGCCGGACTGACCTTGTTTGGCATCGTCCGGCGGACCTTGCAAAATTGGGTGAAACTACCGGCGGTCGCCGGGGACGCACCAACGACGATGCTGTCGCCGGCCATCCCGGCGCTGGCGGTGGCGCTGCTCTGGACGCTGCATCCGTTGCAGACCGAGTCGGTGTCCTATGTGTCGCAGCGGGCCGAGTCGCTGATGGGCCTGTTCTACCTGCTGACATTGTATGCGTTCATCCGCTATGCGGAGGAGGGCAGGACACGCCAGGCCGTCTACTCGATTATTTTCTATCTGCTCGGCGTGGCGTCCAAGGAGATGATCGTCACGGCGCCCGTGGCGGTGCTGCTCTACGATCGGACATTTGTCAGCGGCACTTTCCGCGAGGCTTGGCGACGGCGCTGGAAATATTATGCGCTGCTGGCCAGCCCGTGGCTCCTGCTGGGTTATCAGCTGGCCGGTGTGCACGCCCGCGGCGCGGGCCTCAACGTCGGCGGGAGCTGGTGGGAGTATGCCCTGATGGAGGGCCGCGTGGTCGTCAGGTACCTGGGCCTCGCGATCTGGCCGCATCCGCTGGTCTTCGATTATGGACGCGGAGTGGACCCGGCTTCCTGGGCCGAGGCGCCTTATGTCGTGGTGGTTTTGCTGCTGGTGGCGGTGGTGGCGTGGCTGCTGTTCCGTCCATCCGCGCCGGGTAGCGGCAGCCGGGCGGCGGGGTTTGCCGGCGCGTGGTTCTTTCTCATCCTGGCGCCGACCTCGAGCGTGGTGGCGGTGTCGAACCTGCCGATGGCCGAGCACCGGCTGTATGTGCCGCTGGCGGGCGTGGTGGCGGTGGTGGCACTGGGAATTTACCAGTGGCTGGGAAACCGCAGCGCACTGGTTTGGCTGGCGCTGGCGGCGGGCGCGGGCGCGCTGACGGCGGTGCGCAACGAGGATTATCGCACGGCGCTGCGGATGTGGACGGTCACGGCGGAGCAACAACCGGAAAATGCGCGCGTGCAAACGAACTTGGGCGATGCGCTCGAGGCCGCCGGCCAGCCGGCCGAGGCGGAGAAGCATTTTGCGAAGGCGGTGGCGCTCCGGCCCGATTACCCCGAGGGCCATTTCAACCAGGGAAATTTCCTGCTGCGCCAGAACCGGGCGGAGGAAGCCGTGGAGCCTTGCGAGGCGGCCCTGCGGCTGAAACCGGATTATGCCCAGGCCCATTATGTCCTCGGCGTGGGCCTGCTTCACCTGGGAAGGGAGGCGGCGGCCTTCGAGCAGTTTGCGGCGGCGCTGCGCGTCCAGCCGGATTACGTCGATGTGCACCACACGCTGGCCGGTGCGCTGGCCATGAGCGGCCGGATGGATGAAGCCCTGGCCCATTACGAAATCGCGCTGCGGCTTCAGCCCGGCGAACCCTTCCTGCAGATCGAAGTGGCCAATTTCCTCTCCCATATGGGTCGGAGCGGGGAAGCCATGGCGCATTATCAGGCGGCGGAGCGGATTGATCCCGGCTCCCTGCCGGTGCATTTCGCCATCGGCAATGCGCTGTTCGAGCTGCGCAAGTTTCAGGAAGCGGCGGACCAGTACGCCGCCGCCGTGCGGATCTCGCCGGACTTTGCCGATGCCCGTAACAACCTGGGTAACTGCCTGGCCGAGATGGGCCGGTTTGACGAGGCCCAGGCGCAGTACGAGGCCGTGCTGCAGTTGAGGCCCGGTGACGACCAGGCCCGGAGCAATCTGGCCCAACTTCAGGCATCCCGGGCAGAAAATACGCGCCATTGAGCGTGTTTATCGGAGCGGATCCGGCGGCAATTTTACACCGATTGCACTCGCCCCGGAGGCCCTTCGCCGCACACTCGGGCCTCGTGCCATTCCGTCTTCCTTGCGCCCGCATCAACTGGACCAACAGTTCGTTCCTCATGGGGACAGCCTTCGTCACCTGCACGGTCGTGCCGCTCTATCTCTGGCACTTCAAGGCCGATGCTTTTCAGGTCGCAATGTTCTTCTTTTTTTTCATCGCGACGGGCCTGAGCATCACGCTCGGCTATCACCGGCTGTTTGCCCACAAGGCGTTTGAGGCGCGCTGGCCAGTGCGGCTGCTGACGCTGCTCTTCGGCGCGGCGACCTTTGAAAACTGTGCGCTGGCCTGGGTCTCCGACCACCGCCGCCATCACAAGAATGTCGATAGCGACGACGATCCCTACGACATCACCAAGGGATTCTGGCACGCGCACATCGGCTGGATCCTGTTCAAGCTCGATCCCGAGCCGCCGTGGGACAACGTCGCCGACCTTCGCAAGGACCCGCTGGTGATGCTGCAGGACCGTTTCTATGTGCCGATCGCTATCGTGGTCGGCTTCGTGACGCCGGCCTTCCTGGGCTACCTGCACGCCGGCTGGATGGGTGCGCTGAGCGGCTTTCTGATCGCTGGTGTGGCGCGCGTCTTCGCGGTGCAGCACATGACCTTTTTCATCAACTCGCTCTGCCACACGGTCGGCAGCCGGCCCTATTCGGACCGCTGCAGCGCCCGCGACAGCGGCCTGATGGCGATCTTCACCTTTGGCGAGGGCTACCATAATTATCACCACGAGTTTCAGCACGACTACCGCAATGGCGTGAAATGGTGGCAGTGGGATCCGACGAAATGGTCGATCTGGACGCTGGAAAAACTCCGCCTCGCCAACAGCCTGCGGCGCGTGTCCGAGGAGAAAATTTTATTGATGCAGCTGGCCGAGGCCCGCCGTCGCCTGGATGAACGCCTCGCCTGCCGCGTGACCCCTCTGCAAGGCCGCACCCGCCTGCTTCTGCAAAATTCCGGGGCGAAACTCCATCATCTCGGCGAACGCTGGACGGCACTGAAGGCCGAGTATGCGGAGAAGAAGGACCTGCAGATCGAACATGCCCGGGCGGCCCTGGCCGAAATCCGGCGCGAGGTCCGGCACGCGTTCGATCTGCTGGAGCTCGCGAGCGCGATGGCTTGAGCCGGAGCGATCCGGCCGGGCTACGGATTTTGGCCACAAAAAGGCACACGGTACCCGAGGTTACGAAGTTGTCTCCTGGGCGCTTATAAGCGCCGCGACGGCTGGACCATGGATTCAGGCGGTTGAAGGTGGAACGCATTGCCTCAATGCGTTGGAGTCGCGGCGCCCTCGCCGGCGATCTGAGTCGAAGCGCGGCGAGGGCGCCGCGGCTCCAAAAACCAGGCACGCTCAGAGCAGAGGCGCGAGCAGGCGGCTGAAATCCTCCAGGATGCTGGCGAGGAGCCGGTGTTTTCGCGGCGATTCCGGTTTGAGCACGCGGCAGTGTTTGGTGACTTCCTCGGCCCAGCTCTTAATGGCCAGAGCCTCGGCTTCGGAGTGCACCACCAGGCCGATCTCGAAATTCACGAACAGGCTCCGGAGATCGAAATTGGCCGAGCCGAGGAGCCCGATGCAATCGTCCACAATGACGGCTTTGCTATGCATCATGCCGGCGCCGAAGAGCAGCACCCGTCCACCGGCCTCGTGCAATTCCCGGACGTAGTGCCGGCGGGCAAAGTCCGTCACGGGATGATTTGAGCGGGCAGGGACGATCAGGGTGACCTGGCGCCCGGCGCGCGCCTTCACGATCAGCGAGCGCAGCAGGACGTCGTCCGGGATGAAGTAAGGAGTGACGATCCAGATGGTGCGTTCGGCCTCCTGGATCATGGAGATGATGCCCTCGTAGAGCGGGTCGCCGGGAACATCGGGACCGCTGGCGACGACCTGCAGCTCGGCCTTGCCGTGAAGGGCGGGGCCCTTGGCGGGGATTGACTCGCGCAACGGCCCGGGCGGACGGCGGCTGGCAAAGCACCAGTCGGCAATGAACACCTCGTTCAAGAGGGTGGCGGCAGGTCCCTCGACGAGGGCACCGAGGTCGGCGAAGCGTTTCCGAAAGGCATGCGGCCCCATGTATTCCTGCGCGAGATTATGCCCGCCGATGATGGCCCGCGTACGGTCAAAGACCGCGATCTTGCGGTGATTGCGGAGATTGGCCGAGCCGCGGGAGGTGAAGGGCAGCACCGGCATGAACCGGACGACTTCGCCGCCGGCTTCGCGGAGCGGCGCGATGAAGGCGCGGGTGATGAACATGCAGCCCACGGAGTCGAGCAGGAGGCGCACCTTCACACCGGCCCGGGCGCGCTCGGCGAGCAGGGCGATGACGCGCCGGCCGGTATCGTCGCGCCCGAGAATGAACGTGGTGATATGGATCGTATGACGGGCGGAACGGATTTGGTGCTCCAATTCCTCGTAGGTTGCCACGCCCGTGGTCAGCAATTTGAGCCGGTTGCCGGCGACGGGAGCCGCTGCGCCGGTCGCCATGATGGTCTGGGCCACGGGGCGATGGGAGAACAGCGAAGGAGTATCCGGCTGGTCGGGCAGGGTGGGCGTGAGCGGGGTCTTGCGCGCGGCGAGGCGGCGGAGCTTGCGGCCGCCGAGGAGGAGGTAGAGGGGCACGCCGACGTAGGGCACGAGCACGATGATCAGCAGCCAGGCAAACGTGTTGGCCGGGGCCTTTTTCTGGCTCATCAGCCGGGCGAGCACCAGCAGGGCGAGGAGGAAGCCGCCGAGGGTGATGAGGTCGGCGACGAGCCCGCGGGCGAGGAAGTCCTCGAGCCAATCTTTGATGTCGGTGACCATGGGCTGAGCCTGAGGACAAGGGCCGTGTGCAGGGGTGGCAAGGCGCTGCTGAAAAAAACCTTGAACTCGGCAG
The DNA here is from genome assembly GCA_903859715.1 of uncultured Opitutia bacterium. GTDB lineage: Bacteria > Verrucomicrobiota > Verrucomicrobiia > Opitutales > Opitutaceae > Opi-474. Next base: position 292,153 of record CAIONS010000056.1, read on the forward strand.
GGTGAGACGAGACCGTGCGCGTTCGCTTTTTGGTAGGATACTCAAGTGGCCAACGAGGGCAGACTGTAAATCTGCTGGCTAACGCCTTCCCTGGTTCGAATCCAGGTCCTACCATTCTTCGCCAAGGCCCGGAAAGGGCTTGGTTATGCCTCATTTAAGAGGGTCAGCTCGAATCAGCGCTTAAATCAGCCCCGCTTCGCGGAAACTGAAGTATCCGCGGCCGGCGGGGTCGGTGGCGGGCCGGCCGAGGATGACATGGTCGATGAGATCGATATCGACAGCTTTGGCAGCCTCGCGGAGCTGACGGGTGATCTGGAGGTCGGCCGCGCTGGGGCCGGGATCGCCGCTGGGGTGGTTGTGGACGCAGGCCACGGCGGAGGCGGATTCACGGATCGCCTCGCGGAAGACTTCGCGGGGATGGGCGAGGGTCGCGGTGGCGGTGCCGGAGGTCACCTCGACCCGCTTGAGCAGGCGGTTCTTGCGATTCAGGCAGAGCACCCAGAATTTTTCGACCTCGAGGCCGAAGGCCAGCGGTTGGAAATAGGCGGCGATCAGGTCGGCGCGATTGAGCAAGGGCGCCTCGGAGGCCTGTTGCCCGATGACGCGCCGGGCGATTTCCATCGTGGTGACCAGCTGCAGGGCTTTCACGCGGCCGATGCCCTTGAGTTTGCGGAACTCCACCTCGCGCCACGCCAGCAGCCCGGCGAGCGAGCCGGCGTCGGCGATGAGCCGGGTCGCGAGCGTCATCACATCCTGACCGCGCGTGCCGCTGCGCAGGAGCATGGCCAGCAGCTCGGTGTCACTCAGCGCCCGGGCTCCGTGGCGTTCGAGCCGCTCCTGCGGACGTTCGCCGGCGGCCATTTCGCGCAGGCGGTTCAGCACGGGGTATTCGGGGGAATCGGACACGGGAATGATTGGGGGGGCTGCCGAATCAGCTGACGCTGAGCCCGAATCATTGCGGGGGAAAGAGGAACGTGGAAACTTGAAAGAAGCGGATGTTCAAAGATTTACCCTGCTCGATGAGGCCAATGGTTGTCGATTCACCGAGAGGCGAGCCGCGGCTTTCTGGGCATCCGGACTGCGCGAGCCTTTGCCATTCGTGCCTCAAACTTTCCCCTTTCAACTGCACGGATCCAGCTTTGGACTCTTTCTCATGAATCCACTCCGAGTCGTCGTTTGGGGCGAAAACGTCCACGAGCACAAAAACGCCAAGGTGAGTGCCCTCTACCCGCGAGGCATGCATGCGGCGATTGCCGATGGAGTGCGCGAGTTGTTGCGCGGGGCCAGTGTGACCACGGCGACGCTACAGGAACCCGAACACGGGTTGACCGAAGAGCGGCTGGCGGCGACAGATGTGCTGACCTGGTGGGGCCACATGGCGCACGATCAGGTGAGCGACAAGGTGGTGGATCGCGTGCAGAAGCGCGTGCTCGAGGGCATGGGCCTGATCGTCCTGCACTCCGGGCATTACTCGAAAATTTTCAAACGCCTGCTGGGCACAACCTGTTCACTGACCTGGCGCGAAGCGGATGAGCGCGAACGGCTCTGGGTCTGCAATCCCGGGCATCCGATCGCCCGCGGCCTCGACCGCCACTTCGAGCTACCGCAGGAAGAGATGTACGGCGAGCCCTTCGCGATCCCGGCGCCCGACGAGCAGGTGTTCATCTCCTGGTTCGAGGGTGGGGAAGTGTTCCGCAGCGGCTGCTGCTGGCAGCGGGGCAACGGCAAAATCTTCTACTTCCGTCCGGGCCACGAAACCTATCCGACGTATCACGACAAGAACGTCCGCCGGGTCATCGCCAACGCGGTGGAATGGGCCCAACCACAGGGCGTCTGGGTGGACTCGTGCCCCAATGCCAAGATCCCGCTGGAGAAACTCGCGCCGAAAGGGTGAGTTACGCCCTGGGGAGAAGTTCGAAGATTGAAACTCGAAATCCGAAGGAAGCCGGAAATTCAAATTCTTGAATTCCAGGCAACGGCGGTTGTGACGGCTCAACTGCGCCGGGTGCACTTGTCTGACTGGCTTCGTAAGATCGGTCCGAAAACTTCGAGTTTCGGATTTCGATCTTCGAGCTTGCTTCAGTAGTGCTTCACGTAGCCGTCGCGGCGCAGGCGCTCGAGCCACCGTTCTTGGCTGACCTGGGCCATCTGCTGGACGAGGATGCGCTCAATCTGGTCGCGCACGTCGTCCAAGGGCTGGATGCCGGCGAACTTCCGGTCCTCGGCAAACAGAAGATAGCAGCCGTCGGGCGTGAGGACCGGAGCGGACATCTCGCCTTTCTTGAGGGCGAACAGTGGCTCGCTGAATTCCGGCTTGAAGTCGGGGCGCTTGGTCCAGCCCCAGTCGCCACCCTTGGCCCGGCGGGAGTCTTCACTGAATTCCTTGGCCAGGTCATCGAATTTGACGCCGGCATTGAAGCGCGCCACGACGACATCCGCTTTGGCCCGCAAGGATTCATCGGTATCGGCTGGGCCGCGTTTGAACTGGATCAGGCGCAGGTGCACGCTGTCCTCTTGGAAGAAGCGGTCCTTGTTCTCGCGGTAAAATGTCTCGATCCGAACGGGGCTGATGAGCGTCTGGGTCTTCCGCTGCATCTGGCGCATGTAGCCGTAGATGATATCCTCCTCCACCTCCTTTTTGTAGTCGTTCAGGGTCGTGTTGCGGGAATGCAGGTAGGCGAGGAATTTGGAGCGGTCGTTGTCGAACTGCTCGGTTTGGATATCCGCGATGCGGCTTTCGACATAGCTCACCGGGATGTGCTTCTTATCGTCCTTCCGGAATTCCTTCACGATCAGCACGCGGTCGATGAGCTGCTGGATGATGTCGTCCTGGAGGGCTTCCAGCTTTTCATTGAATTCCTTCTCGTTGCGGGCTTCGCGCTGCAGCTGCGGGATCAGGGGCGTGATTTCGCGGCGAACGTCGTCCACCGTGATGACCTTGTCCTCGGCGATGGCCGCAATGCCGTTGGCGAACCGCATGTTCAGGTTATCACCGGCGGTTTGGGCCAGAGCGGCGGACGCGAGCCCGGTGGCAAGCAAAGCGAAAAGGGAGCAGCGACCTAGCATCATGGAGTGGGCAGATTGTTCAGAAATGAGACGATTTCCCGCAAACGTAGAAGGGGCCCGGGGGCGGTCAACCTTGGAAACCGGGTGCCGACCTGCACCCAATCGTCCCGGCGACCGCTGTTTCTCAGGCATTTCAAGCGGCTGGCCTCCGATTCGACGGAGAGGAGGCCTTTTTGTTCCGCCCTAATCCGGATTTCCGTGACGAGCAGGAGGGCCTTCACTTCCTCGCCAAACTTGCCGAACCGGTCGCGCAGGTCGCTCTCGATCTGCTTAAGCGCAGGCAAGGTGTCGGCCAAGGCGAGTTTACGGTAGAAATCAATGCGTAACCGTGTTTCCCCGATGTAGTTGAGGGGAATGCGGGCCTGGATTTTGGGGATCTCAACCGCCCCGGCCTCGTTCTCGGCATCCTTGATCGCGGTATAACCATCCTCATGCCGGCCACGGCCGGGTGTTCCCCGGGTGCCCGCGCTCTCGCCCACAAACACAAAGTCGAGTTTTACATTCGCGCGGATTGCGGCGGCGGTCTTTTCGCCCTTCAGCCGGGCGACCGACTGGCGGAGCAGCTGGCAGTAGAGCTCGAATCCCACGCCAACGATGTGGCCGCTTTGCTCAGCACCGAGGAGATTGCCGGCCCCGCGCAGTTCCAGGTCGCGCATGGCGATGCGGAAACCGGCGCCGAGCTGGTTATGCTGGCGCATGGCTGAGAGGCGCTGGCGGGCGATATCGAGCAGCCGCGTGTGCCGGTGGAGCAGGAGATAGGCGTAGGCCTGATGCTTGAACCGGCCGACGCGTCCCCGGAGCTGATAAAGCTGGGAAAGCCCGAAGCGGTCGGCGCCCTCGATGATGATCGTGTTGCAGTTCGGGATATCGAGCCCGCTCTCGATAATGGTCGTGCAGACGAGCACCTGGTAACGACCCGCCACAAACTCGGTCATCACGCGTTCCAGCTCGGTGGCCGCCATCTGCCCGTGGCCCACGCCCACTGTGAGATCGGGCATGAGCTGGCGCAGCTGCGCGGCGACGAGGTCGATCGTCTGCACGCGATTGTGGAGATAAAACACCTGACCGCCGCGGCGGATTTCATGGCGGACGGCGTCGACCACGATTTTCTCCTCGTAGGTCTTGACGATGGTCTGGATCGGATGGCGGTTGGTCGGGGCGGTCTCGATCACGCTCAGGTCGCGGGCGCCGGTCAGCGCCATGTAGAGCGTGCGCGGGATGGGCGTGGCGCTCATTGAGAGCACGTCGACCGTGGCGCGCATGGCCTTGAAGCGTTCCTTGTGCTTCACGCCGAAGCGCTGCTCCTCGTCGATGATGACGAGTCCGAGTTCGCGGAACTTCACGTCGGCCTGCAGCAGGCGGTGTGTGCCGATCAGGATGTCGACCTGGCCCTCGGCCGTGGCCGCGAGGATCTTGCCCAGTTCGGCGCGCGTCCGGAAGCGGCTGAGCATCTCCACGGCGACGGGGTAGCCAGCCATGCGCTCACGAAACGTGTTCAAATGCTGCTGGGCCAGCACGGTGGTGGGCACGAGCACGGCGACCTGCCGGCCGCTTTGCACGGCCTTGAAGGCTGCGCGGATCGCCACCTCGGTCTTGCCGAAGCCGACGTCGCCGCAGATGAGCCGGTCCATCGGCCGCGTGCGTTCCATGTCGGCCTTGGATTCCTGGATGGCCCGCAGCTGATCGCGGGTTTCGGTGAAAGGAAACGATGCCTCGAACTCCTTCTGCCACGTCGTATCGGGCGGGAACGCATGGCCGGGCTGCGCCTCGCGGGCGGCGTGGATGCGCAGGAGTTCGGCGGCGAGATCGACGGTCGCATGTTCGGCGGCCTTGCGGGCTTTTTCCCACCGGCCGGAGCCAATCCGGCCGAGTTGCGGGCGGGTCTTGCTGAGACCCACGTAGCGGCTGATCAGATGCGATTCCTGCAGCGGCACATGCAGGGTCACGTGGTCGTCGAACTCGAGCGAGATGACCTCGCGCAAGCCTTGGGCCGTATCGAGCTTCGTCAGGCCGCGGTAGAGCGCGATCCCATGCTGGAGGTGCACGACGAAGTCGCCCTCGACCAGCTCGGAGAAATCGAGGAGCTGGTCGATCTGTGCGCGCTGTGCGGTCACCCGGAGATTGAGGGCGGGCCGGCGCTGGCGCTGGCGGCCGAAGATCTCCGTCTCGGTGACGACGACCAGGCCGGAAGAGCCTTTCGGAATCGTGGGCCATTCCAGAATAGGTAGGGCGAGTCCTTCCGCCGTCGCCGAGGCTATGGCGGACAAGCCGGATGAGCCGCGTCTGTCCGCGGACGGACTCGGCTCATCGGGACGATTCGCCCGACCAAAGGTCACCCGGAAGCCTTCATTGAGGGTGCCGCGCAGGAAACGCGGCTTGATGCGTTTCAGCGCGGAATCCTCGGCGAGGATTTCCTGGATGCGCTGTTCCTCGCCCTCCTTCGAGGCGACGAGGAGGATGGCATAGCCGGCTTTCCGCCAGTCGGCGACCTGCAGGAGAAATCGCCGCCGCGCTTCCTCCTCGACCTGCAGGCGTTCCTGCGCAAACAGGGCGTCGTCGGGATAAGTCCGGTGATGGGCGAGGCTCTCGGTATCCCACGTGGCCTCGATGGCCGCGTGGTCAAACAGCGCGCTGGCCTCGTCGAGGTCGCTCACGCCGAACACAGCCGCGCAGCGGGTGAGCAGAGGCGTCAGGGCGTCGGAGCCTTCGCGGGTGAAAGCGCTGAACTCCTCATCGAGGGAAGCGGGCTCGATGAACGCGAGGTGGGTGCCGGTGGAGAGATAATCGGCGAGGCCGGTGGTGGACTCCGCCAGTTTCACGCGGGGCGACGCGGAGAGCGTGATGCTTTCCACGCCGGCGCCGGAGCGCTGGGTCACGGGATCGAATTCCCGGATCTCCTCGATCTCGTCGCCGAAGAAATCCAGCCGGTAGGGCTGGTTGGCGGTGACCGGGTAGACATCGATGATGCCACCACGGATGGCATAGTGGCCGGGCGCCTCGCAAACCGCCTCGGAATCATAGTCAAGCTGCTGGAGCTGCTCGAGCAGTCCGTGGAACGACTGTTTCTGGCCGCGGGCGAGGATGAGTTCGCGCGTGGAGAATTCCTCGAGGGCGGGCACGGGCTGCAGCAACGCGGCGGGTGTCGTGATGACGACGAGCGTATCGGGTGCGGCGGTGAGGCCGCGGGTGGCGCGCAGCCGGGAGAGCACGGTGAGCCGGTCGCTGGAGGCGGCGAACGCCTCGCGCATGTCGCGGCTATCCGCCAGCGATTCCGGGAAAACCAGGGTCTGCAGGGCGCGCGGGGCACCCGCGGCCTGGTGAAAGAAGGCGACATCCTCGGCGAGATGCTCGGCAGTCTTGAGGTCCTCGGTCACGACGAGCCACACCGGGGCCACCTGGGCGCGCGTCAGCTCGGCGAGGACCGCGCCGCGGGCCGCGGGGCAGACACCGGTGAACTTGAAACGCGGGAGGGCGGGAGGCATGAGGAGATCGCGGAAACGCGGAAGAACGGAAACGCGGAAGCGGACGAAGGCAAAGGCCCATTTCCGTGCTTCCGTTCTTCCGCGTTTCCGCGATTACGATTCGGCCTTCAGTGTTTCCAGGGCGGCGAACGCGGCGGCTTCCTCGGCGAGCTTTTTCGAGGTGCCCCGGCCGGAGCCGAGCCGGTGGGAGAGCAGAAAGACGGCGACCTCGTATTCCCGCGCGTGGTCCGCGCCTTCGACGTGGGTGACTTCATAGCGCAGGGCGTCATTGCCGTGCCGCGGCTGGACGAGTTCCTGCAGGCGGCCCTTGGGGTTGTCGGTGCTTTCCAGGGCGAGCCGGTCCGGCAGGGAGCCATAGACGGCCAGCACAACCCGGCGGACGGTGGGCAGGTCGCTGTCGAGATAGAGCGCGCCGATCACGGCTTCCAGCGCATCCTCGAGCGCCGAGGCGCGGGTGCGGCCGCCGCCGGCCTCCTCGCTGCCGCCGAGGAGCAGGCAGGACTCGAGGCCGATTTCGCGGGCGAGCAGGGCGAGAAACACGCCCTTGGTGAGCGAGGCCCGGCGCTGGCTGAGCACGCCCTCGCGGTCGGCGGGATAAAGCTGGAAGAGAGCCTCGGTGAGCACGAGCTGGAGGACGGCGTCGCCGAGGAATTCCAGCCGCTGGTTGCTCTCCGCGCCGCCGGCGTGGTCCTGGAGCCACGACGGATGCGTGACCGCGCGCTCCAGGAGCGCGGGATCGCGAAACGTGTAGGCGAGGCGGGCCTGCAGCTGGGTGAGGGCGGGGTTCATGAGCTGGCGCTGGAATAGCGGCGCAGGCCGCGGTGAAAAACAAAGATCGCAGCACCCAGCCACAACAGTGCGGCGGCGAGCAGTGCGAGCGCCCACACTGGCTGGAAGCCGTGCAGCAGGGTGTGCGCCGGGGCGTTGCTCACCACGACGACGGGCAGCAGCCAGACGAAGACAAGGCTCGCGAGCCCGCGGAACGCCTCGCGGGGCAGCCGGGAAAATTCCGCCAGCGTGAAATAGATACCCTCGATGCCCTGCGCGCTGGTGATCCAGAAGGCGATGGAGATGGAGAGCACCAGCATGCTGTAATGAATGACGAGCCCGCAGACGATCATCAGGGCGTAGAGCGCGATGTCGGCGGCCGATGGATGCAGTCCGAGGCGGTGCGCGGCGTAGGCGACGACACCCATGGCGACGAACGAATTCATGATGCCATCGAGGTCGACCTTGCGGGTGGACGCCATGAACAGGATGTTGCCGGGCTGGGCCAGGAAGAAGTCGAAGTAGCCGCTGCGGATGTTGCGTCCGAGTTCGAAGAGGCTGCTCCAGAAAAAGCCCATGAGGAAACGCTGGACCAGCAGCGAGGTGCCGACGAGCAGGAGCATCTCATACTTGCTCCAGCCGGCGATGGAGTTGGTGTGCTCATAGATCACCGAGATCATGAGCAGGTTCACGCTCATCCAGAACAGCTCGACCGTCGCCCAGAGGAAGAAATCAAAGCGGAACATCAGCGTGCGCACGATGGAGTAGCGGGCGCTGGCGAGCCAGATTTGCAGGTAGCGGGGCATGGGGAATTTTCGATTGGGCGCAGGCGGATCGTCGCGGTGAGTTAAAGGGCTTGAGGGAATAGAAAATCGATAATTCAAAAATCGAAAATAAGCTCAGCCGCCGACGGCGGTATGACGGCGCAGGCCGCGGGCCCAGAGGAACTGGTTCAGGGCGAGGAGGACGACGACCCAACCCAGCTGGATGCCGAGGCCCTGCCAGACGGCGCCGAGGTCATGGATGCGGCCGGTGAAAATCGCCGCGGGAAAATAGGTCTGGTAATAAAATGGGAGAAACTGGGCGAGGCGATAGGCCCACGCCGGCAGCAGATCGAGCGGGAACATCTGGCCGCCGAGGATGGATTCCACGGCCATGGAGAGGATGACAAAGCCCTGGATTTCCAGGAACCAGAACGTCAGCAGGCCGAAGCAGTAGGCGATGCTGAACTGGATGAGGGCGGAGAACGCCATCGCCGTAATGCCGAGCGGAATCCGCCACAGGTCATGCGGGAGGGTGAGGTAGTCCCGGAGCAGCGGCACGGCGACCATCAGGGGCAGCAGGATGAGGATGCCGGTGACGAGCCGGGCGGCGACGAAGATGCTGAAGCGATAGAGGAAATAGTTGATGGGCTTCAGCAGGAACTGGTTGATGAGCCCGTTGCGGATTTCCTCGCTGATCTGGTAGTCCTCGTTGAACGCGCCCACAAAGAACTGCATCACGAGCATCACGAGGAAGTAGGTGAGCGTCTGGCCGAAACTGAAGCCGCCAATCTCGCGGGTGCCGGAGTAGGCGGCGCCCCAGAGAATGAACACGACCGCGAGGTGGAACAGCGAGAAGAAGCCCCGCACCGCGAAATTCCAGCGGTAGACGAGGTTGCTCTGCAGGCCGACGAGGAAGGCGTGACAGTATTTGTTCAAGCGTCGGAAAAGTACCAAGGATCAAGTGGCAAGTAGCAAGGAAGACCCAACCGAGACGAAAACTGGCACGTTGAAATCCTTCGGGCGACCGGAGCTTATTACTTGGCCCCTGTCACTTGTTACTTACGAAGTTTTCAGCCCGAAGCGCTCGATCACTTCCTTCGCCAGGCTGCGGTAGGCGATGGAACCGGGACCATGGAGATCGTAGGCGAAAATGGTCTTCCCGAAGCTCGGAGCCTCGCTCAGGCGCACGGTGCGCGGAATGACGGTCGTGAAGATCTTGTCCGGGAGATGCTGCTTCACCTCGTCGACGACCTGCTTCGCGAGGTTGGTGCGCGAGTCGAACATGGTCATGACCACACCGCCGAGGGAGAGACCGTCATTGACATGAGCGGACTTGAGCCGGTCGACGTTGCGGAGAATCTGGCCGAGGCCCTCGAGCGCGAGGTATTCACACTGCAGGGTGATGAGCAGCTGGTCAGCGGCGGCGAGGCTGTTCATCGAAAGCATCCCCAGGGCGGGCGGGCAGTCGATGATGATGGCGCGGTAGCCGTTTGAGGCCCGGATGGGCTCCAGGACGCCGCGGAGCTTCATCAGGTAGTTCTCCATCTGGGCCAGCTCGATTTCCGCGGCGGCGAGGTCCTCCTCGCTGGGAATGAGGGCGAGGTGCTCGTAGGCGGTGGGCGTGATCATCTCGATGGCCGTACCCTCGCCCCGGAGGGGGCCGTAAAGGCTGCGGCCGGCCTGTTTCTCGATGCCGACGGCGCTGGTGGCGTTGGCCTGCGGATCGAGATCGATGAGCAGGGTGTGGATTTTCTTCTCGGCCAGTGCAGCCGCGAGATTGACCGCGGTGGTGGTCTTGCCGACGCCGCCCTTTTGATTGGCGATGGTGAAAACGGTGGTGGCCATGAATCCATCCGAGTAAGGGTGATTCAGACGCCCTCGCAAGCTCCTCCTCGTTTTCGAGGCGGAGCTTGCGAGGGCGGGAGATGGGAGCCGGTAGTTGGGAGATGGAATACCGCAGGCATGGTGGCCTACGGTGCCTTCAATCTCCCAAATCCTATCTCCCAACTCCCAATAGCGCGGGCCTCTGGCCCGCGCTATTCGCCGACGAGGTGCTCGATCTCCTCGCGGGTGAGGGTCTGCATGTCGATGTCCTTCTTGATCGCACCGAGGCTGACGAGACACTCGGTGAACAGCTCGCGGGTGCGCAGTTCCAGCGCCTTCGCATCGAGCTTGGTCATGATGTCGAGGATGTGCGTGCCTTTGCGGACATGCGTGCGCTCGTCGGCCCGGATGTAGTCCGAGATATGGCGGAGCAGCTCGTCGTTCCGGTTGGCGGCGGTGTCGATCAGGTCGTTGATGGTCTTGAGCACGCCGACTTCGCCGAAGAGGTTGATCTCGGCCATGGCGAACGCCGGGTCCATCGGGCCGCGGCAGGTGGAGCTGGTGAGGCGGTTGCGCAGCTCGTAGGGATCGTAGCCGGAGGCGAGCATCGCGCGGTGGCCGATCTCGGTGTGGCGCGCCTCGTCCCACGTAACGCGGGCGAGGTCGTATTCGGCATCGAAGTCCTTGAAACGAATGTCCCAGCAGAAGGTGCCGAACGCCTCGATGGCATCGACCTCGTCACGCTGCGTGCGAATGAAGCGGAGGCGGATGGCCTCGTAGGAATCCTTGTCGAAGCGCTTGGCGACATCGGCGGCATCGTAGTCGCCGGTGTGCTTGAAGGTATCGAAGCGTGAGTCGCGCATCGGCACGGTGCCGCGCTCGTAGGGCTTGGTGTCGATGCGGAGCGGGGTGGGCGCCACGCCGCGGGGATCGGCGCCGGTGATGCCGCCGATGGAGGCGAGCAGGCGGGAAAGGTGCCAGCGCCAGGCGGAGAGCTTGGCCTCCTCGACGCCACCGGCGATGTAGGCGTCGACCGCGGCGTCGGCCCACGCGAGCATGGGCTCGTAGTCGGTCAGGATGCGGCGGAGGCAGCGGATCGTGGGGACATCGGTGACTTGGTCGGTGTCATCGATATGGTGGCGGTAAGTCGTGGCGATGGCCTTGCCGACGACTTGGTGAACGCCGACGAGCAACTCGGCCGGCGAGGCGGCGCTGAGCATTTCGTCAATGAAACGGTCAATCTCGACGTCGCGGTGGGCGTCGATGGCCTTGGGACGGAATTCCTGCTCGGTAAGGCGTTCGCGGAGGAAGCGGGCGGCGTCGGCGTGATAGAAAATGTGGCGGCCGGTCTCGAGCTTCACTTCGTAGTCCGGGATGGTGAGCGTCCACGAGCCGAGCGCGTGCATGAGGCGGCGCTCGAGATAGAAAAAGCGCAGGAGGCGGCGGCTGTTTTCCTTCACGGTGAATTTGCCGCCGAGCTGACGGCGGTCGACCGGGAAGCGGTAGGGATAGTTGGCACGGCGTTCGGCGGCGGCTTCGCGCTGGCCGGCGAGGCTTTGCGGGGCGATGATGGATTTGGCGGCGGAGCCGCTGGTATCTTCAGGAGTAATCATGGTGGGGAGGGATAAAGGGGCGATCCGGGGTGATATCTTAGGCGCAATGGGCCTAGGTGGCGTTCAGATTCTTCCGGGGAAAGGTATAAAATCTTAAGCCGGATGGAAGAAACTGCACTTGAATCTGGAACTCAGGAACTCGGGAACGATCGCCCAAATCCGGGACTTTTCCAGCGTTCCTGAGTTCCAGATTCAAAACAGGCTCAGCCCTTCACCGCGCCGCTCGTCAGGCCGGAGATGAATTCGCGCTGGAGGAAGAGGAACAGCGCCATGACCGGCGCGATCGAGATCAGGGTGGCGGCCATGATCATGCCGTAGTCGGCGCCATAGAGGCCGCGCAGATGAAAGATGGCGACCGAGAGCGGCTGGCGTTCGGGGTTCTGGAGGATGATCTGCGGCGAGAGGAAGTTATTCCAGGTCGCGAGGAACGTGATGATCAGGAAGGCGCCCATCATCGGGCGAACCAGCGGCAGGACGATCTGGAAGAAAATACGGACTTCACCGCATCCGTCGATGCGGGCGGACTCGATGATTTCGCCCGGCACGCTGTTGATCATCGCCTGGCGGAAGAGGTACAGGCCGAACGCCGGGGCCACGGTGGGCAGGATCAGGCCGGCATAGGTGTCGAGCAGGCCCAGGTGATAGAGCGTCTCGAACGCCGGTCCGAGGACGAGGACCGGCGGCAGGACCACCGCGGCGAGGATGCCGCCGGTAATCAACCGCCGGCCGGGAAAATCAAACTTGCTCAGGCCATAGCCGCCGGCCGCGCAGCAGAGCGTGGCGAGGACGCTGCAGACCGATGAGAGCATGACTGAATTGAGAATGGCCCGCGCCACCGGCTGCTCCCGGAAGAGACGCACGAAATTATTAAAGGTGAGCCGGTCCCAGGCGATGCCGAGAAAACCGCCGCCGGTGGGGAGAAACTGGTGGGTGTAATAGTCCTCGGGCGTCTTGACCGAGGCGCAGATCATCCAGACGAAAGGCAGCACCGCCAGGATGCTGAACGCGAGGAGGAGCCCCATGACGAGCCAGCGGGCCGCCCGGGCACCACTGTGGGAGCGGGTGTCGGTGGGCGTCATGAGGCGGCATCCTCCTCGCGGGTCAGCCAGCGGTAGCCCAGTGCAATCAGGACGAGCACAATCGTCAGGATCCAGCCGATCGCGCTGGCATAGCCCAGGTCGCCGCTGCGGAAGCCGGTCTGGTAGAGGTAGGTGACGATCGAGAGGGCGGCATTGTTGGGTCCGTTGCCGAAGCTGTCGGCATAGAGGATGAAAGGGAGATCAAAGAGCTGCAGCGCGCCGACCGCCGTGAGAAGGATCAGGATGCCGACGACCGGCTGGATTGCGGGCAGGGTGACGTGCCGGAAGCGCTGCCAGGCGTTCGCCCCGTCGATCGCGGCGGCATCGAGCTGGTCGGCGGGCACGTTCTGCAAGGCGGCCAGCAGATAGGACATGTTGAAGCCGACGGAGAGCCACAGCGACGCCATCAGGAGGGACGGCATGACAAAGCCGTCGACCCAGGGGAAATCCGGATTCCACGAATGAAACGCGGCATGGAGCAGCGTATTGACGAGTCCGGAACGTTTTTCCAGCAGCAGGCTGAAGATTACGCCGACGAAGATGGAGCCGACGATCGTCGGCGAGAAGAAGATCAGGCGGAACGCGGCGCGGCCGCGCAAGTCGGGCCGGTTGAGGAGAAGCGCCAGCGCCAGTGCGACCGGAACCTGCACGACCAGGGTTCCGGCGGTAAAGACGGCGGTGTTGCGCACGGCCGCCCAGAACAGCGGGTCGTGGAGCAGGAAGCGGAAATTGAGCGCACCGACATAGACCGTCGTGCGCGGGCCGAAGGTCTGTTCGAACGCCAGCATGAAGGAGCGAACAAGGGGCCACGCGCCAAAGGCGGTGAAGAAAAGAAGGAAGGGGGCGAGAAACAGCCAGGGAGCCCAGGCGGGATAGGGGCGGCGTGAACTCATGGGGTGGCGGGCGCCTGCTGGAAGACGTTGCGATGAATCTGGTCCAGGAGCGTGTGCTGCGCTTCATCGAGGAGGCGCCGGGCATCGGCCGCCGCCTGTTCGGGACGGACATAGCCCTGGCGGTCGGTGATGGCCATCAATTGGGTGATCGCGCTGTTCACGAGCTGGACGGCGCTGCTCAGGTAAGGCGAGGACGGGCGGGGAGGAATATCGGGGATCGCCTGCTGGAGGAGACGCCCGACGGGCTGGCCGCAGAAATAAGGTTCCGGCCGGTCATAGTAGGACGCGCTCCAGGTGGATTTCACGGGGGAAACGATGTGGGTGAGGTCGTACAGCTGCCGGGCGATCACGGGCGAAAGATAGAGAAACTTGGCCAGTTCCCAAGCGACTTCCTGATGCTTCGACGCCTTCGTGACGCCAATCATGGTGCCGCCGTTGGCCGAAGTACGGCGTCCGCCGCGTTCCCACGCGGGCAGGGGCATGAGCTTGATCTTGCCGGCCAGCGACGGAAGCGAAACCGGCAGATTGCCCACGTACCAATCGGCCGAAGGGATCGCGACGGCGTAGCCCTCGCGGAGCAGGCGCAAGCCGGCGCCGGTATACATGTTGATGTCACCGATCACGCGGCCCGGCCCGGCGTACCAAGTGGCGAGGCGGGCGACGATCCGGGCGTTCGTGGCGGAGTTGAGCAGCGGGTTGCCCATCGCGTCGAAATAGCCTCCTCCGCCCTGGATGAGGAAGATTTCGCTGAAGGAGGCGTTGGTGAGGGAAATGGTCAGCGGATAGCGGTCAATGTAGCCATCGCCATCCAGGTCCTGCAGGAGGGGGCGCATCAGCCGGAAGTAATCGTCCCAAGTCTCGATCTGCTTCACATCGATGCCGGCGGCCTCGACGAGGTCGGAGCGATACGCCAGCATCACGGGGTGGGCGCCCCGGGGCAGGCCGAAGATCCGGCCGCGGCTGGTCCAGGGACTGTACGAAGCGGGATCGATCTCGTGCGTGAGCCCATCCCGAGCCAGCAGGCCGGTGAGATCGGTGAAGCCCACATCCTGCAGCGGTCCGGCGAACACCTGACCGATCTGCCCGCGTTCGACTTCGATCAGGTCGGGCAGCGGAGTGCCGGAATAGAATCCTGACAGCATCCGGCTTTGCAGCGCCGGGCCCGAGATGAGCGTGACGGTCAGCGGCAGGTCGGGATGGCGGCGGTTCCACTCCGGGGCGAGGGCGCGGTACAGGTTGGCGTGGTTGCCGTCGCCGAGCCAGATCTCGATTCCGCCGCGGGGCTGCAGGGGCAGCAGGGCGACCACGATCGCGGAGATGATCCCGAGTCCAAGCACCAGGGAGATGCCCGGAGAGAGCGTGCGGACGATGCCCGCGAAGAATGATTTCATCTAGGTACGAAACCTGGCCGAGGTGCGCGGGAATCCACCAGTATCCGTTTGCATTGCAACTTCAAACTGGGCTCGCCGGGCCGCCGCGACGGCTGGATATCAGGGTGAAGGATGGTTGAGAAAAACATTCCGGCGCATCTCCACCAAGAGCAGGCCTTGTGCCTGATCCAGCATGTGCCGGGCTTCCGGCAGGATCTGTTCGGAGGCCGTGCAGTGGCGGAGTTCGGCGACATGGATGAGCTGGGTGAGGACGTTGTTCATCATCAGGATCGTCGTGCCGATGTAGGGTGACGCCGGCCGGAGCGGGACGTGCGGGGCCTGCTGGAGATAGAGGCGGCCCACCGGTTGATTCGAGAAGTACGGGTCCGGCCGGTCATACTCAAGGGATCTGCTTTAACGATAGCCGGCTTATTAATTCTTGGTGACCCTTGGTAAAATTGCTCTTTCGCCTTTAACCGCCGAACCAATCCCTGCAGCCAACCTCCACGACAGGTGGCTGATATCAAACGTTAGGCAAGAAATGACCCGCACCGTAGCCGTCAGGGCTTCCAAGGCCTCCCGCCAGGTGCGCCGGTTGAACCCGCTGTCTGCGCCCGCGAGGTAGGCCTTGGCGATCTGGAGATTGGGGACGGGCTGGCATTCGGCCTGGTTCTTGGCCTCGATGAGCTGCCGGGCGGACCTTTCGTCGGATGTCTGCAGGCTCGTGCGCTTGCCGGTCTTAGTGTCCACACAGTAAAACGTGTCACCCCGGCCTGCCCCGGCGCGTGAGGCGGAATCGTGTCTTCATGTTTGCGAGTGCAAACACGACGATAAGCGAAACCGGTCTCGAAGGGTTAGGGAGCAGCGGGAGAGTTACCGCCCGTTAATCCAAGCGCTGACGGAGTGATGATTTTGGTGTCCGTTCGGACACCGGGACTCCAAACTCCATGCTGTTGAGCAGAATGAAATTGGAGGCGCGGGCCGGAATCGAACCGGCGCATAGAGGTTTTGCAGACCTCGGCCTTACCACTTGGCAACCGCGCCTTGAACAAGGCCGCGCACGTTGCAGGAAAAAAAATCGTGCCGCAAGTACTGAAATCCGGCCGATGAGTTCAGGCGGAGGCCACGGTCACCTCATTTGCCGGGGTTCGGCTCAATCTCAACCGGTGTGCCCGCCACGACTTGTCCGGTTGGAACAGGCCTGACCAACGTGATCTCCTCCTGATCCATCCGGCGGTCGAAATAATTCCCGGCCGCCGCGAGCATTTCCCCCGCCAAGGTATTCAGGTTGCTGTCCGGGTCATCCACGTAGACGACGGTCTGCCAGAGCTGCACCGGCTCTTTCTTGGCCTTCGGATTGAAGCCGGGATTTTCCCAGGCCGTGATAATCAGGAAAAGTTTCTCCGAGTCGGCTTTTTGAAGTTTCTGATAAAACCCCGGGTCACTCCGGGTCCGCAGGAGTTCATCGGAGGAGGCGCTGACGACCTTGACGCCGCGCAGGCCGAGGGTGCCGGCATCGACCTCGACGGTTCTGCTGGCATACGGGTTGCGCATCGGGCTGCGCCCGTAGATGAACCTCAAGGCGAGGGCGTGGGAATCAACCTGACATTCCTTTGGGTGCCGCGGGGTTACCGCTTCAAGGCAGATCACCGCGGAATTCAAATGCGATCACATCGTTATTTCCCGGTCTTGGGCGGCTCGACCACCGTCGGCGTCCCGACTTCCACATGACCGTCGGCGACCTTGCTGGAGATGGTCACCTCCTCCTGCTCGATGGGGTGGTCGAAGTAGCCCGCGCCGGCCGCGAGCATTTTATCCGAGATCAGGTTGAGGTCCTGGTCGGGATCGTCGGCGATCATGACCGTGCGCCAGATTTTTTGCGGCTTGTCCTTCGGGTTGGCGGGAAACTGCCACGCAATCACGGCGATGAATAGTTTCTCGGCGTTGGCCGAGATCGTTTTGTCCGCATAGCCGGGAGTAGTCCGTTCCCGGATGAGCTGTTCCACGGAAGCCGTGTAGGTGGGCACGCCAAAGTCAGCGCTCGCAGTTTCGACCTCCTTGTCGAGGTAGGGATTGTGCAACCATCCGCGTCCGTAGAGGACCGTGAGTAAAATCGCGGGCTTGGCTCCGGGCGCGGGCTCATGGAATCCATGCGTGGCGAGGGCCTTTTGAAATTCCCGGTAAAGCGACCCCTGATTGACGGCCCGCGCGAGCGGGCTGTCCGATTTGACCTGATCAAACGAGATGACCGCATACGTACGGCCATGCTCACGATACGCCTCCTTGCTGAAGCGCGTATAGTTCCGCTCGACGAAGGAACGCACCGTAATGGGAAAATCCGCGCCGCCCTCGCCCGGGTCTGGGTTCGCGCTCGCAGGCAAGGCCAGCCGCATCGCGCCGAGGAAGAGTAAGGCCAGAACCCGCAGGGACCTCGCGGAGGGCATGGCGGGTGACTCACCCCGGGCCATCGGACGCAAAACATGGAGCCGCTGGCCCGTGAGCCGGATCATTTCCATGGGGTTTGTCGACACAGGCCGGCCATTCAATGGGTGAGTTGGCGGGCCGGCCTGATTGATCAATTCAGGTGAGGTGCCCCGCCCGTGGGGTCGGGGCTATTTGTCGGGAGTGGAAGAGGGGACCTTGGTTGCCGTGCCGACGATCACGTGCCCATCGGGGACATTGCTCATGACGGTGACTTCCTCCTCGTTGATCTCCCGGTCGAAGTAAGCGCTGCCGGCCGCCAGCATCTTTCCGGCAACCTGATTCAGGTCTTGGTCGGGATCGTCCACATTGATGATCGTACGCCAGAGTTGCTTGGGCTTGTCCGTCGGGGAAAACCCCGGAAACTCCCACGCAGTGACCGCGATGAAGATCTTCTCCTCGCCGGCCTCCACTGATTTCTCGTGCCGGCCCGGGGTCCGCTCATTCATCAACAGGTTGGCGTCACCGATGACCGAATTGTCCATGCCCTGTGAGTCGCCGAGATTAAGCGTCTTGTCCTCATATGGGTTGCGAAGCCGGCTGCGCCCATAGATCACGGTCAGGACGATGTCCGGGACCTTGCCACTGGCTGGTTCGTGAAATCCCCGGGCGGTAAGGACGTCGTGGAGATGCTGCAGGAGGTCGACCTCGTCCACCGGCTCGACTAACGCCGGTCCCGTGCTTTTCGCCTGCCTGATCCAGGCCAGCGAGTACAGTTTGCTGTGCTCCTTGAACGGCTTCTTGCTGAACATCGTGTAAGGCCGCTCAACGGACGTGCGCACATTAATCTTAAAGGCATCATCGTCATTGGCTGCGGCCAAGCGGGGACAAACCAGCGATCCGCAGGCGAGGAGGAAGACCAAGGAGCACAAGTGGACCGGCTGGAGGAGGGACGGGCGGATGAGGGCCATGGTGATGGCCAGATTGCCGGGCGGCGGTGAAACGCGGTTTTTATTCATGGAGGGGTGAAAGCCAGAGGGAACAGGCAGGAAACTTGTGTCACTGGGCGACTGACCGCAAACTTTCTCTGACGCTTCGCGGGTGATGGGGCAGGATTGGTCAGGCATGGATCATGCAGGGCGGCCAAAGATTCGTGGGCTTTTTCGCCTAGACAGTCAAGGGGAAACGATACCTTAAATTTGTCGGGCGCTTCGGGGTGTCAGGCGCCGGGGATGGCACGGGTATTTTTCGACGGCCGTACGAATAGCTTTGAAGCGGGCTGGGGCTCTCTTAGGTCACAGGGCTTCGATCTGCTTTCCTGACTCCTCTTCCCTGAATTTCTCCATGAAATCCCGCTTCAAGCACGCCAGTGAAATCAAAGTCGGTGTCATCGGTTACGGTGGCGCCTTTAACATGGGCCGCTCGCACCTGCAGGACATGCAGAAGGCGGGCATGACCCCCCGGGCGGTCGCGGAGCCGGACGCGGCGCGACTGGCGGTCGCCGCGCAGGATTTCCCCGGGATCCAGACCTATGCGAGCGTGGACGAGCTGCTGGCGAAATCCGACGTGAACCTGGTCGTGATCATCACGCCGCACAACACGCACGCGACGCTGGCCCTGAAGTGCCTGCGCGCCGGCCGACATGTGGTGTGCGAGAAGCCCATCGCGATCACCACGAAGGAATGCGACGCGATGATCGCGGCTGCCAAGAAGGCGGGCGTCATGCTTTCAACCTATCACAACCGGCATTGGGACGGCTCGATCCTGAAGGCGCTGGAGGTGCTGCGTTCCGGTGTCATTGGCGATCTCGTGCGGGTGGAGTCCCATCTGGGCGGCTGGGGCAAGCCCGGCGACTGGTGGCGCTCCAGCAAATCCATCTCGGGCGGCATTCTCTACGACTGGGGCGTCCACGTGCTCGAGTACACCCTGCAGCTGGTCAACTCGGAGGTCACGGAGGTCACGGGCTTCGCCAAGCGCGGCTTCTGGGCCGCCCAGTCCAAATGGGGCAAGGACACGATCGAGGACGAAGGCTACGCGGTCGTGCGTTTCAAGAGCGGCGTCTGGGCGACGCTCTGCATCACCCAGATCGACGCCAACCCGAAGCGGGGCATGGTGGATGTGACCGGCACCAAGGGCACTTTCTGGTGGGACTATGACAACCACGAGATCACCGTCCGGGACGGCGACAAGACGACGGTGACCAAGGGAAAGAATCCCCCGGTGGAATGGCACAAGTACTACTCCAACATCGCGGCGCACCTGACGATGGGCGAGCCGCTGGTGATCACGCCGGAATGGTCACGCCGGCCGATCCACATCCTCGACCTGGCCGACCGCAGCGCGAACGAAGGCCGGACGCTGAAAGCGAAGTACGGCTGAGGGCGGGGGTTGTGAGCAAATCTCCGCGATCTATGTGGAACTCAGGAAATCAGGAACGAGCGCTGTTGGCTGATTCCTGATTTCCTGAGTTCCACATAGATTGATTTCAGTCTCTGCCTCAGGCCCGTTTCCAGGCCTTGGCGAGTTCACCGCGCAGAACGACGGCGTCGGGCCAGGCCGGCGGGAGGCCGGAGATGTTGTAGCCGGCGCCGCCCTCGTGGTACGGCCCCATTTCCGGGCAGACGAACAGTGTGCGGTTTTTGTTCTTCGGCGCGGCTTTCCAGCACTTGAACAGGGCGACGCAGAAATCGAGATAGCTCTTCGCTTCGTCGCTGAGCTTGCCCTTGTAGGTCACGGCCACCTGGCAGTGATGGCCATTGAACGGGCGGCAGTGCGACTGGTCGCTGTTCTGGACGAGGGCGGGGTGGTCGAGCAGGCGGGCGGCGTAGTTGCCCGGCCCGAGGTGCTTCACGACCGAGAAGTGGGAGAAGTCGAAGTTGATCGTGATCATCTCGCCCGTGGCTTTCTGGTAGCGCTCGGCGATCTCGTAGGTCTTCTCCGGCGTCTCGGTGCAGCAGTCGCGGTGGACCTCAAGCGAGAGGACGACGCCGCCGATCTTCTCGGCCTCGCGCATCATCATGATCCAGTGCTTGGTGGCGAGGGCGGGCGGGGTGTCGTGGTCGTCCATCTGGACGTTGATCTGCACGGCGCCGGCTTCCTTCTGCGCCCGGATGCGTGTGGCGAAATCCTTGGGGTCGCCGGAGGAGGTCGAGACAAAGCCGAGGAGGTGCTTCAGGTCGTATTTCTCGGCGAGGACCCGGTGCTCGGGCGTGAGGCCGGTCGTGATGCCGTCAAAGCCGGCGTCGGCGCAGGCCTTGATTTTCTTCTCCAGCGACCACTGCTTGGCGGCGGAGGGATGGTTGACAAGGGACCAGAGGTTGGCGATGTGGGCGATTTGAGACATGGCGGTATTTTCGATTGGGGATTTTTGATTGAAGAAGAAAGGAAGGATTTGGGTTTTCGGCTCCGACTCGAAGATTTGAGCGCTCGGCTTGTGCCGACCGGCCTGCATCTAATCGAAAATCAAGAATCGAAAATCGAAAATCCAATCATCCGTGCCGGCCCTTGAAGGTGAGTTCGGCGACGCCGG
The DNA here is from genome assembly GCA_903859715.1 of uncultured Opitutia bacterium. Lineage (GTDB taxonomy): Bacteria > Verrucomicrobiota > Verrucomicrobiia > Opitutales > Opitutaceae > Opi-474. The sequence continues at coordinate 312,962 of CAIONS010000056.1, forward strand.
ACTTGTCGAGGCCGCCGAGGCCGAGCTTCACCATCTTGTCGAACTGGGCCTTGGTGGCGTTGGCGAGCGGGAGATTCAGACCGACGTCGACGCCGAGCTGGGCGGCGATGCCGCTGTCCTTCGCGGCGTGGGCGCCCGAGAAGAAGCACGAATGGTCGCGGTTCTGCATGTCCTCGCCGTCGGTCTTGAGCACCTGAGAATTGGCGCCGGTCTGGAGGAAGACCTCGCGGAGCATGGTGAGGTCGAGCCCGAGCGCGGCGCCGAGGCCGAGGCCCTCGGCGAGGCCGGCGGTGTTGATGTTCATGACCATGTTGACGAGCGCCTTCACCTGCGCGGCCTGGCCGGTATGACCGATGTAGCGGAGGGCGGTACTGAGCTTCTCAAGGATGGGTTTCACCTGATCGAACGTGGCCTTGTCGCCGGCGCACATGAGATAGAGCGTGCCGTTGCGGGCCTGCGGGATGGACGAGGCCATGCAGCCCTCGAGCGTAACGGCGCCGACCTTTTTCGCGCGGCGCTCGACTTCAACGTGAACCTTGGGGGTGAGCGTGGCGCAGTTGACGAAGATCTTGCCCTTGGCCCCGGTGAGCAGGGAATCGCCGCTCTCGGCGAACACGCCCAGCTGGGCGGCGTCGTCGGTGACGACGGTGAAGATGATGTCGGCGGCAGCGGTGACTTCCGCGAGCTTGGTGGCGTGCGTGGCGCCGATTTCCTTGGCGAGTTCCGCGGCGCTGGGCGCGTGGACGTCAAACACCGCGGTGACGGTGTAACCAGTGTCTTTGAGGCGGCGCGCCATGTTGGCGCCCATGCGACCGACTCCTACGAAGGCGATTTTTTCGGACATAGATGGTGGGTGGGGTTGGAAGATTAACGATGGGTGAAGAAAGGATTGTGGCGCTTTTCCTGGCCGAGGGTGGTCAGGGGACCGTGGCCGCAGGCGAGCACGGTGTCGTTCGGCAGCGTGAGGATCTTCTCCTTGTTGTTGCGGAACTGGTCGGCGAAGTTCGTGGGACTGCCGCCCATGGAGCTGGCGAAGATGGAATCGCCGACAATCGCGAGCGGCCAGCTGAGGCCGGTGATGTAGAACGTCGTCATGCCGGGCGAATGCCCCCACGTGAACAGCGTCTTGATGGCCAGCGGACCCATGTGGAAGTGCGCGTTTTCCTTGAACGTCTTGGCGCCGGGAAAATTCACGGGCTCCAGCTCGCCCGCCCAGACCTCGGCCTTGGTGGCGGCGACGAGCTTGGCGAGATCGGCGATGTGATCGTCGTGGGTATGGGTGATGAAGATGTACTCCAGCTTGATCTTCTCGGCGTGGATCGTGTCGATCATCGCGTCGCAATTGGCGCCGGTGTCGAAGGCGGCGCCGAGCTTGGTGCGCGAGTCCCAGACGAGATAGCTGTTCACGGTCATGTCCTCGAACGGCGTGTTGAACGCCGCGAAGCCCGTGGGGAAATTCGGCTGCTCGGGGTACCACGCCTTGGCGGCGAGGGCCTCGAGGGCGTCCGGGCCGAGGCGCAGGTGGCGGGCCACGCGGCGGAGGACGGGGACGATGGGCTTGCCGCCCTTGACGGCGGCGAGGTCCTCGGCGGTGACCTCGGCGCGCTGGGCGAGATCCTCATCGGAAATCTTAAGGCCGCGCTGGGTCTTGTTGATGACGTCGTTGAAATTATCCTCGAGGGGAAGGCGGGCCATGCTCCGCGAGTAAAGCTCCCCGCGCGGGCCGCGCGCAAGCTGAATTGGCCGGGAACCGGCCAATGGAAAGGGGAAGTGGGGATGATGGAAGTTGGAAAGCCTCCGTGCAGCGAACCCTGACCGCGGAGGATTTCTATCTCCCAGCTCCCGTTTCCTCTCTCCCATGTAAACCGGCGTTGCGCCGGTTTACATGGGCTTGGGTGAACGCGGCGGGCAGGTCGCGGCGTTGGCCAGCGGCTTTACCCGGCGGATGCGCGCGAGCAGTTCCTGGTAGCCGTCGAAGGCCGGATCGCCCGCCTTGTAGGAGAGTTTCCTGGCCAGCTCAGCGGAGATGTCATCGTGCTTCTGCTGATATTCGGCCCGGATGGTCACACCGCGTTCGCGGTAGTTGGAATTGTCCACGCCGCAGAGTTCGCCGAGCAGCGGCAGCCACTTGTGCGCGTACTGGACGTGGGCGGTCTCGTCGATGATGTCGAAGAGCATCATCTCGGCGGACTCGAGATCCTGGCCTTCCTTGAAGTCCTGGTAGCCCTCCTGCTTGACGATGAAGTGGCCGGTTTCGGCGACCAGGCCGATCATGAACACATTATCGTAGATCTGGGCGCGCGTCATATGCTCGCCGCGCACGGGGTCGAGGTACTTGGGGTAATTGCGGAAAGCCTCGTCGAGCGTGATGCCCTCCTGCTGGGCGGCAGCCTCGAGGACCTTGATGCGCTCGGCCTGGTCGTAACCCGGGAAACCCACGTCGTCGAAATCGATGCCGAAGTCGCGCAGGCGGGAATAGCCGGAGTCGCCGTGGCGGGATTCGTCCCAGAGATGGCGCGAAATGTCGTGATGCCAGTCCCACGGCATGAAATGCCCGTCGTAGATCCAGCGCAGCTGGTCGTCGGGGAGGTTTTTTTCCATCATGTAGCCGAAACCCCAGAAAAGCCGGCGGGCCTCGATGCTGGTGGGAAAATCCACGCGGACATATTCCATGAATTCAAGGCGCGGCCGGATGGGCACGTTGCGCGCGCTGAACTTGGCGTACTTGAAATCGGTGGCGGCTCCCGCGGGCTGGGCCCCGGCGTCACCGGGAGCGAGGGGCAGGGCGGCATGGAAGCCGCCGCAGGCCGCGATCTGCTGCTCCACGGCGGCGCGATAAACGGCGTTGGTGGGGTGAGGATGCCGGCGGCGGAAATCGCGGTACCAGAGGAATTCCTGGCTCTTGATCTGGTTGATCTCGTGGAGGAGCGCGACGGTCGGCGCATCGTGCACGGGGTGGGCGTGGCTCGAGTATTCGCCGTAGGCGGTGAGCAGGGCCTTCAGGAGGATTTCGTAGATCCCATCCAGCGCGTCCTGGTAATTGGGCGCGAGCAGGACGGTGTTGGCCAGCTGCTCGAGCCGGCTGGAAACCGGGGCGTCGGGCTTGCCGCCGGGAAACTGGGCGACGCGTTCGCGGAGCCGGCGGACGCACTCGGCCTGGTCCCAGACGTGGCGGTGAATGGCGCTCTTGTCATACCACGGCGCGATCTCCCGGCCCCACGCGCAGATCAGGCGGTGCGTGGCCTTCTCAAGATACTGCCAGTCGTTGAGCAGGTCCACGATCGTGGGCTTCTGCTTCGACTCGGGCGTGATGAGGACGCGGCGGGGCGGGGTCGTGACGGGGGCGTCGGCAACGAGGGTGCTCATGCCGACACTTTACCATTTGCGCTTGCGCCAAGGCAATGTCTGCAACCGGATGATTTATGCCTAAAATTGATCACCGCCTCTGGCATGATCCGTTTACCGCGCATGGCCTTAAGCCGCCGGCGGGCGAAAGCGGGGACAGCTTTCAGATCCACGAATGCGGCGTCGCGCGGCTGGATCCTAACTGGAATTTTCAGCAGGTGCGCAGCCCGTTCTGGCGGCTATACTATGACCTGAACCCGGGGGCCTGGATCGAATCGCAGGGGCGGCGTCACGGGCTCGGGCCCGGCCGGGTCGTGCTGGTGCCGGATGGCGTGACCTTCAACTGTGGCAGCCGGCCGGGAGTCGATCACCTGTGGGTGCACTTCTCGTTGTATCTATCCCTGACCACGGCCACGGCGGGAGTGATCGAGGTGCCGGCGGGGCGCACGATCCGGGCCCTGGCGCGGGAACTGTACCGGGTGATCGCCCGGCGGCAGACGGCCCGCGCGGCGCATGTCAGCGCGGGATTGCTCCACCTGGTCTTCGCGGAGGTCGGGCCGGAGGGCTTCGAGACGATTCCGCTGCGGCTGCGGAAACTCTTCGGCTGGATCCAGCATTCGCTGTCCGGGGAGATCACGAACGAGCGGCTGGCGGCGCAGGCCGGGTTGAGCGTCGAGGCGTTCATCCGTTGGTTCAAGGTGAACACCGGCCGGACCCCGGCGGCGTTTGTGGCCGAGCGGCGGATTCGGGAGGCGTGCCGGCGCCTGACGTTCTCGGAGGATTCCATCGAGCAGGTGGCGGAGGCGGTGGGATTTGCGAACCGCCATCACTTCAGCCGGGTCTTCAAGCAGTATGCCGGCTGCGGGCCGGCAAAGTTCCGGCGGGACCGGGGCCAAAGTAGATAAGCAGGTGGAGCTTATAGATACGCGCTGCATTTATTCATAGTCTGATTATATCTATATCATCGCCTTGCTATAAGCCAGCGACGCTTTAGAGTTCGGCTATGGTCACCGAAAAACTCAAGGAGCTCAAAGCAGCCCAAGCCAAGATGTGGGAACTGGAAAAATCCATCGCGGTGGAACTCGCGAAGGAACTGGCCGAACTGCCCGGCAAGTACGGATTCACCAATGTGCAGGCCTTTATCAAGGCCGTGAAGTCCACCGCCGCCGGCAGGCGCAAGGCCTCCACGCCCAAGACCGCGGGTGGCAAGCGCCGCAAGCGCGCGATCATCACCGCTGACACCAAGACGCAGGTGAAGGCCATGACCCAGGCGGGCAAGACCGGCGCCGAAATCGCCAAGGCCGTGGGCATTTCCCTGCCCAGCGTGCAGAATATCAAGAAGGAGCTGGGGCTGGTCAAAGCGCGGAAGTAAGCATTCAGGGGACGGGCTTAAGCCATGTCCCTTGATAAGTCATTCTGAGCGCAGCGCAGAATCCAGTGTGAGTTTGTCGAGCGCTTCGAATCTATCCAAATGGGTTCCTCGCTGCGCTCAGAATGACAATCCTGCCCCTGCGCGCAATGCGGGGGCTTTTTATTTGTCTGTTGGCGGGGTTCGCGTTCGATGAACCTTCCTTCACCCCTCATGCCTGCCCACTATATCCAAGCCTGCACCAACGGACGGCTGCACGATGCGCGCGAAGCGTCCGTTTCGCCGTTAAACCGGGGGTTTCTCTACGGCGACGCGATTTATGAAGTCTGGCGGACTTATCACGGGGTGATCTTTGCGTGGGAGGAGCACTGGCGCCGGCTTGAGCAGTCGGCGGCCGCCCTGTATTTTGCCCTGCCGCTGACGGCGGAAGAGGCGCAGCGCGAAATTATGCGGACGGTTGAGGCCTACCGTCAGGCCGCCGGTGCGGCGGATGATTTTTATATTCGCCTGCAGATCACGCGGGGCAACGGGCCGATCGGCCTGGATATCGCGCTGGCGGACCGAGCTGACTACGTGATCTTCGTCCAGCCGAACAAGGCGCACCCTCCTGCGACCCTCCGGGAAGGGTTGAGGCTGTCGCTGGCGACGACCCTGCGCCGCAATCCGGCCGATGCGCTCAACCCGGCGTGGAAGACGGGAAACTACCTGAACAACATCCTTTGCCTGCGCGAGGCGCGGGCGCGTGGGGCGGACGAAGTGGTGATTCTCAACCAAGTGGGCGAAGTCACGGAGGCGGCGGTGTCGAACATCGCATTTGTGCGCGACGGAGCAGTCCTGACTCCACCGTTGTCGGCCGGGATTCTCGGCGGAATCACGCGCGAGCTGTTGCTGGAGAACGTGGCGGGCGCCGCCGGGATTGCGGCGCGGGAGGCGACGATCCTGCCCGGGGATTTCTCGGGGCTGACGGAGTGCTTCCTGCTTTCCACGACGAAGGATGTCACGCCGGTTGCCGCCATCGACGAGCACCGCTTCAAGGTCGCGGAGGACTCGGTCACGGCGCGGCTGAAGGCGGCGTTTGCGGATTATACGCGGAGTTATGCCGCGGAGCATCCGGAGTTGAGACTGGGTGTTGGTTGAAGCGCAAAGATGCGAAGGGCAAAGGTCGGACGGAAGGAACGGATCGGGAGTTGATGCTCCTAACTTTGATCTGACCTTCGCGCCTTGGCGTCTTTGTGCTTAAAGCCCTGCCTCGTGACCTCGGCTGCTACTAGCCGAAGCCGCCGCTCAGTAGCGGGGCATCGTCGGGTCGAGTTCCTCGGCCCAGGCGTCGATTCCGCCCGCGATATTGCTGACGGCGGTAAAGCCCTGCGCGCGGAGAAACTGCGTGACCCGCAGGCTCCGGTTGCCGTGATGGCAGAGGATCAGCAGGTGCTGGTCGCGGGGCAGCGTGGCGACGTGCTCGGGAATTTGTCGCATCGGAATCGTTTCGGCACCGGCGATGCGGCAGATTTCAATTTCGAACGGCTCGCGGACATCGATCATCCGGACCGTGGCCGGGTTGGACTGAATAAGCTGGCTGGCTTCGGCGACGGTGAGATCGAGCGGGTAGTCGGGGGGATTCATCAAAGGCGTTACAGCTGCAAAGGAGCTGCGGCGGGGCGAAAGAGAGTGGTTTTGGGCTTGGCCGCAAATGCATTTGCACCCGGTGGCCGGGAGCGGCGAAAATCCGGGCATGCGTTGCCTTGGCATCGATTACGGGACCCGGCGGATCGGGCTGAGCTACGGCGATGACCTCGGCGTGGCGACGCCGTTGCCGGCGATCATCGAAGCCGCGCCGGAAAAGCGCTGGGCTTCGCTCGTGGCCATGATCGCCCAGCGCCGTGCCACGGATCTGGTGCTCGGTTATCCCTTGAACATGGATGATACCGCGGGACCCAAAGCGAAGGAGGCCGAGGCGCTGGCGGTTCGGCTGCGTGAGGAATTTGGATTGCCGGTGCATCTCGTGGATGAGCGGCTCACGAGTTACGAGGCGGAGTCGACCATCGCGAAGGCGAAGCGTCGCGACGTGCGCGCGAGCGGCCTGATCGACTCGCGGGCGGCGACGCTGATCCTGCAGGATTTTCTCGATCAAAAACAAACGCCGCCGGCGCTGGGGACGGAGTGATCGCGGAAACGCGGAGGAGCGGAAGCGCGGAATTATGCAGGACTTCAAAGCAACGGGCTCATGGGGTAGGGCGAGTCGTCCTCGACGAGCCGGGCCTTAAACGGGCTCATCCGGAGGATTCGCCCTACCTATGATTCAGCAGATTCAATCAATCACTCTAAAAGGATTTCCGTTTCCGCGCTTCCGCTCCTCCGCGTTTCCGCGATAAACATCTTGATCCAAAAAACTTTCGTGACTTCCCCTTCGCCCAAGCTCCAACGCTGGAAATGCATCTGCGCCTATGACGGCACGGGCTTTGCCGGATGGCAGAGTCAGGCGCGGGCTGACGGCGTGCAGGACATCATCGAGGCGCGGCTGGCGCAGATCTTCGGGGCGGCGATCCGCATTCACGGCAGCGGACGCACGGATTCCGGCGTGCACGCGCTGGGGCAGGTGTTTCATTTCGATGCGGTCTGGCCGCACGGCGTGGCCAAGCTGCTGGCGGCGTTCCGTATGGGACTGCCGGATGCGATCCAGGTGAAATCCATCCGCGCGGTGGCAGCTGATTTCCATTCCCGGTTCCAGGCGACAGGAAAACGCTACGAGTACCGGTTGCACCTCGGCGCGCCCGATCCGTTCAACCGGCTGTATTGCTGGCCGGTCTTCCGGCCGCTCGACCTGAAGGCGATGCAGGCGGCGGCGGCGATTCTGCGCGGCCGGCAGGATTTCCGGGCCTTCACGGCGCTCAACGGCCGCGAGCGCGAGGACACGGTGCGGGATCTGCGCCGGCTGGATGTCGTGCGGCGCGGCCGCACGGTGCACATCATCGCCGAGGCGGGAGGATTTCTCTACAAGATGATGCGCAGCCTGGTCGGCGTGCTCGTGAGCGTGGGGGAGGGCAAGCTCACGCCGGAACGCGTGCGGGAAATCCTCGCCTCGAAACAGCGCACGGCCCTCGTCCTCACTGCGCCCCCGGAGGGGCTGTTTTTGGTGAAGGTGTTTTATCCATGAACGGCGTCCTCCACTCGTTCGCGCGCGGGGTGAGCGACGTGGTGTTTCCGCCGGTGTGCGTGCATTGCCGCGGTCTGGTGGAGAACGAAGGGACGGCGGGTGGCGGGTTCCGTCATCTCTGTGCGCGCTGCGTGCGGCAGATCGATTTTGTAGCGGCGCCCCACTGCACGACCTGCGGGCATCCGTTTTATGGCGAGGTCGAGGGCGAGCGGTTGTGTCCCCATTGCGAAGGTCTTGCTCCAGCTTACCGGGAAGGTCGCACGGCGGTGCTGTCGAAAGGTCCGGCGCGGGCGCTGATCCATGAATTCAAGTATCACCGCGGCCTGCATGTGCTGGAGGACATCGCGGAGGTTTTCCGGCGATCACCGGAGGTGCTGGCGCTGGCCCGCGGTGCGACGCTGGTGCCGGTGCCGCTGCACCCGCGCAAGGAGCGGGAGCGTGGCTACAACCAGAGTGCGCTGCTCGCGACTGAACTGGCCCGCGTGGCTGGCGGCGGCGCGCAGGTCCGGGCGTTGCTGCGGCGCACGGTGGACACGGAGACGCAGACGCACCGCGACCGCCGGGAGCGCCAAGCCAACCTCAAAAATGCCTTTGCACTCGCCCGGGGCGCCGGCTTGAATCCCGGCCAGCATTTAATCCTGGTTGATGACGTTTTCACTACTGGTTCCACCCTCAACAGTTGCGCGCTCGCGCTGCGTCGCGCGGGCAGCCTGAATCTCGACGTTATCACCTTCGGCCACGGCTGATCCTCCCCATGTCCCACTTCGATAAACCGACTTATACGGTCCGCAGAACCCGCAAGAAGGAAATCCCGCATGGCCTGTACACCAAAGACCCGGTGAGCGGCGAATCGGTGTTTACCAAGGAAATCGAGGACAACCAGATGGTGGTCCCGAAGAGCGGGCACCATTTTCCCATCGGGGCGCGCGAGCGGATCGCGAAGCTGCTGGATGAGGCCACCTTCAAGGAGGCGGATGCCAGTGTTCGCTCGGCCGACCCGCTCGGTTTCGTGGACTCGGCGCCGTATCCGACGCGCATCAAGAAATACGAGAAGGAAAGCGGCCTGCCCGAAGCGGTCATCTGCGGCACGGGCACGATTCATGGCATCCCGGTTTCGCTGGCGGTGATGGATTTTCGGTTCTGCGGCGGCACGCTGGGCTCGGCGGCGGGCGAGAAGATCACCCGCGCCATCGAGGTCGCGCTGGCGCAGAAATGCCCGTGCCTCATCTTCAGCACCTCGGGCGGCGCGCGCATGCAGGAAGGCATTCTTTCGCTCATGCAGATGGCCAAGACCAGCGCGGCCCTCGGCCGGCTCGCGGCGGCCGGTCTGCCGTATATTTCCGTCCTGACGCATCCGACGACAGGCGGCGTGTCGGCCAGCTACGCGACGCTGGGCGACGTGATCCTTGCCGAGCCGGGCGCGCTGATCGGGTTTGCCGGGCCGCGGGTCATCAAGGACACGACGAAGCAGACGCTGCCCCCGGGATTTCAGACGTCGGAGTTTTTGCTCAAGCACGGGCTGGTGGACCAGATCGTGAGCCGGACCGAGCTGCGCGACCGCATTGGCGATCTGCTGCTGGCCCTGTTCGTGAAGAAAAAGGCCGCCCCGCCCACGACCGTCGTCAACACCTAACGCGTTTTTGGCCGCCATGCCCGCCAGCGATCCGGCCGATTACGCGGCGGTGACGGATTATCTCTTCGGCCTGAAGCCGCAGGGGAGCACGTACGGCATCGACCGCATGCGGCCCTTTGCCGCGGCACTGGGTCATCCGGAGGGCGCGTTGCCGCTCATCCATGTGGCGGGGACCAACGGCAAGGGCTCGGTGTCCGCGATGCTCGATGCGATCCTTCACGCGGCCGGTTGGCGGGTGGGGCTCTATACGTCGCCCCACCTGGTGAATTTGGGAGAACGCGTGCAGGTCGACCGGCAGATGCTGCGCGAGGACGAACTCGTGGCCTATACGCGGGAGTTGCGTCCGCTGGCGGACCGCATTGCGCAGGTGAAGGCCGATGAGCGGCCGAGTTTCTTTGAGTTTATGACGGCGATGGCGCTGCTGCAGTTCACGCGGAAAGGCTGCGACATCGGCGTGCTCGAGACGGGACTCGGCGGGCGGCTGGACGCGACGAACATCGTGGAGCCCGAAGCCAGCGTGATCACCTCGATCGGCATGGATCACTGCGAGTACCTCGGCCACGAACTAGGGCTGATCGCGCGGGAGAAGGCCGGCATCATCAAGCCCGGACGCCCGGTGGTGATGGGCCGGATGCCGCTTGAGGCGGAAGTCGTGATCCGGGCGGTGGCCTCGGAGCGCGGGTCGCCGCTGGTGTCGGTCGCCGAGGAATTTGGCGATGAACTCGGAGATTATCCGGCGACGAATTTGGAGGGGGATTACCAACGCTGGAATGCGGCGACGGCGTGGCTGGCGGCAAAGGCCTTGCCGGTGAAATGGCGGATCACGGACGAGGTCATTGCCCGCGGCCTGCGCCAGGTGGACTGGCCGGGCCGCTGGCAACGGGTGGTGGTAGGTGGACGGCTGACGATTTTGGATGCGTCACACAACCCGGAAGGCGCACAGGTGTTGGAGACCAGCCTGGCGCAGTTGGTGGCGGAGACGGGCCATGCGCCGGTGGTGATCACCGCCGCGCTCGGCGCGGCGCGGGCGGGTCCGCTGATGGAGACCATCTGCCGGCATGCGAAAGAAATTTACCTCGTGGTGCCGAACCAGCCGCGGGCGTGTTCGTACGAGGAACTCGAATCGCTGGTGCCGGCGACGTTTAAGGGGCGGGTCGTGCGGGCGACCGTCGCGGGCCTTTTTCCAACGGCCACCGCCTGCACGGCTGGTGGTCCGGAAGACACGCTTGTTGTGACGGGATCAATTTACCTCCTCGGTGAAGTGATGGCGCGGCTGGATTCGAAGGTGGGTTCGTCGGAAGAGTATTGACCAGGACCTTTGTATTGGACCCAACCGCCCGCAAATTCGGTTGAACCGACGAACCGTCGGTTCATTTAACATTGGCCAAAGAAATGTCCCGCCTCCCACACGCCAAGGCAAAGCTGACCTTTCTGCCGCATGCGGAAGGGGGCAGAAAAATTGTTCCGCCCGCAGAGTTCTTGCGGTCGCTAAAGTATCGCCCGCACATCGTCATCGGTGACCCGAAACAGCGTAAAATGCGCGACAGCGTCTTGTCGAAGGCGCAGCTCATTTACGAAGGAGACGGAGAGTATCTTGGAGTCGTTTTATCCGATGTGGACCGCGAGCCTAAAGAAGGAGAAGTGGTAGTGGTCGAATTGGCATTCATGTATTTCCCACAGGTTAGTTATCGCGATGTCGTTCCTGGCGCTACATTTACGCTTCGTGAAGGCGCGCGGATTATTGGGTTCGGGCAGATTATCGAAATAAGTGAGAAAGAAGCGAAAAGGGCTTCAAACGCCCAATAGTCTGAAAAGGGGATATACCTTGAATCTTGACTGAGAGAGTCGCCGAAGACTCATCCGAGACGCTCTAGACCGTCCAATCAGCAGCCAAATATCCTACGATGACCACCGATGAACGTCTAGGCACCTTCGAGGCGATTTTGAAGCCGCATGCTTCGGAAATCCAAGCGATTGCACGGGCCCTGCGTGCGCTTATTGAATCATTGCATCCGGAGAGTGTGGAAACTCCGCGGATTGGGGAGAAGTGCACGACTTATGGGGTTGGGCCCAGGAAGATGACCGAGGCTTACGCGCATATCATGCCGCTCACGTCGTCGGTGAATCTGGGCTTCTATCATGGCCTGGCTTTGCCTGATCCGGCCGGGTTGCTGGAGGGGACGGGCAAGGCGGCGCGGCATGCGAAGATCAGGACGATGGCCGAGGCGAAGTCGGCGGCTGTCAAGGCGCTGATCAAGGCGGCGGTGAAGGAGAGGGCGGCGGCGGTGGCGGGATGAGGAAGAATGCCTGAAGGATGGGACGCGGCGGGGGCGCCGCGGCTCCAGTTCAAGGCAAGCGGGTTGAGGGCAACTCGCTCCACCTTTTGTTGCGCGCAAGCGCGCAACCTACGCCAAGCGGATGAGCTCGGGGGTGGCGGGGACATCCTTGATGATCTGGGACGGCTCGGGGCCGACGCCGAGGTAGCGGAGGTTCGCGAGCTTGTCGGCGGAGGGCCAAGGCGCGCCGGCGTAGGCGACGTCGAGCGTGCTTTTCATCATGGCGGCGACGTAGCGCTGGGCGTTCTTTGGCAGGTCGGCGAAGCGACGCACCGTTGAAATATCCTCCGACCAGCCGGGATGGCGGGTGTAGACGGCGCGCAGGGTTTTGCGGACGGCCTCGTTGCGCGGGACGTGCGCGTAGCGTTTGCCGGCGGCGTCCTCGTAGGCGGTGCAGATGAGCAGTTCGCCGCGCCACGCGCCGGCGTAGGTGAGGGCGTCGGCCTTGTTGATCATCATGTCCTGATAACCGCCGTAGCGCAGAGCGTCACCCTTCTCGACGGCGTCGAACCAGCCGACCATGCGCTGGCGGCCCGTGCTCGTGCCGAACTCGAGCTGCTTGAGCTTCACGGCGAGCGGATGGGCGTCGTCCATCTGCGTGATGAACGTGTGCGTGCCGACCTTGGTGTCGTACGCTTTGGCAACACCGACGGTGTGGATGCGCTGCACGGGAATCCCGGCGCTCTCGAAGAACTCGGGAGTGAAGGTGTGCGAGGCAGTGACGTTGGGCGAGTAGCCATGGCGTTTGTCGAGCCAATAGGCCTGGCCGAATTCGCCGATGATGGTGCGGCCGGCGCGCAGTTCGCGCAGGATGAGTTCGCGGACCTCGCCGATGTTCGTCGCGAGGGCGGTGCCGGCCTGCCAGTAGGCGGCGGTGACGGCGTCGAGGTTGAGCGTGAACGGCGCGGCACCGCGGAAGCGGGTGAAGTCGAATTCGGCCTTTTCGAATACGCCGAGTTCGAGGCCCTCGGCGTTGGCGCGCAGCTCGGCGGTGGTGAGCTTGTCGAAGAAGCCGGTGAAGGTCTCGGGGCTCACGCGGCAGACATGCTGGATGGTGCGAAGGGCGCGGTCGGCGCGCTGGGCGAGCTTGCGGGCGAAGAAATTCGGGCCGGCTTGGAAATCGGAGAAAGTGATCTGCCACTGTCCGACCTCGTCGAGGTAAGCGGGCGTGATGCCGCGGCCGGTGGAGCCGCGGGGTTCCTCGGAGAGCACGTTGGTGCGATAATCCTCCCAGGCGAGGTCGAGTAGGCGGTGGGTGAGGTCGGTGACCATCGTACGCTCGTCGATGACGAGGCGGGAGAGGATGGCGTGGCCCTTTTTCTCGAGGGGGCGGGTTTCCCACCAGATCTTGCGGGGATCGGCGACAACGCCGCTGCCGATGCAGAGGTGGGCGGCGTCCTGGACGACGACGCCGGCAGGGAGGAGGTTGAGCTTGATGCCGCCGGCGGTGTGGCCGGAGTTGGCGCCGCCATTGACCTTGAGCACGACTGAGACGGGCGCGCCGGTGCCGCGGAGCTCGTTGGCGATCTCGGGGATGAGGCGGCCTTTGCCTTCGTCACCGAGGGAAATGCCCACGTCGGCGATGAGCTGGCTGGAAAAAGGGAGGAGGGACATGGGGGTTGCGGGAGGAAGACGCGGCAACCGAAGTCAGTCCGGGAGAAAAACCCCTGTTGCAGAGCAGGAGAGAGCCGACGCCGGGGGCGGGGGCAAACAAAAACCGGCCGAATGACAGGGATGCGCTCTTGGTAATCGCAAAGTCGCGAAGGGGCAAAGGCCAAACCAAAGAAGCAATCCGGTCAGCTGGATCGCCGCGCTTGACGGTGCCAGACTCGCGATCACAAACCGTCATAAGCCGTGGCTGAGCTGAATTGAGGCTCACGCAAAGGCGCAGAGAACGCAGAGAAATCCGGGCAAACGATCTTAGTCTATTCTCTCTGCGTTCTCCGTGCCTCTGCGTGAGACCTTTCCGGTGTCTCGCCAGGCAAAAGCCAAGCTCAGTTCTTCTGGGTCGAGACCTCGATCACGTCGTGGGGGGCGGCTTCTTTCTGGCCGGCGGAGCTGACGTGGATGTAGCGGGCTTTGGCGCGCAATTCGGTAAGATTGGCGGCGCCGAGGTAGCCCATGCCGGACTGCACGCCGCCGATCAGCGTGCCGAGGACTTCGTCCACGGAACCCGACACTTCTTTCAGCGCCTCGATGCCTTCGGCGGCGACCTTGCGGGCGTTGTCGTTCTTGTCGTGACCGTAACGGGCGGCGCTGCCGGCCTTCATGGCGGAGAGGCTGCCCATGCCGCGATATTGTTTATAGACCTTGCCGCTGATCTCCATGATCTCGCCCGGCGCCTCACGGCAACCGGCGAGCAGGCCGCCGCAGATGACGGCGTCGGAGAGCGTGAGGGCCTTCACGATGTCACCGGACTTCGTAATGCCGCCGTCGGCGATGAGGCGGACGCCTTTTTTCTTCGCGACAGTACCAGCGACGTAGAGCGCGGTGAGCTGTGGAATGCCGACGCCGGCGACGATGCGCGTGGTGCAGATGGAGCCCGGGCCCTGGCCAATCTTGATGGCGTTGGCGCCGCAATCGGCGAGGAAGCTCACGCCGGCGGCGCTGGTGACGTTGCCGGCGATGAGCGTGAGGTCAGGAAACGCCTGGCGAACCAGTTTGACGACGTCGCCGACACCGGCGGTGTGGCCGTGGGCGGTGGAGACGGCGATCGCGTCGATGTGTTCGTCGACCAGATGGCCGACATGGGCGAGGATGGTTTCGCGATCGAGCGAGCCGTCGGGCAGGCGGACGGGCGAGAGGGCGGCGCCGACGACGAGGCGGACCTGGGAGTCGCGCGCGGGTTTGCGGCGGGACTTGGCCTCACCGGTGATTTTCTCCACGTCGGAAATGGTGACGAGGCCGCGGAGTTTGCCGGCGGCATCGACGACCAGCATCTTGTTGAGGCCGACATTGGCGGAGAAGAACAGGTCGGCGGCCTTGATCGGATCCTTGGCGACGGCACTTTCCTTTTCCGTGATGAGCTGGGCGCGGGGAGTCATGACCGCGGAGACCGGCTTGGACTTGTAGCGGTCCTTGACGACATTGCCGGAGAGCAAGCCGACGAGTTTGCCGGTGACATCGACGACCGGGAAGGTGGAGAAGGCGAAGCGCTTGGCCTCGATCATGGCGAGGACGTTGCCGATGAGCTGGTTGGGCGTGACGGTGATCGGGTCCTGGATGAGGCCGTGGATGTGGCGTTTTACGCGGGCGACTTCCTTCACCTGATCCTTGGGGGGCATGTTGTAATGGATGGGGCCGAGGCCGCCGTTGAGCGCCATGGCGATGGCCATGCGCGACTCGGTGACGGTGTCCATGTCCGACGAGATGACCGGAATCTGGAGCCGGAGGGCGTCGGAGATCGAAGTCGCGGTGTCGGCGTCCTTGGGCAGGATGTCCGAGTACAGCGTGGCGAGCGAGACGTCGTCGAACGTGAGGGCCGTCGGGAGGCTGGCGCGGAAGAAAGCGTCGGCCGGCAGATAGAACTCGGGGTCAGCGCCGGAGGTGGAGGACGTGGCAACCTTGGTCATGATTGCCATGAACGAAGTAAGCCCGGGCGCGGGGAGCGCAAACAGAAAGTCAGATCAGGTGCCAGGGGAGGTTAATGCTGCTTTTCCTGAAAAGCCTCCAAACCATTTTAACCACGGATTTCACGGATAACACGGATGAGAAACCTACCGGACAATGCGCTTCCAGCGCAGGTCTGAGTGCTTGAAGTTCAACAGCAATGCGACCTGCAGTGCTGTGATGTTAAGATAACCGATCATCTGGGCGACATGAGCCTCGTTGAAATCGACTGCGACTTTTGGGTCTGCGATGACGGTGTCGTCCACGATCAAATCGGGAATCAAGGTGCCGATTTCAACGCCGTCATAGAGCACGAGGTAGGCTCGTTGTTGTTCGACTTTGTGGCCGCGTTTGACGAGTTCCAGCACCAAGGCCCGTTCGTAAAGCTTTTCTTCGAGCCCCGGTTTCAGCGTGTTTAAGACCATCATCGCGGCGCCAATGATATCTTCGGTCAGTTTTTCGTGAAGCACCGCTCATCCGTCTCATCCGAGTAAACTACGGTCAATCGGTTTGGCTAAAAAAGAACTCTAATGCAGGGTTCTCGCAGAACGGGATCGATCCACCTACGCAAACATCCAAAGCATTTAACCACGGATTGCGCGGATGCATACTTTCGAGCGCCGATCTGGATGGAGTAATTGAGGCCTTTATCCAGATCGAATCCGTGAAATCCGTGGTTAAAAATTCCGGGTTTTGATGAGTGCCAGTTGTTTCACTTTGATTTATTGCGGTGGTGGGAGTGCTGTGGGGGACTGTTTGTATGGAGTACCTGTTCCAGTTCCGTCGCTATCGGCTCCCGTTCCGCAGTGCGGTGCGCACGGCGCACGGGCCGTGGGGAGAGCGGGAAGGGGTGCTGGTGCGGCTGACGGATGCGACAGGCGGCGCGGGCTACGGCGAGGCGGCGCCGATTCCGTGGTTTGGCACTGAAACCGTGGACGAAGTGGAGGCGGCGTGTCGCGAGCTGGGCGAGAAGGTTGATGAAGCCCGGCTGGTGGCGGTGCCGGTGCGGTTGGGGTGCCTGCGGAATGCGCTGATGGCGGCGCGGGCAAACATTGCGGGTAGGGTGGCGATTTCGTCCGCCGCCGGGTCGCAGGAGCGGCGCATTAGGGATAACGCGCCCTACCTTCCGGTGGCGGCGTTGCTCCCGGCGGGGCGGGCGGCGCTGCTGCCCATTGCGGCGAAGGCGGAGGCGGGGTTTCGGGTTTTCAAGTGGAAGGTCGGCGTGGAAGACGTCGCGGATGAGCTGGTGCTGCTGGACGACGTGTGCGCGGCACTGCCGAACGGAGCTAAACTGCGGCTGGATGCGAACGGGGCCTGGGACCGGCGTCAGGCGGAGCGCTGGCTGGAGCGCTGCGCGGATCGTCCGGTGGAGTTTGTGGAGCAGCCCGTTTCAGCGGAGACGCGCGGCGCGGTGGATTTGTTGCTCGGGCTCGCCGGGGATTTCCCCACGCCCTTGGCGCTGGATGAATCGTTGACCGGCGGTGAGGACATTGAGCGATGGCTGGGCGCGGGCTGGCCGGGAGTGTTTGTCGTGAAGCCGGCCCTGCTCGGCGATGTCGGGGCTGAACTGGACAGGTTGGCCAAGGCGAAGGCAGCGGTGGTGTTTTCTTCGGCGCTGGAGACGGCGGTGGGAGCGCGGGCAGCGCTACAGGCGGCGTTTGCGTGGCCCGGTGAGCCACGGGCGCTGGGCTTCGGTGTCTGGCCGCTGTTTGCCGACGCGCGGTTTGACGGGCCCTGCCTGGCGCCGTTTATCCGTTGGGAAGATGTGGAGCGACTTGACCCGGAGGCCGTATGGAACGCGCTGAACTGATCGAGCTGGTACGCGCCACGGGCTGTGCGGAGGAGCATGGCGGATTCGTTTTCCTCTGTGATCCCAAATGGGGCGCGGCGGAACGGGCCGTGGTAACAGCGCTGCAAAAATCCGAAATCCGAAATCCGAAATCCGAAATTGCCCAGGGCTGGCTCTGCGTGCCGACAGGCGGGACGAGTGGCGGGGTGCGGTTTGCGCGTCATGACGAACACACCCTGACGGCGGCGATAAAGGGATTTTGTGCGCATTTCGGCATCGAGCGCGTGAACGCGGTGGGGGTGTTGCCGCCGCATCATGTCAGCGGGCTGATGGCCCGGGTGCGCTGTGCGGCGACCGGCGGCGAACACATCGCCTGGGACTGGAAGCGGCTGGAGGCGGGAGTGTGGCCGGCCCGGAAGGACGGAGACTGGGTGCTGTCGCTGGTGCCGACGCAGTTGCAGCGATTGCTGGTGTCACCGGTGGCGGTGGACTGGCTGAGAGGATTTCGCGTTATCTTTATCGGCGGCGGGCCGGTCTGGCCGGAGTTGACCGAGGCGGCGTCGCGGGCCGAGCTGCCGATTTCACTGAGCTATGGCATGACGGAAACGGCGGCGATGGTGGCGGCCCTGCGTCCGGCGGAGTTTCTTGCGGGCGCCCGCAGTACCGGAGCCGCGATGCCGCATGCGCGGATTTCGCTCACGCCGGATGGCATCGTGACGATTTGCGGCGACTCGGTCTTTCGCGGGTATTTTCCGGATGAGCGCACCTCGCGGGTTTTTGAAACAGAGGATCTCGGCCAGCTCGACGCACAGGGACATCTCCATCTGCTGGGACGTCGCGATGCAGTGATCATCACGGGCGGGAAAAAGGTCCAGCCGGCGGAAGTTGAGGCGGCGCTCCGCGCGAGTGATGAGTTTGCGGACGTGGCAGTCGTGGGTGTGCCGGACGCGGAATGGGGAGAGGCGGTCGTGGCCTGCTATCTGGCGGGTGGAGCTGAGCCGGATCTGACACGGGTGGCCGCAGCGCTGGAAAGTTTGGCGGCTTTCAAGCGCCCGAAGCGTTATGTCGCAGTGGCCGACTGGCCGCGCAATGCGCAGGGGAAGTTGAATCGGGCGGCGTTGGCGGTCGCGGTGCGGCCGTCGGGAGAAAGGTGAAGGGAGAAGAGCTGAACGGAGCAAACCCAGCCTCGTTACCTCGGCTGCTACTGGCTGACGGGCTGCGGCGTGCTCAGCTGTCGCTGATCCAGGCGAGCAAGGCGGGGGAGAGCGGGAGGCGTTCGCGCTTGGAGACCGAGGTGGCGACGTGCTCCGTGCGGATGCGGGCGGCGAGTTTGTCGGGCGGGCCGAGCTTCGTGATCTCGAACTGGATGGCGAAGGATGTGGCGGTGAGCGCCGACGGCTTGACGGTGATGGCCAGCTTGTCGCCGCAACAAAGCGGCCGGAGATACTCGGCCTCGCTCTTGGAAATGGGCACGATCAGGTCGGCGCCCCCGAGGAACTGCTTCAAGTCGAGACCGGCGCGAGCGAGCGATTCCTCGTAGGCCTCGTGGCACAGCATGAGGGTCCGGGCGAAAAAGACCACGCCGGCGGCATCGGTGTCGGCGAGGCGGACAGTGCGGTGGTGGGTGAAAGGCATGGGAGACTCTGAGCAATAAGCTCTAAGCGGTAGCCTTTAAGCGCAAGCCCACGTGATCGCTGCGATAAATTCGTTCTGGAGCTTAGCGCCTATCGCTTAAAGCCTAGCGCTTACTCCCCATGACCAAAAACGAGATTGCCGATGTGCTGGCGGAGATTGGCACGCTGCTGGAACTTAAGGGGGAGAATCCGTTCAAGGTCCGGGCCTATCAGACCGGAGCCCGGGCGCTGGAGGCCATCGAGGATGCGGAGCTAGCCCGGCTGATCGGGGAGGAGAAGCTGGAGACCGTGAAGGGCATCGGCGAAGCCCTCGCGCAAAAAATCACCGAGCTGCGCACCACCGGGCGACTGGGTTTCTTCGACAAACTGAAGGCCTCGATCGAGCCGGGGCTCGCGGAGATGCTGCAGATTCCCGGGCTGGGGCCGAAAAAAATCCGCGCGCTGCATGACAAGCTGGGCATCGCGGACATTGCGGCGCTGACGGCGGCCTGCACGGACGGGCGCGTGGCCGCGCTTGATGGATTTGGCGAGAAGACGCAGGAGAAGATCCTGGCGGGGATCAAGAATCGGGAGGCGTATGGACGGCGGCACATGTGGTGGGACGCCGAGGAAATCGCCGCACCCATCGTGGCGGGCCTGCGAAAACTGCCGCAGGTCAAGCGGGCCGAGGCGGCGGGGAGCCTGCGGCGCGGCATGGAGACGGTCGGGGATCTCGATTTTATCGTGGCGGCGGACGACGTGGCGCCGGTGGTGGGCTGGTTCACGAAGCTGGCGGGCGTGAAGGAGGTCACGGCGCAGGGTGAGACGAAGGCGAGTGTGCGGTTCGAGAGCGGGCTGCAGGCGGATCTGCGGATCGTGCCGGACGACCAGTTTGTCTTTGCGCTGCATCATTTCACCGGCTCGAAGGACCATAACGTCCAAATGCGCCAGCGGGCGCTGGCGCGCGGCCTGAGTTTGAGCGAATGGGGACTTGTGCCGGCGGAAGGCGAGGGGACGGCGAAGGAAAAGGCCGAGGCCGCGAAGGCTAAGGCGGGAAAACGTGAAAACGGAAAATTGAAAAATGAGGCGGAGCTTTTTGCCGCACTGAGCTTGAGCTTCATTCCGCCGGAGCTGCGCGAAGGCTTGGGTGAAATCGAGGCAGCGGAGAAGGGAGAACTGCCCCGGCTGGTCGAGCCCGGGGATTTGCGCGGGGCGTTTCATAACCATACGACGGAGTCCGACGGGCGGAATACGCTCGCGGAAATGGCCGCGGCGGCGGCCGCGCTCGGCTGGGAATACCTCGGCATCGCCGATCACTCGAAATCAAGCTACCAGGCGAATGGCCTGAGCGAGGAACGGCTGCTGAAGCAGGTGGATGAGATCCACGCGCTGAATGCGTCAAAGCGTTTCAAGATCCATGTTTTTACCGGGACCGAGTGCGATATCCTGTCGGACGGGCGGCTTGATTTTGACGACGCGATCCTGGCGAAACTCGATTACGTCGTGGCGTCGGTGCACAACGCCTTCACGCAGGAGGAGGCGGTGATGACGGCGCGGGTGATCCGCGCGATCGAGCATCCTCGCACTACGATGCTCGGGCACCTGACTGGACGGCTGCTGCTGCGCCGCGAAGGCTACCGGATCGATGTGGGCAAGGTCGTCGATGCCGCGATCGCGAACAAGGTGATCATCGAATTGAACGCGAGCCCGTGGCGGCTGGACCTGGATTGGCGTTACTGGCGGAAGGCCGCGGACAAGGGGCTGCTCTGCGCGATCAATCCCGATGCCCACGAGACGGGCGGCTTGGAGCAGGTGCGGGCCGGGATCAATTCCGCGCGCAAAGGCTGGCTGACGAAGGAGAACATCCTCAACACGCGGGGACTGGCGGCGGTGAAGAAGTATTTTTCGACCCGGTGAGATGTGGAACTCGGGAAATCAGGAAAATACCGGGGACGGCCGCAAAAAGGCACAAGACGCACAAAGATCAGACGACGAATTCACTCTGCCTTGGTATTGTTCTGCGCCCGCTCTTCCTGATTTCCTGAGTTCCACATATCGCTTTCACCGCGCCCCGCGGCCGAAGAGGGCGGCGGGGATCGTGGCGAGGAGGATCTTGAAATCCAGCCAGAGCGACCACTGGTCGATGTAGGCGAGGTCAAGCCGGACCCAATCGGCGAAATCGGCGATGTCGTTGCGACCGCTGATCTGCCACAGGCAGGTGAGGCCGGGTTTTACGCTC
This sequence comes from uncultured Opitutia bacterium, assembly GCA_903859715.1. Classification (GTDB taxonomy): domain Bacteria; phylum Verrucomicrobiota; class Verrucomicrobiia; order Opitutales; family Opitutaceae; genus Opi-474. Next base: position 334,049 of record CAIONS010000056.1, read on the forward strand.
AGCCGGCGGCGGTGGGTGTCCTGGTCGAAGCGCTCGACCTCCTCGATGGGCAGCGGGCGCGGGCCGACGAGGCTCATCTCGCCGCGGACGACATTCCAGAGCTGAGGCAATTCATCGAGGCTGTAGCGGCGCAGGAAGCGGCCGAGTTGCGTGACGCGGGGATCGTTGGTCACCTTGAACACGGGGCCGCGCATTTCGTTGCGGCTGGCGAGTCCCGCCTGCTGCTGGTCCGCATCGGACTGCATCGAGCGGAATTTCAGCATGAGGAACGAGCGCCCGTTGAGCCCGGCGCGGAGCTGGCGGTAGATCGCCGGGCCGGGTGAGGAGACCTTGATGGCGACGGCAATCAGCACGAGCAGCGGGGAGACCAGCACGAGCAGAATCGCCGCGGCCACATAGTCGAAGACCTGCTTGACGAAGAGATGGCCCAGCGGGGCGGATTGCGCGCGGTAGTAGAAGACGGCTTCGCCGCCGAACTGGTCGATCGTGACCTGAGGTGAGGGGAGGGCGGTGAGACCCGGACGGACCAGTACCTCGACGCCTTCCTGGGAGCACGCGAGCAGCACCCGGGTCGCCTGCTCGCGTTCCATCCCGGCCAGATTGAGGATGACCACATTGACGGCCTGCGCGTGGAGCAGGCGGACAAATTCCCCGACCGGCTGCGCGGCGGGATTGAATTCGCCGGAGTCCTCGAGGGTGTCGCGTTCGATCCGGGTGAGCGCCTCGCGCAGGTGGCGATTTTCCTCGGGCAAACCGACCCAGAGCGCCCGGCGGCGAAGCTGGTCCCGGGCAAAGGTGCGGGACTGGAGCCAGAACGTGATCTCGTAACGCAGGTAAACCAACAGACCGCCGAGGGTGCCGACGAGAATGATGACGGACCGCGCGAGTTGCAGGCGCAGGATGAAGAGGGCCAGAATCAATCCGATGACCGTGAACGTGCAGCTGCGCAGGATCGCGAACAGCGCCCGGAGCCGGTGCGTGGGCCGCGGCGATTCGTAGAAACCCTGGCCCGAGAGGACGACGGGCCCGAGAATCGCGACCACGGGCAGCAGCCAGAGATAGTCCTGAATGGGCTCGAGCGGCCACCAGTGAAACCAGCCGGTGCCGGCATCGCGGAGGAAGTACGCCGCCAGCAGCGCGGTGGCAAACAGGCAGCCGTCGGCCACCTGGAGAAGGCGCGTGCGGGTCTGCGAGAGGTGGGTGAGCATGGGGCGGCTGAACCGGGCTATTCAGGAAGAAACCACGAAGGGCCACGACTACACACGAATGACCCTGATTTCCGAACCATTTTTACAGGAGGCAACGGAGGGAACGGAGATTTCCGCCTAAACGCGCGGCCTAGAAATTCTTCACGTAGACGGTGCCGTTGGCGTCGGTGAAGGTCAGGCCCTCGGCCGAGACCTTGATCAGGCGGATGGCGAGCGTGTAATCGACCATGTCATTGATCCGGTAAACCCGGTCGTTCATCAGCACCTTGCTCTCACTGCCCGAGGAACGAATACCCGTGACCCGGATGGCGTCGATAAAGGTCAGAATCCGGATATCCTGCGGGGCCGGAGTGCCGGGTGAAGCAGCGGGCGCGGGGGCCGGAGCGGCGGGCGGCGCGGTGACTTCGGGCTTGGTCTCAGCGGTGGCCACGGCTTCGGCGGCCGGCAGCTTGATGCTGGAAAGATCGATGGTGGCGGGCGGCGTGGGGGTGACCACGGGCGCAACAATCACGGGGGCCGGCGTTGCGGCGGCTTGGTGAACGACGGGCTTGGGGACGGCGGCGGGCGCGACGGCTTTCCGGGCGGGTTCGCGATTGAAAATGTAAACGGTGACGACGACCGCGAGGACGACCGCGGCGATGGCGCCGGAAAAAATCATCGCGAGGTTCTGGGCGGGCGGGGTTTTGCCGCGCTGGACTCCGCCAGCGCCCAGCGCCGTACCGGGCATCGGGGGCGTATCGACAGGATTGCCCGTGCGTTGATGCTGCGCCTTTTTCAGGGCGTCATTGATCAGACTCATGGCGCAGTCGTCAGGACGTGAGATTGGCCATATCCTTGACGGCCCGGCGCACGTCCCAGTAGTTGACCTGGTCGGAACCGCGGATGAAGGCGGACAGCATGGATTTGTCGCAGAGATTATTGACGATGCGGGGATTCCCTTGCTGCCGCGATGAATGGCGCGGAGGGCCCATTTCGTGAAGCTGGGCCGGCCCTGCCCGCCGGCGAGGGTCAGCCGGTGCTGGATGTACTGCTGGATGTCGGTCAGCGACAGCGGATGGAGCTCGTAGTGAACGAGGATGCGCTGGCGGAGCTGACGGAGTTCCTCGCGGGCGAGCACCTGCTTGAGCTCGGGCTGGCCCATGAGGATGATCTGAAGCAGCTTTTGCTTGTCGGTCTCGAGATTCGACAGGAGCCGGATCTGCTCCAGCACCTCGAACGACAGGTTTTGCGCCTCGTCGATGATGAGGACGATGTCCCGGCCGGCCTCGATGCGGGCGAGCAGGACCCGGTTCATCTGGGCGACGAGGTCGACCTGGCTGCGCGCGAGCTTGGTCTCGCCAAGGTCGGTCAGGATGGCCTTGAGCATCTGGGTCTCGGTCACCCGGGGATTGAGGATGAGGGCGGTGTCGTACTTCGTCGGATCGATCTCGTTCAGGAAGCACCGGCAGAGCGTGGTTTTGCCGCAACCGACCTCGCCGACGAGCACGATGAAGCCTTTCTTTTCCTTCACCCCGTACTTGAGGTGCTGAAGAGCTTCCTGGTGGGTCGGACTGAGGTAAAGAAACCGGGGGTCGGGGGTGATGTTGAACGGCATCTCCTTGAACCCGTAATAGCTCTGATACATGCGGACTTGAGGTAGGCGGCCGATTGGTAAAACGCACGCCAAAATCGCGGACTGGCGGGGGATTCACAGTTTTGATACCCGCTGGGCGTAGTCAAAGGATCCAGATTTTTTAACCACGGATTGCACGGATCTGCTGCCGCCAGCCGGGCGAAGGCGCGATCAGCGAGAAACCGAACCCAAGGTTTCGATCTGACTGCAGGAGGTTTTATCCGGATCGCATCCGTGCAATCCGTGGTTAAAAACTCTGGGACGGAAAAAGCATTGCGTGGGACGGAAGGCACGCCGTTCATTTTGGCGAAACCCACCTGTGAACCTGCGCCGCTTTATCGTCAGCCTCTACCTGGTGCTCTTTGTGGGGGTGGGCGTGGCTTCCGGGGTGTTTTTCTGGCAGGCCCGAGCCGAATACGAGCAGTTGAAGCAGCAGGAGGCGTCGAGCCGGCGCCGGCTGGCGGAGACCGAGGCCAAGCTGCGGGAGCAGGAGAAGATCATCGACCGCCTGCAGAACGACCCGGCGTACGTGGAAAAAGTCATCCGCCGCCGGCTGCACTACGCCAAGCCCGAGGAATTCATCTTTCGCTTCGAGGACTGAGCCGTTTCACTGGTTTCGCATGGCTTCGCATCCCCTCATCGAAAAATTCCAGCAGGCCGGACAGGGGCAGGTGTTCGCTTTCTTTGACGAACTCGCACCCGAGGCGCAGCGGCACCTGCTCCTCGAAGCGGCGGAAATCGACCTCGCGGAAGTGGCGCGCCTGACGGCCTCGCTGCTGGCGCCGGGCGACGCGGCGGGCGCGAATCTGGCGGGACTCGCCCCTGCACCCTACGAGCCACTGCCCGCGCAGGGCGGCGACGCAGCGGCATGGATGAAGGCGAAGGCGGCAGGAGAAGCGGCGTTGCGGGCGGGCCGGGTGGCGGCGTTTACCGTCGCCGGCGGACAGGGAACGCGGCTGGGCTACGACGGACCGAAGGGCACCTTCCCGGTCACTCCGCTGAAGCGGAAAACGCTTTTTCAGGTGTTTGCCGAGAAGATCCAGGCGGCGGGCATCCGCTATGGGCGGCCGCTGCACTGGTTCATCATGACGAGCCACCAGAATCACGCGGCGACCGTCACGTTCTTCGAGGAGCACAGGTATTTCGGATTGGATCAGGGACGGGTTCATTTTTTTCGCCAAGGGCGGATGCCGGCGGTGGATTTCTCCGGCCGGATCCTGCTGGAGACGAAGGGTACGATCGCGCTTTCGCCGGACGGACATGGCGGCTCGCTTCGGGCCCTTGAGCGCAGCGGCGCACTCGACCTAATGCAGCGCGAGGGCATCGACACGCTGAGTTATTTCCAAGTCGACAATCCGCTGGTGCGTTGTGTCGACCCGGCGTTCATCGGGTGGCACGTGTTGCGCGGCTCGCAGATGTCGAGCAAGATGGTGCCGAAGGCCTATCCCGAGGAGAAACTCGGGCATTTCTGCACGCAGGACGGACGCCTCGTGGTCGTGGAGTACTCCGACCTGCCGATGGCAATGCAGCGTGAGACGACGCCTGAAGGCCAGCTGCGCTACCTCGCGGGCAGTATCGCGATCCATATGCTCGACCGGGAGTTCATCCGGCGCGTGGCGCGGGGTGGAGCGGGGATCGAGCTGCCGTTTCATCGGGCGGACAAAAAGATCCCCACTGTGGATGCCGCAGGGCAACCGGTGAAGCCGGAGAAGGCCAATGGCGTGAAGTTCGAGATGTTTGTCTTTGATGCACTGCCGTTCGCGCAAAACCCGCTGGTGATCGAGACGAGCCGGGCGGATGATTTCTCCCCGGTGAAAAACGCGGAAGGCGTGGACTCACCGCTGACCTGCCGCGATGACCAGCTCCGTCAATTCACGCGCTGGCTCCGGGGCCAGGGTGCGAGGGTCGAGGCTGACGCGTCCGGCCGTCCGGCGGCGGGCCTCGAGGTTTCGCCGCTGTTCGGTTACGACGAGGACTCATTTGCCGAGGCGTGGAAAAAACACTCGCCGCCGCCGGTCGTCTCCGACGGTCTTTATCTTTCCTGAACTCTTCATGACTACCCTTGAGAAAATCAAATCGGCCGCGGCGTCGGGCAAGCTCATGCCGGGAGCGGTGGACAATCTGGCGGCCTTCCTGGGGGCAAACCTGCCGGCCTGGGCGGTGGCCAGCATCGAGGAGCTGGTGGCGAAGGAAGCTTGGTCCGAGCTGAACGACCGGTTTTACCGCTATCTGGAATTCGGCACGGGCGGGATGCGCGGGCGGACGATTGGCGTCGTCACCGCGACGGCGGAGACAGGCAAGGTCAGTGCGATCGGGACCCCGGAGCACGCGGCGATCGGCAGCAACATGCTGAATGATTTTACACTGATCCGGGCGGTGGTCGGGCTGTTTCGCTACACGAAAAAGTACCTTGAGTCCCGTCCGGGTGCGGGCCGGCCCAAGCTCGTGATCGCTCACGATGTGCGGCATTTTTCGCGGCACTTCTGCGAGCTGGCCGCCTCGACGTGGACGCGGCTCGGCGGCGAGGCGTTCATTTTTGACGGACCGCGACCGACGCCACAGCTGAGCTTCAGCGTGCGCTGGCTGAAGGCGCACACGGGGATCGTCATCACGGCGAGCCACAATCCGCCGCACGACAACTGCTTCAAGGCCTACTTCGACGACGGAGCGCAGGTGATCCCGCCGCATGACGCCGGGATTGTCGCCGAGGTGAACGCCGTGCCCCTCGGTGAACTCGGGGCATTTCTGGCCATCGATGTTTCCAAGGTCACAACGCTCGGTGGTGAGGCGGATGAGGCTTATCGGGTGGTGGCGGCGAAGGCGCTGCTCGATCCGGAGGTTCTGCGGAAGACGAAGCTCAACGTTGTGTACACGAACATCCACGGGACGGGGGCGGTCCAGACGCTGCCGCTGCTGCGGCAGGCCGGCTGTGACGTGCACGCGGTGCCGGAGCAACTGGAGTTTGATGCGCGGTTTCCGACGGTGAAGTCGCCCAACCCGGAAAATCCCGAAGCGCTGGCCCTGGCCATCAAGCTCGCGGAGAAACTGGGCAGCGATGTCGTGCTCGCCACGGATCCCGACGCCGACCGCATGGCTTGTGCGGTGCGCAACCGGGCGGGCAAAATGGAACTGATCACGGGCAACCAGATCGGCGCGCTGCTCGCCGACTACCGCCTGATGAAATATAAGGAGCTCGGGTGGATCCCGCACGACGGTTCGGCGCAGGCCTGCATCATCAACACAGTCGTGACCACGCAGCTGCAGGACGCCATCGGGCGCGGGCACGGCGTGAAAGTCATCAAGACGCTGACCGGCTTCAAGTGGATCGCGGCGAAGATGCGCGGCTATGAGGAAAAACTGCGGGCGGCGATGGGGCCGGGCTTTGATTACGAGGCGGCGAGCTTTGCGGAGCGGGCGAAGCTGCTGCTGCTGCACAGCACGTTTTACGTGTTCGGCACGGAGGAAAGCTATGGCTACCTGCCGAACGACTACCTGCGCGACAAGGACGGGAATTCCGCCTGCCTCATGTTTGCCGAGCTGTGCGCGTGGGTGAAGAGCCGCGGGCTCACGGTGCCGGAGTATCTCGACGAGATCTTCCTGCGCTACGGCTTCTATCTCGAGGGCGTGATCAACATTTATTACGAGGGCGCGACCGGCTCGGCGAAGATCAAGCGCATCCTGGAGACCTACCGTGCGAACCCACCGAAGGCGTTCGGCGAGGTGAAGGTCACGAAATTCCAGGACTACGGCCGGGAGAAAATCGTCGATGCCGATGGTGAGGCGCTGCCGTCGCAGGACCTGTACCTCGTCACGCTTTCAAGCGGCTATACGTTTGCCGCGCGCGGCAGCGGCACGGAGCCGAAGATGAAGTTTTACCTGTTCGCCAGTGATCGCGTCGCGGGTGCGGCGGAGTTGCCGGCGGTGAAGGCAAAGACCCGGATGACGCTTGATGGACTGATCAAGCTGATCGAGGCCGATGCCCGGCAACGGGCTGAAAGCTGAGTGGGTCACCGCGAAAGACACGAAACACACGAAAGCATGCATCCGGAAAAGCTGTCGTGCAGTGATAACCCGGGTTTCTCACGTTTCGTGTATTTCGTGGTGACTCGTTTTTAGAATTTTATGAATTCCCCCCAACGTCTTCGTCTCGCGGCCATTGGCTGTGGCAGCCGCACCTTCATCTACTTCGAATTGGCGGCCAAGCAGCCGGAGCTCTACGAGATCGTGGCGGCGGCGGATCATAATGCCGCGCGCCGGGCGAAGGCCCGGGCGTTGTCGCAGAATCCGGCATTCCGGGAATTCACGGATGACGCCGCCATCCTCGCCGAGCCGAAGCTGGCCGACGTGATGATCATCGGGACGCAGGATGCGTTTCATTTCGCGCACGCCTCGGCGGCGATGCGGAAGGGTTATGACCTGCTGCTGGAGAAGCCGATCTCGACGAACCTGCGCGATGTGCTGGCGCTCGAGAAACTGGCGCGCGACCTGGGGCGGAAAGTGCAGGTGTGCCATGTGCTGCGCTACACGCCATTCTACCGCCGGGTGAAGGACATCGTCACGAGCGGCGTGCTCGGGAAGATCGTCACCTTCGAAGCCACCGAGGGCGTCGAGCCCTGGCATCAGGGCCACTCGTTTGTGCGCGGGCACTGGAGCGTGACGGAGAAAGCCACGCCGATGATCATCGCGAAGTCCTGCCATGATACGGACATCCTGTCATGGCTGGTCGATTCACCGTGCGTGTCGCTGGGCAGCTTCGGCGGCATCATGCATTTCCGGCCTGAGCAGGCCCCGGCGGGCGCACCGGCGCGCTGCACGGATGGCTGCCCGGTGGGCGACATGTGCCTCTACAATGCGCACCGGTATCTGGGGGACCGGAAAAACTGGCTGGAGATCATCTATGACCGGGCGAAGACGGCGACGGACGCGGAGATTGTCGACTGGCTGAAGACCAGCCCTTGGGGACGTTGCGTCTACCATTGCGACAACACGGCGGTGGACCACCAGACGCTGAACATGAGCTTTGCGAGCGGTGCGACGGGCACGTTTACGATGACGGCGTTCAGTGAGGGCCGGGACTTGGCGATTTTCGGCACGAAGGCACGGCTGCTGGCGGGCGAGCGGGTGAAACGCACGGCGGGCTGCGACATTGTGATCGACGACCACGCGACCCACACCCTGCAGCGCATCACGATCGATCATGAAAAGGACGGCTGGCACGGCGGCGGCGACGCCGGCTTGGTGCGGAGCCTGCACGCGGAATTCAGCAAAGCCCAGGCGGAGGACATGGAGTCCTCGCTGCAGAAGTCCGTGGAAAGCCACCTGATGGGCTTCGCCGCCGAGGAATCGCGGCAGACTGGCCGCACGATGAATCTGGCCGAAGTCCGGGCGCGGTTGAGCTGAGGCGACGCGCCATGGCAGTGATGAGGCAAGGGCTCAGCAAAGAGCCAGGCACCCGTTAGGATCGCCTGCCGCTCATTTCCTTTATCGACTTGGCGGGGAAAGCGGGCTGGCTTTCGGGCACCCCATCGGTGTCTGCATGAAGTTACCCTGCGTTTTGTCTCCGGCTCGAAAACTGAAGTTCCTCACCGGCATTTTGGTGGTGCTGGGATCGCTGGCCGTTCGTCTCGCTGCGGAGAACGCGGCGGATCCGACGAAGGTGGACCACTGTGACCCCGTCGTCTTGAAAGCCGACCCGCGGCTGAACCTGCACATCGGTGCGGAGCGATTGGTGATGGCGAACGGACTGCAGCCCTCGATGATCTGCACGGCGAAGGGCACGCTCATCGTGCAGGCGCAGCGCACCGACCCGCCACAACCTTCAAAGCGCATCTCTTATCCCTGCGAGATCGGCACCGTCGTCTCGCGTGATGGCGGTGCGACCTGGACCGAGTTTCCGCGCAAGCCGGGTGAAAACGGGCTCAACTTCGAGGGCGGCGTCATCCAGCTGCGCAGCGGGCGCATCCTGGCGCTCGACACGTACATCACGCCCGGGAAGACCGACGGCACAGGCGAGGGGCAAATTTATAGCTCGGACGACGACTGGCATACGTTGCAAGGGCCGGTGGACAATGCCTTCAGCATTCCCGGCATCAACTATCACGGATCCACGGACGACTATGGCCGGCCACACGCGGCGGCACGGCTGCACCGGCGGCTGCTTGAGCTGCCGAACGGTGATTTGCTGACGACCGTTTATTGCTGGTTTCACGGTGACGAGTCGCCGGTTTATTACATGCCGACGCTGTGGAAAGGACGGACCATCCTGCTGCGCTCGAGCGACCAGGGCCGCAACTGGCGGTTGGTGTCCACCATCGCGGCGGCTGCGAAACTGACGCCCGAGGGATTTGGCGAACCGGTGCTGGTGCGGGTTTCCCGCGGCCCCCATGCCGGGCGGTTGCGCTGCTATATGCGCACGGGCCGGGATCTTTATGAAACGTGGTCGGATGATGAAGGCGCCACGTGGGTGACGCTGCGCCCGGTGAACCTCGGTGTAGTGGACATTCATCGCACGCAGGACTGGGCGGAGCTGTTCCACGGGGTGGTGGACAAGGACGGGAAGCCCATCGATCTCGAGGGCGCATTCGTGGATCCCGACGTGATCGAATTGCGCAGCGGGGTCTTGGTGCTGGCGGTGGGCGCGCGGATTCCTGCGCGGGCGTCCTGGCCGCGGGCGGGATATCCCCGCAATGGTGACTATCTCGCGTTCAGCCTGGACCACGGGGAGACATGGAGCCACGTCGTTCAGCTCGTCTCGGGCGTGCTGACCACGCACTACATGGCGATCGAGGAGACGCCGACCAACAACGAATTGTTTGTGACCTACGATCTGGGCGATTGGGCCAGTGGGAAGGGCCGGAGCATCTTTGGTCGGCCGTTGAAACTGGAAGTCGCGGTCGCATCGGCGGTGACACCGGAGATTCATGCGTACTGGGAGAAGACGCGGGCGCAGCTGGCGAGCGAGCCGATGGAGGCGGTGGTCGAGCAGTTGAAGGAGCCGTTGCCGTACCGGAAGTACCGGGTCACGCTGCGCGGGTTGGACGGGGTGCATTTCCGGGCGCTGCTCGCGCTGCCAGTCCAGGGTGAGTCGAAGGCACGGCCCCTGCCGGCCATCGTCACGATGCCTGGTTACGGCGGCACGCAGCAGGGTGTGATGTTGAGCGAGTGCATGCGCGGTTATGCGGTGCTGCAGATCTTTCCACGTTCGCAAGGCGAGTCAGAGGAGCTGTGGAAAATCGACGGGCCGGACAAACTCACGTGGCACATCGCGCAGCCGGAGGGCGCGTATTATCAGGGGGCGTTTGCGGATGTGATCCGCGGGATCGATTATCTGGTGACGCGCGAAGACATCGACGTGGCGCGCATCGGGCTGGTGGGGACGAGTCAGGGTGGCGGAATGGCGCTCGCGGTGACGGCGATAGACCCGCGCGTGAAGGTGGTCGTGGCGCACGTGCCGTTTCTGTGTGACATGCGTCAGGCGGCCCGCACGCCCCATGCGATGATCAAGGGGGTGCTCGACAAGGCGGGCCTCAACACGGACGCCGCGCTTCGCACGCTGGATTATTTCGATCCACTGCAACTGGCGCCGGACTTGCGGGTCCCGGCGCTGATCAGCGCTGGCGGGAAGGACGAGACCTGTCCGGCCGCCACAATCCGCGCGGTGTTTGACCGGCTGCCGGGAACGAAGTCGCTGATGTTCTATCCCGACCTGCCGCACACATCATGTGCGGCATTCTATGAGATGACCTGGCCGTGGCTGGATGTTTACCTGCGGCGGTGATATCTGCGGGTAGGGCGGGCCTGCTGGGACCGCCGGGCTTGGCTGGCCGAAGATGCATTCGGCGGTCCCAGCGGTCCCGCCCTACCTCGGAGATGGGTTTCAGAGCGAGGCGGGGTCGGCGACCCCGCTCTACAATTTTAAACTGCTTCCTTACGGCCGGCCGCCGTAGGTCACGTAATCGTCGAGCTCGATCCAGTCGAACCAGGTGGCGATGTCCGCGCGGCCGGGGGCATTCTTGCGGTGGATGCCGTTGAAGAATTCCCGGGCGTCGGGAGTCGAAACCGTCCATTGCTCCATCCACGCCGACCAGGCGGCGATCTCGGAGTCATTGCGCTTGTTCTTCGACTTGGCTTGCACGTAGGCGAGCATCTCGCTGTCGCTCTTGCCGGCCTTGATCTGCGCCATGAAAGCCACGTGGTTCAGCCCGGTGAATGTGAAAAACTTCACGTCGAAGGGACAGTTGTAGTGGAAATCGCCGCCACGGCCGGCAGCGACGGCGCGGGCCTTGTCGAGCAGGCGCGGGAGATGCACATAACCGCCGAGGCGGGTGCGCGGGCTGCGCGGCGGGTGACGGGTAAGGTCAGGGGCGGCATAGTTGAGGCCGCCCGCGGCGATGCCGGAAGGCTGAGCGTAAGCGGTGCGAAGGGTCTTTTTGGCCATGGGAGCGAGGGTTGAAGGTTAACGCGATAGCATCAGGCGCGCGTGATAATTTTCCGAGGGTAAAGCGGGAACGCTGGGCCCGCCGGGCTTGGCTGGCCGACGATACATTCGGCGCGCCCAGCGGTCGCGCCCTACCATTGAAACCGTTTACAGCAGCAGGAGGGCGGGGTTCTCGAGATGATCCTTGATCGCGTTGAGGAACTTGGCGCCGAGGGCGCCATCCACCACGCGGTGATCACAGGAGAGGGTGAGGGCGAGGCGCTCGCCGATGACGATCTCGTCGTTCTTCACGACGGGCTTCTTCACGGTGGCGCCGACGGCGAGGATGGCGGAGTTCGGCGGGTTGATGATGGCCGAGAAACGCTCGATGCCCATCATGCCGAGATTCGAGACGCAGAACGTGCCGCCGGTGAACTCGGCGGGCGCGAGTTTCTTTTCCTTGGCGCGCTTGCCGAGATCCTTGGCCTCGGTGCTGATCTGGAAGACGGTCTTCTTGTCGGTGTCCTTGATGACGGGCGTGATCAGGCCGTCCTCGATCGCGACGGCGAAAGAGACGTGCGCGGCCCCGTGGTACTTGATGCCGGTGGCATCCCACGAGCTGTTGACGCTGGGCACGGCGCGCAGGGCGGCGGCGCTGGCCTTGAGGACGAAATCATTCACCGAGAGGCGGACACCGTCCTTGGTGAGGCCGGCGTTGAGGTTGACGCGCAGGGCATTCAGCGGCGCGGCGTCGACTTCGATCTCGAGGTAGAAATGGGGGATGGTCGTTTTCGATTCCACCAGGCGGCGGGCGATGACCGCGCGCATGTTGGAGAGAGCGACGGTTGACTCGGGCTGGATGGGATTCTTGTCGAACACGGAACGCCACGGCCAGGTGTCGGCGCCGCCCTTGGGTGCCGCGGCCTTGGCGGCCGGCGCGGGTGCCGGGGGATTCTTGGCGGCGGCGATGATGTCGGCGCGCACGATCCGGCCGCCGGGACCGCTGCCGGTTACGCGGGAGTAATCGAGGCCCTTTTCCTCGGCGAGTTTGCGGGCGAGGGGGGAGATGCGGATGCGGCCGGCAGGACCAGCCGCGGCAGGAGCCGGTGAAGGCGCAGGAGTCGGAGCTGGCGCGGCGGGAGCGGGGGCCGGAGTCTGGGCCACCACGGGTGCGGGAGCAGCGGCCTTGGCTGCGGGTTTTTCCTCGGCGGGCGCGGCGGCAGGAGCGGCCGGAGCCGCGGGGGCGTCGACCTTTTCACCGGGTTTGCCGATGGCGCAGAGCGGGGCACCGATGGCGACCTGCGAGCCGGCGGGGGCGAATTGCTTGAGGAGCGTGCCATCGAAAAACGACTCGAGTTCCATGGTGGCCTTATCCGTCTCAACCTCGGCGAGCATGTCGCCGGACTTGACGGCATCGCCTTCCTTTTTGAGCCACTTGACCAGCGTGCCCACCGTCATGGTGTCGCTGAGTTTCGGCATTTCGATGATTTGGGCCATGGCGCTTGAAGTTGGGAGTTGGGAGAGTGGAGATGGAATGCCGCGGCGGTCAGGCCATGAGCTCGAGGGCGGCCTTGAGCACGCGCTGGGGATTCGGGAGCTGCTCGGCCTCGACCGGCGGGCTGTAAATGGCAGGCGCGTCGATCGTGGTGAGGCGGTGGATCGGGGCGTCGAGTTCGTCGAAGGCCTCGCGCTGGATCATGAACGCGAGCTGGGAGCCGACGCTGGCAAAGGGCTTCTGTTCCTCGACGATGAGGACGCGGTGCGTCTTGGCGACGGACTTGAGCACGGTGTCGATATCGAGCGGGCGGATGGTGCGGAGGTCGACGACTTCGACGGAGATGTCATGCTCCTTCTGGAGCAGATCGGCGGCGGCGAGCGAGTGCAGGACGCAACGGCCGTAGGTGACGATGGTGAGATCGGTGCCCGCGCGCTTCACGTCGGCCAGGCCGAGCGGAATGAGGTGCTCGCCTTCGGGAACTTCGCCCTTGTCGCCGTAGAGGATGGTGTTCTCGAGGAAGAAGACCGGGTCGTTGTCGCGGATGGCGGACTTGAGCAGGCCCTTGGCGTCGGCGGGAGTGGAGGGAACCACGACTTTCACGCCGGGATGGCTGGCGAGGATGTTTTCCGGGGTGTGCGAGTGGGTGGCGCCGACGTTGGTGCCGCCGTTGGCCGGGCCGCGGATGACGATCGGGCAGTTGATCAGGCCGCCGGACATGTAGCGGACGTTGGCGGCGTTGTTCAGGATCTGGTCGAACGCGACCGAGTAGAAACTCCAGAACATCAGCTCCATCACGGGACGGATGCCGAGCATCGAGGCGCCGACGCCCATGCCGATGAAACCGGCCTCGGAGATCGGCGTGTCGACGATGCGCTTCGGGCCGAACTTGGCGAGGAGCCCTTCGGTGACCTTGTAGGCGCCGTTGAACTGGGCGACTTCCTCGCCGAGGACGACGACATTGGCATCGCGTTCCAGCTCTTCAGCAAGGGCGTGGCGGATGGCTTCGCGGTAATTGATGACAGGCATGGGGGAGAGTTTTATATGGAACTCAGGAAATCAGGAACGGATGCAGTTGGGTTTCCGGCTTTCCACAGTAAATGGGTTGAATTCCTTAATCGAAGAAGAGGCGGCCCTGGGATTTGCGCTCGGAGGGGTTATCGATCTCCCAGTAAACATCCTTCTGGATGTCATCGGGAGTCGGGAAGGGACTGGCCTCGGCGAAGTCCGCGGCAGCATCGGCCTCGGCGCGGGCGGCCTGGTCGATCTTCTCGATCAAGGCGTCATCGAGCACGCCCTCGGCGACGAGCGTGTTCTGGAAAACCTGGATCGGGTCTTTCGTGCGGCGGTATTCCTCGATCTCGGTCTTGGCGCGATAGGTATTGTCGGGGTCGGCGACGGAGTGGCCGCGATAACGATAGGTGCGGATCTCGACGACGGCTGGCTTGGATTCCTCGCGGGCAGCGCGGAGAAATTTATCCATCACGGCGCGGACGTCGTAGACATCATGGCCGTCGCAGACGCCCCAGGCCATGTTGTAGCCCTCGGCACGCTTCGCGAGTTCGCCCGCGGAGGAGCGCTCCTGGCTCGTGCCCATGGAGTAGCCGTTGTTCTCAATCACGAAGACCACGGGCAGCTGCCAGAGGGAGGCGAGATTGTAGGCCTCGTGGACTGCGCCCTGGTTGACGGCGCCGTCACCCATGAACGCCATCGCGGCGCCCTTGAGACCCTTGTACTTCAGGGCGTAGGCGAGGCCGGTGCCGAGGGGGATCTGGCCGCCGACGATACCATGGCCGCCCCAGAAATTCCGATCGGGCGCAAAGTAGTGCATCGAGCCGCCCTTGCCCTTGGAGCAACCGGTGGCCTTGCCGTAGAGCTCGGCCATGAGCTCGTTGACGCCCATGCCGACGGCGATGGCGTGGCCATGGTCGCGATAGGCGGTGATGACGTGGTCATGCTTGCCCATGAGGGAGCAGCAGCCGACGGCGACAGCTTCCTGGCCGATGTAGAGATGGAGAAAGCCGCCGATTTTCTTGGCCTGGTAGGCACGCAGCGAGCGCTCCTCAAAACGGCGGATGCGCATCATCGTGCGGAAAAGATCGACCCGGGCCTCCTTGCCCAGCTGCTGGTTGATGGCGGCGCTGGAAGACGGACTGGCGCTTTGGACGCTGTCGTCGGCTTTCTTGTCGGCAGTGGCGCTGGGTTTTTTGGTCACGGAGAGAAGATTCTTTAGGTTAAACGAAAAGTCTTTGGCGGATGCCCTAGAAATCAAGTGTTTAGTCCCGGTTTAAACCCGGGATGACACGGCCCGACCCCGCGTCAGCGCGGGGTGATTTCCTCGACGGTAACCTGCACGGGTTGGCCCGGGGCGCAATCCGCGCGCAGCGCCACAAACCGGTCGCGATGCTGGTCATAGATTGGCCAGAGGGCGCGGCGGTCGGTTTCGGGGATGGCGAGGCGAGTGATAGCGTCGCGGGAGAAGAAGCCGAACTTCCCCTCTTCCATGTCCGGCGGGAGGCCGCCGATGGGCTTCCGGCAGCGAAAAAGAAACATGAGCCAGTGCGACTCGCCCTCGTAGGCCTTTTCCGCGATCATCGCGAAGAGGTGCAGGTCATCGGTCGTGACCTCAAACCCGGTTTCCTCACGGGTTTCGCGCACGGCACACTCAAACGGGGACTCGCCGGTGGCGGTCTCGAGCTTGCCGCCGATAGGACTCCACACGCCGAGATTCGGCGGCTTGGCGCGAAGCAAGAGCAGGTGCTCGCCCGCGGCATTTTCGAGGAAAACCAGGACGGCGATTTTGTAGGAAAGGGAAGGAGTCATCAGCGATGAATGGGCGAATTTCGAGCGTAGTGGCCACTGCGGCCGCAACAAGACTGCATTGAAGGCGGATTTTACCGGATACTCGGTAGCCGGCGATGTTTCGCTGCAAGGAGGAGGTCTGCATCTTCGATGAATTCAGTTTATCGCACGCCTTAACCCCCCTTGGCGCGCGATTGATCCAATGAAATCATCCCGCATAAGTGTCGTCGATGTCGGTGCATGCCATGTCGCGGTCGCGGAGTTCGCGATCACCGGTCCGGACAAAATGATCCTGCAGGAATTCGCCCAGCAGACGCAGGGCGCGGATCCCGCATTGGACGCAGGCTGGGTCGAGCGGACCGCGCAGGCGCTCTCAGTCATGGCGACGGCGAGCCGGACGAGTGGGGCGGTGAGGATCGCGATCCCGGGATATCTCGCCCTGACCAAATTTATCAAGACGCTTTCCGTGGCTGCGGCGAAGCGCGGAAAAATCATCGAGTTCGAAGCCTCGCAGGCCATTCCGTATCTGTTGGCCGAAGTGGTGTGGGAGCATGCCGTCCTTGCCGATGATGGGCGCGATCTGGAGATGGTCGTCACCGCAGCCAAGCGCGATCCCGTGGAGCGGATCTGTGCGGCCGCGAAATCGGCGGGATACCGGGTTATCAGCGCCCGGGCCTCGGCGCATGCGCTGGAGAGTGCGTTTCGTTGGAATTATTCCGAGGTCACCGCGTCGGTGCTGGTGGTGGATATTGGCGCGCGGACGACGACGCTGATGATCGGCGGACCGGACCGTTTCCACGTCCGTACCCTTCCGATCGCCGGAAATACGATCACCACGGCCATTGCGGCGGACTTCCAACTCGATTTTGCCCAGACCGAGTTGCTCAAGATCCGGGTTCTTTCGGCGGATCAGGCGGGTGGGCAGCCGGGCCGGCCGGCGGTGCAACGTGCCACGGGAAATTTCATTGCCCAGCTGCAGCTCGAGATCGCCCGCTCGATCACCAATCATCTCCGGCAGGCCGGCGCGACGCCCCCGGCGATCATTTATCTGACGGGTGGAGGATCGTTGATGTCGGGACTGGAGGAAGCTCTGGCGAAAAAATTTCAATGCCGCGTCGAACGCTACGATCCGTTTCGGAAAGTGGAGCTTTCTCCTCATGCCCGGGCCGCCGGGGCGGCGGCGTCCGGTCACCTGCTGGCCAATCTTGTCGGATTGGCGCGGACGGCAGTGACGTCCCCGAGGGACGAGACCGGACTGTTGCCTCCGGCGATCCGGGAGGAGCAGGCGTTTCGCCGGCGCCAGCCGTTGCTGTTGGGCGTGATGGCCCTGCTTGCAGTGGCGCTGCTGTCTCCGGTCCGATATTATCATCGGCTCGCGCAACTGACCGCGGCGCAGGCGGCCGAGATCAACGCGCAGCTGCAGCCACTGCAACAGACGGCGAGTCGCAATGCCCGTCATCTGGCGGAAATCAAGGCGACGCAGGAGAGAGTTGCGGTGATCCGGCGTTTGGTTGAGGCCAAGTCCACGTGGGTGGAATTTCTGGCCGACCTGCAGCAACGTCTCGGTGAGGTCGAAGATGGCTGGCTGGACCAGCTGGCGGTGGTGCCATCGACGACGGCGGCATCGGGGTTGGAGCTTACGGTGAGCGGCCGCCTGCTGGACACGCACAATCCCGTTTCGAAAGTCAGCCCCGAGTCGGACGAACGGGCCAGGCAGCTGCTCGTGCGTTTGGCCGGATCGCCGTTTGTCACAGCCGTCCGGAATGAGCGGTTCGATAATTCGCAGCCCGGGCTGCTGCGCTTCGATTGCACGCTGGCCATCGACCCGCGCCATCCCCTCTGAGCAGACCGGTATGAACACACTGCGAAAAAATCCCCTTTTCACTCTGGCGTTGGTGACGTTGAGCCTCGTCGTGCTGGCCGAGGCTTGGAGCCTTCAGGCCAGTTACGCGGCCTGGCGATCGGCGCGGCGGCAACTTGATCAGGCCCGGCGGGAAATGCGCGCCATGAACGGCTTGAGGCCGGCGCCGACGGCGGAGAATGCCGCGCTGATCGAGGAGGATCTGGCGGACAACCGGCACAGGCTGGCTGCACTGCAAGCCGAACTCGCAGGAGACGGGCCGGCGGCGGACGAATGGGAAGACGCGCTGGTGCCGCTGCAGCGTTCGGGGGCATTTTTTGATATCGCGGCATTTGTCGAAAAACTGCGCGACCTCGCCGAGCACAACGGCGTGCGCCTCAAGCCGGACGAGCGTTTCAGCTTTTCCGCATACGCCAACGAGGCACCCGAGTCCGGGCGCATTTCCGCGGTGTTTCACGAGCGGATGATCGTGCAACATTTGCTGGAGACCCTGATCGCGGCGCATCCGCATGAAGTGCTTTTGGTCCAGCGTGAGCGAGCGCGGCAGGCATTGGGAAAACCCGCCAGTGCCGGCGCTTTGGCTGCTCCACCCGGGCGGCTGGGCGGAGCGGGGGCGGGGGATTATTTCGAAATGGATCCCCGGTTTTCGCTGCGAGTTCCGGGCGCAGTGGAGACAAGGGCTTTTCGAGTCTCCTTCACGGGATACACGCCGGCCTTGCGCGAATGGCTGAATTGGCTGGCCGACTCCGAACTACCCCTGCTCGTGCGGATGGTGGAAGTTGCGCCCAGTGAGGCGGCAGCGAAGGGAGTCGTGGCGACGGCGGACGGTACAGGTCCGCTGATTCCCCGGCGGATGTCGCGTTTCGTCGTGACCGTCGAGTGGATCGATCCCGGGACCCTGGCGGCAAACGGCATCTGAGTCATGCGTGCAGCTACAATAGATAAAATTTTGCTCGGTGTGGCCGCCACGGCTGTCCTGGTTTCGAGCGTGGGGTTTGGTTGGCGCGACTTTGTGCTGGGTCGCGGCCGTCAGGTATCCGGCGGCCGGGTGCGTTCGACTGCCATCCGCTACGTGCCGGTGCGGGATGGGTCTGTGCCGCAGGAGCCGGGCCGTTGGACCTCGCCGGCGGCGCAGCCGCGCGGGTCCAACTGGATCTATGAAGTGTTCGCTCCGCCGGAGATTTATTATGATGCGCGGGCGAATCGATTTGCGGTGGCGGCACCGGGCGAAGCGGTCGCAGTCGATCAGGCGGACGAGCCCGTCGGACTTGAACTCGTGGCGGTGAAACCACAGCTGTTTCCGCTGCAACTGGTCGGCTATGTTGGCGGCGAGGGCCATTACCTCGGCTCGTTCGAGAACCGGTTGACGGGCGAGATGTTTTTAGCGGGAGCCGAGCGACAAGTTGCAACGTTGAACCTTGAGATCACGGATTTCGCGGTGCAGCGGTCGACAGATCCAGCCACCGGCAGTTCATTCACGAATCAGCCCGTGGCCAAGGCCGTGGTGCGCGAACTCCGCAGCGGGCGCGTGACCACGCTGACATCCGATGAACGCAGCTACACGGGTGAGCTGCTAGCGATGGTGGCGATCGATGACGACGACGATGAAACCGTTCGTGAACTTCGCCAAGGGGAGAAGCTGGAGCGTGCGGGCCAGACCTATACGCTTGACTGGCTCCAGCAGGAGCCGCCGGCGGTGGAAATCATCGTGACTTCTGCGGGCGAGTTGCCGCCGCAGCGGCGGACCCTGACTCCGCGGATGTCCCGGGCACCTCCGTCTGCAGAACCCCAAGACTGATTTACACCATGAAAACCACCCCCCGTCTCAAATGCCTAGTCCCGATCATTGTCCCGGTCATTTTTATCGCATTGCCGCTGCCCAGCGGTTTTGGCGATGCACGCGCCCAGCCGGGTCTGCCGGCAGATACCCCGGTTGCCGTGGCTGAAAATGGGCCGGATGAGCTTGAGCGGATGGCCCGGGATCAAGCCGAGGCGGCTGCACGTGAACGCGAGAAAACGCGCACGCAACTGATCGAGGACGTGACGCGAAGCTGGCAGCGGCCGGAGGTTTACCGGGAGCGCGAGGCGGCCAATGATTCTGCGGCCGCGATGGCCCCGATTCTGGGCAAGCTGAATGGGATTGTGCTGCCGACCGTGAGTTTTACGCGGGTTCCGATCGGGCAGGTGGTGACGGCGCTCAGTGCGGCATCGGAGGAATTCGATTCAACCGGTGTCACGCCGAAAGGAGTGAATATCGTGCTGCTGGATCCGAGCAACCGCGCTCCGCTGGTCACGCTTGGATTGCGCAACGTCTCGCTGAAACGCGCGCTCGATTTCGTCGTGGATTCCGCCGGCTACCAATATGTGGTGCAGGCGGATGCGGTGGTCGTGCGACCCGAAGGAGAACTGGCGTCGTTGGAAACCGCCTTTTTCCCGGTCACTCGCGCGACTGTCCTGCGGATGTCCGGTCTAAGTGTCACCGGACCAAGTCCGATGCCGGTCAAGCACGGGTCCCCGGCTGCTGGCGCCGCAGGCGATGCAGGTGCGGTTGGCGATGGAGGAGGCGGCGAGACGCTGGCGATGAGACGCTTCCTGCAGCAGGCGGGCGTGAACTTTGACAACGTGCCCGGCTCGAATGTGGCCTACGATGGCTCCGCGATCATTGTCACCCAGACCGCGCGCAACTTGGAACGGGTCCGCACCATTCTGGCCCGCTATCACGACGTCCGCCAGGTGGAGATCGAGGCGAAGTTCATCGAGGTGCAGGAGGGTGCGCTGGAAGAGTTGGGGCTGAATTGGAGCGTCATGACCAAGCCGACCCAAGCCAATGCGGGGGCGCAGGCAACCTACGCAACCGTCAACCGCACGCTCGCCGGGGCGTTCACGAGTACCTCGAGCAGCCAGCAGGGAAGCATTGTCCGTCCGGAGGGACTCACGGTCTCCGCCGATGGCAGCGGCACGATCACCCCGGCGCTCAACCTCCCGATCATCAACAACGCGCCCCGGCTGCCGGGCGCGACCGATCTCGCGGCTGCGGCGGATCCATTGGCGAGGGTGGCAGGCGTGCTGGGCGAGTTTGATGTCGCGGCGGTCGTGCGCGCCCTGTCGCAGAAACAGGGAACCGATCTGCTGAGCGCGCCGAAGGTGACGGTGCTCTCGGGCAATCCGGCGACCATCACGGTCGCGCAGGAAATGCGGTTCCCGCAGAGTTTCGGGCAGACGCAAAGCCAGGTCGGCACGGGCAACGCGAGCGGCGGAGGCTCGGCCGGCGTGGCAATTACGGCGGGAACCCCGCAGGAATTCACTTCGCGCAATATCGGCGTCGAGCTCAAGGTCACGCCGACCGTGGAAGACGATGGCTACAGCATCAGCCTGGATCTCAATCCGCGGGTCACGGAGTTCGATGGCTTCGTGGAATATGGCGGACCGAGCATCGCCATTTCCGGCAGCACGACGGTCACGGTGCCGTCGGGATTCTATCAACCGATTTTCTCCGTCCGCGACATCTCGACGAAAGTCACGATCTGGGACGGCGCCACGCTGATGATGGGAGGCTTAACGAGGGAGGAAGTGAAGAATGTGACCGACAAGGTGCCGGTGTTGGGCGATATCCCGCTGCTGGGCCGGCTGTTCCGGTCCAAGGGGCAAACCACGCAGAAGCGCAACCTGATCATCTTTGTGCGGGCGCGGTTGGTGAACCCGGGTGGCGCGCCGATGAAGTCGTTGGTGCCCGAGCGTGACCAAAACCGGCTGGATCCGAAAATATAATGTACTGATCCGAGTGGATGGATTGTTTCGTCGCAGGTCTTCCAGACTCTTGGTGATGACAAACCAGTACAGTACCATCCTGCACGGTGCCTTGACCCGATACGGGGTGTGATCTCTCATCGGGCATGGCGAAATGGCTGCTCGTGGATGGATTCAACCTCGCATACCGCTGCTTTTACGCGGTGCCCGAGCTCACGCGCACGGACGGATTTCCGACGGGGGCACTCCATGGCTGGGTGAAGTCGCTCTGGCGGCTGGCGGATCAGGAGCAGCCCGCGGCCACGCTGGTGTTTTTTGACCTGGGTGGCTCACAGGACCGGCTGGCGTTGCACGCCGACTACAAAGCGCACCGCGAGGAGATGCCGGAGGCGCTGCAGCGGCAGATTGACCCGATCAAGGCGTTCACGCGGGCGATGGGCCTGGTGGGGATCGAGCAGGACGGCGTCGAGTCGGATGACCTGCTGGCATCGCAGGCGGTCGCGCTGGCGCGCGCCGGCCACGAGGTGATCATCGTGAGCGCGGACAAGGATTTTGCGCAGATCGTGGACGAGCGGATCAAGATCCTGCTGCCGCCGCCCACGGCGAACCCCAAGCTGGGCTGGCGGGTGCTGGATGCGGCGGGCGTGAAGGAGAAATTCGGAGTGCCGCCCGCGCGCATCGCCGACTATCTC
The DNA here is from genome assembly GCA_903859715.1 of uncultured Opitutia bacterium. Lineage (GTDB taxonomy): Bacteria > Verrucomicrobiota > Verrucomicrobiia > Opitutales > Opitutaceae > Opi-474. Next base: position 355,882 of record CAIONS010000056.1, read on the forward strand.
GCGCTCGTGGGCGACACATCGGACAATATCCCCGGCATCAACGGAGTCGGTCCGAAGACCGCGTCCAAATGGCTGGCGGAGTTTGGCGATTTGGAGGGAGTAATCGCCCATGCGGGCGAGTTGAAACCGGAGCGGTTCCAGGCGGCGGTCGGTGCTGAAGCTGGGCGACTGCGCCTGAACCTGAAACTCACCACCCTGAACCTGGCGCTGCCCACCGTCGCGGCCACGCCGACGCCGGTGCAGGCCGGTGAACTCTACCGCCTGCTGGGCGAGATGGAAATGAAGAGCGCGCTGGCCGAGGCCCGGACACGGTACGAGCAGCCGGAATTATTCTGAAGGCTTGAGCGGGCCGGAAAAAATCGGCCCGCTCAAAGCCAATCTTGCAAATCACGGCAGAAATGCCGACAAAAGAACCACAAGCTCCGCCATGGATAAAAAATTACTCATGAAAGCCATCACCGACAAAGTCGGCCGGGAAAAAGGCATCGAGATGGTGATGCAGGCGTACAACACGGAATTGCTGACCACGTGGATCGCCCGGATCGAGGCCAACAAGCCGCTCGGCGGACCGCAGCGTCACGATCATCTGGGTGACGCGTTGGACCGCGTTTCGGAAGTCTGCAAGCTGGCGCCTTGAAGGAGTGCGGGCGTGCCGCCTGCCTCAATCCTGGATGCAGGCAGGATGCCTGCGCTACGTTACCGGCCCTTTTTGACCGTGTCCTTGGGATCGAAGATGTAGCCGATGCCGTGGACAGTACGGAAGGCGTCGAGCGTCAGTCCGTGCGTGGCATAGAGTTCGCGCACCTTGACGATGTATTGGTCGAGCGAGCGGCTTTTCACGTCGGCATGCACGCCCCAGACGGAATGGATCAACGCCTGGCGGGTGATGACGGTGCCCAGATGGGCCTGAAGGTAGGAGAGGATGCCGAGTTCCTTGCGGCCGAGTTTCTGGACCGCGTGGCCGGGAAAGGAGATTTCGAGGCGGACGGGATTGATCTGCGCGCCGCAGAAATCGAAGGGCTCGTCGCTCAGCTTGACGTTCTTGGTGACATTCAGGTCGCGATTGGATTCGGTGCGGCGGAGGACGGCGTGAATGCGCGCGACCAGTTCGGCATAACTGAAGGGTTTCGTGATGTAGTCATCACCGCCCATATTGAGACCCTTGACCTTATTGGGCTCGTCGACGTGGCCGGTCAGAAAGATCGTCGGCACGGAGATGTCGGCGGCCTTGAGCTCCTCCATCAGCGCGAAACCGGACTGGTCGGGCAGGGTGATGTCGAGGAGCAGGAGGTTCGCGAAATTCTTCTTGAGGAAGGCCAGCGCATGCGCGGCGCGATTGCAGACCTGGGTCTGCATGCCGGCCCGCTCGAGATGGATGGAAATCAGTTTGGCGAGCTCGGCCTCGTCTTCGACGACCACGACGAGGGGTTTGGGTTCAGCGCGCATTGGTCAGGTTAGGGCGGGTCAACAGGAGCGTTCTAGATTCGGGTGGGGCGTTGTCAATAGGAGGGGCCGGAGGCAGGGTGCGGACCGCGAATTTACTTGAAGGTTCAAAAGGCGGAGTGTCCTTTGGCCGCGTGTCCGATACGAAGCCACTTTTGATGCTGGGGCTGCCGAAAGGCAGCCTTGAGGAATCCACCCTCAGTCTGTTTGCCAAGGCCGGATGGAAAATTTCGACCAGCTCGCGCTCCTACAAGCCGTCGATCAACGATCCCGAGTTGGACGGACGCTTCATCCGGGGCCAGGAGGTGAGCCGTTATGTCGAACACGGCTTCTTCGATTGTGGGCTGTGCGGTCACGACTGGGTCCTGGAAAACGAGTCCGACGTCGTGGAGGTCTGTGACCTGGTTTACAGCCGCGGCTCCAACCAGAAGTCGCGCTGGGTGCTGTGCGTGCCGGAGAGCTCGGCCATCAAGAAACCTGAGCAGCTGGCCGGGAAGCGCGTGGCGACCGAGCTGGTCGGCACGGTGCGCCGCTATTTTGAAAAGAAAGGCGTCCCGGTGGACGTGGAGTTTTCCTGGGGCGCGACCGAGGTGAAGGTGCCCGACCTCGTCGATGCCATCGTCGACCTCACCGAGACGGGTAATTCGATCAAGGCGAACAAGCTTCGCATCATCGACACGCTGCTCGAGACCAACACGAAATTCATCGCCAACAGGAAGAGCTGGGCCAACCCGGCGAAGCGGAAGAAAATCGAGACCATTGCCCTCCTGCTGCGCGGGGCGCTCGAGGCCGAGAGCAAGGTCGGCCTGAAGATGAATCTGCCGAAGGCCTCGTTGAAGGCGGTCGTCAAGGCGCTGCCGGCGCTGCGCAATCCCACCATTTCCCAGTTGAGCTCACCCAAGTGGATCGCGCTCGAGACGATCATCGACGAGAGCGTGGTCCGTGAAATCATCCCGCAGCTCAAGGCGCTGGGTGCCGAGGGCATTGTCGAGTATCCGCTGAACAAAGTCGTGTATTGAGCGGTATTCCGGTTGCGCCATGAAGGTCACGCTCGGACTCCTCCAGCACGCCTGCGGCGCCAGCCCGGCCGCCAATCTCAAGAAGACGCTCGCGCTCGCCGAGCAGGCGGCGAAGCGGGGCGCCCGGATCATCTGCACGCAGGAGCTCTTCCGCTCGCAGTATTTCTGCCAGGATGAGGACCACGCGAATTTCCAGCTGGCGGAGTCCATCCCCGGGCCGAGCACGACGGCGTTCCAAAAACTCGCGAAGAAGCACAAGGTCGTCATCGTCGCCTCGCTGTTTGAGAAACGCGCCTCGGGCCTCTATCACAACACGGCGGTCATCATCGATGCGGACGGCAAACTGCTCGGCATCTACCGGAAGATGCACATCCCGGATGACCCGTTGTACTACGAGAAATTCTACTTCACGCCCGGCGATACGGGTTTCCGGGCCTGGCAGACCAAGTACGGCAAGATCGGTGTCCTGATCTGCTGGGACCAGTGGTATCCGGAAGGCGCGCGGCTCACGGCGCTCCAAGGGGCGGAGATCCTGTTTTATCCGACGGCGATCGGCTGGCATCCGAAAGAGAAGAAAATTTACGGCCCGAACCAGCACGGCGCCTGGCAGATCAGCCACCAGGGTCATGCGGTCGCGAACGGCTGCTTTGTGGCGGCGGTGAACCGAATCGGCACCGAGACGCCCATCGGCGGCGATGGCATCGAGTTCTGGGGTCAGAGTTTTGTCGCCGGCACCAGTGGTCAGATCCTGGCGAAGGCCAGCGTGGACCGGGAGGAAATCATGCTGGTGCCGGTGGATCTTGGCCAGGTCGATGTCACGCGGACGCACTGGCCGTTCCTGCGCGACCGCCGTATAGACGCTTACGGCAATCTCACGAAACGGTTTGTGGACTGAGCCATGGCTGCGTCGACGATGAAGACGCCCGCCGCACTGGGGTTCCGGATGCCAGCGGAGTGGGAGCCGCAGGCCGCGGTGTGGCTGTCGTGGCCGCACAACCTCAAAACCTGGCCGGGACATTTCCGGCCGATTCCGGCGAAGTTTGCCGAGATCGTGGCCGTGATCAGCCGGTTTGAAAAAGTCCGGATCAATCTCGCCAAGCCCGGGCAGGCGCGCGCGTGGTCGCTCATCAACCGGGCGAAGGCGGACCTTTCGCAGGTGACGCTCTACAATCATCCGACCAACGATGCCTGGTGCCGCGATCACGGGCCGATTTTCGTGAAACATGACCGGACGGGCGAAGTCGCGATCACGGATTGGGAGCACAATGCGTGGGGCGGGAAATATCCGCCGTACGATAAGGACAACGCCATCCCGCCGCGCATTGCGCGGGCGCTCGGTCTGAGGCGATTTGTCATCAGCCGGATTCTGGAGGGTGGGTCGATTGACGTGAATGGAGCCGGTTCGCTGCTTACGACGGAAGCCTGCCTGCTGAACCCGAACCGCAACCCGTCGCTGTCCAAGGCCGAAATTGAGCAGATGCTGCGGGATAACCTCGGGGTGAAACAGATTCTCTGGCTCGGGGACGGGATTGTCGGGGATGACACCGACGGGCACATTGACGACCTGAGCCGGTTTTACCGGAGCGATGGGATCGTGACGGTGGTGGAGCGCCGGGCGCGCGACGCCAACCATGCCGTCCTGCAGGAAAATCTGGAGCGCCTGCAGAGGCTGCGCACGCCGGCGGGAAAGAAATTCAAGATCGTCGAACTGCCGATGCCGGAGCCGTGTTTCTGCGAAGGCCAGCGGTTGCCCGCGAGCTATGCCAATTTTCTCGTGATCAACGGCGCGGTGCTGATGCCCGCGTTTCGCCAGCCGCGGCGCGATGCGCAGGCGGCGGAGATCCTTGCGGACTGCTTCCCGGGCCGGGAAATCATTCCCATCGATTGCTTGGAACTTGTCTGGGGACTGGGCACTCTGCACTGTATCTCCCAGCAACAGCCTGCCTGACGATGTCGCGATTTTTCCTGCTTCTCGGCCTGACCCTGACCTTTACCCTGACCGGGTGTGATTCGCTCCCCTCGATGAGCGAGCGCTTCTCTCCGGTGCCACCGCACACGCGGGTTCTGGCAGCCGATCATCGCACGGCGTTTTATGCCGCCCAGCGGGCCCTTAAGGCCATCGACTTTGTAGTGACCAAGGCGGCCCTGGCTCAGGGCATTGTGAACGGCCGGAGCGGAATCCGGGACAATGAGGCCTTTGGCGAGCACCGGCAGTATACCATGGAGATCCGGCTGAACGATATCGACGACAAGCACACCGAGGTGGCGGTCCTGCTGCACGAACAGGTGGAAGGCGAATTGCACACCGGGGCCACGGATCAGGTGCTGCGCGAGCATGGTCTTTACGATTCGTATCTTGAGGTGCTCGACCAGGCTGTTCGGGACGAACTGGCGTCGCCGGAGCCCGACCGGTAAATTAGGCTTGCCGGAGCCGTGAATTGTCGGCGATTCTGACCGTTCGCGGCATAGTTATCGGTCAAGCTGGCGTCGCCGCGATGCTCCCGCCGGCTTTTCACGTCAGTTAACCGTCAACCCAAGGTTCCGCTTTACGGCGGGGCCACCACCGGTGGGCTGGTGCTGCTGGAGCAGGGCGCCTGTTTGCCGGTTTTCCGCATATGAGTTCAGTCATGCAAGATCTGCTCGAGCAGTCGTCCTTCGATAAACTGAAGGAAGGCGCCATCGTCCCGGGCACCATCACCGAAATCCGCCAGAACGAAGTTGTCGTCGATATCGGCGGCAAATCCGAAGGCCTTGTTCCCGCCAACGAATTTCTCGATATCGGCGAGCTGCAAATCGGCTCCACGATCGAGGTGCTCGTCCAGAAGCTCGAAGACAAGAACGGCGCGCCCGTCCTGTCCTTCGACCTCGCCGAGCAGAAGAAGAACTGGGACAACATCCTCACCAAGTTCCCCGAGGGGTCCGTGGTCTCCGGTCGCGTCAAGGCCAAGGTCAAGGGCGGCCTCATCATCAGCATCGGCGTCGATGCCTTCATGCCGGCCTCGCACATCGATGTGCAGCCGCCGAAGAACCTCGATCAGTACGTGGGCCAGACCTACGACTTCAAGGTCCTCAAGATCAATCTCGACCGGAAGAACATCGTTCTTTCCCGCCGCGAGCTCATCGAGGAGCAGCGCACCAGCAAGCGCCGCAACCTGCTCGAGAGCATCCAGCCCGGCCAGGTCCGCAAGGGCGTCGTCAAGAACATCACCGACTTCGGTGCGTTCATCGACCTCGACGGCATGGACGGCCTGCTCCACATCACCGACATGAGCTGGGGCCGCATCTCGCACCCCTCCGAAATGCTCAAGCAGGGTGAGGAGATTCAGGTCATGATCATCGAGGTGAACCGCGAAAAAGAGCGCGTTTCCCTCGGCCTCAAGCAGACCACCAAGAACCCGTGGGACGAAATCGACCGCAAGTTCCCGGTCGGCGCCAAGGTTCACGGCAAGGTCGTCAATCTCGTGCCCTACGGCGCGTTCGTGGAAATCGAACCCGGCGTCGAGGGTCTCGTGCACATCACCGAGATGTCCTGGACGAAGCGCATCACCAAGCCCTCCGAGCTGCTCAAGGTCGGCCAGGAGCTCGATGCGGTGGTCCTCGGCATCCAGAAGGACGAGCAGAAGATTTCGCTCGGCCTCCGCCAGCTCGAGCCGAACCCGTGGGACATGGTCCGCCACAACTACCCGATCGGCGCCCGCGTCCGCGGCAAGGTGCGCAACATGACCACCTACGGCGCCTTCATCGAACTCGAAGAGGGCATCGACGGCATGGTGCACGTCTCCGACATGTCGTGGACCCGCAAGGTCAACCATCCCTCCGAAGTCCTCAAGAAGGGCGACGAAGTGGACGCGATCGTGCTCGACGTGGATTCCTCGCAGCAGCGCATCAGCCTCGGCATGAAGCAGCTCGCGACCGATCCGTGGTCGGACATCGACTCCTTCTTCCGGATTGGCGACGTCGTGCAGGGCACGGTCACCAAGCTGACGTCGTTCGGCGCCTTCGTGGAGCTGAAGGACGGCATCGACGGCCTCGTGCACATCTCGCAGATCAGCGAGGAGCGCATCGAGAAGGTGAAGGACGTCCTGAAGCCCGGCCAGCAGGTCAGTGCCCGCGTGATCAAGATCGATCGCGACGAGCGCCGCCTTGGCCTGAGCATCAAGGCCGCCAACTACAGCGCTGAGCAGCTCGCGGCCGAAACGACGGCCTATGAGGCGCTCAACCGCCAGAGTGGCACCGACATGATGAACCTCGGCGATATCCTCGACGAGGCGTCCAAGAAGGAATAAGCGACCGCGAGTTCCTTCGCATTACTTCAAGCCGCCCGGAGCAATCCGGGCGGCTTTTTCGTGCCGGCCTGCCTTCAGGCGCAAGAAGATTGCAACGCGGACCAAGACCTTCGATGACATCGGGCGCCACGATCAAATCCAAGGTATCACCAACACCACCCAACCACTTCGCGACCCGTGAATAAAAACCTGCCCTGCTTTATCTTGATCAGCCTCTTCGGCCTGGCTCTGACGGGTTGCGAAACAGTGTCGGAGCCGCCGCCGGTGGTTGCCAAGCCGAAGCCCGTCGTGGTGGCGGTTGAAACCGAAAAGGAGTACACCAACATCAGCGTGAGCGAGGCGAAGGGGGTTTCCTCGCCGTTCAAAACGGCGCCGGGCACGGTTTTCCCGGAAAACAAGATGGGTTACCGGCTCGTCCTGACTGGCGGAGTCTCCATGCCCAATCTGATCGCGACAGAAATCAGCCCGACGGAAATCCTGGTGCAGGCCCGCGTCTACAACCGGTCGGATTCGGCGCAGACGCTCGATATCATTTTTGAAGTCGGGGAGGACAAGGACACCTACAATGCGAAGGGAGTGAAATTCCCCGCGAACCGCGCCCGCGACATCAAGTTCAAGCTCAGCCAGCAGGCCACGCAGAATCTTTGCCTGATCGTGACGCGGAGCAGGTGAGGCGGACTGATCTTCGCCTGATTCGCCTGACCCGGCCTAATGGACCTTTAAATTGCCGAACAGCGGCCAGTCCCATCGGCTGTCATGGGCCGGGCCGGAATCAGTACGCAGAATGAGTATCCGGCCGGCTCCGGGTGGCAGCGCAAACTGCCGGGACACCATTCCGCGGTGAGCAGGTACGTCACGGGGATTGAAATATTCCCGCCACACCACGCTCTCGGGCTGATGGGACGCCGCCACCAGCCAGGTGATGCCCACGCCATCTGACTGTCCTCCATGGTCGTAAGAGCCGGCGCGCATCTCCTGCAGGAATTCCACCCGGGTGGCAGAATCCGGCAGACGAAACCGCACCTCGGCCGGCGGGGTGAATTGATACATCGTGACATCGTGGTCGGAGAAGAATTCCAGCGGCGCAAAAAGCGTCCACTGGTCCGGTTGAAGGTCGAAGCCAGTCAAGGTGGAGACGGGCTTGTGCGGGTACCGCTCCAGCCCGATGGCGGCCTCGGCAGCCGGGCCAAGGCTCTCGACAATCGAAACGCGGGCCGGATCCAGCCCGGTCTGGGCGATTACGGCCCGAGCGTTTTCCGGGGTGGAATTCCAGATGAACGACCAGAGGGCGGATGGGACGCCACCGGTGTAGCCGTTGAGGGTGGCCCGCTTCAGGCGCAATGCGGCGCTCCATGCATCGAGATGCAGCCACGCCTCGGGTTGATTGGCGTAACCGAAGGCATAGGCGAGAACCGGCCGGTCGCCGGCCGCTTTCCAGGCTGCGATGACGGCGTCGGCCCGAGCCTTGGCAACTGACAGCGTCATGGCGGGCTGGTGATGGCCCAGCGTTTCCAACGCGATGAGGATAGCCAGACTCACGGGAGCCAGACGCCAGCGGCCTGAGGACGCGCGCGATTGCCAGCAGGTGAGGAACAGTCCGGTGGCGGCCACCAGCATCAGAAAGAGGAGGGGAGCGATGCGTCCGCTGGCACGAAAAGCCCGTAAGGTCGGAAAATGTCCGCTCAGCGCCAGCCACGCGCCTGAGTCATGTGCACCCCACTTGGTGAAGAACGCCGCCACGACCAACGCCCCGACGCCCAGCATTAGCAGCCACCTCCCGGCAACGGTTTGCCGTTTTCTCCATCCGAGAACCAAAGCCGCCGGCAAGAGCAGCAAAGGGAGAAAGCCGGCCAGCCACGCGTGCTCGTCCAGATCGGGATTGCCGCCGGGCCAGCCGGCCGGCCACCAGAAGTGCGTGCGTGGCGCGGTAAACCAAGCCGGAAAATCCGGGGCCAGAAATACGACATCCTGCATGGAGCGGGCGACGCCCGCACCCGCGCTTTGGCGATAGATCAATGCGGCGGCGAGGCCGAGGCTGCAGCCTACGGCGCCAATAATCACGGCTGCCCACCGGGACGATACCGGGCCGGCTGGAGCGGATCCTGTTTCCGGCCGGCCAAAGGCCAGCCGGCAGACCAAGGCGATTGCTCCCATCGCGAGGGTCAGTACCGCAGCGAAGAATCCGAGGTACGGTCCGGCCGCAAACTGCCAGGCAAACCATCCACCCGCCGCGGCGAGCCGCCAGGCGTTGCGGTCATCCTGCCAACGCACCAGCTGCCCCCAAGCGAAGAGCACCGGGAAAAACGGCAGCATCTGCATGTGCGACCCGGCCAACCAGACCATGACGGCCGAGGCGCACGCCGCAAAGACCAGCGGCCCTCGCAGCGACCGCGCGATGCCGAGCGCGGTGAACAGCCGGGTTGCTGCCAGGACATTCAAGGTCGCGATGACGACGAACCAGGCTTGCCAGGCGTGCTCCATGGACAGGCCGCCTACCCGGAGAAAGGCATAGATCGGCAGGGTGCCAGCGTGCGTGTCATTGTAGGTCAGTGTAGCTCGCTGGGGGAAAAACTGGGAGGGTGAGTCCCAGTCGTAGACTCCCCGCAGGGACTGGTAGCCATGCTCCAGAATGAGTTGGTTGAACCGGCCGTCACCCAAATCACCCGGTGCGGCTTTGCCATGACTGAGCCAGATGGCCTGCGTGACGTGCAGGATGGCGAGTAACGCCCAGACGGCGGTCCAGAGGGCGCTTCTGTTGATGATCGGGCGCCAAGTTGGGCGATCCGCGGCGGGGGCTTCCACGGCGAAAATCCTGCGGGGCGCGCGGACCCGGGGCAAGCGGGATGAAACCGGCCGCGCGGACTTGGATAAAAAAAGAGGCCGGCGTTGCGGCCGGCCTCTTGGATCTGAAAGTTTGCCGACGGACTCAGTTCCGTCCGGCCTTGAGTGCTTTCCGGGACTTCGACTCGACGAATTCGCGAATCACGACGTTGCGCTGGAGGATGCGCTCATCCTCCTCGATTTCCTCGGTGGTGCGGACGGCCTCGTGCTTCGCCATGGCGCGGCGCATCTTGGAGAGTGCGAGATATTCGAGCTGGCGGATGCGTTCGCGGGTGACGTGGAAGCGCTTGCCGACTTCCTCGAGGGTGAGCTCATCCTTCCCGTCGAGCCCGAAGCGCAGCTTGATGATCTCGGCTTCACGCTCCTCGAGCGAGTCGACCATCGCATGCAGGTCGGAGTTCTGGTTCTTGTCGCGGAGGCCGTCGTAAGGGCTGATGGCATTGTCGTCGCCGACGATTTCGCCGAAGGTGGCGGAATCGCCGTCCTCGCCGACGGGAGCGTCGAGCGAGGCGGGACGCACGCTGACCGACTTCAGATGGGCGACCTTGCTGGTCGGGATCTGCAGCTCGATCGCCAACTCCTCATCGGTCGGCTCGCGGCCGAGCTCCTCGGTGAGTTTCATGGCCGTGCGGCGCATCTTGGAAATCTTGTCCACGAGATGGACGGGCAGGCGGATCGTCTTGGACTGGTTGGCCAGGGCGCGCTTGATGGATTGCTTGATCCACCACGCGGCGTAGGTCGAAAGCTTGCCGCCCTTGCGCGGGTCGAAGCGCTCGACGGCCTTGATGAGGCCGATGTTGCCTTCGCTAATGAGGTCGAGGAGCGGCAGGCCGAAATCCTTGTAGTCCATCGCGATTTTCACGACGAGACGGAGGTTGGCCGAGATCATATGATCGCGGGCAGCCTTGTCGCCGCGGCGGATGCGCTTGGCCAGCTGGATTTCCTCCTGGATGGTCAGGAGCGCGGTCTTGCCGATCTCCTGGAGATAAAGCTGGAGGTTGCTGCGTTCGCCGTGGGCGATGGGAGCCTCGGCGGCGGCCGGTTCGGATCTTTCGAGAAAAGAGGGCGGAGCGTCGGGCAATTCGGCGCGGAGGACGGCGGCGGGAGATTCTTCGGCTTCGACCGTCGCGCTGTGGGATTTGAATTTGGCGGGCATGATAGACTCCTTGATGGTTAAAGAGACGTAACCGGATGTTTTGTTCCCGGTAGCTAGCTAGTGCTGTTCCAATAGCTATGACGAGCCAGCACGGGGCATGGATGCCTCCAAGGCGCGCTCAGTAGGCGCGATTTTGACCCACTTCAGTTTTACTGCGCGCCATGGTGGCGCATTATGACAAAGCTCAGCCGCTCAGAACTGCTCGGCCATGGCCACGGCTTTGAAGAGCGCGGAAGCCTTGCTGATGGTCTCCTGATACTCGGTCGCCGGCACGGAATCGGCGACGACTCCGGCGCCCGCTTGGATGTGGATTTTCCCATCCTTTAGCAGGGCGGTGCGCAGCATGATGCAGGTGTCCATGTTGCCGTCGTAACCAAAGTAGCCGAGAGCCCCCGCGTAGAAGCCGCGCTGGGTGGGCTCGTGCTGGGCGATGATCTGCATCGCCCGGATCTTCGGGGCGCCGCTCACGGTGCCGGCGGGACACGTGGCGCGCATGAGATCGTAGGCGTTCCGCTCGGGGGCAATGGTCCCTTCAACCTGCGAAACGATGTGCATGACGTGGGAATAGCGCTCCACGACCATGAATTCAGGCACGTGGATCGAGCCGAAGCGGCAGACGCGGCCGATGTCGTTGCGGGCGAGATCCACCAGCATGAGGTGCTCGGCGCGCTCTTTCTCGTCGGCCAGGAGTTCCTTTTCGAGCGCGATGTCTTCCTCGGGCGTCGCTCCGCGCTTGCGCGTTCCGGCGATGGGCCGGATCTCAACCCGGCCATCGGTCAGGCGCACGTGTACTTCCGGCGAAGCTCCGACGATGGAAAAGTCGCCGGCCTCGAGGATGAACATGTACGGGGACGGATTGACGGTCCGCAGGGCGCGATAGAGGTCCAGGGCCGACGGTTTGAAGTCGCGGGTAAAGCGCTGCGACGGGACAAACTGGATGATATCGCCGGCGCGGATGAACTCCTTGCCCTCCTCGACGGCCTGCTCAAAGCGCGGCTGGGTGAAATTGCCCGGAGGCACCACGATCTTCGAGGGATCGACCAAGGGCGCAGGCGAGATTTCCCGCGGTTGCCGGAGGATGGCGTAGAGGTGTTGCAGCTCGGCGACGGCCGCATCGTAGGCCGCGCCGGGCTCGCCGTGGATGTGGGCGTTGACGCAGAGCCGCAGGGTCTGCTTCGCGCGGTCAAAGATCAGCAGCGAATCCGACAGCATGAAGTAGAGCAGGGGCACCTTCAGGTCGTCCGATTTGGCCACGGGCACGGTTGGCTCGATCCGGGTGACATATTCGTAGCCGACAAAGCCGACTGCGCCGCCGGTGAAGCGGGGCAGGCCCGGCAGCGTGACGGGCTGATAGCCGCGCATCTCGGTTTCGATCAGCGTCAGTGGATCAGGCGGCGTGGGGACGGTGACGGTCTGCGTGGGTCGGCCGGGCTGGCGGATTTCGGTCGTGACCGGGCCGCAGATGAAGATTTTGCGGGGGCGGCAGCCGATGAAACTGTAGCGTGAAAGGGTTTCCCCACCCTCGACCGACTCCAGTAGATAGGACGGGCCGGCCTCCTTGAGCTTGGCATAGGCCGAGACGGGCGTCTCAAAATCGGCCATGAGGTCCGTGTAGACCGGGATGACGTTGCCTTGCGCAGCAAGGCCGAGGAAGGCGTCGCGGGTCGGGTGGATGTTCATCGGCAGAGGCTGGGCTTATGCAAGCCGGACCGCAGCGCGGCAAGGTGAATGCAAGGTGGTCAGCCGACCTATCCGTCGACCGGTAAGCTGCGCCATTCGCTGGACGGCAAGGCGCCCCATCCGCTGACCGGCAAACTGCGCCATACCAAGTTTGCCGCGATGCGGTCGAGCGTGCCGCGCGAAAGCGCGAGCAGATACACACTCTTGACGGGGTAATTCTGCTGCAGTGCAAGCAGCACCAGCGCCGGGTCAAGCGGTGCGCCGATCTCGGCATTTTCCAAGCGAAAGGGCTTCAGGGGGGTGTTCGGGTCAATGCACCACCACTGTTCATCACGCCGGTAGGCCAGCAGACTGTGATTGACGAGAGCGGCCTCGGCGCTGGAGGTGTCGTGTGTGTCAAAGGACATCAGGATCAGGCCGGCTTCTGCGACGCGGCCTCCGGAGTCGAGGACCCGCGTCAGCGCATGGAGCGAGGCAATCACGCACGCATTATTCAGGTAGAACTGCTCCGGCCTCGAGATTGGAGCGACGGGATTGGCATAGACCGTGACGCGCCGGATGCGCGGATCGAGCCCACGCAGCCGAGCTGAAAGTGCAGCAGAGTCAGGCCAGGCGCGGGTCGCCGGCCCGAGCACGCGCGTCCCGATTTCAGGCGCGTAGAGCCAGAGCACGTGTTCCAGCGAAAAGGCCGTAGCGTAGACTGGCGGTCGCGCGGCCGCTTCCGCGATAAAATCGATTCGGACCACGCAGGTATCATCCAGATATACTCCTGAGGTGTTTTGTTTCAGTGTTAAGGATACGCCGAAGCAATTGGTCAGGGGTACCTCTGAAAGGTATTCTTGAATGGCTTTCTTGAGCTCTGATGAGGGGGCGG